>NZ_JAFB01000035.1 GCF_000519205.1 Amycolatopsis taiwanensis DSM 45107 | reverse complement strand
CAGCAATGTGTTCACGAGTTGACTGGTACTAACAGGCCGAGGACTTACCCACAAACATGCTCACGCATCCACTCTACAACTCTGAAACACCACACACGATCAACCAAACTACTGTGTGTTGTTTCACAGAGTTTCGGTGGTGACAGCGGTGAGGGAAACGCCCGGACCCATCCCGAACCCGGAAGCTAAGCCCACCAGCGCCGATGGTACTGCACCCGAAAGAGTGTGGGAGAGTAGGACACCGCCGAACACAAACCTCAAACCCTGAGGCCCTGGAGAACCCCAACCGGTTTCCCAGGGCCTCAGGGCTTTTTCATGCCCGTATCCTGATCCGGTGAGCGCGCCACGTCTCTTGATCATCCAACCCGATGAATCCGATCCGGTCGGCCCGCTTGGCGACTGGCTCACCAATGCGGGTGCCGAACTGGATGTTCTGGCACCTCCTGCCGACACCGTGCCAAACACCGCGGATGGGTTTCAAGGACTCGTCTGCCTGGGCGGCGGGATGAGCGCCCAAGACGATGCAGGTCACCCTTGGTTACCCAAGGTCCGGGACCTGCTCGCGAAGGCGGTAAGTACCGGACTGCCCACTTTGGGCATTTGCCTAGGTGCTCAGCTTCTCGCTGTCGCGGCTGGTGGCCGAGTCGAACCCGGTGAACACGGCGCGGAAGTCGGTGCCGGCCTGGTGTCGAAACGAGACGCCGCCTGGACCGATCCGCTGTTCGCCGATCTCCCCCTCATGCCCGACGTCATGCAATTCCACGAGGACGTCATAACAACCCTTCCCCGAGGCGCAGTACTACTGGCTTCCGCTCCTCGCTACCCGAACCAGGCGTTCCGCCTGAACCGCACTGCGTACGGTATCCAGTTCCATATCGAGACGACCACGGAAGTTGTCCAGTCATGGGCACGCGACGCGCCAGCCATGGCCGCCACCGCGCGTGAAGACGCCTTCACCACCGAGACCCTCGCTGCGGTCCATGCCGACCTGGCCGAGACCTGGCGCCCATTCGCCACCCGTTTCGTTCAGCTCTGCACCGGTCTCGTCACCCCAGCGGCCCACCCCCTCCCTCTAACCTAGCCCCGCCGTTATGGAGGAAGGGGCGTTTGCTACGGAAGATCCGCAGCAAACGTCCCTTGCTGCCGAAACGCAGGAGTGGTCGTGGGCCTGAGGAAGGTTACGGTGGATGCTGATGGCAGAGCGCACGCGAGGAGCGGGTTCCCCCGCACGGTACGGCTTCACCGACAGCCGGGCCGAGGAGCAGTTGCGTGCCGCCGGCTGGTGGAGCGACCGGGGACCCGACGACTCAATCGTCAACATTCTGGTCTCACTCTCCCGCGTGGCCGACCCCGATCTCGCCCTTCGCGGCTTGGACCGCCTTCGCGAGGTTGATCAAGCAGGCTGGCCGGAACTCGTAAAGACGCTGCGAGAGAGTGCGGTGGTACGCGGCCGGCTCCTGGGCGTGCTCGGCATCTCGACCGCCCTCGCTGACTTCCTCGTCGGGAATCCAGGCGAGTGGCGACGGCTGAGCAGGGAAGAGGGTACGGACTTCACTTCCTACCGTGACAAGCTTCTGGCCAGCGTGAACGCGAACAGCGCGGACGGCACGACGCGTACACGCAACGACGCCGAGCAGGCTCTTCGAACTGCGTATCGCGGTCTGCTGCTCGAGATCGCCGCTGGCGACCTCGGTCACACCGTGGAGCCAGAGCTCAATGCGCCTTCTTATGTCGAGGTCACGGGTCAACTCACCGCGCTCGCCGAAGCGGCGCTCAATGCGGGTTTGGAAGTTGCGTTGTCGCAGTGTGGCGTGGCGGGTTTCCAGGAGCGGACACGCCTGGCTGTGATCGCCATGGGCAAATGCGGTGGCCGCGAGCTGAATTACGTCAGCGACGTGGACGTGGTCTTTGTGGGAGATGGCGACCTTGAACTGGCGACGAAACTAGCCCGAACCACGATGACGGTCGTGGGTAATTCCTGTTTCGAGGTGGACGCTGCGCTACGACCCGAAGGCAGGGCGGGAGCGCTGGTACGCACGTTGGAGGGGCACGCCGCCTATTACCGGAAGTGGGCTCGGACTTGGGAGTTCCAAGCCCTCATGAAGGCTCGCCCGGTGGCCGGAGACGCCGAACTCGGGGCGCAGTACGTCGAAATGATCGATTCCCTCGTCTGGTCGGCCGCGGAGCGCGAAAACTTCGTAGCGGACGTGCAGCAGATGCGCCGTCGGGTAGAGGGGCACGTCCCGCTCGAGTTGACCGATCGCGAACTCAAGCTAGGCCGGGGTGGGCTCAGAGATGTCGAGTTCGCGGTTCAGTTGTTGCAGCTGGTCCACGGCCGGGGAGACTCGGAGCTGCGGTCTCCCTCGACCGTGGACGGCCTGGCGGCGTTAGGCGCAGGCGGCTACGTCGGTCGCGCGGACGCGGCGGAGCTCGAGACGTCCTACAAGTTCCTGCGAACGGTGGAGCATCGCCTGCAATTGAGACGGCTGAGGCGGACCCATCTCTTCCCCGAGACGTCACAAAAGGCAGAACTGCGCGTGCTGGCGCGGGCGATAGGCGTGAAACCTGAGGGCGACCGCGGCGAAGGTGATGTTCTCGTCGTCGAGTTCCGTCGACATGCTCAGCGTATTCGCAGATTGCACGAGAAGTTGTTTTACCGGCCGCTGTTGCAGGCCGTGGCGAGCGTGCCGACTGACGCGCTTCGCTTGACCACCAAGCAGGCATCCAACCGCTTGGCAGCGCTCGGCTATGCCGCACCAGACGGTGCCTTGCAACACATTCGTGCGCTTACCGCAGGGGTTTCGCGTCGGGCGTCGATTCAACATGCATTGCTTCCTGTTTTGCTCGACCTGTTCGCGGACACGCCGGATCCGGACGGCGGCTTGCTTTCGTATCGCAAGGTTTCGGAAGCGCTCGAGGACACCCCCTGGTACCTGCGAGTGCTGCGGGATGAGGGCGCTGTCGTGGAACGCCTTGCGTTCCTGCTCGGTACCTCCAAGCTTGTCCCCGATCTGCTCGTACGGGCCCCGGAAGTCCTTCAGCTTCTCGGCGACCCGGCGCGTTTGGCGGGTCGCGATCCCGCTGAAGTCTCGAGGTCCTTACAAGCCGCTGTTCGCCGCCAGCCGGGACTCCAGTCGGCGGTTACCACGGCTCGCTCCCTGCGCCGGCATGAAATGTTGCGTGTTGCCGCGGCGGATCTGCTGGGGCTGATGGACGTGCAAGCCGTTTGCCGAGCGTTGTCGAGTGCGTGGGCAGCGGTGCTGCAGGGCACGCTTTCGGTCGTGTTGAACCGGCGACAGGCCGAAATCGGCGGCGCACCAGCAAGGATCGCGGTGATCGGAATGGGCAGGCTGGGTGGTTCCGAACTCGGATACGGCTCTGATGCCGATGTCCTGTTCGTGTGCGAGCCGGCTGAAGGAGTCACGGACGGGGAAGCTGTCAGGTTCGCCTCTGGCGTCGCCGAGACTGTTCGCCAACTACTTGGCGCACCCAGTGCTGATCCACCGCTACAGGTTGACGCCGATCTCCGTCCGGAAGGGCGCGGCGGCCCTTTGGTACGCACTCTCGACTCGTACCGCGCTTACTACGCGCGCTGGGGCGAGGTCTGGGAAGCACAAGCGCTACTCCGTGCCCGCTTCGTGGCTGGTGATGCGGAGCTGGGCCAGCGGTTCAACGCGGTCATCGACCCGATCCGGTATCCGGAAGGTGGCTTGGACACCGGGCGGGCTCGACAGGTACGCCGGATGAAGGCCCGAGTGCAGTCCGAACGGATGCCGAAGGGCGCTGACCCGACACTGCACACGAAGCTTGGTCGTGGCGGCCTGGCCGATGTGGAGTGGATGGTGCAACTGCTTCAACTGAACCATGCATACAAGCTCCCCGTCCTACAGACGACTTCGACTCCGGGAGCGCTGGCAGCGCTCGCCGAAGTGGGGATCGTTGACGCCACCGATGCGGCGGCACTTACGGAAGCCTGGTTGCTCGCCACTCGGGTGCGCAACGCGACCATGCTCGTCCGCGGCAAGGCCGCCGACCAGGTGCCGAGTACGGGACGAGACCTCGCGGCCGTCGCGCGAGTGCTCGGCTACGAACCGGGCGACGACCCCGGGGAGTTCGTCGACGCCTATCGCCGGACAACCCGTCGCGCCCACGCCGTCGTCGAGCGCATCTTCTACGACTGACTCCGATGCCGCGTGTTGTGGACGCTGTACGTGGAGGAAGGGGCGTTTGCTACCGATCATCCGTAGCAAACGCCCCTTCCTCCACATGGCTCGTTGCGTAGCGGGCGGATGTGGGTCTTTAGAGTGAGGGCGTGAGTGAGCGCGAACCGTTCCGCATTCAGGTCAAGGTCCGGCATTACGAGCTGGACACGCTGGGGCATCTCAACCATGCCGTGTACCACTCGTACGGAGAAGTCGCCCGAATCGAAGCGATGGAACAGGCATCGGGCGGCCGGGACAACCTGCGGACCGAGAACCTGTCGGGGGTTCTGCTCGAATCGCACATCGTTTACCGGCGGGAGATCCGGGGCGGCGATGTGGTGGAGGTCACTGCGGAGTTCGAATTTGGGGATGGCAAGGTCTTTCATGCCACGCACCAGATCTGCAAACTCGACGGCACGCTTGCTGCCGAGATCACCTGCACGCTCGGTCTCATGGACCTGGAGAGGCGCAAGCTGGTCGACGATCCGCGCGGCCGCCTTGAACGGGCCGGCTTCGACCTGAAGGTTCTGACGACGTCCGACTAGCGGTGTTGGGCGCGCCCCCACGGAAGTCGCCCGTGCCGGACCAGTGCGTTGAAGTCGGCCACCTTTTGAGGAGCGAGGGGCATAGACGCACTCGCCTCAACTCGTCGATTTTGTGCCACCGGTGGAACGCCCGAAGGAGCGCCGGTAGGCGGCCGGCGTCGTGTGCACCATGGCATGGAAGCGTCGGCGGAGGTTGGCCGCGGAGGACAGGCCGACCCTGATGGCGATCGTCTCCACCGAGAGTTCGGTCTCTTCCAGAAGGGCGCGAGCCGCCAGGACACGCTGCTGGAGCAGCCATCGGCCGGGGCTGGCGCCGAGCTGGTCGGCGAATCGGCGGGCGAGGGTCCGAGGTGAGGGATTGGCCTTTCGCACCCGGAAGCACGCACCGTCCGCGCACCGAGACCGGGGCACGCATGATCGGCATCAGCATCCCCACCCACTAGCCGGTTCGCCGTGGGCCGATTGCTGCAAGGCATCGGCCGCGCGGCTTCCGGTTGAGCCCCGATGACGGCCGGACCACTGCGCAAGCCGCACCGTCTTGCCCACTTGCGCGGCCGTTGACCTGGTAGTTCTGAACGGTCATGGGGCCGGTACCGGAGCCGGCCGGCGTGCCGGGCGGAGTAGTGGAGCAAGCGCCGCCGACACGATGAAGGCCGCGGCGTGGTACCACAATGTGGTCGACGCGGCGGAAGTCAGGTTTTCGGCGGTGGCCGGGCCGGCGGAGGCCAGGCCGAAGAAGATCAGGCCGACGACGGCGATGCCCGTTGCCGCGCCGAGTTGGAGGATCGCGTTGGTGACACCAGAACCGGCGCCCGCGCTGTGTTCCGGCACGTCGGCCAGCACCACGTTGGTCAGGATCGACACGCACAGACCCATGCCAAGGCCCATCACCAGGGTCGGCGTCGCCACCTGCCACCAGGCCACGGCGGGGCCGTAGCCGGTCATGAGCCCGATGAGCAGGAGGATGCCCGCGGACATCGTGACCAGGCCGATCTGGATCAGGCGGCGCCCGTGGGTGGCACCGAAGCGCTGCGCGAAGCCTGAGGTGGCGGTGATGCCGATGGGCCAGCCGAGCCAGCTGAGTGCGGTCTTGATCGGTGACCAGCCCATACCTTGTTGGAAGTCGTAGCTGAGCACTAGGAACAGCGAAGCGAGCCCGGTGTACAGGATGAGCAGTATGACCAGGCCGATGACGAACGATCGGTGGCGCAGCAACTCGGGTGGGACGAGTGCTGAGCCGTCGCGCCGGTCTCGATACCGCTGCGAGTAGTGGAACAGCACGAGCAACGGGATAGCCGCGACCAGCATAATGATCATCCAGACCGGCCAGCCGGCCTCGCGCCCCTGGATGAGCGGGTACATCAGCGCGAACGACACCAGACTGATCAGCCCGATGCCCACGAGGTCGACGCGCAGTGGCCGATCGGACCTGGACTCGGGCATGAACAGCGCGGCCCCGGTGAAAGTGAGCACGCCGATCGGCACGTTCACGTAGAAAATCGCCCGCCAGTGCAGGCCGAACACGTTGTACTCGGTGAGCAGTCCGCCGAGCAGCGGCCCGCTCACGTTGCCCAGGCTCAGCACAGCCCCATAGACGGCGAGGGCCTTGTATCGCTCGCGCTGCCCAAACATGATCATGATGATTGACATGACCTGCGGCACCATCAGCGCGGCCGAGATGCCCTGGGCGAACCTGGCACCGATGAGTATCTCCGGGTTGATCGCAGCGCCGCAGAGCGTGGAGGCGATCGTGAATCCGGCGACCCCGGTCAGGAAGACCCGCTTCCGGCCGAAGATGTCGCCGATTCGCCCGCCGGTGATCAGCGCCAGGGCGAAGGTCAGGGAGTAGCCGGCGAGGATCCACTGCGCTTCGGCGTCGCCGGCGTCGAGGCTGCGTTGCACCTGCGGGAGCGCGACGTTGACGATCGTGGAGTCCACCATGTCCATGAACACCGCGACCAGCACGACGGCGAGGGCGAGGTTGGGGCGCTCGGCCGAGGTCCGCGGGATCGTCTGTGCTGGCATCGTCTCCCCAATTGCAGCCGGTAGGCTGGCCAAGTAACACGAACAGCGAGTATCTCTAATTTAGAGCCTCTCTAGATTGGAGATAGTTTGGGTGTGGTGGTCAACGATGTCAAGGGATCGGGACGAGCGTGCGCGATTGGTTTCGGACCTTTACGGCGAGGAACGCACCGGCGCCACCCGCGCAGTGCTGTTCCACGCCGCCGTGGCCGCCCGTGCCGGCCTCAACATCACCGACGTGAGCTGCCTCGGGGTGCTCGACAAGGAAGGCCCGATGTCCGCCGGGCAACTCGCTGAGCGCGTCGGACTTACCCGGGGCGGCGCGATCACCGCGGTCCTTGACCGGATGGAGCGCGCCGGGTTTGTGCGACGCCGTCCCGATCGAACCGATCGTCGGCGCGCAATCGTGGAACTCGTCCGTGACGGCACCTACCGCAAGGTCGAGCTCATGCTCGGCGAATTCGGCGAAGCCTTCCTGGCGCTCATCGAGGACTACTCCGATGACCAGTTGGAGACGCTGCTGGACTTCTCCAGGCGAGCCAACGAGATCCTGCACGTGCAGACCGTGAACCTGAAGTCGGGGTCACGCCCGGAGAAGACTGGCGACCTCACGTGAGGGGAAGCCCGCTGGGGTCGCAGCGGGCTTGGCGTGCGCCGGCCTACATGCGCGATGGCCCGCCAGCACAGGGCTGGCGGGCCATGAAATTCGCGCGATGACGCCCTGGAAGCCGCCTCAACCCGTGCGCTGAGCGACGTTTCGGCAGTCAGCGCACGGGTTGAGGTATGTGGCTCACACGTCGTAGAACTGCACAAACGTGGCGCTGACCTGCGCCTCTGCGGTCGACACTTGTCTTGACCTGGTGGTTTGTGGTTGTCGCCGGTCGTTGTTGGTGGTCATTCTTCGACGTATGACGGCCTGTAGACGGCCCGGGCTGGCGACCGTCGGCGGACACGGAGGGTGACGCTTGACGGGATCAAAGCGGCACCGCACCAAGTCACCAGACCACACTCGCTGTCGCCATCCCGCGGACGATTCGGGGCAGCCGATTCCTTTTTGCGGTGGCCCGGATCTACCTGGTGGGAGCGCGGCCACGCGATGGGCCGGTCTCTCTCAGATACGCCGAGAAAGAAAGGCTGATCGCCAATGAGTGTTCCCGCGAGCATGTGCGCGCTGCAGCAGACTTCCCGCAACGGCCCGCAGGACATGCGCCTGATCAACGATGCGCCGGTACCGGTCCCTGGCCGCGGGGAGGTCCTGATCCGGGTCGCCGCTGCCGGCGTCAACTTCGCCGACATCTCGAAGGCCCACGGCACGTTCCTGGACGGCCCGCGGCCACCGTACCTGGCGGGTTTCGAGGCCGCCGGTGAGGTCGTGGCTGTGGGCGAGGCGGTAACCGGCCCGCAGCCGGGGGCCCGCGTCGTCGGCGTCGGAAACGGCGCTTTCGCCGAGTACATGGTGCTGTCGGCGGCCGCGGCGGTGCCGGTGCCCCCCGGCTGGACGGAGCAGCAGGCACTGGGCCTGGTCGTGAACTGGCCCACCGCGCTGGCCGCACTCAAGCCTCTGGGCGTCGTCACCGCAGGGCAGACCGTGCTGGTCCATGCCGCGGCGGGCGCGACCGGCCAGGCCGCGGTCACGATGGCCAAGCATTACGGCGCAACGGTCATCGCCACCGCCTCGCCGGGCAAGCACGAGACAGTGCTCGCGCTGGGCGCCGACCACGTCCTGGACTCCATCGGCGGCGACATCGCCGGCGATGTGCTGCGGCTGACCAGCGGTGCCGGTGCCGATGTGGTGCTGGAGTCGGCAGGCGGCACCACCTTCGAGGCCAGCCTGGCCGCGGCCAAACAGGTCACCGGCCGGGTCATCGTCTACGGCGTGGCGGGTGGCGAAGCCCCGATCACCAACTGGGAACTGGTGTACAAGCACCAAGTCCACATCATCGGCCTCAACATCGGCGTGCTGATCCAGGCCGCACCGCAGATCTTCGGCGAGGTCATGGGCGAGCTATCCGCGCTCATCGCCGCCGGCGTGTTGACCCCCGGCCGACCCACCGCCTACGACTTGGCCGACGGCCCAAAAGCGCTCGCGGAACTGGAAACCAGGGCCACCGTCGGCAAACTAGCCCTGCTGCCCTGAGAAACCCCTAACTAGTACCGAGCCGGTGGCGCCGCACACCGGAAGTTCCCATGGCAGGAGTTGACACAGATGACCGCAACCGCGGACCCGGCCGCCAAGCAGATGGCGCGACTCATCGTGATGTACGACACCCCCTCCGACATCGACGCGTTCGAACGTCATTACAACGATGTCCACATCCCGTTGGCGAAACAGTATCCGGGCCTGCGCCGTTACACGCGCAGTTATAAGCCGGCAGCCGTGATCGGCGAGCCGTGCTACATGGTCGTGATGCTGGACTGGGACGACATGCCTGCGCTGGAAGCTGCGCTTGGCTCCGAGATCGGCCAGCGCACCGCCGAGGATGCCACGGCGAACCTGACCCGCTACGGGACCTTCCGCGGCATGATCCTGCAGCTCGACGAGGTCTGATCGTGGAGCGTGGACCACGCCCAGACGGGTCGCGGTACTAGGTTCGCGGCGTGACATCGCATTTGCGGGCGACACCGAATCAAGACCGGTTCACCGCCGAGACCGAGCGGTTCCGGCGGGAGTTGTTGGCGCACTGCTACCGCATGGTCGGCTCGGCGTTCGACGCCGAGGACCTGGTGCAGGAGACCTATCTGCGGGCGTGGCGGTCCTACGCCGGATTCGAGGGCCGAGCGTCGATCCGGTCCTGGCTCTACAAGATCGCCACCAACGTCTGCCTGAGGGCATTGGAGCCGCGCACGATCCGGGCCCTGCCGTCGGGACTGGCCGGCCCGTGCGACGAACCCGATCGCCCGCCGAGTCCTGTTGCGCCGGGCGAGGTCTCGTGGCTGGAACCGCTGCCGGACGCGTGGACCGCCCCGCCCGCCGACGACCCGGCCGCGGTGGTCGTCGCGCGCGAGTCGGTGCGGCTGGCGCTCATCGCCAGCCTGCAGCACCTGCCCGCCCGCCAGCGCGCGATCCTCATCCTGCGCGAAGTGCTGGCGTTCTCCGCGGCCGAAACGGCGGAAATCCTCGACACCACCACCGCAGCGGTCAAGAGCGGTCTGCAGCGCGCCCGTGCCCGACTGGACGAGCTTGAGCCGGGGCCCGCGGAACTGCTTGAACCGACCGACCAGCGGGCACGCGCGCTGCTGGATGGCTACATCGCGGCCTTCGAGCGCTCCGATGCCGGCCTGCTGGAACAGGTGCTGCGCACGGACGCGACGCTGGAGGCGACGCCATTCCGCGACTGGCAGTCGGGCCGGGCGATGTGCATCCATGTGCTCGACGCGTACGTGCTGGGCACGCCGGGCGACTGGCGGATGATCGCCACCACGGCCAACGGCCAGCCCGCCGCCGTCGTGTACCACCGAGACGCGGACGGCGCGCTCCGAGCCGACGGCGCCGTGGTGCTGGCCCCCACCGCCGCCGGCGTCTCCCGCGTGATCAAGTTTCACGATCCCGCGCTGGTCGCCATATTCGGCTTCCCGGACGTGTACGCGGACTGATCCCGACGTGTCGTGTCCTCAGTGATGTTCGTCTGCGGAGTTCACCCTATTGTCCCCACTTGTGGGACCACCTGGGCCAGATACGCGGACGACAGCCCTCGGTCACCTTGCGGAGTCAGAATTCGACGGCCGGGTGGGCCGGGCCTTGCAACTGTTTCTGCTGGTCAAGCCAGGAACTGGTGGGCTCGGGGTGTTGTGTCCGAAATGCGGCGTGGCCCGCCAGCGCGGTGCTGACGGGTCATGATTTTTGCACTCTGACGGCCTGAATACGGCCTGGAGGAGTGCGCTGACCAGCGTTTCAGCAGGTCAGCGCACTGCCTCAACCAGGAGGATCACACGTCGTAGTACAGGGCGAACTCGTATGGGTGCGGCCGCAGACGCAGGGGGTCGATCTCGTTTTCCCGCTTGAAGTTGATCCACGTCTCGATCACGTCAGGGGTGAAAACACCGCCTTCGGTCAGGAAGTCGTGGTCGGCCTCCAGGTTGTCCAGCACGGCGCCCAGGTCCGCCGGCACCAGCTTGACGTCCTTGGCCTCCTCCGGTGGAAGTTCGTACAGGTCCTTGTCGATCGGGTCGGCCGGCTCGATCTTGTTCTTGATCCCGTCCAGGCCGGCCATCAACATCGCGGCGAACGCCAGGTACGGGTTGCCGGACGAGTCCGGGCAACGGAACTCGATCCGCTTTGCCTTGGCGTTGGTCCCGGTGATGGGGATGCGCACGCAGGCCGAACGGTTCCGCTGCGAGTACACCAGGCTGACCGGCGCCTCGAAGCCCGGCACTAGCCGGTGGTAGGAGTTCACGGTCGGGTTGGTGAACGCCAGCAGGCTGGGAGCGTGGGCGAGAATGCCGCCGATGTAATGGCGCGCGGTGTCGGACAAGCCGGCGTAGCCGGACTCGTCGTAGAACAGCGGCACGCCGTCCTTCCACAGCGATTGGTGCGCGTGCATACCAGAGCCGTTGTCGCCGAACAGCGGCTTGGGCATGAAGGTGGCCGTCTTGCCGGCGTTCCACACGGTGTTCTTGACGATGTACTTGAACAGCTGCAGATCGTCGGCGGCGTGCAGGAGCGTGTTGAACCTGTAGTTGATCTCGGACTGGCCGGCGGTGCCCACCTCGTGGTGCGCCCGCTCGAGCACGAACCCGGAACCCTGCAGGACCTGCGAGATCTCGTCGCGCAGGTCCGCGTAGTGGTCGACCGGCGGGACCGGGAAGTAACCGCCCTTGAACTTGGTCTTGTAACCGCGGTTGCCGCCTTCTTCGTCGGCGCCGGTGTTCCACCAGCCCTCGACCGAGTCGATCTCGTGGAAGGTGCCGTTCTCGGCTGAATTGAAGCGAATCGAGTCGAAGATGTAGAACTCGGCTTCCGCGCCGAAGTACGCGGTGTCCGCAACACCCGACTCGGCGATGTACTGCTCGGCCTTGCGCGCGATGTTACGGGGGTCCCGGCTGTAGGGCTCACGAGTGAACGGATCGTGCACGAAGAAGTTGAGGGCGAGCGTCTTCTGCTTCCGGAACGGGTCGATCCGGGCGGTGTCCGGGTCGGGCAGCAGGAGCATGTCGGACTCGTGGATCGACTGGAACCCGCGGACCGAGGAGCCGTCGAAGGCGAGGCCCTCCTCGAAAGCCTCGCTGTCGAAGGCCTTTGCGGGGACAGTGAAGTGCTGCATGACGCCCGGCATGTCGCAGAACTGGACATCGACGAACTGCACGTCCTCGTCCGCGATGAGACGCTGAATATCATCTGGAGTAGTGGCCACCCTCTGTAACTCCTTCGTAATCACAATCGCCGGGCTGTACTCTCTTCGGCTCACGCTAAGCGCGCGGTGTTGCCCAACCGTCACCTGTATGTTTCGCAGACGTTAAACGGCTGGTGGGCCTGGAAGAGTGACCCTTCCGATACCGGCATACCCTGGATACGTGGCGAGATGGACTGGCGATTGGCTTTCCACCCTGCAGGGGGCGGGAACCGATGACACAGAGCTACCGCGCTGGCGCGGTGAACGATTTGGCCTGCCCGAGAGCGGGATCGGCTCGGTGGCCACGGGGGGTTCCCGTGCCGTGGCCCTGATCATCGATCTCGTGCTGGCTTCGTTGTTGACCTCCTTGTTTTTCCGGCCCAATTTCCAGGATTCCGCGCTGATGCAGTCCTACAACCTGTGGTCTGTGTGCGTGTGGGCCGTGATCACGATCGTTCCCGTTTCCTTCTTCAGTTTCACGCCTGGCATGGCGGTGATGGGTATCCGAGTCGCCCGGCTCGACGGCGCAACGATGGTCGGCGTGTGGCGTGCGCTGGTGCGTGCCGCGCTGACCTTTTTGATCATTCCCGCGGCCGTTCGTAACGTCGACGGCCGGAGTTGGCTCGACCGGTTGACGGTCACCGTTGTCGTGCGAATGCGGTGAGCCGCGGTCTTTGCTAATCACGCAGCGTGACGGACGGACCGGACTTGAACGTCCGGCGGTGGCCTTCCCGCGGCCTTCTCATACGTTGCGCGTAAACGCTGGATTACCGTGAGCGGCTCATCGCGCAAATGCGATGGGAGAACGTGCACCACGACCACGCCCGCTCCGGTCAACGCTCTGTGCGTCCGGGCCCGTGCGTTCCCCGCGGAGCCGAGCTGGAACTCCAGCGAGTCGATCTCCAAGGCCATATTCGCCTCGCGCCAGTACGCCTCGACACGGCCGAGTAGCCGGTCATCGGAGGTGAAAAGGTTTACGTTCCACTGCGGCTCCGGCAACCTGCTGCGCTTCACCACGTTTCGCGCCCAGGCCCCGGTGGCAGACCGGATTCCCCGATCCATCTCGTGTACCACCCGGCGCGGCAGGGCCGACCCGATCGTGGTTCCCTTTTCGATCTCCTGCTTCAGGTCGCGCGGGTCGCAGAGCTTTCGCTGGACGGCGTCCGCGATCATGGCCCGCACTTCATCCAGCCGATCCATGTGTCGCGCGGCGTCGAAGAGGGCTCGTGCGAGGGGAACAACGGGCAGGCCGTCAATCTCCGTCGGCTCAGGGAGGTGCACCGTTCGTTCCACCGTTGCGAACCCCCACGACGAGACGCCGCTCTCGTGTGGGACGAGAACGTGAACCTTCGCCTCGGCCGGCAGTCGTTTGACTCCATGCATCCGGGCCGCTTCGATACCGGTCACCATGGCGGCGGGGCCGGCGTGAACCAACGCTGCGCGTCTCAGTTGCTGGCGGGTCAACGTGCCGTTGCTGAACACGACGACGCCCGGGATCGGGCGCTGCCACGGCTTGCCGGGACGGCAGCGAGCCGAGATGGTCGAATGCGACATCCCGAGTTCGACAAGCGCTTTCCGAGAGGCGACTCCCCCGGGAAAGCGGTCGTGGAGCGCTGCGTCATCCAGCGCGCATGGCCGTGGCATACGGTCATCATGTCGCTACCCACCGACAATTTCCGTGCTCCAGGTACGGCGCGGGCGCTGGCACAAATGAAGGAAGGGGCGTTTGCTACGGATGTTCCGTAGCAAACGCCCCTTCCTACTCCACGGCGGGCGTGCGGTTACCGACGGCGGATGGCGCGCTGCACGTTGCGCATCTTGGCGCCCGGCGGCATGGGGCCCTTGGGCAGTGCGGCGCCCCGGTTGCCAAGCGCCGCGAGCTTGGCTTCCAGGGCATCGATCTGGGCCGGCTTGAGATTGCGCGGCAGCTTCATCACGTGCCGCTGCAGGCGGCGCAGCGGGACCTGGCCCTCCTCATTGCCGATCACCAGGTCATAGATCGGAGTATCACCGACGAGCCGGGCGACGCGCTTTTTCTCCTGGGCGACCAGGCTCTTGACCCGATGCGGCGCTCCCTCGCCGATCAGCAGAACGCCGGGCGCGCCGAGGACGCGGTGCACAGCGTCGAGTTGCGTGGTTGCCGCGACGGTTTGCGTCACGCGCCAGCGGCCACGCATGTTGTCCAGTGCCCAGCCCGCCGCCCCGGGTTGACCTTCGGCCTTCGCGTACACAGTCCGCTCTACTCGCCGACCGAAGACGACCATCGCGAGGAGCGCACCCAGGATGATGCCGAGGGGAAGCAGGATCCACTGCAAACCGAGGAGGAACCCGATCCCGAACACCACACCGGCGACGACCAGGAAGGATCCGAGCATCCAGGGGATCAGCGCCTTGTCCTCGCGGCGTTGCATCTTGAACGCCTCGAAGATCTGGGAACGACGAGCCTTACTCGCTGCGCGCTTCTCTGCCTTGGCCTGCTTGGCAGCTTCTTTGTCCTGCTTTCCCGCCATATGCACCAGGATACGGGCGGCCGGGCAACCTCGGGCCTGTCGGCCCCCTCTGCGAGGATGCGAGCGTGGTGGGTGCATCTCCGACGAACACCGGGTCAGGCGTGCTGGAGGCTCTCGACCCCGAACAGCGAGCCGCGGCGAGCGCGCCGCGCGGCCCGGTCTGCGTGCTTGCCGGCGCCGGCACGGGGAAAACGCGGACGATCACCCATCGCATCGCCCATCTGATCGGGTCCGGACACATCTCCGCAGGTCAGGTGCTCGCTGTCACGTTCACGGCCCGCGCCGCGGGAGAGATGAGGACCCGGCTACGTGCGCTCGGCGTCCACGGCGCGCAGGCACTGACCTTCCATGCCGCGGCACGGCGGCAGTTGCGGTACTTCTGGCCGCGCGTGGTTGGTGACCGGCCGTGGGACCTGCTCGACGGCAAGCTCCGGTTCGTCGGCCAGGCCGCCCAGCGCGTTGGACTCGGCGCGGATGCCGAGATCCTTCGCGACCTGGCGACCGAGATCGAGTGGGCGAAGGCGTCACTCGTCGCTCCGGACGACTATCCGATCGCGGCCGCCCGGGTACAGCGAGACACGCCAGCGCCCACCGCGCAGGTTGCCGAGGTGTACCGCGCGTACGAGGAGATCAAGAACTCCGCACGGGTACTCGACTTCGACGACCTCCTCCTGCACACCACCGCCGCCTTGGAAGAGCACGACGAAGTAGCCCGCGAGTTTCGCGATCGGTACCGCTGTTTCGTGGTCGACGAGTACCAGGACGTCACCCCCCTCCAGCAACGTCTGCTCGATGCCTGGCTCGGGGGGCGTGACGATCTGACTGTGGTTGGCGACGCGAACCAGACGATTTACTCGTTCGGCGGCGCTTCGCCGAGGCCGTTGCTGGAGTTCACCCGGCGTTTCCCCGACGCGACCGTAGTCCGGTTGGAGCGTGACTACCGATCGACGCCTCAAGTGGTCGACCTGGCCAACAGCGTGATCGCCGCCGCGCGGAACCGCCCGGCGGGCTCACGACTTCGGCTGATCGGGCAGCGTCCCGATGGTCCGGATCCTCGGTTCGCCGAGTACGAAGACGAGCCGTCCGAGGCCGCCGCCGTGGCCGCCCGGGTGCGGTACCTGCTGAATGCCGGTGTGGCCGCCAGCGAGATCGCGATCCTCTATCGCGTCAACGCCCAGTCCGAGGCCTACGAGCGAGCTCTGGCCGAGATGGGCGTTCCGTACCTGGTCCGGGGCGGGGAGCGTTTCTTCGAGCGCCGTGAGATTCGGCAGGCGATGGCCGCGCTACGTACGGCAACGGTGGAACGGTCCACTGACGAAGACCTGGTCATGGTGGTGCGCCGGGTGCTGGCCAAAGTGGGCTTGACCGAGCAGCCGCCGGCCGGCGGCGCGGCGAAGGAACGCTGGGACGCCCTGCTTGCGCTCGTCGAGGTAGCCGAGGAGCTCTCGTCCACCGTCGAGGGCGCCGACATGTCGCGTTATGTGGCCGAACTCGAGCAGCGGGCTGCGGCCCAGCACCCGCCGACGGTCGAGGGCGTCACGTTGGCCTCTCTCCATGCGGCGAAGGGGTTGGAGTGGGACGCGGTGTTCCTGGTCGGGCTCGCCGAAGGCATCCTGCCGATCCAGCACGCGGACGGTGACGAAGCCGCGGTCGAGGAGGAGCGCCGGCTTTTCTATGTCGGTGTCACGCGTGCGCGTGAGCACCTTTGGCTGTCGTGGTCGCTGTCGCGTCATCCCGGTGGGCGCCGTCACCGCAGGCGGAGCCGCTTCCTCCACGGCTTGCTCCCCGAGCATCATTCGGCGGCCAGGCTTGGCCGCGCGCGGCAGCTGAGGGACGGTACCGCAAAGCCGCGCTGCAGGGTCTGTGGCGGGCCGCTGCTGGAGACCATGGAGATCAAGTTGGCCCGGTGTGGCCGGTGCCCATCCAATGTGGACGAGGACCTGCTGGCGAGGCTCAAGGAGTGGCGCACCGGACGGGCCAGGGAACTCAGAGTGCCCCCGTTCGTCGTGTTCACCGACGCCACGCTCGTCGCGATCGCCGAGCAGCGGCCGGTCGATCCGGTTGGACTCATCTCGATTTCCGGCATCGGCCCGACCAAGGTCGAGCGGTTCGGCTCCGACGTACTGGCGGTGGTCCGAGGCGAGCGCGGTTAGCCGCGTGCGCGGGGCTGTTCGCGCGGCAGAACCGCTGCTCAGCGGCGATCTTTGCCGCTTCGGAAAGTCTTGTGGAAAATAAGTTGCCCTCGCGGGGCGGGAGCAATAACCTGCTGGGGCCGGGTGAATGACGCCCGTCGAGATTCAGTCCGTCACCGGACACAGCGAAGGAGGTGCTGGGACATGAGCGTTTACATGACGACCGACAGTCTTGGCACCGCGCTGTTCTGCGCCGCCTCGCCGGCTATGGCCGCGTGCCGGGGCACCGACATGTATCGGGCCGAGGGAGCCGCTGTCACCGCGCGTCATGGTCGCTTTGCCGACCGGACCCGCGTGCTCGGCCTCCGCAACATTCCGGTGAACGTCGATCTGCCGTTCCTCAAGCAGCCTCCGATCCGTGTTCCGCAACCACCACGAGAGCGAAATCCCTGACCCACCCGTACAGGGAGACAGGCTCACGAAGGCCGCGGAACCGTTCATCGGATCCGCGGCCTTCGTGTTTTTGCAGTACCCCTCCACAACCGAAAACACCGTTACTACACAAAGGAGAACGGGAATGTCATCGGCAATCGCCTTCGCGTCAGAGGGGGCGTTACCCGACGAGTTCGCCAGCCTCTCAGAGATCGGAGTCGGAGACCTGTTCGACGCCGTGGCCTCACCTGACCTGGACCTGCCCTGCCAGGCCAAGGACGCAGACCTGTGGTTTGCGGAGTCACCGGCCGATCTGGAGAAAGCCAAGCGGTTCTGCGCGGAGTGCCCGGTGCGGGAAGCCTGCCTCATGGGAGCGCTCGCGCGCAGGGAGCCGTGGGGAGTCTGGGGCGGCGAGATCTTCGAGCGTGGCGTCGTGGTCGCCAGGAAGCGGCCTCGGGGACGTCCGCGCAAGAACCCGGTGGTCGAGCACCCCGGGGCGGAGAAGCCCGCCGGACGACGCGTGGCACGTGAGCGGAGCGCGGCCGCATGAACACCGAGCCCGCCGCCAAGGACATCGAGACCAAGAACGCCGTGCTCGTCCGACCGAGCACAGCAGCTGTTGTGACCGAGGAGATCAGTGAGATGTTGATGTATGAAGAACTGGCCCGAGCCCGAATACGGGAGTTGCATGACGTGGCCCGGGCGCGTCGGACCAGACGCGCCCGGGCCGAGGGCCGACGGTGGAACAGACCATTCGCCATCGCCGGCCGGCGTCGCTCGTGAGGCCTTGTGATTAGTGGAGGAAGGGGCGTTTGCTACGGATCATCCGTAGCAAACGCCCCTTCCTCCAGTTCGGGGCGCGGGTGGTCGTGTTAGATGGGGGTATGGCGCACACGCATGACGGCATCGACTGGGCCGAGCGGATTCCTCAAATGCGTCGAGCCGACGAGTTGAATGCGTCAACGTATGCCGTCGTCGCCAAGCGCTTGACCAGCGATCTGCCAGAGGGTGCTGTCGTAGTCGACGTCGGGTCTGGCACAGGCGGCATGAGTGCGGCGCTCGCCTCGGTGCTCGCCGAGCGAGGAGGCGGAAAGCTGCTGCTGGTCGATGCGGTGCCGGAGTTGCTTTCGGTCGCCGCCGATGCGGCGCGAGGGGCTATCGAGACGAGCCGGGTCGAGATCGAGACCGTGGTCGCGGACCTCGCACATGATGACCTTCGCGACCTCCTGCCGCCCGCGCAGTTGATCTGGGCGGCGTCGATGGTGCATCACCTGCCAGACCAGCAGGCAGCCGTCGCTGGCCTTGCCCGGGCGCTCGCTACCGACGGCATGCTCTCCCTCGCCGAGGGCGGGCTGGAAACGCAATGCCTGCCTTGGGATCTCGGCGTCGGAGAGCCCGGTTTGGAACGTCGGCTGCTCACCGCTCACAGCGAGTGGTTCTGTGAGATGCGGGCCGAGATGCCGGGAGCAGTCCGAATGCCCTACGGCTGGAACGTGGCGCTCGGGCGGGCTGGATTGGCCGACGTCAACGCGTTCAGTGTCCTTCTGGACCTGCCCGCACCGCCCTCGGACGCGCTTCGTGCCTACGTGACGCACCGGCTGAGGTGGCTCGTCGAGATGGCGTCTGAGCGACTCGCGGCCGAGGACCGGCGTACCGCTGACCGGCTGCTCGATCCGGATGACAGCGAGTTTGTCGGCCGTCGGGATGACCTGTATCTGCTGGGGGCTTACACAGTCCACTCGGGAGTTCTCCGGTGAACAGGCAGTCCTGTTCTCGCTGTCAAGCGGTACGTGACCCTGACAGCGACCCCGTTGCCGCGCTGGCCTGGACCACTGACCATGAGCATGGATCGCTGCTCTGGTTGTGCCCGAAGTGCGCGAGACAACATGTTCGTGATATCGAAGCCAAGCTTCCTGACGAGTTCTGGTAGCTCGTGCCGGCCGTTCGTCGGCCACTAACTCTTGCTGGTGCTGGACACCGTGATTCCCATGGTGAGATTCTTCGAGCCCACAGTTGCGGACATGTCCCTGGCCGGCAAAAGGGAGCCTGCCGCCGATGCCGCACCGTAAGCAAGGACATTGGGACGCCGGCGCCTTGCCGCACTGGCGAAAGCGCTGGTCAACTCCCGTGCAATGCCCGCATCGTTCGTACAGAGCTGTTCGCGCGAAGTTCGCACGAGGACCACACCCGCGGCCGTGAGGGCCAGATCATTCATCTTCGGTGCCGGATTACCGTTGTTCCGGGTGCCGAACTGCCAGCCAAGGCCGACTTCGTCCCACCATGCGGCCACAACTCCGATGGGACGTGCATGGCGATCGCAGATCGTCATGTTCCACGTCGGGGGAGGGAGTGGAACATGCTCGAGGAACCGACGCGCGACGCCGTGTAGGTAGGTGTCGCTCATCGAGCCGAGACGGCGCAGGATCTTGCGTACACTGGCGGTTCCGCGCTGGTTACCGGCTTCGAGCTCGGTCTGGAGATCATTCTGGGTGCACAGACCGTGGTAGATGGTCAGCGACAATATTCGGCCGACCGTGGCCGGATCCGTCTCCTGCCGTGCGGCGTCAATCGCCGCGCGCGCCGGCGGTGCGAAGGGAATTCCGTCGTGCCGTACTGAATGCGGAACGCGCGACGTCCGTTCGACGGCGACGAATTCCCGGGAAAGGATTCGGCGCGTGTGCGGCACGAGCATCCGCACCTCTCGACTGTGCGCTATCGGGAGACCGTGGGCTCGCAGGGCGTCGAGACCGGACACCACGGAGTCCGGAGCGGTGTGGAGGACCGCGGCCCGGATTTGCTGGCGCCGGGTCGGCTCTCCTTGGCTCAGCAGAATGATGCCCGGCAGCAGTCGGCGCCATGGGCCATCCAGCCTGCACCGGGCAGCGATAGTGCTCGCGGACGCTCCCTCGCGGCGGAGTCTGGCGCTCGTTGTAACGCCGTCGGTCGAGATGTTGCGGAGTGCCACGAGCTCCGCGGGCTTGATACGGACCATGCGTCCAGCCTGCCCGGCGTGCTCCACGTAGGCGACCAACAGCAGCAAGATGTGGATAACTGGGCTGCGCGAATGGTCATTTCATGCGAAAACGGCGGCACCTGTGGGTAACTCGGGGCTGAATGGCGCTTAGTCGGCGAACCCCGGTTGCCATCGGCGCACAATGGCTCGTGCGGGGATCTCCGCGTCGAGCTGGCACAGGATGCCGGTCGATCCCGAGGTCACCCGATGGATCAACAGGTATTCCGGGGGCAGGTTCAGCGACCTGCCGGTACGAAAATCCTGACCGCGGGCGTCGCCGACCCGCATCGCCTGGCGCTGCATCCAGCTGCGTGTGAAATGAAATCGTTCGGTCGCCAGAGGCTCGGTGAAAGGAGCGAGATATGCCAGGACGTCCTCCGGCCGCAGATCGTTGCCGGAGCGGATGAAACCGGCTTCGCACAACAACTTCATCAGCTCGTTGGAACGGCCCTCGAGCGCGAGCCGTGTCATTTCCCCGAGTTGACGCGGGATTCCGTGTGGCAGTCGGGCGACCGCCCCGAAGTCGACCACACCCAGCCTGCCGTCGCCGAGGAGCAGGAAGTTGCCCGGATGCGGGTCGGAATGCAAGAGCTTGGCCCGCGCCGGAGACGAATAGTGGAACTCCGCGAGCAGCCTGCCGACCTCGTTTCGGGTGGCCGCATCACCATCGGAGATGATCCTGGCCAGCGGAGTGCCGGTCATCCACTCCGTGACGAGCACCTTCGGTGCGCTCGCGACCACCTTTGGGACGAATACCTGCTCATCGCCGTCGAATGCGCTGGCGAAAGCCCGTTGGCTGTCGGCTTCCCCACGGTAGTCGAGCTCCTCGTCCATCCGCGCCGCCAGTTCGGCAAGCAGGGGTTTGACCTCGGTACCCGGGACCAGTGCCTGGAACAGCCTGCTGAAGCGCTGGAGCTGACGAAGATCGCTGCGTACGGCCTCGTCAGCCCCGGGGTACTGCACCTTGACGGCTACATCGCGTCCGTCGTGCCACACGGCGCGGTGTACTTGTCCGATGCTGGCCGCTGCGGTCGGGGTGTCGTCGAACTCGCGGAATCGCTGGCGCCACGAGCGGCCGAGCTGTTGGGCGAGCACACGCTGTGCCTGTCGGGTGGACATGGGCGGGGCCGCGGCCTGCAGCTTGGTCAGGGCCGCCCGGTATGGGGCCGCCATCTCGTCCGGCACTGCCGCTTCGAACACGCTGAGGGTTTGGCCGAACTTCATGGCGCCCCCCTTCAGCGTGCCGAGCACCTCGAACAACTGCTCCGCAGCCTTGGCTGACAACGTCGCGTTGACCTCGTCGGCGCTCTGGCCGACCAACCGTTTTCCCCAGCCGCCTACGGCACGCCCGGCGATCCCGAGCGGCAAGCTGACCAGCTTGGCGGTCCTCGCCGCGGTCGTACGGGGGATCTCCGGGGCGGGGCGGTCGTCGATGCGGTCACGGAAGTCAGTCACGTCAGCGATTGTGCCTTGAACCTGATCCTCTTGGCAGCCACCAATCGAACATAGCCGTCTAGAGCCGGCCTGGTGTGGCGCCGCAGCCGCATGCGGGGTTCGGCGGCCACGGTCGGTGCTCGACCGTGCCCTCATAGGTGTCGATTTCGATGGTGGTGTTCCAGACTGGCGGGGGATTGTCTGCCGGGCACAACGCGCGAAGGATCTGGCCCACGGCCACGGCCGACGTCGCCTGGATGATGCCAAGGTCGGCCTGCTGGCTGCGGCCGGCGAGTTGCCCAGCGATCTTCGGCCACCGCGAGTCCAACGCCTTCCGGTGCAGATCCGCGCAGCCCAGGCAGCTGCTACGGCCCGGATGAACGAGCGGCCCGACGATGCCCAGCCCGTCACGCACACGAACTGGCAGGTGCGGCACCCCTTCCTGCATGAGCAGCCGGACGACCTCTGGAGCGGGCACGATCGCGTCGGCGAGCACCACCAGTTCGGGCTGTCGGTCCGCGCTCGGCCGGTGGGCCTTCGTTGCGGGATTGACCCGGTTGATGGCCGCCACCGCCGCCGATCGTCGAAGACTGCCGATGTCGGAATCGAGATAGCCGCTACCGGTGTCGTGCTCGGTGACGGTACCGGCGGCGTCGACGTGAATCCGCCCGACGCCGGCGGCGGCCAGCAGCGTCGCGATGGCGATGGTCAGGCGGCCGTTACCGTGCACGGCTACGGAGCTGTGTGCGCGCTGCTCGAACGTCTCGCGATGCCGCTGGCGACCGCGGAGCGACCACAGTCCCACCTCGCCGGCCACCCGGCTGTGGTTCGTCCAGGTTTCGACGACGAGTCCGAGACGGGTCAGTTCGGTAAGCAGGTCGCGCAGCTGCTCCCGGCGTTCGCTCTCGGCGAGCGCAAGCAGTTCCGCGACGCGCAAGCTACCGTCCAGCCGATGCAGAGATTTGACTACTCCGGGTGACAGACCGCTCGCGACCATCGCGTGCCGAGGGTCGAGCCCGATCTGGACCTCCCCCGGGGCGCGGTCGAATACCTCCAGCCCAGGTCGCACTCGTGGCCGTTCGGGAAGGTACATCTCATGTCCGTGGGTCAGCAGGTGTGTCATGACAATATCGTGACGCATAGTGGCGAAGAATCCGCAAACGAAGGCCCGAGTTATCCACAATGGAAGATTAGCTGTGGATAACTCAGGCGTTGTGCGTGCGAACTCTCCCGAGTTGTCGGTGCCTGGCTTTACCGTGGACGAGTGGCGAATGGACGGGTGCCCCCTCTGCGGAGCCGGGACAAGATCGAGCAGGTAGATACCTCGCACCGGAAGATTGAAGTACGGCGGAGCACGCGGCGACGGAGCACCGTCACCGCGTACCGCGATGGCGAAACCCTGGTCGTGCTCATTCCTGCCAGCATGAGCCGAGCCGAGGAAAAACACTGGGTCGCGGAGATGGAGCGCAAGCTGCAGCGCACCGAAACCAAGCGTGCTGCGCCTTCCCGCCACTCCGACAGTGCACTGATGGCCAGGTGTGCCCAACTTTCGGCCCGTTACCTCGATCGGACGGTTTTCCCGGCGAGCGTTCGCTGGGTGCCCCCGATGCGGACACGGTGGGCTTCGTGTACTCCCTCGGACGCGACCATCCGGGTGAGTGAGCGATTACGGGACGTGCCGGCCTGGGTGCTGGACTACGTGCTCGTGCATGAACTCGCCCACCTTCGAGAAGCAGGGCACAACGCGCGCTTCTGGGAGTTGGTGCGCTGCTACCCCAAGACCGAACGGGCGATCGGATACCTCGAGGGCCTGTCCGCCGCGGCGGGGTGGGGGATCAGCGAACTGGACGCGGATGGTTGATCGGCAGCCGACAAGAGGAAGGGGTGTTTGCAACGGGCTATCCGTAGCAAACACCCCTTCCTATCGCTTCTGGAGCCGCGTGGGCGTCAAGAGGACGGGTCGTCGGGGTCGGACTCGTCTTCCGGCGGCCGGGTTCGCTCCAGTTCGGCCATCGGATCGAGGTCGTCCAACTCGGCGCGGTTTCCCAGCCGCTCGCTGAACTCCAGTGGATCGTCGAGATCCTCCGCAGTCGGTACCAGGTCCGGGTGCGACCAAAGCCCGTCCCGCTTCTCCATGCCGTGCTGGTCGCCGACGAGCTTCCACAGCGCTGATGCCGCACGCATACGGCGTGGCCGAAGCTCCAGGCCGACCAGGGTGGCGAAGGTCTGTTCAGCCGGTCCACCCGTTGCCCGCCGACGGCGCAGCGTTTCCCGGAGCGCGTCCGCACCAGGCAGACGGTTGCCGACCGCATCGGCGACCACCACGTCCACCCAGCCCTCCACCAGGGCCAGCAGGGTCTCCAATCGGGTCAGCGCCGCTTCCTGCTCGGGTGTCGTCTTGGGCTCCAGCAAGCCGGAGGACATCGCCTCCTCAATGCTCGCCGGGTTGCTCGGGTCGATCTGGCCGGCCAGGTGCTCAAGGGCCGAGGTGTCGACCTTGATGCCGTGCGCGAATTCCTCGACGGTCGCCAGCAGCCGCTGCCGAAGCCACGGCACGTGGGTGAACAGCCGCTGGTGAGCGGCTTCCCTGGCGGCGAGGAACACCATTACTTCGCTGCTGGGTAGTTCCAGGCCCTCGGTGAACTTCTCGATGTTCGCGGGAAGCAGAGCGGAGGTGGCGTCCGGCCCGAGCGGCAAGCCCACTTCGGTGGACGTGAGCACGTCCGAGGCCAGCTGCGCCAGTGCGTTGCCCAGCTGGGATCCGAAGGCCATGCCACCCATCTGGCTCACCATGGACAGCAGGGGACCCGCGGCCTGTTTGGCTTCGGCCGGCAACGCCTCCACCCAGGCGCCCGAGATCTGCCGGGCAACCGGATCACACAACCGTTGCCAGGTGGGCAGGGTCTCCTGCACCCAGTCGCGTGCCGACCAGGCGACCGAGGTCTTCGCACCCGCGGGCAGGATCGTCGCCGCGTTGAGCCACAGTTCCGCCAGGTGAGCGGCATCGCGGACGGCAGCGCCGGAGTCGCCGCTCCCGGTGAAGCCGATCTTGCCTTCACCGCCTGAGCTGAGCTTCTGCAGCGCGATCTGCTTGGCGAGCTCGTAGTTCACCGGCCCGCTAGAGCTGCCGGCCTGGCTGAGCATCTGGCCCAGTTGGCTGAGCATCTGGCCAAGCTGGTTGAACGCGTCGGCACCGGAACCAGGGCCACCGCCCTCCGGCTCGTTTTCACCGCGTTTGTCGGGATCGGATGGGCCGAAACCGAACGGGAGATTGCTCATAACACCACCGTACGCGGCCACAGCTGTGGGCACCGCGCCAGCCGGGGCTAGTGACCGGCAGCTTATACCGCTCACCGTACGCTGTCTCAGGTGAGCGAGTCCCGCGAGGAAACCACAGCTCGAAGCGCCGCTTCCGAACCGTCCGGGGACGCGGCTTCGAAGCCCGCTGAGCGGATACCCGGGAACTTCGGGCTCAAGCGGCTGACCCGGCGAGGCTGGACGATGCTGTTGAGCGCGGTTCTCGTGGTCGTATTCGGCGTGACCGGCACGTTCGTCCAGGTGCCCTATGTGGCGATCGGTCCCGGTCCGACCTACGACACGCTCGGTGACGTCGGCGGTGCCCCGGTGATCCAGGTCAACGGGCGGGAGACCTACCCGACGGGCGGCGAGTTGCGGATGACGACGGTGTCGCTCAACGACAAGATCACGCTGTTCGGCGCGCTCGGGTTGTGGGCGAGCGGCCGCTTCGCCCTCGCGCCGCGGGAGGAGTACTTCAAGCCGGGCGAGAGCGACGAGCAGGTCCAACAGCAGAACGTCCAGCAGTTCGAGGACTCGCAGAGCAACGCCGAGGTCGCGGCGTTGCGGCACCTGGGCTATCCCATCAAGGTGCTGGTCAAGGAGGTGGTCTCGGGCACCCCTGCCGACCATGTGCTCGCGGCCGGCGACCGGCTGCTTTCGGTCAACGGCAAGCCGGTTACCAAGGAAGAAGACGTTCGCGCCGCGTTGAGCGATACGTTGCCTGGACAGACCGTCTCGGTGACCTTCCAGCACGGGAACGAGCCGCCGCGCACCGTGCCGATCACCCTCGCCACCAACCCCGACGGCAACACCAAGCAGGGCTTCATGGGCCTGCAGCCGATCGACCGCGCCGATGTGCCGTTCGACGTCAAGGTTTCCCTGCAGGACGTCGGAGGTCCCTCGGCGGGATTGATGTTCGCGCTGGCCATGGTGGATCGGCTCACTCCGAGCGACCTGGTCGCTGGTGAACGCGTCGCGGGTACCGGCGAGATCGACGAGAAGGGCAACGTCGGCCCGATCGGCGGGATCTCGTTCAAGGTGGTCGGGGCGCGCGAGGCCGGTGCGACGGTGTTCCTGACCCCCGAAAAGAACTGCGCGGAGGCCGCCTCGGCCGTGCCGGACGGGCTCAAGCTGATCAAGGTGACGAGCCTTGACAGCGCACTCACCGCGCTCGGCGACCTCAAGGCTGGGAAGCCCGTGCCGTCCTGTTGAGACGTCTTTGTGGAGGAAGGGGCGTTTGCTACGGAACGAGC
The DNA here is from genome assembly GCF_000519205.1 of Amycolatopsis taiwanensis DSM 45107. GTDB lineage: Bacteria > Actinomycetota > Actinomycetes > Mycobacteriales > Pseudonocardiaceae > Amycolatopsis_E > Amycolatopsis_E taiwanensis. Next base: position 75,619 of record NZ_JAFB01000035.1, on the reverse strand, counting down.
CATCCGTAGCAAACGCCCCTTCCTCCAACTAAGCGGGTGGCTCGGGGGTGAGCGTGGTGCGGAGGGCCTCGAGGAGGTTCGGGGCGAGGTCGGGGTGCTCGACGATCTCGTCGACGGGCTGGTCGGCGTCCGAGTCCTGAGACCCGGGCTGATGGGCGCGGAGGCGCAGAACACACGCCCCGGGGCCGTCCCGCACGACCGCGGCGACGAGACGGGCTTCGGTGCGGTCCGGGTGGTCGGCGGCCGCCTGGCGAAGCCGGCCGGCGTCGGTGGCGTCGTCGGTGGGTAGTGCCGCCTCTGCGCTCGGAGGCAGCACGATGATTTCCTGTGCGAGAGCGCAGCCGACGACCGCCTCCGGCCACATGATCCGGCCCAGCGCCTCGGCCAGGTCTCCCTCGGGCAAGGCCTCCTGGGCAACCGGAGTCAGCGCGCTTGCCGCGTCCAGCTGACCGGCGAGTTCCGGCTGCTCGCGCAGCAGCGCCGCGGTGGGCACGAGCGCGAACAGCTGGGGCGGTTGGTCCCAGCCTCCGGCGGCCACGAACTCCTCGACTTCGCGGGCAAGCGCGGCCACGGTCGGCGCGCTGTTCTCGGGCAATCCCATCTGACCATCGTGGCATGTCTGATTTGGGGTGGTCGGGGAACCAGGGGCGGCCCCGTAGAGTTAGGTAACCAAAGGTAACGTGCGCCCCGGCGAACGAACCACGACCACAGGAGCGTGTCCAGTGGCCAACCGGCCCCCCGTGAGCCTGCCGAAGCTGTCCCGTCGCAGCCGAATCCTGCTCATCATCGCCGCGATCATCGTGCTGGTTCTGCTGCTCGGTGCGCGGCTGCTGGACACCTACGTCGACTGGCTCTGGTTCGGTGAAGTCGGCGCGCGGCAGGTCTTCAGCACCATGCTCTTCACCCGGGTCGCGCTGTTCTTCGCCATCGCGCTGCTGATCGGTGGCAGCCTCGCGCTCAGCCTGTGGATCGCCTACCGTACGCGGCCGGTGTTCGTCCCGGTGTCCGGCGCGGACGATCCGCTGTCCCGGTATCGCTCCGCCGTGGTCGGCCGGATCCGGCTGTTCGGCATCGGTATCCCGGTCGTGGCCGGTCTGATCGCGGGTGCGGCCGGTGAGGGCGACTGGCAGCGGATACAACTGTTCCTGAACGGCACCAGTTTCGGGACGACCGATCCCGAATTCGGTAACGACATCGGCTTCTACACCTTCACGCTGCCCTTCTACGAGTGGCTGCTCGGCTGGCTGTTCGTGGCGGTGACGATCGCGTTCATCGCGGGACTGATCGCGCACTACCTGTTCGGCGGTATCCGGCTGGCCGGGCGTGGTGGACAGCTCGCGGGGCCGGCCCGGGTGCAGCTGGCCGTGACGGCTGGCATTTTTGTGTTGCTCAAGGCATTGGAATACTTCTTCGATCGCTACGATCTGCTACTTTCCGGTCGCAATCCATTGTTCTCGGGTGCGACGTACACGGACCTGAACGCGGTACTGCCGGCGAAGCTGATCCTGCTGTGCATCTCGGCCATCTGCGCGCTTGCCTTCTTTGCGGGGGCGTTCCTGCGCAATATCCAGCTGCCCGCGATCGCGCTGGTGCTCCTCATCCTGTCCGGCATCATCGTCGGGGCCGCGTGGCCGACCGTGCTGGAGCAGTTCTCGGTCAAGCCGAACGCCAACCAGAAGGAAGCGCTTTCCATCAGCCGGAACATGGCGGCCACCAAGACCGCTTTCGGCCTCGACAACGTGCAATACCAGGATTACCAGGGCACCGGCCAGGCGACCGCGGACAAGATCAGCGCGGACACGGCGACCGTGCCGAACATCCGCCTCCTGGACCCCAACGTGCTGGCCCCGACGTTCACCCAGCGCATCGGCGGTGAGAACTTCTACGCGTTCCCAACCAAGCTGGACATCGACCGGTACACGGTCGACGGCAAGACGCAGGACTACATCGTCTCGGCGCGTGAGATCAACACCGCGAACCTCACCGGCAACCAGACCAACTGGATCAACCGGCACATGGTCTACACGCACGGCAACGGGTTCGTGGCCGCGCAGGCCAACACGATCGACCGTGCGGTCAGCGACGCCAACAGCGACGGCGGGTACCCGGTCGCGGCCATCAGTGACACGCAGAACCCCACCGGCGCCGGACTTGATCCGTCGAACCGCTCGGCTCCGGGCATCCCGGTGGATCAGCCACGGATTTACTACGGAGAGTTGACCAACGACTACGCGATTGTCGGTGGGCAGCCGGGCAAGGCGCCCGGCGAGCATGACAGCCCAGGCCGGAACGACTACCGCTACGACGGCGCCGGCGGCGTCCCGATCGACAACTGGTTCAACCGGTTGGCCTTCGCGGCCAAGTACGGCGAGCGCAACATCCTGTTCTCCGACGCGATCAGCGACGGCTCCAAGATCATGTACAACCGTGATCCCCGCGACCGCGTGCAGAAGGTCGCACCCTGGCTGACCGTGGACGGTGACCCGTACCCCGCCGTTGTCGGGGGGAAGATCACCTGGGTCGTGGACGGCTACACGACGCTCAACAACTTCCCCTACTCGCAGCAGACCCAGCTCGGGGAAGCGACCGCGGACACGCTGAGCGGCACGGCGAAGCAGGCCAACAACAGCATCAACTACATCCGTAACTCGGTGAAGGCGACCGTCGACGCCTTCGACGGCACGGTCACGCTGTACTCGGTGAACGACAACGATCCTGTGCTGAAGGCATGGGAACAGGTTTTTCCCGGCATTGTGAAGCCCAGTTCGGCCATCTCTCCGGAACTGAAGGCGCACTTCCGGTACCCGGAGGACCTGTTCAAGGTCCAGCGTGAGCTGCTCGCCAAGTACCACGTCAGCGATCCGCAGGAGTTCTACACGACCAACACGTTCTGGAACGTGCCGCAGGATCCGACCCAGGAAGGCGGCACCAACCTCGACGCGTCGGGCCTGCAACCCCAGCCGGGCTACTACGTACTCGCGGAGGCACCCGGCCAGAACAGGCCGACTTTCCAGCTGACCAGCCCGCTGACCGTGCTGCAACGGCAGTACCTGGCGGCCTGGATGTCGGTCTCGTCCGATCCAGCCGATTACGGCACCATCCGGGTGCTGCGGCTTCCCACGTCAGCGACCGGCGGCGTCCAGGTGGACGGTCCGGTCCAGGTGCAGAACAAGTTCCAAAGTGACTCGAGATTCGTCCAACAGCGCACGCTGTTCAGCAACCAGAGCGTCGCACCCATCTTCGGGAATCTGATCACGCTGCCGATGGAGGGCGGATTCCTCTACGTGGAGCCCGTCTACATCCAGCAGAAGAACCAGAACAGCTATCCGCAACTGGCGAGCGTGCTGGTGGCGTACGGGTCGAAGATCGGCTTCGCGCCTACCCTCGGAGAGGCGCTCAAACAGGTCTTCGGGGACGGCGCGAACCAGTCGACCACCCCGCCGACCGAACCCTCGACGCCGCCGACCAGTTCCACGCCGCCGCCGAGTTCGACCAATTCGGCCCCGCCGGCCAGTGGCACCAACCCCGACCTGGACAAGGCGGTCGCAGACATCCAGGCCGCGCTCGACCAGCTGCGGCAGGCCCAGCAGAGCGGAGACTTCGCCGCCCAGGGACAGGCCCTGTCTGCGCTGCAGAAGGCCACCCAGGAGTACCAAGCCGCCAAGGCCGGCGCCAGCCAGACCACCCCGCCGCCAGCGCCGGGAGGCTGACCACCGGGTTGGCACCCCCCGCGCGAACCCCCGCGAAGCCAGGGCGTAGAGTGGTTCTTGCAACGCGGGGTGGAGCAGCTCGGTAGCTCGCTGGGCTCATAACCCAGAGGTCGCAGGTTCAAATCCTGTCCCCGCTACAGAGGTTGGAGGCCCTTGCCTGCGGAAAGCGCAGGCGAGGGCCTCTTTCGCATCTGCTCTGGGGGTCGAACCCCCAGACCCCCGGCAGGGAGGGCTCCGCCCCCCTGCACCCCCCGGCTGGGGTTGGCCGCGTGCCCAGCCTCGTCTTCGGTGGGGGTCTCTTCTCGTCCAATCTTGGCGGGGTGCTCTGGTGCGTTCGCGGAGGGCTTGACCTTGGTGCAGGTGCCGGAGGGGGCGCGCGCCTTGCGCCGCGTGGTGGGGTGGGCTTGGTTTCGGTGTGGGGCTTGGCGTGGCTTGCGTGCGGTTTCGGGGGCGGGGTGTGGCGTGGGTCTCGTGTCCTGTGTGGACGGTGGGGTAGGGTGTGAGCGGGGGTCGCGAGGGTGTATAGTGGGACGTACAACGCGGGGTGGAGCAGCTCGGTAGCTCGCTGGGCTCATAACCCAGAGGTCGCAGGTTCAAATCCTGTCCCCGCTACTGAACGAAGCAGGGGCCCGATCGAAGCGATCGGGCCCCTGCTTCGTGCTACTGGCGTATTGCGGTTGGGCCGTATGGGGGAGTTGCAATGGCCATTGTGGACGGAGATATGTGGCCACTGTGGACAGATCGCGAGAAAAGTGGGACGGTGTGGGGGTGTCTGAACTGAACGCGACAGCAGCGGCATTGCTCGGTTTGCTCCAAGACGGTCCGGCGACGGGTGGTCAGCTCGTCGCCAGCGCCGAAGAACGATTCGGGACGTTCTTCAGTGTCACGCGTAGCCAGGTCTATCGGGAGTTGCCCGCACTGGCCAAGGAAGGCCTGGTGCGGCTCGGCAAGCAGGGCCCACGGTCCAGTCAGCAGTACGCGATCACCGCGGCCGGGAAGAAGGCGTTCAAGGCCTGGCTCACCAGTGACTCCGGTCCGGACCACTTGCGCAGCCCGTTGATCCTGCGGCTCGTGCATGCCGCTTCGCTCACCGCGAAGCAGCGCGCGACGTTGATCGACACCGCGCGTGCGGCATACAGCCAGGAACTGGACGAGGCGAAGGCCGCGGTCAAGGCCGCCGAGAACCCGTACACGAAGGCGGTCGCCGAGTTCGGTCAGGCCCACGCGCGGGCCGCGCTGAAACTGGTGGATGCCATCCCGCAGTCCTGAGGATGTGCTCGAATTCGGTGCCGTAACCTTGATGGTTGTGAGTGCTGAGTTCGAAGCAGACCTGAAGGACCTCGCCGCCAAACTGACGCAGGTCGAGGCCGTCATGGATCTGGACGGCCTGCGTGCCCAGGTCGCCGACCTGGAACAGCAGGCATCCCAGCCCAACCTCTGGGATGATCCCGAAACGGCGCAGAAGGTCACCAGCCAGCTCTCGCATCGGCAGAGCGAACTGCGCCGGGTCACCGACCTGCGCCAGCGGCTTGACGACCTCGGCGTGCTCTACGAACTCGCCGAGGCCGAGGGGGACAGCACGAGCCGGGCCGAAGCCGAGTCCGACCTTGCCCAGCTGACCAGGGACATCGACGCGCTGGAAGTCCGTACCCTGCTTTCCGGCGAGTACGACGACCGGAACGCCGTGGTCACCATCCGGTCCGAGGCCGGCGGGGTGGACGCGGCCGACTGGGCCGAGATGCTCATGCGGATGTACCTGCGCTGGGCCGAGCGCCACGGGTACCCGGCGGAGGTCTACGACATCTCCTACGCCGAAGAGGCGGGCATCAAGTCGGCGACCTTCAAGGTGACCGCGCCGTACGTGTACGGCACGCTCTCGGTCGAGCAGGGCACGCACCGGCTGGTGCGGATCTCGCCGTTCGACAACCAGAGCCGGCGACAGACGTCGTTCGCGCACGTCGAGGTGCTGCCCGAGGTCGAGGAGGTCGACCACGTCGACATCCCGGAGAAGGACATCAGGGTCGACGTATACCGTTCGTCAGGTCCGGGTGGACAGAGCGTGAACACCACCGACTCGGCCGTGCGGATCACTCACCTTCCGACCGGCATCGTGGTCTCCTGCCAGAACGAGAAGTCGCAGCTGCAGAACAAGGCGGCCGCGATGAAGGTGTTGCAGGCGAAGCTGCTGCAGCGGAAGAAGGAAGAGGACCGCGCCGAGCTCGACGCGCTCAAGGACGGCGGGTCGAGCTGGGGTAACCAGATGCGTTCGTACGTGCTGCATCCGTACCAGATGGTGAAGGACCTGCGGACGGACTACGAGGTCGGCAACCCTTCGACCGTGCTCGACGGCGACATCGACGGGTTCCTGGAAGCCGGTATCCGCTGGCGCAAGCAGGCGACCGCGGCGGCGTAGTTCGGGCCTACCTGGAGGAAGGGGCGTTTGCTACGGACTATCCGTAGCAAACGCCCCTTCCTCCCTTTGCAAAGGCTTCGTCCCATGCTCGGGCTTGGGCGAGCCCTGGATGCTCCGCCTTGTGGGCTTCCGCTCCCGCATCCCCTCGCCACGCCGGGCGGAGTTGCCGGTTGGCCGATGCCTACCTGGGCTTAACGTTCGCAATGAGTAGGATGGCGCACCGTGATCCGGCTCGATGCAGTCTCCAAGGTCTACAAGAGGTCGACGCGCCCCGCACTCGAGGGCGTGTCTGTCGAGGTGGACAAAGGTGAGTTCGTCTTCCTGATCGGCCCTTCGGGATCCGGGAAGTCGACGTTTCTCCGGCTCCTGCTGAGGGAGGAAGTGCCCAGCAAGGGCCGGGTGTATGTGTCCAACTTCGACCTGGCGAAGATGGCCCGGCGCAGGATCCCCCGCCTGCGGCAGACCATCGGCTGCGTCTTCCAGGACTTCCGCCTGTTGAACAACAAGACCGTCGCCGGGAACGTCGCGTTCGCGCTGGAGGTGATCGGCAAGCCTCGGCACACGATCCGCAAGGTGGTGCCCGAGGTTCTCGAACTCGTGGGTCTGGAAGGCAAGGCCGACCGGATGCCGAACGAGCTCTCCGGTGGTGAACAGCAGCGCGTCGCGATCGCGCGCGCGTTCGTCAACCGGCCGCTGGTGCTGCTGGCCGACGAGCCGACCGGGAACCTCGACCCGGACACCAGCCAGGACATCATGCTGCTGCTCGAGCGCATCAACCGCACTGGCACCACCGTGCTCATGGCCACGCACGATCACTCCATCGTGGACTCCATGCGCCGCCGTGTGGTTGAGCTCCAGCTCGGCAGAGTGATCCGCGACGACGCCCGAGGCGTCTATGGCGTGGGCCGCTAGTTCCCCGACCAGGTCCCCGCACAGCCCCCGACCTCGAAGGTAAGTACCCCCGATGCGCGCAAGTTTCGTGTTCAGCGAGGTCTTCACCGGCCTGCGCCGAAATGTCACGATGACCATCGCCATGATCATCACCACCGCCGTGTCGCTTGGCATGCTCGGTGGCGGTCTGTTGATCGTGCGCACCATCGACAAGATGAGCGCGGCCTACCTGGCCGACGTCGAGGTGTCGATCTTCCTCGATCAGGACGTGAGCGCCAACGACAAGGACTGCTCGCAAGACCCGTGCCGCGGCCTGCTGCAGAGCGTCCAGAACAACCCGGCCGTCCAGACCGTGGTGTTCGAAAACCGCGATCAAGCCTTCGCGCGGTTCCAGAAGATCTTCCAGGACAACCCGATCCTGCTGCAGTCGGCGCGGCCGGAGGCATTGCCGGCCTCCCTGCAGATCAAGCTGCACGATCCCAGCCGGAGCGCGGTCATCAACCAGGAATACGGACAGCGTCCGGGCGTGGACCGGATCGAGGACCAGCAGCAGTTCCTGAACCGCTTCTTCGGGCTGCTCGGCGCCGTGCGGGACGCCACCTTCGTCGTCGCGTTGATCCAGGCCCTCGCGGCGCTGCTGCTGATCTCGAACACGGTGCAGATTTCCGCCTTCACCAGGCGTAAGGAAGTCGGGATCATGCGGCTGGTCGGCGCGACCCGGTGGTATACCCAGTTGCCGTTCCTGCTCGAGGCGGTCATGACCGGGATCGTCGGCTGGGTGTTCGCGGTGGGCGGCCTGCTCGTGATCAAGTACACCTTCCTCGACAAGATACTGTCGGTCGCGGCGGGCATCATTCCACGAATCGACGTGCTCGATATCGTCGTCACCTCACCATGGCTGCTGCTCACATCGCTCGTGATTTCGGCGACCACTGGTTACCTGACGTTGCGGATGTATGTCCGGCACTGAGCTCGGCCGCGATTCCCGAGGTCAGGCGATGCCGGTGAGTCACGGTTCGCAATGGTGTTGCGTACGTCCGATAACCTGGAGACATGCCCAAGGAACTTGGCCACAAGGTGATCGTGTCGAACCGTCGTGCGCGGCACGACTACTCGATCCTGGACACCTATGAGGCCGGTCTCGTCCTGGTGGGCACCGAGGTGAAGAGCTTGCGCGCGGGCCGGGCCTCGCTGGCCGATGCGTTCGCCACCGTCGATGACGGTGAGGTCTGGCTGCGCAACCTGCACATCCCGGAGTATGAGCACGGCACGTGGACCAATCACGAAGCGCGCCGGCACCGCAAGCTGCTGCTGCACCGCGGAGAGATCGAGAAACTGATCGGCAAGACCAAGGAGAGCGGGCTCAGCCTGGTGCCGCTGTCGCTGTACTTCAAGGACGGTCGGGTCAAGGTCGAGTTGGCGCTCGCCAAGGGTAAGAAGGCCTACGACAAGCGGCAGGATCTGGCCAAACGCGACGCTCAACGCGAGATCAGCCGCGCGGTGGGGCGAGCTTTGAAGGGCCGCCGCTGACTGTGGAACCCGGGCCGGAACGAGACGACGACATCGGGTCGTGGGTACGAGGGCTGGGCCTGGACGGCCTGGTCGATCTGCACCTGCACTTCCTGCCCGAACGCATGCTGACCAAGGTCTGGGCGTACTTCGACGGGATCGCCAAACGCACCGGGTACTCGTGGCCGGTGTGGTACCGGCGAACGGAGAGCGAACGGCTGGCGCTGCTGGAATCCTTCGGCGTACTTCGCTTCGCACCACTCGTCTATCCCCACAAACCGGATATGGCCGAGTGGCTCAACGGCTGGGCGCTCGAATTCGCCGAGCGCGTGCCAGCCGCGGTCCCGACCGCGACGTTCTACCCGGAACCGTCCGCCGCGTCCTATGTAGACAAGGCGCTCCGGGCCGGGGTCCGGTGCTTCAAAGCGCACGTCCAGGTCGGCGCGTACGACCCGCGTGGGGAGCTCCTCGAACCGGTGTGGGGTGCGCTGGCCGAAGCGGGTGTCCCGGTGGTGGTCCATGCCGGAAACGGCCCTGAGCGGGGCCCGTTCACCGGCCTCGACGTGTTCGGCGAGGTACTGAACCGGCATCCGCGGCTGGTCGCCGTGCTCGCCCACGCGGGGATGCCCGACTACGAGGCCGCACTGGACCTGGTCGCGCGCTATCCGCGGGTATATCTCGACACCACCATGGTCGGGGTTCCGTTCACCGAGAAAATGCAGCGGCTCCCGGCCGACTGGGCGGCCCGGCTGGCGACCATCGCCGACCGGGTCGCTTTGGGCACCGATTTCCCCAATATTCCTTATCCCTATGCCACCCAGCTGCGGGCGATCGCCGGCTGGGCCGCCGCCGACGATCGCCTCGGCGACGGCTTCCTGCGCGCGGTGCTGCACGACACCCCTGCCAAGCTGCTCAACCTCTGACCGGTACGGCGCTGTTCGAGAACGCCACCAGCAGGCCCGTGAGAACCAGGGCCACCCAGGGCACCGGTCCGGCCAGGATCCCGCCGTCGACCGGGGCGGCGAACCCGCGAGCGGCCAGACCCAGGGTGCCTACCGAGCCGGCCACGGCGGCGAAGGCCAGCAGTGGCAGGGAAACGGGGCCGCCCGTCGCCGCGCGGGGTGCCTTCTCGAAGCGGCTGAACACGCGGAGCAGTCCAGCCAGCACCAGCCCCGCGGCGCCCAGCCACAGCGGGGCGGCGGTCAGCCAGTCCAGGGTGCCCGGCGCCGGTGTGGCATAGCCGAAGCCGAGCACCGAGATCCCGGCGACGACCACAAGTGCGGGCATGTGCCACAGGTAGACGCTCATGAACCGGGGCCCGATCCAGCGCAGCGTGGCCGCGACCGCGGGCCGCGTGGCGAGTTCGTTGATCTTGGGCCGAAGGGCGAGCATCAACCCGATCTGGCCCACCGCAAGGCTCACCAGGACGGCGGTGGGCGGGCTCATGTTCGACACCGGCGCGCCGGGCATACCGATCATGCTCGCCGGGTACGGTCCGAAGGCGACCATCAGCCCTGTCACGCCGAAGCCCGCCGCGGACATGCCAAGCGCGGCGCGCGGGCGAAGGGTACCGAGTTTCCCTTCCGCGTAAAGGAAACCGAGTTGGTGGACGGCAAGCCAGACGAAGATCGCGTTGACGTAGCCGAGCAACCCGAAGCCGTTGAACCGGAGCAGGTCGACCACCAGCGCCAGGCCGGTCAGCACGACGGGGACTGCCAGTCCCCACCTGCGGTGGGCGGCCAGCATGACCGGGGCGGCCAGCACGGTGAGCAGGTAGACGCCAAGGAACCAGAGCAACTGCCCGGCGATCGCCCCCGCGATGTCCAGCGGTTGCTCCGGCACCCCGAGACCGCGCAGCAGGTGAGGAACCGCCAGCCACACGGCGATCAGCGGCACGGTCGGCAGCAGCAGGCGGCTGATCCGCCCGGCGAGCCAGCCCGATGCGGATTCGGCGCGGCGCAGGGAGATCAGGTTGGCCGCGCCACCGGCGAAGAACACCAGCGGCATGACCTGGGACAGCCAGGTCACCGCCCACCAGCCCGGTGTGGCGAGGGCGTTTCCGGTGGCGAGCCGGCCGTCGGCGTAGCTGAGCACCGGCATCAGCCAGTGCTGGCCGACCACCGCGAGGATGGCACCGGTGCGGATGACGTCGAGGAAGATGTCGCGGCCGGCCGTGGTGGGCCGGAGCTGGCTTGGGGGCATGCCCAAAGCCTGGTCGCTCAGGCCTGCTGGCACATTGGTGCGAACCGCCCTCTTGATCTCGGGTTTGCCGAGGGCTGCGGGGTAGGGATGGCCCTACTCCAGAAGTTCGTCGACCTCCGGTGCGTTCAGCTCGCACATTCGATACTGCCAGCCGGTTTCGTCGGTGTAGGCCAACTGGTAGCGGGTTTCGATCTTGGGACCCTGGTGTAGGTGGACGTGCCGGATGACGGCGCCGGGCACCGGGTCGGTGAGGACTTGCTCGCGACCGTCCAAGGGGCCGCCGAAGAAGCGGACGCTCACCTCGGTCATGCTGCCCCTTCCGCAGGGTTCGATGGCACGTCCGCCCATGTTAGGGGAGCGCCGAGGAACATGCTGCCGTCGATTCGGGTGAGTAATTCAACGCTGGTTGGAAAGGAAGGGGCGTTTGCTACGGATAGCCCGAACGCTTTTCAAACGCAGGATCGACACCCTTGGTGACGGACAACGACGGTGCTCTGTGGGGTCTCCGTCCCCACACCCAACGGGGAGCAGGCCCCCAGGCCGCTGTGCTTTGCAGGGGCCCAGGGGCTCAGCCCACGCACAGGTTCCGAATAGCGCTTTCCGTAGTAAACGCCCCTTCCTCCACAAGAGGAGGCGGGCTACCAGCTTGGCTAGGCGCGGCCCAGGTAGGTGAGGACGGCGCGGACGCGGCGGTGTTCCTCGGCGCTGGCCTCGAGGCCGAGCTTGGCGAAGATGTTGCCGATGTGCTTCTCGACGGCCCCGTGGGAGACGACCAGGGTGTTCGCGATGGCGGTGTTGGACAGGCCCTGCGCCATCAACCCGAGCACCTCGGACTCGCGTGCGGTCAGCGAGTCCAGCGGGTTCCGGCGGCCGCGCGCCATCAGTTGCGAAATGACCTCGGGGTCTATCGCGGTGCCGCCCTTTGCCACCCGGCGAACGGCTTCGAGGAAGTCCGAGACGTCGGCGACCCGCTCCTTGAGCAGGTAGCCCACCCCGCCGGTGCCACCGGAAAGCAATTCGACCGCGTAGCTCTCTTCGACGTACTGGGAAAGCACCAGCACGGGCAGTCCCGGCACGGCCTGGCGGGCGTTGAGCGCCGCGCGCAGGCCCTCGTCGGTGAAGGTCGGCGGCATCCGTACGTCCACGATCGCGAGATCGGGCCGGTGCTCGCTGACCGCTTCGACCAGCGCGTCGCCGTTGTCGACGGCGGCGGCGGTCTCGATGCCGTCGTCGGCCAGCAGTCGTTGCACGCCTGCGCGCAACAGCACCGCGTCTTCCGCGATCACGACCCGCATGGAACCTCCCCGCTGTCGGGTCACCTTATCTCACGGTCACCGGCTGCACGGCAGGTCGGCGCGAAGGACGGTGGGCCCAACCGGAACTGGTCCGAGGGGTCACGATGAACGGCATGACGAAGATCGAAGTCCGCCCCGCACATCCGGTCGAATTCGAAGCCGTCGCGGGAGTTCGCCGTGTGGGCGCGGAAGAACGCGGCCACACACCGGTGCCTGGTCGTGGTGCGTGAGGACCAGGTGATCGGGATGGGGTTTCTCGCGATCACCACGCGTGTGCCGACGCCGCTGGCTTTCTCCCGAGCGTCCGGCGACGTGCAGTGCGTGTATGTGGTGCCGGACGCCCGCGACGGCGGACTCGGCGGCCTGTTGATCGAGGCGATCCTGCGCCTGGCCGCGGAACTCGGTCTGGAGCGGGTCACCGTGCATTCGTCGGAGCGTGCCGTGCCGGCCTACGAGCGGCACGGGTTCGCGGTGTCACCGAAGCTGCTGCAGGCCCAGGCGCGCCCACGTTTGAGCGTCGGAGGACCGCGATAGCGGCCGATCCAGGTGTCACCCACGCTGCAACGACTTCTGGCGTGATCACCAGGTGCACGGCAGGTCGGCGCGAATGACGGTGGGCCCACCGGGCGGGCTCACCGCGGTGAGCACGCCGTCGATCGTGGCGGCCCGGTCCGCCAGCCCGGCAAGCCCACCGCCTGGCCGCAGCTCGGCGCCGCCCTTGCCGTTGTCGGTGATCTCGACGACGACCTTGTCGTCGCTTCGCCAGACCTTGACCTCGGCCTGGGTCGCGCCGGAGTGCTTGGCGATGTTCGTCAGGGTCTCGCCGACGATGAAATAGGCGGTGGTCTCCACGGCTGCCGGGGGGCGCGGCTCGACGTCCACCTGGACGTCGACCGGCACCGGTGACTTCGCGGCCTGCGCGGAGAGCGCCGCGTCCAGACCCCGGTCGGCGAGTACCGCGGGGTAGATGCCGCGGGCCAGGTCCCGCAGTTCGGACACCGCGAGCTTCGCGTCGGCATGTGCCTCGTCGATCAGGCCACGGGCCGCGACGGGATCGTCGTTGAGCTTGTTCTTGGCCCGGCCCAAGCTGATCGCCACCGCGACGAGCCGTTGTTGCGCGCCGTCGTGCAGGTCACGTTCGATGCGCCGGCGCTCCGCTTCGGCGGCGTCCACGCCACGGGCCCGGGAAGCCTGCAGACGCTGAGCGTGCTCGGCGAGCCGCTCGGCGCGGTTGGGCCCGAGCAGCGCGACCGCGAGCGCGCTGCGTATCCAGCCGACCCACGGTGCGACCCAGATCGCCATCGGCAGCAGCACGATGGCGGTGATGCCGATCGCGAACTCGGCGATGGCGAGGGGGAAGGACACCAGGAGGTAACCGAGGTCCCGCCAGGTCGTGCCATCGACGAGGCGGTACCGCCATCGACGCAGGATGCCGCCCTCGACCGGCAAGCGCTCGACCTCCGGCAACGGGGCGTCCAGCATGGCCCGTACCCACCGCCGCTCCAGGTCTCCGCAACCGCGAACCAGGCTGGTGGTCGCCATGAGAATCGGGATGCCGATCCAGATCACCGTCGTGCTCACCCCGACCGCGAAGCCCACGACGACCAGCACGAACTCGAGCAGGCGAAGCGGCAACCCGCAGAGCATGTAGATGATCGTGCGGATGGCTTTCGGCCGAGGCTGTCGTCCGCCTGCCTCCTCGCGCCCGGCTAGCCCTGCGTCGGCCATGGCAATCATCCTGCCACCGGACCGTCGGTGACCAGGGCCGGAGCGGCGTCTTCGGCGATGCGACGGGCCCGGGAGCCGGGACCGAGCAGGGACCGGGCGAAGCGGGCGTGGAAGCCGGCCAGCGCGCGGGTCAGGATGATCGCGAGCCCGAGCAGCAGCACACCGAGGGCGGCCAGGGGCAGCGCGGACACCGTCGAGTCGACCGTGATCCACGGGACCTCGTTGGCAGGAAAGGCGTAGATCCCGTCGGGCAGGTACCGGAAGTAGATCGGCAACGCGGCGAATCCCAGCCCCAGCGCCCAGGACGTGACGATCACGACGAACTCGCCGATCCCGAGCGGGAACAACACCAGGAAGTAGACGAAGTCGCGCCAGGTCGCCGTGTCCTTCAGCCGGGCCGCCCAGCGGGCCTTCTGGCTGCCATCGGGCAGCGGGCGGTAGGGCGTGGCGACGTAGGTACCGAGCAGCGAATGCACCCGCGCCCGCTCGGCGAGTGCGGCGCCCCGCAGGCCCAGCAGCAGCAGCGCCAGCACCGGAACCCCGACCCAGATGATCGAGGTGCTGAGCCCGACCGCAGTGAGGGCGACCAGTGATACGAACGCGACGATCCCCAAGGGCAGGTTCATCAGCAGGTACAGCAGAGACCCGCCCACTGGTGGGCGCGGTCGGCGGCCGTCTCGCTCGACGTAGGTCATGTTCGGTTCCTTCCTGGCGTGAAGCGGAACCAGCATCCCTCAGGGGCGCCGGGGGAGACCAGGTGGTGCACCGCCGAGTCGAGGTGGGGACAGCCCTACCCACGGGAACAAACCCGCTTGCCGGAGGCGTTATCCTGGAGCAGGTAGCGAGACACCAACAAGGGGGTGAACGGTTTCGACTCTGGACGTTGAGTCAAGGGAAGCGTGCCGGTGCAGGCGAGAGACCACCGAAAGCGTCATCGCAAACCAATAAGCGCCAAGGATAATTCCAAGGCCGCTTACGCCCTCGCCGCCTGAGCGAGCGCGTAAGCTGTCGGCCCGGGAACGCCTCCGTCCCGATCGCCGGCATCAGCTAGGAGGCTCACCGTCCGGACTTGGCCGCGGGGTCCGGATGGAAAACTTACAGCGGCTGGGCCCGTCACACCGGCTTGTTCACGTGACCGGCGGGGTCGAGTAGAGACGTAGTGAACTGCGCACGGAGAAGCCTTGTCGAGGCGCCAGAGGACCCGGGTTCAATTCCCGGCACCTCCACCCGATCGACCCGATCCTGCTCGTCGCTTCGCGACTTCGCCGGGATCGGGTCGTCATTATTTTGGGGGCCGAGCGCGGCCTGCTGGACCTGCGGGCCGGGCCTCCCGAAGTCGTCGTGGTCTTCTGGCCCAGGCCCTTCATTCTTCTCAACCGGTAGGTTGACAATGGCCTCGGCAGAGGTCTACGGTCTTATTCAACCAAGTAGTTGAGGAAGAACTGGTGGACGAGAGCACGGAGCAGCTCAACCGGGTGTTCGCGGCACTGGCCGACCCGACCCGGCGCGATCTGGTGGCCCGGCTGGCCGGCGCGGACGCGACCGTGGGCGAGTTGGCGGAGCCGTACGACATGAGCCTCCAGGCGGTCTCCAAGCACGTGAAGGTGCTCGAGGAGGCCGGGCTGGTGACCCGCAGCAAGGATGCCCAGCGCCGGCCGGTCCATCTGGACGCGGAGGTGTTCGACCTGATGACGAAGTGGATCGAGCGCTATCGCCAGAAGGCTGAGGAGCGGTATCGACGCCTCGACGCCCTGCTGGGCCGAATGGCCGACGACACGAACCAGAAGCAAACCCGTAAGGACGCATCATGACAATGACGAAGTACGAGACGGAGATCGTGGCGGACGAGAAGGTCCCGACGATCGAGATCATCCGGGAGTTCGACGCGGCTCCTGAGCAGGTGTTCCGCGCCCATGTCGACCCCGAGCTCTACGCGCAATGGGTCGGGCCGCGCTCGCTCACCACGAGGATCACCAGGTGGGACGCTCGCACGGGCGGCGCGTGGGCCTTCGCCAACGATCGGGACGGCGAGGAGATCGCGTCCTTTTACGGCAGTTTCCACGAGGTGCGGCAGAACGAGCGGATCGTGTGGACTTTCACCTATGAAGGCTTGCCTGACGGAGTCGCACTGGAGACGCTGACCTTCGAGGAGGTCGAGGGTGGTCGTACGCGGCTGAGGGTGCTGAGCGTGGTGTCGGACTTCGAGGCCCGTGACGGCATGCTGGCCAGCGGCATGGACGTCGGGGTCAAAGAGGGCTACGACAAGCTCGCCGAGTTGCTCGCGAAGGGGGCCTGAGATGACGTCAACGCCCACAAGCCCGGCCACGCGGCATGCACACGACGCGGCCCAGTTCACCGAGTTGGTCGAGTCCGCCTCGGCCGGCGACTGGGCGCGGCCCAGCCCGGTCGCGGAGTGGACAGCTCTTGACGTCGTGAAGCACCTGGTCGAGTGGTCCCGCGTCTTCCTCATGGGCGCCGGGATCGAGCTCCCGGCCCTGGACGTGGAGGCGAACCCGGGCGCTGCCTGGAAGCAGCACGTCAGCGACATCCAGGCCATCCTCGACGCCCCCGCCGGGCGGGTGCTCAGCAACCCGCACACCGGCGACAAGCCGGTGGACGAGGCGATCGACCAGTTCTACACGGGCGACGTCTGGTTGCACACCTGGGACCTCGCCAAGGCGCTCGGCCGCGAGCCCGACCTGGGCCAGGAGCGCTGTGCCGACGCGCTGGTGGCCATGGAGCCGATGGGGCCGATGCTGCGCGACAGCGGGCAGTTCGGTCCCGCCATGCCCGTCGCCGAGGACGCCTCCGCGCAGGACAAATTGATGGCCTTCATCGGCCGTGATCCGGCCTGGCGGCCCTGAGGTCGAGTTGCCACAAACGGTTGGGTTCTCACCAATGACCTTGTTGCGACTCGCGATTGCGATGTCTACATAGGACATTGCGTTGGCGTACGCGTCGTAGGTCATGGCGATCTTGCCCAACGTAGTCAGTGAGGGCATATCGAGCGCCCCTGTCTGCCAAAGTGCGGACAGGGGCGCTCGTCGTTGTCTCGGAGGTCGAGCCCCAGGCCTCCACGGTTCGTCTCCGGAGATCACCTTCAGTGCCAGGCAGCCGTCGCTGGGCTGCCCGGTTGCTCGGCGACCCTATTCTAGTACTAGAGTACTGTCATGGCTTCGGCGTTGACCGATGGTGAGTTGACGGTGCTCGGGCTGCTCGTCGAGCAGCCGCGCCACGGATATGAGCTGGAACGGGTCATCGAGGAGCGGGGCGTGCGCGCATGGACGGCGCTCGGTTTCTCCTCGATCTACTACGTGCTCGACAAACTGGCCGGGCGTGGCCTGATCGAAGCAGTCGGCCCTCCGTCGTCTGGAAAGTCACGCGCCACCTTCCGGGCTACCGCGGCGGGTCGCGAAGTGTGTGCTGCCACCACGCGGGACGCGCTGACGGCGCTGACGCCGATGCGCGCGCGAGTTCTGATCGCAATGGCCAACAGTCCCGGCTTGCCGGATGCGGACGTGGTGGCCGGACTGACCCAGCGCCTGGAAGCATTGCGAACACAGCTCACGGAAGTCCGCGCGGCCCGTTCCCGGCAGGAACCCCTGCCCACAGCCGCATCCGCGATCTTCGACTACAGCGAGGCCATGCTCAGGGCCGATGTCAACTGGACCGAAACCACACTGGGCGCATTCGAAAAGGAGACCGCGATGGACAAGTACGACATCAAGAAGGCCCACAAAGAGCTGTACTCGCCTCCGTCGAAAGAGTTCACCGTCGTCGAGGTGCCCGAGTTCCGATATATAGCAATCGACGGCCAGGGTGATCCGAACACTTCCCCTGCGTATGCGAACGCGGTCGAAGCCCTGTATGGGGTGGCCTACGCGCTGAAGTTCGCCAGCAAGAAGACCCTTGGCCGGGACTTCGCGGTCGGTCCGTTGGAGGGTCTGTGGCGAGCGGACGACCCCACCGCGTTCATGGCGCGGCGCAAGGAGACCTGGGCGTGGACCATGATGATCAGCCAGCCCGACTGGATCACCGAAGGCGTTGTCGAGGCCGCCATCGACAACGTCGCAAAGAAGAAGAAAAACCCCGCACTCGGAGACATTCGGCTGCTCACCCTCGCCGAAGGAACCAGTGTCCAGATCTTGCATATCGGCTCCTACGACGACGAAACTCCGACCCTGGAACGCCTGCACAACTCGTATCTGCCCGACAACGGCTTTACCTTCAACGGTGACCACCACGAGATCTACCTCAGCGACGCGCGTCGAACAGCGCCCGCCAAGCTCAAAACGATTCTGAGGCAGCCCGTCAAGGCGGTGTAGCGAGCCGCTTATCGTCAGGGGAGTCGACGATCATGGCACATCGCCGCGGCGATGTGCCATGATCCGTTTTATGCCTGACCCAGGGGAGTTGCGGCCCGTCGACGAGAACGATCTCAGGGCGCTGGCGGCCTTGACCGGTTGACGGTCTCGACGAGGAGTTGTTCGACGGCGTTGGGGTTTCGAAGTAGGAAGAGTTTTGCGTGGCCGGCGTGCTCGGCGATGGCGGTCATGATCGTGGGAAGGCTGCGGCGTCGGTATGTGACAAGCCAGCGCCAGAAGGCCAGGTTCTCGCGGGAGCGGTGCAGGGTGCGCCAGACGCAGCGCCAGAGCGGAAAGTCCAGCACGATCACGGCGTCGGCGGCTTGTAGTCGCACGGAGAGAACGTCGTATGGGCCGAGATCGCCATCGAGGATCCACCGTTCTCCGCTGGTGAGCCGGCGTTGGATCGCCGCCCACCGGTCCTTGGGTGCCGGGGTGAGGCCGGGTGTCCAGAAGTGTTCGTCCAGTTCGATGACGGGCAGGGCCGGGGCGGCGCCGAGGCGTGCGGCAAGGGTCGACTTACCCGCGCCGCCGCGGCCGAGGACAACTACTTTCCGCATCGTGGTTATGGTACGAGCGCTGGAAACGCTCGACCAGAAAAGATCATTTTCTCGGCGAATCGGTCCGCGAGGCGGGGTAGTGGTCAGAGATCACGATACCCGTCTCGGCAAAGGCGTTCTCGATCGTCCAATGTGGACAAAGACCGACGAGTGGTGGTAAGCGATGGCCGAGTCTATCACGCTGTGCAATGTGATAGGAACGCCTTGTGTAAGGAGCGTGTGCCTAATACGCACAGTGTTTGGGTATATCGCGAATTGATCCTTGACAACCATTTTCCACTCCCGAGACGTGTACCAGGTTGGACTATTTCCCCGACACCTGCGATGCTGACCCCTGTCACGCTGCGGGCGTTCACCCGCGGCGGCAGCGAAGCCGGAAGAAGGTGCCAGATGGCCCGGGCAAGCACCAGTACCGAGCGAGGTTGGCTCGCGGAGGTCCGCGCGGAGGAGAAGGTTCTCCGCGATGCGCAGGAGCGCAAGGCCGCGCGGACGGTCGCAGGACACTCCACCGACGCGACGGAGTGCGCGCAACTGCTGGAAATGCTCGGTCTCTACCCTGGCCAGGACCGAGAGGTCTGAATCACCGCGGCGTCCCACCGATCCGGCGGGTCAGTTCGCCGGCCGCCTGCCGCACCGCCTGTGCCACTTCGGGCCAGGTCTGTCCACAGGTCACCCGCTCGTCCGGGCAGTAGTGCCGGAGCGTGACGGCGATGGCCGCCATGGGCCAGGCACCGTGGTCGAAGACCGGGTAGGCGACCGACGCGAACCCGGCGGTCACGTGGCCGTCTTCCACCGCCCAGCCTCGTCGCCGTTCGATCGCGAGGATCCGGCGCAGCTCGGCCAGACCGCGCGGCCCGCGGTCCGTGCGGCGGACGAATGCGGCGGTGCTGGGAAAAAGCGCCCGTACGTGCGCGGTGGGCAGGTGCGCGAGCATCGCCCGCCCGGACGCGGTGAGCTGTGCGGGTAGCCGCACGCCGACGTCGGTGACCAGCGTTTCCGGCCGGGATGGCCGTTCCTTGAGCAGATACAGCAGTTCGTTGCCGTGCAGGACGCCGAGTTGCGCGGTGTGGCCGAGCCGGTCGACGAGCCTGCGCAGCAACGGCGCGGCCAAACGCTCCAGCGGTTCGTGCCGGAGGTAGGCGGAGCCGAGTTCGAAGGCCGCGATGCCCAGGCCGTACCGCCGTTCGGCGGGCATGTGCGCGACGAAACCGGCCGCCTCCAGTTCGGCCAGCAGGTGATAGGTCGTCGACCGGGGCAGGTTCAGCTCACGGGCGATCGTGGCAGCCGGAACCGGCCCCGCGTGCCCGGCCAGCACGCGCAGCACGGCGAGCCCACGACGCAACGCGGGCACGTCGCTGCTGGTACCCATGTGTCTGGAATACCAGACCAAACCTCCACGCGGTAGTCGGTGGAACGGTGCGCGGGGAGGTGCAATAGGCCAATGACGCGCACAGTTCGGCTGGACTCGGCACCGCTGACCCGAGAGCAGGTCGTCGCGGTGACTCGGCAGCAGGTGGCGGTCGAACTGACCGAAACCGTCGTCAAGAATCTCGCGGCGACCCGGCAGCACATCGACGCGCTCGCCGAGGCGGATCGGCCGGTCTACGGCGTCTCGACCGGCTTCGGCGCGCTCGCGACCCGGCACATCCCGCTGGACCGGCGGGCGGCGTTGCAGCGGTCCTTGATCCGCTCGCATGCGGCGGGCGCCGGCCCGGTCGTCGAACCCGAAGTGGTCCGCGCGCTCATGCTGTTGCGCCTGCGCACGCTCGCCAGTGGGCACACCGGTATCCGGCCGGCCACCGCGCAAGCGCTGGCCGCGCTGCTCAACGCGGGCATCGTGCCGGTGGTGCACGAGCACGGTTCGCTGGGCTGTTCCGGTGACCTGGCGCCGCTGGCCGCGGTCGCGCTCGCACTGATGGGCGAGGGCGACGTGTTCGACGCCGGCGGCGTCCGCAGGCCCGCCCGGGACGCGTTGGCCGAAGCGGGGATCGAGCCGGTCGTGCTCGCCGAGAAGGAGGGGCTCGCGCTCACCAACGGCACCGACGGGATGCTCGGCATGCTCGTGCTGGCCATCGAAGACCTGCACCGGTTGCTCGACGTCGCGGATTTCGCCGCCGCGATGAGCGTGGAGGCCTTGCTGGGCACCGATCGCGCCTTCGCCGCCGACCTGCAGGCGCTTCGGCCCCATCCGGGCCAGGCCGTTTCGGCGGGGAGAATGTTCGCCGCGCTCAGGGATTCCGAGATCGTCGCGAGCCACCGCGGCCCGGAAGACACCCGGGTGCAGGACGCGTACTCGCTGCGGTGCGCGCCGCAGGTGCACGGCGCGGCGCGGGACACGGTGAGCCACGCCGAGCAGGTCGCGGACCGCGAACTGGCTTCGGCCGTCGACAATCCGGTCGTGCTGGCGGACGGCCGCGTCGAATCGAACGGCAACTTCCATGGCGCGCCACTGGCCTACGTGCTGGACTTCCTCGCGATCCCGGTCGCCGACGTGGCGAGCATCGCCGAGCGCCGCACCGACCGCATGCTCGACGTCAACCGTTCGCACGGCTTGCCGCCGTTCCTGGCCGACGACCCCGGTGTCGACTCCGGACTCATGATCGCGCAATACACCCAGGCCGCGCTCGTGAGCGAGCTCAAGCGGCTGGCCGTGCCGGCGTCGGTGGATTCGATTCCCAGCAGCGCCATGCAGGAGGACCACGTGTCGATGGGATGGTCGGCGGCGCGCAAGCTGCGCCGGGCCGTCGACGGTCTCACCACGGTGCTGGCGGTCGAGTTGCTCACCGCGGCCCGGGCGCTCGACCTGCGGGCGCCGCTGCGCCCGGCCCCGGTGACGGCGGCGATCCGGGACCTCGTGCGCACCCGCGTCGGCGGGCCGGGTCCCGACCGGCACCTCGCGCCGGAGATCGCGGCGGTGGAGGAACTGGTCTCCTCGGGCGAGATCTTGGCGGCCGTGTCCGGCAAGACATTGGAGCGACGATGAGCCGCTATCGCCTTTCTGCTCATTGGCGCGACCGGGTGCGGGTGTCCCGCAAGACATTGGGAGCGACGATGAGTCATCATTGCTTTTCTGCTCGTTGGCGCGACCGGGTGCGGGTGTCCCGCAAGACACTGGAGGTGCGATGACTGTTCGAGCGGCTCGCGGCGACAAGCTCACCGCGAAGAGCTGGCAGACCGAGGCGGCGCTGCGGATGCTGCACAACAATCTCGACCCGGAGGTCGCCGAGCGCCCGGAGGAGCTGGTCGTCTACGGCGGCACCGGCAAGGCCGCCCGTGACTGGGCGAGCTTCGCGGCGATCACGCAGTGTCTGACCACTTTGGACGACGACGAGACACTGTTGGTCCAGTCGGGTAAGCCGGTCGGAGTGTTTCGCACCCACGAGTGGGCGCCGCGCGTGCTGCTGGCGAACTCGAACCTGGTCGGCGACTGGGCGAGTTGGCCCGAGTTCCGCCGGCTGGAGCGGCTCGGCCTGACGATGTACGGGCAGATGACCGCGGGTTCGTGGATCTACATCGGCACCCAGGGCATTCTGCAGGGCACCTACGAGACGTTCGCGGCGGTGGCCGAGAAGAGGTTCGGCGGCTCGTTGAAGGGCACGCTGACGGTGACCGCCGGGCTCGGCGGGATGGGCGGAGCCCAGCCGTTGGCGATCACGATGAACGGCGGGGTGGCGCTGGTCGTGGAGTGCGACGCGCAGCGAGCGCGCCGGCGGCTGGAGACTCGTTACCTCGACGAGCTGGCGTCCGATGTGGACGATGCGGTCCCGCGCGTTTCCCAGGCCAAAAAGGACGGCACCGCGCTGTCCGTCGGCGTGATCGGCAACGCGGCCGAGGTGCTGCCCGAGCTGTTGCGACGGGGGGTCGAGGTCGACATCGTCACCGATCAGACCTCGGCGCACGATCCGCTTGCCTACCTGCCGGCCGGCGTTTCCGTCGAGGACTGGCACGACTACGCGTCGCGCAAGCCTGACGAGTTCACCGAGCGTGCCCGCGAGTCGATGGCCGAGCACGTCGGTGCGATGCTCGGCTTTCTCGACCTCGGCGCCGAGGTCTTCGACTACGGCAACTCCCTGCGCGGCGAGGCGAAACTGGGCGGCTGCGCGCGTGCCTTCGACTATCCCGGATTCGTCCCCGCGTACATCCGGCCGCTGTTCTGCGCGGGCAAGGGGCCGTTCCGGTGGGCGGCGCTGTCCGGGGACCCGGCCGACATCGCCGCGACCGACCGCGCGATCCTGGAGTTGTTCCCGGACAACGCCGCCCTGTCCCGGTGGATCCGGCTCGCCGGGGAGCGGGTCGCCTTCCAGGGACTGCCGGCGCGGATCTGCTGGCTGGGTTACGGCGAGCGGCATCTGGCCGGGCTGCGGTTCAACGAGATGGTCGCCGCGGGTGAGTTGTCGGCGCCGGTGGTGATCGGGCGCGACCACCTTGACGCGGGTAGCGTCGCCTCGCCGTACCGGGAGACCGAGGCGATGGCCGACGGCTCGGACGCGATCGCGGACTGGCCGTTGCTCAATGCCCTGGTGAACACCGCGTCCGGTGCCACCTGGGTGTCGATCCATCACGGCGGCGGGGTCGGTATGGGGCGGTCGATCCACGCCGGCCAGGTGTGCGTGGCGGACGGAAGTGCCCTGGCCGCAAGGAAGATCGAGCGGGTGCTGACCAATGATCCGGGCATGGGGGTGATCCGGCACGTGGATGCCGGATACGAGCAGGCGGTGCGGGTCGCCGAGGAGTACGGGGTGCAAATCCCGATGCGGGACCACCCATGAGTGCCGTTTCGCTGCTGCGGGATATCTCCGACGTCGGCCGGGATCACTGGCGTGGCGGGTATTCGCGGCATGTGTTCGACCCGGCGGAGACACAGTTGCGCGAGTGGTTCGCCGAGCAGGCGGGGCGGCGCGGACTGGACGTGGAAGCCGACCGGAACGGCAACCTGTGGGCGTGGTGGGGGACGCCGGGCCCCGGCGCGGTGGTGACCGGAAGCCATCTCGATTCGGTGCCCGGCGGCGGTGCCTTCGACGGCCCGCTCGGCGTGGCCAGCGCGCTCGACGCCGTGAAACGGCTGCAGGACAACGGTTTTCGCCCGCGCTGTCCGGTCGCCGTGGTGGTCTTCATGGAAGAGGAAGGCGGCAGGTTCGGGGTGCCGTGCCTGGGTTCCCGGTTGCTGACCGGGTCCCTCGACGCGGACACGGCACGGGCGCTGCGTGATCCGGACGGCGTGACGCTCGCCGAGGCGGCGCGGCGGGCCGGGGCCGATCCGGAACGGTTCGGGCGGGACGAGGTCGCGCTCTCCCGGGTAGGAAGGTTCATCGAACTTCACGTGGAGCAGGGCCGCGGGCTGATCGATCTCTCCTCGCCGGTGGCCGTGGGCAGCACGGTCATCGAACACGGCCGGTGGCGGTTCACGTTCACCGGCCAGGGAAATCACGCCGGGGCGACGCTGCTGGCCGACCGCCGGGACCCGATGGTGCCGGCCGCCTCCCTGATCGGCGCGGCCCGGCGGTTCGCGGCGGAAACCGAGGGCGCGCGAGCCACCGTCGGCAGGCTGGTGCCCAGGCCCGGCGGCACGAACGTGATCGCGTCCACTGTGGACGCCTGGTTGGATGCCCGGGTGCCCGGCGCGGACAACACTCGTCCGATGGTGGAGCGGATCATCGAGGTCGCACGGCTGGCGGCCGCCGTGGAGGGGTGCGAGCTGACGGTCACCGAGGAGTCCCACGCGGGCGCGGTCACCTTCGACCCGGGACTGCGGGAGCGGCTCGGCGCGGTGCTGGGCCCGGTGCCCGAACTCGCGACCGGGGCCGGTCACGACGCGGCAATCCTCGCCCAGCACGGCGTGCCGTCCGGCATGCTCTACGTGCGGAACCCGACCGGTGTCAGCCACGCGCCGGAAGAGTTCGCCGAGGACGCCGACGTCGAGCGGGGCGCCGAGGCGCTGGCCGAGGTGTTAAGGGATTTGTCGACATGACCTACTTACCGCAAGCCGCGGCAATCAAGGTGACCGCAGAGCGCGCCCCCGAAAGCCCGCTATCGGGGGCGGCAGGGCGCCCATCCGGACTACGTCAGCCGGGCTCGCGAGGAGCGCCTTGTCGACACGATCGCGGTAGCGCGCAGACTCGCGGAGAGATCGGCATGACGCACTTGGTCCGCGAGGAGTTCGCGGAGGAACCAGCATGACGGCTTACTGGTGCGAACGAGCCTGGCTACCGGAGGGTGTGGCCACGTCCGTGCGGATCGAGATCGAGCACGGTCTCTTCACGTCGGTCACACCTGGGTCGCCGCCGGCGGGTACCGTCCTCAGTGGACTGGTTCTGCCCGGGTTCGCCAACGCGCACTCGCACGCCTTTCACCGCGCGCTGCGTGGCCATACGCACCACGAGCAAGGCACGTTCTGGACCTGGCGGGAGGCGATGTACGCGGTCGCTGAACGGCTCGACCCGGATTCGTACTACCGGCTCGCGCGCGGTGTCTTCGCGGAGCTGACGCTGGCCGGGTACACCAGCGTTGGCGAATTTCACTACCTGCATCACGCACCAGGTGGAAAGCACTACGCCGACCCGAACGCGATGAGCTACGCCCTGGCCCAGGCCGCCGAAGACGCCGGGATCAGGCTGACCGTGCTCGACACGTGCTATCTCACCGGCGGGTTCGGGAAGGCACTGAGCCCGCGGCAGGCACGCTTCGGGGACCGCGACGTCGCGGCGTGGGCGGAGCGGGTGAAATCCTTCGCGCCGCCGGGCGAGCACGTCCGGGTGGGGGCCGCCGTGCATTCCGTGCGGGCCGTCCCGCTTGACCAGCTTCCACTGTTCTCAGAGTGGTCGGAACCGCTTCACGTGCATCTGTCCGAGCAACGGATGGAGAACGCGGACTGCCTGAGCCACTACGGCCGCACCCCTGCGAGCGTGCTCGCTGAGGCGGGTGTACTTGGTGAAAACACTGTCGCGGTGCATGCCACGCACCTCACACGCGACGACATTGGGCTGCTCGCTCGCTCGGGCACCCGGGCATGTTTCTGTCCCACCACCGAGCGGGATCTCGGGGACGGGATCGGGCCCGCGCGCGGACTCGCGGATGCCGGCGTCCGGCTGTGCCTGGGCAGTGACAGTCACGCGGTGATCGACCCCTTCGAGGAGGTCCGGGCCCTGGAAATGGACGAACGGCTCGCGGCCGAGGAACGCGGCCGGTTCACCGCGCCCGAACTGATGGCGGCGGCGACCGCGCACGATGCGATCGGCTGGGGTGAGGCGGGCCGGCTCTCCCCGGGCGCCGCGGCGGACCTCGTCGTGGTGGACCTCGGTTCGGTCCGCACCGCCGGCGTGGACCCGCAGGGCGCGCTGTTCGCGGCCACGGCGACCGATGTCACGGACGTGCTGATCGGCGGCCGGTGGGTGGTCCGGGACCGCTCCCACCGGCTGGTGGACGAGCCGGAAGTGGTGCTGGCGCAGGAGATCGGTGCGCTGTGGCAATCCTGATCACCGGTATCGGCGAACTGACTACGAACGATCCCGAACTGGGCCGGCCGCGAGACGCGGCAGTGGTCCTCGACGGCGAACGGATCGCGTGGGTGGGTCCGGCCGTGCGGGCGCCCGCGGCCGACGAGCGGTTCGACGCCGAGGGCCGCGCGGCGCTGCCCGGCTGGGTGGACAGCCACACCCACCTGGTCTTCGCCGGGGACCGAACCGCCGAGTTCGCGGACCGGATGGCCGGAAAGCCTTACCAGGCAGGCGGAATTGCCACCACGGTGGCGGCGACCAGGGCGGCCGGGGACGCCGAGCTGGCCGCGAACCTGCGGCGTCACGTGGACGAGGCGGCGCGGCAGGGCACGACCTGCCTGGAAACCAAGACGGGGTATGGGCTTTCCGTGCCGGACGAGGTGCGCTCGGCTCGGATCGCGGCCACGGTGGCCGACGAGGTCACGTTCCTGGGTGCGCATCTCGTCCCGCCCGGCGCGGATCCTGAGTCCTATGTGGACCTCGTGCGCGGCCGGATGCTGGACGAGGTCGCGCAGTTCGTGCGCTGGGTGGACGTGTTCTGCGAGCGCGGGGCTTTCGACGAAGCGCAGTGCGAACGGGTGCTGCGCGCGGGGATCGCGCGCGGACTCGGCGCACGGGTGCACGGCAACCAGCTCGGTCACGGCCCCGGGGTGCAGCTCGCGGTGCGGGTCGGGGCGGCCAGCGTGGACCACTGCTCCTACCTCGACGAGGCGGACTTGGCCGCGCTGTCCGGGTCGGACACCGTCGCCACCCTGCTGCCCGCCTGCGATCTGTCGACCCGGCAGCCGCTGGCGCCCGCTCGGCGGCTGCTCGACGCGGGGGTGGTGATCGCGCTGGCCACCAATGCGAACCCGGGCAGCTCCTACACCACTTCGATGAACTTCTGCGTGGCGACCGCGGTGTTGCAGATGGGGCTGTCGGTCGAGGAGGCGGTCTGGGCGGCAACGGCCGGCGGCGCGCGGGCGCTACGGCGCGACGACGTGGGTGTGATCCGGGTCGGTGCGCGGGCCGACCTGCAGGTTCTCGACGCTCCCTCGGTGACGCATCTCGCCTACCGTCCAGGTGTGCCGCTGACCTGGCGGGTCTGGCGGCGTGGTCGAGCCGTTCTGCCCTGCTTCGTTGTGGAGGAAGGGGCGTTTGCTACGGATCATCCGTAGCAAATACGCCTTCCTCCTTTTCCGGCCCCGCCAGCGGGAGGGCTCAGCCCGCGAGGTGGTCGCGGGGGAGCGGCGGAAGGAGCCGGGTGACGCGCTCGGGGTCGTCAAGTAGCGCGATGATCTCCGCCAGGGCGTTGTCGGGGACGAACTGCAGGCCGGCCTCGATCGCGGACTCCGGCAGGTGATCGACGAACCGCGCGACGGTGACCCAGTCCTCCCGCCGCGCCAGCTCCGCGGCGACGGCGGTCATCAGTGGTTTCGGCAGCCCCGCGACGATGCCGGACGCCCGGCGCGGGTCGAGTTCGGCGGCGACGTCGGCGAGGAAGGCCGGCGATAGCCGCCGGGCGATCTCCACCCCCTGCGCGGGGTCGACCAGGCCGGCGATCCGCGCCGACAGCAACGGTCCGAACGCCAACTCGGCCATCCGGGCGAGCACCGGGCCGGGCAGCAGGCGGCTCGCCGCGGCCATTCGCCGCAACGGGCCGGCGTGCGCGTCGAACAGTGCGGCCGAGGTCTGCTCGCGGAACCGCCGGAGCTCCGCCGGCGGCACCTTTCGCAGGTAGCCGAAGCGTTCCGGCGGCGCACCAAGTAGCCGCGCGAGCTTGCGGATCTCGGCCTCGTGCGGGGTCACAGGCCCACGGCCTTGCGGATCACGGGACGCAGCAGGGCGGGAACGTGCCGCAGGGAATCGTCACCGACCTTGGCCAGCGCGGCGGCCTGCCGGCGGCGGGCGCCCCGCACCGCGTCGGCGAGGTCCCACTGGTGCTCATCCGACAGGGCCGCGATACCCGGGGGCAGGGGCCCCACCTGCTCACTGAGGGTCCGCTCGGTGTCCATCAGCCGATGATCTCATCTCGGTTGTCACGCGCGCAGAACAATCGAACGTCAAGCTGTGTTGTTCAAATACGCGCGATCGACGAACGCGCCTACGGACCGTGACTTGGCGACGCGCACCCGGCCAGCCGCCTCCGGCAGCCCGCAGCCGCGTTCGCGAAGCCTCGAGCGACTCGCCGAAGTACCGAAACAGGCTTCCGAACGGCCCTCAATCCAGACCGGGTGGGCGCTCGGGCCAGGAATGCCTGGGGTAGCGGCCGCGAAGCTCGGCACGCACCGCGGAATAGCCGGTGCGCCAGAAGGAAGCCAGGTCACGCGTGATCGCCGCGGGCCGGCCGGCGGGGGAGAGCAGGTGCAGCAGCACGGGGACACCGGCCACGCGCGGCGTCTCCGGCCAGCCGAACGCATCCTGCAACCGCACGGCCAGCACCGGTTCACCGGTGCCGTAGTCAACGCGGGCACGCGCCCCTGAAGGAAGCCGGATCTTTTCAGGCGCGAGGTCGTCGAAGCGGGTGGCCTCGGGCCAGGGCAGGAGCCGGCGTAAAGCGGTGACAGTGTCGATGCGCGCCAGGTCGGCCCGGCGTCGTGCGGCCGACAGCTCGGGCAGCCACTCGCCGGTCCGCGCCAGCAGGCCCGCCGAATCCACGGCGGGCCACGGTTCACCCACCGTCTCGTGCAGGAACGCCAGCCGCTCCCGGAGGCGCTCCGCGTCTCGGGTCCAGTGCAGCAAGCCCAGCCCTTCTTCGCGCAACCCGTCCAGCAAAGCCCGTCGCACAAGCTCCGGATCGGCTTCGGGTAGGGGACGCTCGGCGAGCACGATCGAGCCAAGCCGGCGCACCGATCGCGCGATGACGTCCCCCGACCAACCGACCTCGTCCACTGTGGACAGCAGGTTGGGCGCGGCCCGCACGGCCAACTCCTCATCCGCCCGCGCGGCGAGCCGGATGACGCCGTGGGCCCGGCCGGGATCGCGAGTGGCCTCGGCGACCGCGAGCCACTCGGCATCGCCGAGGCCGCTGCCGCCGGGTAGCTCGGCCGCGGTGCCGCCTGCCAGCAGATATACCGGCGAGCCCGGCTGCCTGCGCCGCGCCAGCCGCTCGGGATGGGCCAGGGCGATCACCAGGGCGGGATCCGGCGCTTCTTCCCCCGCGGGGACGAGCCGGGTGAGCCTGCGCACCTCGCTGCGCCAATGCCGGCCCCGTTCGCTTTGAGCACCACGAAGCGCGCGCAGTTCGGCTTCGGCGTCGGTGAGCGTTGCGCCCGCGTCGAGGAGCGCCACCACCTCGGCGGCCGATCGGGGTCCTACCTCGGCCGCTCCGTCGAGCAGTGCCCGGGCGAGCCGCGGATGCAGCCCCAGCTCCGCCATCCGCCGGCCCCGCTCGGTCACTTTGCCTTCGTCGTCGGTGGCGCCCAGCGTGCGGAGCAGCGTACGGCCGGCCGCGAGCGGGCCCTCTCCGGGCGGGTCCCACCACGACAGCGCGGTGCCATCGGGGGTGGACCAGCAGGCGAGTTCCAAGGCCAGCCGGGAAAGCTCCGCGGTGCGGATCTCCGGTTCCGGGTAGGCCGGCAGCGGGTCGTGACGCTGCCAGCACCGGTAGGCGCGACCCGGCGCCTCGCGCCCGGCACGTCCCGCGCGTTGGTCGGCGACCGCAGCCGAGACCCGCACGGTCGCCAGGCCGGGCAGGCCCCGGCGGTGATCCATGCGCGGAACCCGGGCCTGACCGGAATCCACCACGGCGACCACACCCGGCACCGTCAGGCTGGACTCGGCGACGGCGGTCGCCAGGACCACGCGGCGGCGCGGGCCAGGCCGGAGGGCGGCGTCCTGCGCTGCCGTGCCGAGCCTGCCATGCAGCGGCATCACGTCCACTTCGGACAGATCAGCGAGCATTCCGCTCACTCGCGATATTTCCGCCACACCAGGCAGAAAGGCCAGCACATCACCGTCCGTTTCGGACAGTGCGCTGTGCACCGCGCGGGCCACCCTGGCCTCCAGCCGCTCGTCGCGACCAGGTGGCAGGTAGGCCACCTCGACCGGGAAGCTGCGGGCGTGGGCGGTGATGACCGGCGCCGAGCCGAGCAGGTGCGCAAGACGGTCCGCGGCGACGGTCGCGGAGGTCGCCAGCAACGCCAGGTCGGGGCGCAGTCCCGCGCGGACGTCCAGCAGCAGGGCCAGCAGCAGGTCGGCGTCGAGATGCCGTTCGTGGCACTCGTCCAGCAGCACCGTGTCGACGTCACGCAGTTCCGGGTCGCTCTGCAACCGCCGCACGAGCAGGCCGGAGGTGACCACCTCGATGCGGGTGCGCGAAGACACCTTCCGGTCGCCACGCACCGAGTATCCGACGGTCCGGCCGACGGGCTCGTCGAGCAGCGCCGCCATCCGTGCTGCCGCCGCTCGTGCGGCGAGTCGTCTAGGTTCGGCGACCAAAATGCGGCCCGTCCGGTGCTCGGCGAGCGCGAGCGGGACGATCGTCGTCTTGCCCGTGCCCGGCGGCGCCACCAAGACCGCGCTGCCCGCCTCGTCGAGGGCGGCGGTGACTTCGCCGAGCACGGCGCGGACGGGGAGGTCGGGAAGTTTCATCGCTCCGTCACGGTAGGCGGCTCGGGCAGCGGATACCCGGACGGCCCGATGTTGCGGCGCACCGAGTCCTGCCAGGCGCCGCTGTCGATCATCCGCTGGATCGCGTTGCCGAGTGCGGACTGGCTCGCCGGGTCGCCCTTGCGGAGGCCGATGCCGTAGCGCTCGGTGGTGAACGGCTGGCCGGTGAGCCGGAGCAGTTCCGGATTCTGCGCGACGTAACCGGCCAGGATCACGCCGTCGGTGGTGACGGCGTCGATTTCGCCGGCGAGCAACGCGGTCACGCAGTCGGGATAGCGCGGGTATTCGACCAGTTGGACGCCATGGGCGAACCGGTCCTTCACGGTTTGCGCGGCGGTGGAACCCGGCACCGAGCAGAGCCGGCGACCGTCGAGGCTCGACGGCCCGGTGATGGTCGGGTCGGCCTTGCGCACCAGCAGATCCTGGCCGGTGACGAAGTACGGCCCGGCGAACGCGACGAGCTGCTTCCGTTGGTCGGTGATGGAGTAGGCGGCCACGACGAGGTCGACGGTGCCCGACGTGAGATCCGTCTCCCGGGTGTCCGGGGTGGTTTCGCGCCAGGTGATGTTGGACGGCTTCACGCCGAGACGGCGGGCGACGTAGGTAGCCACGTCCACGTCGAAGCCGACGAACCGGCCGTCGAGCGTGTGCTCGGCGAGCCCCGGCTGGTCGAAGCGAATGCCGATGGTGAGGTTGCCGCTCGCGGCCTTGCCGAGAAGTGTGCCGGGGTCTGCAGACGCGCAGGCCGAGAGCGCGACGGTGGTCAGCAGGATGGCCGCCATCAATCGCCGGAAGGACATGTCAGGTTCCGCGGAGTGGCAGTGCTTCACGGTTTTCTCAGGACCCGCGGCTAGCCTAGGCAGTGTGAACCGAGGTTCCCAAGCAGTTCTCGACCTCGTCGGGACCCTGGTCAGGCTGGGCCTCGCCGCCGTTTGGCTGATATCTGGATCGATTAAGGTCTCCGACCCCGGACAGACCTACCTCGCGGTCAAGGCCTACGACCTGCTGCCCGACGGGCTGGTCCACCCGGTGGCGACGGGGCTGCCGCTGCTGGAACTGGCGCTCGCCCTGTTCCTTCTGCTCGGGTTGGGGACCAGGATCGCCGCCGCGGTGTCCGCCGTAGTCTTGGTGCTGCTCATCGCCGCCGTCGCCCAATCCTGGGCGCGCGGGCTGACCATCGACTGCGGGTGTTTCGGCGGGGGCGGTCAGGTGGCGGCGGGACAGACCCAGTATCCGCAGGAGATCGCCCGGGACGTCGGATTCCTGATCCTGGCCGGCTGGCTGACCGTGCGGGCGAGGACGCGGTTCGCGCTCGATGGCTGGTTGCGGAGCGGGCGCGTGGACACCGTGGCCGAGGAAAGTGAACTGGAAAGGACCTGATCAAGTGGGTGGAGCGGAACGGTCCGCGCGCAAGCGTCGCCAGCAGCAGGCTGCGGCAGCGCGGGCGGTGTCGCAGGCACGTGGCACCGGCGGCCCGGACAAGCGCGTCATCGCCGCGGTCGTCGCCGTGGTGCTGCTCGCCGGTGTGATCATCGGCGGCGTGCTCTGGACGAACTCGTCGAAGAACAGCACGCAGGGCCAGTCGATTCCGCCTCAGACGACCAGCACCGCGCTGGACAGCCCCGGCGAGCGGCAGGGCGCGACCGTGGTGTCCGGGAGGCCGGACGCGAAGGTCAAGCTCGACATCTACGCGGACTTCCTGTGCCCGTACTGCGGTTCGTTGCAACAGGCTTACGGCAGCCAGATCGAGCAGCAGATCGCGGCCGGGACGGTGCAGGTGACCTACCACATGATCCCGCTGCTGGTGGCCAGCTCGGACCCGCCCGGTTACTCGCTGGACTCGGCCAACGCCGCCCTGTGCGCGGCCGACCAGGGCAAGTTCACCCCGTTCCACGACAGCCTCTTCGCCAGCCAGCCGAAGGAAGGCGCCCGCGGTTACGACAAGGCGCAGCTGATCAAGCTCGGCCAGGATCTCGGCATCACGTCACCGCAGTTCGCCGACTGCGTCAACGCCGGCACCTACAACCAGGACCTGACCGCGGCGCTGCAGCAGATCAGCCAGAACCCCAGCTTCCGGGGCACCCCGACGGTCTTCCACAACGGCGTCTCCGTCGACTGGACCAAGTCCAACTGGCTCACCGACCTGGTCAACCAGGCCTGACCGCAGTGGGGTCCGGCGCTTGCCGGACCCCACTGCGAACCCTGGTGGCGCGTCAGGTACTCTTATGACCACGCGATGAGGAGTTGACCTCACGCACGGGGCTATGGCGCAGCTGGTAGCGCACCTCACTGGCAGTGAGGGGGTCAGGGGTTCGAGTCCCCTTAGCTCCACAGTTTTCAAGATCGCCCGGCATTGCGGTTTACGCAGGTCGGGCGTTGTTTTTGGGTGCACCGAAAGCCCGTCCATTGTGGACTGCTGTCAGGTTACCCTTCAGTAGGTGGAGCAAATCTGGAGCAGTGCCTGACCCCGTTTGAAACGGGGTCGCTCAAAACTGCTCCAGGTAGAGCACCCGGCTGGGTGGTTCTGCCTGGGTGAGCGGTGGGCGGTGGGCACACCGCTACGGCTACAGCGCACTGGCGCCAGCCGAGCGGACGATGATCCTGTGACGGCTGTGTCAAGCGCGGCCTGTGCGGTCCAAAGGAACCCTCGTCCGGTCAGCGGACCAACACGCGGTCGCCGATTACGACTCTGTCGGGAAACATCGTGTCCGTGCTAGCCACCTTGGTGGCATCTCGTAGGAACGACTCCGCTGCTAGCCTGCCGTTGAACTCTGCGGAACGGAACTGCGCTGGTGGCCTACTGGTCGACGCCTCTTCTGGTGCAGACCCCCTGGGCGGCGTCGGGCCGCTTCTTGCCGCGCCCTGCCGCGCCCATTACGCTCGCCTACCGTCCGAATTACCGACGGTGACAGATTTGGGCGCATGCCGCAGGGGGGTCGGGGTGTCATTGACGTTCGACGTGGATCTGGCGGAGTTGGACATCCTGGACGAGGACCTTGGCCTCGGCCGACTCATCGCACCCTACGAGATCCCTTACGTCAGCCGTTCCGGCACGGAACGCGCCGCGCACCGGGACAAGGTCCATCGGCGACTGCGGCGTGACGGGTGGATGTCCCGCAGTGGCGGCCTGCGCGGCGACATCGAGGAGTTGTTGCGTATCTGGGCTGAGCCCGAGATTGTGGTCACCCAGGTTGTGAATGTCGTCGAGGGTGACCGCCGGTTTCTGTATCGCGGTGGTTGGCGGGGCCGGATCGGGGTCCTGACCAACCAGGAAGGCACCGTGCTGACTTTCGCCGAACTCCGCCCCGCCCAGGTCATCGACGAAATGGTCCGCTTCCTGCCGCACTCGGAACCGGTGTATGGCGCGCCTGTCACCTATATCCATGGCGACGGCGCACGCGCACACTCCGCTCACGACGACGGGGAGTTCTTCGGCGGGATCGACGCGCCGCCACCCGCGCCATCGAGCGGCCCCGGGGCGACGGAGCGATTCTTCCGCGCACCCATCATTCGGGCCGGGGTCATCGCGTGCTCGGCCCGCGAACCCGGCATCCGCAAGCGACGGGGCCGAGAGGTGAAGATCGGGTCGCTGAGCTGGTTCGACACCACCGACGGCCGCTTTTTCCTCACCACCGAAAGCCTCTCCGACGGTGCCAGGCGGCACACCATCACCCCGGCCGACCGGGCCCGGATCGCGCAGTGGCTGCGTGACCGGATCAACCGCGGCGCGGGCGCTGGCTACTAATCGCATCGAACCTGTGACGCCGCGGTAGGACGCGCTGTACCGTGGCACGCAGCGGTAGGGACCAGCCACCGGCACCAATACGTAGGGAGGACGGGCATCATGGGCGACGACAGTACGGGCGGCTGGCTCGGATCGTCCCTCACGGACATCTTCGGTGGCGAGCAACAGGTCAACCAGATGACCGAGGACGCCAAGAAACTGCTCGCGGACGCGAAGGCAGGTAAATGGGCCGTCGACGAGGAAACCGGCACTCACCTCAAGCGCGCCTTCACACAGATGCAAGACCAGTTGACCGACGTCGGTTCGCGCATCGACCGCCTGCAGCGCGCACCAAAGTTGGGGAACGACGCTTATGCGAAGGAAGCCGCGCAGCACTTTCTTGCAGCGATGACGGCGGACGATCAGGCACTTGTTCCGGTGTTCGAGAAGACTAAAGAGAGTCTGATCATACTTGAGCAGGCGATCGACGAGGCGATCAAGCACTACAACGCATCCGATGAAGCCGCGACAATGCATTTCGGCCCCTTTAAAGACTGAGGAAATTCGTGACCACGAAGACCGGCATCACTCGCACATTGGTGGGCGGCGCATGCGCAGTGCTTGCCTTGACCGGGTGTTCCGGCACGATAGCCGGCACGCCCACTCCCGTCACGAGTTCCAGCGCCGCAAGTACGAGTACCTCCGGCGCGGATATCTTCGCGAACTTGAACCCTTGCCAAGTTCTCGACCAGGTACTCGCAGGACAGGGTTTCAATCCCGGTGAACGAAAGACTACTCGAAACGAATGTGGCGCGCTCAAACCCGGTCTTGGCACGTATGGCTTGGCGTTAGATCCGGTGCAAGGGCTAGTGGAGTTCACCCAGACCGATCCCAGTGCTGTCAAGATTGACGTCAATGGGCGAAACGCGTTGCAAGCCACCACTCAAACAGGGGGATGCACGGTGGCGATTGAGGTATCCGCTCACGCGCGGGCATCGGTCGATGTTCACCTGTCACGTACTACTGATTTGTCGGTCGCTTGCTCGAACGCTGTGCAGTTCGCGCAGCAGGTTGAGCCGTTGTTGCCGAAGATGCAATAGGGGGTTGTCGTGACGCAGTCGGGGGATGGGTTGGACGGGTACACGCCCCGTGCATATGAGGCGGAGGTGTACGCGAAGGTCGCCGGGGCGAATGCGGGCAAGAACCCACTCTGGAGTTCGGACTGGCGTGATCCGGCCGATGTCGCTGGCAAGTATTCCACCAAGTCCGCCGAGTTCTACGAGCGGAAGTTGGCCGCCGAGGGCGGCGGTTACCGAGACGGACTGGACACCTCGGATGTGGACTACCGCGCTTTTCCCCACCAGCAGCTCATCTCTATGGTCAGCGACGGCGCGAGCCCGGAGGACGTCGACGAGCAGGGCATGATCGTCAACGATTTCGGCAATGCCTTCAAGGAGCTGTCCACGACGGTTCGTCAGGCGGCGGCGAAGGAGCAGGCCGGGTGGCAGGGTGAGGGCGCCCAGGCCGCGTTCGGGTACCTGGCTCAGTACGCGAACTGGGCGGACGACTCGGGTGACAAGGCGTTCCTATCCGCGAACCGGTATTCACAGACCTCCGCGGCGTTGTCCGCGGCCCGCAACAGCATGCCCGAACCGGCGGGCCGCACGGTGACGCAGTCGATGGATTTGGCGCACCAGCAGCTCGCCAGTGGGGACATCGGCGGTCTTCTCGACACCTACGAGAATATGGAGTCGCAGGCGCGGGTTGCGTTTGAGACGCAGCAGCGGGCCGCGCAGGTAGTGGCGCAGCGCGACCAGATGCTCTACTCCGGTGGCTCGACCCAACCGAACTATGTCCCGCCGCCCCAGTTGTCGAGCGTCGCCACGCCGCCACCAACCACCGGCAGTTCAGTCGGGGGTTCGAACGCCGTAATCCCGGACCTCGGCCGCACCACGGCGGCCAGCGCCGGTGGGCCTTCAGCCACGGTAGCCGGCGGGGCGCCGATCCCCTCTGGTGGCGGATCACTGCCCCCGGCCGGACTGCCGCCGACCGGGCTGCCGGGCGGCGGGACGTCCGGATCAGGTCCCGGCGGCTATCCCCCGCCGGTCAGCGGGGGCGGTGACGCGAGTGGCTGGAACCGGACGTCAGGGCCGACGCTCAACCCGGGTCTGGCTGCCGGGCTGCCCATCGCCGGTGGTTCAGGCTGCGGGGGCGACATCGAACGCGGTGGCTCGGGCCGCTCCGGCGGTGGCTCGTCCGGGCGAACCGGTCGCCGGGTACCCGTAGGCGGCACCGAGCAGGAGCCGGCGGGTGGCAAGAGGTCCGGCACGGCCGAACCCGGCGCGAAGGCCGCGGCGCAGGCCGCCCGCGAGGGTCTCGCGGGCAAAACCGGCAAGCCAGGGGCCAGTGGCATCCCCGGTGCCGCGGCCGGCGGCAAGAAGGGCGAGGAAGACAAGGAACACAAGCGCCCCGGCTACCTCGTCGAGGCCGATCCCTATGACGCGCTCGGTGTCAAGATCCAGACCGACGAACACGGCAACAAGATCGCCCCACCCGTACTCGGCGAGTGAACCACAGCCTTCGTTACCTACTGGCTCGACGACGCTGCGAGCCGGAGGCGATTTCACGGCCGGTCGCCAGCACCTTGGAGTTCTTATGGCTTGACGTTAGCCTCACTTCGTAGCGATCCCCATTGATCTTCGCGGGTGGTGGCCTGTTCTCCACCCCGCAAGACCACGAGCACAGAGCCGGCGTCGAACTCGTCGAATCGATTGACGAAGGTGCCAGCGGCCGCTTGGGTAACGTCGTGCCCGTCGGACCTCGGTTAGCCCTCGATCTCGTTGACGACGGCATGGCCCGATCGTTACCAAAGTGGCGGGATAGGCTTATCCGCTGCGGACTTCGAATCCTGCACGAGCCCGCACCCCCAATCTCCCCGCGGTGGCCAGGGTGCTGGTGCGCTTCGCTGATACCGGCGACGAGCAACGGAAGGTCGTCGAAGAGGCGCTGCGCGATGCGCTCAGCGGATCGGGGACCGCACGCACAACTGCTGAGTAACTCCAAGAGGTGATCGGCTCCGTGGCCGACGAGATCTATGCGCGGACAGCTACGCGCGGACTGGGCGGCGTCCGGCAGCGGCCGGCCGAACAGTTACCTCCGCTGGTGCCCGACGGCTGGGTCGACTTCGACGACGAAGTTACGACCTACCCCGCGGCCGGATGAAACCCTGACCCAGGTGCGGCAAGGAGCGGCCTCGATTCGAAACATCACCAAGCACGGCGTAGCGAGTGAGACTGACGTGGACGCCATCATGGCCGCCTCGCCGATGATCGCGGTGCGCAGGCCCTAGCCGCTGCGCTCCAGCACGTCACAGCACACGAGCCGATGTTGGTCGGAACGCTGTGCGACGATGTCGTTCCTGCCGTTCATCGGACAGCTGCTGGTGAACGGCTGCGATAGCAGCCGAGGCCACAAAACAGATGGGAATGTGAATTCGAGAGGCCGGGCGTGGCAGCTAATCGAGCTGGCACAGCGGCTGAGCCACCTTGCGCCAGGTTGTCTGCTCGGGTGGTGTAGTGCTGTCGGCGGTGGCTTTGTCCCAGCGGGTTTGGAGTGCGTCGAGGAGGCGTTGTTCGACGGCGCGGGCGACGTGGGAGTAGGTTTCTTGGACCTTGTCGGCGAGGACGTGGCCGAGGCGGAGTGCTTGGGCGATTTCGGGAACGCCGTCGTCGATCATCCAGGTTTTGTGGCTGTGCCGTAATCCGTGGAACTTCAGCCCTGGTTTGACCGCGCGCAGCCGGACTTGCGGGTTGATGATGTGGGCGTTGCCGTCGGCGGCAGGACGGAAGGCACGGCGGGCGAAGTTGCATGTGGCCAGGCCAGCCCTTCGACGAAGTCGTTGTGACCGCTTAAGGTCAGTACCGGCTGGTCGGTGCTCAGGTCCCAGACGATCGCGGTCTGGTCGTGTGAGGCGGTTGCGAGGCGTTCGCCCTCCGGGCTCCAACCGATGCCGAGCACGTTGCCCTGGTGGCCGCGCAGCGTGTGCACGATTTCGCCGCTGCTGATGTCCCATATTCTGAAGATCTGATCGCGGCAGGCACCCGCGATGTGCCGGCCGTTCGGGCGCCATGCGACTCCGCGAACGACGTCGGTCGCGCCGATCAAGGTTCCGCGTGCGGTGCCACTGGTGGCATCCCAGACGCGGACTGTGTGGTCTCGCGAGGCCGTCGCGACGGCCCGGGAGTCAGGCGACCACGCCACCATCTCGACCATCGATTCGTGCCCACGTAATAGGTGCAGCAGGCGCCCGGACTCTGCGTCGAATATCCCAGCCGTACCATCTCGGGAGGCCGTGGCGATGCGCTGGCCGTCAGGGGACCATGCGAGATTGCGGACGGTGTCGGTGTGGCCCCTCAGGACCATTCGCAGATGGCTGAATGCCATCGCCGCCATGAGCGCACGCTGCGCGACCGGAGTGTCGGCACACTCGCCAAGCGCCGCGAGCGAGAGCAGGATGGCCAACTCCGGATATCGCTCGGCGTTGGCCAACACGTGCTTTCCGATGCCTTCTGACACACGACGCAGGAAGGCCAGGTCGCGGCGTCGGGAACGGTCCACGAACAGACGCACCTGCTCGGATGCCTGACCACGTTCTTCCAGGGCCGTCAACCATTGCTGGGCGAGCGCCAAACGCTCACCGGTCAGCAGGTAGTCATCGCTGCGCTGTGACCGTTCCCAGTCCGTTGCCCACCGCTCAAGCTCGGCTCTCTGACGCAATCCCTCCGCGTGCGCCTCGACTTCCTGACGCAACGGGGCCCACTGGCGGAACAAGGCTTCGTGCGCGACCTGCACGTACGGGGTGCCATCATCGGCGGCAGTGACGAGAAGCCGCGCGTCCACGAATGCGTCCACGACAAGTCGCTCGTCATCAGTGAGATCGTCCATGACGACCTTCCGGCGGATGGACTCCTGGCCGTCGATGCTGACGAACTTGAGCAGCACGCCGACGACTACGTCTGCGCCGTCCGAGCTCCGAAGCTCGGTCAACACCTGATCTGCCTGGCGCGACAGCGCCCCAGCCACTCCACCCAGCGCCCGGTAACGCTCTTCCGTGACGACTTGGCCAGGCCCCACCGCGAAATACAACTCCTGCAGCAAGTAAGCCATCAACGGTAAGGCATCGCTGGTGCCGGCGTCGTCGACGATCACGTCCACCAGCCCTGGCGAGAACCGCATGTCCACCAGTGCGGCAGGACGCTCGATCACCTGAATCATCTGGTTTCGACCGAGGGCGCCGATCGCCAGTGGGTTCTGGAACAGCGCTGCCTGCCTGGTCTCCAGGAATCCGCGCAGGAACTCGACGCGAACGGTGCCGAGTACCCATAGCCTCGAATCACGTGCGAGGGCGATCGCCAAGGCGTCCAACACGAACGCTCGCTCACGCTCCCCAGTCAGCGTGAGCAATTCCTCGAGCTGGTCGATCACCAGAAGCGTACGGCGGAACCGGTGTCCCTGCCTCACCTTGGCTTGACGAACCAGCTTCCCCAAGGTGTCCGGTGAGTGGCGGAGGCGTCGCAGCGTGGCAGCCGTATCGGAATCACCGTTCGCTTCTGCCAGGACCCGGGCCAGAGCGCCGAGCGGATCCGGCCCGGGAGCCATTACTCCGAGCACGTTCCATCGCCGCTGCCGTAGCCGCGGAAGCACGCCTGCACGGACCAACGACGACTTGCCGCTTCCCGAGGCGCCTACCACCGCTATGAAACGATCCGCCGGGTGCTGCGGCGTTTGGTGGACCCGGCGCACCAACTCGGCTATCTGCACGTCGCGCCCGAAGAATACGGCTGCTTCGGCCTCGGTGAACGCGTCGAGTCCCGGATACGGCGGGCGGTGCCGGTCCCACTGCTGCCGCGGCCTTGCCGGCCTTTCCAGGCGGTAGACCGTGACCTGGCCGACGATCATTGCCACGATCAGCACGCCGATGCCCGGCAGCGCGATCTGGCGCAGAAACCGTATGATGTACGGGCCGTCATCCGAGTTTGTGGCAAGGTTGGTCAGGATGCCCATCAGGGTGGCCACGACGATTAGTAAGGCCTGAAAAAGCAGTTGCAACTGCTGGCGGCGCTTCATGCGCGCGGCCCGCGCGGATTCCGGCGTGCGCCGTTACTGTTGGCCCCTGACAGGGGCGATGGGATTGGGTAAGTTGGGCCGATCTGTCTGTGGCGTATGTTCCATTGCCTCACACCTGCCCCCGTCTGCTTGCCACCTGGTCGCGAGCAACTTCCTCAAAGTTACCCACCCGCGCAGGTGTCGATCAACGGGCGGGTTGTCAGTGCCGCTGATCACCTGGCCAGCTTGGGCTCAGTTGGTACCTCGGATGTGCGGGGACGAACTGGTCGGATAGTGGTTTCCCACCCGTTGACCAGCACACGCCTCACGAACCGGTGCTGGCGATGCTCGCCATCGCCGTGCACACACCCGTCGCCTATGGCATGACTGGCGCGCGCTCGTGCTGGACGAGTTCGAGCCGCGGTCGGAGTGGAAGACCCACGAGCCAGTTTCATGTTGATGGCCGCCATATCGAGCGCTGAGGTAGTCGGCTGCGTCTTGTAGTGGTCGGCCATCGAGCAGCCGATCACGGTGGCTTCGCTGGAGACCTTGATGGTCATTTCCTGGACGAAGCTCCACCGCACCA
The DNA here is from genome assembly GCF_000519205.1 of Amycolatopsis taiwanensis DSM 45107. GTDB lineage: Bacteria > Actinomycetota > Actinomycetes > Mycobacteriales > Pseudonocardiaceae > Amycolatopsis_E > Amycolatopsis_E taiwanensis. The sequence continues at coordinate 34,449 of NZ_JAFB01000035.1, read as the reverse complement.
GCGACCAGTCGCCGCCGAACGGCCGGACTCCAGCGGCGGTGCTGGCGCCGATGCGGCCGGATACCGCGCGGTTGTCGGCGGTGGGCTGGCCGAGCACCGTGACCATCCGGTCGGTCAGTCTCTTGCGGCCTGGAGTCGAGGCCACCCGTTGCCCTGGTTCGGCCGAGCGAATCGCCTCCGCGCTCGCCAGGTTTTCCGAGACCATGCTGAGGAAGCGTGGCGGCAGGCCCGACGACGCGGACACCATGCGGTATAGGCGTTGATCACCTCGGTGTTATGGGTGACGGAGGGGTTCGGGGTGGCGTCTGCTATTGACCGGGTTGACGTGGAGGCAGAATGCGAACTCGCGTCCGCAGGCGATCTGCGCGAACAGTGGTTCGTAGCCACGGACGCGGGCTTGCGGCTCGTCGGAGGATGGCCAGTCGGCCTCGTTCCCAGGACGGGCGCCGAGTGGTGAGGACCAGCACGGGTGCGCGGCGTGGGGTGTCAGTGTCCAGCCGCCAGAGCATGCGTTCGCCGTTCGTGTCGCTGAGTCCTTGCAGGACGGCGGTGTGTAGCATTTGGGGGTTTGTTCAGCCTGCGCTGGGCCCCGGTGCGGAAGGGATCGAGCCAGATGCGGGACAGGTAGGGCATCGTGTGTCGCCAGCCGAGCAGGGCGAAGGGGTGATGGCTGTCGGAAGTGTCGTCACCGTCGAACGGGTGCCGGGGGAACGTTCACCCAGCAAATGCCGCACTTCCCGTGCTGTAAACGATCGTTTTCGGGTTGAAGGAGGCGGGCAGATCGGTGTGTAGTTCATCGCGGTCGTGCGGGTCGATGGTGAAGGCAGGTCGACCTTGGCCGGCCGCCGGGGTTTCCGCTCCAGTTCCGGGTAACGGTGCCCCGCCTGGCGTCGATGAGTACTCTGTATGCGGGAGCGCGTCAGTGGGAGATGCCCGTCGCACGTACCAGGGTGGGGGCTCCAGTTCGGCGAAGCACGGGAGAGGTATCGGGGTTGCGGCCAGGCAGCTTCATCATGCAACGGGGCAGGTGGGACATCGGCCGCGTGAGTGCGGTCCAGGCGAGTCGGGTCCGCATCGAATACTTCGAGTCGATCGCAGAACCGATCGCCGAAACTGCCGATGCCTTCGTGCAGGATTGCCAAACCGTCATGCTCCCCGTGGGGGCGCGAGTTTTCTGGTGCGACCCCGACACCCACGAATGGACCGCGGGAAGGGTCACCGCCCGGCAGGGCGAGTCGTACTTCGTCCGATTCCCCAACCACAGCGAAGACCGTCGGGTGAGTGGATCGGATCTGAGGGTGCGCTGGAACCGCCCTGTTCGGGATCCGCTGCACGTGCTCACGGCGGGCGGGAGCGAGCCCTGGTTCTTTAGACAAGCTCGTATGCCGATGTTGAACGCACTGGTCCGGCAGCGCGCCGCTTGCGCAAACGTTCCCGCGTTCTTGTCCTCTGCCGTTGAATTGTTTCCCCATCAGGTCCAGGCGAGTCTCACAGTCCTGTCGGACCCGGTACAGCGGTACCTCTTGGCCGACGAAGTCGGACTGGGGAAGACGGTCGAGGCCGGGTTCGTCATCCGTCAGACCCTCATCGACAATCCTTTGGCCAAGATTACGATCGTGGCACCGGACGTGCTGCGCAGGCAGTGGATCCGCGAATTGACGGGCAAGTTCTTCACTGACGACTTCCCGCGAGCCGAAATAAAGGTTCTCGCCCACGAGAACCCGACTGGCTGGGCTAAGCACAAGAACAGCGATCTGCTTGTCGTGGACGAAGCACACGCACTGGTCCAAGGAGGTGATCCGAACTCCTCGCCGTACCGCGAGTTGGCGCCGTTGGCTCACACCTCGGAGCGACTTCTGCTCCTCTCCGCCACGCCTATCACGTCGAACCTGATCATCCACCTCGGCCTTCTGCACCTGCTGGACCCCGACGTCTACCGTTGGGAGGACCGGGCGGCGTTCGAGGCGCGCTACGCCCTGCGTGCTGAACTGGCGGACGTCGTCTACGCGGTCGATGCTGACTGGCCACCGCTGCTCCCGATGAACATTGATCGAGTACGTGCGATCCTTCCCGACGATAAGCGGGTGGAGGAGTTGGGCGCGGCGGTGCTCGGCATGCTCACGTCCGACGGCGACCTCGCCCATGCGGCCGACGAGGATGAACTGAGGTTGCGCGTCGACGAGTTGCGAGGACACATCAGCGAGACCTACCGGTTGCACCGGCGAACGATCCGCCATCGGCGATCCCAGGTTTTGGCGGACCGGGCCGACTCTGACTTCGTACCGTACGAGGTGCGAGGGCGGGGACTGCCGAGACGTTTAACGATCGAGTCTTCGGCTGATGAGCGAATCCAGGAAATTATCGAAGAGTGGCGGACAGGTACACGCAGCGCCTTGCTGGACGACGGGATCCAGGACGAGGAATCCGGCTACGCTCAGGTCTACGGCATTCTCGTGTCGCGTTCGGGTGTCAGCGGGCGAGACCTTCTCGAGATCCTGCGGTTGCGAGTCGAGCATGTCGAACCGTCGATCGGCCTAGATCCGGTGGATCGCGGACTTCTAACCCTTCCCCCTGTCCTAGCCCACGAGTCCGATGTCCTGCGCGCGGTCGAGGAGGTGGTGGCCGAGAGCGGCGCCGCCTCCTTCGAGCCGGTGACCAAGGCTCTGCTGCCGGTGCTCGCACGGCACCGCAAGGTGGTCGCGTTCTGCGGTGGCGGTACCCTCGCGGACAACCTGGCCGACCACCTGCGGGCGCGGTTCCCGAAGGCTCCACTGTTCCAGCACACGAAATCCATGGCCGCGGAGGCCGCGGAGGAGTCGGTCACCAGCTGGCGGGATGCGGCGAGCGGCCTGCTGGTGTGCGATGACTCCGGCGAAGATGGCCTCAACCTCCAGGTCGCGGACGCGGTGATCCACCTAAGGCTGCCGTGGTCGCCCAACCGGCTCGAACAACGACTCGGGCGGGTGGACAGATTCGTAGAGAGCGGCAGGAACACGCCGCACGGCCCTGCCACGCATTACGTTGTGCTGCCTTCAGACGGTGAGTTGGCGGTGACGATCTCATGGCTGGAACTGCTGTGCGCTGGCTACCGCATCTTCGAAACCTCGGTGTCGACGCTTCAGGACGCGATCTCTCAAGATTTGGGCTCTGTGTGGCGTCGAGCCCTCGACGTCGGACCAGACGGGCTGGTGGGCTACGTCGAAGATGTCGAGCGGACATTGAAAGAAGCGTCGATCGAAATCGACAAGATGGACATGCTCGAGTCGATTCACCACAGCGTCACCTATGCCGACGACGTCGCGAACGCCATGAGCGAACTGGAAACCGACTGGCGCAGCGTCCGGGACGCGGTCATCGGCTACACGTCGGGCAAGAACGGCGGCATTAACATCCGCAGGCTGGAGCGATCCGTCGACGGCAGGCGCGTGGAGGTGTTCGACGTCGCTGGGTCGAAGCCGAGAATCGACCCGAGCATCCTGCGCGTCGCCCGATCCCGCTTCGGAGAGGACTCGGGCACGGGTGTGTTCAACCGGTCCGTCGCCGTTCAACCGCCGGGCAGGCGGATATTCCGTGTCGGCAACCCGGTCGTCGACCTCCTAGCGCATGTGATCGATAACGATGACCGGGGGCAGGCCACCTGCGTAATCCGCATCGATCCCCGGTATCAGGAAGAGGAACCGGACGTCTACTTCGGTTTCGACTTCCTGGTCGAGGCGGACCTTCGAGCTGCGATCGCTTGTGTGCCTGACGCGCCCAGCGCGGTCCCCGCGCTGCGCCGACGCGCCGATCGGCTGTTCCCCCCTTTTACTATGCCTGTGTGGGTCGAAGTCGAAGGGGACTGCGCGCTAGCGGACCCAGCAGTCACGATGTGGCTGGAGCGACCGCTCGACCCCCGACGCGATCACGACATCGCGGGACGGCGACTCGACGAGTTAGTTGGTCGGTTCGGTGGGTGGGCGGGCTTCCGTAAGGCCGGTGTTGAGGCGGAGCACTCGGCACGAGTTCACCTGGCAGAGACAGCGAAGCTCACCGAACTCTCCACGGCGGCTTTGGGACGAGCGAAAGCTGGTCTACGGGTGATGCAGGCGCAGGCCAAGGCCCGAACTCTAGCGGGACGGCTGGTGAACGACGAGGAGACTATGGTCTTGGATAACGCCCTGACATCCGCCCTCGCGGACGGGATCAGCAACCCCAGTGCACGCGTGGTCGCGGCGATGTGCGTGGTTCGGATGGGGATCCCTGGGCAGGCTCGTGGGTTCTGATTCGTGGACGGGCGCACAGCAGTTGTTCAGACAGTGGCCGGCCATCCCCTCCCAAGGTGGTGCGAACGGGCTCCTGCGCAGGCTGACCGACGCCGTACGTGAGTTGGGCACGCCACGAGCCTCCAAGGCCGACGTGGCGGTGCTCACCCGACAGGTGCTTCTGGAGGCTGCGGCTCGGGGGAATGACGCGGGATTGGTCGTCCCCCTTGCCCCTGCACTCCCGGATGTATCGGAGTGGTTGAAGGCCGAGTGCACCGCGATCGAAACTCGCAGTGGACTGCGCGTGTGGGCAAACCCATGGACCCCGCAGGCGGCAGGGTCGTCCCTCGCATCGGCTGCCGCCAAAGATGACCTGCTCAATGTCCATCTCGGCAGCGAGGCTCCCCAGCGCTTCACGCCCGCCGCCGTGCCGGCCGACCCATTCATGACCAGTGCCTTCGGCCATCGCACCTACAGGTCCATCGGGCAACGGCAACTGGCTCGTGCGGTGGCGCTCGCCGAGTCGGGCAGCACGCTGGTGCTTAGCTTGCCTACCGGGCAGGGCAAGACGGCCGTCGCCTTGGCCGCAGGGTTGGTATCTCCTACAAACTCAGGTTTGACAGTGGTGGTCGTGCCAACTGTTGTGCTCGCGCTGGACATGGAGCGGCGGACCAGAGAGGTGATGCAGTACCACGCCATCGGCACACCGGACGACCGCTTCGCGTACGTGGGTGGGCTTGGCGAAGATGACAAGCGACGGCTGCGAGAAGCAATCAAGTCCGGACGGCAACGTGTGCTGTTCACCTCGCCAGAGGCGCTCGTCACCGGGCTCGCGAAGTCGTTGGAGGATGCGGCCACGGCCGGGCACTTCCGCCACTTCGTGATTGACGAGGCCCATCTCGTGGAGCAGTGGGGGATTTCGTTCCGCCAGTCGTTCCAGACAATGGCCAGGCATCGGAAACGGTGGATCACCTTGGCTCCGGAGGGCCGGGCTCCGGTGACTATCGCGATGAGCGCGACGTTCACGAGCGATCAGATCTCCAGCCTGAAGTTCATGTTCGGCGATCCCGACCGCACTCGGGTCGTCTCCGCGGCGCAGTTGCGATACGAACCGAGCTACTACATGGCGCACCACGAGACCGAGGATGACCGCGTTTCCGCTGTGCTGCGTGCGGTGCGCCTGTTGCCCAAGCCGATGGTACTTTACGTGAGCACCCGCCGCGATGCGCGGTTGTGGCGGGACCGGCTGAATCAAGCTGGCCTACGGCGGATCGCCGCAGTCACCGGGGAGTCCAGTGACGTCGAGCGGCAGAACACGATGACAGGATGGAGCGGTCGCGATTCGACCGGAGAGGTCCCGACCGCCTATGACGTCGTGGTCGGAACTTCGGCCTTCGGCCTCGGGGTGGACGTAGGTGATGTCCGGACAATCGTGCACGCTTGCGTCCCCGAATCCGTGGACCGCTTCTACCAGGAAGTGGGCCGCGGTGGACGCGACGGGTTTCCGTCGCTGTCGGTCTTGTTGAGCACCGAAGAAGACTTCGAAGTCGCCGCCAGCATCGCGGATGAGCGTCTCATCACGGCGGCACTGGCATTCGAACGGTGGAGCGCGATGTTCCTTAATGCCGAACGGATGGCGAGAGACGTTTACCGCGTCGATCTTGACCGCTACCGAGCGAAAATGTCCATGACCTCGAAGAAGAATCGGGGGTGGAACCTGCACATCCTCGGTCTCATGCACCGCGCTCGATTGATCGACTTGTCGCTGTCGACAGCCCCCAACGAGACCGGGCCCGACGTCTGGGATCCCGCGCTCGGCATCCCCGGCCAACCTGGTGATCGGTTCGTGCAGGTCACCCTATTGGAGGCGGCCGCGAACCGGGAAGAGGAGTTCTCCGAGCAAATCAAGCGTGTCCGTGGCGACATCAAGCGGGCCCGCCGACAGGCGGTCGACGGCATGCGGCAGTTGCTCAGCGGGCAACACTGCGTGGGACGCGTGTTGGCGGACTACTACAGCACCGACGAGGTTGCCATCGGAGTGACCTGCCGTGGTTGCCCCCGGTGCCGCCAGGAAGAGAAACGGCCAGGAGATGCCTTCTACCGGTTGGCGGCCGAACCGTCGCCGTTCCTCCCCGCTCCGACCCGACAGGTCGGCTCTGACCCGCTTGTTCGCTTCCGAGGCCGGGCGAACTGCCTCAGCATCACCTGGGGCGACGAGGCCGACTTCCGACGGTCGGTGCCCAGGCTGCTCAATGCACTGGTACGACGAGGGATGCCCGTTGTGGGCGGACCAGGTGCGACGCCCGGGCTGATGGCGGCGCTCCAACGGGATGCAGGCGAGGTCCCCTTGATCCATGACCAGGACGACGACCTGTTGAGGTCCTATGCGGGACCAATCATCTGGGTCGGCACGCCCGACACCTGGCGCCTGCCGAGGGATGTGGTGGAAAGGATCCGTTCCGCGGACGTCGTCTACCTCCTCCATCCGGCAGTTACCGCGCATCCGGACAAGGCATCGGAGGCGTTTGCCACAATCCATCGACCGACCGTGTCCTTGCGCGCAGCGTTGGAGTTTCTCTGATGGCCTTCCTGAACGTCGACCGGGCGTTACCCCCGCAACTCTGGGCGCTGGTCCGGCTTCTGAGCGCGCGAAAGTCCTTGACCGACAGCCAGGTCAAGGCGCTCATGAGTCCGGACTCGCTGAACGCAGGGAAGACCGATCCTCCCGTCCAACTCGCAATTCGTACGTCGCTGGAATTGGGCTTGGTGGTGCAGGACGAGAGCGGCAAACTGGCGCTGCAGCGCCCAATGCCGAGTCTCGCGGATTTCCAGCACTGCCTCCGTGAGATCCTCTTCTCGCCGGCACGCAACACCGACTTGGAGTCCGATCCCATCAGTGGCAACAGGGACATGACTATCGTTCTCTCCTACTTCCTGTCCTTCGACCCACTGGACTCCCCGGTTACCCGGACCCAGGTCGACGAAATAAGCGCGAGGAGTTTCTCGGTGGAGGGCAAGAACCCGACGCCGAGCAACGTCCGATGGCCGCGGTTCGTCCACTGGGTACCGATGCTTGGCCTCGGCGTGGCACCGCTGATACCGACATCCGATTCGGGAACGCTCACCCCGGACTGCACAAGAGCGGTCCGACAGATGCTGGCCAGGTCAGGGTTGGTGGGGAAGACCGTCTCGGCCGTGGATCTGGTGCGGAGGATCCGCGAGGCCATCCCCGTGCTGCCGGGGGGTGCTTACTCGATCCGACTGGATATCCCCGATCCTGGCCAGCAGGTCGTTGACCCCGCCCTCTCCTTCGCGCTCCTGCGCGGTGAGCACGAGGGTTGGTTGCAGTTCAACCGATTCTCGGACAGCGCGAGTTCGGTGACGATCGCTGATCGGGATAAGCCCAACCGCCGGTTTTCGGACATCGTCGTCTCGGAGAGTATCAATGGCTGAGCAGTTCACCTTGTACACCTGCTGGCACGCCGAGGATGCGGCTCAAACGATCAACACGGAGGCGGTCAGCCCTTCCCGTGCGGTCTTTCTTGCCACGCATGCTCCGTTCAGGCTCCGACGCAGTCGGTTGACGGGGGGAACACGCGAAGACGCGAAGAACCTTGAGCGTGCGCCCGACCTCGTTGACGAGAAGGTGGTATTGTCCGACTTTTTGACGCGGAAGTCCGATACCGGTGCTCTGCTGATGCCCATCGTTGGGGAGTCGGGAACGGGCAAATCTCACCTTATCAGATGGGTTCGCGAGAAGGTCAAGGACACCCCCAAACGCAAGGTCATCTACCTTGAGAAGGGGAAAACCAGTCTTAAGGCCGTTATCGCTGAACTACTCGCCGACCTCGACTCGGATAACGCAGCAGAACTCCGCCGCACCATCGACCAACTCTCATCGAGCGTGGAACCGGAAGCCCTGGCGAGACGCCTGATCAACAGCATCGAGGAAGAACTGTCGGCCACCACCCAGGACGGTGTGTCCGGGCCAACACGAGTCTTGCGCGGCCCTCGCGGAGTGGCCGTTATGCTGCAGGACCCTCATGTCCGCAACTACATGCTGGAACCGATGCGGTTCATCCCGCAACTGGCGCACCAACTCCTGCACGATCGTCGCGACGGCGAGCAGCAGCGCCCTGAACGGTTCACTACAGAGGACCTGCCGCTGGAGTTCGGTGACATCGGCAAGGTGGCGTATATGACAGCCGGCGTGTTGAGGATGCTTAGCACCAACCCGGCGATGAAGGTCGCCGCTGTCGAGTTGCTGAACGAGTGCCTGGAGGCCGCGGTCAAGCGAACCTTCAACATGGGGGCAGGCAGCATGGTGTCGGCGATGGAGGAGGTACGTCGGGAGTACGCCCGGCAGGGCCGCGAGATAATCCTGCTGGTAGAGGACTTCGCGCTCATCCAGGGAATGCAACGGGAACTGCTGGATGCCATGATCGAACCCGCACGGCGGGAGGGCGTTGAAGTGCTGGCCCGCATCCGGACCCTGCTCGCGGTGACGACCGGCTACTTCCAATCGCTGCCGGAGACGGTGCTGACCCGTCTGCACGCCACGGTGGGGTACGTCTATGACCTCGACGCACCGTTCGACCCTGCCAGCCGCGGGGAGGACTACATGGCTTCCTTCGTCGCGCGTTACCTCAATGCCGCCAGGCTCGGGATTGAAGTGCTCGACGCGGTGTCCGATGGGTCCGAGGTCCCCAACCATTGTGCGTCTTGCCACTTCCGGACCGAGTGCCACGCCGCGTTCGGTTTCTCCGACGAGGGCTACGGTCTCTACCCCTTCAACCGATCCGCCCTGGTCAGGGCTGTGCACTCCACCGCTCCAGCCGAGGCGCCGCACCAGTTCGTGCCGCGGGCGGTACTGGGCTCCGTGGTGCACAAGGTCCTCGTCGAGGATGCCAAGCCCATCCGCGACGGGGCTTTCCCGCACCAGGGCTTTATCGACAGGTTCCGTCGGGCGAAGATCGACGATCCCCTCGACAGCGCGATGCTCGACATGGTCGAGTCCGCATACCCGACCCAAGTAAGTCGATACCGCGCGTTCTTGGAGTTCTGGGGCAACGCCGAGTCGCCATTCAAGGGGGAGGCGGCGGTGCGACTCGCGTTCGGGTTGGCGCCGCCAAAGGCTTCTGCTACCCGTCGATCTCAGATTCCGGACAGGCCGAAGCCCACGACGAACCGGGACAAAGCTGCCGAGGCAGGCGATTCTTCACTGCCGCAGTCCCTCCGGAGTCGACTCCAAGAGATCGAGGACTGGGCGACGAAGGAGGCGGACGCGATGCCCAACGTTGCCCGTGATCTCAGGGGAATCGTCGCTGACGCGGTTGCCCAGCGATATAACTGGGCCGATCCGTTGATGAACAGCATGAGTAAAGAAGCGCTCAAGTTGATATGGAGCGGCGCCTCTGGTGCGGTGTACATCCGCGGAGCGCGAGGCGGGCTGAAGGTTGACCCTGAGTCGGCTCCAATCCGGTTCGAAAAGAGCGGGCATAACGCCCAGTTCTTCAAGTCGGTTCTGCGATTGAGCCAAGGACACCAGCCCATCGCAATGAACAGCGTGTACCGGTTGGCCGAGTTAGCCGAGGCGAAGGCCGCGGACTTCACCGCGGCTGTCCTTGCGAAGCAGGAAATCACTGACACGGAGTTGGTGCTCGGCCTGAGGGTGTCGTTGATTGGCGCTGCATTGGCTGGTCGGGCGTGGCCGGGCATGCCAGAGGCGGGGATGGTCGACGCGGTCCTGCACGACGGCAAGGGTTGGGTGCGCGAGGATTCCGGTACCCGAATACCGCAGTGGAACTCGACACTGGCGGAGCACCTGGGCAAGCGCGGGGAACTCGTCGACCGGATCAGGAACGCTGTCGGCATTTCGCAAGGCGAGCGTGGCAAGGTGCGCCTGATTGACGCCGCGCACCTGCTCCCGCTGCTCCAGCAGGCGGCTCAGGAGTGGACGTGGGAGGTCGGTGAGCGTCCAGCGCCGACATGGGTCTCGACGGCTGCAGTGGGGTTCAGCTTGTTGCCCCACATGATCGCCGACCAATTGGAGGTGCTGCGGGATTTGTTGGCCGCGCTGCGGCGCAGAGTAGCCCGGGGCACGCTAACCAAGATTGTGCCAGCCGTCTTGGACGCCATGGAGGTGGCCAAGCAGCACGGGTTGCATCTGACTTCCGCTCAAGCCGCGGACTTGAGATCGCGGGCGGCCGACGTCCAAGACGTGGACTGGAGCGTCATCACCGAACTCGAGGACGACCTCATTCGCCTCGCGAACACGACAAGCGAAGATCACGACCGGGCTAGGGTTGAAACGATCGTCGCGGTTAGAGGGCGTGGGCCGGCGTTGCTCGCAATCCGCGACTTCCTGGAAGCGACCGACGCTTGGTTGGACGAGGCGTTGCGCTCAGCCAAGAGCCGCACTGGCGGGCACGAGGCGGAAACCTCGAACAACCTCAGTTCGGTGGTTCGTGAGTGGGCTGAGACAGTGGGTAGCGAGGAGCTTCTTGATGGGTGAGGCGACCGTCTTCGAGAAGGTCGATCAGTTGCGGAGCGAGGCACGTCGCCTGGAGACCGCCGAGAGGGGCGCCGAGGAGGCACGGCGGATCGGTAACCGGGTGACGAAGCTGAAGGCCTCGCTCGCGGATTTGCGAACCCAGGTCGAACTCGCCCGCAAGGTCAACGAGACCATTGGGGCCACCAGAGTGAATCTGTCTACCGTGGACGACGGTTATCGTGACTTCGCGGCCAAGGTTCGAAGTGTCACCAACCCGGGTGACGCGGTCTTCGAACGGGCCAACCGGCGTATCGCCGCGGTGTGCAATCGACTGAAAGAGGAGACCCACTCGGCGTGGGTCACCTGGGCATCGGCCCGCATTTCGGAGTTGCCCCTGACACGCATTCCCATGCTCCCGTCTGGACTCCAGCGCGATGCTCGTCGGAAGCAGGGCGAGTTGGAGCGCTGGTCCCGTGCGACCGAAATATCCAGGTCCGACATCAACCTCTTCACATCATCCGTCGGTTTGTTGGCGGACATGCTCGCCGACGCCCCTGACGCGCCGCCGGAGGTCGCGGACCTGATGATGAGACTGTCGAGTGACCGGCCACCGACGCTGTCAGAGATCACTGACGAGAAAATCTCGTTGCTGCGGTCACTACACCTCGACGAACAGATCACGTTGAAGAGGATCAGCACGTGACCGATGTGAAGGCTGCCTTCGTCAACGACCTCCTCTCAGCACTGGAAGACCAGGAGCTCCCTCTCCTGTCCTGGGGCGTGACTACCGGAGTGCTTTCCCGGGACGAGGTCACCAAGACGATCGAGCACGTCCTCGCTAAACACAAGGACGCACCTCCCGGCGTGACCATCGAAGCGCTTGTCGACTACCTCGTCGACAAGGCGTTGCTGGTGCCCGTCGACACTGCGGAGACACCCGGGTACCGAACGCGAATGGCCGAGGCGCTGAGGTTGACCGTGAACCTGCGGCAACTCTTCGCGCCCCGTTGGGGTGTTACGCAGCAGACGGGCTGGTGGCTAAGTGGACCGCGACTGGTGGCCGACTATCGCCTGCACGTTCGGCCACGCCGCTACCCGAAGCGGGACGTTACTTTGGACCAGGCACGTGCCGAGTTGGGCACGCTGCCAGGTTGGGGTTCTCTCCAGGACCGGGTGATGACGGCGCTCGTGGGGGAGAACGACTTGGCTGCGTTCCAGGTCGACGCGACGCAAAATATCTTTTCCGCGATCGGTTCGGGCCGGAGCCGAGGGATTATCGTGGGCGCGGGCACTGGTAGTGGGAAGACCATGGCCTTCTACCTGCCCGCATTCGCCTCGATGGTGGGGACGGCTCGGCAGGGCGTCCACACGCTGGCGATCTACCCGCGGGTGGAACTGTTGCGCGATCAACTGGTCGAGACGGTCCGCACCGCGAAGCGGCTCCACGACTCGGCGGCCACCCCGCAGCGCGTCCGCATCGGTGTCCTGTACGGGGACACACCGAAGAACAACAAGGACTCTCGACACTTCGCGAGGCCGCGATCCGCGTGGAAGCGGCGCAGCAGCGGGTTCGTGTGCCCGTACTTCAGTTGCCCGGCATGCGACACCGGCGAGTTGATCTGGCCGGACACCGACCGGAACGCCGGTGATGAACGGTTGATATGCGGAAACTGCCGGTACGTGATCGATCCGCCGAGCCTAGTGTTGACCAGGGAGAGTATCAGGGCGAAACCTCCGGAGATACTGTTCAGCACCACGGAGATGTTGAATAGGGGCGCGACGAATAACCTCTCGGGCCTGTTGGGCTGGCAGGGTGGAGCGCCACCCTCTGTCGTCCTACTGGACGAGGTGCACACCTACGTCGGGATGCACGGTGCGCAAGTCGCGCTCCTTCTGCGGCGGTGGCGCAACGCAACGAGGAAGCCCGTGACCTTCGTCGGTCTGTCGGCGACACTGCGCGACAGTGAGCGGTTCTTTGCCGCGCTGACCGGTCTCACTCCGAGCGCTGTCGACCGGGTGGAGCCGCGGGAAGCCGACATGCTGGACGAGGGACGTGAGTACTGCATCGCGCTGCGCGGCGACCCGGTGTCCCAGGCAAGCCTGCTGTCGACCTCGATCCAGACGGCGATGCTGTTCGGCAGGATTCTGGACAAGAAACAGCACGTGTTCGGCACGACTGGTTTCGCCTTCACCGATGACTTGGACGTGACCAACCGCTTCTATGACGCCTTCCGCGACGCCGAGGGCGGACAAGACCGGGCGATGCGCAATGGCAATCGGCCGATTCTGGCTGCGTTGCGGTCCTCGGCGGGGAACTTTGAGGCAGATCGCGAGCGCGATGGCCAGGTGTGGCGCGTTGCGGAGAAGATCGGACACCATCTGTCCTCTGACCTCAGGCAGGAGTACCTGCGGGTCGGTCGAACCTCGTCACAAGACGCGGGGATGGATCGGGAAGCGGATTTCACGGTCGCCTCACCGTCATTGGAAGTGGGGGTCAACGACTCCAGAGTTGGGCTGGTTCTGCAGCACAAGGCGCCCCGCAACCCGGCGGCCTTTATTCAGCGGCGAGGACGGGCAGGTCGCCTCCGGGATACCCGGCCGATCACCGTGGTGACACTTTCGGAGTACGGGCGCGACCGCTTGGCTTACCAGGCTTACGAGTCGTTGTTCACGCCGGTCTTAACCGCTCCCGCCTTGCCCGTGGGCAACAGGTTCATCCAGAAGATCCAGGCGACGCAGGCCATGCTCGACTGGCTGGGTGCTCTGATGCGAGCGAAAAACTGTTACGCCGACCCGCGTAGCGTCCTGGCACGTCCGTGGGGTGAACGGCAGCCGGACGATTCCGCCTGTGAAACCGCTACTCAACTGCTACGCAATGTACTGGAGAACTCCAAGGCCCAGGACCAACTCGCGAAGCACCTCCAGCGTGCGTTGCAGATCGATTCGGACGACGTCCAGGCAATCTTGTGGGACCCACCGAGGTCGTTGTTGTTGTCCGTGGTCCCGACAGCGCTAAGGCGGCTGAGCACGCGATGGGTCTCCGCCCGGGAAGACCCCGGCGCCGGCCCGGGGAAACTGCTGCCGGAGTTCCTGACCACATCGCTGTTCGCGCCGTTAAATCTCCCCGAGGTTGAGTTGGATTTGCCGTTTGCCAACCAGGAAGACTCGGAGACGCTCGGTGTCGCGCAGGCACTCCGTGAGGCTGTACCGGGCAGGGTCAGCAAACGATACGCGTACCGTCGCGACGACGATCGAACCTGGATTGCACCTCCCGTCGGCGGTGACGAACTCGACCTGCGGACGATCGTCGGCCCGGGTGCGACGGTGGAAGGTGTGTGGGAAGGTCCTGACGGCAGCCAATACCAGGTGGTCCGTCCGGCCAAGATCCGTCTGACGGAACCGGAACGTGATGTCCACACGAGGTCTCAGGGCATTCCCCGGTGGGTCAGCCAGGTCGTGGTTAACGACAGCAGGCCGCCCCACGCGGCTGATGTCCCGGATCCGTCACCGTGGAGCGCCAGGCTGGTGGAGGTCGCGTTCTGTTCCCACCTGAGCGGAAACCCGGTCGAGGTCCGGAGAATGACGGTCGGGGCGGATAGCGTCATTGCACGCGCCAACCAGCGTGTCGATCAGCGGCGGAAGATCACCTACCTGCTCGACGACCAACCGGCGGCCCTGGGCTTCCACTTGGATGTGGACGGGATGAAGTTCGTCCTCAGGCGCCCGTATCTCGACAACCCCGGATTCCGGGCATACCTCGCATCGCCTCAATGGCGATCGTTGGCCTTCCTCGACGCAGTGCGCACCGATCCCGCAATCGACGACGTGGCGAACAAGTTCCAGCGCGAGTGGCTGGCGCAGATCTACCTCACCGCCTTTGCCCTCGCCGGGGCGAACGGGAAGCCTGGCTCGGAGGTGCACACGGAACTTGTCGGTGGATCATGGCGTGATCAACTCCAAGAGATCCTCACCGTCATGTATCGAAGCACCGAAGCACCAGGTTCCGGTGTGCCGACGACGGAAAGACTCGTCCAGGACCTCTCAGCGCTGGCCACACAGCGTGACGTTGTCGACGCCCTCAACCGCGCCGGCCGGCTCTTGGTAGATCCGGACATCGTAGACCGGACAGCGTCATTAGCGACGCGGGTGTACACGCACACGATCGCCGCCGCGATCCTCGCGGCATCAATCCGCGTCTGTCCACATGCGCAGGACAAGGACCTCACCGTCGACGTCTTCGAAGAAGGGGCGGGCGAACACGCCGTGGTGTGGCTGACCGAGACGTCGGTCGGAGGCGTCGGCGTGGTCGAGCACCTGGTCCAGAATTATGCGCAGGACCCCAGGGCGTTCTGGACGCTCGTCGACTCGATCCTGGCGCCGGGAGAGTACGAGCACGTGGATGCCGCGATGCTCGGTCTGTTGAAGGAGTTGACGGCGAATCCGTCCGGGGCGGCAGCGACGGCGATGGCGGAGTTGCGGCGCGCTCGGTCCACCTACGCGGCCGAAGCCGGGTTCCAGGATCTGCGCGAGGCGTGGACGGCCTTGAGCGGGCCACCTCGGCACGCCGCGGTAGCAACTCTGTCGACCAGGCTGCTGCGCCCGGGTTCGGACACGGCATCGGACCGCACAGCCTTGCGCTTGGTAGAGGACTGGATCAAGCTAGAGCAACAACTAGGGGTGGAAGTCGACGCGCGGGTGGTGGCCTATGCGGCCAGTCGCGGGTCTTTTGCCGCCGACGAGCGCGAACTGACCGCTGACCAGGCATTCAGCATGTTGTGGCCACGTGGTCATCAGGCTCGGAACCAGCACTTGCAGTACTACCACGGATACGGCCAAGAGGCCGTCGTGGACCGGGCGTTGGTCACCGCTTCGCATGCTGAGCAGGTGTTCGAGATCGAACTCGATGACTCGGATTGGATCATGCGGTACCAAGCAGCACTAGCCGAGCATGGACAACTCGACCTTGTGAGTCATGGTCCCGGGAACCAGGCGGTGGCCACCGCGTTGGCGCTCCTCCCGGTTCTGCCCGCAGACCGGGACGCCCTTCGCGTCTACGGCCAGGTCCGGAACATCATCAGGCATTCCGACCGCATTACCGTGCGCGTGGAGATCAGGGAAGCGGTGCAATGACCAAAGCTGCGCGCACGATCCGCATCAGCGAGCAGACACGCATCAGGGTCGCACCGGTCTTGCGTGCCGTGTTGTTGTCGGAACTGCTCGTCCCAAGCCCGTTGATTTGGCTGGTTTCGCCATGGATCACCGATGTCGATGTGATCGACAACTCCGGGGGCGAGTTTGATGCAGTCTTTGGCGACGACCCGGTGACCGTGTGCCGGTTGTCCGACGCACTCACCAGGATTAACGCGGCCGGAGCACGCATTCACGTGGTGACCCGCCCCGATGCCCACAACGAACCCTTCGTACACCGGTTGAAGGCCGCGGCACCTGATGGACGCCTGAAGGTCATACAGGCACCTGAAGTCCATGAGAAGACGATGTGCGGACAGGAATGGATGCTCACGGGTTCCATGAACTTCACGATCCGCGGTATGACGGTGAACGACGAGGTGGTCACCTATAGCCTGGGAGGACGTGAGCCTGGTCAGGCACGAATCGACCTGGAACGGCGTTGGGAAAGGGCGGCGTGACCGAGATCGAGGCTGTTCCACAAGCACGAACGCGAGAATCCACCCGGCGGCTACTTGAAGCGTTCTTCGCGGCACCTGTCAACGACGCATGGCCGGACATGGCGGAGCAGTACGAATGGGCAGACCGCACTCGACCCTTGGTTGACATCGTCCTGGATCGGATGGATCTTCCGCTGGTGCTGCCTTCGTTGAAGAAGTCGCTAGACCGCTTCTTCATCTATGTCGTGGTGGACAAGCGCGAGGACGTCGCACTTACCGCGGAACTCATCAAGGCGTTCGCAGGGCCCAGTTACCTCGTACACGCATCGATGGAATACCCCGTTCAGCTTGACCCGAGGGTAGAGGCCGAGCGGATTCTGCTCGAGTCCATGCGCCCGGCAGCGGTGTTCCGCCTCGGCGCGGCCCCGGTGCCGAAGCAGCGGGGGAGACTGACGGATGCGGCGCACTTGATGCTGCGGGTGCTCGCGAAGCGGCCGACGCGGACTTGGCAGGTCATCAAACCAACTGGCCGGCTTTTGGCGGAGTTCGACGCGGCGCTGGCCGCCGGCGGTGAGGCGAGCTCGGCGGCGATCCTCGACCAACTGCGGGACAACGGCGGCCTGGATGCCAGCAACTTGGCCTATCTGACGATCAAACGGTTCAACCGGCTCGGCAAGGACGTCGAGATCCAGACGCTGCCTCGTCTGGCCGACGTCATCCGGCAGGAGCCGCCCACTCCAGTGCGTGAAGCCCTCTTGGAGTCGCTGTACTTCAGTGCGATCGAGGACCACCTGATGGCCGGTGACCTGGACGCCGCGATCCAGGTGTTGCGTGACACCGGAACTCACTTGGATGAGTTGTTGAATGGGTCACTCAGGTTCCGTTCGACCGGCGCGCTGACTATCGCGGTGCTTGCGGGCCTCGTCCGCGGTGATCACATTCTGCTCAAGCATGCGAAGGCCGAACTGCAGAGCCTGGGGCAGATCGATGAACTCCCTGCGGTGGTGCGTACAGAACTGCTGAGCAGGCTCGAGGACGGGTCTCCTGACACGGCGATCGCGACTGAACCACACCCCGTCATGTCGTCCTGGGGCGAGTTAGTAGCGGCGATGTCAGACCAACCCTTAGCCGTGCGCAAGGTGCTCAGGGAGTCGGCGTGGCGAGAGTGGCCTTCGCCTGCACAGAACGACGAAGAGATTGCCAGCCTGTTGGACGACCTGGGGGATGAAGCCGCTGAGCAGGCATGGAGCGCAGTGGGCGCCTTTCTGGAGGCCACCGGGTACGACGATCCAGCAGATCGCAGTGCGCATTCATTCATCCTCAACGCTCTCACCCACAATCGATTCAAGCCGGGCGACCTCTTAGTGATCCAGGCGCTGCTCAGCATCACGCTGCGCGGTGCACCGAACGCCGACCACTACGAGCGCCTGCTCCGGGAGATCGGCTCGGAGTCTGATCGCTGGGCTGCGCCGGAGCGGGCATCGACCGTTCTCGACATTGTCGACTCGCTGGTTTTGTCCGCATGCCCGGATGAAGCTGCGCGGCAACAACTGGGCTACCGGTTGCTGACGCCGCTCTCGCGGCATGCGGAACGATTGGACGTGGCGGACCTTAGCTTCGCCCGCGTGCTCGACGGTGAACTCGGGCTCGGGCTGTCTTGGCAGACGGAACAAGATGACGAATTGGCGCAGTCGGAGGCGTGGCAGTCCGCGGACGTAAACCTGCTTTTGTACTCGCTAGATGAGAAGGTCCTGAAGCGGGTGACCGAACAACTCAATTCTGTCGCACCAAATGTCCGCGTTACGGCTTCGTCTGACCACGTTGGCAGTCCCCGTCTGCGCCAGTGGGTGCAGAGCGCCGATCTGGTTGTGCTGATCACTCGATGCGCTAAGCACGCTGCGACCGGATTCATCTCGGCCCACACCAACAGCGAGAAAATCGCCTACGTGGACGGCAGTGGGTCCGCCTCACTGCTTCGTACAACGTTGGCGGAACTGAGGAGGCGGTACGGATAGCTAAGGCTGTGTGGGTGCCGCAACGCCAGGCCGGGGCAACGTTGCTACGTCTCAAGGAGTGCCGCCGCCCGACGGATCGGCTGCGAGGACGGTGAACCGGCCGACCCGCCTGGCGCGCGGCTCGCAAAGTATCCGTGGGCAGAGGTCTACGCCAAGCGGAGTTGACGCGAACCACGCCTCTTCCCAGACGCGCGAGCGCGGTACTCGCCCAACAGGTGATTAGTGAGCAACTGGATATCTTTTGGAGTGTTCTGCAGATCGTTCCATTTGCGCTGGGTGCCGTCGCTCATCTCCCAGACACCCGACGTCCAGTGGCACACCTCATCCAGTCGTGAGAGTTCGGATACGAAGCCGTCCAGGTCCAGTTCGTCCTTCTCGAGAAGAACGTCTGCGATCGCATCCATGACGAAGCTGAGGCTGATAATCCCGACGCCGTGGGTCAGTCGTGACTTGCGGGGCGGCAACGCCCAGGCGTCAGCGAACACGGTGCTCACAGCGGTCCAAAAGGTCTTGACGAGGACGAGCATGTCCTCGGTTCGACCGCCACCGTTGTGGACGTTGCGGTACTGGTGTAGCGCGCCATCCGTGAGGCTGTTTTCTAGCATCCGGAGCACCGAGTTGTCCTTGATGACGCCCTCGGGCATGGTCGGCGTTTGGATCCTGTGACGCATTGGCGAGTCTGCGTCATGGTTGAGGCGCTCCAGCAACATTGCCGGGTAGCGGCGCGCCTGTAGTTGCGGCGGGAGTTCGCCAGCAGCCGTCGGCAGCAGTTCGTGGATCAGGCCCTTTGGCAGTGGCTTGGTGTTGTTGACGAGGATGAACTGGGAGCGTTGTTGAGACTCGTCATCGGTGATGAACGCGGTCACGCACACCGGGAACTGCTGTACCTCTGCGTCTCGAATAGCCGACGAGCGTTGCTGGCCGTCGACGATCCAGCCGGGCTTGTCAGCGTCTTCCCAGGCGTCATCAACCGGGATGACCAACGTACCGGGTCGGGAGTACGCCTTGGGCGACCGGCGTTCAGAGGACTCGAACGTGACTCGCTTGTCGAACGCTACGACAAGCGCGTTGGGGAGCATCGCGTCGGGAGACTCGATGTAGCGTCGGATGGCGTTGATGTGGGCGAGTGCAGCGGGACGCTGGTAACCCTGCAGATGCGCATCCTCGCCGCGGCGAACCCTGGAGACGGTGGCAACGCGGGGGAGTTGCTTGCCGTCGATCGCGAATGTGTAGAGGGTGCGATTGGGTCCCTGCTGGACCTCCAGAGCAGGTATCCGGATCTCGGCGGCGGCGCCGTTGGACTTGCGCTGCCGACTGGTCGTGCGGGTCACGCTTTGCTCCCTGCTAGTTCGCGGTCGAGTTGGTGTGCGAGGACGGACAGATTATGGAAGCCGCGGCTCTTGTTGCGCTCGGCGCCTCGGAAGATTACGACTTCGATACCGATCCGGTCGCAGATCCCGCAGGTACACTGCTCCCAGGGGCGTGCTTCCAGGGTCTGGCGGTAGGCATCGCTGCGGTCCTTGCCGGGGTCGTGCAGGTCCTCGTAGGCACGTAATGCGGCGAGGACGGCGTCCGCTGTGGCTTCTTGTCCGGCGTAGGCACGTAGCAGACGCAAGCAGTCTCGCTCGCAGGCGATCGCCGCGTCCTGTGAGATGCGGCCTGCCCGGATAGCCCTCCGTAGTTTCGGGTTGCCGTCTACTTGAGGAACCCGGATAGCCATATAGGCTCGTTCAAGCGTGTGATAGTTGTTTCTCTCGTCCTTGTACGCCTGTTGAAACGCCGATGTACTGTCAAAACTTGTCACGCCGTGCGCGGCGAATCCGGTGGCGTTCTCGCAACGACTGATGCCCAACAAGTGCAGTTGCGTCGCGCTGTCCCGCACGTCAGCGATGGCTGCAAGGCAGGCCATGATGTCCTGTGTTTTCAACGGCACCATGCCGCCCAAGGCGATGCGGCGGTAGCCCATCTTCTGCAAGTTGGCCACTGAGTGAGCGTAGGAGCCAGGACTCCATCCCTGGGCCACACCGAGGGGCTCGAAGGACGCTTCTTGCCGGACTTTCGTAAGGAACTCCGTGGCAAGTTCGAGAGTGATCTCTTGCCGTCGACGCCAATCCTCTAGGTCGTCGGCGTCGGCGCCGTCGTCGGTGGCCGGGTTGTATCCAAAGATCACATGGTCTACGGAGACTCCGAGGTCGAAGCCGCACCCTTCGTAGAAGTCGATGACCTCGTCTGGGCTGTACGGCGGGACCTCCTCTTTGATGTAGTTGAAGGCGCCGCAATCGCCCATGATCTCCAGTGTCTGGCCGGCGTGATCGAGTCTGAAGAACTTGCGGGCGCCTTGCCGGTAGAGTCGGTGGCGCTGGGCGACGGTGTACTTGCCAGTTCCGTTGGCGGTGCCGTCCACAATTGCCTTGGAAACCAGCAATCCGTGAAACGGAGGTTCGTGCAGTGCTTCGTGTGCGTACAGATCGTCGCGTTGCCGGACGCGGAAGATCCCCTTTTCTTCGGTGAAGAAGTCAAACTCGCGATCGATCTGGTCCTGGGAGTCAGGGAAGAAGAATTTCATGGCCGCGGCGTCCTGCTCTGCGCATAGGTACGGATGAGAAAACTGGACAGCTGCTGCGTGTGGCGCGACAGGTTCTGGATGTCGTTCCACTTCATGCCGAGTTCAGGCCAGACACCCGAAGTCCAATGACAGTACGGGGCGACGCGCGCCAACTCAGTTCGGACCGCAGCGGGCGCATCAGCGGCTGTGGGGTCGATGGTAGTGAGTATGCGGTCCATCAAGCGTCCCATTGCCTGGATGCCCGCACCGTGCATGAGACGGCTCTTGGCCGGTGGCTTGCTCCAGGCGTCAGGAAATGTATCGCGGACCGCCGACCAGTAGACGATCAGCGCCGTCCACAGGCCGTCGCTGTCGATTTCGCCGCTCGTCAGGTTCCGGTATACGAACAGGCATCCCGTAGACAGGCTCTCCTCCAGCATCTTGATGATGCTGGTGTCGGTGACCACCGCACTACGAGAAGCCTTACTGCCCGAGGAGGCACGACGGATCAGCCCGTGGAACGGTGATTCCTTGTTTTGGTTGAGCAGGTTGCACAACTCCGACGGCAGTTTCTTGATCGACAGTCGGGGCGGTAGGCGGGTATCAACCTCAGGCAGGAGTTCGGTGACCAAGCCGCGTGGCAGCGGTTTGGTGTTGTTGATGCGGAAGAACTGGTCGCGTTGGAGACTGACGGAGTCTGCGATGAACGCGGTGATGGGAACCGGGAAGCCCTTGTTGGTGGCCTGTGTGAGAGCGAGCGCACGCTGCTGGCCGTCAACGATCCACGCAGGTTTGGGCCGATCGCCGGTGGGCAAGGGGATCTCGATGTCGCCGCCGCGAGCAAGCCCGTCGGTGGTATTGGGCCCGCGGCTCGATGTGAACCGTGCAGCCGACGACAGGGCGAGGATGATCGGGTTCGGGAACAGTGCGTTTGGCCCGTTGAGGTAGTCCACGATTTCGTTGACGTGGCTGCGTACCTCCGGACGCTGGTAGCCGATGAGCTTGCCGGCTTCGTCTCGGCTTACCCGCGAAATGTCCGCTATCTGCAGGATCTCGTGGGCCTTGAGCGTGAACAGGTACAGCGTGAGTTCTGGCACCTGCTCAATGCGCAGTGCTCGCCGCTTGAGGGCTTGAGATGTTGGTGGCATCACTGGCTCCTCACGGTGGCTGAGAACAGTTGGGCGAACCGCTTCTGCTCGCAGGCAAGTCCGGAACTTCGCAGTTGCCGGAGCAGCGCGGTATGCGTGCTGTGCTCGGTGAGACGCTCCAGGATGAAGGCGCGGATCTGGTCGTCGGTCATTGGCGTTCGTTGGAACACCGGGCGTTTCCCCGCCTGCTGTTGCAACCGAGCAAGACCATCCGCGAACACCTGCCTGTTCGGCGGAGTGTTCGGCAAGGTTCGCAACAGTTTTGCGGCTATGCGTACGTTGAGGGCTCCGAGGGTTCCTCCGACGACGGTCTGCAGGTGGCCATTAGCGGGGAGCACGAATTCTCGCAGTTCGCGTGGCGAAGAGCCGCCAACGGAGATGATTGTTAACTGCTCGGGCTGTCGCAGTTGTTCCGCCAGGGTAACGAGATCACGGGCACAGGCACGCAAGTACATCGCCGACAACACGACGAGCAAGTGCGCGCTAGGCGATCGAGCCCCGAGGCTAGCCACCGAACGAGGAGCACCAGCGACTGGGCCTGCCCAATCGGTGTGGTATCCCCACCAGCGCTGGATGCTCTCAGTCGTGCCTCCGACCGAATCGTGGTGGCCGGACGTGAACGTAGCTGCGTATGGACGCAGCGGTGCTGTGATAGGCACAAGCCCATAGCCAGCGGAACAGACCCATGTGGCGGCTGCGTGGCCTGCTGCCGAGGCGTCTTGGCTAAGTGCGCGCGCCACTTGCCAGTGTTCGCCCCCGTAAAGCTGGTCCGCAGGCACTTCCTCGGCGTGGCTTGTGGTGAGTTGACGGATCCAGCTATCGAATCTGCCAGGCAACCGCTTGTGCTGGATGCTTTGCAGACGCAGGTTCTGGGGCACGGGATGGCGCTTACGGTTAGCGCACGTGACCACCACGTGCAGATCCGGCTCTGTTGCCGTTGTCTGGCTCACCGCTGCTCCCATCCAGGGTGGCCGAGCGGCATGCTCGTGCGAGGCCACGTGATAGACGCGAACGCAGCGTGGTCGTGGATGCTCTCATCGTTGGATGCATGAACGTGGAACGAGGCGACACGCGGATCGCTGCGCAACTGCACCGCAACGTTGCGGGCCATGTCCTCGACAAACACCGGGTTGTCGTATGCCTGCATAGTGATGTACCGCTCATCGGGCCGTTTCACCAGCGGGTAGACCGGCGCCGACGCCGACTTCTCGGCGATGTCGACGAGGTCTTCGATCCACAAAGGACTGACATCGTCAGCCTGCCGGGCACTGATAGTGATGCGACCACGCTGGTTATGTGCGCCATAATCACTAATGGCCTTGCTGCAGGGGCACACGCTCGTCACGGGTACCTGGACCTCGAGCGTCAGCAGCGTCGACGTGCCGTCCGCGGTCGCCGACCAGACTGCGTCATATCCCATCAGCGACCGCGCATGGCTGACTGGGGAGAACCGTTCACGGAAGTAGGTCGCGCGGATCTGCAGGCGCGCCTGCTTAGTGGCAAGACGCTGACAAACAGCATCTATGATCATAGGCAGCGTGGCGATGCTGATGTCAGTGGCGTGTTCGTGCAAGATCTCCACGAACCGGCTCATGTGTGTGCCCTTGGTCTCCGCAGGCACGCCGACCGACATCGTGACCTGACCGACGGACTCCTGTTTGGCGCCATCACGATCTGCGAGCGTGACGGGATAGCGCAAGCCGCTCACTCCCGCCTCGTCGAGCGCGATACCACGCGTGTCCGGTCGCCCCTGCACGTCTTCCAGGGTCACTGGTCCTCCCCGCGGTAGATGCAGCCTGAGGTGCACGTCTCACGCACCTGCACGGCAGACAGCGGCAACTGCCCAGTCAGGCGATCCCAAATCCACCGTGCCAGCACCTCGCTGGTCGGGTTCTCCAAGCCCGGCACTTCGTTGAGGTACTGGTGGTCGAGTTGCTCATGCAGTGGCTGGAACGCCGCCCGCAGGTCACCAAAGTCCATCACCCAGCCGGTGTCTGGCCCGACCTCGCCCTGCACGTGCACCTCGACCCGGTAGGAGTGCCCGTGTAACCGAGCGCACTTGTGGCCTTCGGGGACATGCGGCAGTTGGTGAGCGGCTTCGAAGGTGAACTCGCGGAAAATCTCCATCATTGGATCCCGAGGTACTTGTGAGTTTGCAGGCTCAGGCTCCACTGCGGGTTCGCCAGGCAGTACTCGACGGCCAGTTTCGTGTTGAGGGCTCGATCTGGGCTGTCCATGGGTTGCAGTAGCAATCGGCTAAAGTTCAGGTGCTCGAACAACTCTGGCTCCGCGCCTTCTTGCGGGAAGACCAGCTTGAGTTCGTTGCCTGTGGTGAGCACCAGGTCAGCGCCGGCTTTCGGGCTGACGCAGATCCAGTCCAGGCCTGCGGGAGCCGGTTGGGTGCCGTTGGTCTCCACAGCGATCTCGAACCCCGCCCCGTGGAGCGCGTCGACCAGGGGTTCGTCCAGTTGCAACAGCGGTTCGCCGCCTGTGCACACCACGAACGGCTGTGCACGGTCATGTGCGTTCCCCTGCCACCTCGCCAACACCTGGGCTGTGAGTTCGGTTGCCGTGGCAAAGGTGCCACCACCGGGGCCGTCGGTACCAACGAAGTCGGTGTCGCAGAACTTGCAGATAGCCCGAGCCCGCCCGGACTCACGACCGTTCCACAGGTTGCACGCCGCGAATCGGCAGAACACCGCTGGTCGGCCGGCGTGGGTGCCCTCACCTTGGAGAGTGTAGAAGATCTCTTTGACCTGGTAGGCCATCAGGCAACCACAGACGGCGCGGATAGAGCGGGGTCGGTGAGACCTAGTTCGGCGAAGCCTCGGCCCCTGAGCAGACAGGAGTCGCAGGTACCGCACGCCCGGCCTTGAGGGCGCGGGTCGTAGCAACTGTGCGTCAGTGAGTAGTCGACACCCAATTCCAGGCCGCGGGCAATGGTCTGCGCCTTGCTCAGTTCGATCAGCGGCGTGTGGATACGCAGGTGCTGGCGGCCTTCCACTCCAGCCTTTGTAGCGAGGTTGGCCATCCGCTCGTACGCCTCGATGTACTCCGGTCGGCAGTCCGGGTAGCCGCTGTAGTCCACCGCGCTGACACCGATGAAGACATCACTGGCCTCCAGAGTCTCTGCCCACGCGAGGGCGAACGACAGGAAGACGGTGTTCCGGGCCGGCACGTAGGTGATGGGGATCTCGCTGGTCTCCAGGTCATCCGCGCTGTCGTTATGAGGAACGTCAATGTCGGCGGTCAGCGCCGAGCCGCCGAAAACCCGCAGGTCAATCTCCGCGACTACGTGCCCGGCCGCTCCGAGTGCGGCAGCGACCTTCTTCGCCGCATCAAGCTCCACATCGTGACGCTGGCCATATCGGAAACTCAGTGCATACGGCTCGTATCCCTCAGCGCGGGCCATCGCCAGAACCGTCGCGGAGTCCAACCCGCCGCTGAGGAGAACTACCGCCTTGTGGTCGTTGCTCTTCATGCCACCTCCAAGGTCTATCTGTCAGCTACCAGGTAGCCAGCCTGGCTGGAAACTTCAAGATCGTCCGTGCTAGATCAACCGCAGTTTAGCCGTGCGGTCGAGCGTTAAAACTACACCGGTGTCATTCCACCAGATTCGACCAGCACACAACAAGCCGGGGTGATCTTGGGCGACGACCGGTTGAACTCGGGTTGCGAGCCGAGGTCGGCGTGGCCGATCGCGGCCTGGCCGAGCAGCCGTGCCCGGGCGGCGAGCGTGATCGCGTCGGAGACGAGTTCGGTGCGCACGTGCTCGGCCATCGCGTGGCCGATGAGTTCTTTGTTGTGCAGGTCGATCAGGGTGGCCGGGCACAGCCAGCCTTCTTGCGTGAAAGCTAATGGCCCCTGGCGATGGGTGAAAACAAACCCCGTTGACAGTAGGGAGCCGCTCACACCGGGCGAGACGACGTTGATGGGTCAATATTTTTCGGGCCGGTATCGCATCTCCGGTGGCTCGTGTACCCGGTTCATGTACTGGTCTAGCTCCCAGGTATGCAGTTGGGGCGGCTCAGGCCAGCCCGGCAGCGTCCGGAACGGGTCCCGCCGGTCGGCGTGCTCGGTGATCCACTCCAGCCAGCGGTGGGCCTCCGCGAGAGTGCCGTCGCCGGCGTCGGCCTTGGCGAGGCGTTCGGTGAGGGTGGCTGCGAAGGTGCGTAACTCGCGGACTTCGCGCCAGCGTTCGAGCTGTTGTTGCAGGATTTTCAGCCGGTGCGCTTCTGCGGCGCGGGCACGGGCGCGTTCCTGTTCGCGGGCGACATCGTCTCGGTACTGGGTCTCGGCGCGTTTCTGGGCTTCGCGGCGCAGGCGCAGTTCGTCGGCGCGGACGGCGACTTCGCGCAGCAACCCCGGCAGTTTCTCCTCCAGCGTCCACGACGCCCGGTCGGCCCAGAACGATCTGCGTTCAGTGTCGGCTGGGCCACCGAGGTCGATGCGGAGGCGTCCGCTGGGAACGTGGACGTGGCTGGGGATGCTTATCCAGGGGCGGCGTTCCTTTTCCTTGAGTTCCTTGGCGGTCGGCACATGCTCGACGCGATCGGTCTCCTCGCTGATCCGCAGCGGCACTGTTTCCTGACTGTCCGAGAGGAGCAGGTGCCATTGAGCCGGAGTCCCCTGTTGGGAGTTGGGCTTGGGGCGGTGGTCGGACACGGTGAAGCCGCGACGTTCGGCGTCGACGGCGACTGCGTGCAGAATCCTTAACGCCCGACCCTGCGCTGCGGGCGAGACGTCGATGCGCTTCGCCTTGCGCAGTGCCGACACTGCTGGGTGGTATCGGCCGACCTCGTCGGGCACGGGTACCGGCTCCAACGGGGCATCGGCTCCTGCTGGCCCGTCTTCAAGGACGAAGAGGTTGCGCCGCGGACCCAACCAGCTACCGTCGTGCACGATCTGATGCACGAGCCGCTTGCCAGGTGGTGTCTTACCGTGACGGTTGGCGATGCGGGCCAACTGCGCCATCCGATAGCCGTCATGGTCGGCGTCTGCGGGAAGTTCCAGCACCCCACCGGCCGCGATGACCTCAGCCACGAGTTGCTCTGCGGCGCTCGGCTTCTTCACTGGGCGTGGGGGCTCGCGAGGAGTGTCCCCGCTGCTGGCCGACGGCTCGGTCGCGCGCACCTTCGGTTGCGAGGGCGTCTCGCGCTTGGCCTTGGGGAGCGGCTTCTCAGACGGTGCGGGAAAGCGGCCGTGCTCCAGATAGTAGCGGCCGGTGCTGGTCACGGCCGCGGACCAGAACCCTTTGCGTTTGGTGACCGTGATCAGTCGCCGGCTCTGCAGCGCTCGTGCTGTGAGCTTGTGGGCGTCGCCGGACATGACACCGTCCGGACAGCCGTTGGCGATCCAGCGCAGCACGTCCAGCTGCCTGGCGTTGAGCGGGTCGGTGAGACGCACGCGACTATCGAACCTCACCGGGGCTTGGTCTTCGTAGTCACCAGTTCGGGTGAGCACCGACGATATGCCTCGAGGCCGGAGCCACCTTGTCGGCGTTGAACAGCAGCGAACGACAGCTCAAGCTGTTATGGCCGCCCGAGTAGTGATTCTCCACGGAGCCTCTGCAGGACGCGGTCGATCGCACGGTCCAACTGGCGTTGATCGCACGGTTTGAGCAGGTAGTCCACGGCACCGAGGTCGAAGGCGTTCACCGCCTCATGTGCGTGTCCGGTGACGAATACCAGCACCGGCGCGGGGTCGAGTGCGGAGAAGACCCTTGCCATCTCCATCCCAGAGAGGCCCGGCATTTGCAGGTCGGTGAACACCGCATCGATGACCAGTAACCCTATCTCCTTGCGCTGCTTGAGCTCCGGATTGTCCGAGGCAAGCAGACGCAGCGCTTCGGACGCGTCCACCGCCTTGAACACCTTGCCCACGTCTGCATTGTGACGCAGTCTGTCGACCAGCAGCGCCAACCAGTGTGGTTCGTCGTCCACGATCAGCAAGTGAAGTTTTCTGTCGAGGGAGTGAGGCGCTGTTAACGGGCCACCGTTGACGATGGTCACGCTTGAGTGGATATGGATGCTTCCACCGTTGAGATCCCGCATTTGCACAGCTGTTCCAGGACTACCGATGATCGAGTTCAACGTGGCGCCCGTCGTGTCATCTTCGTTTGAGATGTTGCACGCCATGCCCCTCCTCTGGCTGCGGGACCCGCCAAGTCGAAGAATACGGCAACCTTGCTTGAGAGGGCCGCAAGGATCGACGATTGGCCTGGCAAGCTGCAGCGACTTTCAGGGGCCCAAAGCGACGTCCTGGGTCTATGTCGACCAAGCGTGGATTTCGGTGGGAGGGGGCGTTGGCCGTGATGGCACAGGGTGCTCTCCGGCTGGGCATCGGTCTACAACCGGCCACTGCGGGGTGTCGTGGCGCTGGCAGTGAGGGGGTCAGGGGTTCGAGTCCCCTTAGCTCCACAGGTTTGACAAGCCCTTTCGATCACGCTGTTCGTGCTGGTCGGAGGGGTTTTCTTGTGTTCTCATGGTGATCTCTGAAGATCGTTAGTGCGGTGCCGCATTCGCCCCGGGTGGGGCGTTTCTGGGGCATGAGCCTGGCGCGTCCTGCGCTGGCGCGGGCGTGTTTCCGTTGCGCGCGTTGGGTTTCCCGCCGAGCGGTGGTGGTGTCCCGCGTGCCGGCGAAGAGGGGGACAACCGGCGCGAGTGGCGGTTCGGTCGGGGTGCTGGGTTCGGGTGCGGGCGGCGGGTCCTGGTGGGTCGCGGTGTGCCAGCGGTGTTCGAGGGCGGTGAGGAGGCGGTGTTCGACTTCTGGGGCGACGTGGCTGTAGGTCTCGACGATGCGGTTGTCGAGGCGGTGGCCGAGGCGGCGGGCTTGCGCGATCTCCGGGATGGCATCGGCGATGAGCCAGGTTTTGTGGCTGTGTCGCAGCCCGTGGAAGGTCAGGCCGCGCCGGACTGCCGTGAGGTCGGTGCCGGGTTTGCCGTCAACGGCGGGTCGGAAGACGCGGCGGATGAATGTGGAGCGCCACAGCCAGGTGCCGGAGGGTGTGGTGAACACGAACTCGAACGGGTGGATTTCCATGTGTTCACGCAGCAAGCTGACGAGGAATGGCGGCAGTGTGATGCGGCGGGCGGCGGAGGGTCTTTTGGGTGGGCCGAGCCAGCGGCGGTGTCCGCACTCGTGCAGTGCCCCGAGGAAGGGGTCGATGGTGAGCACGCCGTGGTCGAGGTCGAGTTGGCTGTGGTGCAGGCCGGCCAGTTCGCCCCAGCGGCAGCCGGTCCAGGCGGCGGTGATGACCAGCAGGTAGGCCACTCGGCCACCGAGCATTCCGGCTTGTTCGGCGATGTGGACGACTTGTTCCGGGGTGGCCCAGATTTTCTCGCGGGTGATTCGACGGGAGCGCCGGCCGCGGCGGCGGCGCTTGTGGACGGGGTTGGTCGCGATGAGGTGCTGGTCGGCGGCGTCGGTGAGGATCATCGACAGCAAGTTGATCAGGCTGGATATCGTAGTGGGCGCGTAGCGTTCGCCGAGGGTCGTTGCCCACAGGGTGACGTCGAGCGTGGTGATTTCAGCCAGTGGGGTGTTGCCGAAGCGTGGCAGGAGGTGGCAGCGTAGCCGGCTGCGGTAGCTCTCGACGGTGCGCTCGTCGAGGTCGATGGCAGGGAGCCACCGTGTGACCCATTCGGCGAGTGTGATGCGCCCAGCGGCGGGGTCGATCCAGGTGCCGCGTCGCCGGTCGGTGGCCATGTCGGCGACGTAGGCGAGGGCGTCGCCTTCACTTCGAAACCCTCCGACCGACTGGGTGCGCCCGGGCACGTGCCAGCGCACCCGCCAGGACCGTTTGCCTGATCGCTCCACCCACGCCATGACGACCTCCAAGCCCGAAGAATCCTGTGTTCTTCTGTCCTGCTCCGGGACGCGTCGGATGTCAACCGCGGCGTCGGGGGCGTCAAGCGAGAAGGGGTCTGACCGTGGTTGGTGCGGGAGGAGACGGCGAGCGTGTCAGGCGGGGTGAGGTGTGGTCAGGGCGTGCAGTGGCTGGGGGTCGTCCAGGGCGAGGTAGCGGTAGCTCTGGGGTGGTTGGAAGCTGGCGTGGTTGCGGAGCCAGTTGAGTTCGTAGGGCTCGGGCAGCGGGCGTGCCTGTTCGATGAGTAGGCATGAGGCGGTGGAGACGCCCGCGAGGTAGTCGTTGAATTCGGCGCGGGTGAGCCCGAGGTGGGTGCGGTGGCGCCGCCAGAGCCGGGTGGGCGTGTCGGTGTCGACCGCGCCGAGGACTGCGGTGCCGAGGACGGAGCGCACGGGAGTGCTGGCGTAGACGATGATCGGTGTTCCTGGTGGCGCGGCGACCCGGCTGCGTCGCAGTTCTACGGTTTTAGTGCCTTCGAGGATCGCGTGGGCGAAGCGCGGTCGCAGCGACATCAGCAGAGGGCGCACGTCTACGTGGTCCTGGGTATGTCTGGGCACGGACGGTGACCCTACCTGGAGGGGTAGCACAAGCTGTTCCGTGGGACTCCCAACCATGAGGGGAACGCTAGTTCGAACCTGGATGGTTGTCACGCGTACGCGCGACGTCGGCGCGGTTATTGTGTGGCCAGCGCGTATACGGCGGCGAACAGTTCGGCCGGGATGCGTTGCGGTCCCATGAATTCTTTCGGGCCTGTGCCGAGGTTCTCGCGGAGCTGGCGATACCGTCGGCGACTGATCGGTGTCCGGAACAGTTCGGTGTCGGACAGCCGCAGTGCCTCGGCGACGTCGCTGCCTCTGGCGGCGGCGGTCACGGCTGCGAGATCGAAAGTTCCGTAGTAGGACAGGGTCTCGTGTAACTGTTCTGGGGAGTCGACGACACGACTGTCCAGAGTGGATGCCGCGAAGATGTGTCCACTGCCGGTGCCTGCACCGGTGGACAGCCACAGGACGCGCGCTGGTGCAATGATTTTGCTGTTGGTGGCGCTGCGGTAGTAGACGTGCTCGCGCCCCAGCGACAGCTGGGTGTCGCGGGTGCTGAGTCCTTCGGGATAGCCGAAGAGTTCGTAGGCGTAGTTCGCTCTGATGGGGATGACGAAGGTGGGCAGTTGACTGTCGAGGATCTTGGCGGGCCACCACGTGTGTTCCAGTGTTGCCGCTGCGTGCGCGGACAAGCCGGGGCGCAGCAGAGGTGGCGCGGGTAGGCCCGCGGCCGTGTGGATTCGGGCCGCGGCCGCAGCGACCTCGTGTGATTCGCCGCATACGTCGATAACTGGTGCGAACCAATGTGTTCCTGCGGCGGTGAGAGACTCGAAGCTGGCAGCCTGCACGAGGCGTCGCGGTAGGTACGGGTCGCAGATGTCGATCAGACCGGCGCCCTCGTCGCGGGCCTGCAAGCGGAGATTCCACAGAAGATGGCGGGCGAGAGTGTCGGCGAGGGGGTGCTGGGTTACGCGCAGCAGCGGCACTTCCCATCGCTCGCCGTTGCGGTAGGCGCAGTAGAGCGCGGCGGCAATGTCCCTCTCATCGTGGACGATTCGGGGTTCCCGGCCCGCGCGGATCAGCTGGTGGACGTGACGGTGCAGCTGGGGGCGGCGCTCGCCGGAGCTGTCGGCGATGAACGCGTCGAGTTCACGCTCGAGGCGCGTGCCGGCGCGGGCGTGGGTGAAGGTACTTCCGGCCAGGCTGTCGAGGCGGAAGGCGTCAGCGTTTGCGAGTTCGTCGAGGTGCAGTACCACGTAGCTGGGTTTCATCAGCGTGGTGCCGGTCAGCGCTTCGACTACGTCTCCCAAGCGGTTGATGAGGCGTTGGTCCCAGGTGAGGAAGACACTGACGCCCGCTGCGGCGGCGTGGGCGACCTGCAGGAGGTCCCTGCGATCCTGCTCGTTCGCCGGGTAGTCGGGCGCGGTGTTCTGGACTTCGGTGAGGATGCGGTTCGCCAGGTCTTGGGCCCTCGCCTCCACGGCGTGCACCGTCGGGTACGGCTCGATCGCCTCGAGGAGCGGGCCTCGCCTGGAGCGTTCGCCGTCGTTGATCTCGGCGAGCATGCCGGAACTGACCACCAGTTGGAGGCGGCCCGCGAGATCGTCGGCGACAAGGAGCTCGGATCGCATCTTGCGGTCGGCCGAGCTGGCCAGGTCGAGCGCGATATTCAGGTCGATCGCGGCTCGCAGCTCGACCGGCACCTCGTACTCGGTGAACAGGTCCGGATGTCCGTGATCCCTCCACCACACCGTCATCGGGGCTCGGTCCCGGCCACGCCCGATGGCCTTCGCGCGAGCAGTAAATCCCAGGCCCGTCCATGTGTCGGCGAGTTCGTAGTCATCTCGGCACTTGGCTCGTATCCCTAAGCGTTGCACATGCTTTTCGGAGATCGCGTCCACCAGGGCACGGGCGACGCCGGTGCCGCGAGCATCAGGTGCGACGCACAGGTGAGTCAGCGATACCTCGTTGCGGGGCAGCCGGTATAACGCATAACCCACGACGGACCCCGCGGCCAAGTCCGTCGCGATCAGAATCCGCTGGTCGTCACGTGCATCCTCGAACGCCGCGTAAGGCAACTGACCCAGGCGATCACTGAACCGGTCACCGAGCTTGATGACCGCCTCGTAGCCTGCATGATTGTCCACCGTGAGAGGCGCGATACGGACACGGCCGCGATCCACACGCCTACCATTACCGATCACTCGCCGTGTGTTCTACGGGGACAGTGACTATTTCACCCGGATGGCATAGCCGACATTCACCACAATTGTGGGCTCCTCGGGATTGTTTCAAGATCGTTTGTGCCGTGAGGTGCTGTGATTCGAGTGGAGGTCAGACCGTCGTCGGCTGCCTAGGGGTAGCAAGGGGAAGCGTGACCGACGCGATCGTCGCCCAGCCGCCCGCCCCAAATTGAGCGCCCACAAAGCGTGCTGGTCGCTGGCGAGCCGCAACGCGACGAAGGTTTGCTGGCAGCTGAACATGCGAAGCGAACGAACGCGGCCCCCAATCATGCCCGACCACGACCGGCCTAGTGCCGTGTCATGCAACGTTGGGTAGGTAATCGGGGCGGCGGATCTTGGAGTTGATGGCGAAGTGGCGTTTGGGGTGGCAGTGGCGGTTGTGCCAGCGTATGTAGCTGGCGATGGCGGCTTCTTGGGCGGCGTGTGTTGGGTAGTCGCTGCCGTCGAGGGTGAAGTAGCGCAGGGCGGTGAACTCGCACTCGATCCAGTTGAGCCAGGACGCGTTCTTCGGGGTGTAGACCAGTTCGATCCCGTGTGCCGTGCACCAGGTGGTGACTTCGGCTTTGCCGTGCGGGCCGTAGTTGTCGCAAATCAGGTAGAGCTTCCCGGCCGGGTAGCGGCGGCGGAGTTGTTTGCAGAAGTCGAGGAACTCCGGCCAGCGTTTGCGGTCGCGGAACCGGTAGAAGAGCTGTCCGGTCGCCAGATCTTGCGCGGCGAACATCTGCCGGATCCCGGCGTGGCGGGTGTAGGTG
Source organism: Amycolatopsis taiwanensis DSM 45107 (assembly GCF_000519205.1). Taxonomy (GTDB): domain Bacteria; phylum Actinomycetota; class Actinomycetes; order Mycobacteriales; family Pseudonocardiaceae; genus Amycolatopsis_E; species Amycolatopsis_E taiwanensis. The sequence continues at coordinate 979 of NZ_JAFB01000035.1, read as the reverse complement.
GCCCGGCGACGGGCCGGGTGGGTGCGCCGGAACCAGCCGTGTCCGGGGCGGGGTTGCAGGTTCAGCGGCCCGAACTCGTCCACACAGAGCACCCGCCCATCGGCGGGCGGGTGGTCATACAGGGCCAGGACGCGAGTCATCTTCACCGCGAACTCGGGGTCTTTGCTGGCTTTCCACGTTTTCGTGCGCTGCCAGGAGATCCCCGCCTCGTGCAGGATCCGGCGTACGCTCTCAGTGGAGATGATCAGCCGGTGGCGCTGGCGCAGGTAGGCAGCCAGTTTGGTCAGGCTCCACCCGGTGAAGGGCAGTCCCAGTCCCTGCGGGTCGCTGCGGCCGATACGGCAGACAAGGTCGCGGGCGACCGGCCCGAATTTAGGTGGCCGGCCGCCGCTCCATTTTGGGTCCAAAGCGGCGAACCCGGAGTCGTTGAACGCGTGGATCACCTCCCGCACATAGTTCTCCGTAGCGGCGAACATCGTCGCGATCTCGCTCGCGGACCTGCCCTGCACCGACGCCAGCACGACCCCCGCCCGCCGCAACCGGACACGATCCCGTGTCGACCTGGTGATCTTCACCAGACGCTGCGCCTGCTCAGGCGACAGATCCCGCACAAACACCTCAGGCTGACGAGCCACCAGCACCACCTCCACCCACCACCCTGCCAGCCCCGATTACCTCCACAACCTTCCAGGGCACAGCACTAGTAGCGCTTTGTTAGGTGCTGTTGAGCTGGGGTTTCTGTTGTGGGGTTCGGGTCTGGACGGGTTGTCGGCAGGTGTGGCAGACACCTGTCCAGACCGCGAGCAGGGCCTGGAGTTCGCGCAGGACTGCGTAGAGGGTCAGGCCTGCGCAGGGGCTTTTGGGGTGCGTCGGAGCTGGGTGCAGATGGCTTGGGCCACCGCGGTGAGGGTGACGTGGCGGTGCCAGCCGAGCCAGGAGCGGCCTTCGAAGTGGTCCAGGCCGAGGCCGTCTTTGAGTT
>NZ_JAFB01000034.1 GCF_000519205.1 Amycolatopsis taiwanensis DSM 45107 | reverse complement strand
ATCGAGCTGGTGTACTTGCCGACCAACGCCTCGTGGCTGAACTGGATCGAATGCGAGTTCACCGCGCTGCGCTACTTCGCGCTCAACGGCACCGACCACCGCAGCCACGCCGAGCAGAACGCGGCCATTGCTGACTACGTCCGCTGGCGCAACGCACGTGCTCGACCGAAACGCCACTTCGCGATCAACTCACCCATCCGAGAACCCAATTACATGATCAACGTTGCTTGACGAGGCACTAGCGCTTGTCACGCCGATGATGCCGGTTCTCGAACCCACATCGGCGGCGTGAGCCAACCCCTCCATTTAGGGCTTCCCCAACCACCGACGGCGAACAGGAACCTAGCCACGCGTCCCGCAAATCCGGCTCAGCGCCCCACCCGGTCACGGGACGTGGAACGTGGCGATCGGCCACGCCCGAGGGGCCACGGTCGTGTTCGCATCCCGCATTACGTCCAATAGTTGACCGATTCACAAGGCGGCCAAACAACATGATACTGAAGCAACGACTGGGGCGGTATGCGCTCGCTGCCCTGGTGGGCATTTCCCTGTCCGTCGCATCCGGCGGCATCGCCTCGGCCACCACCGGGTCACCGGACAGCGGTGGCGGTGACATCGCCCGGCTGCGGCTCAGCGGAACCTGCGGCGACCAACTGGACATGCGGCTGAGGACGGTCGGTGGACCGCTCAAGATCGCCATCACGATCCCCTCCGCCGACCCCACCGAGCAATGGACCATCACCGCAACCGAGCAGGACTACGGCGTGGTGACCGGCGGCCGGGTCGGCAACCCGGTCGACCTGATCGGGAGCGGCCTGCTGCCACCCCCGGCGTTCAACTCCGTTGAGGGCGGCTTCTCCACCGAGGGTTTCGTCCCCAACACCTCGGGTGTGACCCACGGATTCAGCTACGTGGCCACCAGGACCTCGCCCACTCCGATCACCTGCACCAACACCGGCTACTGGACCACGCCGTCCGGCGCCAGCGGTCCGACGGCGCAGAACCCCACCGGCAAGCCGAACACCCCGCCCGCGCTGACCGGCGCCACCGAGGCCGACACCGGCGCCAACGACGCGGCCCTGCAGTTCGACCAGGAAATGCTGACGACCGCGCAGGGCACACCGGACACCAGCCGGTTCTCGATCACGGTCGACGGTGTCGCGCGCACCGTCACCGGGGTCGCGATCACCGACGACTCACCACCGGCACACGCGATCGTCGACATCACGTTCGATGGCGCACCACTGACCAGCGGTCAGACGGTCGCCGTCGCCTATCGACAGCCGCTCACCGGCGGTGCCCCCGCCCTACAGGACATGGACAGCCTCCAGACGGCCAGTTTCGGACCCGTCTCGATCCCGGTGTTCTGACCCCACCACTGGGCGCCCGGCAAGTGCCGGGCGCCCAGTGCAACCGGTCAGCGGGCCTGTCACGGCCGCCGGGTGGAGGCCCATCGGCCGGCAGCCTGTTAGGCCGCAGGCCTCCCCTACGCGGCTGGGCGTCGCTCGCCCGCGACGACATCACCGACGCCAACCACCGGGGCGACCAGCACCGGCGGCGGCACGACCAGGCCGGCATTCACCACGGTCCCGCGCCTTTCCGGGTCGGCGGTCGCTGGTCACCCACTCTGGTTTGGGACAATGCAGGCATGGTCGAGCAGAGCATCTGGATGCAGAAAGTCACCGCAGACCCCGGTCACTCCAGCTGGTATATCGAACGCTTCCGTTCGATGGCTCGGGCCGGCAACGACCTCGCCGGGGAAGCTCGCCTCGTGGACGCCATGGTGCCGCGCCACGCCCGCATCCTCGACGCCGGCTGCGGACCCGGCCGGGTCGGCAGCCAGCTGGCCGAAGCCGGCCACGACGTCGTCGGTGTCGACGTCGACCCGGCCCTGATCGAGGCCGCGGAGCAGGACCATCCCGGGCCGCTGTGGATGGTCGGCGATCTGGCCGAACTCGACCTACCTGCGCAGGGCATCACCACGCCATTCGACGCAATCGTCTGCGCCGGGAACGTGATGACCTTCCTTGCCCCAAGCACCCGGGGTGAGGTGTTGAAACGGTTCCGTGCGCACCTTGCGCCGGGCGGCCGGGCCGTAATCGGCTTCGCCGCCGGCCGAGGCTATGAGTTCAGCGAATTCTTCGAGCACGCAGCAGCTGCCGCGCTCGAACCCGACCTGCTGCTGTCCACATGGGACCTACGCCCCTACACAGACGACTCGAACTTCCTTGTTGCAGTGCTTCGCGCTGCGTGAGTAGCGGCTTGGGGGGTCGATGTGGCGTCGCCCCGGTTTGCCGGACTCTGGTCGGCCGGTTCAGTGCGGGTTTTCCATTTTCGTCGGCCGCGGAGTTCGCCTTGCATCTTCGGCCAGTACGACTCAATCATCGCGTTGTGATAGCCACCACCGACCGTTCCGAGCGAGGCCGCTGTGTCCCCGCTCCGAGCCGCTGAGTTCCCGCTCCAAGCCGCTGAGTTCCCGCTCCAAGCCGCTGAGTTCCCGCTCCAGGCGGCTGAGTTCCCGCTCCAGGCGGCTGTGTTCCTAGCTCAGGAGTGCGTGTCCCCGGTTCAGGACGCGAGTTCGTCGCGCCGGCGGGGGTGGGACGGTCCTGGCGGCGTGCCTCTCAACGTTGCCGGGGTAATCCTGCCTTCGGTGCCTGTTGTTCCCAACCCGGAACTCAAGTACTCGGACCAGGGACACGCCCGCCTGAACCGGGAACTCAGGCGCCTGAGCCGTGAACTCGGGTGCCTGAACCGGGAACTCAGGCGCCTGAGCCGTGAACTCGGGTGCCTGAACCGGGAACTCGGACTCCTGGGCCGGGGACACGCCCGGTGCTGGCGTGTCCCCGGCTGGGGAGGGCGAGTTCTGGGTTCAGGTGACTGAGTTCTGGATTCAGGCGGCGAGTTCTGGGTTCAGGCGGGTGAGTTCTGGGGCGGGGGGAGGTGAGTTCTGGGTTTGTGACGAGTTCGGGGGTTCCGGCAAGGGCGCCAGGATCAGCCCATCCCAACCGACTTCGATACAGGCCCTAGTCGAAACCCTGGCCGCGCAATGCTTCCGCGGCCTTGGCACCGGCGAGGCCGGCGCCGACGATCACGATCCGGCTCGTAGCCACGAGTGAGCTGCTCCTTGCTGGTTGCGGACGGTGTTAGTGGGACGATCCGGCATCAACGCCGGTGAGGTCGATGCCGGGTCCGGGTTCGCGGACCACCTGCGGGGCGGACGCGGAGTGCATCAACTGCCGCCCACACCGAGCGCGCTCAGCAGGACCAGCACCACCGTGGCGAGCGCCAGCAGGCCATGCGCGCCGACCACCACGACCGGGAAGTGCTGCTCGGCCGGGGCCGTCTCGGCGGCGGTCGCGGCGCCCGGTCCACCGGCATCGGCGGCAGCGGTGACCGTGCGGCGTGCCTGGTAGCTGGGAATCCAGCGGACGAACATGGTGAAGCCCAGCAACGCGACCAAGACCAGCAGCCCCAGCGCGATCCAGGCCAGCATGCTGCTGTCCACGATCAGATAGATGATCCACACGACCAGGCCGGCCGCGGCCAACGCGAAGTGCCCGAAGATCACCGCGGGCGGGAAGTGGCTGGTGCGGGGTGCGCGGATGCCGCCTTTCGCGATCCAGGTGCCGAGCAGGACGAAACCTCCGCCGGCGGCGATGATCCAGGCGATCAGTGCGGCGATGGACATGATCAGCCTCCTCAAAGGTGTGGTTGGGTTGGGAATGCGGTGAATCAGTGGCTGAGTCGGTAGCCCTCGGCCTGCGTGCGCTCCTCGGCGACGCGCACGCCGTAGCGGTAGGCGAGCTTTCCGCCGAGGTAGCCGGACGCGGCGAGTGCGGCCAGGCTGAGCACGGACAGCACGAGCGGGCCAATGGCCACCGGGCCGGGGTGGTCGTAGCCGGCGTGCCGCCAAAAGAAGTTGCCGACGTAGGCGACGGTGACCACCAGGTTGAGGCTCATGTGCACGAGCCCGGTGCGGAACGCGCGAGTTCCGGTCGGGATGGCCATCAAATCGAGGAACCCGATCATCGCGGCCAGCAGCGCGCCGACCACGCCGATCGCGATCAGCCACACCGAGCCTTGGGCCAGGAGGGCCGGGCACCGAAGGTGTATAGGCCGGTCGACACCGACATCCGGATCAGCATCCCGTCTCGCCGGCACGATCTGCTCGCGGACATCCTGCTGGACGCGGTACTCACCAACGGCCGCGCCAACGACGACGGCAACAACGAGGACGCCCAGCACGCCGTGCTGCGGGCGGCCCACGAACGCGGCCACCAGATCGGCGCCGACGAGCGCAAGCGCACCCGACCCGGTCGGCTGGGCGCCGAACGCGCGCTCACGCTCACCGAGTCCCTGCTGCACAAGAACGGGTTCGAACCGGAACGCAGGTCATCGACGTGCGTGCGGCTGGGTGCCTGTCCGTTCCATCCACTGGCCAGCAGGGCTCCAGAGATGGTGTGCGGCATCAACCACGCCTTCCTCACCGGCGTGCTCGACGGGCTGGGCGCCGGGACGGTCGAAGCCGTGCTCGATCCGGGCGCCGGCGAATGTTGCGTCGAAATGCGCGCCTGCCATTGACGCGAATTGGTCGGCGAGCTCGCGCCGCCATCGGGTCCACAGTGGTCTCATGCGGCACTGAAACGCTCCCCCAAAGACAACGCCCTATCTCTCCACTTTCGTTGCACAGGAAATAAAATTCCATTCGCCGACACTACATTGTGGATCGAACCCGCCACCTTGCCCGGCGCCCGCCCGATCTCACTCCAGCGACTTCCCCTGCGTTGCTCACGTCTTCGCCGTGCTGCGACTGCTGCCGCCCAGGAAGCTGCCGGAGTACCACGCCGAGCGCACGCACCTGTCGAAGCCCTCCCACGCCGAGATCGACCGCCTCGTGGCGAGCCTGCCGGCAGCCGACCGCGCCACCCTCGCGGCCAACCCGTGATCCATTTCAGGAGGGTCAACGTGATCGGCGGGGGTGCGGTGATCATCCAGGTGCTCGCGGAACAGCTCGCCGTCGGCGGTGGTCCAGGCCAAATAGCCGCCAGCGAGCACGACATCCTCGACGGAATCGCGCTGCCTCTCGCCCAAGCGGACCAGCACGGGCACCCTCGGTGATCATTAATACCCTTGGTAGTGCTCTTCCCGGGCGAAGGAAAAGTTTGTCACTTATTTGCAACCCCACGATCTGGTTAAGAAGCCCCTTCTCCCGATAGCGTGCGTCTCACTTTTCGGAACCTGAGATGAGGTGGAACATGTGGGGTTCACGCAGACTCTGGCAAACCGCTGCGGTGGCGACAACCTTGTCGTTGGTGCTCACCGCGTGCGGCGGTAGTTCCGGCAACAGCAGCGGGTCATCCGGCGAGGTGGATCCGAACGGGACCTTCACCGTCTACGGCACCGAGCCGCAGAACACGCTGATCCCCACGAACACCAACGAGCTCGGCGGCGCGAAGGCCGTCGACCCGATGTTCACCGAGCTGGTCACCTACCGAGGTGACAACGCCCAGCCGTACAACGGGATGGCCGAGTCGATCACCACAACCGACTCGAAGGTCTACGACATCAAGATCAAGCAGGGCTGGAAGTTCCACGACGGCACCGAGGTCAAGGCCAAGAACTTCGTGGACGCCTGGAACTACGGCGCCTACGCGCCCAACGGCCAGATCAACAGCACGTTCTACGAGAACATCCAGGGCTACGACGATGTCCACCCGGCCGACGACAACGCCAAGCCGACCACGGACAAGATGTCCGGCCTGGTCGTGAAGGGCGACTACGAGTTCGAGGTGACGCTCAAGGCGCCGTTCTCGGTGTTCTCCACCATGATCGGCTACACGGCCTTCGCACCGCTGCCCGACGTGTTCTTCAAGGACCCGACGGCCTTCGCCTCCCACCCGATCGGCAACGGCCCGATGAAGTTCGTGAGCCGCACGCCTAACGCGGACATCAAGCTGACCCGCTTCGACGACTACCAGGGCCAGGACAAGGTCAAGTTCAAGGACCTGGACGTCAAGATCTACGCGAGTCAGGAGACCGCGTACCAGGACCTGCTGAGCGGCCAGCTCGACTTCCTCGAGGCGCTCCCGCCTTCGGCGCTCGCCGGTAGCAAGTACAAGGCCGATCTGAAGGACAACCTGGTCATCGGCCACCTGCTCGGCATCAGCACCATCGCGGTCCCGTACTACGTGCCGGGTTATGACAACCTCGAGCTGCGCAAGGCCATCTCGATGGCGATCGACCGCACGCAGATCACCAAGACCGTCATGAACGACACCTACGTACCGGCCGACGGTTACATCTCGCAGGGCATCGAGGGCTACCGGCCCGGTGTCTGCCAGTTCTGCAAGTTCGACCCGGAGGCGGCCAAGGCCGCGTTCCAGAAGTCCGGCTTCACGGGCAAGCTCACCATCGCCTCCAACGCCGACGGTGGCCGCAAGGAGCCGCTGGTGGCCGCGTGCAACAGCATCAAGAACGTGCTCGGCGTCGAGTGCGACTTCGTGCCGGCCACGGACTTCGGCCAGTGGCGCAGCATCGTGACCGGCCACAAGCTGACCGGCATGGGCCGTTCCGACTGGTCCGCGGACTACCCGTCGATCGAGGACTTCCTCAACCCGATCTACCGCACGGGTGCCTCGTCCAACGACTCGGTCTACTCCAACCCGGCCGTCGACCAGCTCCTGAAGCAGGCCGACGCCACGCCGGACAAGGACGCCGCGATCAAGATCTACCAGCAGGCCGAGGACCTCATCGCCAAGGACCTGCCCTCGATCCCGGTGTGGGACGAGAAAGGTGTGGCCGCGAAGTCCAGCCACGTCAAGACCGTGACGCTCGACTTCCGCCGCCGCGCCGACTACTCGTCGGTCGAAATCCTCAAGAAGTGACGCGCTGATCGACGTCCCACCACCGGGACAGCCGCGGACCGTCCCAGCGGACGGTCCGCGGCTCGCCCGGCGCGCACTCCTAGGAGCTGACGCATGATTCGCTACGTCCTGCGACGCCTGCTCCAGCTGATCCCGGTGTTCTTCGGAACCACGTTCCTGATCTACACACTGGTGTGGGCAGTCCCCGGGGACCCCTTCTCCGGCAAATGCGGTCAAACGGCCTGCCCCCAGGCCTACATCGACCTCATGACCGAGAAGTTCCACCTGAACGACAACCTGATCGTCCAGTACTTCAAGTACCTCGGGAGCCTCTTCAGCGGCGACTGGGGCGAGACCTTCAACGGCAACTCCGTCGGCGAGCTGATCGGCAACTCGTACCCGATCACGCTGCGCCTGGCACTCATCGCGGTGCTCATCGAGGCCGTGATCGGTCTGACCGCGGGTGTGCTCACCGGCCTGCGCGGCAAGGGGTTCCTCGACAACCTGGTGCTGGTCTCCACCACGTTCCTGATCTCGCTCCCGGTGTTCGTCACCGCGATCCTGCTGCAGATCGTGCTGGGCACGGAACTCGGCATCATCGACGCGAGCGTGTCGAACGACCCCTCCGTCGGCGAGCTGATCGTCCCCGGCCTCGCGCTGGGCAGTCTTTCCATGGCGTACGTCGCGAGACTGACGAGAACGTCGATCGCGGAGAATCGCCACGCCGACTACATCCGCACGGCCATCGCCAAGGGGCAGCCGAACAGCCGCGTGGTAGGCATCCACTTGCTGCGCAACTCGGTGATCCCGGTGCTCACGTTCCTCGGCACCGACCTGGGCGCGCTGATGGGCGGCGCGATCGTGACCGAGGGCGTGTTCAACATCAACGGCCTCGGCGGGCTCATCTTCCGCGGCATCCAGAACCGGGAGAGCGCCACCGTGACCGGCGTCGTGGTGCTGCTCGTGCTGGTGTACCTGCTGATGAGCCTGATCGTGGACCTGCTCTACGCCGTTCTCGACCCAAGGATCCGTTATGACTGACCCCAACCTGGTCGGAGGCGGGGGCAGCAAAGTCGCTGACGCGGCGGAGCTGTCGCGCATCGACGACTCCGCGACCGAGACGAAGAAGCCCCGCAGCCTGTGGGGCGACGCCTGGCGCCAGCTGCGCCGCAAGCCCGCCTTCGTGATCTCGGCGGTGATCATCGTGCTCGTGGTGCTCATCGCCATCGCGCCCGGCCTGTTCTCCCACCGCGAAGCCGGCTTCAGCGACCTGGCGAAGGCCAACCAGGGCCCGTCGGCCGACGCGTGGTTCGGCTACGACAACCAGGGCTACGACGTGTACGCCCGCACCATTTACGGCGCTCGGGCCTCGCTGTTGGTCGGCGTGTTCGCGACGATCCTGACTGTGCTCTTCGGGTCGCTGATCGGCATCCTCGCGGGTTACTACGGCCGGCTGATCGACAGCCTGCTCTCGCGGCTGGGCGACATCTTCGCCGGCCTGCCGTTCGTGCTCGGCGCCATCGTCATCCTCACGACGTTCAACGCACCGGGCTCCAGCCCGGGCGCGGTCACGATCATCGTGCAGGTGGTCTGCTCCATCGCGGTGCTGACCTGGCCGGTCGCCATGCGCATCATGCGCTCGGCCACGCTCGTCGCGAAGCAGCTCGACTACGTGAAGGCAGCACGTGCGCTCGGCGCCAGCACCCCGCGCATCGTGTTCCGGCACCTGCTGCCCAATACGCTGGCTCCGGTGCTGGTGTACGCCACCATCGCGCTGGGCGCGGCGATCGGCGCGGAAGCGACGCTGGCGTACCTCGGTATCGGTGTGCGGCCGCCGGTGGTCTCGTGGGGCGTGCTGATCAGCGACTCGCGCGACTACTTCCGGGCCGACCCGCACATGCTCCTGTTCCCCGGTGCGTTCGTCACCGTCACCGTGCTCGCGTTCGTGATGCTCGGCGACGGGATCCGCGACGCGCTCGACCCGAAGTCGAGGTAGCGGCCGATGTCCGAAACAACCAACGAGCTGCTGCTCGAGGTCGAAGACCTCCAGGTGGAGTTCCGCACTTCCGACGGCGTGGTCAACGTGCTCAACGGCGTCAGCTACTCCGTGCACGCCGGCGAGACGCTGGCGGTGCTCGGCGAGTCGGGCTCCGGCAAGAGCGTGACCGCGCAGACGGTGATGGGCATCCTCGACACGCCGCCCGGCGTGGTCACCGGCGGCTCGATCCGATACCGGGGCGAGGACCTGCTCACCGCCACCGACGAGCGGCGGCGCGAGCTGCGCGGCACGGAGATCGCGATGATCTTCCAAGACGCGCTCTCGGCGCTGAACCCGGTGTTCACCGTCGGGTTCCAGATCGAGGAGCAGCTCCGCGTCCGGTACGGACTATCCAAAAAGGATGCTCGCAAACGCGCCGTGGAGCTGCTCGACCTGGTCCGCATCCCGGCCGCCGAGCGGCGCATCAAGGATTACCCGCACCAGTTCTCGGGCGGCATGCGCCAGCGCGCGATGATCGCGATGTCGCTGGCGCTCGACCCCGACCTGCTGATCGCCGACGAGCCCACGACCGCGCTCGACGTGACCGTGCAGGCCCAGATCATGGATCTGCTCGGGGAGATCCAGCGGGAACGGCGGATGGGCTTGGTCCTCATCACGCACGACCTCGGGGTGGTCGCGGAGGCCGCCGACCGCATCGCGGTGATGTACGCGGGCCGGGTCGTGGAGCAGGCCGACGTGCACGAGCTGTTCTCCTCGCCGGGCCACCCGTACACGGCGGCGCTGATGGACTCGCTGCCGCGACTCGACCTCAAGGGACAGACGCTTGAGACGATCAAGGGCCTGCCGCCGAGCCTGCTCGACATCCCGCCCGGGTGTCCCTTCCACCCGCGATGCAAGCGGGCGGAACAACGCTGTTCGGAGGAACGGCCGTCGTTGCACCGCCTCGGTTTCGGCCGGGTCAGTGCGTGTCACTTCGCCGAAGAGGTGGTCCGAAGCCGTGGTTGAGCCGATCCTTAGTGTGCAGAACCTGGTCAAGCACTTCCCGGTGCGCCAGGGGGTGCTGTTCAAGCGCACCGTCGGGCAGGTCAAGGCCGTGGACGGGGTCTCGTTCGACCTGATGCCGGGCGAGACGCTCGGTGTCGTGGGCGAATCGGGCTGTGGTAAGTCGACGCTCGCGCAGGTGCTGATGCGGCTCGAAGAGCCGACCGCCGGCGGGGCGACATTCGAGGGCCGCGACATCTTCAAGCTGCGCGGCGGCGAACTGCGGCGGCTGCGGCGCGAGATCCAGATCGTGCTGCAGGACCCATACACGTCGCTGAACCCGCGGATGACCGTCGGCGACATCGTCGGCGAGCCGTTCGAGATCCACACCGAGGTGGCGCCGAAGGGTTCGCGCGCACAGAAGGTGCGTGAGCTGCTGGAGGTGGTGGGCCTCAACCCCGAGCACCTCAACCGCTACCCCCACCAGTTCTCCGGCGGGCAGCGCCAGCGCATCGGCATCGCGCGGGCGCTCGCGTTGCGGCCGAAGGTGATCATCTGCGACGAACCGGTGTCCGCTTTGGACGTCTCGATCCAAGCGCAGGTGATGAACCTGCTCGGTGAACTGCAGAAGGAATTCGGACTCTCCTATGTGTTCATCGCGCACGACCTGTCCGTGGTCCGGCACCTGTCCACGCGCGTGGCGGTGATGTACCTGGGCAAGATCGTGGAGATCGGCACCGAGGACGAGATCTACGAGCGGCCCTCGCACCCGTACACGCAGGCGCTGCTCTCGGCGGTCCCGGTGGCCGCCCCCGAGGTGCGCGGGCAGCGGCAGGTGATCCGGCTGGAGGGCGACGTGCCGAGCCCACTCGACCCGCCGTCGGGCTGCCGGTTCCGCACACGGTGCTGGAAGGCGCAGGATACCTGCGCCACCGAGGTCCCGGAGTTGGAACCGCGCACCGACGGGCACCTCTCGGCGTGTCACTTCGCGGAGGTCCGGTCCGTGGTGCCCTGACTTTAGTCTGGATTGTGGGCCGGCTGCGGTTGCTCGGCCGTTCGTCGACGTCCAAGGACGTCGGCCTTTTGTTGCTGCGTCACAGGATCGCAGTGCTGCGTTGGCATCGTCGCTTGGTGGCCAAGAAGCGCATGTATCCACACCGCATCGGGCGTCCGTTCATCGATGACGATGTAGCCGGGTTGATCCAGCGCGGGGCCGAGGAGAATCACACTTGCGGATACCAACCCAGGGTGACTGCTGATGCGCTGGGTAAGGTTCGCTGCACCGTTACCGCGGCAGTCCCGCTCCTCTCACCACGAGGTGGCGCACTGACCAGTTGAACCTTCCCGCAATCACTCGAACGTGTATCGAACGTACGTCTGAAAATAGGTTAATATGGTGGCATGTCCGAGCAGACTCCCGCTTCCCAACTTTGGCAGGTTCCCGATGGGGACCTGGCCGAGGTTGCGGTGGCGTGTGAGGAAAGGCTGCGGATCGCCTATGCGGAGATGGTCAAGGTTGTGGGCGAGAGCGAGCAGCGCGGACTGGGGAAGTCTCTGGGGTTCAAGGACACTGTCGCGTTCCTGACCGATACGTTGCGGATCTCCGCACGGGAAGCCAGACAACGCATCGAACACGCTGCGGCAACCATGCCCTCCTCATCGCTGACCGGGGTGCCGCAGCCCCCTCCGCAGGCCGTCACCGGGCACGCCTTGACCGCCGGGGAAATTAATGCAGAACACGTCCACGCGATAACCACGACTCTGCAGGCGTGCCCGGCCGGGATTCCGGTCGAGCAGCGCGAGGCGGATGAGCGGATTCTGGTCGAGCTGGCTCGACAAGCCGGACCGGAAGCGGTGCGCAAAGCCGGTCGTCGGTTGCGCGCGATCTGGGAGCAGGACACCGCACCACCGGAGGACAAGGACCGCGAGCAAGCCCATCCGCTGCGGCGGTTGGACATCACGCGCCGCAAAGACGGCAGCATCCGCTTCAGCGGTGAACTCGACCCCGAAACCGCCGAAGAACTCGACGGGCTACTCGGGCCACTGGCGAAGCCACACAAGAATCCCGAGACCGGTGAACATGATTCCCGCACCCCCGCCGAACGAGCAGGAGACGCCCTCGCCGAGATCATTGGCTTGGCCGCGCGTTGCGATCAGTTGGCGACCCAGGGCGGTGAACGCGCCGTGATGATCGTGTCGGTCACTCTCGCGGAGCTGGAGAACCGTGCCCGGCACGCCTTCCTCGACATCCCCGGGATATCGAGTGTGGACGCGCTCCGGCGGCTGGCGTGTGAGTCGAAGGTGGTGCCCGCGATCTTCGGCAACAACGCCGCGCCCCTGTATGTGGGCGACGCGTCCCGGTTCGCCACCCCCGCCCAACGCCGCTACCTGGCCGTCCGAGACGGTGGATGTAGTTTTCCGGGCTGCACTCGCGGTCCTAAGTGGACGACACCGCATCACGTGGTCCAGTGGTCGGTGGACAAGCGCACCGACGCCGACAATCTCGTGCTCCTGTGCGCTAAGCATCACCGGGTGATCCACCACACGCAGTGGGAGGTAAGGATGAACGGGCATCTGCCCGAATTCATCCCGCCACCCTGGTTCGACAAGGAGCGAAGACCCATGCGCAACCTCGCACACACTACCCCACCCAGATACCAACAAGCCGCATGACACCACGGGGTCAGCACCCGGACATACCGCGCCATTGTCTGGGCGCCGCCCCTGTCATGCACCCAACTCACACCGAACCAAGGGACGCCACACTCCGAATCCGAAGGCGATACCAGCGCCACCGCTACCGGCGCTGGGCGACGCGTCGACGGGAGGCGGCCGATTCCCGCCACTACGGCAAGTGCGAGGTCAGCATCAATGGCAGCAACTTCGCCTCGCTGTCGCTGCACGGAGAACTCAGCTTCCACGACGAGGGCCGATCACGCGGTACTGAGTTCCGCGCGGACAAATCAAGTATCCGGTGCTGACGAACCTCAACCGCGGACCAATTCGCCGCACATCGCCTGACCCTCACCGCTGCTCGCGGCCCCGTGCGGCCCGAAAACCTGCGCCGAATCGCGCCGTAGAGGACCCACATTCATGCCGATGTGCTGATGTTTCCGGTCGCCGTGTCAGGTTGGCGTCGCATCGGTGGGTAGACACGTTTGGTCGCGATCGTGCGGGCGAGCGCGAGTTCAGCGTTGCTGGTTCCCTTGTATTCCTCGAAAACAGCGTGCCACCGATCGAACCGGTGTCGACCAACGTAGCGGCGAAGATTTTGACCGGTTGGTCACGCCCTGCTCGATGGCGTGCTGGGAACGTGGTCTGCGCGCGGCCGCTGCGCCAACCACACCCAAGCGGCGCTGCCCGCCTACGACGAGGGCTGGTCAGCCACAGACGGACACGGCTATCACTGCGGCGGGACGGCCCCCGCGGGCGAGGGCGGCGGTGGCGGAGTGCCATCGGCGACGAGGCGGCCGCTGAACTCTTGCTCGGCTTCCCGCAGTTTGTCGGTGACGAGCGTGTAGTACGCGCGCATGTCGGCGAAGCGACCTCTCGCGTGTTCGGCTTTCGCCTCCGGGGTGTGACTCGATGATTCGGCGAGGCGCAGTAGTTGCGTGGTGATCGCGATTTGGTGCTGCAGGCAGCCGAGCCAGGCGTCGTGGCGGTACGTGTAGCCGGTCTGACGCGTGTTGGGAATCTTGACCCTGGTGACAACCCCGTTGCGATCGAGAAGACGAGCCATCTCGGAAATGGCGCCGGCACTCACACCCAGGGCCTCGCGGAGTTGCTTCATCGACATCGGTCCATCGTGGAGCATCAGCGTGGCAAGGACGCGGCCCGCCATGCGGGGCCACCCCATCGCGTTGCCGATCTCGATGCCGAAGTTCTCGACAGTGCCGGGCAGTCCCGCTGCCGTCGCGTTGTCCATCAGCCAACCCCATCGATAACGTTCAGACAACAGTGAACATTCACTATTGCCTGAACGTTCACTTCTTGATGATCATACAGGCACTTCGCGTCAGCCGCCGGCGGAGCGCGCCGGGACAGGAGGTTCGTGTGACTGGCCCATGGGAAATCATCGTGGTGGGCGCGGGTTCGGCAGGCGCCGCCCTCGCAGCGCGTTGCGCCGCGAAAGGACGGCGTGTCCTGCTGCTGGAAGCAGGCATCGACTACCGGTCGGCAGCGCTTCCGCAGGAGTGGCGCTCGCCGAATCCGATGAACGGCTTGCTGAGCCCGACCGTCGGTGACTACCTGTGGCCCGAGTTGAACGCCACCCGGACCGAGCAACAGGAACCTTATCTGTACTGGCGAGGCCGGGGTGTCGGCGGGAGCTCGACGGTGAACGGTCAGATCGCGATCCGGCCTCCGATGGAGGACTTCGAGGAGTGGGTCAAGGCCGGCTGCGCCGGCTGGGGACCCGAGGATGTGCTGCCATACTTCGCCAAACTGGAGTCAGATGCGGACTTCGGCGCACTCGACTACCACGGTTCGACCGGACCGATCCCGGTGTACCGCGCTCCGGTAGAGACCTGGGGCGCAGTGGACGAGGGTCTGCGTGCTGCGGCGCTACGGCACGGCTTCGACTGGGCAGAGGACGTCAATGCGCCCGGCGCCACCGGCGTCTCCCCCTATCCGATCAACTCCAGGGACAGCCGCCGCGTCTCGACGAACGACGCCTACCTCGAGCCCGCGCGTGAGTTGCCCACATTAGAAATCCGCGGGGACGCTCTCGTCGACACCGTGGTGTTCGAGGGGACCCGGGCTGTCGGCGTCCGGCTCGCGGGCGGGGAGGTTTTGCGGGCCGAGCAGGTCGTGCTCAGCGCGGGCGTCATCGCCTCGCCCGCAATCCTGCTCCGCTCGGGCATCGGACCGGAGGCCGCGCTGGGCAAACTGGGCGTCGGCGTTCGTGTCGACGTACCTGTGGGCCAGGGCCTGCAGGATCACCCGATGAACATGATCGGGCTGCCGCTGACACCGGAGAACTCTGCGGAGCCCGACGACCGGCATACCAACTGCTGTGTCCGCTACGACAGTGGCCGGCCGGACCTGCCGAACGACATGATGCTCGTAGCGCTGAACCAAAACGTGCTGGCGATGGGCAACGCCGACGTACGCGCCGGTGCCGGCGGAGTGGGCGTGTGGGTCAACATGGTGTTCTCCCGGGGCTGGATAGAGCTCACCGATCTCGACCCGGCCACTCAGCCAATGGTGCACGAGAACATGCTCTCCGACGAGCGCGATCTCCAGCGCCTGCGTGAGGGCGCCCGGCTACTCGCCGGACTCGTGGACACCGACCCGATTCGCGAGCTATGCGACGGCGATCCCTGGCGCGTCAACCAGGCCTTGCGTGCCGCGCTCGACGGCACCGATGCCGACCTCGACCGGCACCTGCTGGCCACCGCCGTCGACACTCAACACGGGACCAGCACCTGCCGCATGGGCTCGCCGGACGACCCGGCGTCCGTGGTGGACCCGGAGTGCCGCGTGCTGGGGGTAGACGGCCTCCGCGTGGTCGACGCGTCGATCTTCCCCTTCGTCTCGAGAGCCAACACCAACCTGACCGCGATCATGGTGGGCGAACTCATGGCCGGCCGGTTGGACGCCTCGTGACAACGGTTCACGTCAGGTCGTTCGCCACGTGACGTCGAATTCTCGGTGGAAGTCGGCGGAACTCGTCCTTCGAACCGCTGGGGGCACAACTCGGGAGACGGTTCGGCGAACCGCGAGTGGGACTTGCCGAGGTGGAGGGCGAGTCGGTTCAGGGGCCGGCGCTCTTGGCGTGGTCAAGTCCGCCGACCAGGGAGGCCACCGAACAAGTGCCGGCGCCACCGCCGGGAGCGGTGCAGGACAAGTCCATCACCAGTCTCTGCCCGGCGTCGATCTGGATCGGGGTCACGAAGTGATAGTCCAAATCCCGGAAGTTGGCCAGCGCGGAGCGCAGCAGGATGTCGTCACCCCGGCGAAGGGTCAAAATTCCGTTGTCCCCCTGCGGGTTCTGCAGCACGATATCGGTGATCTCCAGCAATCGTCCGTCCCGCACCTGCAGGGTGGCGCTCGCGGTGGCTCCGGGGCCGGCGACGGCGAACAGCCGGGTCGACATGGGCGCCCCGGCCAGTGCTCCGGCCGCGGCGGGATCCAGTCTGCCGGCCGCGGTTTCCGCGGCACCGGCGGCCCGGTTGGCGGCATTCTCCGAGGCGCCCGCGTCCTTGGCCGCGTTGGCCGCCCTCGACGCGTCCTGCTGGGCCTGGGTGACCGGTTCGGCCACCGCATCCTGGGCAGCCGACCGGATCGTCGGGCGTAGCAACCCGAACCACAACCCGGCCAGGGCCGCCACCACCCCGGCCGCGACCAACGCGGCCCGCAACACGGTCCGGGAGATCACCGGCAGTTGCAGGAAGGCCCCGTCCAGCGACACCGGCGGAGCCGCCGCGACGGCGTGCTCACTGTCCGCTGTGGACACCAGTACCTGGAACGGCCGCCCCGCGGACTGGCCCCGCCAGATCAGCCGGCGGGCCCGCGGCCGGACGAGGACGAAACCGGCTTTGCCAGGTGCCACCTCGATCCGCTCCGGTTTGATCCGGAAATTCAGCAGGTCGTCCGGATTTGCGGCGGTCAGCACCGCGGTCGCCGGTTCGTTGCCCCGGTTGTCCACCGCGACCTCATGCCGCGCCGAGCGGCGCCCCTGGCTGTTGTGCGGGATGAGTTCGGCGGTCAGTTCCGCGAACGGCGCGACCGATAACGTGGCCTCTGGCAGCACCGCCGCAGCGGGCTGCTCCGAGGGCAGCACCCTGACCCCGAACGGCATCGGACCCGTGGCCGTCTCGGGGGCGCGTGGCGGCGCGATCCGTACCCGCACCTCGGCCTCGGTCCCCGGGTACAGCGAAACCGTGGGCGGCTCCACGGTCACCCAGCCCGCGGGCAGCCCGACCGGTTCGAAGGTGTAAGAGTCCACAATAGACCCTACGTTGCGCAGCTGAAGGTTCAGCGACACCTCACCTCCCGGGTCGACCTCGGCGACCTGGACGGGAAATCGCGCGGTAACGCTCATGGGCCGATCCTCCCCGGACTGTTCCGGCAGGCCCAGGGACGCTGGGGTGCCCTAATGGGCAGCCCGCGCTGCACCGGCAGGGCCGTCACGGCCGGAAAACGAACTTGGGCGGATTCGTGGCGGCGGGTACCACCAGGAAATCGGTGCGGGCCTCGCCCCAGCGCGGATCGCTGGTCAGCGCCACCCGAGGTCCGATCCGATCCTTGGGGAACACCAGCAGTTCCGCGGTGAACCCCCCGTCGGGGCGCACGACCGCCTCCGTCGAACCCAGCAGCGGTTCACCCGCCGGATTCGCCCAGCGCAGCGTGAGCACCGCACCCGGCGGGAACCCGGTTCCGGTCACCGACGCGACGCTGCGGGTGGGCCCCAGTACCGGATCGATGCGCAACGCCGGCGCCCGGCCCGTCGCCCGCAACGGCAGCCGTAACGGAGACTCCGCGGCCGAAGACGTGATGGCCAACTCCCCCGAGCGAGCCGCGACAGCGCCGGCCCGAGCTCGCAAATCCACCGTGCAGGTGGCCGCCGGAGCCAAAGTGATCCCGATACAGTTCTCGCCCTGGACCTGGAAATCCCCGGCATCGGGGCCGGCCAGGTTCAGCCCGGTCACCGTGACCGGGCCGCTTCCGGCGCTGGTCACGGTTACCCGAGTGAGCGGCCCGGGCAGGCCCAGCGGTCCGTCCCCGAGATCGGCGGGGTTCGGGGTAGCGCCAAGGCCCGGCACCGGCATCGGAGTGCCGGTGCCGGTCAATGCGCTGGTCACCACGGCACCGGGCGCGGTATGGCTCAGCCGCAGGGTCGCGTTCCGCGCGCCAAGGGTGGCCGGGGTGAACCGCAGCCGGACCGGGCAGGACGCACCAGGCGCCAACCGCACGCCCTGGCAGCCGGTGTCCACTATGGAGAATTCCCCGGCGGCGGGCCCCTGCACGGCGATCCCGGTGACGGTGAAGGACCCTTTTCCGGTGTTGGCCACGGTCACCGTGCGCGGCTGGCCGGGCGAGGCGACGGTCTGCCCGCCGAAGTCCAGCGGGTCCGGGGCGAGTACCGGGTTACCGACCACCCCGGTGCCCTGCAGCGGATCGGCGGCCGGGCTACCCGGGGCGGAATGGCTTACCGTCAAAGTGGCCGCCCGGTCGCCCGCGGCGGTCGGCGCGAACACCACGGTGATCGGACAGGAGGCTCCCCTGTGCAACAATTGCCCGGTACAGCCGTTCGCGGTGATGTGGTATTCCCCAGCGGCCGGACCGGCCACCGCGGCCGCGGAGACCGCCAACGGGCCGGTGCCGTCATTGCGCAGGGTCACCGTGACCGAGGGGGAGCTTTCTCCCACCACCGTCTCGGCGAAGGTCACCGGAATCGGGGCCAGCACCGGAACCGGCAACCGGTCCCGGACGAACACGTCGTCGCTGTCATTGGTGTCCCCGGACACCAGTTGGTCCGAAAAGGATGTGAACGAGACGTACCGCCCCTCGGCGGATATTTGCGGCCGCGACCCGGCGCCGGCTTCGTGCGGAAACCGGCCGCCGGCGCCGCTCACCTGGTTGCCATCGGAATCCACCGACACCCGCTCGGTGAAGGGCGTTCCGCTTTCGCCGGGGAAGGTACCCTGGAGATCCCGGACGAACGCATCCTCGGAAATGTTGGTATCGCCGGGAACCAGGTTGGTGGCCGTCGAGGCGAAGGCGAGAGTACGCCCATCTGCGGACAGCGCGGGTGACCCCGCGGAGCCGTCCGGTTCCGCGGAATTCGCTTGTGGACGGTCACCGCGCACGGTGGCGCCGGCGCCAAGGTCGCGGACGAACACCCCGGCCGGGGGCGGACTGGCGGCGGGTCCGCAGGGATCGGGGTCTGCCACATCCACCACCGTGGCGGTGAAGCCGACCCGGCTGCCATCGGCGGAGATACTGGCCTGGGTGGCCGCTCCGAAACTTCGCTGTGCGGCCAACGCGGTACCGGGCCGGGAGACCACGGTCACCGCCGTGCTCGCGCTGGTGTCCCGCCGGTAGACGGTGCGGCAGGACGCGGGTGGAGTGCTGACCGCGGCGGTGGTCGCCACCGGCGCGGCCGGAGGCGGGCTCGCCGACTCGATACTGTCGAAGGCCGCGAACCGGGCATCGGCGGAGACCGAGGACCGCCGCCCCTCGATGGTGGTGCCCGCAGCGTTCACCGAAACCACCTTGGCCGGCCCGGACACCGCGTCGTCGAAGCGGCCGCTGCCGTCATCACGGGCGAGGTAGACCACCGGCCTGGTGGCCACACCGACCAACCGGGCGTTGTCCAACAGCACCTCCGGGGCAGCGCCGGTGCCATCGAGGGTGCCGCCACCGTCGTCGGGTTGCCGGGATGGGGGCGGCTCCGCGAACGAATAGCCCTCCATCACCAGAGTGGCCACCGCCAGACCGAATCCGGTCGGCTGGAACCGGTAGTTGATCAAGCACTGGTCGCCGGGAGCCAGTACCCGCAGGCAATCGGTGGTGTCCAGCCGGAACCAGGCCTGCTCCGATCCGTCGACGAGAGCCGAGGCCACACTCAGGTAGGAGCTGCCGTTGTTGGTTACCATGACGGACTGCTGCTGCTGTCCGTATCCGTCCGCAGTGGACAGTGACGGGTTGGGGCTCGCGGTCAGCGGTAGCGACGGGCAACCGTCGGAATTGGGTTGGCACGCCCGGGTCGCGGCCAACCCCACGCTGGTGCCGGAGTGCCGCTCCGGCCCGGTGGTCGACAGCACCGCGTGGTAACGCCCAGCCCCGATCGGCGGCTGGCTGAACGTGACATAGACCCGGCAGCTCTCGCCCTTGCGGAGGGTGCGGCGGCAGTCGTCCTCGGTCATCGCCTGGAACTCGGCGGCGTCCCGGCCGGTGACGGTGACGCCGGTCAGGGTCACCGGAGTGGCACTGTCGTTGACGAAATCCACGTACCGCCATGTGTAGCCGGTACCGCGGGAGCGGTCTGTACCGAAGTCGACCAGTTCGGTGGGGCCGGTCAGATCTGCCCCGTCGGTGTTGACCACATGCGCGCTCAACTTTCCGGGGATCGGAGATTCGTGCACGGTGAACCCGATCGCGCCGCCCCGGCCGGCCAGCGCGGGTTCATCCGCGGATTCCCCGTCCGGCAGCCCGAACGCGGGCCCGCTGACCAGAGTCTCCCTGGTGCCCCCTGGTTCGTCGAAGATCTCGTTGTGGTCGGCGTCCCGGTCGTAGAGGTACACCATGCTGCCCGAGTCCCCGCGATTCCGCACCGTGTAACCGATGAACCGGCCATCGGCGGAGATGGTCGGATCGGTCACCGCCGCCTGCTCGGTGGCCGGGCCGTCGATCCACACCGTGCGTCCCGCGGCTTGCCGGTCCCGCACATAAAGCTTGAGAAACTCGTTGTGCGGTTCAGGTCCGACCGCCACCGCCAGGTTGGACCTGCTGAGAAAGGCCACGTACCGGCCGTCCGCCGAGATCGCCGAGTCGTGCTCTTCCCCCGGTTGCGTGCCGTCGGGGCCTTCGCCGCCGTCGGTGCCCACCGAAACCCGTTCGGTGCGGCCGGTCGGGGCGGCTGTCGCGGTGCCGGCAACCAGCAGCGCGCCGAGGACGACCAACAGTGCAGCGAGAGCGGCGGCCGGCACCCACCGGCGTTGTCCACGCAGCAGGAACTCCACCAGGCAAGGCAACGGCACCGATGCCGGTGGCGGAAGGACGCCCGGTGCGATAGCTCGGGTATCGCCGGTTGCCCGTTGAGGCAAGCCGGCGGCCCGCGCGGACGGCCGGGGGATTCTGGCCGCGTCCGGCACCGCCGCGGCATGCTCGGAGCGTGATCCCGGAGGTGGACGAGACGATCCGCGCACTGATCCGGACCGAGGCGGTACCGGACGCGGCGGTGGAGGTGGTCTTCGACGCCCCCACCAAGGATTGGGCGGCCCGCCGCAACGCCCCCACGGTCAATGTCTACCTCTACGACATCCGCGAGGACCTGCGCCGCCGCCAGCGTGGGCTGGTCAACTCCTACGGCGAGGACGACTCCATCGCCGCCCGCACCCTGCCGCCCCGCTACTTCAAACTGTCCTATCTGGTCACCGCTTGGACCCAGCGTCCCGAGGACGAGCACCGGCTGTTGTCTTCGCTGCTACTGGGTTTCCTGCGGCACGAGGCGCTGCCCCCGGTGACGCAAACCGGAGAACTGGCCCGGTTGGGGCTGTCGGCGCCGATGACCATCGCGCTGCCGCCCCCCGAAGATCGTGCCTTCGCGGATGTGTGGACGGCGCTGGGCGGCGAGCTCAAACCATCGCTGGATCTGCTGATCTCCGTCCCGGTGGACACCGGCCGTAGCTTCCCGGCTGGTCCGCCTGTCACCGAGGGCATGGTGGCCACGCTGGGACCGCAGGAACAACTCGTGCACCCGGCCGGGCGCATCGCGATCCGCCGGCAACGGCGGCGGTCGTGATCGACCCGGAACTGGCGCAGCGGCTGGCCGAACTGGAGCAGCGGGTCCGCCAGGCGATCAGTCAGCGCCGGTGCGGCGATTCGGCGCCGGAGGATCCCTTCCGGGGCTTGTACCTGTCCGAGGCCGCCATCGAGGAGTTGCTCCGGGCCCCACGCGGGCCACTCCCGGCCGCTCCGCCTGCCCCGGGTGGACCCCGGCTGACCCGGCTGGCCGCGGCGGCCGGACTGTCCGAACTGGACCTCGCGCTGCTACTGGTGGCCCTGGCTCCCGATGTGGACAGCAGGTTCGAGCAGTTCTACGGCTACCTCAACGACGATGTGACCCGCCGCAGGGCCACCGTTGGCCTGGCGCTGCGGCTGTGCGGGCTGCCCGAGGCCGGCGCGACCGGGCGAAGCCGGCTGACCGCAGGCGCCCCGCTGGCACGGGCCGGGCTGCTGGTCCTCACCGAACCGGACCGCCCGTTGCTCTCCCGGGAACTGCGGCTGCCCGACCGGGTGGTCGCATATCTGCTCGGGGACGACCAGATGGCCCCCGCGCTGGCCGGTTCGGTGCGTCAGGCCCGCGATCCGCTCGCGCTCGCCGGTGCCACCCGGCTGGCGAGGGCGCTGGCCGGCGGGGTACGGCTGATCTACCTCACCGACAGCCACGGGCACGGTGCGGCCGAACTGGGCGCGCGGGCGCTGGCCGAGGCCGGCTATCCGGCGCTGCTCACGGCGGCCCGCACGGACTCCGCGGACTGGGCGCGAGCGTTGCGGCTGGAGGCGTTGCTGGGTGGGGCCGGGCTGGTGGTGGGTCCGCTGACCGAGGCCGATCCGGCGGCGCTGCTGGCCGAATTGGCGCATCCGGCGATCCCGGTGCTGGTGTACGGCACCCGGCCGTGGGAGCCGGGCTGGAGCCAGGAACCTCCACTGCTGCAGGAGGTCATCCCGCCCGCTCCGGCGGATATCGCCACACTCTGGCGCTCCACAGTGGACGGCCAGTTGGCGGAAGGGGTGGATCCGGCGGAGGTCACCGCGCAGTTCCGGCTCTCCCCCGAGCAGATCCGTGCCGCCGCGGTCGCCGCGGTCCAGGCCGCCGCGGCCGATGCCGTCCCGGTGGACGCCGGACATCTGCGGGCCGGGGCCCGCGGCTGTAACGCGGGTGGGCTGCACCGGCTGGCCCGCCGGATCGAACCCGCCGTGGGCTGGCCGGCGCTGGTGCTGCCGGAGCCGATTCTGGGACAGCTGCGGGAGTTGGCCGACCGGGCCCGGTACCGGGAGCTGGTGCTGACCCGATGGCGGATGCGGCCGGGCGGTGGCCGGGGCCGCGGCGTGGTCGCCCTGTTCGCCGGGGACTCCGGTACCGGGAAGACCATGTCGGCCGAGGTGATCGCCGGGGCGCTGGGCCTGGACCTCTATACCGTCAACCTGGCCACCGTGGTGGACAAGTACGTCGGGGAGACGGAGAAGAACCTGGAACGGATCTTCGCCGAGGCCGCCGGGGTGAACGGGGTGTTGCTCTTCGACGAGGCGGACGCCATCTTCGGGAAACGCTCCGACGTGCGCGACGCCCACGATCGCTACGCCAATATCGAAAGCGCATACCTGCTGCAGCGCATGGAAACCTTCGACGGGATCGCGATCATGGCCACGAACCTGCGGGCCAATCTGGACGAGGCGTTCACCCGGCGCCTGGACGTGGTGGTCGACTTCCCCGCTCCGGACACCGCCCAGCGGCTGCTGCTGTGGGAGCGCTGCCTGGGCGAGCGAGTGCCGCGGGCGGCGGATCTGGATCTCGACTTCCTGGCCGGTTCCTTCGACCTGACCGGCGGGCACATCCGCTCCGCCGTGGTGACCGCCGCGTACCTGGCCGCGGCCGCGCACCGCCCCGTGGGGATGGCCGAACTGGTGGGCGCCGTGGCCCGGGAGTACCGCAAGCTCGGGCGGCTCCAGTTGGCACGGGAGTTCGGTCCCTACCTGGATCTGCTGCCCTAACGGGCAGCCGGCGAGGCTCGATCGACGGTTCCGCCGCCCCTGGCCCACGCCCTCGCCGCCGTGCACCGTCGGGACGAACCGTGCGGGAAGGGGCGAGTCATGCGCAGCCACGATATCGATGCCGACCGGGACCCGCGCCCGAAAGGGGACCGGATCGACCGGGCGGAACCCGATCTGCTCGGACCTGCCCTGGCCGCGCGGCGTCCCGAGCTACTGGGCAGGTCGGGCCTGCTCGATCTGCAGCGCAGCGCCGGTAACGCCGGGGTCGGTGCGCTGCTGGAGGAACAGCGATCGTCGGTGCACCAGGTGATCGGGTCCGTCGGCACCCCGCTGGAACCGGGAATCCGCCAGGAGATGGAAGCGCGGTTCCACCAGGCCGGCCGCCCCGCCGATTTCGGCGATGTCCGGGTGCATACCGATGGCGCCGCCGGGGAATCGGCTCGTTCGGTGGGTGCGCTCGCCTATACCGTTGGTTCGAACATCGTGTTCCAGCGGGAACATTACGACCCCTCTTCCGCAGCCGGGCGGCATACTCTTGCCCACGAGTTGACCCATGTGCTGCAGCAGCGTGAGGGCCCGGTGGAGGGCACCGAGAACGGCACGGGGATCAAGGTCAGCGATCCCGGCGACCGGTTCGAACGGGAGGCGGTGGCCACTGCGGACCGGCTGCTGGCCGCGCCAGCGCCGCAACGGGAAACCGCGCCGCAGGGTGACGTCGAGGAGAATACCGGGACCGCCCCGACACCCCTCCAGCGCGAGACGGAATCCGGCGAGGAAGAGATCGAACACCGGTGACCGCTCCGGGCGGGAAGCGCGGTTGCCCGAAAGTGCGCCCCGCCGATCGTTGGGCCGCAACCTGGTACGGACAAGGCTCGATCGTGCCAAGGCAACTCCGCGGAGCGCGCGGGCCGAGCCCAGCAACCTCACCGGTCAACCCAAGGAGGATGGATGGCCACGTATCTCTCCCCCGGCGTCTACGTCGAGGAGGTGGAGGCCGGGTCGCGCCCGATCGAGGGGGTGGGCACGGCAGTCGCCGCGTTCATCGGCTTCGCCGAGCGGGGACCGTGCCATGAACCCACGCTGGTCACCAACTGGAGCCAGTTCACCCGCCAGTTCGGGGAATTCGTCGAGGGCGCCTACCTGGCGCATGCGGTGTACGGCTACTTCGCCAACGGCGGTGGCGCGGCCTACGTGGTCCGGGTGGGCGCAGCGGCGGCCGGGAGTTCGCCGGAGGCCGAGCCTGCGGCTGCGGCGACCATCGGCGGTTACCGGCTGGCCGCACTGAGCGCGGCCCCCGACGCGCCCGAGATCACCGTCGAGGTTACCGCCAGCCCGGCCACCGAAGGCGAACGGTCCACAGAGGACACCTTCACCGTGGTGGTCAAGCGGGGCGGCAAGGTGGAGGAGACCTTCGAGCAGGTCGGCACCAAACGCGGGCGGACCAACCTGGCCACCGTGATCAAGGAACGGTCCAAGCTGATCACGGTGGAAGAGGTCAGCGGCGGGCGTGCGCTGCGGGCGGGGTCGGTGACCCTCGCGCCCGCCGTGCCGGAACCGGCCTCGGCCCCGGCGCGGGTCACCGCCAAGGAGTATGTCGGGGATGTCGCCGACCGCACCGGATTTTCCGGGCTGGAGACGGTGGACGAGGTCACCATGGTGGCCGTACCGGACCTGATGAGCGCCTACCAGCGGGGTGCGATCGATCTGGACGGGGTGCACGCGGTGCAGCAGGCCGTGATCAGCCATTGCGAGCTGATGGGTGACCGGATGGCCATTCTGGACCCGCCGCCGGGCCTGGGCCCCCAGCAGGTCAAGGAATGGCTGGTGGAGCAGGCGCGGTACGACTCCCGCTACACGGCCTTGTACTGGCCGTGGATCACCGCCTTCGATCCCGCCTCGGGCAAGAACGTTTCGCTGCCGCCCAGCGGGCATATGGCCGGAGTCTGGGCCCGCAGCGACGAATCCCGCGGGGTGCACAAGGCACCGGCCAACGAGGTGGTACGCGGGGCGCTCGGTCTGGCCAGCCAGCTGACCAAGCCGGAACACGATCTGCTCAACCCGCTGGGCATCAACTGCATCCGGAGCTTCCCGGGCCGCGGGATCAGGGTCTGGGGGGCCCGAACCCTGTCCTCCGACGCGGAATGGCGCTACCTCAACGTGCGCCGGCTGTTCAACTACCTCGAAGAGTCCATTCTGAACGGCACCCAGTGGGTGGTCTTCGAACCCAATGACGATGCCCTGTGGGCCCGGATCCGGCGCACCATCAGCGCCTTCCTGGTCAACGAATGGCGCAAGGGCGCGCTGTTCGGGCTGACCCCGGATGAGGCGTTCTACGTCCGCTGTGACCGGGAGACCAACCCGGCGGAGAGCATTGACGCGGGACAGGTGGTCTGCGAGATCGGGGTCGCCCCGGTGAAACCGGCCGAGTTCGTCATCTTCCGGCTGGCCCAGCTGGCCAGCGGCACCAGCCTGGTCAACGAGTGATCTCCGAATAACGGCGCAGCGACGGAAGCGAAAGGACGGTAAGGGGAATGGCCCTTCCCGATATGGACACCTCGGTCGGCCACTCCTTCGGGCTGGAGGTGGATGGTATCCAGATCAAGCAGATCTCCGAGGTCTCCGGCTTGAAGATGGAGCAGGACGTCATCGAGCTGAAGCAGAACACCGCGGACGGCAAGTACGTGATCAAGAAGTTGCCCGGCAGGCCCAAGGCCGGTGAGGTCACCTTCACCCGCGGCCTCACTTCCGACAACAGCTTCGAAAAATGGATCAAGGACTGCCATTTCGGGAAGATGAGCGATGCCCGCAAGGGTGGCGCCGTGATCGTCTACGACTTCGAGGGTAATCCCATCAAGCGCTACAAGCTGACCAACGCCTGGGCCAAGAGCCTGGAAATCAGCACCCTGAAGGCCGGCGACACCAGCGTGCTCACCGAGAAGCTCGTGGTCACCTACGAACAGATGGAAGCGGAGTGACATGCGCCGCACGGTCAGCAGTGCGGCACCGGCCCCGCCGCCGGCACCGGCGGCCGAAGAGCCGGAACCATTGCGCACCACATTCTCGTTCCGGCTGCCCCGCGGCTACCTCGCCGAGGACGGCACCCTGCACCGGGACGGGGTGATGCGGCTGGCCACGGCGCGAGACGAGTTGGTCCCGTTACGCGACGACCGGGTCCGGGAGAACCCGGCCTACCTGACCGTGGTCCTGCTGGGCAGGGTGATCACCAGACTCGGCGAGATCACCGATGTGCATGCGGAGGTGATCGAGAACATGTTCGCCTCGGACCTGGCCTTCCTGCAGGAGCTTTACCGCACCGTCAACAGCGAGGGCCATACCAGGGTCTCGGCGGCCTGCCCGGAATGCCGGCACGAGTTCCTGGTCGAGCTGGCCGGTGGTCGCCTGGGGGAATCCTGACCTACCCGTCCGACCGGTTGTACCGGGAGGTCGGGTACCTGGCCTACCACCTGCATTGGTCCCTCGACGATCTGCTCGATCTGGAGCACCCGGAACGGCTGCGGTTCGTCGACGAGGTCGTCAGGATCAATACCCGGCGCGAGCAAGGAGTGTGAACGGATGCGGCCTTGGAGCCGGTGGTGGCGCGGTGACACCGCGGAAACCGCTGCGGCAGGCGAACCGGAGCGGCCACCGGTTACGGCGCCCCGGCGGGACTGGGCGGCCCTGCCCGCGATCCATCCGGTGGCCACCCTGGATCCCAGAATCAACCCGGCCGCGAAGTTCACCGCGATCCTGTCCTCCTGGCAGGATCCGCGGTTCCTCGCTCCGCTGGGCCACGCCTTCGGCCCCGGTGCGCCCGCCGGGCTGGTGGTCGGTGGGGCGCCCGCGCCTGCTCCGAACGCGCAGACACAGCGCTCGGCCGCGGCCGGACCCGGCCCGCACTCGCCGCACCCCTCGGCCCCGGCACGCCGGCCGGGCTGGCAAACAGTGCTTCGCCGGCTGCGGCCGGCCGCACCGGAAACTGCGGCGACCACAGCCTTACCGTCCCGAATGGACAGTTCGCAGCGGACGGTGGACACGGTCGTACCGCGCACCACGCCCGTATCCACGCCTTTCGGGGAAGCACCGGATCACCCGCGGCTACCGGCCGCCATCCGGAAAGCGGCCGGTACCTCGGCGGCAGGGCCGGCACCGGAGTTGGCGGTCCCCGCGGCACCGCGCCAGACCCGGCCGGCCGTTCCGGCCGAGCACCTCCCGAAGCCGACTCCGGAGGAGATCTCGACCGGCGCGCCACCGGGCACCGCCGCCTCCACGCGGGCCGAGGTGACCGGGCACCCGGTGGCGAGCACCCCCCGGAACAAGACCGTGGCCAGCGCACCGGTGGACGGCGCGAGTCCGGCCCCCTCGCCCGCGCCTCTGCCGCGCCCCGGAGCATCGTCGGACCTCCCGCTCATCCGCTCGGCGCCTGCCCTACCATCGCTGCAACGGCAGGCCGGGCACACACCACCGCTCGCTCCCGGCGCGCCCCACGTTCTCGGCGTTCTTCCCCTGCCTGGTCCGGCACGCGGCTCTGAACACCAGCCGCCGCGAGTTCCCGCCGAACGGTCAGGTACAGCGCCGCCTTCGTTGGTGCCATCACCGCCGGAGCCACTGCCCGTCGGCGGCCTCGGTGCGCCATTGCCTCCCACCGGCCGCGTCTGGAAAGCCGCCTTCCCAACAACGACGCCGTCACCACCAAGTCCACAGTGGAAGACCAACTCGGCCGTGCATCGCCCCGGGCTGGGCGCGCCACTGCCCGCCGCCCCGCAATCGCGTGGCACACCAGAACCGCCCGCAACCAGTGCCTCCCAGCGACCCGGCCGGGCAACCGAACGACACCTCCAGGTGACCGAGCCCACCACAGTGGACCTCCCGCCCGCGTCCCTGCCGCCACGCCTGCTCACCGTCAGCCGGGTAACCACCCCAGCCCGGCCGGAACCATCCGGGGGCTGGCACGACGGGGGCACGACCCCGCCCGGGCACACCGGGCTGCTCCCCGGCCACGGGCTGACCCCGGCCCTCCTGCCCACCGGAGCGCATCCCCCAGCCGCTGCCACGGTCTTGCCCGACGTTTTCGGAGACAACGGCCTGCAGTCGGCGAATCCCCCGGGCCCCGCCGGAACATTCCGCCTGGGCCCGTTCACCCGACCAGCGAGCCCGACCGGTCCGGAGATTCCCTTTCCGCGACACCGGACGTTACCGAACCGCACCCGGCCCCCGGCACTTCCGGTGGCCCCCATGGAATCGTCGCCCACAACCTCCATTGTGGACGAGCCGAACGAGCCGGTGGCGCAGCGGGCCATCGAAACCGCCGAGCCCACCAAGGTGAGTGAGCCAGCGGTGAGCGTGCATCCCGTAAGCGGTAGCGCGACGGCGAATACCGTCGCGCCCGCGGCCCCGCAGGCCAGTCACACCGATCCGGAGGAACTGCTGAAAACCCTCTACGACCCGCTGCTACGGCGACTGCGCACCGAACTGCGACTGGACCGGGAACGCCGCGGCGCCCTGTCCGACCTTCCCCGCTGATCACCCGTACTCACCTACAGGAGGCCCCATGCCGGAGGACGATATCGCCGTCGGAGTCTGCTTCGTGGTGTCCATCGACGATGTGAACCTCGGCGCCTTCAACAGCTGCGAGGGGCTCGGCGCGGAGATCGAGATCGAGCAGCGCAGGGAGGGCGGGAACAACACCATGATCTGGCACCTGCCGACCAGGGTGAAGTACTCCAACGTCAAGCTGACCCGGCCGATCCGCGCCGAGAGCGCGAAGCTGATGCAGTGGTTCATCGCTTCGGTGGGCGGGCACAAGCAATGCACCGCGACCATCGAGGCCCGCACCCTGCACGGGGACAAGGTGGCCAGTTGGGGGCTGCTCGACGTGATCCCCGTACGTTGGACCGGGCCTTCCCTCGGCCCGGACAACCTCAAACCCGCCATGGAAACACTGGAGCTGGCCCATCACGGGTTCTTCGGACCAGGTACCGGGAGCTGACGCGGGCATGAACGCACCGATCACCTTCAGCGCCACCGGCGGTAGCGCCACGAGCGGCGGGCTTCCGGCCCGGCTGGAACGGGCCTACTTCGAGTTGCGAGAGCCACCCGCGCATGGTTCGGCCGCTCCCGGGCCGCCCCGTGGCCGGATCGACTTCCAGTTCAACCCCACCGAACTGTCGCTCAGCAAGAAGGCCAAGTGGACGAAGGACACTCAGCCCAACAGCCGCAGCAGCGGGGTTCCGCATTACAAGGGCCCGGAACCCAGCACGCTCACGCTGGAGATGTTCTTGGACGCCACCGCCACCGCCGATGACCGCGTCGTCCGAACCGTGGACCGGCTGTTCACCTGTTGCGTGCCCACGGACAAGACCAGGAGCAAGGGCAGCGGTTCCCCGCCCTGGGTGGTCTTCCACTGGGGCGGACTGACCGGTTTCACCGCCTACATCTGCAGTGTGGCCGCCAAGTTCACCCTGTTCACCCCCAGTGGAACCCCGATTCGCGCGGTGTGCACGGTGACGCTGGAGGAGATCTCCGGGGAGACCGCCCGGCAGAACCCCACCTCGGGTGGGCGCACCGCTCGGGAGGGTCACCGGCTGGTAGCCGGGGACACTCTCGCGTCGATCGCCCAGCAGGCCTACGGCAACCCCGCCGCGTGGCGGGAGATCGCCGAGGCGAACGGGATCGACAATCCGTTCCGGCTTCGGCCGGGAACCACCTTGCTGCTGCCCGCCCCCGAGGAACTGACGAGCCCGCAGATATCCATAATGGACGGCGGCTGAGATGGCCAACGAGTCCTACTCCGGTTCCCTGCTGGTCGAGGTGTCCGGCGCGGCGCTGCCGATGGAGATCGCGACCAAACTGACGCATGCCTTCGTGGACGGCAGCCGCAACCTGCCGGACATGTTCGTACTACGTTTTTCTGATCCAGAAAGGATCGTGCTGGCCAAGACCGGGATCGAGATCGGCAGCCCGGTACGGATCTCGGCCCGTTCCAGCGATCCCGGCGGCCCGGTTCTGCTGCTGTCGGGGGAAGTGACCGCGCTGAGCACGGAACTGGACGCCACCGGCGGGGTCACCGAGGTGCGCGGCTACGACCATGCGCACCGGCTGTTCCGGGGCAGGCGAGTAGCCGCCTACACCGACACCGATCTGGTCAGCGTGGTCAAACGGGTGGCCCAGCGGGCGCAACTGGAGGCGGGCACCATCGAATCGGTGCCCGGACTCGGCGGCCGCCCCGATGCCCAGATCACCCAGGACAACATCAGCGACTGGGAATTCCTGCGCAGGCTGGCCGATTCGGTGGGTGCCGAAGTCACCGTGGAGGACAAGGCGCTGAACTTCCGCATACCCCAGCCCCCGAAAGGTGCCCCGGCCACCACCGCCAAGGCCAGCACCGATCCACTGGTGCTGGAGGCGGGCCGCAACCTGATCGCACTGCGGGCCGGGGTCACCTCCACCGAACAGGTCCCCGCGGTCTGGGTTCGCTCCTGGGATGCCGAACGGAAACAGGCGCTGTCCGCCAAGGCCACCCCGAGCACCCCGGGCACCGAGGCACCCGGGGTCGACCCGGCACGGCTGGGCAGCCTGTTCTCTGCCCCACCTCTGTCCTCAGTAGACCGTCCTTATCGGACGGCAGCGAAGGTGAAGGCGGCTGCGGACGCACTGGCGGCCGGCATCGGCGGCTGCTGTGCCGAGGTCGAGGGGGTGGCCAGGGGCAATCCCAGGCTGCGCGCCGGGACGGCGGTGGCTCTGGTCAACGTGGGTTCACCGTTCGAAGGGCGCTATACCCTCACCGCCGCTCGCCACCAGTTCGACACCGTGGCCGGCTACACCACCTCCTTCACCGTCTCCAGCCGCCAGGAGCGCTCCCTGTACGGGCTGGTCTCCCCCGGCGGCGCCCGCCCCACCGGACCCAACGGGCTGGTTCCGGCGGTGGTCAGCGATGTGCGGGACCCGCACCACCTTGGCCGCGTCCGGGTGACCTTTCCGTGGCTGGCCGAGGACTACACCTCCGGCTGGGCCCGGACGCTGCAGCCGGGTGCGGGCTCCGGCCGCGGTGCACTGGTGCTGCCCGAGGTGGGCGATGAGGTTCTGGTCGGTTTCGAGCATGGCGACATCGACGCCCCGTATGTGCTGGGTGGCCTGTACAACGGCAGCGACAAACCCCCGCAGGCGACGTTCGATCTGGTGGATGGCAACTCTGGCCAGATCAACGGCCGTGCCTTTGTCACCAGGACCGGGCACCGGCTGGAGTTCGCCGAAACCGCAGGCGGCCCGGAGGGCGTCCGCCTGGTCACCGGGGACGGAAAGTACCTGCTGCATCTGGACCGTACCGGAACGAAGATCGTGCTCGATTCCGACGGCAGTGTCGTGATCAGCGGCTCCACGGGAGTCACCATCGACGCGGGCAGCGAGGAATTGAAACTCACCGGGCGATCGGTGAGCCTCCAGGCACGGCAGGAGATCACCGTGTCCGCCGGTACCTCGCTGAAGCTCAGCGGCACCGGCGAGGCCAGGCTGGAAGCAGCCAAGGTCACCGTGAACGGGACCGCCAGCAGCCGGCTCACCTCGAGCGGAGAGGCCGTGGTACGCGGCACCATCGTGCGGATCAACTAGGGCGGGGGAACGAGCGCATGCCGAACGCGGCCCGGGTGGGCGACCCGACCGGGCATCCAGGGGTGATCGGTCCCCCTGGGGTGCCCACCGTGCTCATCGGCGGGCAACCCGCCGCGGTGACCGGGACCAGTCATGTCTGTTCCTTCCCACCCCCTCCCCCGCATCCGCCGAGCACCATGATCGGGCCGGGCTGCCCGACCGTCCTGATCGGCGGGCGGCCCGCGATCCGGATCGGCGACATGTCCGCCTGCGGTGCCCCGGTGATCACCGGCTGCCCCACCGTCCTGATCGGAGGGTGAACATGAGCGACGGGATGCCGGTGCCCGCAAACGAACGCGGGTTACGCCGTGGCGGGGCGGCACACGCGGCCGGCGGGCCGCCGCCGGAGTTCGTCGGCGTGGGCTGGTCGTTTCCGGTGCGCACCGATGCCACCGGGCGGATCGCGCTGGTCGGCGGAGACCGGGAGATCGCCGAGAGCATCCGGCTGATCCTGGGCACGGCTCCAGGGGAAAGGCCGATGCGGCCGGATTTCGGTTGCGCGATCCACGATCTGATTTTCGCCCCGGCCGATCAGGCCACCGCCGGGCAGATCGCCTTCGAGGTGCGGCTGTCCCTGCAGCGATGGGAGCCACGGATCCTGCTGGAGGAGGTCCTGGTGAGCCTGGACGAGGCGCAGGAGGGACTGCTGCTCATCGACGTGCATTACCGGATCCGGGGCAGTAACGACCCGCGCAACCTGGTCTTCCCGTTCTACACGATTCCCGCGCACGATGGAGGTGCCTGATGGTGCTGCCCGCCCCGAATCTGGACGACCGCAGGTTCCAGGATCTGGTCGACGACGCCAAACGGTACATCCAACAGAACTGTCCTGAATGGACCGATCACAACGTGTCCGATCCCGGCGTGACCCTGATCGAGGCCTTCGCCTACCTGATGGATCAGTTGCTGTACCGGTTCAACCGGGTACCAGAGCGCCATTACCTGCGGTTCCTCGATCTGATCGGGGTACGTCTCGTGCCGCCCGTGGCGGCCAGGTCCGAGGTGACCTTCTGGCTGTCGGCGCCCCGCCCGGAACCGGTGGTGATCAAGGCCGGCACCGAGGTGGCCGGGGAGGTCTCCGAGGTGGACGAGCAGATCGTGTTCACCACGGACGAGGAGCTGTCCATCTCACCGGTGGAGCTGTCCCGGGTAGCCACCATCGCGGCCGGTGAGACCGAACCGGTGGACCGGTCCGTGGCATTGGCGGGTGCGGAAGCGGTGCGCTGCTTCGGCACCGCCCCCGCCGCGGGCGATCTGTTGTTGTTCGGGTTGTCCGAGGCGGCCCCGCGGGCCGCGGTGCTGTTGCGGCTGGACTGCGCGGTGGACGGGATCGGGGTGGACCCCACCGATCCCCCGCTGGTCTGGGAGGCATGGACCGCCGACGGCTGGCAGGCCTGCGAACTGGACCGGGACAGCACCGGCGGGTTCAACCGCCCCGGGGATGTGGTGCTGCACCTGCCGCCGGGGCACACCACCTCGGTGCTGGCCCGGCGCCGCGCCGGCTGGCTGCGCTGCCGGCTGGTGGAACCCGCGCCGGGACAGCCCTTCTACCGGGAGTCGCCCCAGCTGAGTTCGGCCACCGCGGCCACCATCGGCGGCACCGTGGGTGCCCGGCACGCCGAACCGGTGACCGACAGCGAACTGGGGATCTCCGACGGGACTCCCGGCCAGCGGTTCGCCCTGCCCCGCACCCCGGTTCTGGGTGAGGACGGGCCGCTGCGGGTGCTGGTCTCCGACGCACAGGGCTGGCAGGAATGGCAGGAGGTGGACAGCTTCGCCGAATCCACCGCCACCGACCGGCACCTCACCCTGGACCGGGTGGCCGGCGAGGTGTGCTTCGGCCCCGCGATCCGCCGTCCCGACGGCTCCATCCGCGGGCACGGCGCGATCCCGCCGCAGGGTGCGGTGATCACGGTGCCGCGCTACCGGATCGGCGGCGGCCGCCGGGGGAACGTCGGGGCCGGGGTGCTGAACCGGGCCCGTGATCCGATTCCCTTCGTGTACCGGGTCACCAACCGGCGTCCCGCCGCCGGCGGGGTGGACGGGGAGGCCGTGGCCGACGCCGCGGTGCGGGGACCGTTACTGCTGCGTACCCGGGACCGGGCCGTGACCCCCACCGATTACGAGTTTCTGGCCAGGGCGGCGGCCAGGGAACTGGCCAGGGTCCGCTGTGTCCCGGCCGAGCCGGATTCCAATGCGGTGCGGGTGCTGGTGATCCCGCATGCGGGTACCCATGCCGGTGGCCGGATTCTGTTCCCCGAACTGGATCCATCGACGGCGCTGCTTCAACGCGTCACCGGCTACCTGGACCAGCGGCGGCCGGTGGGCACCAGACTGATCGTGGAACCACCGTTCTACCAAGGGATCACTGTCGTCGCCACGCTGCAACCGACTGTGCGGGCCGACGCCGACGCGTTACGAGACGCGGCACTGGCCACACTTTATGAGTACCTGAGTCCGCTGGACGGTGGCCCGGAGGGCACCGGCTGGCCGTTCGGCCGCGCGGTACAGGCCGGCGAGCTGTATGCGGTGCTCCAGCGACTGTCTGGAGTGGACATGGTGACCCAACTGCGGTTGTTCCCCGCCGATCCGGTCACGGGGCGACGCGGCGAACCCACCGACCGGATCGGCCTGGCGCACAATGCGGTGACCTTCCCCTTCGAGCACCAGGTCAGGGTGGAGGTGCATCATGAGAGGTAGCGTAGCCGGCCTGCGGACGCCGGTGAGTATCGGCGAACTGCTGCCGGGACTGCTCCGGGATCCGTCGCTCGGGGACTTCCTGCCACGCTTCACCCGCGGTCTCGATCAGGTGCTGGCGCCGATATTATCCACAATGGACTGTTTCGATTCCTATCTCGATCCCATGCTGGCACCGGATGATTTCGTGGACTGGCTGGCCGGGTGGGTAGCGGTTGAGGTGGACCAGACCTGGCCGGCGTCGCGACGCCGGAGCGCGGTCGCGCAGGCGCTGGCGCGGCATCGGCTGCGTGGCACGGCCGCCGGGTTGGTGTCCCATGTGGAACTCATGACCGGGTACCGGGTGGAGCTGGCGGAAAGCGGCGGGGCCGCCTACGCCCGGCGACCCGGCGGCCCGCTGCCCGGTTCACCGACCCCACTGCTGGTGATCCGCGTCCGGACAGCGAACCCGGACCAGGTGGACCGGCGGCGGCTGGAGCGGGCGGTGGCCGAGGTCTGCCCGGCCCACCTGCCCTATCGCATCGAGCTGGTCCCGCCCATCCCGGGACCGGACACCGGGCAGGCAGGCGAGTACACAGATGGCCAGGCACGGTAAGGAGCGACGGTGAACGGCGACCAGCGCGTGATCTGCGCCCAATGCGGTGAGCACAACGCCGAGGGTGACACGTTCTGCGGGGGCTGTGGGGCGTTCCTGGAATGGGAGACCGCCCGCCCGACCCCGCTGGCCGAACCGGCCCCCGACGAATCGGCCCTCTCATCGCAAACGACCGAATCGCAGACGCCGAAATCCCCCGCGCAGCAACGACCGGCACCCGCCCCCGTGGCCGAGCCGTCCCCGCCGGCGGAGCCCGAGGTGCGGCTGCGCCGTCCGGGAAGCACCGCACCCCCACCGCGGCGGTCGACCACCCGCCCCGCCGAGCCCAACCCCGAGGACGGCAGTCTGGACTGCCCCCGCTGCCAGGCCGGTAACCGCCCCGAACGCACCTTCTGCCGGGCCTGCGGTGCCCGGCTGGCCACGCCGCCCGCCCCGGTGAAACAGCCGTGGTGGCACCGGTTGTTCTCCCGCCGCCCGGCCCCGGCCGGACATCGGAACCGGACCCGCCGCCGGATCCGGCTGGCGCCGCTGATCATGGCGATCCTGATATTGCTCGCGCTCGTGGCCGGTTTCCCGTTACGGGGCAAGGTCACCGAGGTAGTGGACGCGATCCGGGACCGGATCGGACAGCCCACACCGATCGTCGCGGCCGCCACCGCCTCCAGCGAGGCTCCCGGGCACGGTGCCGGGCTGGCCGTGGACGGGACCCGCAACACCTACTGGGCTCCGGCCGGAACCGGTGCGGCCGAAGGGGAATTCCTGGAGTTCTCCTTCTCCGGCCCGGTCCGGTTGACCTCGGTGCTGATCTCTCCCGGGGCAGGCGGCACTCAGCCGGAGTTCCGCGACCAGGCCCGGCCGAAGGGCATCCGGCTGTCCTGGACCACCGATTCGGGCACCGGGCAGCAAGAGACGGAACTGGCCGAGGGCCCGCAGCCACAGCAGATCGATCTGGGTGTCAGCGGGGTCCGCTCGCTGCGACTGACCCTACTGTCCGGATACGGAATCGCCGACGGCAAACGCATCGCCATCGGCGAGGTGGAGTTCTTCGGTCGTACCTAGCTCACCGTTGCCCGTTCGGGCAACGAGCGGGTCTGCTGGACGTGCCGGGGTTTTCCCAACCAGTTCCCCAACCGGTTCCTCAATGACGGCTCACCGCGAGCCGGCTGCGGGCCTAAGGTCATGGAGATGGTGGTACGGATCGAATTACCCCCGGAGCCGATCACGATCGAGCCGGGCGGCCGCAGATCCTGCGAGGTGATGGTGCACAACCTCGCCGCCCACCCGGACCGGTTCCTGCTGGAGGTGATCGGCTCGGCCGCGCACTGGACCGATATCGATCCACCCACCCTGACCCTGGGCGCGCGATCCTCCGGGCGCATCCGGCTGGTGTTCCACCCGCCCCGCGCCCCGCATGTCCGCGCCGGCACGATCCCGTTCGCACTGCTGGCCGGAGCCGCCGCAAGCGGCCGGACCGCGATGGCCGAAGGGCAGCTCTCCCTGGGCACCTTTTTCGATACCGAACTGGAGCTGCTGCCCCGGCGGATCGGCCGCAAACGGGCCTATTACCTGCTGCAGGTGCACAACCGCGGCAATGACGCCGTGCATCTGGAGCTACGAGGCCGGCCCCGGGGACAGCGCCTGCGCATCGATTGCACCCCGGCCGCGCTGGTTCTCTTCCCCGGGCAGGCCGAACAGGCCCGCATCGACGTCCGCCGCACCGCCGGTGACAGGGGAGATCGGCCCACCGAGTTCCAGGTGATCGCGCATCCGGCCGGTCAGGACCCGCGGATCCTGACCGAACGCCTGGCAAGCCGCCGCTGGTGGTCGCGGATCAGCTGACGGTCCCCGGTGCCGGGCTCAGATCAGCCCTTCCCTGACCGCATAGGCGACCGCCTGTGCCCGGTTCCGGACCTGCAGCCTGGTGGTGACATCGTGCAGGATGTTCTTCACGGTACGCTCGGAATAGCACAGGGTACTGGCGATCTCGCTGGTGGCCTTACCATCGGCGACCATCCGCAACACCGCCACCTCCCGCTTGCTCAACCCCGGGGTCAGCAGCGGCCCCAGCGCATCCCGTTGCAGGCGGCCGATCTGTTCCAGCAGCCGGCCGAGCAGATCCGGGGGCAAGGTGCCGTCCCCGGCCACGGCGGCGCGCACCGCGGTGATCAACCGCTCCGGCACCGCCTCCACGCGCCGCAGAACCCCGCAGCAGCCGGCCTCCACCGCCGTGAGCAGATCACGGGAGTCAATCTGAGTGGCCACCACGACCACCCGCGCCCCGCCCCGCCGTCCGGCCGCCCGGATCGCCTGCAGCGACTGGTCATCGATCCGGTCCACGACCACCAGTACCACGGCCGCGTCCACCGGTTCCTCTACCAGACCGACCTCCGGCCGGTAACGCAACTGGCTGGCGATTCCGGCCTGGGATATCGGATCGAAAGCCGTTACTGCCACCGTGATCCGCTGTTGAGGTTGTGCAAAGTTCACCGACCCACCCCCGTTGTTCTGCCCGACTGTCCACCTGGGATTCCGCTGGAACCACAGGGCATCCCGGTATCGCCACCATGCCGCCCTGTTGTGCGTCGCCCTCCCGGCGTCAGTATGAGTGGTGGCCGCCCGGCGAGGAAGGTGTCGGTCCGATGACCGGACCGGAGGCAAACTCTCGCTTGCCCAAGACGCGCCGCGGTGCGACCGTCCGGAGTGGAATCGCACGGGCCGGGGGTCAGATCGGGCCCAGGCCGGCACCGCCGTAGAAGGCCATCCAGACAGTGGTGATGTTCGCCGCTACCCACCCGGGCAGGTCAACCGGGCGTCGACCGAACCACGACAACGGGTTCCAGGTCCGCTCCTCGAGTTCGATCTCCGTCCCGGTCGCCTTCTCGAGCATTTCCCGGTGCCTCATGATGACCGTTTCGACGTCTCGCGTCATCGGCGGCTGATTGCCGACACGGGTCGAGTACAGGTACTCGAAGACTGCACGCCCGCCCTCCATCGTCAGGTAGGTCTTCGGGTCGAGCTCGGGAGGGGTCGGCTGCGGACGCCAGCCGCCCGGCACCGGCACCCAGTTGATCATCTGCGCCATCCGGTCACGATTGATCTTGTCGGCGATGCCCTCGACCTTGCGCAGAATTTCGCAGCAGCGCTTGGTGAGCGGGACCAGGTAGTCGGTCCAATAGGTGCCGAACAGCGGAACCGCATTGATGAGCGGCTTGCCCACCAGGCCGGCGAGATCCACGCCGGCCTCGATCGCATCCGCGCCGCCCAGCAAACTGTCGTCCCCACTGAGCCGGCTCGACAGCAGCAACAGGTTCCGTCCGATGTCCTTGATCGTGATGAGCTCCTCGATGAGGCCACCGAACTTCTCGAGTTTCTCGGAGATGTGGAATATTTTCCTTGCCTGGTCGATGTCGGTCATCAGCCACATCGCCTTGTCGGCCACCCACTTCGCCTTGTCGCTGATCCCCTTGGTGCGCTCGAGGTATTCCTTGGCCGTCGCCAGCTTGTCCTCGTCCGGCCTGACGAACAACGCATGCAGGACCTCCCCGATCGCGTCATTGATCTCTCCGACGTCCGGCGGGTTGAGCAGTCCGCTCAGACCAGCCTTGACGGCGGCGACCACGGCGCTGCGCGCATTGTTCAGAAAACCGTCGAAGGCCATTGAAATGCCGTTCAACTGCTCGGCCTCATGCGTGGTCAGCGCGCCCTCACCGATCAGTTGCGCCCGTTGCCTTGCCAGCGCATCGTGAATGACCTTCGTTTGCTGTGCCACCGTGCCGATCTCGGTGCCCCGGTAAGCTTCCACCTCTTTGAGCAGCTCGCCCAGTGCCACACGAGCGGCGCCCTTGTCGGCAATGGCACCGAAGTCTTCCGGGGCATTCCAGGTACCCGAACCATCGGCTCGCTGGACGATTGGCCGCGGAGCCACGGGCCCGCGGGTGCTGGTCCCCCAAGACTCCGATGCTCGGTTCCCCTCCGCGAGCCGACCCACGACCGCGTTGCCGACCG
The DNA here is from genome assembly GCF_000519205.1 of Amycolatopsis taiwanensis DSM 45107. Taxonomy (GTDB): domain Bacteria; phylum Actinomycetota; class Actinomycetes; order Mycobacteriales; family Pseudonocardiaceae; genus Amycolatopsis_E; species Amycolatopsis_E taiwanensis. The sequence goes on along the minus strand of NZ_JAFB01000034.1, from coordinate 65,977 downwards.
ACCGTTGCAGTCCGAGCAAACCGCGCACACCGAGCACGGACGGGCGGCCGGCGACGGCCGCATCGCCCACCACGTCATCGCGGCGTCGGTCGGCGCGCTCCTGTTTCGGCTGTAGTCGTTTCGTAAGATCAGCGTCGAAGCCCAATTCGCTCATCGCCCACCCCTAATGCTTCTGCGCCGACTGTGCCGCACTCCGGAACCGGGTACAAGCACCCCATCCACGCCCTTAGGACAGCATCGATTGCCCCAAAGGGCACTCAGCTTTGGGTGTGGGGAGCGCTGCGGTCGTACCCGCGATGCCGGGGTCAACGCCGAACGACGCTCGCACGACCACTTCTCGACCGTTCGGTTAGGCCGTTAGAGTGTGCCTGCTCCGCTGAACGAATGAAAACCCCGCATGATCCGGTAACGCGCTGCCGCGTTTGCCGGATATGAGAGCAATCCAGCGGACATCACGGGGCCAGATGAGCATCGTCGACACGAGTCAGAAGCAGCGAGGCCGGGGGGTGCTCGAAGGCGCCTTCCAGGTGCTCAACGCGCTATCCCGGTTCCCGGACGGCGCGGGTTTGTCCCAGTTGTCGCGCGCCTGCGAGTTGCCGAAGGCGACCACCTTCCGGTTACTGGCGCAGTTGGTCGAACTCGGCGCTGTGCAGCGGCACGGCACCGAGTACAGCGTCGGCCACCTGATGGCGCGGCTCGGCGAGAACTGGCAGCCTCACCCACGGCTGCGGCGGGCCTCGCGCGGGCCGATCCGTACGCTTGCCCGACTGAGCACTGCGGCGATCGCGGTGACCATCCTCGACGGTGACCGGGTGCGGGTCGTCGGCGCCACCCGTGGCACACCCGGCGAACTGCCTCATGTAATGGCCGACAGCGCGTCGGTCAGCCGCACCGCCGCCGGTCAGGTGCTTCTCGCATCGCAGCCTCGCCGGGAACGGCCGGAGGCATACACGGCCACCGAATGGCGCCGGCTGCGCAACAGGCTCCGACAGGACGACGCCGTGGTCGTGGAGTATGAGGACGTCCTGCCAGGCATCTGCTGCGTCGCGGCGCCCGCGCCGCTGCCGGACGGGCAGGGTGTGGCCTCGGTCAGCGCACTGGTAATCGGCAGCACCGTACCATCGGCGCTGCCCGGCCTCGTGCTCCGCGCGGCCGGGGAGATCAGCCGCGGCCTCGCGGTTCACTGACGTCGCAGACGATGCCCTCCCAGCTTGGGGTACCGCCGCCGCAACTCGGCGGTCAACTCGTCGACCTGATCGACGACGAGTTGACCGGAGGGTGCGATCGCCGCCTCGGCACGGACCTGCGAAGCAGCGGTCCACACAGCACGGATGACCTCCAGCCGTTGCGCGTCATTGACTCGCTCCGGCCACAACGCACCGACCGCGATGGCGCTCGCCAGCACCTCGCGGGCGGCCTCCGTGGCGACCAGCCCGCCGGCCTGCTCCATGATCCGGTCGAACGTGGCACTCTTGAGGAATACTTCGCCATTGTCGAAGGCTACGATCGACGACATCCGCTCACTCGATTCCACTCAATTCAGAATGTTCGTGTCCTGAATGATGATGATGTTGATCCGCAGGCCCTGCGACAGCGCTGCCTCATAGTCTAGGACCTCCTGGGTCTGGGCTGGATCGAAGCCGGTGAGATCCACCACCGCGAAGTCCGATTTCTGCGCGTGGCGTGGAATCTGGTCCAGGAAGTTCTGGCGTTGCGCCGACCAGTACTGAGCTGCCTTCGGGCTGCCCATCGCGTCGAACAGCGTCCCGTTGCGGTCCTCGAAATCGCCTTCCGGCTTGTTCACACCCCTGAGGCCGGAATCGGGGAAGATCTTGCGCAACCGGTCGAGCGTTGCTTTCTCGTCGTCATTGAGGCCGCCGTCGTCCACGAGTTTCTGGTTCGCGAGCCGGTGTGCCCGCGCTGCGTTCAGCTCGTCGATCAGGACCTTGGCCTCGGCCACGCGGTCCCTCGAAGAATGCCCGCGGATCCGGAATTCCTGCTCGAATTCCAGTACCCGGCCGAGGAAGTCCTCATCGAACCTTGTGTAGTTCTCGACGGACATCACGACTTCGCCGTTGAAGGTGTAGGCCACGACCAGGTCGCCGAACCGCCCGAACGATGCCTGGCCGACCAGCACCAGCGGCGGTCCACGCTCACCATTGATGATCGTCTCCAGCCGCGGTGCACCCTCGATCCGCGGCGCGACCAGTTCCTCGAACTGGGCCTTGTCCGGACCCCTTAGCTCGTAGCCCTCGACCGCGGCCAGTGATCCGTTGCCCGGGGGGTCGCGCCACGGCCGTGCGACGTTGCGGTCGGCCCGCTGGGCCGTCCGCTGGTGGTGGGCCCGCAGGGTCGTGAGCACGGCGCGGAGGGTGCCGACGGTGGCCATGATGGCCAGCCCCACGGGGTGCCCCGTGGCCACGGCGGCGAGTCCGCCGATGACCGCGCTGGAGAGGAGGCGGTTCAGCCAACGCTGCTTGGACTGGTTGCGGGTGGGGCTCTTCATTCGTTCCCACGTCTGTTCGGCCAGCGGATAAGCAAAGCCGGCAACGGCCGTGATCGCGCCGGGTACCAGGGCCCAGAGTGTGCCGCCGAGCAACTGCCCGAGGACCGCCAGCGCGTAGCCCATGAGCGAGGTGTACATGATGAACGCGGCATTGGCGCCTTTCTTGGCCGGTTGGCGGCCAAGAAAGATTTCGGCGTCGAATCCGAGTTTGGTGATGTTGTAGGAGCTGGTGGCCAGGCCGTAGGCGGCGATGGTCAGCAGCAGGCTGTGGGTGGGGCTGATGGCCTGGTTCGCGAGTAGCAGGAAGTTCGCGATCACCAGTGCCGGGAATCCGGCCAGGTGTTGGAGCCTGCGGTAGAGCGGGCGGGAAGAGCTGTCGTAGCCGGAGATCCCGTTGATCGCGACCGGCAGCGTGACGGCGAAGAACACAATGTCGGCAACAAGGTAGAGGGTGTTGATCCCCAACGTTATGGGATCTTGCGCGGTGAGGAGTCCGTACAGGTGGTAGAGACCGTTGGCCTGCCAGGTCAGCGGAAGCAGCAGGTCTCCGATACGGCTGGTGCGTAGCGCGCCGGCGATGACCATCCCGGTGACTGCTTTGATCCGGTCCCAGCCCAGCGAGTACAACGCTGTCAGGGTCCGGTCGCGGTCGGTGTGGTTTTCGGTGCGGCCCTGCACCGGGTCGGCGGCGGTGCCCAGCGGGGCGTGCACCACCAGCTGCATCAGCGCCACCAACTGCAGCAGCAAGCCGTCGGCCTCGGCACGTTTGCCCGGGGAGCGGACTTCTTTGCGGGCGTAGCGGTGCGCCGCCCAGGCGAGGATCTTGACGTCGTCGGTGTCGGCCAGTTGAGCGCGTTCGATAATCGCGTCTTGCTGCGACCGTAGATATTGGGACACCAGGTGCCGGAACGTGCTGATCCCGGTCCGCACGATGTAGGCGGCCATCCCGGCGATCGCGAGTTCGTAGCCGCCGACCCGCAGACCAGCCACCGTGCCCAGGCCGATCGCGATGCCCTGCACCACGAAGAAGATCCCGTAGCCGATCAGGTTGCGGGTCTTCAACAGTGTCACCAGGTTCTTGATCCCGGCCCTGGCCGCCAACTGGGTGCGTTCGTTGTTCTCCACCGCCGCACGGATGGTGCCCAGACGGCCAGCCCGCTCGGCCTCGGCGTCGATGCCGAACCCGTCGTGGAGCGAGTGGGTCAACTCATCGTCGATGGTGAGCCCGTCGTGGAGCAGGCGGGTTTGCTCGTCGGCGATCAGGGTCGCGGTGGTGACCTGGCCGTGTCCGAGCGCATCAGCATCGGTGGCGGGCGGTAGTGCGCGTTGGGTGGGCCGGTAGCGCCACACATCACGCACGAACGCGCCCGCATCAACCCACATGTTCTGCAGCGCAGTGACCAGTGCCCGCACCCGCAGCCGTGCTGCCGGCCGCTCACCCCTGGTGGTCGCGACGTCCATGGCTTTGAGGAACCTGATCGCTTGGGTCAGCTGCCGGTTGTCACGCCAGTTCGCGCCCGGGCCCAACAGTGGGCTCGGTCCGTCCACGGTCGCCCGCATGCCCGCGTTATGCAGGTCGGTGTGGCGGGCCAGCACGTCCCGTGAATACCTGGCGGGCAGTTGGTCAAGCACCGGGCCCCAGGTCGCCGCGTATTCACCCGCCGCACCCGGCTCACCGGCCGCCATCGCGGCTTTGGCCTCGAGCATCCAGGCGATCTCGTCGAACACCCACTGCTCGCTGACCTTTTGCGCCTCACGCCGTAGCCGGGCGGCGTTACCGTAGTTGATCAACCGGACGATCTCCTCACCGTCCGGACGTGCCAACAACGCCCGTATCAGTGACTCGATGTCGTGGTCATGACGCAGGTAGTGCGGCAAGCTCTCCGGCGACACCACATCACTACCACGCAGCAACCGGTCCCGGTTGGCCACGGCGAAATCCAGGAACCGTTCCCGCAGGGCGGGGTTTTTCTTGATGTGGCGGATGGTTTCGTTCCAGGACACATCGAAATACAGGTTGGGGAAGCCGTCCAACGCGAACTGCAACAGGTCCATATGCGCGAAGGTCAGCTCGGTGAACGTGCCCACCCCCAGATGCGCCCACACAATCCTGGCCTGCTTGAACACCGGGTCACTCGCCAGCAAAGCCAGGAACTCCATGGTGAACCGGTCATCGACCGGGCCCTCGGTATAGACACCATCAGCGTCCATCGGCGCGTCCCCACCATCACTGTGCAGGACGATCACCAGCCCGGTCCGCGCCAACGCCTTCAACAACCCCACCAAACGCTGGTTGTACATTTCCGGCGCACTGGTGCGCAGCACCCTGGCCTGACGGTGATGCCCCGCCACCTCCAGCAGGGTCTTCAAGCCCGCCACGTCCTGCTTGAGGATCTGCAACACGTCATAACGCGACACACCACCTTCGTCGCTGAACAGGGCTTTCAACGGGTTGTTTTCCAGCGTGGCGCGCAACTGGTCGCGGTGGGAGCCGGTGGCGAGTTCTTGTTTGACCAGGTTCGCCGCCGCGATCAGCTGCCGGCTCCACAGTTTGTACTCGCTGGTGACAATGCGGGACATCTGCCGGCCCAGCGAAATATGGACCGCTTCTTTCATCAACGTCGTCTCGGCCAAAAATGTCGCGATCGGGTTCAAAATCCGCATGAGCTTCACATAGAAACCCGCGTCGTCGGGGTGGCCGCCCACCGCGTCGTCCACCCGCTGCCCCGAGATCCCCGGTATGACCCGCCACCGCAGATGCGGCGGCAGTTGGGCTATCGCGTTCGCCAACAGGATATCGGTCAACGTCCCGTTCATCCGCAACGTCTGATAGTCGAACAGGGTGACCAGCTTGACCAGGTTCGTCAAATAGTAGAAAGCCTGACCGGCCGGGCCCGATCCCACACCACGCTGTGGGATCGGCGACACGACGATCAACCCCAGATGCCCACTGGCGGCCAACGCGTCCAGGAACTTCGCCAACCGCGCCACCGTGTCATTGATCTTGACGTCATAACCCCACAAGTGGAAATGCACATCCCACACCCGCTCGAACGACAGACGCGCCCCGCCAACACTACGGATGTCATCGATCGGCAGGTCGATACCGAGCACGGTCAGCAACTCGTTGACCTGCTGCGGGAAATCGTCACGACCGGGATCCAACGCCGCGAACTCGGCACGCAAATCCAACCCGCGCACCAGCTCCGCGAACTCGTCGCCCCTGCCCGTGACCGCCATAACCCCGATCGCGACCCGCCGCAACACCGGCAACAACACCCGATCCACAAACGCCGTCCGATAAGCCGGGTTCGGCGCATACCCGCGGGTGATCTCGTCAACCTCCAGGCGGGTCAACCCGGCCAGGAACACAATCCGCTCCAGCGACACACCCGCCTTGAACGCCTCCACCACATGCGGCGTGATCGCCTCAACATAACTGGCGTTCTCCCGCTGGGCACGGGCACGCGCGTAGGTCAACCGGTGCCGCTCCTGCTCCGCCGCCGACACCAGCGCGGCCATCCGCCTGCGCACCTCATCCAGCGCCCCGTCCTCATCCAGCAGCTGTGCCTCGTCGAGTGCCTCCGGGGTCGTGGCCGGAAGATAGTCCGCGGCTTGCACCGCCAGCACCACCTGACCCGGCAAACCCAGCGCACCAGCCAGCTCCCCCGTCAAAACCTGGGCAGGGACATCCCGGATCCAGGCCGGCCGCGCATCCAGCGCCGCCACCGCCTCGGCCAACCTACCGACCGAGTAAGCCTCATCCTCGCGGGCACGCCCACGAGCAGCGGCGAGCTCTTGCGCCTTGGCGGCCAACTTCGCAGGCGGACCGCGGATCGGGCGGGTCTGGCCGGCCAGCCAGCGCACCACCCAGTACGGCCGCCGCACGGTCTCCCCCGCGGTGGTGGAGGTGGGTTCGCGTACCGGGAACTGCGCCAGGCCCAGCAAACTCGCCCGCGCCGCACTACTCAACTTCTCAACCACCGGCGCGAGCCACGGCACCGTCCACACAATGTTCCGGCCCGCACGCCCGATCGCGGCGTCCACGACCGGCACAACGTCATCCCAGTCCCCCAGCGCTTTCCATTTCCTGGCCGCAGCGTGATACAACGCGCGCAGAATCTCGTGATGACGATCCTGCAGCATCCTGACCTGCGTCTCCGGGTCCTCCCCCACCAGCTTCATGGCCAACTCCGGCGGCGGGGAAATCGGCAGGTGCGAGGGGAACGGGCCACGCGTGGCAACCCACACCTCCGGCAGCCTCATCGACCGCGCTACGACAGCAACCGCGCCGGCCTCGTCCAGACCCCGCTCGTGCCGGACCTGCTGCACCCAATAATGCGCGCCATACAACACAAACGCCTGATAACGATCCAACGCCTCCACCAACGCGGCCTGCGCCGCACGCAATTCCCCGCCCACCACCACCGCCGGCCCAACCGGCCACACAAACAACCGCTTCCACAACACCGGCCGCACCAACCGCCCCATCACACCCACCACGGCACGCACCGCCGACCCGCGTACCGCACGCCGGGCGGGAGCCAGCTGTGACCACGTGGCCCGCGCTGTGGCGGGCAACTGCCCAATCCGACCCAGCATCCGAGGGCCGGCGGCGAGGACGCCTTCCCACAACAGCCGACCCGCTGCGGTACGCCCAAACGCTGCCCGCGGAACCAGCACCGACGGCGGTCCACGCTCACCATTGATGACCGTCTCCAGCCGCGGCCTGCCGACGGCCTCCGCCGAGGCGAACTCTTCGAACTCCGCCTTGTCCGTGCCGGTCAGCTCGTAGCCTTCGACCGCGGCCGGTGATCCGTTGCTCGCCCCACGCTCGTTGCCGGTTTGGGGCGGCGCGAGTTCGGTTCGGTCTGGTTGTGGACCGGCCTCCGGCGTCGTGGGAGGGCCGAGGTGCTGGGCGCGTGGCGGCGCCTGACCCTCGTAGAAGGAGTGTCGTGGTGCTGGGCGAATGGCGCGGTAGCGGTTCCAGGCGCCGCGAGCAAGGTAGGTGGCGGGGCCGGACAGGGCCAGGGCGGTTGCGGCCGCCATCATCGCGGGCGATTGGTCGAGCATCATCATTCCGAGGCTCTGCATGGCGCTCATGGCCACATAGGTGGCGGTGGGTCCCTTCTTGGCGGAGTCACGGCCGGTCTTGAGTTCGATCTTGATGCCCATCTTGGCCAGGACCCCGGTGCCTGCGGTGAGGCTGGCCGCTGTCACCGCCTGCGTCCACTGCCCGGCAAACAGGAACTGGGCGGTGAGTCCGGCGTTGGCCAGGGTCAGGGGGGTAAAGGCAAGGTTTTGCAGCTTGCGTAGCCCGGGGCTTGTGGCTTTGTCGTAGCCAGACCAGATAGCGGGCAGGGTGGCGGCGGCGAAGGCGATGTCCACTGGGAGGTATGCGGCGGACACCCATTGCGCCAGGCCGTGGGTGGTGAGGGCCTGGTAGAGGTGTCCGAAGAAGTGGGCCGCCCAGGTTGCGGCGATGATGGCGTTGATCGCGCGGCCCAGCGTTCCCGATTGTGGGTTCAGTCGGTTGACCGAGTCGACCGTTCCGCCGGTCAGCCGGTTGAGGTAGTCCTTCCAGCGGGAGAACAGCATGGTGGCCCAGATCCGCCGGTCCTTTGCGGTGACACCGTCGGGGAGTCGGAAGTGGACAGTGGCCAGGTAGTCGAAGAAGAACTGCCTGGTCCGCTCTTTGATCTTTTCCATGACTTCGGCGGCATGCTGCACGACGCCCGGGTATTCGCTGAGGAATTTCTTTCCACCGGGCTTGATGTCGCGGACGATCAGCTTGATATACATCTTCGCGAGCCGGTTGATCGCCTTGAAATCGATCCGCTCTCGTTCCATAAGCGCGTCGGTTGTGATCCGGATGTCCGTGGTGTGCGCGTTCTTGATGTTCGTCAGCACCGAACGCACTACGAAACCGACGCCGTTGGCCAGGCTGACCGCACCCGCGGTCAAGGCCGGGGTGAGCCCCATCGTGTATGCCGTGACACCAGCCGCCGCGGTGCTGGTCATCGCGGTCCAGCCCATGGTGGCGCGGCGACGCCACAACTGGTGAAGCCGGTTCATGGCGGCAGCGGATTCGTAGCGATCGCGCTCGGTGTTTTCCACATCGCGCAACACTCGCTCGATGAGTTCCTGCCGCTGCTCAGGCGTCATCCCTTCGGCGGCCTTCAACGCGTAATGCGCCGAGGCCAAGGCTTGCACGGTTTTCTCCATGCCCAGTTCCTCGGCTGTCTCCACCGGTCGCAGCCCGCCGCGTTCCTGCCGGTTCCGCCGGCCGGTGGCGGCCTTCTCCTGCCGCTGCCGCACGGAATCGGAGCGCTTGACCTTGGCGGCCTTGGCGAGTGTGAAGCCGCCGTACACGATCTGGTACGCCTTGATCGCGGACTCGATCTGCGGGTTACGTCGCCAGTCGCCACCCCATTCCCGTGGGCCCACGCCGGGGCCGAGAGCACGGGTGGGGTCGGGCTCGAAGGATTGCCGCAACCGCTGTGCCCGCTCGTGGAACGCCCGCTGGAACGACTCCGGGAATTCCGATATCAACTCCACCCACGCGTCGTGGTAATCGGAGAAGTACTCGTCGACAAACCGCTGACTGGTATCGCGCTCGGCGTCGTCCATCAGCCGCACATAATTCCCGCCGGTGATCTTGCGGACTATGTCCGCGCCGTCGGGATAGCGTTGAACGATGGTCACAAAGACCGGTTCCAACTCCGTGAAATGCCGCCACATCTGAGCACTGGGCATCATGCTGATGCCGTCCGAGCCGTACAGCAGCCGGTCCTGATGCTTGACCGCGAACTCGATGAACCGCTCGGCCACCGCCGGGTCGTCGTTGAGGTACTGCCCCAGCGGTGTCCACGAGTAGTCGTAGCGCAGCCCGGGGAAGAGGTCCAGCATCCGGTCCAGCCGGTTGATGTGGTCGACGGTCAGGTACGTCCAGTTGCCGACTCCCAGGTGTGCCCACACCAGCCGGTTGTTGCGGAACTCGGGGTGGTGCTTGAGCAGCGCCATCATCGGCATCAGGCCACGTTCATCCGGCGCCACGGACTCGAACAATCCGTTGAGCCCGACCTTTGCCCACCCGTTGTCGGAATGCAACAGCATGATCTGCCCAGTCTTCTCGTTAGCCCGCATCTTCTCCAGGAAATACGGGTTGAACATGTCCGGCACTTGTTCAGGCTGTTCAGGCAAGCTGTCGGCCAAATCGGAACGCCCCACCGATTCCAGCAATGCCCGCAGCGTCCGACCGTTGCCGACCAGGCGTTCGAAGAAATCGATCTGGCCCATTGCCGAGAGCCCGTCCGGGGCCACCACCAGGTCTCGCGCCCGTGCCGCCTCCTGCGGGTCGGTGAACCGTTTTGCCTCGAGGTCGGCCTTGATCTGCACCGCGGCGGCGACCGTGCGCTGGAGATGGGCGATCCAGTCCCGGTGGTAAATGGTGTTGGCCTGATCCCCGAGCAGTTGTCCGATGGCCTCCTTGTCGGCCGTCTGCTCCGCGCCCTTGGCGGCGCCTTCGAGCATCAGCATCAGCTGGTCGTAGCCGTGCGCGCCGGGGATGTCCCACCGCGTGCCGACCACTCCGGCGTCCGCCCGCCACCGCACGTCCTCCGGCAGCTCGCGAACCATCTTGAAGATCAACGCATCGGCCAGCTTGCCCTGCAGTTCCAGCAAGCCCTTCTTGTCGATCAAGCCCGCCCGCAGGCCATTGATCAGCCCGTAATAGGTCGCCCCACTGGCCGCCGCCAGGCCGAAGGCCCGCTCACGGATCGCCGAATACAGAATCCGGCCTTCGTCACCCAGTTCCTCCCGATACCGCAACTGCTTCTCGGCCAGGCTCTGCTTCGACCCGCCCTTGAACCACTTGAGGGCCTTCGCCACCCGAGACCACGAGCCCTCGTAACCGGCACCAAGGAACTGGAGGTCCAGCGCGTAGGACAGCAAATGATGGTGGATGTCGCTGAGGTCCTTGGTGGACAGGCGGCTGCGGAACAGCGCCGCGGCGGTGCCCCTCGTCACGCCCTTATCCACCAGCGCCTGCAACGAGTCCGGGTCGTTGGGATCAAGCGAGTCGAAGTAACGCATCAGTTCCGCGGCGTCGACACCGATCGCACGACCGAACGCGCGAATCCCGGAACGTCCCAGGAACGCCCGCGATTCCAGCACAGCGTCCACCACGGGCAACCGGTATCGCGGCGGTGTCTCCGACGTCCCCGGACTGGCCACCCGGCGAGTGATCTCCGTGACCTCGGTGTAGGTCAAGCCGGTACTCCGGGAGATCTCCCTCAACCGGGTGCCGTGATCGCTTGCCCGCACCACCGCTTCACGGACTTCCTCGACATAAACCTGATGGGCGACATCCCGATCCCGTTCGGCTACCAGGAAGCCGGTGATCGCCCGCCCCAACCGCGCCTCGTCGTCCTTGACCTGATTGGCGACTTCGCGCAGGCGCTCACCCAGGCTGCCACTCTTCGGCGGGGCGGTAGTGGTTTCCCCGGTCGCCCGGCGAGCGACCACATACCGGACCGGCAACTTCAGCGCCTTCGCCGCCGAGTCGGAGACCTCGACCCCGAGCGGTCCACGCAGCAAACCCGACGCCGCGCTCTTACGGCCGGCCAGTTTCAACCGCGCCAGCCGAAGCTCCGCCGCCGCGGCACGATATTCCCGCTCGGCACGCCGGCGCGAGGGTTCCGCGTCCTTGACCGCTTGCGCCAGCGCCCGCCGCGCCCCGACCAGGTTCCCGGCACTGTGGCCGGTCGAACCGAACGACTCCGCCAACTGGGGTTCATCCGGCTTCGGGTCGAATACCGGCCGGCTGCCCTCGTCCACGACCCGGTGTCGCGTATCCGTGACCACCCGGTCCACCGCCCACGGCACCAGACCGGCTTTGATCGCCCGGCGCTGCGCCTCATCGAGCTGCTGAAGAGCCTCGTCCCGAGCCGCGGTCCAGTCCCGTTCCGCCTCCTCCACCCGGCCGGCCGCCTCATCCGCGGCCGCCAAGAGTTGCGCCCGGTTCCCCGCGATCACGCCCAGGATGGTGTCGGCCGGCTTGCCGATGATCTGCCGGGCAACGCCCGGCGGCGGGACTGTCACAGCACGCTTCTGCAGCACATCCCGCGGTTCCAGGACCAGCGCAAGAACTTCCAGCGGGGTCATCTGATAGACCGTCGCGAGACTTGCCACGATCGGGTCGGCGTCGGCGGTAAAACCAGTGAGCGCACTCAGCTGCCGCGCTACCCACGGCAGGTGCGCCTCGTCCACATCGATCGCCCGCAAGGCCTCCGCGTAAGCGGCCCGGGCTTGTTCCATCGCTGCGCGGAGCTTGACTACACGCTCAGCGACCGCGTCGGCAACCTCCAGCAAGCCACGAGACTGCGGGAGAAGCACCTTCGCCTGCGCCGTGGCGTTCGCAACGGGTCGCTGGTCTGACGGTGGGCCCCGGCTCCGTTGGTCACTCGGCCGGACGCCGCCGGCTGCCCGGCCGCCACGGGCCGGGTCATCAGCCCGTGTCGGGGTCTGGCCGGGTTCATATGGGGGGAGAGCCGACGTGTCGGGACCGCGCGGCGTCCCGGTGGACAGGTCGCCACCCGCGGTCAACTCCGCGGTCGGCTGCTGCTCCACGGCCACGCCGGCGCGCTGGTCCACGACTCGCTGCACGGCACGGACCGCGTCGGAGACATCGCCATGACTGGCGCCGATTCCGTTGTCTGCCAGGAGCGCGTGCATCTGATCGCGAGCTTGAGCGAAGTCTCGGTTGTCCAGCGTGCCACGCTGACGCCGATCCAGACCAATGTCACCAATGGCGAAGAAGGCCTCGCGAGCCTGGTCGTTCAGTTTCCGCACCAGGTCGGTCACGTTGGACGGTGCCCGCGCCAACCACAGCACCGCGAGCGCGGCCGCGCTTGTGTACTGGTGCCTGGTCCGCTCCGCCTCATCGGTGACGCGCTGGGCCTCGATCGCGCGCACCGCCTTGAGCACCGCATCCCGGGTCGGCTTGTTCCAGCCGAGCCTGTGCACCCGGTTGAATGCCTTCATCGCGCCGGGTGCCTGCATCGACAGCAACGCCAGCCGCGACGTGGCATCCAGCTTGCCCGCCGACGCGACCACGTTCAGCGGCACACCGGCTTGCAGCAACCGCGACGGCACCGTCTCGGCTTCCCGCGCCTGCTCGGCCACGAACCGGTCTTGCGCGGTCCGCTCGCGACCCAACTGGCCAACTACAGCCAACGCCGCCTCGACGAGCACCGGGTCCCAGCCGTGCCTGACGACGAAGTCGTCCATCGCGGCGACCTGCTCGCCCTCCGGCAGCCCGCTGATTTCGAAGAACGCTCGACGGCCGATCTGGTCGAGACCATTCACGGCTCCGATCACGCCGTCCGGCGCCCCGACCCGGCGTAGCGTGTTCTCGGCCCACGCCGAGTCACCGTGATCGACATTACCGATGGGGTTGGCGTGACTGGCGGCGAGCGCCGCGGCCTCGGCGCGCAGTTGCGCGGCGCGGGCGTCCGCCTCGGCCCGCACAGCGTTTGCCTGCCGCCCGGCATTCGCGCGGATCGCGCTCGCGACAGCCTCGCCCTGCGCACGCGCCCGTGCCGCGTTGGTCCGCGCCGCAGCGGCTTGCTTGCGGCCCAGATACCATGGCTGCCCCTCGGGCTGCCGTGCCCGGGCGGCCTTCTCCGCCGCGTTCGCGCGGTCCTCGCCAAGTGTGCGCGCACGGGTCGCGCCGTTCTCACCATCCTCGGCCACCGCGTCGGCCTGGTCGTTGAGCAGTCGAGCACGTTCGGCGGACGAACCCGGGACGAACCGGCGCTGCGGGATGAGCCCTGCCACCCGCTCGGCGACGTCCCCGAGCGATGTGCCCGGAATCGCGTGCGTCAACGTCGCAATCGGGTCTGCGGCGTCGCCGCCGGTAAGCCCGTTGAGCATATGCGCCAACCGGTCTTGGGTTTCCGCGGTGACGCCCGGCACGACGACGTTCGGGTTCGTCATCGCCGCGACCGCCGAGGCCAGTTGCGCGGAGTCGATCCCGGCCAGGTTCGGACCCCAATCACCCGTCGCGATGGACGACCCGTCGTTACCGGACCGGCTCGACAGGTTGTACCAGGCACCACCGGGCTTGCGGTTCTTGCCCGGGTCCCACGGGCGCGGGTTGTCCTGCCGCCTGGTGAGCCGATCCGCCGCGGCCTTGACCAGAACGTCCGCGAACTTGGCCTCCTTACTGCCCGCGGTGATCGGGGCGAGCACGGCCTGCTCGGCCGGCCGGTCATAGCGCCAACCCTGGGCCACATCCCCGGTGAGCGAGATGTTTTGCCGCACACTTCCGTTGTCACCCTTGCGCGCCGACCGGCCACGGAACTGCTCCAGCAAGCGGGCGGAATACACGTTGTTGATCTCGGTGTGCAACCCGTCGGACACCTGCGGCTTGATGTCGAAGCCTCGCGCGGCCTGACCCGTCGCGATCGTCACCACACCCGGCTCGCCGGCCCGTTTCACCATGCCGGCCGCTTCCTCAGCCGTGGTGAAGTGGTCCATGCGCTGGATCTTCTCCGGCGACACGCCCGCATCGATCAGCCGTTGCTCATACTCGTAGAGCTCGGTGATGTACTTGATCCCGACCAGGACCGGGCGGCCGTCCTTCGCCATCTTGGCCACATCATTGGCCGAGTTCGCCAACTTGCTCGCGGTGTTCAGGTTTTCGACCGTGCCGTGGTCGGTCAGGCGTTCTTCGAAGTTGTCGAAATGCCGCTTTACCGCGACCGCACCCAGTTCGTCCCGTCCGCTGAGCTTCGCCGCCAGGCCCGCCCCGGTCGCGGTCATCCCAGCCACCTTCTCGTAACCGAGAATGTGCTGAGCGACCGTGAGACCTTCGTGTTTGGCCGGGTCCACCTGCACCAGATCCCACCGAGCCGCGTCCCCCTTGCCCGCCACGAAGTTCTGGTACTCCAGGTGGGTGTGCACCGAGTGGGCGCCGCCGGTCGAGCCCATCCAGCGCCGCCCGTTCAGCTCCACACCGGCCTCGTTGTCCAGGATGACGATCCTGCCGTCCTTGACCGCGTACTCCGGCTGGCTGTCGCGGTTCTCCTTGTTGAAGTCTTTCCAGTCCACAACGTGCTGCAGCTCGTGCCAGTCCACACCGTTCTTCAGCTTGGCCGACAGCGCGCTCTCGACCTCCGCCTTGAGCCTGCTGTCCGCGCCGAGCTCGATCCCCTCCTGGGCCCGCAGTACACGCAGATCCTCCGCGGTCAACACGGCGTGGCCGAGGTCCTTCCACTCCGACTTGGGCTCGATTCGGTTCGCGATGGCGTTGGCCTCGGCCAGCAACGCCTGATCCTGCGGGGTGGCCTTCCGGGTCAATTGATCTGACTTGAAGTGCATGGTGTGGAGGAGGTCGACCAGGGCGTTGTCGGCCTCGTCGAACAACGCGATGTCGGCCCAGCCCGACCTGGTCGCCGCCGCTGGCGTGTGCCGGTTGTTCCACGCGTCGAACATGAACCCACGGACGTCACCGACCTTCACAGACGCTTGGTGTGCCTGGAAGGTGTCCCACCACGAGGTGGTGCCCTCCCGGACCCGGCCGACCAGGAAGCGCAACCCGGTCAAGCTGTCCAGGTGGGCGAAGAAGTCTTCCAGCTCTTTGTGGAACTCGCGGGCGTTGACCTCGTTGTTGGTCCACAGCTCGATGTCCTTCGCACCGCCGCGCAACAGCCAGGTAGCGGTCGCGGCAAGCCCGTCGATCGTCTTGCCCTCACCGGTGACCACCTGCGCGATGCGGCCGTCCAGCAGCCCCTTGACACCAGCAATCTGTTCCGGCCAAACAGCGAAGTCCGGTTCTTTCCCGGTGGTGTGCTTCATGTGTTCAAGGACCTCGAACACCAGTGCCGCGACCTGATTTTCGGGCAGCTTGCTCAGGTAGTCCCGGGCGGCTTCACGCGCGGACTCCGCGTCCTCGGCGCGGTTCAGCACGTCCTGCAGCTTCCGCAGTGCACCGCTCTTCTCAGCGGTGATCTGCCCGATATCGTCGGCGTAGCGCTCGGTGGCCTCCGGCAGAACCTCGGCGCCATCCGGGCGAACCTCAGCGGGCCTAACCTCAACATCCGGGCGGACCTGAGCATCCGGGCGGACCTGAGCATCCGGGCGGACTTCAGCGCCATCCGATGGCTGGTGGTTGCCGGCGCTTTCGCCCGGGTGCCGAACCTCACTGTTCTCGCCGTCGCGACGGCGGCTGCGGCTGCTCTCGTGGTTGCCCGAGACGGACTCGTTCCGCGGCGGTGTATCCGGCAATGGCACGGGCCTGGTCCCACCGCCTTGCGGATCGACGGGCGCGTTGTTGCGTTTCGTCTTCCCGGTTGAGCCCGACTTGGTCTTTGTGCCGGTCTTGTTGCCGTTCTTCGTCTCCGCGATCTTGTTCTGGACCGCGACGTCAACGTGTTCGGGCAACCGACCGAACGCCGAGCGGCTCGCAAGGTCGTCGAGCAGGAGTCCGCGTGCCTCCCAGAGCAGGTCCAGCTCGCGTTTGACCATCTCCCACCCGCCGCGTCTCTCGGCGGCGGCCCTCAGTTGAGCCTCGTTCCGCTGTTCCTCCCGCGGGTAGTCATCGCGCTCCGCGAGTCCCCGGCGGGTGAACTCGGTCAGCTCCTTCTTCTCGAGAAGACTGTCCTGCGCGGCCTTGAAGGCTTCCTCCACCGCCGTCCTTGCCGCGAGGCCTCCCGCCGGCTTCAGCCCGCGTCGCTCGAAGACGTTCGGGGCGTCCATGCCAAGGCGGTTCTTCGCCTCCGCCAGGTCCCGGTTCTTCTTGTTCAGACCGGCAAGTCCCGAGTCGGCCTTGACCTCGTTGCGGACCGCGCGCCCGCGCAACCAGCCGGCGACCCCCCAGCGCTTGGTCAGGTTGTGCTGTTCCGCCAGGCCACCCTCGGCGGGAGCACGCCCCGGCCGGACAACACCAACATCAGCAGCCGGCCCCGCGGCATCACGCGGCCCCGCCACGCCACCCTCATCCAAGGCACGACCCGGCCGGACAACACCAACATCAGCAGCCGGCCCCGGCTCCTGCCGACTGCCATTGGCCGCCTGGATGCGCTGCTGGGAAGCCTGCACACCACGGTTTTCCACCGCCTCAGCGGCTTTCCTGTAACCGGCGGCCCGCACACCCGCAAGTGCGCGCGATACCTCGCTCGCGCCCTTGATCACCTGCTGAGAAAGACCCTCGTCGGCAAGCGTGGTGATCGTACGTCCAATAGGACCGCCGACGGCTTCGCCGGCTTCCCGCGCGAGCACCTTGCCGGCCGCGGTGAACGGCTTGAACGGAGCGGCGCCGATCCGCGCCGGCAGTTGCGCGGCTATCGCGGCCGCCTTACCGCCGTAGACCCCAACCTTCTGCCCGGCGTTCAACGCATGCTTGGCCAGCGTCGCCTGCCCCGCCGCCTTCGCCGCTGCCTCAGGCGTCTCCCACTTCGCCGAGTCCGCGATAACCTGCGCGGTCCCGTTACCGCCGACCTGGAACAAACGAACGCCCTCGCCGACCCCCTTACCGCGGCCCGCCCACTCGGCGGGCAGACCACGGTTCATCTCGGCCGGCTTCAGCGCACCGTCCGCGACACCGCGAGCGAACGTGGCCAGCGCGGAAGTGGCCGCACCCCGTGCACCGGCTTCGGCGCCGGCCCGCACCGCGGCCTCCGCACCGATCTTCAGTGCGCCGCCAACCGGGCCCGTGATCGGCAGTGCGTCGGCGAGCACGAAGATCGGGTGGGCGCTGAAGTCGGCCTTCGCCTTTTCCCAGTTCGTAATCCGGTCCCAGTCGTTCTTCAGCATGCTCGGCAATATCCCGGCAATCGGATACACCCGGGACGTGTACTCGAACCCGTCCTCACCGGCCCGCTTGGTCAGCCCCGGAGCGGCGTACTTTCCGCCGGAGATGTTGTAGGCCGCTTGACGGATCCCGTTGACCACGGTGTCCGCCGTCCCGGCGGTCAAGAAGGGAAAGACGTTACCGGCCGCGGTCGCGGCATCCTCGCCGGCGCGATGCACGAACCGAGCGCCGTTGGCGTACGTCGAGGTGTCGTGCTCGAGGTCGATACCAACCAGGTTGTTCAGGCCGACTCCGGCGTCCCACGCCAGGTTCACCGCCCCCATCAGCGGCAAGGTGAGCATCTCCCCGGATTTGTGCATCGCGTCTGCGAGGAGCGTGGGACTGTACTCGCGCTGGACCGTATTCAGGTGGTCGCGGAACTTCTCCGGCAGGAAAGCGGTGTTCTCCTCCCACCGATCCGGTTTGACCGCGCTCTGCCCGACCATGGCCTTGAGCGTGTCTTCCTTCTGCTTCGGTGTGCCGGTGATGCCGTACGCCCGCCAGAACTCGGCCTCGGTCGTCGGGTTCAGCAGCTTCGCCGTCGCGAGCGCGTTGTTCGCCTCGGTGCCCTTGGATGTCGTGGCGAAGGCGCTGGTCGCATACGCCGCGAAATTCGCCCGCTGGTCATCGGTGAGCATCGCGTTCTGCTGCAACCGCACCTCGTCCTGCGCCCGGACGGCGATGTCGAAATACTGCTTCTGGGTCTTGTCGTACCCGAGCTTCGCGGCCTCTTCATCCAGAATTCGGTCGCGATCCTTGGCCGGCGCGTTGAGGACCCGGACGACCGCCTGCTCGCGCGGGGTCAGGGACTTGACGCGCTTCCAGTCGACACCGTCGTAGTTGTCGAAGTTCGCCTTCTGCGCCTGGGACTCCAACGCCGCCGGCAGGTCGGGCAACAGCGTCGACGGCAACTTGAGCCCGTTCGCCGTGGCGTCCTTGGACAGGGTCGCCGACTCGTACTTCGCGCGCGCATAGATGTTGCCGGCGCCCACCGCCGCAGCGAGTGCGCGGTCCGCGGCGGTCTTCGGGTTGCGCACCTGCGGCAACTTCGCCAACCGATCAAAGGTGTCGATGGTCTTGCCCTCATCGACCAACTTGCGCAAGGCCGTCGAACTGTTCGGCGAGGTGCCGGTCGCCTTCGAGCCGTCGCTGGACCAGCTCTTCAGCATCTGGGCGTCGACCCCACGCAGATCATGCATTGCAGCGGCGAGTTTGCCGCGGTAAGCATCGGCCTTGCGCGGGTCCTTCGCCGCGGCCAACCCGGCCAGCGCGTCGACCTCCCGCTTCTGCATGGCCAGCACCTTGTTCTTGGCCGCGGTGACCTGCTGACTCGTCGGCGCTGTCTTCGGGTTGTAACCCGGAACGAGCGCGGCGATCAGTTGCCGGTCACCCGCCTTCGTCTGGTCGAACGCGTCGATGGGGGTGCCGGTGTAGGTGTTGCTCCGCACCTGCATCAGCGCGTTGTGCGCGGGCAAGCCGTCCTTCAAGAGATCGAACCCCTGCTTGTTGATCCGCGCTACCACGGGGGCGATCTTCTTGGCATTCTTCGCCGGGTCCTGCGCCAGCGTGGCCAGCGTCTTCAGGTCCTTGCCCAGCGGGCCCGACTGGGTGAACTCACGATCCTTCTTCTGGTCCTGCAGTTGCAGCGCGGCTGCCTTGGCTCGGTCGGCGAGGGTGATCGTCGGCAGCGATGCGTTGTACGCCTGCTTCTCCTGGTCGCTGAGGCCGGCGTACCGCCCATCGCTCATCAACGGCAGGAACGACTTGTTCCCGAGGCCATGCTCGTTCGCCGCGACCCGCTCGTCGACGGTGTAGGCGGGACGGGACTTGCCCGGCGCGTACCGCAGCGAACCATCCGGGTTCTTCGTCGCCAGCACCCCGTTGGTCGGCTCGACATAGTCGTAGACCTTTCCGCCGGGAGTCGCGCCCTTCTGCACACAGCTCGGGTTGCTACAGGCAACCAAACCGCCCTTGCCCTTGGCGTCCGGGAACACGACGGTGACACCGCCAAGCGTGTGGGTGTCCGTGCGAACCGTCTTCGCGTCACCGAAGTCGTCTGTGACCGTCTTGGCGACGGCGCCCTTGCCGCCCTTGGGCACGAACTGCCCGTCATGGATCACCGTGCCGTCGGACTCGGTCACCGTGATGTCGGCGGCATGCGCGGTCATCGACCCCGGTTGGTTCTTGTTCGGCCCGAACACCCACGCGGCGTAGCCGCCCTTGCCGGTGGAACCGTCCCGGCCGGTGACCACCTTGGCCTTGTTGCCGTAGGTATCGGCGATCTCGCCACGACCTTTGACGACCGCGGCGTCTTTCGCCCGGCCGTTGGCACCGATCGTCATTTGTACCGTGTCGGACTTGGTTTCGTCGGTACCGACCTTGACCTTCTGCCCGGCCTTGGCGGTAATACCGGTCTGCTTCCGGAAATTCGTGTATTCGTCCGCGGTCAACGTGATCCGGGTAGGGCCCTGGTCCCGCTTCGCCGGCGCATCAACCTTCAGCGAACCACCGCCCGGCACATTCGCCTCACCCAGCTTCGGATCCTTGTAACGAACCGTGCTGCCACTCACAGTGGTAGTCGTGCGACCACTCGGGCCAGGACGAATGGCGACCGTACGGTGGGTGATCGGTCCAGTCGTGTCGACCTTCGGCAGGTCCTTCCCGTGTACGGCGATGGCCCCATGCGCACCGTCGGTACTCGCGACCCGAACCGGTTTGCCCTTGTCCGTGGTGTCCACGACCTTGGTGGCCAGATTCTCCCCGTTGCTGCTGCTGGCCCGGGTCGCCGGCAGACGATTCTTACCCTTGCCGGATGCGGGGAGGTACGACGACGCCTTCCCACCAGGAAGAATTGACGCCTTCTGCTTGGTTCCGACCATCGCGTCGAGCGAGACTTTGCTCTTTGCGCACTCGGCCTGAGTCGTACAGGACACGAAGCTGACGGTGCCTTTGCCATCCGATGCCAACGCGTAGTAGCCGCCGGTCTTCAACTGACCCGTGGTGGAGATCTTCGGGTACTTCTTGCCCTTCGGGGTTACCCGCATCGAACCGGGATCGTCGAAGTTGACCGGCTTGTTGTTCGCGAACCTCGGAATCTTGGGCACAACCGTCAGACTCGACCTGCCACTGTTGATGACATCGTTGAAAGCGCGAAGATCCGGGTCCTTCCCCTTGGCCTGGTCCGCCTTCCGGGTGGCGTTTTTGCTCGCCTGTGCGCTTGCCTTCTTGGCTGCCGCGCTCTTCTGCTGCGACGCCTTCGCGACCGCTGCTTGCTTCTTGGCCGCGGCGTTGTAGGCCTTCGTGTAGTCCGCAGTCGACTTGTAACCAGCCTGCTTCGCCCGCTGCTTCACCACCTGCGGCGACAACACATACGGCGAATCCGACCCCGTCAACGCCTTCGACGACGCTTTCGGCAAGAGCGGCGAAGCAGCCGGAGCTTTCGTCGGCGTAACCGACGGCGTCTTCACCCCGGACGGCGACGACGACGGCTTCGCCTTTGACGTTGGCTTCGGCGAGGACGTCGGCTTAGGCGTAGACGTTGGCTTCGGCGACGACGTCGGCTTAGGCGTCGATGTTGGCTTAGGCGTCGATGTTGGCTTAGGCGTAGACGTCGGCTTAGGCGTAGACGTCGGCTTCGGCGTAGACGTCGGCTTCGGCGTAGACGTCGGCTTAGGCGAGGATGTCGGCTTCGGCGACGACGATGCCTTCACATCCGGCGCTTTCTTCTTGGCCGCGTCGTTGTATGCCTTCGTGTAGTCCGCAGTCGACTTGTAACCAGCCTGCTTCGCCCGCTCTTTCACCACCTGCGGCGACAACACATACGGCGAATCCGACGCCGTCAACGTCTTCGTCGGCGTAACCGACGGCGTCTTCGCCTTCGACGTTGGTTTAGGCGAGGCTGTCGGCTTCGGCGTAGACGTTGGCTTAGGCGTAGACGTCGACTTAGGCGACGATGTCGACTTCGGTGAGGATGTCGACTTCGGCGTAGACGTCGATTTAGGGGAGGATGTCGACTTGGACGACGACGTCGGCTTAGGCGTAGACGTCGACTTCGGTGAGGATGTCGACTTGGACGACGACGTCGGCTTCGGTGTCGATGTCGGCGTCGGCTTTGGCGACGGTGTCTTCGACGGCGACGACGATGGCTTGGAGGCAGACGACGAGCCGCCGTCAGCCGAAGCGTTGCTAACCGCCGACGCCGATGCGGTACCGAGTACCGAACACAAGACCCACAACACCAGCCCGCACGCCGCTCCCGCGGCGAACACCCACAGCATCCGACGCAACAACCGGGCAACGGTCATCAGACCGCCACCTGGCCGCACGCGGATCGGGGTACACGCCATCGGAAACTACGCTCCAAGAGGTCATAGCAGCGCCGGGCCGAATGGCCCATCGACCGCATCAGCAGAAGGAAGATCGAGCAGAATCCGGTCCCCGGTACATCGAGGACCACCAGGCTCTGTTGTGGCGAACTCACACAGCAGGAACCACACCGCACGACGCGCGTAAAACCAGCACGCCATCAGCGGACGCTCAACCGATCACAATCACCGCACGCGGGTCTTCAGCGCACCGTGAAATGACCTTGGGCGAGACCTTATCCACAGCAGGATCGCCCGTCAACCCCGCGCTACTGCACCGCCCCGGGTTCGATGCCAACCTCTGACGTGAGGAACAGTTGCAATGCCTATCAAGCACGTCGCGGCGCCGCCTCGAAGACAGGTGGTCTCCCACCGGCCTGCCCCGGCACCGGCGCGAGTGGGTTCTGTACCTTCCTGGTGGCCAGCTGTAGCTTGGTGGTCCAGCCGCCACCTACGACGAAGACCGATCTCAGATTCACCCCCATGATGGGCAGGTCGATGCCGGCTCGCTGGGCTAACCGGTGAAGCTACCGAGGGTTGGCGAGAACGTAGGCGCTAACCTCACCGCCGGAGTCAAGTTGTATGAGCTCGCGTGGATCACTGTCGAGTGGCGACAGATCTTCTGCACTTGTGGTAGTCATCTGGCCGGCACTCGCAATGCCGGCCCCTGACGCTTCGGGTTGGTGTTCCAGTGCGCGATGTAGTCCCGGATCTGCTTGATCAGCACCTTCACGCTGGAAAAGGCGCCCCGGCGAATCGACTGACGGGTGATGATCCCGAACCGGGTCTCGATCCGGTTGACCCGCGAGGCTCTCTTCGGGATGAAGTGAAACTGCACGCTCGGATGAGCATCCAGCCACGTCTGGGTCGGGGGTGGCGTGAATGAACAGGTTGTCCAGCACTACGAAAATCTACTTGCCCGCGTGGAATTTCACCGCTTTCGTCAAGAACACCAGAAAGTTCGCGCCGTTGCGGACCGGGTGACATTCGCCGAACACCTCACCGGCGCCGACGTCCAGCGCCACCGGGCGGCTCCAGATACAGTCCGACGATGTCGGCGACCTTGTCCGCGAATTCCGGATCGTTACTGATATTGAAGGTAGCCTGCCGGTGTGGCTGAATCACTTTGTCCCGCCACAGCTTCGCCACATAGTGATGCGACACGGACACACCCTCGGTGCGGGCGATGTAGCTGGCCATCCCCCGCGTCGACTTAACCGCGAATCGTCGCGCGACCTCGATGCCGCCGGGATCCGGCATCTGCAGGTTGAGCAGCGCCACGTCTGAGCGGCGCCACGTCGGGTCGTAGGCGCGGCGCCGCGGCGAGCGCCTCGTCGCCGGAGTCGGCCTGGCCGATGACCTCGAAAACGACCTTCAGGTCGAGCAGACCGGTGATCGCATCGCGGACGAGGTGCTCGTCGTCGGCGACGAGGATGCGGATCATCCGCGATCTCCTTCCGTGAGCGGGACGATGGCGTCGAGCAGGAACCAGTCGCCGTCGCGCCGCGTCTCGACCCGCCCCCGACTGCGTGGAGTCGTTCGGACATCGCGCGCAGTCCGGTGCCGACGTTCAGGTTGATCCCCCCGGCTACGTCTGCGACGCCGGCCATCGGAAAACCGGGCAGTGCCGGTGGGTGCCGGTGGCGCGCAACGCCACGCCCACTAAGCAATGGGGGTCTCGGTCACGACCAGGATCGGCTGTGGCCTGAGTTGACGCATGATCCCCCTGCGGATTAGGATCTTGCCCGAGGTCATCTCCTGGCACGCTGAAGACTCGCGTGCCGTGGGTGTGATCGGTTGAGCGTCCGCTGTTGATGTGCTGGTTTTCGCGCGTCGTGCGGTGTGGTTTCTGCTGTGTGAGTTGGCCGTGGCAGAGCCCGGTGGTTCTCGGTGTGTCGAGGGCCGGATTCGGTTCGTTTTCCCTTCTGTTGATGCGGTCGATGGCCGGCTGCTGATGACCTTTTGGAGCGTAGTTTCCGATGGCGTGTATCCCGATTCGCATGCGGCTGCTTCACCCTGGCGGTGGCGGTCTGATGACCGTTGCCCGGTTGTTGCGTCGGATGCTGTGGGTGTTCGCCGCGGGAGCGGCGTGCGGGCTGGTGTTGTGGGTCTTGTGTTCGGTACTCGGTACCGCATCAGCGTCGGCGGTTAGCAACGCTTCGGCTGACGGCGGCTCGTCGTCTACGTCCAAGCCGTCGCCATCGCCATCGCCGTCACCGAAGCCGAAGGCGACGTCGACACCCAAGCCGACGTCAGGGTCGAAGACGCCGTCGATCACACCAACGAAGACACCGACACCGACCAAGACACCATCACCGAAGCCAACGCCGACATCGACACCCAAGCCAACATCAGGGTCGAAGACGCCGTCGATCACACCAACGAAGACACCGACACCGACCAAGACACCATCACCGAAGCCAACGCCGACATCGACACCCAAGCCGACGTCAGGGTCGAAGACGCCGTCGGTTGCACCGACGAAGACGCCGGCCAAGACGAAGGCCGAGTCCAAGACACCGACGAAGACCAAGACATCGTCGAAGAAGTCGGAATCGGTCTCGCTCTCGGATCACTCCACGAAGAACGCGAAACAGCTCGCCGCGCTCAACCGGAAGATCCCGCACGCCACGTTGGACGACGTCCTTAAAGACACGAACCACAAGGCCAAGGCGACCAAGAACACGCCCGTCAAGGGCGCGGTCGGCTTCAAGTGGGACAAGAAGGACGGGAAGAGCAAGAAGTGGTACCCACAGGGAGTGACCGGTGACTGGGACACCAAGCCGGGCGCGACGGGCACCAATCACAAGTTCATCGCGGTCAGCTGGTACGACAAGTCGGGCAAAAGCAAGGCGGGCACTCGGGTCACGCTGGTCAACTACGACAACCCCAAAAAACCCGTTTACCGGCATGTGCTCTTGGTGGAGCCCACCAAGAACGGCAAAAACTTCAAACCGGTGAAGAGCCACGCGGGTGGGCTGACGGTGGCCGGCGACAAGCTTTATGTCGCCGATACCAAAAAGGGTGTCCGGGTGTTCAACCTGAACAACCTGTGGCGCACCGCGCCTGGCGCGACAAAGAAGGTCGGTCTGGACAGCAACGGCAAGGCACATGCAGCCGGGTACAAGTACGCGCTGCCACAGGTCGGGTCCTACACGCCGGTGAAGAAAGACATGCGGTTCTCCAGCATCAGCATCGACCACAGCACGAACTCGCTGGTCGCCGGCGAGTACCAGAAGAAACAAGCGGGCAAACCCGCCAACGAACGCGTCGTGCGCTGGCGTCTCAACGACGATGGCACCCTACACAGTGTTGGTGGGGTAGCGAAGTCGACCGATACGCGTCGCGTCTCCCACCCCGCCATGCAGGGCGTGCTCACTCAAGGTGACAAGTCCGTGATGACCACCAGCGCTGGTCAGAAGCAGCCTGGACATATCGTGCGGGAATCGGTGGGCAAGGCCGCCAAAAGCACGTCGCTTGGGGCGGCCGGTCCTGAGGATCTCAGCTACGACCCAGAGACCGACCGCGCCTGGACCCAAACCGAGTACCCGGGCAATCGGGCCGTGTTCGGGATTCCCCACGCTTTCCGCTAATGACCGCACCAGTGCTACGTCGAGGAACATTGAACAGGTAATTCTGCACTTACCTCGGACACAAGACTCGGTGGGTGCCGACCACCCGCCCGTGGCCGGGGCGGGAACTCGCGTGACTGGAGCGGGAACTCGCGTGACTGGAGCGGGAACTCGCGTGACTGGAGCGGGAACTCACGTGACTGGGGCGGGAACTCGCGTGACTGGGGCGGGAACTCGCGTGACTGGGGCGGGAACTCACGTGACTGGAGCGGGGACACGCGCACGCGCGAGGGGGTGAGGCGGGGCTGGCAGGATGGCGGCCATGTTTGCCCGCCACGTGATCGCAATTGTCGGGGCACTGGTGCTGGTCGCCGGTTGCTCACCGAAGGCGCCCCAGTCCTCGGCCGCCACCAGTTCCCCGACCGGCGCCGCGCCGGACGACTCCGGCTTCACCCTGGTGGCCACGGGAGACCTGCTGATCCATCCGGAGCTGACCGACCAGGCGACCGCCGACGGCGGCGGCAAACGGGACTACGACCAGATCCTCGCCGGAGTACGCCCGGCGATCAGCTCGGCCGACCTGGCCATCTGTCACCTCGAAACGCCGCTGGCCCCGGCCGCCGGCCCGTTCAAGGGCTACCCGGACTTCAGTGCCCCACCGGAGATCGCGACCGCGATCGCCGACACCGGTTACGACGACTGCTCCACCGCCTCCAACCACACACTCGACATGGGCGCGGACGGCATCACCCGCACGCTCGACACGCTGGACGCAGTCGGCATCCCGCACACCGGTTCAGCCCGCTCCGCCCAAGAGGCGAACACGCCGCTCCTGCTCGACGTAGGGGGCATCAAGGTCGGGCATGTGGCTTACACGTTCGGCTTCAACGGCCGGAAAGTGCCCGCCGGGCAACCATGGCTGGCGAACACACTCGACACGGATGCGGTGCTCGCGGCAGCGCGGAAGGCACGCGCCGCCGGCGCCCAGATCGTCGTCGCGAGCCTGCACTGGGGCACCGAATACAAGCAAGACGCCACCAGCGAGCAGCAGCGCATCGCAAAGGAGCTCCTTTCGGACCCGGCGATCGACCTGATCATCGGCCATCACGCGCACGTGGTGCAGCCCTTCGAGAAAATCAACGGGAAGTGGGTGGCCTACGGGCTGGGCAACCTGATCGCGCGGCACTCGGAACCCCGTGGCACCACCGAAGAAGGGGTCATCGCGCGTTTCCACTTCACCCGAACCGGTTCGAGCTGGACGGTGGACCGCGCCGAGTACCTGCCGACGTTGATCGACCTCGGCCCACCGATCCGGCTGCGCGACCTCACCACCGACCACGAGGCCGATCCGGCGCGCGCCCGGCAGGCGCTCGCTCGGACCGACCAGATCGTCCTCAGCCGCGGCGCCGCCGCTGAGGGACTCACCCGCCCCGGGCAGTGACGTCCTACCGGCAACTACGCCAGCGGTATAGCTCCGCAGGGCGCGTGCCCACAGCTGACGACTTTGGCGCGAGCGTGGTCTGGTCGGGTCATGACCGGCCGAATCGCAAAAGGGGGCCGGGGTCGCGGCCCGTGGTAATGGCGGCGACGGCCAGCACTGGAGCGGCTACCCGGCACCAGTCGGCCAGTCGTTCGCCGTCGAACCCGGTGAGGGCGACCAGGTCGTCGATTTTGCGCGACACCGGCTGGGCGCCGTCCAGCACCCAGTCAATGGCGTCGAAGCACGGCTCACCGATGCAGCTCTTCGGGTCGATAGCGACCAGGCCCCGATCCGGCCCGCAGTCGAGCAAATTGCCGTAGTGCAGGTCGCCGTGCAGCAGGACCGTCTCGGACTGGCTCGCTACCAGCCGGTCCCTTAGCCGGCGCGCTCTGGCGATGTCCTCGAGCAGCACCACGCCGGCGATACCGTCGAGCCCGAGCTTGGTTTCGGTGCGGGCCAGGAAGTGCTCAACCCCGTCCCGCAACTCGTTGTCCACCACCTCGCGCGGGGAAGCCACGGCACCGTGCAGGCCAGACAACACCTCGGCCAGTTGGACAGCCGTCGGCGTGGTCGCGGGCCCGCCGGGCAGCCGTTCCAACAGCATCGCGCCGTGCTCGGGTGCGGACCCGAACACCCTGGGCACCCGACCGCCCAGCCGGAACGCGCGCAACACCCGCTCCTGCTCGGCGATCACGTCCAGCTGCGGAGAAAGCTTGAGCACCGCGTCAGCCCCAGACTCGGTGACGCACCCGACGGTCAGCGACGTCGATCCGTCGCGGAACATCGTGTTCAAGGTCAGCCGCCACTCCAGGGCCAGCCGTTCGGCAAGAGCGGGCGCGGCCTGTACCCAGTCGACGATCTGCGGGCCGAACCGGCGCGTCAACCGATCTGCGAAGCCGGACTCGATCACGAACTGGGGCATGGCGCCCACCGTAGGCCCGAACCCGACGACCACCCAACCGACAACCACACAGTCCAAACGCGACGATCGACAATCCAGTGCCGGCCGACCAAAACAGCAAGGTTCAAAGCTGATCTGGTGCGGCTCAGCGACGTCGGCAGGAACGAGTACGCCCGCCACGGCCGATGCCGGACGACGTGCACGCCGCGTACAGCGCGTCGTCGACGCCAGTTACACGAGCCGCCTGATCGGAGTCTTGCCAACGGCCTGCTGTCTGCACCAGACTTCCTGCAAGCTATCCACGACATATGTACATAGGTCGTGAGGAGTTCACATGGGGTTCCGTTGCGCCGGCCTCGTACTGGCAGCCGTGGCCGCGACGGCCGCCTGGGTCCCGGCGCCCGCGAACGCGGCGGCGACGGCAAACATGGCGGCCGTGGTGAAGGCCGCTCAACTCGACCCACGCAAGCCGGACACCACGCCGACCGACGGGGCGAAGGCGAGCGTGTTACTCGTCGAGCAGGCGCTGCAAGCGAAATCGCTGCTCGACGAATCCTATGTGGATGGTCACTTCGGCACGAAGACCGTCGAGGCGTACGCGGCATGGCAGCGTTCGCTCGGCTACACCGGACTGGACGCGTCCGGGCTGCCCGGCCGCACGTCGCTGCGCGCGCTCGGCGAAGGCCGGTTCACCGTCACCGACGAGCTGACCCCCGGCGCCCGCGTGACCTACCACGGCGTCACGGTCAATGAGCGCACCAAGGCCATGCTGCAAGCCGCAGAAGGATTGCTGAGCAGGCAGTTCGTGCTAACACAAGGCTCGTACAACCCCGGCGGCGACCCGGCTTCCGCAGGCACGCACGACGGCGGCGGCGTTGTCGACATCTCGGTGTCGGGCATGACCGAGGCGACGCAGACGACCGTGGTGCGCACACTCCGCCAGGTCGGCTTCGCCGCGTGGCGGCGCACCCCGTCCCAGGGCGACTGGGGCTACCACATCCACGCGGTCGCGGTGTCGGACACGGACCTGTCGCCGCCGGCACAGCACCAAGTCGGCGACTACTACCTCGGCCTCAACGGTCTCGCCAACCGCGGCCCTGACGACGGTCCCCAGGTCACGAAGGTGACCTGGGAGGAATACCAGAGCACCCACTGACGAAAGCGGAGGTCATGATGCGAGTCGGCAGGGTTCGTACGTTGGTCGTAGCGGTGGCCGGGACGCTCGGCGCCTTCGGCATCACACTGGCAGGTTCGACTCCTGCTGTTGCGGCACCGAACTTCCAGGTGCCCTTCGCGTGCGGCACCACGGTCACCGCGGCGACGTTCAGCGACCACAGCCCGCAGTACGCGGTCGACTTCCAGAAGTCAGACATCACCGGGATGCCGGTGCTCGCCTCCGCCGCCGGGACGATCTCGCGGGTGCAGAACGAAGGCGACGTCAGCTACGGCAGATGGATCGAGATCGACCACGGCGGCGGTTACACCACCCGTTACGCGCACCTGTCGGTGCAGGAGGTGTCGGTCGGCCAGAACGTCTCGCTGGGCAAGGAGATCGGCAAGGCAGGTGCGACCGGCGGGGTCACCGGCCCGCACCTGCACTACGAGCAGCGGGTCAACGGCACCGTCCGCAAGGCGATCCTCGACGGCGTCGCCGTGCCCTACTACGCGCACACCGCGTTCACCAGCCACAACTCATGCGGCGGCAACCCCTACACACCGACTCAGGTGTGCGGCTCCGGCTACTCGGTGATCGACTCGCAGGCGCTGACCGGTGGCACGGTGTACCTGCTCTTCAACTCCGCCAACGGGTACAACTGCGTCACCACGATCAAGTCGACGTCGATCGGGACCGCTTCGCCGGTCTCCGCGCACTTGCAGGTGCAGGGTTCGACGGTGGTTACCGACTCGGGCAGCTTCGCCTATTACGCGGGGCCGGTGTCTCGGGCGGCCGGGTCGACTTGCGTGCAGTGGGGCGGCTCGGTGGGGTCGTCCAGTTACACGAGCCCGTATGAGCATTGCAGCTGAGGTCACGACCGGCGTTCACGCCACCAACGTGGTTGCGGCCTGCCACCCAACGGCGGCAGGTCGTCCCTCCCCCACGAACACGTCGCTCCCTCGGCTGCAGCCGTGCGCCAGCGGTGCACGAGCAAGTCACCGAGACGGTTCCGGGCTGGCGGGCACCCCGAGCATCCGGAGTCTTCGAACTTGCCAGGCGGCCCACTCGGTAATCAGGCAGGCGATTGCCGGGCCACCCACGAAGATCCTTACAAACCCGAACCGGAAAGTTTTATCCGGAAAGCGCCACTCGAAGATCCGCCGCAATGACATACCCAACGTTCCGTCATATGGCACTCGGGTGTCGGGTACGGTGGTCCCGTGATGGAGATCTGGCTGAACCCGGCGTGTTCCAAGTGCCGTACGGCCATCACCGAGCTCGATGCGGCGGACGCGAACTACACGGTGCGTCGCTATCTTGACGTGCCACCTACCGTCGCGGAGCTCGTCGCGGTGCTCGGCCGCCTCGGGCTTGAACCGTGGGACATCGCCCGAACCGGCGAGGCCGTGGCGAAGGAGCTCAATCTGGGCGAACTGCCCAAAGACGCAGAGCACCGAGACGAGTGGCTGCGCCTGATGAGCGAGAACCCGGTACTGATCCAGCGGCCGATCATCACCGCGTCCGAGGGCACGACCGTCGTCGGCCGCGACCCCGAATCCCTCAACCGAGTCATCACCGCCGAACAAAACGCCTGAATTTCGCCCGCACCAAAGATCCGGACGACACGGACACCCACTGGTCGACCCCGTCTTCCAAGCTGCGCCCCTCCGCCCGCCGCAGCATCCTCGAATTCGAACGCGACGTTCACCACTGGATCAACGAATGGAACACCCAACCCAAAACATTCGTCTGGGCCAGAACCGCTAACCAGATCCTCAAACACCCTCGCCGCATACCGCAAACGAATTAACGACTCACGACACCGGGAGATCGTCCCGGTGAAAATGAGTTGGCAGCTCGGCGGATCCGGTTCGGCCACATGACAATGGGAAATCGCCGGTGAGAACGCTTCGTACCTCGCTGGCACTCCACGGGAGCTCTTGCGATCCGCACTCGACCTGAAGCTGGGATCGAGCGCAACGTTCGCCTTGCTTACACGAAGGAAACACGCGAGGCCTTGACCCGGCTTCGCGCGCTGTTTACCGTGTGTTCGCATCTTACGAAAGGCGTTCGTATATGTCAAACACATCGCGTACCTCAAGCACCGTGGCCACCGCTCTGCGTGTGCTGCGCCTGCTCGCCGACAACCCGGGCGGCATGGGCATCACCGAGGTCGCGCGGGCGCTGGACATCGCCAAGAGCAAGGCCCACCTGTTGCTCGCCACCCTGCTCGAGCAGGACTTCGTGGAGCGGACCGCGGACAGCCGGTACCGGCTCGGGCTGACCGCGTTCGAGGTGGGCTCGGCCGTGCCGGACGCGGCGCGGTTCGGTGGTGCCCTGATCGCGCCGATGCGCGCGCTCGCGGATCTGTGCGGCGAAGCCGTTTCGCTGGCCGTGCTGCGCAACCGCGACGCGATCATGATCCAGCGGTTCGAAACCAAGCACGTGCTGCGCGCCGAGATCGGTGTCGGCACGCGGATGCCGCTGATCAGCTGCGCGTCGGGGAAGTTCCTGCTCGCGCACATGCCCGAGGAACAGGTCGACAGCCTGTACCCGGGCGAGGTGCTGCCGCACGTGACCGTGCACAGCATCCGCACCAAGTCCCAACTCAAAGCCACGTTCCCGGAGATCCGCCGTCAGGGGTACGCCCTCAACGACGAGGAGTACGCGGAAGGGATCTCCGGCATCGCCACCGGGGTCGCGGACGGTAGCGGGCACTACGTGGCCGCGCTCAGCGTGGCCGGCCCCACCAGCCGTTTCCGTGCCGAGCAGTGGATCGAACCGCTGACGGAGGCGGCCCAGAAGATGGCCGAACTGCTCTTCAGCCGGCGCTGACCGGCTGGGAAAGACCGAGGTTGACGCTACCGATGGAAATCGTTGCTGGAATCGATGTCGGTGGCACGTTCACCGACGTGCTGCTCTACCACGCGGTGACGGGGGAACTGCGCCTGGCCAAGGTGTTCTCCACCCCCGGCCGCCAGGCGGACGGCCTGCTCACCGGACTGCGGCAGTTCGACGTGCCGCTCGCGGAACTCGACGCGGTTGTGCACGGCACGACAGTGGCGACCAATGCGGTGCTCGAGCGCAAGGGATCGCGCACCGCGCTGGTGACCACGCGGGGCTTCCGCGATGTGCTGGAGCTGCGCAGGCGCGACCGGCCCACGACTTACGGGCTGACGGGGACCTACCGGCCGTTGGTGCCGCGGAGCCGGTCGTTCGAAGTGGACGAACGGGTCGACGCGCAGGGGCGGATCATCGAGCCGCTGTCTCCCGAATCGGTTCACCGGGTCGCGGCAGACCTGCGGGAATCCGGAGTGGAAAGTGTGGCGGTCTGCCTGCTCAACAGCTACACCAACGCCGACCACGAGCGGTCGCTCGCGCATGAGCTGCGCCGGTTGCTGCCGGACGTCGAAGTGACCGCGTCCTACGAGGTGTGCCCCGAGCCGGGTGAGTTCGAGCGGGCGACGACCACGGTGGTCAACGCGTTCGTCCGCGCCCCCATGTCGCGCTACCTGGGCGCGGTGCAGGAACGCCTGGCGGCCGAGGGGTTCGCCAGGGACGTGCAGGTGATGCAGTCCAACGGCGGTCTGATCCCGGCTCGCCGCGGCGGCGAGCTCGCGGTCCGCACCCTGCTGTCCGGCCCGGCCGCGGGCACGGTCGCGGCAGCCGCGTTCGGCGAGGCCGCCGGCCTCCCGGACGTGATCTCCTGCGACATGGGCGGCACGAGTTTCGACGTCGCGCTGATCCCGGGTGGCCGTCCGGCGGTGACCGCGGAAAGCGCCATCGACTACGGCGTTCCGATCAAGGTCCCGATGATCGACATCACCACGATCGGTGCGGGCGGCGGCTCGATCGCCTCGGTCGATCGCGCCGGGATCCTCCAGGTCGGCCCGGAAAGCGCCGGTTCCGACCCGGGCCCCGCATGTTACGGCCGGGGCGGCACCCGCCCGACGGTCACCGACGCCAACATCGTGCTCGGCCGGATCGCGCCGGAGCAGCGGCTGGGCACCCAGGACGGTTTCACGCTCGACCGGGACGCGGCCGTGGCAGCGATCCGCGTGCACGTCGCCGAACCACTCGGGCTGGACGTGACGGCGGCGGCGCTGGCGATCATCCGGTTCGCCAACGAGAAGATGGCCAACGCGATCCGCATGGTCAGTGTCGACAAGGGACACGACCCGCGCGAGTTCGCCCTGGTCGGCTTCGGCGGTGCCGGACCGATGCACGTCGCCGAGCTGGCGAAGGCCGTCGGCGCCACCACCGTCCTGGTCCCGCCGCACCCTGGGGCGCTGTCCGCGTACGGCTGCTTGATCGCCGACGTGAAGTACGACTACGTCACCGCGGTCGGGTCCGAAGTGGACGACTGCACCGCGGGCGGGATCGAGCGCACCCTGGCCGACCAGGCCGAGCTGGGCCGCAAGACACTGGAGGCCGACGGGTTCACCGACGCCGACATCACCGTCGAGCACATCGCCGAAATGAGCTTCAGCAAGCAGCTCTACTCGATCCGCGTTCGGCTGGGCAGCGAGCGGGACGGGTGGACCCCGGAGCGGCTCACCGAGGAGTTCCGCCGCGAGTACCTCGCGATCTACCAGGGCCGCAACCCCTCCGGCGCGATCCGCGTGATCAGCCTGCGCACCGTGGTGACCGGCCGGCGCAAACCCGTGAACCAGGTGATGGCCACCTCCTCGGAGCACCCGGAACCCACGGAGCGGACCGTCGTCTTCGCCGACGGCAGCCACCCGGTTCCCGTGCTGCGCCGCGAATCCTTCGTCCCGGGCCAGACCCTGCACGGCCCGGCGATCGTGGAACAGAGCGACACCACGATCGTGCTTCCCCCGGCAACATCCGCGACCGTTCACGAGAACGGAAGCCTCATCGTGAAGGTGGCATCGTGACCGAACTCGACCCGCTGTCCATCGCCGTCATCCGCGGCAGGCTCGAACAGATCGCGGACGAGATGGACACCGTCTTCGAACGCATGGCGTTCTCCCCGGTCATCTCCGACGCCTGGGACCGTGCCGACGGCATCTATTCGGCGACCGACGGCAGCATGATCGTCCAGGGCAACCGCGGGTTGCCGATCTTCGTGGGCACCATGCAGTACACGGTCGCGAGCGTGATCGCCGGCGCCGGTGAACTCGCGCCGGGCGACACGTTCATCGTCAACGACCCGTTCGCGGGCGGCACCCACATCATGGACACCAAGATGGTGCGGCCGTTCTTCTACCGCGGGGAACTGTTCGCCTACCTTGCCAACACCGGGCACTGGCCGGACCTCGGCGGGCGCGTGCCGGGCGGGTTCGGGGCGGCGGCCACCGACTGTTACCAGGAGGGCTTGCGCCTCCCACCGGTGAAGCTGTTCAGCGGCGACGAGCTCAACGCCGACATCGTCGCGATCCTGCAGACCAACTCCCGCCTGCCCGAAGACGTGCTGGGCGACATCGACGCGCAGGCGACCGCGTTGCGCGCCGGCGAGGCCCGCCTGACCGAACTGCTCGACGAGTACGGGCCCGAACTGGTCAGCTCGGTGATCGACGCGCTGCGCGAGCGGTCCGCACGGCAGATGCGCTCGCACATCGCCGAGATCCCCGACGGGACCTATCGCTTCGTCGAGGAGATGGACAACGACGGAATCACCGACGAGGTGCTCCGCGTCGACGCGCGGATCACCGTCGCCGGGGACGAGCTGACCATCGACTTCAGCGGGTCCTCCGCGCCCTGCCAGGGGCCGATGAACTCGGTCTACGCCGCGACGGTGTCGAGCAGCATCGTCGCGATCAAGCACCTGTTCCCGGACATCCCGATCAACTCCGGCATCTTCGAACCCATCACGTTCGTCATCCCGGAGACCGTCTTCCTCAACGCCAAACCCCCGCGGCCGGTCGCCGGGTGTGCGGCCGAGACCAGCCAGCGCATCATCACCGCGGTCATGGGCGCGCTCGCCGAAGCCGCCCCCGGTCGCGTCCCGGCGGGATCGTCGGCCACCGTCAACAATCTCTCCATCGGCGGCGTACATGAGGACGGCACCCCGTTCGTGCTGTACGTGTTCCTCGGCGGCGGCTACGGCGGCCACGCGAGCGGCGACGGGCTGTCCAACGGCTGCTCGCTGATGAGCATCGGCCGCGTGCAGTCGATCGAGACCCTCGAGCAGCGCTACCCGCTCCGCTTCCGCCGGTACGGCCTGCGCGACGGCTCGGCCGGCCACGGCAGGCATCGCGGCGGGTTCGGTGTCCACTTCGAGTTCGAGTTCACCGCCGCCGAGGGTCAGGCCAGCCTGCTCGGCGACCAGGCCAAGACCGCTCCGGTCGGCCGCGCCGGCGGCACTCCCGGGCAGACGTCGTCGCCGTGGTTCCGCATCGACGGCGAGCAGGTCACGCTGCCGATGATCAGCAAGGGCGAGAACGTCTCGCTGCGCGCCGGCGACATCGTGTGCCTGCGCACCCCGGGCGGCGGTGGGTACGGGCCGGCCGGCGAACGCGACCCCGGCGCGGTCGCCGCCGACATCGAACACGGCTACCTCGACCAGGAGACCGCCCA
Source organism: Amycolatopsis taiwanensis DSM 45107 (assembly GCF_000519205.1). Lineage (GTDB taxonomy): Bacteria > Actinomycetota > Actinomycetes > Mycobacteriales > Pseudonocardiaceae > Amycolatopsis_E > Amycolatopsis_E taiwanensis. The sequence goes on along the minus strand of NZ_JAFB01000034.1, from coordinate 30,604 downwards.
CCGGATCTACGCCCCCACCGCCTAGCCCCTACTCCCCCGCTGGAGAAACCATGTCCGAAACAAGCACGGACACTCCCATCCGCAAGGCGATCCTCGGCAGCCTCGTCGGAACCACGCTGGAGTGGTACGACTTCTTTCTTTACGGCTCCGCCGCGGCACTCGTGTTCAACGAGGTCTTCTTCCCGACCTTCGACCCGCTCACCGGCACCTTGCTGTCGTTCCTGACCTTCGCGATCGGGTTCATCGCCCGGCCCGTCGGCGGCATCCTCGCCGGACACTACGGCGACCGGTTCGGCCGCAAGAAGGTCCTGCTGTTCACCGTGTCGCTCATGGGCGCCTCGACCGTCCTCATCGGACTGATCCCGAGCTACGCCACGATCGGCGCCGCCGCGCCCGTCCTGCTGATCCTCGTCCGGCTCGCGCAGGGTTTCGCGCTCGGCGGCGAGTGGGCCGGCGGCGCGCTGATGATCGCCGAACGCGCGCCGTCCGCGCGCCGGGGCTTCCTCACCAGCTTCGTGCAGGTGGGCGTCCCGATCGGCACGCTGGTCAGCACCGCCGTGCTGTACCTGATGTCGGGCGTCCTCTCGCGCGAGGCGTTCGTGCAGTGGGGCTGGCGGGTGCCGTTCCTGCTGTCCATCGTGGTCGTGCTCATCGGCGTCTACATCCGGCGCCAGGTCGGCGAATCACCCGTGTTCGAGAAGACCACCACCGAACGCGCCCCGATCCTGACCCTGCTCAAGACCCAGCCGCTGGACGTGCTGCGGGTCATCGGCATCCGGGCAGGCGCCGACATCGTCTACTACCTGCTGGTCACGTTCCTGCTCACCTACGTCACGACGACCCTCGGGCTGCCGCGCGGCGTCGGTCTGCTGGCCACCCTCGTCGGGGCGGGCATGCAGTTGTTCACCTATCCGGCCTTCGCCGCGCTGAGTGACCGCTACGGCCGCAAGAAGGTCACCATCTTCGGTGCCCTCGGCGCGATCGCGTGGATGTTCGCGTTCTTCCCCCTGGTCGACACCAAGAGCACCGGCCTGATCGTCCTCGCGGTGATCGGCGGCCTGTTCTTCCACTCCGCGATGTATGGGGTGCAGGCGTCGTGGATCTGCGAACTGTTCGACACCCGGCACCGCTACAGCGGTGCCTCGCTGGGCTACCAGTTGTCCGGGATCGTCGGCGGCAGCCTCGCGCCGACCATCGCGGTGGCGCTTCTGCGCGTGTCGGGCTCCACCACACTCGTGGTGGTCTACGTGTGCGCCGCGCTCGCGCTGGTGCTCGTGACCGCGCTGCTGACGCGGGAGACCCGCGGCGGCGACCTGCAAGATTCGGGCTCGGTGGCGAAGGTGAGGAGTGCGTCATGAGCGTCGTGGACCGGGCCCGGCGCGTTCTGCCGGGCGGCAGCACCCGGACGACACTGTTCGTCCCGCCACATCCGCCCTACGCCGTCCGCGGCGAGGGCGCGATCGTCACCGACGACACCGGTCACCAGGTGATCGACTGCAACAACAACTACACCTCGCTGATCCACGGGCACGCCCACCCGGAGATCCTCGACGCGGCGACCGATGCTGCCCAATGTGGCACGGCGTTCGGTCTGCCGACGCACTCGGAGGTCGCGCTCGCCGAGCACCTGCGCGACCGCACCGGAATCGAGCAGTGGCGGTTCTGCAACTCGGGCACCGAGGCGGTGCTCATGCTCCTGCGCGCGGCCCGGGCGCACACCGGCCGCGACCTGATCGTGCGGTTCGAGGGCAGCTATCACGGCACCGGGGACGCCGTCGTCTCCCCCACCGCGCCAGGGGTGGTGCCCGGCTCGGTGCTCGTCCTGCCGCAGAACGACCTCGGCGCGCTGACCGCCGCGATGCGGGAACACGGGGACCGGGTCGCGGCGGTGCTGATCGACCTCATGCCCAACCGGGCGGGCCTCATCCCAGCGGACGCCGGGTACGTGGAAGCGCTTCGCGACCTCACGCGGCAGCACGGCGCCCTGCTCGCGATCGACGAGGTCATCACCTTCCGGCTGCGTGAGGGCGGGCTGCACCAGGTGTACGGCATCCAGCCGGACCTGGTGTCCGTGGGCAAGGTCATCGGCGGCGGCTTCCCCGTCGGTGCGATCGGGGGCAGCGCCGAAGTACTGTCACCGTTCGTCCCCGCACCGGGGGCTGTGTCGTGGGGCGGCACCTTCAGCGCGAACCCGGTCACGATGGCGGCCGGCCTCACCGCGCTGCGCCTGTTCGGTCCCGCGCAGATCACGGAACTGAACCGTCGTGGCGACGAGTTGCGGTCCCGACTGCGGGCGGAAGGTGTCGAAGTCAACGGCTCCGGCTCCCTGCTCCGGTTGAGGACAGCCGATCCCACGGAACTGTGGTGGAGCCTGTACCGGCGTGGTGTCCTCGCCGGCACCAACGGCCTGCTCGCCCTGTCCACGGCCATGACACCGGCCCACCTCGACCAGATCGCCGAAACGGTCACGGCCGTGCTCGGGCGCGACGGAGCCGGGCAGCAGCGTTGATGTGGTGCCAGTCCGACGGCCGACCGTCGGACTGGCACCCGTCCCCAGGTGTCTCGTCAAGGCCCGTGGCGCTGGGCGGGCCAGTGTGGCGTCAGGTCGACGAACCGCGTCGCAAGGAAGCGAAGAGGACTCGCAGAATGCGTTCACTGGATGATCGGGACGCCACGAGACACCGACAATCGTGGGGTGAGAGGCTTCAGCGCCTCGCGATCTGCAACCACCGGACCGCGTTGCCACCCGAACTGCCGGTAATCACACCAGCGTCGTTGATCGCCGTCGCGAAGCTGATGGTGCCCTCCGGCAGGGCGGGCAGGGTGCCCAGGTCGGTGACCGCTCCCGCCGGCGCCCACAAGGCTGGGTGGAAATGTCCGTCAGCGGTCTCCGACTCGCCCACGACAGTGCCGTCGGCAGCGATCGCGTGGACTTGGCTCTGGGGATCGGGCGAACCCGGGAAGCCGCCGAGATCGGTTACAGTTCCGTCCACGTTCCAGCGAACCGCGTGGTTGACACCGTGTCCTGCCTGAAAAATCCAGATCTCACCGGCGATGGCGCCGCTGTCGTTGATTCCCTCGGCGCTGCTGTTTTCACCACCAGGCAGCGACGGAAGCTCGTCGATGGAGCCGTCGGAATTCCAGCGAACCGCCCGGTTGCCGGAAATCGGGCTGCGGGACCATCCGACGATCGTGCCGTCACGATTGATTTTCAACGCACTGCTGGCGACGTCGCCGGGCAGGGTGCCGAGGTCGGTGGCGGTGCCGTCCGGAGCCCAGCGCACGGCATGGCCGGTGGAGATTGACAGCGAGTCGGAGCAGTGTCCGGCGGCCACGCCGTTGTCGTTGATGGTCTCGGCCGTGCAATAGGTCGTTCCGGCCGGCGTGGCGAGTGCGGTGATCGTGCGATCGGGTGCCCAGCGCACGGCGTGGCGTCCGTCCGGATAGGACGAGCTGCCCACGATCGTGCCGTTGGTGTTGATCGCGGTGGCAGCGCTGCCGGTGTCACCGGGGAGGGTGCCCAGATCCTCGGCAGTGCGGCCGGTTGCCCAGCGAGCCGCATGTGACGTGGTGGCGGTGTTCGACCAGCCGACGACCACACCGGCTGCGTTGATTCCCCATGCCCCGCTTGCCGTGCCACCCGGGAGCGCGGCGAGCCGCTCCATGACCAGGCCAGCCGATGCCTGCACCGGTATGGACATGGCCAGCGTTCCGGCGACGGCCAGCACCAGGGCGCGAATCAGGTACGGTCTTCGTCTGCTCTGCACAGAATATTCCCCTTCAGCTCGAATTGGGTCACCTCCGGCGGAGTGGGGTGAGAGGCGACCCCGCGTGATCCGCTGCTGACCTTAAGCGATCACGATCTCGGTTGCCACGCTTTTCCTTGGCGGCAGGCGCGGCCTCGCATTGCGGTGACGGCCATGGCCACGCCCAGCAGGTACAGACCTCCGGCGAGCCGGGGCCAGCTGTGGGGTTTTCCGGTCTCAAGGGCGGACGGGCCCGGACAGGTACCGCCGCACTCCTTCGACAAACAGCTCCAGACCGAAATTGAACCTGGCGTCGAAGTCGAACAGCCGCCAGGCCGGGCCGGCGGCAAGGTGGCGGTAACCGCCGGCCGAAACGGCGCCCGCGAGGATGTCGGCTTCACTGCCATCAGCACCCTGCTGTTCGAGAGTTTCGCCCAGCACGAAACAGAAAACCGAACTGGCGGCCCACATGGCCGATTCGCCGGGGAGGCCGGAGTCCTGCATACAGCCGACGAGAGAGTCGATGAACGACAGGTTGTTTCGCTTCGCCGCGTAGTTCCCGCCGACTATGCGCGCCCCGTCACGTTGCGCCAGCAACGCCGACCGCAGACCGGAGGCAAGCCCTTTCACGCGGCTTGTCCAGTCGGAATCGGCCGTGTCCTGCGACGCCAGTGCCCGCGCCAGGATCGTTTCGGCCATCTCGTCCAGAAGCGCGTCCTTGTCGGCGAAAAGCCGGTAGATCGTGGGCAGGTGCGTGTCGAGTCTTTCGGTCAGCCGCCTCATCGTGAGCGACTCCAGGCCGCCCTCGTTGACCTGGTCGAGTGCTGCCTGGACCACTTTTCCGCCACGCAAGGCCGCCACCGTGCCTCGCTCGCGACCTTTCGGCTTCGTTGACACGTTAACAACGTTAGCACTAGACTTCCGCAGCTATCGAGTAACGTTGTTAACGCGGGAGTGTGCTTCGGATGAGTACCGTCGAGCACGAGGTGATCGTCCGGCAGCTGCGCTGGGAGGCGGACGGCGTGTTGTCGCTCGAACTCGGGTCGCTCGCCGGGGATCCGTTGCCACCGTGGGATCCGGGCGCGCACGTGGACCTCGTGCTGCCGACCGGGATCGAGCGGCAGTACTCGTTGTGCGGCCCGGTCGGCGACCGATCCCGCTACCGGCTGGGAATCCGGCGCGAGCGAAGGAGCCGCGGCGGCTCGGAGTACGTGCACGCGTTCCTGCGTCCCGGCCAGCGGCTGGTGATCAAGGGTCCGCGCAACAACTTCCGTTTCCGGCGTGCCGATTCCTACCTGTTCATCGCGGGCGGGATCGGGATCACGCCGCTCCTGCCCATGGTGCGCCGGGCGGAAAGCCTGGGCGTGGACTGGAAACTGCTCTACGGCGGGCACACCGAGGCGTCCATGCCGTTCCGGCACGACCTGTCGAAGTACGGCGAGCGCGTGCGCTGTTATCCCTCGGACAAGGTGGGCCGCATCCCGCTGCCGGAGGTGCTCGCGGAGTTCCGGCCTGGGCAGGAGGTCTACGCGTGCGGTCCCGAGTCGCTGATCTCCGATCTGCAGGATGCCACGGCGCACTGGCCCGCCGACACCGTGCACTTCGAGCGCTTCAAGGCACGGGCGCGCGCGTCGACCGCGGAGGACATTCCGTTCGAGGTGGTCTGCGCGGCCTCGAACAAGACGGTCAGCGTGCCGGCCGGCCGGAGCATCATGACCGCGATCGAGGAGGCCGGCATCGCCACGCCGTCGTCGTGCCGTTCCGGCATCTGCGGCTCGTGCGAGACCGCGGTGCTCGACGGCGTTCCCGAGCACCGCGACGAGATCCTCTGCGAAGCCGACCGGGCGGCCGGGGACCGGATGTTCATCTGCGTGTCCCGCGCGCGGACACCGCAACTCGTTCTCGATCTCTGAACCAGGTAAGGAGAGCTGAGATGACCGCAGTCCAGACCCGTACCGCGGCGGACTCGTATCAGCCGATCACCATGGAGCGGGTACGAGAGATCGTCGGGTTCCCGGAGCCGTTCATCGCGGAGAAGAAGGAACCCAGGCTCGGCGAGTTCGCCGCGCGGTTCATCGCGCACAGCCCGTTCTTCTGCATGTCGACGGTCGGCGGCGACGGCCAGGTCGACACGAGCCCGAAGGGCGATCCGCCCGGCTCGGTGCGCATCCTGGACCCGTGGACGCTGGCGATCCCCGACCGTCCCGGCAACAAGCTCGCCGACACCTTCGAAAACATCAGCCGGAACCCGGTGGTGGGGCTGGTTTTCTTCGTGCCGGGGCTTCGAGAGGTGTTGCGGGTCAACGGTGACGCGTTCATCACCGACGACGCCGGACTGCTCGACATGCTGGGTGCGGACGGTAAACCCGCCGTGCTGGCCACGATCGTGCGCATTCGCGAGGTGTTCGGGCAGTGCGGCAAGGCGGTCATCCGGTCGAAGCTGTGGGAAGGCGACAAGCGGGGCCTGGCGGACGCCGTGTTGCTGGGCGGGGACTACTACACCATGACCATCGCCGAGAACGCCAAGAAGATGGCGGAAAACCTCGGCGATCTGGTCAGCGGCGGCCTGCACACCATCATCGACGACCACTACAAGCACACGCTCTACTAGAAGCGCTGTCCTGATCAGACAGGGCACCTTTCGCCGCCGGCTCGGTTTTACCGGCCGGCGGCACGATGACCAGAGCCGAGCCGAGTAGTTCGGCGTGACGTACGAGCTCTGAAATACCTGCGGCGGTCAGCGTGACCGCAGCGTCTTGTCCTCCAGCGCCCTCGTGCCTGCCACCAGGCGCGCGCCGTCGCGCCCCGAAAAAGCGTGCGTTGATCGTCGGCACCGCGGCCGTCGTTCTCGTTGTGAAACCGCCGAAACAGGCAATCGAGTGAGGCGCGGTCAGCACAGTGTCCACAGTGGAGCGCTTTGTGCACGGCGCACAGCCGTCCGGTCCGGGGTTCGTCACCGTGCCCGAAGCGCACAGAGCCCACCGGTTCGTAGCGTCGAACACCGACGTTGGAATCCGGCCCGTACCACAGGGGAGCCCGTCCCATGACCCAACCCGCGCGCAGCCGGCTGGGCGTGCTGCTCGGCAGCACCACCCCGCCAGAACAGATCGGCAAGCAGTCCGGGGCCGTGGAAGCCGCCGGCTACGGCGAACTGTGGCTCCCGGAGGATTACTTCTTCCTCGGTGGCGTGGCGGGTGCCTCGCTCGCCCTCGGTGCCACGTCACGCATTCCGGTGGGTATCGGCGTCGTCTCCTCGGTCGTGCGCCATCCGGCGCTGCTCGCCATGGAAATCGGCACCCTTGCCCGCGCCTACCCCGGCAGGCTCATCCCCGGCATCGGACACGGCGTGCCCGGGTGGACCGCGCAGATGGGGCTGACCCAGAAGTCGCCGATGAGCGCACTGCGCGAAACGCTGACCAGCGTCCGTGCGCTGCTGGCCGGCGAAACGGTCCACGACGAGGGGCGGTTCGCCACCTTTCGCCAGGTCGCGCTCACCCACCCGGTCCCCGAGCCGGTCCCGCTGTTCACCGGGGTGCTCGGCGACAAGGGCCTCGAACTGACCGGGCAACTGGCCGACGGCCTGCTCGTCAGCGCCCTTGCACCGGTCGAGTACGTCCGGGCCGCGCGGCGGAAACTCGACGCGGCGGCCGAGGCGGCCGGGCGCGACGAGCACATCACGATCAACGTGCTGGCCGCTGCCAACGTCACGCGCGACCCGAACCGGGTGGTCGCCACGAGAGAGGCACTCAGGGCGGCACTGGCCTTCTACCTCGCCGCGTCGGGCCCCGGGCCGCTGTTCGACGCGGTCGGTGCCAACGAACAACTCGCGGACATGCTCTCCCGCGGCGGTCTGGACACCGTTGCCGCGGAGATGCCTGACGAATGGATCGACGTCTTCGGCGTCGTGGGCGACCAGAACAAAGCGCGGGCGCGTATCGGCGAGTACCTCGACGCCGGTGCGGACAACGTCACCATCGCCACCGTGGTCGCAGACGGAGCAGACGAGACCCTCACCGCCGTCGGTGAACTCACCGGTGAATTCACTTACTGAAAGGGAAATCATGAGCACTGACCTCGAGCAGATCCTCGAAGTGCACAAGGGCTGGTACGAGACGAACGTGGGCCTCGTCGCCGACAAGATGCTCGCGTACTTCCCGGAAGGTGACGGGTACCACCAGTTCAACCTCAATGGCCACACCTACCACGGCGTGCTGGACAAGCATCGCCTGTGGGTCAACTCCGCGAAGATCGGGCTGGACATCACCGCGATCAGGGACACCGTCGGGCCCGACGTCCAGGTGTTCGGCGACGTCGCGCTGCTCACCGCCGAGGGCGTCGCGGATCTCCTCATGCCCGGGGAGTCCGAGTCGGTGCCCACCCCGTTCCGCACGACCGAGTTCTACCGGCGCGATGACGGCAAGGGCAACGCCGTCTGGCGGATCTGGCACATGCACTGCAGCGTCATGGACCAGCAGATGCCCAAGTACGGGACGGAATGACGATGGCGCTGGAACGTGTGAGCGTCAAAGGGGAAACGGGCCGGTTGTCGGTGTTGCGTACCACTGACGACCGCCCCGGCACCCCGCTCGTACTGGTTCACCCCATCAACTCCGCCGCAGTGGTCTGGACCGAGGCGGCGGAGCGCCTGGACCGGCCGGTCGTTGCACTGGACCTGCGTGGGCACGGGCTCTCGGGCCAGGTGGGCCCGTTCACCGTCGAGGACGGTTACGTCCTGGATGTCCTCGCCGTCCTCAACGGCCTCGGGCTGGACCGGGTGCATCTCGGCGGCGGTTCGCTCGGAGGCACCATCTCGGTGGCACTGGCCGCGCTGTGCCCGCAACGGGTCCGCAGTGTCACGGCATTCGGCTCGACCCTGGGCACCGGGGCACCGCCCGAAGCCATCGACGCAATGGTGACCGAACTCGAGGCCAAGGGGACCGTCGGATACTTCGCGGACCTCGTGCCGCAGATCGTGGGTTCGGCACATCGGGAGTCCTCCCGGATCCGGGCGGTGATGGCGGAGGCGGTCGGCACCCGGCCAGAAGCGGTGATCGCCCGGATCCTGCACGGAGCCTTCGGTGCGGACATCCGCCATCTCACCGGCAAGGTCGCGGCCGCAGGCATTCCGGTGTTCGCGGTGGCCGGAACGGAGGATCCGACCTGTCCGCCCGCGATGTCGCAGGAAATGGCCGAGGCCACCGGGGGCGGCGCGATGACGCTGCCGGGGGTGGGTCACCTGCCGATGCTCGAAGAACCGGAGCAGGTGGTGGACATCCTGCGGGAGCACATCGCGAAGGCCGAGGGGGCGGGCGCGTGACGTACTCGATCGTCGCGCGAGATCCGGCCACCGGTCAGCTCGGCGTCGGGGCCCAGACCCACTTCTTCGGTGTCGGCGCGTTGCTGCCGTGGGCGGAGGCGGGTGTCGGGGCGGTCGCTACCCAGGCGTTCGTCAACGTCGATCATGGACCGCGCGGCGTGGAGTTGCTGCGCGCCGGCGCATCCGCATCGGCCACAGTGGACATTCTGATGGCCGGTGACCCCGATTCCCGATACCGCCAGCTGGGCGTCGTCGACGCCGCGGGCTCGGCCGCCACGTACACCGGGAAATCCTGCGCGCCACACGCCGCCAGCGCTTCGGGACACCAGGTGACGGTGCAGGGAAACATGCTCGGCGCACCGGATGTCTGCCATGCCGCACTCGCCGCCTTCGAGTCCGGCGAAGGTGATCTCGCCGACCGGATCCTGGCCGGGCTCCGGGCTGGGGAGGCGGCCGGAGGTGACGTGCGCGGTGCACAGTCAGCCGCGCTGCGAGTGGTGTCGGGTCATCGCGGCCCGACACCGTGGAAGGAGGTGATCGTCGATCTGCGGGTCGACGACCATCCCGACCCTCTGGCCGAACTGTCGCGGCTGTTGCCCCGTTCGCGTGCGTTCGGTGCCGTCGGTGGGGTGATGTTCGCGCGCGGGCTGACCCTCGGGCCGTTCGAGGGAGTCGAACCAGAGGAGTTGGACGAACGCCTGCGCACGCTCGCGGCCGCGGCGGAGGTCATCGGGCCGGACAATCGCGAAGCCGACTTCTGGCGCGCGGTGCTGCTCGCTCGCGCCGGACGACACGGAGAGGCAGCCGACCTCTTCGCGGAGGTCGTCATGTTCCGGCCGGCGCTGTTGCGGTTCGCCGAAGGGCTCGCCCCGCTGGGCTTTCTCGACAGCGAGGCACTCGCCGCGATCACCTCTCGCGCCAGGGAGCTGGTATGAGCGCCGAGGCGGCCGCGGCCGCCGTCCGTACCGACCGCGTGACCGCGCTGGCCGCGGAGCTGATTCGGTGCGACACCAGGAATCCCCCCGGCGGCGAGCAACCGGCGGTCGAACGGTTGTCCGTGGTACTGCGCGAACTGGGCGCGGGCATCGAGGTCGTCGAGCCGGAGCCAGGGCGGCCGTCCGTACTGGCCCGCGTCGGCTCCGGCGACGGCCCCACCTTGTTGGTCAACGGCCATATCGACGTCGTTCCCGTGGCCGAGGCGGACTGGTCCGTGCCACCGTTCGGCGGGCATGTGCGAGATGGCCTGCTCTACGGCCGGGGCGCCTGCGATATGAAAGGCGGGATCGCCGCGGCGCTCGAGGGGCTGCGGGCCTGCCGTGAGGCCGGCGTTATACCTCCGGCCGCCATCGCGTTCCACCTCGTGGCCGACGAAGAGACCGGTGGTCGGGTGGGCACCGAAGCTCTGGTCAAGTCCGGGCTCGTGAAGGCCGATGCCGCGGTGGTGCCCGAGCCCAGCGAACTGAAGGTGGGGGTGGCTGAGCGAGGCTCGCTGATGGCCGAGATCGTCGTACGCGGCCGCGCCGCGCACGGCAGCGATCCCGCCGCCGGGCGTTCCGCGGTGGCCGACGCCGCGCGGATCGTCTCCGCCCTGCACCTCGCCGACTTCGGCATCGACGCGCATCCGTTGCTGGGCTCGCCCACCTGCAACGTGGGGACGATCGCGGGCGGCACCGCGGTCAACATCGTGGCCGCCGAATGCCGGTTGCGGGTCGATCGCCGGGTCTTGCCAGGCGAGACCCGCGAAGAGGCGCTGGCGACGGTGACCCGGCTGATCGACGCGGCGGGCGAGTTCGACTACGACGCGACAGTGCTCGCATTCGCCGAGGGATCCAAGCTCGACGCGGGGCACCCGTTCATCACCGAAGTACGGCAGGCCGCGGAACACGCGCCGGTGCGGGGGCTGAAGCTCGGCACGGACGCACGGTTTCTCCGCAACCAGCTTGGCATCCCGTCCGTGGTGTACGGCCCCGGCTCGATGACCGTCGCACATACCGCCGACGAGTACGTGCCGGTCGCCGAACTGGCCACGGCCGCCCGCACCTTCGCCAGGCTGTACGCGACTTTTCGGGGAGTGACCAGCAACGACGGCTAGAGGTGATCTGGTAGGACTGCTGGCCAAGGCAAGTCGCACACGCGCCCCCCGAAGGTAGCCGATGTCGGGGGCAGGGCTCCGAACAGAACAAGCGCAAGATCGCTGTCCAGGCGAGCCCTGGCCACGAGATCGGCTGGGCGCGTAGGCCAACAGACTCTAGAGTTCCCGGATGGAGCACGTGGCCGAAGCCGAAGTCGACGACGTCGTGCGTGGGGCACTGCATTTCGGCAGCGGCGGCGGTGGCGACCCGTATTTGGGGCAGCAGTTGCTGGCCGCCGCCGTCCGGCGGCACGGGCCGATCCCGCTCATGACGCCACAGGCGCTCGACCCGGACGCGCTCGTGCTACCGGTCGTGTCCGCCGGCGCGCCGTACGCCCTTATCGAGAAGGCGCACAGCACGCTTGAGGCGGAGACGCTGCGTTCGGCGGTAGAAACCCGGACCGGGCGTACGTTCGCGGCGATCCTCCCGATCCAGCTCGGCGCCGTCAACGTGGCGGTGCCGCTGGTCGTGGCCGCCGAACTCGGCCTGCCGTGCCTGGACAGCGACCTGATGCGGCGCACTCTGCCGTCGATCGACATGACACTGCTGCGGCTGTCCGGACATCCCGTCCCACCCATCACCGTGGTCGGCGGCGCGGGGGTCGTGGCGGAGTTCAGCCGGGGTGAGGACACCGTGCTGGGCGAGTTGGTCCGTGCGGTCATGCCCAGCCTCGGCCTCGTCGCGCTGGTGAGCGCGTACCGGGTGACTGCCCGCGACTGCGCCGGCCTCGGCGCCGCGAGATCGATCAGCGAGTGCGCCCGGATCGGCGCAGCGCTCGCCGCCGTCTCGCCCTCGCTCCCGGGCGGGTACGAGCCGTACCTGCGCGCCTGCGGTGGCCGGCTGCTGTGCACCGGCACGGTCGCCGAGGTCGTGCAGCACTCCACCGACGGCTGGCCGCGTGGTGTCGTCTCACTGCAGACCTCCGGCGGTTTCGTGCGGATCGACTTCCAGAACGAGAATCTGATCGTCAGCCGGGAGGGCACGGTGCTCGCGACCGTGCCGGACCTCATCGGCCTGGCGGACGCGAACACCGGCGCACTGATGCAAAGCACCGACCTCGCGCTCGGGCAGGACGTCCACGTGATCACCGCCCCCGTCGACCCGCGGTGGCACACACCCGAAGGACACGCGATGGTGGGACCGCGCGCGTTCGGCTACGCCGTCGATCCAGTCCCGTTCGACGGCGTCGCAGCCGTAGCGAGCGCTTGATGACGGCGTCGACGGGAACCCGCCTGCGCATCGGGGTGGACGGCGTCCGGGCCCGCGCGGTGGCGATCGGCAAGGAAGGTCGGATCGTCGGGGCCTATCGCGGACGGCCGCAACGAGACTCGCCCGCGCGGTTGCTGGACGCATTGGTCGCCCGCGGGGTCGAAACCACGGCGATCGACCGGATCGTGGCGATCCTGCCGGACCTCACACCGGCGGACGTGCCCGGCGGGTCCCGCGTGGGCGTGTTGCGTATCGGTGTTCCCGCGGCGACGGCGGTGCCACCGCTCGCCGGCTGGCCGACCCCGCAGCGCGAGGCGCTGGTGGGACCGGTGACGATGGTGCGCGGCGGGCACGAGTACGACGGGCGGATCTCGGCGCCGCTGGATCTTGCCGCGGTAGCCGAGTTCGCGCGGGCGTGCGCCGGGAAGGTCAGCGCCGTCGCGGTCTCGGGCGTGCACGCGCTGGAGAATCCCGAGCACGAGCAGCTGGCCGCGGCGGTGATCACGGACGAGCTCGGGCCGGACGTACTGGTGGTGCGGGGCGCCGAGACGGAGGCGCCCGGGTTGCTGGAGCGGGAACACACCGCCGTGCTGGACGCGGCCCTGGCCCGGACCGCCGGCGCCCAGCTCGACGAGCTGGGCGCGGCGGTGCGCGCGCACAACCCGGACGCGGAGCTGTACGTCGTCCGCGGTGGTGGAACGGTGCTGCCCGCGCTCGACGCGCCACGCCATGCCACGGCATGGCTCGGTGCCGCGCAAGGAAGCCTGGTCCACGGCGCGGCGTGGCTGGCCGGCGTTAACTCGGCCGCCGTCGTGGAGGTGACAGCCGACCGCGCGGTGGTCACCACCACGCATGCCGGACTGCTGCCGGATTCCGGGCTACCACGCGAAATCGCCGGTATCCGGACGGGTTTGCGCACTCCCCGGCTGACCGCGATCTACCGGCGCGAAGGCGAGTTCACGTCCCGGCTCCTCGCGGCGCTCGCTCGGGCACGGTATGGGCTGGACGAGCTGCCGATCGTGCTCGTCGGCGATCAGGCCGACGACCTGGCAGACCCGCCGGGCGCCCCGGTGATCCGGCTACCGGAGCGCGATCTCGCCTCGGCGGTCGGTGCCGCGGTCGCCGAGGCCGCCGGTTCGGTCGACCGGATCTTCTGGCACGGCACCGGTGGCCGGCCGGACTCGGTGGCCCGCGCCAGGCGGCTGGCGCTCGACGCTGCGGTGCGTGCCGGCGCGGATCCGCGCGCGTTGCGGGAGACTCCGGTGCGGGAGGCGCTGATGACCTACGTGCCGGTACCCGCCGCGCGTCTACAGGTGACGGCCGTCGGGCCACTGCTGGAGCCGGCCGAGGCGGTGGTGACGCGATGACGAGCGCGACGGTCACCCTTGGCCAGCTACTGGAGCTGGACCTGTTGAAGCACTACGAGGTGCTCGGCGGTGAAGCGGGACTGCAGCGACCGGTCCGGGTGGTCGTCACCGGCTCCACGGTCCACGAGATCTCGGAGCTCGCGCCGGGCAGCATCGTGGTGTTCGGCCGTGAGCAGCTCGCTCTCGACGACCTGGCGGTGGATCTCGCGATCCGCCTGGCCGGCAGCGCGGGTCTGTCCGGCATCATCGCCGCCCGTTCCACCCGGCAGGTCCCGTTCGTCACCCGCCGGCTGGCGGACCGGCTGGCGCTGCCGCTCATCGGCGTCGAGGATGTCGCCCCCGCCGGAATCGTCGCCGCGTTCGACCCCTACGTCCGTGCCCCCGAGATCGCAGGACTGCGGGTGCTCGGCGACGCGGCCCGCCGCTTCCAGCGTCCCCCGGCCAACGCGAACGCGCTCACCTCGCTGCTGGCGGCGACGCTCGGCGAACCGGTCGCGCTTCTCGACGCGGAATCCCGGTTCGTGGCAGGCGACCCGGCGGTGCACGCGCTGCTGGACGTCCACGCGAGCGCGGAGGAGCTTGGCGATCCGCACCCGGTCGCCCTGACCGTCGAGACGGACGGCGACGGCCTGCTGCTGCAACCGGTGCAGGTCGATCCGGCCGGGCCGGCGGCCTACTGGATCGCGGTGCGCCGGCCCCGCTTCGCATCGGGGGGCCTGCTCGAACCCGTGCGGCGCGCGGTCGCGATCGCGGCACTGTCCTTCGCCGTGCACGTGGCGGGCGAGGCCGTCCGGGTGGAACGGGAACACCGGCGGCGTTCCTTGCTGCTGAACGAAATTCTCGAGCAACCCGACGATCCGGGACGCCGCACGGTCGAGCGGGCCACCGCGCTGGGCTGGCGGCTCGCCGGCTGGCACACCGCGGTGCAGGTGCAGGTCTCGGCCGCTCCGGCGACCGTCCGGTTGTCCGCGCTGGGAGCCGAACTGGAGGAGCAACTCGCCGAGCGTGGTGTGCGCGCGACCCTGGTGGAGCGTGCCGAGGGCTGGGTGTTCTGGTCGACGACCGAGGCGCAGGCCGACGCGGCGGATCCCGGGCCGTTGACCGAGCGGCTCATCAGCACGCTCGCGGCCGTCGAAGCGGAGCACCCGGGACTGCGCCTGTGCGCGGGCATCGGCGGCGCGCACGTGGGCACGCCGGGGATTGGCCGGTCCGTTGACCAGGCACGCCAGGCCGCGCTGCTCGCCCGCACCACCTACCGCGCGACGGCCGTCGAGCACATCGACGCCGTCAGCACACGAAGGCTGCTGGCCGGCTGGTACGGCTCGGCTCCGCTGCGCAGTGCCGCGGCCGCCCTGCTGGCGCCCCTCGACGAGGCCGACCCGTCCGGAGAGCTGGTGCGCACGCTGCGCTGTTACCTTGACTGCCAGTCCTCGGCGAAGGCCGCCGGGGTCGTTCTCGGCGTTCATCGCAACACGGTCATGCAGCGCATGGAACGGATCGGCGAGCTGCTGCCCGCCCACCTCGACGACCCCGACGACCGGCTGGCCGTGCACCTGGCCACCCGCGCCGTGGACGTCGAGTGGGACGACCCGCGGTAACGTGATCTTGGCTCATCGCCCTGTTGAACGGCTTTCACAGGGCTATGCGCCCACTGACGGCGGCCCTGTCCGTACTTAGCCTTTCTCCAACGCGACGTGGCGTGGACGGAAGGAGTGGTCCGATGACGGTCGTTGACAACCGACCAGGAGAATCGACTGTCGCAGAGGTCCTTCCACTGCCCGTGGCGGGTGGGCCCGTCCGGCTGCCGCAACTCGTCGGAGCCCGGCGCGGCTGGCTCATGGTGGTGGCCCCGGCGGCAGGCATCGATCAGCCGCTGGCCGGGGCGACGATCTGGGACCCCGCCTGGCCGCCGGGACGGCATCAGCTGGTGCTGGTGACCACACCACGTCCGACCGGCGCCGAGATCGCCGAAGCGTTGGCGGCGGCCGGTCACGCGGGGGCGGCCGCGCTCGTGGTGCGGAACGGCTGCCTGCCGCCTGATCTCGATGTCACAGCGGCCGCGGCGCGGACGGGAGTGCCGGTGCTCGCGGTGAATGAGCAGGTCAGCTGGGAGGAGATCGGCACACTGGTGCGGTCGCTGGTGTCCGGTGCCCGGTTCGGCGCGCGAGGCGCCACGCCCACCGCGAGCGGCCTCTACGAACTCGCCGAAAGCGCGGCGCTCGCGCTGAGCGGCGCTATCGTGCTCACCGACGCGGACCTGCGCGTGCTCGCCTTCGCCTGCCGTGACACCGTCGACGACCTGACCAGCGAAACGATCCTCGCCCGCCGTGCCCCGCTGTCGTTGCGGGCGCAACTCGGGTCGGCGAGGAACCGGCGGAACGTCGCCTGGATCGACGTGGCCGGCACGGGTCCGCGGCTGGTCGCACCGATCCGGGTCGGAAACGTGGTGGTCGGCTACGTGCTGCTGGCGCCCGGTCCGGACACGCCCGATTCCGCACCGCGCGTGCTCGGCGACGTGTCGGCTGCCGCTGCCGCGTGGTTCATCGACGAGCAGACCGGACGCGACGACGAAGACGCGGTCCGGGCGGAGCTGCTACGCGGGCTGCTGGCCGGCGAAGGATCGTTGGCGGCACTGACCGAACGGCTCCGTCGCCCCACCACCAAGCGATGGTGCCTGATGAGCCTCGGGGGGCACGCCAAGGCGCCCGGAGTGATCCCGGACATCGAACGGTTGCTGGCACGCTGCGCGCGGATGCTGAACCCGAGCGCAGCGACGGCGGTGCTCGGTTCGGTGGCCTATGTGTTGTTCCCCTCCGCCCCCGGCTCCGGCTCGGCCGAGTTCGCAGAGCGCGTGCGGCAGCGCGCCGCCGTGCCCGCAGGCAGTCCGTTGGTGGCCTGTATCAGCCGGCCACTGGAAACGAGCCAGGACGTCCGTGCCGAATGCGGGTTGCTCAGGCGAGCAGTGGACGTCCTGGCCGCGCGTCCGGAGCCGGTCACCGCCGAGCTGGCCGAACTGCGCCCGCACGTGCTGATCGCCGAACTGGCCGGCCTGGCCACCGAACATCCGGAGTTGTTGAACGGCGCGCTCGATGTGTTGCGCTACGACGAGTCGCCTCGCGGCGCCGAATACCTGGACACGTTGCTGAGTTGGTTCGACGCCGGCTGTGACGCCACGCGCGCTGCCGCCGCCCTGCGGGTGCACCGGAACACCTTCCGGTACCGGCTCCAGCGCATCGAGAAACTCTGCGCGATCGACCTCGACGACGCCGTCCACCGCTTCACCCTCGAGCTACAGGTACGCCTCCTCGTCCTGCGCGGAGGCTGGTGACGATCAGGCGTCATGGCGAACCTGGCGATCACTGGGCTTCCGCTGTGGTGCAGGTGGTGGGATCGGGGAGGTCAGAGGGATGGAGGTGCAGGGAGGAGGTCGGCGGGAGCTGGCCGGTCAGGACCACCGATGACGCGCTCGGCGCGAGCTGGGCCGGCCGGGTCAGCTGTGCCGGCTGCGCTGGAGGCGCGTACGACTAGGTCGGGTACGAGGCGCACGGTGCGCCGCGGCTCCGGGGCGTCCTTCTGCGCGAGCCGTAGCTCCAGCAGCCGGGCAGCCTCGGCGGCCAACCCTGCGACGGGCTGCCGGATGGTCGTGAGGGCCGGCTCGGAGACGGTGGCTATGTCGGTGTCGTCGAAGCCGGTGACGGCGACCTCGTCGGGGACGCGCACGCCGAGCTGGCGCAGCCGCTGCAGGGCGCCGACGGCGATAAGGTCGTTCGCGCAGACGAGGGCGTCCGGCTGAGCCGGCCAGACCCGGTCCACCGCCGCGGCGCCCCACTCCGCCGAGAAGTCTCCCAGCTCGACGCGCCCAGGAGCCTGCGGGTCGAGCGCAGCGGCACCCGCCTCGTACGCCGCCCGCCGCTCGACGGCGGCCGAGTCCGCCCCGGCCGCCCCCAGGAAGCAGAGGCGGCGGCGGCCGGTCTGCGCCAGGTGGTCGAGGACGAGGGCCATGCCGGTCGCGTTGTCCACGGCGACCGAGTCGGCGACGCTGTGGCCGCAACTGCGGTCGAGGACAAGCAGCGGCAACTGGGCCGCGGCGGCCGCCACCGCGGCGCGGCTGCGCTGCTCGTCCACGGGGATGACCACCAGCGCGTCGACCTGCCGCGCCAGCAGCGCGTTTATCCGCGCCGCCTCGGTGTCCGGGTCGTCATCGCAGTCGGCGAGCAGCAGGGCCCGCCCGTTGGCGTGCAGGGCGTGTTCCAGCTCGCGGACGAGGGAGGGGAAGAACGGGTTGGTGATCTGCGGGAGGACGAGCCCAACGGTGCCGGTGGAGCGGCTGCGCAGGGCGCGGGCCACCTGGTTGGGCCGGTAGCCGAGGCGCTCGGCCGCGGCCCTGACCCGGCGGGCGGTCTCGGCGCCCACGGGGCGGTTGCCGACCATGACGCGGGAGACCGTCGCCACGGAGCAGCCGGCTGCCTGCGCTACATCCCTCAGGGTCGCGTCAGCCATCGATGCCCTGCCCCTTTTCTCGATTCTCGTCGGGAGAACGTTATCACTCCAGGCCATTGACGGCCTGACTTCTGCCGGGCTAGGTTTCGGAGAACGTTCTCCCAACCCTGGCTCAGGTAGCCGTACGGAGAAGCCGGCATCCAAAGGAGGTACGCCGTTGTGCCCCGCTACTCGTCCTCGACAGTCACCCCTGCGTCGACGACACCGGGGCCTTGCAGTGGACCGCCGCCGCAGCTGACGGAAACGTTGCACGTCTTGAGGTCCCGCAGGCGGGCGCCGCGGGCGGTGACCTCAACCGCTTCTCCCCCGGATCGCTGCCGGCCTGGATGACCGACGCCGTCACGCACCCCTGACCTGGTGTCCCGGCATCACCTACAACGACGCGCGCGTGCGCGAATCCGATCGAAAGTGAAGACCCCTCGTGACCCCCGCCACCCCCGCTGAGAAGAAGTCCGTCGTCGAGACCAACGGCGTGAACCCCGTCCCCGACGACGAACGGCGCGGCAGCCCGCGCGGCCTCTTCGCCGTGTGGTTCGCCTGGAACATCTCCATTCTCGGCATCGGCTACGGCATCTACGTCTTCAGCCTCGGGCTGAGCGTGCCCCAGGCGATCATCGCCGGCACGATCGGCTACCTCGTCTCGTCAACGTTCGTCGGTATCCTCGCCGTCGGAGGTCCGCGCACGGGCCTCCCGACCCTGACGCAGACCCGGTTCGCCTTCGGGTTCGTGGGCAACCGCGTGCCCGCCTTCTTCGCCTACCTGTCGAACATGGGCTGGAAGATCACGATCATCACCCTCGCGTCCACGACCGGCGCCAACCTCTTCTCCAAGCTGTGGCCGGCCGTCTTCGCCACGTCCGACGGCAGCAGTTCGACCTTCACCATCGTGCTCTGGTTCGTACTCGTGCTCGCCGTGACGATGACGGTCTCCGTCCTCGGCCACGAGCTGATCATGAAGGTGGAGGTCTGGATCTCCTGGGTGACCGGCCTGATGACGGTGGTCTTCCTCGCGCTGATCATCCCGCACATCGACTGGGCACGCCTCGGTGACGCCCCGGCCGGTGGCCCGCTCGCCGTCGTCGGCGGGGCCATCATGGCCATGACCCTCGTCGGCCTCGGCTTCCTCAACTACGGCGGCGACTTCGCGCGCTATCTGCCGCGCAAGACCCGGGCCGCGGGCGTCATCGGCTGGACGATCTCCGGTCTCTCCGTGCCGACCGTGATCCTGCTCGTGATCGGCGTGCTGCTCGCCGGGAGCGCGCCGAAGCTGGGCGAGGCGGCGGCAGCGGACCCGATCAGCGCGCTGACCGATTTGCTCCCGCTGTGGTTCTTCATCCCGTTCTCGATCGTCATCGTGATCTCGCTCGTCTCGGCCGCGATCACCGGCATCTACTCCTCCGGTCTCGCGCTGCTCGCCGTCGGCGTCCCGCTGCGCCGCTCGACCACTACGGCCATCAACGCCCTCATCATCGCCGCCGGCGCCTTCTACCTGCTGTTCATCTCGACCTCGTTCCTCGCGACGTTCCAGTCGTTCCTCTCCCTTATCGCCGTCATGATGGGGACGATGGGCGGCATCCAGATGATCGACTTCATCCGCCAGCGCCGCCTCGACTGGAACACCGATATGGCCAAGCCCTTCGGCGACGGCGGTCGCAACGGCCGGTGGACGGCGCTGGTCAGCCTCGGCGTCGGCACCATCGTGGGCCTGGGTCTGGTGACGAGCGCGGACCCGAACTTCGCCCATGTCACCGGCTTCCTCCTGACCGACGAGGCCCAGAGCGGCGTGTTCGGTGCGAGCAACATCGGCGTCGTGATCGCGATGGCCGTGGGCGCCGGGCTGTACGCGCTGCTGACGTTCGGCTTCAAGTTCGATCCGAGGTCCGACTACGTGAGTGTGCCCGCGGCGCAGGCGGTCAAGCAGTGACGATCGGGCCCGCCACCGAGAAGCTCGAGCGCTTCCGCAACCCGGACTTCTGGCATCGCCCCGCCAACTACTGGTTCTGGCACCGCGTCCCCACCGAGGACGAAATCCTCAATCAGCTCACGACGATGCGGGAGGCCGGCTACGGCTCGTTCCAGGTGGCGGTGCGCCTGTCCTGGCCGCTGCGGGAGTACCTGTCCCGCGAGTACCTCACGGCGGTCAGGACCACCGCGGACACCGCCCGGCGGCTCGGGCTCCGCATGGGCATCTACGACGACTACAACTGGCTTTCCGGTCACGCGGGCGGGAAGACCGTCGCCGGCCACGACTCCTTCCGGGAAAGCCACCTTTTCTGGACCGCGTCGACGGTCGCCGACGGTCGTGCCGAGCTGACCGTCAGCGGCATCCACGCCACCGACGTCGACTGGCTGCTGGCGCAGGGCGCGGAGTGGGTCTTCGACGGCGGGTCGCCACGCTGGGCGGACTGGGAGCTGCAAGGCGTCTTCCTGCGCTCAGACGACGGCGAAGACCAGGACGTGACCGATCGCGCCACCATCGCCCGGAGCGGCCCCGATGGGGCGACGGTCGCCGTCGAGCTGCCCGACGCCCCCGCCGGCGCGCGCGTGGCCGCCGCGCTGTCGGCGCGCTGCGTGACCTCCCGCATGATCGACTATCTGGAGCCGGCTGCGGCGCGCCGGTTCACGGAGGTCGGACTCCAGCCCTACGTGGAAGCCCTGAGCGACCACATCGGCGACACCGTGGTGTACGTGTTCTTCGATCAGCCGCATTCCTGCTTCTGGGACTGGACGGAGCGGACGGGGACGCTCGGGTCGTCGCTGATGTACTCGACAACGCTCCGCCAAGCCGCCGACCGGGAGCTCGACGGCGGGTGGCGCGGAATTTTACCGGCGCTCGTCTTCGACGATGCCGGAAAAGCGGGCGCGCGGGCGCGCTTTTTCTCTCTGTACGCCGCGACGGCGACGAAGGCCTTCTTCGGCACCGTCGCCGACTGGTGCCACGAGCACGGGCTCCTCTTCTCCGGGCACGAGGTGCTCGCCCACGTCGGGTCGTGGGACATCACCGACGTCGTGATCGCCGACGACGTGCGCTCCAACTTCGGCATGGACTACTTCGCGATCGACGCGTTCCGCGACGTGACCGCCGTGGACGCGCGGAACAACGACGCCCAACTGAGCGCCAAGTTCGGCGACTCGGTGGCGCGTGCCCACGGACGTAGCGGGTGCATCGTCGAGCAGTACTACGCGCGGGTCGAGCCGGGCACGCATTTCGGGGCGGGGCAGTGGGAGCTGCGGCTGTCTGACCTGCGCGCGCAGGCGATCCGGCATCACCTTCTCGGCGCGCGCCAGTTCCTGGAGCACGCGTTCTGGCTCACGGACGGCGACGACCGGGACGGCCGCGAAGCACTGTTCGTCAACCCGCGCTTCGACTTCCCGCCCGGGATGAACTTCGAGCCCTGGTTCGGTCATCATCGCGCGTTCGCGGACGAGTCCGCGGCGCTGTCGCAGTTCCTCGACGAGTTCGAGCCGGATACGGACGTTGCTCTCGTCTATCCACTGAGCACGGTCGCCGGGCATGGCCCGGCGCACCCCGCCGGCGCGCACTTCGCCGTGTGGGCGGAGACCATGGCGCGCCACGGGGTGCCGTACCGGATCGTGGACGAGAGAGCCGTCGCCGGCTCGCGCAGCGACAGCGGGCGCATCCGCATCGGCGATGCCAGCTACCGCTGCGTCGTCCTCCCGGGCGTACAGCTGACGCTGACCGAGGGCTTCGGTGAAGCTCTCGTCAGCGCCCGCGCGGCCGGGGTGCGGGTCGTGACGTCCGGCCCGACACTCGCCGCCCTTGACGACGGTGGCACCGGGGAAAAAGACAGTGTCGGCGCTCGTCGTCCTGCTCCCGAGGACGTGCTCGAACTCCTCCACGGCGTGCGCGGGAGCGACATGATCACAGTCACGCCGGTGGATCGGAGAACCCTCTGGACGCGGACCGGCCGTGACCGGGATGCGACCCTGTACGCGGCCGCGTTCAACGACGCGGACACGCCGGCCCATCTGGTCGTGGAGCTCCCGGAGGGGAGATGGCGCTTCTCCCGGTGGACGCCCTCGACCGGCCAGGTCGATACCCGCGACGCCGACCGCTCGTTCGTACTGCGCGTCGACGCGCAGGAAATCGTTTGTGTCAGCGCGGTGCGCGTGCCCGAGAACAAGATCTCGCTGACGGACGGATGGACGCTCGCGCTCGCCGGCCGTGAAGGGGTGCCCGTGAGCGTGGAGACGCCGCTGGAGGAGCAACTCCCCGAGCTGCTGGACGGTGCCGTCACCTACGTCCGGCAGGTGCGGATCCCGCCGGGGAACTGGGAACTCGTGCTCGACGGCGTACGGGACGCGGTCGAGGTGTTCGCCGACGGCGAGTCCGCCGGGCGGGCCGCGTGGCTGCCGTACCGCTTCGCCCTCGACCGGTTCGCCGGCCGGGAGGTGCGGCTCGAGATCGCCGTGGCGCCGAGCGCCGCGGACCGCTACTACCAGGGATCCCCGTTGCGTGGGCGCTTTTCGAGCCGGTCGGGCATCACCCGGCCGCCGCGGCTCGTGCGCCCGCCGACTGGCGAGTGAGAGGACGACATGCTCAAGAACATCCACCCGCTCATCGGCCCGGAACTCCTCTCGGCACTCGCCCGCATGGGGCACGGCGACACGCTTGCCGTCGTCGACAACAACTATCCTGCCTACGCGGCGGGCGTCCCCGTCGTCCGGCTCGACGGCGTCGACGTCGTCACCGCGGTCGACGCCATCCTGACCCTGCTGCCGATCGATGACTTCGAGCCGGAGCCCGTCGCGCGGATGGGCGTGGTCGGTGACCCGGACGCCGTCCCTCCAGTCGCGCGCGAGGTCGGCGACGTCGTGGAGCGGGTCGAGGGACGGCAGGTCCGTGTGCGGGTTGTGGAGCGGTTCGACTTCTACGCAGAAGCCCGCCGAGCCTCCGTTGTCGTCGCGACGGGCGAGACCCGGGCCTATGGATGCTTCCTGCTGACGAAGGGCGTCATCCGCCTCTGAACGCCGACTTCGCGGTCGCTCCCCCCGTGCCGACCACACCGGGCCTGCTCGGGGCCCGACTTCAACGCCTACTGCCAGGCCACCTACATCGTGCACCAACAGCGGCAACGCCCTCGAATCCCAGGACGCCTGCCAGGGCGGCCGTTGGTGTCCCTACCGGTGCTCGGGGTTTTCGTAGTCGCGGCGGCAGCCGGCGTCCCAGGCGGTGCGCTGGTTGCCGTAGGCGGGGATGCCACCGAGATCCTTCAACGCCCGGGCCAGGTGCAGCAGGTTCCAGGTCATGAAGGTGGTGTTGCGGTTGGTGAAGTCGTTTTCCGGCCCGCCCGATCCGGGGTCGAGGTACGAGGGGCCGGGACCCGCCTCGCCGATCCAACCGGCATCCGCCTGGGGTGGGATGGTGTAGCCGAGGTGTTGCAAACTGTAGAGGACGTTCATGGCGCAGTGCTTGACGCCGTCCTCGTTGCCGGTGATCAGGCAGCCGCCGACGCGGCCGTAATAGGCGTACTGGCCTGCCTCGTTGAGCAGGCTGGAGCAGGCGTAGAGGCGTTCGATCACCTGCTTCGTCACAGAGCTGTTGTCGCCCAGCCAGATGGGGCCGGCCAGCACGAGAATGTCGGCCGCCAGGACCTGCTGGTACAGGTCCGGCCATGCGTCCGTCTCCCAGCCGTGCTCCGTCATGTCGGGCCACACACCGGTGGCGATGTCGTGGTCCACCGCCCGGACGACATCGACGTGCACTCCCTGCGCGTCCATGATGGCGGTGCTGCGGTCGATCAGCCCCTGCGTGTTGCTCGTCTCCGGCGACCGTTTGAGGGTGCAGTTGATCACCATGGCGCGCAGGTCGTCGTACCGGGCCGGTGGTGCATCGGTGGCGGGTGTGGTCACGCGATCCTCCCAGTGCCCTGCCGCCGCACGCTGCGCGGCGAGTCGTCGACATCCGTGTCCAGCATGCGGGCCGTGTGCGGGAGGCGCCACCGGATCGCCTTCCCATGGCCCCGGGCGGTGCTTGCGCGTGAGAGCTCCGGTGTGGGTCATCAGCCACCCCTGCGGGCGGCTGATGAGTGGCTGGGGCGGGTCGGCTGCCCTACGTTCGTCTCATGGGCAGCGAAGGCGCGACGGGGTCGCGGAAGACGGCTGCTGTGGAGGACGTCGCCACCTTGTTGGTGGGTTGCCTGCGGGCGGAGGGCGTGGAGTACGTCTTCGGGATCCCCGGTGAGGAGAACATCCGCTTCGTTGACGCGCTGAACGACTCCGGGATCCGCTACGTCCTGGTGCGCCACGAGCAGGCCGCCTCGTTCATGGCGGAGATCTACGGGCGGCTGACCGGCCGGGCTGGAGTCTGCTCGGCCACGCTGGGTCCCGGTGCGATCAACCTGCTGCTGGGCACCGCGGACGCCATGACCAATAGCGCTCCGCTGGTGGCCGTGGCGGCGCAGGGCTCGCTGCGCCGCATCCACAAAGAGTCGCACCAGGTCATCGACCTGGTGTCGATGTTCGCTCCCGTCACCCAGTGGGCGGCGCGCATCGAGTGTCCGGACGCGGTTCCGGAGATGACGCGCAAGGCGTTCAAGACCGCGCAGGGCGAGCGCCCCGGGGCTGTGTTCCTGGCGGTGCCGGAGGACATCGAAACCGAGCGTCCCGCCGAGCCGCTGGCACCCCTGCAGATCGACACAGTGCACGCCGATGCGCCCTCGCCCGCCCAGATCGCGCGGGCCGCCAAGGTGCTCGCCGCCGCACGGCACCCCGTCGTGCTGGCAGGCCACGGCGCCGCCAGGGCCCAAGCCTCGGACGCTCTCATGCGGTTCGCCGAGCGGTTGAACATCCCGGTCGCGACCACCTTCCACGGCAAGGGCGTCTTCCCCGACGACCACCCGAACGCCCTGGGTGCGGTCGGCTTCATGCGCCACGACTATGGCAACTTCGGCTTCGACTCGGCCGACGTGCTGGTCTGCGTGGGCTACGAGATCCAGGAGTTCGACCCCAGCAAGATCAACCCGAACGGCGACAAGCGGATCCTGCACATGCACCGCTTCCCCGCCGAGGTGGACGCCCACTACCCGGTCGCGGTCGGCGTGGAAGGTGACCCCGCGCAGGCGCTGGACGCACTCGCGGCGGCACTGCCCGACGGACTCACCTACGACTCGGGAAGCAGCGAGAAGATCCGTACCCTCCTCGACGAGGAACTCCGGTACGGACGCCACAACGACGCTTTCCCCCTCGTACCACAGCGCGTGGTGAGTGATGTCCGCACCGCCCTGGACCGCCACGACATCGTGCTCGCCGACACCGGCGCCGGGAAAATGTGGATGGCCCGCCTCTACCGGACCTACGAACCGGACACCTGCCTCGTCTCCAACGGCCTGTCCACCATGGGCTTCGCGCTGCCAGGCGCCATCGCCGCCAAGCTGGCCCGGCCCGACCGACGCGTCCTTGCAGTGATGGGCGACGGCGCGTTCCTGATGAACTCACAGGAACTGGAGACCGCCATCCGCGAACACGTCCGGCTGGTCGTCCTCGTCCTGGTGGACGAGGAATACGGCCTGATCACCTGGAAAATGGAACTCGAACTCGGCCGCCACAGCCACACCCGGTTCACCAACCCGGACCTGGTCGCCTACGCCGAAAGCTTCGGCGCACGCGGCTACGCCATCGAGACCGCCGACCAGCTGTTGCCTGTACTGCGCCGTTCCCTCGACGACGACACGGTCTCCGTGATCGCCTGCCCCGTCGACTACTCCGAGAATCTGCGTCTGACCGACCGACTGGGCAGTCTCCACGGCCCGTTCTGACCCGAGAGCCAAGCCCAGCCTGGGGCGCCGGCCGTGCCCGGTGCCGGACTCGGACCCAAGGCCCGGCAGCCAGGCACCCCAGCGGGGCCCCGCCCTCCGCCAGGCCGGTCCTTGCCCACGGATATCGGTGGTGGTGACCTCAGCTGTGGCGGTATGTCCGGGTCGGGTTCCCAGCCGAACAGGCTGCGCTGGTGGCTGCACGAGCCGGAGCTCGTCGCGCGGATGGGCGTGGTCGGCGACCCGGACGCCGTCCCTCCAGTCGCGCGCGAGGTCGGCGACGTCGTGGAGCGGGTCGAGGGACGGCAGGTCCGTGTGCGGGTTGTGGAGCGGTTGAACCCTGACTCCGCCGACCGCCGTTCGGAGCAACGCGCTGGAGCCGTTCCTTATGCCGGAGTCCGCACTGTGGGGAGGCGGAGGCGGCCGTCGTGGACTTCGGCGATCTGGTCGACGGCGGTGAGGTGGGTGCGGTCGTGGGTCACCAGGACAGTGGCGGTGGCCTGCTGGTGGGTGAGGCGGGTGATCAGGTCGATGATGGCGGCGCCGCGTTCGTGGTCGAGGGCGCTGGTGGGTTCGTCGACCAGGAGGACGGTGGGGTCGTTCATCAGGGCGCGGGCGATGTTCACGCGCTGGCGCTGGCCACCGGAGAGCTGGTGGGGACGGCGGTCGGCCTGGTCGGCCAGGCCGACCGCCGCCAGCAGCTCCATCGCCCTGGGCCGGGCCTTGGCCGGGGGACGGCCGTCGAGCTTGGCCATGACCAGGAGCTGTTCGGCGGAGGTCAGGGAGGGCAGGAGGTTGGGCTGCTGGAAGACAATGCCGATCTTGTCACGGCGAAGGTCGGTCAGTTCGGCGCGAGTCATGCCGGTGGTCTCGGTCCCATCGATGGTGACGGTGCCGGCATCGGCGGCGATGAGAGTGGCGGCGACGGCCAGCAGGCTGGACTTGCCGGAACCGGAAGGGCCGACCACGGCGGTGAGGTTGCCCTCACCGACGTTCAGGGTGACGCGGTCGAGAGCGGTCAGGCGGGACTCGCCGTCGGGATAGGTGAGAGTGATGTCGGTCAGGTTCAGGCTCATCGGGCACTCCCCAGAGCAGTCAGCGGGTCGACGGAGGTGATGCGACGGACAGACAGGGCCGCCCCGAGCACGCCGAGGAGGATCATCACCGCGGCGGGAACGAGGACGGTGGCGGGTGTGAGGACGAACGGCACCGCACTGCCGGCGAAAAGCGCGCCGAGGGCGACGGCGATACCGGTGCCGATTCCGGTGCCGCCGGCCAGCAGGACGACGGCTTGGCCGAGTGCGTCCTTCAGCAGGTTGGCGGTGGAGGCGCCCAGGGCCTTCAGGACGGCGATGTCGCCGCTGCGCTGAATGGTCCACACGGTGAAGAAGGCGCCGATGACCAGGGCGGAGATGGCGAACAGGAAGCCGCGCATCAGCTGCAGGGAGCCGTTCTCGGAGGTGTAGGAGCCGATCGCGGACAGCGAGTCGTCCTTCGAGACCGTCCTGGTACCCGCGGCGGCGTCGGCGGCTTGCACGTCGGCGTCGGAGGTGGTGCTCAGGGCGATCACGGTGGCGGTCGAGCCGTCTGAGGCCCCGGTGGGTAAAGCGGTCTTCCGCCAGGTCTGAAGGCTGGTCCAGATGACGGGCGTGTGGCTGAAGGAAGCGTCGCCGTGCACGGCGGCCACCGTCAGCTTCTGCCCGGCCAGGGTGACGCTGTCGCCCGGCTGGAGGCCGAGATCGTCGGCAGCCGTGGTGGACAGCACCACCGCGCTGTTGGTGATCTTGCCGCTGTCGGGGGCCAGCCCCGAGCCAGGCTGCAGGCCGAACACGGAGACTCCAGCGCTCTTGCCGCCGGCGGTGGCTTTGGTGGTGGCGATGCCCAGCGGTTCGGCACTCGTGACGCCGGGTGTCCTGGCCCACTGCTGCCACTGCTTTTCGGTGACGGTGGAGTTCGAGTAGGACAGGTCCTCCCCGTCGCCGGGGGCGTTGAAGGCGATCTTGTCGGCGGGCAGTCCGGTGATCGCGGAGACGTTCTGCCGGCCGAGCCCGGCAGTCAGGCCCGACAACAGCCCGACCAGCAAAGTGATCAGCACGATCACGGCCCCCATCAGGGCGAAGCGCCCCTTGGCGAACCTTAAGTCTCTGACAGCGACGAACACGGCTTGGCCTGCCTTTTCAACAATGGAAGCGGTACGCCTCCACCATTGCCGCCCGCCCCGGGCGAGGGCGTCTGGCGTGGGAAAGCACTTCGCGGATCGAACGGCAGCGTGTGGGTTCTAACTTTCGATGGAGGCCGGCGTCGCAGGCAGCCACCTAATCTGGAAGGACCGTGAACGCCACCGCCCCCATCCTGACCCCGACCACCCGGACCCTGACCTGGTGCCTGCACCTGTTGATCATCGGCCTGCTCGTGCTGGCCGCGGGCCGGGCCGTGATCGGCAGCGCACCGCACGCCGGATCTGTGGTTGCGGTGTCCGTCGCACTCGTGCTGGTGTACGCGGCCGGGCCACTCCTGCCGGCGGTCAGCTCCTCGCGGCGGGCCGCGGCCCTCTGGCTGACCGCGGTAGGGGCCGTGTGGCTGGTGTTGCTGGCCTTGACCGCCGAGGGCGTGTGGGTGGCCTTCCCGCTGTACTTCCTCCAGCTGCACCTGCTGCCGCGCCGCGCCGCTCTCGCCGCCGTGGTCGCGACCGCCCTCGCGGCGATCACCACCTTCGCCGCCCACAACGGCTCCTTCACCGTGGCCACCGCGATCGGCCCGGCGCTCGGCGCCGCCGTGGCGGTCGCGGTGGTGTGGGGCTACCAGGCCCTGTACCGGGAGAGCGAACAGCGCCGCAGCCTGATCGAGGAGCTCACCGCCACCCGCGCCGACCTGGCGAAGGCACAGCACACCGCCGGTGTGTCAGCCGAACGGGAACGCCTGGCCCGGGAGATCCACGACACCCTCGCCCAGGGCCTGTCGAGCATTCAACTGCTGCTGCGCGCCGCCGAACGCGCCTTGCCCGACCAGACCGAGACCGCGGCCGGCTACGTGTGCCAGGCCCGGCAGGCCGCCGTCGACAACCTCGCCGAGGCCCGCCGCTTCGTCGTCGCCCTGACCCCGCCCTCCCTGGAGGGCACCACCCTGGCCGGCGCTCTGGAACGCCTGTGCGCCACCACCTCCACGCACCACCGGATCACCGCCCGCTTCCACCTCACCGGCAACCCGATCCCGCTGCCCACCGCGCACGAGGTCGCGCTGCTGCGTATCGCCCAGTCCGCCCTGGCCAACACCGTCCACCATGCCGACGCCACTACGGCGCAGGTGACCCTGAGCTACGTCGGCGACCACGCCGCCGTCGACGTCGCCGACGACGGGATCGGATTCGACCCGGCCCAGGTGCCCGCACCCGACCCGAACCACGGCGGGTTCGGGCTCGCCGCCATGCATGCCCGCATGCACGCCCTCGGCGGTACCCTCACCATCGAATCCGCCCCCGGGCACGGCACCGCCCTAACCGCCCAACTCCCGTTCGCCCCGCCCGTCGACGCCGAGCCCGAGGCCCACCCGTGACCGACACCCCGATCCGCCTGCTCGTGGCCGACGACCATCCCGTGGTCCGGGCCGGACTGCGTGCCGTGCTGGAGACCGAACCCGGCCTGATCGTGGTGGCCGAGGCGGCCACCGCCGAAGACGCCGTCACCCGCGCCGCCGAGGGCGACATCGACGTCGTCCTGATGGACCTGCAGTTCGGCATCAACAGAATGAACGGCGCCGAGGCCACCGCGGCGATCACTGCCCGACCGGGCGCCCCTCGCGTTCTGATCGTCACGACCTATGACACCGACGCCGACACGCTGCCGGCCATCGAGGCCGGCGCCACCGGCTACCTGCTCAAAGACGCCCCGCCCACGGACCTGGCCGCCGCCGTGCGCACCGCCGCGGCCGGCCGCACCACGCTCGCGCCCGCGGTCGCCGACCGGCTCATGAACCGGCTGCGGGCTCCTGGCAACGCCCTGACCCGGCGCGAGATCGAAGTCCTCGTCCTGGTCGCCGAGGGCCTGTCCAACCAGGCCATCGGTCAACGGCTCCACCTCACCGAGGGCACCGTCAAGTCCCACCTGTCCCGCATCTACACCAAGCTCGGCGTCGATTCACGCACCGCCGCCGTCGCCACCGCCACCGACCTCGGCCTCATCCGCCGGTGACTTCACCGAAGCGGATCGAACGAGCACGCGGTGACCGTCCTTTATAGCGACGCCACACCGTCAACCAGTGGAAACGCCATACACCATACGCAACCGCGGGCAACTAGTGCCTCGTCAAGCAACGTTGATCATGTAATTGGGTTCTCGGATGGGTGAGTTGATCGCGAAGTGGCGTTTCGGTCGAGCACGTGCGTTGCGCCAGCGGACGTAGTCAGCAATGGCCGCGTTCTGCTCGGCGTGGCTGCGGTGGTCGGTGCCGTTGAGCGCGAAGTAGCGCAGCGCGGTGAACTCGCATTCGATCCAGTTCAGCCACGAGGCGTTGGTCGGCAAGTACACCAGCTCGATGTTGTTGGCGGCGCACCAGGCCCGAA
>NZ_JAFB01000033.1 GCF_000519205.1 Amycolatopsis taiwanensis DSM 45107 | reverse complement strand
CCTCACCCTCGGCCAGCCAGCGCCGCCGCCACACATACACCGCATTCTGCGACACCCGCAGCCGTCTGGCGATCTCCGGCACCGCAACCTCCTGGGCCAGCATCTCCGCCGCCTGCAACCGAACCACCTCACGCCGGGCCCGGCCCTCGGCCGTCAGCCCACCACCATCGGGATAACGCACCCGAACCAGATACAGCACCCGACCAGCCAATGTCAGCCCGACACGCCGTGATCAAATCCTGACAATTCAACCTCTGTAGCCGCGGTGTTCGGCCAGCACGTTGACCGAGAAGCCGAGGAACGCGACCCCGCTGATCTGTTCCATGCGGCGGCGGAAGGATGGCCGCCGGATCCGTTCGCTCAGCGCGTGTGCGGCCCCGGAGACCAGCCAGAACCAGATCGCCAGTTCGACGAGGTCCACCGCGGTGAACAGCAGCGTGGTGCCGAAAGCCGGTGCGCCCTGCGGGATGAACTGCGGAATCAGGCTCATGTAGAACACCCCGGCCTTGGGATTGAGCAGGTTGGTCCCAACGCCGGACCGGAAGGCCGCGAGCCACGACCGCGCCGTGTGTTCCTGCGTCACCGAAGAACCCTCCGTGGAGGTTCGGTGACGGGAGCGGACGAGGGCCCAGACGCCCAGCCAGGCCAGATAGGCGGCCCCGGCGAAACGCAGGACATCGTAGGCGAGATGCGAGGCGGTCAGGAGCGCGGTCAGTCCGACGGCCGTGGCGACGCCCCAGGCGAGGCAGCCGACGAGAACTCCGGATGCGGCCGCCAGACCGAAACTTCTGCCCTGCGCCGCGGAGGCTCGTACGACCAGGAGGGTATCCAGCCCGGGGGTGATGTTGATCAGAGCTGCGACCCCCGCGAAAGCCAGAACGGCGCCGATCATTCTTGGGCGCTGTGCGGCAGCGTCGATGTGATCATTCTCGGATGCTATGCCATGACCTCGCCAAGACCGAAGCGTCAGACCTTGATGATCTCGGCGAGGAACGCGTCGATATCGATGCGCTCCTCGCCGATCGGGACGGCCTCGGTGGTCTCGACGAGGAAGTTTTCCGCCTGCACCCGCTCCATCTCCACGACGGCATGACCGTCGGGCGAGTCGAGCTCGATGACCAGGAGATCGATGTCCGGATACACCCGGACGTCGCCGAGCCCGGCCGAGGAGCGCAGACCGTCGTAGAGGAGGTCACGAGCGAAATTCCAGGCCACCCACCGGCCACCTTCCGCGCTGAAGGAGAGCGTGACGGCGTAAGGGTCCTCGGGATCGTATGACCACCTCGAGTAGACGGGCATGTCGAACCCGTCGAACGTGACGTATTGATGCTGGTCCACGATGCGCCTCCGGCATCCTTGGTGTCCTCGTGCCAACAAGCAAACTCGCCTTGGCTGACGGCGTTACGCGGGTTTGGGGTGAATTCCGGGTCGTTTTCGGCGTTGATCACACGCGCCTTCGCGGACCGGAGCGCACCGCTCGCGCCCCGTGCGCGCCCCGTGCGCGATCCGGCCGCGCGCCGGAGTGCAGGATGTTGCGGTGACCCACGACGACTGGGCCGACCAGGACACCGGCCCGATCCGCCGGATTCCCCCGCAGCCGCCCCGCGCGCCCGGCCGGAACCCCGGCGGCCGCGGAAAACCCGCCACGGAGGGAAGAACCGGCGGACCGGGAACCGGTGAAACGAGAGCAGGACGAAGGCCCGCTTCCCGCAGACCACCGGTCCTCGAAGCCGGACACGGTCATGGCCACGGCCACGGCCCGGCGGCTCCCGCGTCCCGCCGGGTCCGCGTGCTGCTCATCTGGTTACTCGTCCCGATCGCGGCGGCCAGCGTTGTGGCCGCGTTGTGGCTCTACCCGTGGGGCACGGCGAAACCCACCAGCGCCTACCAGCAGGGCGTTCCGGTGCAGGGCACCATCACCACCGCGGCCAGCGGGCCGTGCCTGGCCCCGGGGCAGGTGCTCCTCGGCCAGCCCACCGGCGACGAAAAGAGTTGCCTCACCGTCGAAGTCACGCTCACTGACGGTGCCGCGAGCGGGTCGGCCATCAAGCTCACCGTGCCGATAGAACCCAGTACTCCGCGCTTCACCGCCGGCGACAAGGTGGTGCTGGCCTACAACGGCGCCAACCCGCGCGATGCCACTTCCTACCAGCTGGTGGACTTCCAGCGCGGCCTCCCGCTCGCCGTGCTCGCCGCGTTGTTCGCCGCCGCCGTGGTGATCCTCGGACGCTGGCAGGGGCTCGCCGCGCTGGGTGCGCTCGTGCTGAGCTTCGTCGTGCTGGTGCTGTTCGTGCTGCCCGCCATCCTCGCCGGGCGCAGCCCGCTGCTGGTGGCGATCGTCGGCGCGGCCGTGATCATGTTCGTCGTGCTCTACCTCACGCACGGCCTGTCCGCACGGACCTCGGCCGCCGTGCTGGGCACCATGATCAGTCTCGCCCTCATCGGCGCGCTGTCGGCGATCTTCTCGGTCGCGGCGTCCCTGATCGGCCTGGACGAGAGCACGACTACGCTCATCGCCTCGCTCGGGCACGGAATCGACGCACGTGGTCTGTTGCTGGCCGGCATCGTCATCGGCGCTCTGGGCGTGCTTGACGACGTCACCGTGACGCAGACCAGCGCGGTGTGGGAGCTGCGCCGCGCCAACCCGGATCTCGGCTGGCGCCAGCTGTACCGCGCCGGTCTGCGGATCGGGCGCGACCACGTCGGCTCCGCGGTGAACACCCTCGTGATGGCCTACGCAGGTGCGGCGCTGCCGGTGCTGCTGTACTCGTCGATCTCCGGTGTCGGCCTCGGCGCGATCCTCAGCTCCTCGGACCTCGCCGGGGAAATCGTGCGCGCCCTCGCCGGCGGGGTCGGCATCGTGGCGGCCGTGCCGGTCACCACCGTGCTCGCCGCGTTGATCGCGAGCCGTGAGGAAGTTCGCGAAGGCCCAGGCAAACGGCCGGCAAGCCGGCGAACCCCGGTGTGAAGATCAACGTCTCGGTGCGGTACGAAGTGGCAGTGCTGGCCATTCCGCGCTGCCTCTTCCGCATCGCCCACCGAACGCTGAGGGCGGTGCCGAGCCTCACCACCGTCCTGCGCGAGCTCAGGGACGTGGCCGGCTATCTCGAGCGGCTGGCCACCTTCGCCGCGGCGGAGCTACCGGAGATCGTTTACCAGCTGGAGAAGATCCGCGAACAACTGGCCACGATCGAGCGGCGACTCGGCGCCGGCGGTGAGGTCAGTCCAGATGAGCCACAAAGCTGCTCACGGCGTCCATCGTGAACCGCTGGGCGAACCGCCCGGCCGGCGCCGCCGCGGCCAGCCGGTACAGCGGACGGTCGGCCGCCGCGTCCCCCCGTGCTTCCGACTTCAGTTGCGCGACGAGCAGTTCGGAGAACACCATGCCGTTGGCCTCGATGTTGTTCATCAGCGCGTTGGCCAGCCTCCGCAGCGCGAGCACCCCGAGTTCCCGGCCACCGGTGCCGGCGTAGACGGCGAG
This sequence comes from Amycolatopsis taiwanensis DSM 45107, assembly GCF_000519205.1. Classification (GTDB taxonomy): domain Bacteria; phylum Actinomycetota; class Actinomycetes; order Mycobacteriales; family Pseudonocardiaceae; genus Amycolatopsis_E; species Amycolatopsis_E taiwanensis. Next base: position 101,980 of record NZ_JAFB01000033.1, on the reverse strand, counting down.
GTCGACCTTCGCGGCCCGGCTGCGGCGCCGGGCATTGAACAGCAGGCTGATGGTCCGCATCCCGCGCACGTCGGTGACCAGCAGGTCGATGCGCTCGGCCTGGGCGATGTCGACGCGGCGGGTCCGCCATACCCGGACCAGCACCATGCCGTCCTCGAGCCACACCCGGCGGCGCGCGGTGAACACCACAAGGTAACCGAGCAACGCGGCGACCACGACCGCGACGATCAACCCGGTGAGTTCGCCGCCGGCCAGCCCGCCGAAGAACCCGAAAGCCGCGGCGATCACCACGGCGCTGGCCAGGCCGGACACCGCCCGGCGGCGCCGCAGGACGGAACCCTCCTGATGCAGCGGAAGGCGATCCGGGTCAGCTGGCCGGGCAGGCTTCTTCGACTCGTTGCTCGGTTCGGTCACCACTGGTCCACCCTAATCCGCAGTGCCTGATCGGCTGTATCGTGCCGGGGCGCCGCCCCCACGCACTCCCACCGCCCCCGTACGAGGTTCTCACAGAGTGTGGCCATAGACTGCCGCCACCCGATGTGTCACGTCGAGTGGATTCTGGAGGGGCAGGTGCCGACCAACCAGCAGCGCCGGGAAGCCGCGAAGCGCAAGCTCGAACGGCAGATGGTTCGACGGCAGCAGGCGCTGAAACGGCGCCGGATCGTCCAGGCCGGGGTGACCGTCGCAGCCGTCATCGTGATCGCCGGCGTAGTGGTGTATTTCCAGGTCGTGAAGAGCGACGACGGATCGGCCACGGCTTCGCCGTCGTCGTCGGCCGCTCCGCCGATCGACATCCCGACCCAGCGGGTGGTGGAGGCCAAGCGGTCCACCCCGCTGCCGAACCCGACCACGTGCGAATACCCGGCCACGCCGGACCGGCCGGCCGCCAAGCCGGCCAATCCGCCCCAAACCGCGAACATCCCCTCGACCGGCGAGGTGAACGTCACCCTCTCCTCCACCGCGGGCAACCTTCCACTGACGCTGGACCGGTCCCTGGCGCCGTGCACGGTGAACAGCTTCGTGAGCCTCCTCCAGCAGGGCTACTTCACCGGCACCTCGTGTCACCGGCTCAGCACCGAGGGCCTGCAGATGCTCCAGTGCGGCGACCCGGCCGGCACCGGCAAGGGCGGACCCGGCTATTCGTTCAAGGACGAGACCTTCCCGGAACTGACCTATGGCCGCGGCGTCCTCGCCATGGCCAACGCCGGTCCGGACACCAACGGCAGCCAGTTCTTCATGGTCTACGGCGACGCGCAGCTCCCCCCGAACTACACCGTGTTCGGCTCGATCACCGACGCCGGCCTGCAGGTTCTGGACAAGGTCGCGCGGGCAGGCATCGACCCCGCCTCCGCCGCCCAGAGCGCTGACGGCACCGGCGCGCCGAACACCCCGGTCACGTTCACCGGCGGCACCGTCGACAACTAACCCGTGTCCCCGGTCCAGGCACGCGAGTCCCCGGTTCAGGCGCGTGAGTGCCCGGTTCAGCGGTAGGTGAAGCGCGGCGGGCGGCCGTCCAGGAAGGCGGCGACGCCCTCGGCGTAGTCCGGGCCGTGGACCGCCGCTGACCGGATCGCCTCGACCTCGGAGTCGCTTTCCCGCTGCCCGGCGGAGATCTTCTCGATGATCCGGTTCATGCCCCGGATCGAGGCCTGCGAGCGCTGCCCCAGGGTGTCCACAAAGGAGTAGACCTCCGCCTCGAACTCCTCGGCGGTGAACACGTCGTTGACCAGGCCGATCTCGCGCGCCCGCGCGGCGTCGACGAACCGACCCGAGAGCAGCAGGTACCGCGCGTGCGCCGGTCCGATCAGCCCGACCAGCTGGCGGGTGGACCGGAAGTCGTAGACGATCCCGAGTTTTGCCGGGGTGATGCCGAACCGCGCACCCGCCTGAGCGAACCGGAAGTCGCACGCGACCGAGACCTGGCAGCCGCCGCCGACGCAGTTACCCCGGATCATGGCCACGCTCGGCTTGCGCATCTCGGTCAGCGCGGTGACCGCCGCTTCCACCACCTTGTCGTAGGCCGCCGCGCTCTCCGCCGTCGAGCGCAGCCGCCCGAACTCGCTGATGTCCGCGCCCGCCGAGAAGTCCGTCCCAGCACCGGTGAGGACCAGCGCGATGATCTCCGGGTCGGCCTCGACCTCGGCCACCACGTCGGGGATCGCCGACCACATCTGGTAGGTGATCGCGTTCTTCTTCTCCGGCCGGGTGAAGGTCAGCCTGCCGACCCCGCCGTCCCGCTCGAACCGCAGCCCTTCCACCATGATCGAACCCTACGGCCCTGGGCCAAGGTTCAGGAGGCGGAAGTGACTCGGTACACGTCGTAGACGCCTTCAACGCCGCGCACGACCTTGAGCACATGCCCGAGGTGCTTCGGGTCGCCCATCTCGAAGGAGAACCGGCTCACCGCGACCCGGTCCCGCGAGGTCTGGACGGACGCGGACAGGATGTTGACCTTCTCGTCGGCCAGCACCTTCGTGATGTCGGACAGCAGCCGGTGCCGGTCCAGCGCCTCCACCTGGATGGCCACCAGGAACACCGAGTTCTCCGAAGGCGCCCACTCGACCTCGACCAGGCGCTCCGGCTGCGTACGCAGGTCCGCGGCGTTGGTGCAGTCGGTGCGGTGCACGCTGACCCCGCCGCCGCGGGTGACGAACCCGAGGATCTCGTCGCCGGGCACCGGGGTGCAGCAGCGCGCCAGCTTCGCCCACACGTCACCGGCATCCTTCACGATCACGCCCACGTCGCCCGCGCCCCGGCGCCGCGTCACCGTGGACGGGGTGGACCGGGCGGCCAGTTCCTCCTCGGCCTCCTCGACCCCGCCGATCAGGGTGACCAGCCGCTGCACCACGTGCTTGGCGCTGGTGTGTCCCTCCCCCACGGCCGCATACAGCGAGCTGATGTCCGCATGCCGCAACTCGGCCGCGACCGAACCCATGTTCTCCGCGGAGACCAGCCGCTGCATGGGCAGGCCGATCTTGCGGACCTCCTTGGTGATCGCGTCCTTGCCCGCTTCGATCGCCTCGTCCCGGCGCTCCTTGGCGAACCACTGACGGATCTTCGCGCGGGCCTTCGGGGACTTCGCGAAGGACAGCCAGTCCCGGCTCGGTCCGGCGTTCTCGGCCTTCGAAGTGAAGATCTCGACCACGTCGCCGTTTTCGAGCTTGCGTTCGAGCGCGACCAGGCGGCCGTTGACCCGGGCGCCGATACAGCGATGGCCGACCTCGGTGTGCACGGCGTAGGCGAAGTCCACCGGCGTACCACCGACCGGCAGCGTCACCACGTCGCCCTTCGGCGTGAACACGAAGATTTCGCGGGCAGCCAGTTCGTAGCGCAGCGAATCGAGGAACTCGCCGGGATCGGCGGCCTCACGCTGCCAGTCGAGCAACTGCCGCATCCAGGCCATCTCGTCGATGTCGACGGCATTGCCGTTATGGGTGCCCTTGGTCTCCTTGTACCGCCAGTGCGCGGCGATCCCGTACTCCGCGGTGTGGTGCATCTCATGGGTACGGATCTGCACTTCGAGAGGCTTGCCGTCGGGCCCGATCACGGTGGTGTGCAACGACTGGTACACGCCGAACCGCGGCTGCGCGATGTAGTCCTTGAACCGGCCGGGCATCGGCTGCCAGAGCGCGTGCACCACGCCCATCGCCGCGTAGCAGTCGCGCACGTCCTCGACCAGGATCCGCACGCCGACGAGGTCGTGGATGTCGTCGAGGTCGCGGCCACGGACGATCATCTTCTGGTGGATCGAGTAGTAGTGCTTCGGCCGGCCCTCGACCTTCGCGGTGATGCGGGAACTGCCCAGGCTCAAGGTCAGCTCGTCGATCACCTTGCGCAGGTAGATGTCGCGCGAGGGCGCCCGGTCGGCGACCAGGCGGACGATCTCGTCGTACTTCTTGGGCTGCAGGATCGCGAACGCGAGATCCTCCAGCTCCCACTTGACCGTGGCCATGCCGAGCCGGTGTGCGAGCGGGGCGAGTACCTCCAGGGTCTCCTTCGCCTTGCGCGCCTGCTTCTCCGGCGGCAGGAACCGCATGGTGCGCATGTTGTGCAGCCGGTCGGCCAGCTTGATCACCAGCACCCGCGGGTCACGCGCCATCGCGATGACCATCTTGCGGATCGTCTCGGCCTCGGCCGCGGTGCCCAGCTTGACCTTGTCCAGCTTGGTGACACCGTCGACGAGCTGGGCGACCTTGTCGCCGAAGTCCTCGGTCAGCTTCTCCGTCGAGTACCCGGTGTCCTCGACGGTGTCGTGCAAAAGCGCGGCGACCAGCGTGATGGTGTCCATGCCCAGCTCGGCCAGGATGGTCGCCACCGCCAGCGGGTGGGTGATGTACGGGTCGCCGGACTTGCGCCGCTGGTCGCGGTGCAGTTCCTCGGCCACGTCGTAGGCGCGCTGCAGCAGGCTGAGATCGGCGTTCGGGTGCAGCTCGCGGTGGATCACCGCAAGGGGTTCGAGCACCTGCTTCACCGAAGCGGCGCGCTGAGCGGTGATCCGCCGGGCCAGCCGGGCACGCACCCGCCGGGTGGCAGACGGAGCCCTGGTCACGCCGCGCGGCGGCGCATCTTCCGGAGCGGGCGCCGCGGTACCGGTCTCCTGGCTCACCCCCACCTCCTCCGGTTCAGCATCTAGCACGACCAGCGTAACGCCCGCCCGCCGAACAGCCGTAGCTCGGCTGGCGGTCAGGAGGTCAGCAGGGAGTGCACCTTTCGGTCGCGGAGGGTGGCCCGCCCGTCGAGGGCGGCCAGTTCCAGCACCACCGAGATGCCGGTGACGACGGCCCCGGCCTGGTCAAGCAGGCTGCAGGCGGCGGCCACCGTGCCGCCGGTGGCCAGCACGTCGTCGACGACCGCCACCCGGGCGCCGGGGTGGGTGACGCCGGAGGGGAGCTCCAGCGCCGCCGTGCCGTATTCGAGGGCGTAGTCGATCCGGCCGGCGACCGCCGGAAGCTTGCCGGGCTTGCGCACCAGCACCACGCCCAGCCCGCGCGCGTAGCCGACCGCGGCGGCGAGCATGAACCCGCGTGCCTCGACCGCGGCGAGCAGTTCGACGTCCGGATCCACCGTCTCCGCCAGCGCGTTCACCACCGTGGCGAACCCGTCACCATCGGCGAACAGCGGCGACAGGTCACGGAACAGCACGCCGGGTTCGGGAAAGTCGGGGACCTCGCCGATCAGGCCGAGCGCGGCCTCCAGATTCACGGGTCAGCGCTTCCGCTTGCCCGACGGTCGCCCACCGCGCCGGGGAGGCGCCTTCGGCGTTCGCGCCGGCACGCTGGCCGCCGCCGCGAACGCCCGCTCGCGGCGCAGTTCCGCTGCGAGCGCGTCGTCGTCGGCCGGGTCGAACTCTTCTTCGGCCTCGCGCTCGGCGGCCTTGCGGGCCGCGTTCGCGCGCCGCGCACGCACGCGCTCGGCCTGCTGTTTGAACCTCGGGTCACGCATCTTGAAGTCCACCAGCAGCGGGGTCGCCAGGAACAGCGACGACAGCACACCGATCAGCATGCCCGCCAGCTGCACCAGAGCCAGGTCCTGCAGGGTGCCCGAACCGAGCAGGAAGTAGCCGACCACGAGCAGGCCGAGCACCGGCAGCAGGGCGATCACCGAAGTGTTGATCGACCGCATCAGCGTCTGGTTGAGCGCCAGGTTCGCCGTCTCGGCATAAGTACGGCGGGTCAGGCCGAGGATGCCGCGGGCGTTCTCCTTGACCTTGTCGAACACCACCACCGTGTCGTAGAGCGAGAACCCGAGGATGGTCAGCAGGCCGATCACCGTGGCCGGGGTCACCTCGAACCCGACCAGCGAGTAGACGCCGGCCGTGATCACGATGTCGTGCACCAGCGAGATCAGCGCCGCCAGCGCCATCCAGCGTTCGAAGTAGATGCTCAGGAACACCGTCACCAGCACGGCGAAGACCGCGAGCGCGATGAGCGCCTTCTGCGAGATCTCCTGGCCCCAGGACGCGCTCACCGCGCTGTCGCTGATCGCCTGCACACTGGGCTGGCCGTTCGCGGAGACCGGCTGGAGCTGCTCGAACAGCGCCTGCTTGGCCTTCTCGACCGTGGGCGGGTCCAGGGACTCCGACCTCAGCTGCACGTTGGCCGCGTCGCCGACGCCGATCGTCTGCGTCGAGGACAGCTGCTTCCCGGTCGCGTCGGTGAACACCCGGCTCGCCTGCTCCGTGGTGATCACGCCGTGCGTGCCGTGCGCCGGCAGCTGGATCTGCGTGCCGCCCTCGAACTCGATGCCCCAGTTGAAACCGCGGATACCGATCGACGCGATGCACACCAGCACCAGCAGGCCGAAGAAGATGTACCAGCGCTTGCGCTTGCCGACGATGTCGAACGCGCCGGTGCCCACATACAGCCGGTGGAAGAGGGAGCCCGTCTTGGCAGAGCCTTCGCTACTGGCCACGTCACGCCTCCTTCACGGCCGCGGTGGCGGCTTTTCGGGCGGACCGGCGCTCGGCGGCGATGGTCTGCACGCCACCGAGACCGGTGAGTTTCGGGTTGGACAGGAACTTGGATTTCGACGCCAGCGCCACCAGCGGATGCGTCACCAGGAACACCACAACCAGGTCGAGCACGGTGGACAGGCCGAGGGTGAACGCGAAGCCCTGCACGTCGCCGACCGCGATCGCGTACAGCACCGCGGAGGCCAGGAACATGACCCCGTCCGAGGCCAGGATCGTACGCCGCGCCCGCACCCAGCCGCGTGGCACCGCCGACCGGAAGGTGCGGCCGGCCTCGCGTATCTCGTCCTTGAGCCGTTCGAAGAACACGACGAACGAGTCCGCGGTGACCCCGATGGCGATGATGAACCCGGCGACACCGGCGAGGTCGAGGGTGAACCCGATCCACCGGCCGAGCAGTACCAGTACCGCGTAGACGATGGTGGCCGACAGCGCGAGCGACACGATGGTCAGCGCGCCGAGCAGCCGGTAGTAGAACAGGCAGTACACGAACACCAGCACCAGGCCGACTCCGCCGGCGATCAACCCGGCCTCGAGTGAAGCGAGACCGAGCGTGGCGGACACGGTGACCGCGTCGGACGAAGTGAACGACAGCGGCAGCGAGCCGTACTTCAGGACATTGGCCAAGTCCTTGGTCTGCTGCTGGGTGAACTGGCCCATGATCTGGGTGTTGCCGTCCACGATCGCGTTCTGGATGGTCGGCGCCGACACCACCTGCGTGTCCAGCACGAACGCGGCGCGCTGCTGGATGTTCTTGGTGGTGAAGTCGGCCCAGATCTGGCGCCCGGCCGACTTGAACGTCAGGTCGACGGTCCAGCCCGCCTTGTTCTGCGCCGGCGGCGACGACACCGCGTTGTCGATCTCGGTGCCCTCCAGGAAGACCGGGCCGAGCAAGTACTTCTCGGAGCCGTCCTCATTGCAGGTCAGCAGCGGGAGGTTCGGATCGTCGTTGCCGCGCAACGGATCCTGCGTGGGGCAGATGAACGCGGCCAGCGACTGCTGCGCCGCCTGCGACTCCGCCAGGCTGTCACCGCTGCCGGTCACCAGCCCGGTGTCCTGGCGGCTGCCCTTCGCCGCCTGGATCACCGCGGGGTCGGTGGTCACCACGTTCGGCGGGACCGGTGCCGGCGGCGCGGTCGACGTCTGCGCGTCGAGCACCTTGCGGAAGCCCAGCTTGGCGGTCTGGCCGAGCTTCTTCGCCTCGTCGCCCTGCTCGCCCGGCACGGTGATGACGATGTTGCTGCCGTCCAGCAGGACCTCGGTGCCGGCGACGCCGTTGCCGTTGACCCGGCGTTCGATGATCTGGCGCGCCTGGTTGAGCGAGTCCTTCGACGGCGCGGATCCGTCCGGGGTATGGGCGGTCAGCGTTACCCGGGTGCCGCCCTGGAGGTCGATACCCAGCTTCGGGGTCGGCTTTCCACCGCCGGTGAAGAACACCAGCGCGTAGAGCAAGACCACGATGAACACGAAGAAGCCGAGATAGCGTCCTGCGCGGATGCGCCCGGCCGGTGGTGCCACGGTCGTCGTTCTCCTCGAGTGATCCTGCTGATCAACGGTGTGTCCCCCCAGTCACACCGAGACACTACTCGCCACGCGGTGAATGCAGCGTTCACCCCCGGCGTCGCTACGCAACGCCGGGGCCCTGCTCCCGGCTTCGCGGCGAGGCCCCCCGCCGCGACAACGGGCTACTTCTTTCCGTGCTCCAGCGGAGGCGCGATCTCCGGGCCGGGCTTCTCGGTCTCCTCGGCCGAAGCCACCACCGCCGTCTCGGTAGCCGCGTCGTCATCGGCCTCGTCGTGCTCGTCGGTTTCGACCTCCGGCGCGACCTTCTCCCGCACCGCCTGCCGCAGCCACGTGGTCACCACGCCGGGCGCGATCTCGATGTCGATCGTGGTGTCGCTGCTGGTGTCGGCCACCGTGCCGTACAGGCCGGAGGTGGTCATCACGCGGTCACCCTCGACGAGGCTGCTCTGGAGCTGCTGCTGCTCCGCCACGGCCCGCTTCTGCTTGCGGGTACCCATCACCAGCGGAATCGCCACGACGAGCAGGAGGAGCATCGGCAATAGGTACTGGCTCATAATTCTCCTTCGGCGGGCGCCACGCCCGCCTTCCTTCGGTCCTTCTGTCCGGTTGTGCTCTTTCGAGTGTGCCAGCCCTCACCTCGAAGCTCAGCACTCGGGCCGTTCTCGCACGAGCGTAACGCCTACTCGAACAGAATTGCCTGGTCTCCACGACCGTACTCCGGAGGCGGGGGAAGCCCGAGATGCTCCCACGCCGCCGCGGTGGCCACCCGTCCCCGGGGAGTCCGCGCGAGCATGCCGGCACGGACCAGGTAAGGCTCGCAAACCTCTTCCACGGTCGACGGTTCCTCTCCGACCGCGACCGCGAGGGTGGAGACCCCGACCGGGCCGCCGCCGAAGGAGCGCACCAGCGCGCCGAGAACCGCCCGGTCGAGCCGGTCGAGCCCCAGTTCGTCCACGTCGTAGACCTCCAGCGCCGCGCGGGTGATCTCGCGGGTGATCCGCCCGTCGGCGCGCACCTCCGCGTAGTCCCGCACGCGGCGCAGCAGGCGGTTGGCGATCCGGGGCGTGCCCCGCGAGCGGCGGGCGATCTCGGCGCTGGAGGCCGCGTCGATCCCGATGCCCAGGATGGTGGCCGCGCGGCGCACGACCTGGTCGAGTTCGGCTTCGGCGTAGAACTCCATTTGTCCGGTGAACCCGAACCGGTCGCGCAGCGGCCCGGTCAGCGCGCCGGACCGGGTGGTGGCCCCGACCAGCGTGAAGGGCGCGATCTCCAGCGGAATGCTGGTGGCGCCGGGCCCCTTGCCCACCACCACGTCGACCCGGAAGTCCTCCATCGCCAGGTAGAGCATCTCTTCGGCGGGGCGGGCGATCCGGTGGATCTCGTCGATGAACAACACGTCGCCTTCGGCGAGGTTGGACAGCATCGCGGCCAGGTCTCCCGCCCGCTCCAGCGCCGGCCCGGAGGTGATCCGGATCGCCGCGTCCAGCTCCGCCGCGATGATCATCGCCAGGCTGGTCTTGCCCAGGCCCGGCGGGCCGGACAACAGCACGTGATCGGGCGGGACACCGCGCCGCCGCGCGCTTTCGAGCACCAGTTCCAGTTGCTCGCGCACCCGGGGCTGGCCGACGAACTCGGCGAGCCGACGGGGGCGCAGGGTGGTTTCGACGTCCCGCTCGCCCTGTTGCGGCAGCGCGGACAGGGTCTCCTCGGCGTCGGGCCCGTTCACTTACGCCCCAAGGCCTTCAGCGCCGCGCGCAGCACCGCCGGGGTGTCGCCGGACGTACCGTCGGCCAGCACCCGGTCCACCGCCTGCTCGGCCTGCTTCGCCGCGAAACCGAGGCCGGTGAGCGCTTCCACGACCTCGCCCCGGACCGCCCCCGAGGCCGCCGCCGGCACCTGCGGCCCGGCCGCCGCGGTGGCCACGACCTTGTCGCGCAGTTCCAGGGTGAGCCGCTCGGCACCCTTGCGGCCGATCCCCGGCACCTGGGTGAGCACGCCGATGTCGCCGTCGGCGAGCGCGGTGCGCAGCTTGTCGGGATCGAGCACGGCCAGCGCGGCGAGCGCCAGGCGCGGCCCGATGCCGGACACGGTCTGCAGCAACCCGAACAGCTCGCGGGCATCGGCGTCGGCGAAGCCGAACAGGGTCAGTGAGTCCTCGCGCACGACCAGCGCCGTGTGCAGCTGCGTCTGCTCCCCACGGCGGAGCGTGGCGAGCGTGGCCGGAGTGGCCTGCACCGACAACCCCACCCCGCCGACCTCCACCACGACGTGGTCGAGACCGATCGAGAGCACCTCTCCACGCAGCGACGAAATCATCGGTTCCCCTTCGCGTTCCTGGCCGCCGCGGCCAGCCTTGCCCGGTGCGTCCTGGCCAGCTCGGCCGCCCGCGCCTCCGCTTCGGCCAGCCGCGCCCGCATCGGCTCGCGCCACAGGTGGCAGATCGCCAGTGCCAGCGCGTCCGCCGCGTCGGCCGGGCTGGGCGCCTCGGCCAGCTTGAGCAGCCGGGTGACCATGCCGGTGACCTGCGCCTTGTCGGCGCGCCCGGAGCCGGTCACCGCCGCCTTCACCTCGCTCGGCGTGTGGAAGGCGACCGGCAGCCTCCGCCGTGCCGCGGTCAGCGCGACGACTCCCCCGGCCTGCGCGGTACCCATCACAGTGCGCACGTTGTGCTGGCTGAACACCCGCTCCACCGCCACCGCTTCCGGACGGTACCGCTCGAGCCAGTCCTCCACCGCGTCGGCCAGCCGCAGCAGCCTGATCTCCAGCGACGCGTCGACCGGGGTCCGCACGACGTCCACGGCGACACAGGTGACCGTTCGCCCGGTGCCACCGTCCACCACACCCAGTCCACACCGGGTCAGCCCGGGGTCGACACCGAGCACTCGCACCGATTCTCCTTCTCGCCGAACACCTGTTCGGCAGGCTACCCGCCGGCGCCGCGGAAGGCGGGGAGGACGCGCCGCGGCCGGTGGCATGAGTGACCCGTTACTGCCGGCATCCGGCAGTAACGGGCCACTCATGCACAGAGTCCACTATGGACCGTCGACGCCCGGCGTCCAGCTCTCCGGGAGCCCGCTGTCGGTGAGCACGGGCTGCCACTCGGCGAAGCCCTCTGGCGCGTCGGGATCCCACGGCCACTTGCCCTCCGGGGTGGCGACGATGATCTGCACCGCGGGGAAGTCGCCGTCGGGGTAGACGAGGAACGCGCTGCCGAAGTACTCGACGTAGTAACCGCGGTCGACCCGTTCGAAGGTGACCGCCACGCCCTCGAAGAAATCGTCGTAGACCCGCCCCGGGGTGAACACCTCCCCGGTGGCCGCCCGGTCCACGTAGGCGTCGAGCAGGACCGGCGCCACGTTCTCGGGGAGGCCTACGACCACCGCCTCCGGCACCTGGTGCATGGCCCACACACACGCGGTGAAGCAGTAGCCGGAACCCTTGTCGTCCCGGGGAACCCGGATGACGGCGTTGCCCCGCCGTTCGGCCTCGTCGGCGATCCGCTCGAGCAGTTCCTGATCTTCGGGGGCGAGGGCCTCGGTCGTCATGGCGCGCATTCTGCCCGATGGATCGACGCCGGCACAGACCAGTACGGAACTCCCGGCGTGCCCGCACGCCGGGAGTTCCGTGGTGACACCGGTCAGCCGACTTCGGCGAGGATGTCGTCGGAAACGTCGAAGTTGGCGTAGACGTTCTGGACGTCGTCGCAGTCTTCGAGCGCGTCGATCAGACGGAACACCTTCTTCGCGCCTTCGACGTCCAACGGCACGTTCACCGACGGCAGGAAGCTGGCCTCCGCCGACTCGTAGTCGTAGCCCGCGTCCTGCAACGAGGTGCGGACCGCGATCAGGTCCGTCGCCTCCGAGACGATCTCGAAGCTGTCACCGAGATCGTTCACCTCCTCCGCGCCCGCGTCGAGCACGGCCAGCAGGACGTCGTCCTCGGACAGCCCGCTCTTGGGCATGATCACCACGCCCTTGCGGTTGAACAGGTAGGCCACCGAGCCCGGGTCGGCGAGCGAGCCGTTGTTGCGGGTCAACGCGGTCCGCACCTCCGACGCCGCGCGGTTGCGGTTGTCGGTGAGGCATTCGATCAGCACCGCGACGCCGTTGGGGCCGTAGCCCTCGTACATGATCGTCTGCCAGTCGGCGCCGCCGGCTTCCTCGCCGGCGCCGCGCTTGCGCGCCCGCTCGATGTTGTCCTGCGGGACCGAGTTCTTCTTGGCCTTCTGGATCGCGTCGTAGAGCGTCGGGTTACCGTCCGGGTCGCCCCCGCCGGTCCGCGCGGCGACCTCGATGTTCTTGATCAGTCTCGCGAACAGCTTGCCACGCTTGGCGTCGAGGGCGGCCTTCTTGTGTTTCGTGGTCGCCCACTTGGAGTGGCCGCTCATCTCTCCTCCATGCTCTCGTCCTCGAAGAGACTTCGCGGTGGCCACTGTGACGTCCCGAACCGGGAGTGGCCGCTCATCTCTCCTCCTCATACCCTTGCGAACGCGGGCGCGAACACGCTCATGCCACCGGGGTGCTGTGCGATTCTGCTACATCATCCCGGCAGCGCTGCCCCCACCATGTCGACGAACAGCCGGTGCACCCGCTCGTCCCCGGTCAGTTCCGGATGGAACGCGGTGGCGAGCACCGGTCCCTGCCGGACCGCGACGATCCTATCGGCAGCGTCCCCGGCGTGCGGCGTCTTGGGCACCCGGGCCAGGATCTCCACCCCGTCGCCGGCCTTCTCCACCCATGGTGCCCGGATGAAAACCGTGTGCAGCGGACCGCCGGCAAGGCCGTCGAAGTCGAGATCGGCTTCGAACGAGTCGACCTGGCGCCCGAACGCGTTGCGCCGGACCACCACGTCGAGCCCGTCGAGCTGCCGCTGGTCCGGCCGGCCGTCCAGCACCTGCCGGGCCAGCAGGATCATGCCGGCGCACGAGCCGTAGGCCGGCATGCCTGCCTCGATCCGCTCCTGTAGCGGGTCGAGCAACTCGAACGTTTCGAGCAACCTGGACATGGTGGTCGACTCGCCGCCGGGCAGCACCAGCCCGTGCACCTCAGCCAGTTCCTCCGGGCGCCGCACCGGGCGCGCCCGCGCCCCGCAGCGCTCGAGCATGGCGGCGTGTTCACGCACGTCGCCCTGCAGGGCAAGCACCCCGATCACCGGTGTAGCGGACACCTGACCTCCTTCACCTCACCGGCCGTGGAACTCGTGCCGCCGGAACGCAGAACTCGCACGACCGGAATGTGGGACTCACGCGACGGGAACGTGGGACACACGCGACGGGAATGTGGGACACGCGCGACGGGAACGTGGGACTCGCGCCTCACCAGCCGCGTTCGGCGAGGCGGTGCGGTTCGGGCACCTCGTCGACGTTGATGCCGACCATCGCCTCGCCCAGCCCGCGCGAGACCCTGGCCAGCATCTCCGGGTCGTCGTGGAAGGTGGTCGCCTTGACGATCGCGGCGGCTCGTCCGGCCGGGTCGCCGGACTTGAAGATCCCCGATCCGACGAACACCCCCTCCGCACCCAGCTGCATCATCATCGCGGCGTCGGCCGGGGTCGCGATGCCACCCGCGGTGAACAGCACCACCGGCAGCCTGCCCTGCTCGGCCACCTCCCGGACCAGCTCGTACGGTGCCTGCAACTCCTTGGCCTCGACGTACAGCTCGTCCTCGGACAGCGAGCTCAAGCGCCGGATCTCGGCGCGGATTTTGCGCATGTGCAAGGTCGCGTTGGACACGTCGCCGGTGCCGGCCTCACCCTTGGAACGGATCATCGCCGCGCCCTCGCCGATCCGGCGCAGCGCCTCGCCCAGGTTCGTCGCGCCGCACACGAACGGCACGGTGAAGGCCCACTTGTCGATGTGGTGGGCGTAGTCGGCCGGGGTGAGCACCTCGGACTCGTCGACGTAGTCGACGCCGAGCGCCTGCAACACCTGAGCCTCGACGAAATGGCCGATCCGGGCCTTGGCCATCACCGGGATGGAGACGGCCTGGATGATCCCGTCGATCAGGTCGGGGTCGCTCATCCTGGCCACCCCGCCCTGCGCCCGGATGTCGGCCGGTACCCGCTCCAGCGCCATCACCGCGACGGCGCCGGCGTCTTCGGCGATCTTGGCCTGCTCGGGGGTGACGACGTCCATGATCACGCCGCCCTTGAGCATCTCCGCCATGCCGCGCTTCACCCGTGCGGTGCCGCGCTCCGGCACGGTGGAACCAGTGGATTCAACTTGGGACATACCACAATCGTAGGTTCGAATGGACCGCTTCCCCAGGCCAGTTAGGCGCTATCTCAGCAGGCCATTCGCGGGGCCGGCGAACGCGGGGTTGCCGGGGTGGCCCCATCGGGTGTGTGATCGAAGGCACACCCAACGACACCCGACGTCCCGGGAGGCCACGTCATGGCCGACAAGCAATCCAGACACGATGATTCCGGGGCCGCGGTCGCTGTGGACGATCCGCGCAACGTTCGCAACGTCGTCCTGGTGGGACCGTCCGGTTCCGGCAAGACCACGCTCACCGAGGCCCTGCTCGCGGCGTCCGGCACCGTGAACAGGGCCGGTTCCGTGGTAGAGGGCACCACGGTCTGCGACCACGATCCGGCGGCGGTCCGCCAGCAGCGTTCGGTCGGCCTTGCCGTCGCCCCCGTGCTGCACGACGGAGTCAAGATCAACCTGATCGACACGCCGGGCTACGCGGACTTCGTCGGGGAGCTGCGCGCGGGGTTGCGTGCCGCTGACGCCGCGCTGTTCGTGGTGTCCGCGTTCGAGGGCGTGGACCCGGCCACGGTCGCGCTGTGGGAGGAGTGCGCCGCGGTCGGCATGCCTCGCGCCGTGGTGATTTCCCGGCTCGACCATCACCGTGCCGACGTGATGGGCGAGATCGCCGCGTGCCAGGAGGCGTTCGGCGCGGGCGTGCTCCCGCTGTACCTGCCCGCCGGCGGCGACCGGCCCGGCCTGATCGGGCTGATCACGCAGCGGCTGCTCGACTATTCGAACGGGTACCCGCCCACCGTGGGCGAGCCCGACCCCGCGGACCTGGAACGGCTGACCCTGGCGCGCAACGAGCTGATCGAGGGGGTCATCGCCGAGAGCGAGGACGAGTCGCTGATGGACCGTTACCTCGAAGGCGAGGAGATCTCCGAGGCGACGTTGATCTCGGACCTGGAGACCGCCGTCGCGCGCGGCACCTTCCACCCGGTCATCCCGGTGTCCGCAACCACCGGGGTCGGCTTGGCCGAGGTGCTGGACGGCATCGTCCGCGCGTTCCCCTCGCCGTTGGAGCACCCGCTGCCGGAGATCAGTTCGATCGACGGCACCCAGCGGATCGAGCTGCGGGCCGACCCGGGCGGGCCGCTCGCCGCCGAGGTGGTGCGGACCGCGGTCGACTCCTACGTCGGCCGGGTGTCCCTGGTGCGCGTGTTCTCCGGCACGCTGCGCCCCGAGCGCCCGGTGCACGTCTCGGGGCACGGACTGACCGAGCGCGGGCACGAAGACCACGATGCCGACGAGCGCGTGGCGCACATCTATTCGCCGCTCGGCTCGAACCTGCGCGAGGTTCCCTACTGCGTCGCGGGCGACCTGTGCGCGCTGACCAAGGTCGGTTCGGCGGAGACCGGCGACACGGTGTCCTCGCCGGAGCACCCACTGCTGATGCGGCCGTGGACGATGCCGGAGCCGCTGCTGCCCGTCGCGATCGTCGCGCACAACCGCAGCGACGAGGATGCCTTGGCGCGCAACCTTTCCCGCCTCGTGGCCGGGGACCCGACGCTGCGGCTGGAACGCAACTCCGAAACCGGCCAGCTGGTCCTGTGGTGCATGGGCGAGGCCCACGCCGACGTGGTGCTGTCCCGGCTGCGCGCGGGTGGCGCGGAGGTGGACACCGAGCCGATCAGGATCAGCCTGCGGGAGACCTTCGCCGGACCGGCCAAGGGACACGGCCGGCACGTCAAGCAGTCCGGCGGGCACGGGCAGTACGCCGTCTGCGACATCGAGGTGCAGCCGCTGGAACGAGGCGCGGGATTCGAGTTCGTCGACCGGATCGTCGGCGGCGCGATCCCGAACCAGTTCATCCCGAGCGTGGAGAAGGGTGTGCGGGCGCAGCTCAAGCGCGGGCTCACCGCCGGGTATCCGGTGGTCGATCTCCGGGTGACCCTGGTGGACGGCAAGGCGCACAGCGTGGACTCCTCGGACGCGGCCTTTCAGACGGCCGGTGCGCTCGCACTCAAGGACGCGGCGGCGAACGGGCGGGTCACCTTGCTCGAACCACTCGACGAGGTCGTGGTGCGGCTGCCCGACGAGCACCTGGGCACGGTGCTCGGCGACCTGTCGGCCCGGCGCGGGCGCGTGCTGGGCACCGAGTCGACGGACGGCGGGCGCAGCGTGATCCGGGCGGAGGTGCCCGCGACCGAACTCGTCCGGTACTCCACCGACCTGCGTTCGCTCACCTCGGGCACGGCGAGCTTCACCCGCCGGCACGCCCGCTACGACCCGCTTCCGCACGCCCTGGCGGGGTGATCGGTGGCAGAATCGCAGCGTCGTTCTCCGTCACTCTGCTTGCCGAACTCACGTTGTGAATTACGCTCTCACGCATGGCATCCGAGGACGACCCGGCGTGCGCGGTCGCGCACGGTGAGGGCGAGATCCGGCACCAGGCCGCCGGCCGCACGTTGCTGACCGTGTTCGCCTCGCCGGTGGCGGGTTACCTGCTGCGCTACGCGCCCGATCTCGGCTACCGGGCGGCCCTCTACGAGCCCGATCCCGACCGGGCGAAGGCGTTGTCCGAGCCCGACGCCGAGGTGTTCACCGAACTACCCGAGCTCGACGAGTCGGCCGAGGTCGTGGTCACCGACCACCACCGGCCCGAACTCGGCCCCGCCCTGCGGGACGTGTTGGCCCACCGGGTCCGGTGGGTCGGCGTGATGGGCAACCCGCGGCACCCCGGGCCGCACATCGAGGCGCTGAAGCGACTCGGCGTCTCCGGAGACGACATCGCCCGCGTGCACCGGCCGGTGGGCCTCAACATCGGCTCACGGACCCCGCCGGAGATCGCCATCGCCACCCTGGCCGGCCTGCTGGCCGACCGGAACGGGCGCAGCGGCGGCTTCCACTTCTGACCGGCCCCGCTGGTCAGGTCGCCGGGTCGGGCTCGGCGATCTCGAAATACTCCGGCTGCGGTGCGGTGCCGGCGAGCTTGAAGTAGCGCACCTTGCGCCGGCGCCGCAGGGCGAGTGTGTCGCGCACCGCGTCGTTGTGCACCCGCCGTGCGATCACCACGCGCTGTTCGGCATCGGCCAGCTCGTCCGCGAGCCGCGGCGGCAACCGGTCCCGGTCGATCACGGCGAGCAGCCGGGTCAGCTCGTTCTCGGCGGATTCCCGGTCCGGACGCGGCGCGGTTTCCGCCGCGTCCGCGGCCTCGCGCAGGCACGCGCCCTCCGGGGGCGGCAGCGCCCCGGCGGCCACGGCTCGGGCGACGACCGAACGCCGGGCCAGCGCCGCGTCCAGCGCCGCCCAGCCCGCGTCCAGCCGGACGTGCAGCCGGTCCAGCCGGTTGGCGGTCGCGACCAGGAACAGCCCGCCGAGCACCACCACGGCCGCGACGATGGCGACGAGAAGCACGAACCAGTTCAATGCGGCGCCACTTCGGCAACGCGCCGCGGATCGGCGGCGACGGCCGTCTCGTAGACCCGGAGCACCTGGGCCACCACCACGGACCAGTCGAAGATCATCACCCGCTCCCCTGCCGCGGCGACCAGCGACGCGCGCCGCGCCGGATCGGCGAGCACCTCGCGCAGCGCCCCGGCGAGCGCGGCGGCGTCGCCGGTCGGGGTGAGCAGGCCGGCGCGGCCGTCGTCGAGCACCCGGCGGAACGAGTCCAGCCCACTGGCGACCACCGCCGTCCTGGCGGCCATCGCCTCGGTGAGGATCATGCCGAAGCTCTCGCCCCCGGTGTTGGGGGCGCAGTACACGTCGACGCTGCGCAGCGCCCGGGCCTTGCCTTCGTCGTCGACCTGGCCGAGCAGCTCGATGTGCGGCGCCAGCTTCGGCCCGGCCATCCGGCGCAGCGCCTCCGGCTCGCCCCGCCCGACCACCAGCAGCCGCAGGCCGGGAAAGTCGGGCAGCAGCTCCTCCGCCGCGCCGAGCAGTACCGCCATTCCCTTACGCGGCTCGGTGAACCGGCCGACGAAACCGATCGTGCCGCCGGCCCGCGGGTAGCCCTCCAGCGGCGTCGCCTTCGAGAAGAACTCGACGTCGACGCCGTTGGGAATCTCGACCGCGTCACCGCCCGCGTGCTCGACCTGCACCCGACGGGCGAGCGCGGACACCGCGATCCGCGCGGTGATCTTCTCCTGCAGCGGGCGCAGCACCGGCTGGAACGCCGACAGCGTGCGGGATCGCGGCGTCGAGGTGTGGAAGGTGGCCACGATCGGGCCGTCGGCGACCTTCAACGCGAGCAGGGACAGACTCGGCGCGCTCGGCTCGTGCAGGTGGAGCACGTCGAAGTTGCCCTCGTGCAACCACCGCCGCACCCGCGCGTAGGACACCGGCCCGAACTGGAGCCGGGCCACCGACCCGTTGTACCGGATGCCCAGCGCCTTCCCCACGGCCTGGACGAACGGCGGCAGGTCGGCGTCCTCGTCGCCCGGGGCGAGCACCGATACCTCGTGCCCCCGGTCGAGCAGCGCCCTGGCCAGGTCCACGACGTGGTTCTGCACCCCGCCCGGCACGTCGAACGAGTAGGGGCAGACGATGCCGATCTTCACGCCGCCTCCTGTGCCTTATGGGATACCCGCACCCGGTCGGCAAGGGCGAGCGGCGAGAAACGATGACTTTCGCTCACGCCGCCTCCCGTGTTTCGCCCGCGCCGGGCTCCTCGAAGTCGGCGGTCCACAGCTTCTGCACCATGTGCCAGTCGGTCGGGTGCGCGGCGATGTCCCCGGCGAAGACATCGGCCAGCGCCTGGATCGCGGCGGGCACCTCGGCCCGTGCGGCCACCCGGATCGGCGGATGGATCCGCAGCCCCCAGCCGTCTTCGGTGAACCACAGGCCGACCGGCAGCAGCGCGGCCCCGGTGCTGGCCGCCAGCCGGGCCGGGCCGCCCGGCATCCGGGTCGGCTCGCCGAAGAACGTGACCGGCACCCCGGTTCCGGTGAGGTCGCGGTCACCGAGCAGGCACAGCACCTTGTTGGCGCGCAGGCGCTCCAGCAGCAGGCGGAACGAGCCGGTGCTGCCGGTGGCAGGCACGATCTCGTAGCCGAGCGACTCCCGGAAGCTGACGAACCGCTGGTACACCGACTCGGGTTTGAGCCGCTCCACGACCGTGGTGAACGAGCCCGCATAGCCGACCAGCCATATCCCGGCCGCGTCCCAGTTGCCGGAATGGGGCAGCGCGAGGACCGCCCCGTTGCCCTCGGCCAGCGCCGCGTCCAGGTACTCGACGCCGCTGGCCTGCTCGGCGACCCGCTGCTGGATCGCCGCGTGGTCCATCGCCTGCAGCCGGAACATCTCGTGCCAGTAGCGGGCGTACGAGCGCAGCGCGCGCCGGGTCAGCTCGTCGAGTTCGTCCTCGTCGGCCTGCGGCACGACCCGGGCGAGGTTGCGGCGCAGCTGCTGGGCGCCGGGACCGGCGCGCCGCGCCGCGAAGTCGGCGGCCAGCGAGAACGCGGCGCCGGTCATGCCCGCGGGCAGCCGGCGGACCAGCTTCCAGCCCGCGGCATAACCGAGTTCACTGACGCGCCGACCGAACCCGCTCACGCCGTGTCCTCCGAGAGTTTGCGCGCGAGCGCGATCCTGTTGACAGGGCGCTCCTCACGAACTCGAGTCACCTCGCCCACGACGGCGCCCTGCCGCCGCGGTAGCGGGGCTTGTCGGCGGCGCGCTCTTGGGTCGGCCTGGGAGCCGCGACTTGACACAGGGCTGCTCACGCCTTCTCCTTCGCGAGTTTGCGCGCGACCGCGATCGTGGACACCGGGCTGCTCACGCGTGCTCCTCCCGTGCCGAGGCGGCCACCGCGAACATCCGCTGGGCCAGCGTGATCGCGGAGAGCACGGCCAGCAACCACAGCGATCCCTCGACCGCGTAGGGCACGCCGAACCCCTCCAGCCCGGTGCCGACCAGCGCGATGATCAGGCGTTCGGCCCGCTCGACGATGCCCCCGTCGGCCTTCAGGCCGGACGCCTCGGCCCGCGCCTTGATGTAGGAGATGACCTGTCCCAGCACCAGGCAGACCAGGGCGGCCGCAGCGGCCCGCAGATCGCTCGCGACCACGAAGCACCACCACGCGATCGCGCCGAACAGCGCGCCGTCGACCAGCCGGTCGCAGGTCGCGTCCAGCGCCGCGCCGAAGGGCGTGCCGTAGCCGCGGGCCCGCGCCATGGCCCCGTCCAGCAGGTCGAGCATGGCGAACCCCCAGACGGTGAACGTGCCGGCGAGCAGCATCCCGGTCGGGAAGAACACCAGGGCGCAGACGATCGCGCCGGTCGTGCCGACCACCGTCATCGCGTTGGGCGTGAGGCCGGCTCGTACCAGCGCGCGCCCCAGCGGGTCGAGAACGCGTGAGACGGAGGCACGCGCGAAGATGTTCAACATCGGGTCTGCTCGGAACTGTCGGGCATCAAAGACGTCACCTGGCTGCTGTTGGGGTTGCAGAGCGCAGCCTATCCACCCCGGCCCGCGCCGGTTCGCGGCGGCGCGCGGAAGATGTCCTGGAACGCGACGTGGCGCCCGCCACGGCAGCGTCTCGACCCCCTCGACGCGGGCGCGCTAGCTCGTTTTCACAAGCGGCGCCAGCCGCTCGCGGCGAGGCTGTCAGCCGGTTCCGCTACCCGCACCGCCACGCAGGCCACCTCGAACACTCGCTAACCGACTTCGTCCAATTCTGCCAGGGCTGCGGCGCATCGCGGGGTCAGCTTGCCCTGGATCGCGGCGCTGATCTCGCCCAGCGCGCGTACCTGGTCCGGGGTCAGGGCGTCGAACAGCGCTTCCCGCACCGCCTCGACGTGCCCGGGCGCTGCCTCCTCGATCGCCGCCAGCCCCTCGGCGGTGAGCGAGGCGAACGCGCCCCGCTTGTCCGTCGGGCAGGACCGGCGCCGGACCCACCCGTTTTCCTCCAGCCGAGCCACCGCGTGGGACAGCCGGCTACGGGACGACCGGCAGCGCTGGGCCAACTCACTCATGCGCAGTGTGCGACCCGGCGCCTCGGACAGGGCGACCAGCACCTCGTAGTAGGTGTGGGGCATACCCGCGTCGCGCTGGAGTTGCCCTTCGACATGTCCGCGAAGCAGGTCGACGGCCGCGTAGAAGGCGCGCCACACTTGCTGCTCGTCGTCGGTGAGCCACCTGGTTGCGGACATGCCAGCCATGATACCCCTAGTTGAACGCTCAATCGACTTTGCTACAGTCTGGTTGAGGGCTCAACCAAGCGGCTGTCCCTCCCCCAATGCCTCAGACCATTTTCACCTCAGGAGGAGCAACATGACCACGACCGAGATCCCGGGTTACATCACTGGTACCTGGCAGCTCGACGCCACTCACTCCGACGTCAGCTTCACCGTCCGCCACCTCGGCGTCTCCAAGGTCCGCGGCCGGTTCGACCAGGTCGAGACCACCATCGTGACCGCCGGCGACATCCTCGACTCCAAGGTCACCACCACCATCCACACCACCAGCGTGGACACCAACAACGAGCAGCGCGACGCGCACGTCCGCTCCGCGGACTTCCTGGACGTCGAGACCTACCCGACCATCACGTTCACCTCGACCGGGATCCGGTTCTCCGACGGCGAGTACCTGATCGACGGCGAGCTGACCATGCACGGCGTGACGAAGCCGGTGACGCTGACGGCCGAGCTGGGCGGCTTCGCCGACGGCCCGAACGGCAAGGTGCTCGGCGTGTCGGCCACCGCCGAGATCAGCCGCGGCGACTTCGAGGTGGGCAAGAGCATTCCCGGCGCCGTGGTGAGCGACAAGATCAAGATCGAGCTGGACATCGAGGCCGGCCTCCAGGCATAGAAGCCGCGCCGTCACAAGTGCGCAGTGCGATGAGTGACCCGTTCATGCCGAAATTCGGCATGAACGGGTCACTCATGCACAGCGGCGATGTCAGTGCCAGGCGTTGGCCAGCAGGTCGCGCGTCTGGCCGAGCAGCTGCGGGAGCACCTTCGTGTGGCCGACGACCGGCATGAAGTTCGCGTCGCCGCCCCAGCGGGGCACGACGTGCTGGTGCAGGTGCCCCGCGATGCCCGCCCCGGCGACCAGGCCCTGGTTCATGCCGATGTTGAAACCGTGGGGCCCGGACACCGACCGCACCACGGTCATCGCGTGCTGCGTGAACTCCGCCAACTCGCGAGTCTCCTCGCCGGTCAGCTCGGTGTAGTCCGCGACATGCCGGTACGGCAGCACCATCAGGTGCCCCGGGTTGTACGGGTAGAGGTTCAGGACCGCGTAGACCAGCTCACCGCGCGCGATGATCAGCGCGTCGGCGTCTTCCAGCGCGATCAGCCGGCAGAACGGGCAGCCTTCCGGCTCGTCACCTTCGGGCTTGCCGGCTTCTTGGATGTAGGCCATCCGGTGCGGGGTCCACAGGCGCTGCAACGCATCGGGCACCCCGGCACCGTCCTGCGGGACGAGCGTTTCCGGCCTCACCCCAGGACCGCCTCGAAGGCCTGCGCGTTCGGCGAACCGTTTTCCCTGCGATCGATCCATCCCGCGATCGCCTCCACCGCATCGACCACCGGCACACCGTTGATCTGGGTACCGTCCCGGAACCGGAACGACACCGCGCCGGCCGCCACGTCGCGCGGGCCGGCCAGCAGCATGAACGGCACCTTCTGGGTGGTGTGGGTGCGGATCTTCTTCTGCATCCGGTCGTCGCTGGTGTCGATGTCAACCCGGATTCCCTTGGCGCGCAACGCCTTTTCGACCCCGCGCAGATGCTCGACGTGCTCGTCGGCGATGGGGATGCCCACCACCTGAACCGGCGAGAGCCACGCCGGGAAGGCGCCCGCGTAGTGCTCGGTGAGCACGCCGAAGAAGCGCTCGATCGAACCGAACAGGGCACGGTGGATCACCACGGGCTGCTTGCGGGTGCCGTCGGCCGCGGTGTAGGTGAGCTCGAACCGCTTGGGGTGGTTGAAGTCGAGCTGGATGGTCGACATCTGCCACGAGCGGCCGATCGCGTCCTTGGCCTGCACCGAGATCTTCGGGCCGTAGTAGGCCGCGCCGCCCGGGTCGGGCACCAGCTCCAGACCGGAGTCGAGGGCGGCCTGGCGCAGGGTCTCGGTCGCCTCCTCCCACTCCTGGTCCTCACCGATGAACTTGTCCGAATCTCCGCGAGTGGACAATTCGAGGTAGAAGTCGGTCAGCCCGTAGTCGGCGAGCAGGTCGAGCACGAAACGCAGCAGCGACCGCAGTTCCCCGGCCATCTGCTCCTGCGTGCAGTAGATGTGCGAATCGTCCATGGTGAGGCCACGCACCCGGGTCAGGCCGTGCACCACGCCCGACTTCTCGTACCGGTACACCGTGCCGAATTCGAACAGCCGCAGCGGCAGCTCCCGGTAGGACCGCCCGCGAGACCGGAAGATGAGGTGGTGCATCGGGCAGTTCATGGCCTTGAGGTAGTAGTCCTCACCCTCGAGCTGCATCGGCGGGAACATCGTGTCCGCGTAGTACGGCAGGTGCCCCGAGGTGAGGAACAGGGCGCTCTTGGTGATGTGCGGGGTGTTGACGAACTCGTAGCCCGACTCCTCATGCCGCCGGCGCGAGTAGTTCTCCAGCTCACGCCGGATGATGCCGCCCTTGGGGTGGAACACCGGCAGGCCCGAGCCGATCTCCTCCGGGAAGGAGAACAGGTCCAGCTCCGCGCCCAGCTTGCGGTGGTCGCGGCGCTCGGCCTCGGCGATGCGCTCGAGGTGGTCGTCCAGGGCCTCCTGCGATTCCCACGCGGTGCCGTAGATCCGTTGCAGCTGTGGGTTCTTCTCGTCGCCACGCCAGTACGCGGCGGCCACCCTGGTCAGCTTGAAGGCCGGAATGAACTTGGTGGTCGGCACGTGCGGGCCGCGGCACAGGTCGCTCCAGACCCGCTCCTTGCTCCGCGGGTCGAGGTTGTCGTAGATCGTGAGGTCGCCGGCGCCGACCTCCATGATCTCGTTGGTGTCCACGTCCTCGCTGCTGGACTTGAGGTCGACCAGTTCGAGTTTGAACGGCTCGTCCGCGAGTTCCCGACGGGCCTCGTCGACCGAGCCGAAGGCCCGGCGGGAGAACTGCTGGGCGGACTTGATGATCTGCTTCATCCGCTTTTCCAGCGCCTGCAGATCCTCGGGGGTGAACGGGGTGTCGACCGCGAAGTCGTAGTAGAACCCGTCACGCACCGGCGGGCCGATGCCGAGCTTGGCCTCCGGGAACTGCTGCTGCACGGCCTGCGCCAGCACGTGCGCCGCGGAGTGCCGGATCACGCTGCGCCCGTCCTCGGTGTTCGCCGCGACCGGCTCCACCTCGACGTCGGCATCGGGCACCCAGGCCAGGTCACGCAGTCGGCCGTCCGGGTCACGAACCACCACGATCGCCTCCGGCCCGCGCGCCGGCAGGCCCGCCTCCCGGACCGCGGAGCCCGCCGTGGTGCCGGCCGGCACCACCACGCGCGAGGCGGGTGCGGCTGCGGCGGGCGACGGCTGATTCACGATGGGCTCCTCGAGGTGTGCGAAACGCGATGGTTACCCACCGATGCTATCCGCCGCCCGCCTTCCCCATTCGGTTGACGTCCTCTCCTGTATGAAGGCAGGAGGTTCCTCCCGGGCATGCTGGGGTTTCTCGGGAAGATGTGCCGTCACTGCGCGTCGCGGACACCGGAGCGCGAGCAGGTTGAACGTCGATTCGGCACCTGCACGCCAGGGAGCCCGCCGGCGCAGGTCCTTGTCGTGTCAGTCCAGGTAGAGCGCGGCCAAGCGAGGCAGGCGGCTCTTCATCTCGGTCCGGTCATCGAAGTCGAAATTCCAGTCGGAGTCCAGTTCTGGGTACTGGACGGTGTACGAGCCTGTTGGAACCTGCTCTCCGGTTGCGGCGAGGTGCGCGTTCCAGGCAATGCTCAGCGTGTCTTCGCACTCCATCTCTGCTCCATCGACCGCTGCGGCGCGGATGGACGGCAGGTCGGCCAATGCATCCGGATCGGCCACGGCCTGCTCGAACACGTCGCGGCCTTGGGCGATCAACCAGCCACGGAAGTAGTCGAAGCCGTCGTCGGAGCAACCACCGTTGATCATGTAGGCGGCTGCCCACAGGGGATTGCGGTAAGAGGCGGCCATCAGGTCCCAGATGACCTGTTGGGTGGCCACGATTTCCTCACGAGGGCAGGCGGCGAGCAAGGTGCTGGCGCGGCCGGCCACCGCATCGCTGTCTGCCGGTGCGGGGACCTGGCCGCGGGCGTCGTCGATCAGCGTCCAGAACTGTCGGATGTCCATGACCGTGCAGCCTCTCACCTGAGTGTGACAGGAGTGGCCTGGGCCGCCGGTCTCCGCGCCCAGCCCCTTGGCTCAGAGCGTCTGGACGACCTCTTCGTAGTCCAGGCGCGGCAACCGGCCGAACCAGGGGTTCTCGCCCGGCTTGCCGATGTTGATCACGACCAGGGACTTCCACTTGTTGCGGGAGAAGAACTCGCGGTCGATGCCGGCGTTGTCGAACCCGGTCATCGGGCCGGCGGCCAGGCCGGCGGCGCGGACGCCGACGATGAAGTACCCGACCTGCAGCAGGGCGTTCAGCTTCGCGAACTGCTCACGCCTGGACTCCTCGGCGAAGGAATCCTTCGCTTCCGGCTTGTGCGGGAACGTCTTCGGCAGGTTCTCGTGGAAGTCGGTGTCGGCGGCCAGCACCACGGTCACCGGCGCGGTGGCGGTCTTGGCGCGGTTGCCCTCGGACATGTGCGGCAGCAGGCGCTGCCTGCCCTCGGCGCTGCGGATCACCAGCGCCCGCAACGGCTGGGTGTTCATCGAGGTGGGCGCCCATTTGACCAGGTCGTAGATGGCCTGGAGCTGCTCGTCGGACACCGGCTCGGAACTGAAGCTGTTCGCCGTCCGGGCTTCTCGGAAGAGCAGGTCCTGGACATCCTGTGGCAGGTGCAGCACGTCGGCCAGGCTGGCGGTCGAGGTCACGGTGAACTCCTTCGGTCGGCTCATTCCCTCCCAACGCCAACGCTGTTGAACGCTTGACTATTTCCGGAATCGTCGTGTGCGCGTGGTCACTATCGGTAGATGCGGACCCAGTCGACCTCGACCGTGGACTTGATCGGCGGCACGTCCGCTTTGGTGCGCGGCACGAAGTTCTGTTGGAGCACCAGATGCATCGGCTGGGACGGGATGCCCTCGGGGTTGGCGTAGCCCACCCAGGGCACGCCGTCGATGTAGCAGGTGATGTGGCTGGCCTGCCACTCCACCGCGAAGTTGTGCCACTGGGTCAGGTCGACGTACTTGCGCTCGTAGGCGACCTGAACGTCACCCGGGCCGTGCAGCCAGCTTTCGATGTACTGGCGGTTGGGGTCGTACTCCTCGGCGAAGTCGAGCTCGCCGACCGCCGCCTTGTCGTCGTTCTCCGGCCACAGCAGGAAGACCGGGTCGTAGGCGATGGCGGCCGGGGCCGGGAACCGCGCCCGCACCTCCCACCGGCCGTAGACCTGGTCGCCCTGCCAGGACATGCCGCACGTGGTGCCCGCGTGGTCCGCCGCCCCGGTCAGGGTGAGCACCCCGCCGGTGACGGTGCACTGCTTCGCGCTCCACTTCGTGTTCGACGCCTGGTCGAAACCGTCGTAGACCGACCACTTCCTGGTGTCGACCTTCGTGCCGTCGAACTCGTCGCCGGCGATGCGCTGCCAATCGAAATCCACCGCCGCCTCGTCGGACTTCGGGGGCGCCAGCACGGTCGGTCCGCTCGTGGAGACCGCCGCGTTGCCGCCGGTGGCGCCGAACCGCTGGCTGGTGATGACGACGGCGGCCACGCCTGCGACAGCGAGCACCAGAGCGGCGACAAGGACGAGGGCGCGTCTGTTCACGCGCGACAAAATACCGCTCCCCCACATGGGTGGTTCACCCGCGCGGTCACAAGCTGATCAACCGCCGGGCGCTCGGTGTTCCGCCTGCCGCCGCGCCAGCAGGAACGCCGCCTGCCGCCGCAGCCGGGCACCTGGCGCCCGTGCCGCGCCGACCATCCGGTCCACCCGCGGCACCGTCCACTGTGGAGCCGTCGCGGTCCGCTCGGTCAGCGAACGCTGCTCGGCGTACTCGGCCCGCTGGGCCTGGGCGGACAGCGAGCCACGGCCGATCCGGAACGCGGCCAGCGACTCCGGCATCCCGTAGAAGTCGCCGTGTTCGAGCAGCCGGATCCACAGGTGGAGATCCAGCGGGAACCGCCACCGCCCGTCGAATCCGCCCACGGCGTCGAAATGTTCCCGCCGGAACAGCGCGCCGGCCGGTTCGCCGAGCGGGTTTCCGCCGTGCCGCACGATCTTGCGGATCACCGTGCGGCTGTCGTGGCGGCCGAGCAGGCCCCGCAGGCCGCGGTTGCGGGCGATCGGGCGGGCCTGCTCGTTGACCAGATCGCGGCGGCTGCAGACCAGCGCGAGACTCCGGTCGCCGGCCAGCACCGCGTGCTGGCGCTCCAGACAACGCGGATGCAGCAGGTCGTCGGCGCACACCAGTTTCACCAGCGGGGCGGCGGACTTGGAGATCACGCGGTTCCAGTTGGCCGCCACCGGCAGCACTTCGGGGTTGCGCAGGACGCGCAGGCGCGGGTCGGTGAAGCCGCGCAGGATGTCGGGAGTCGCGTCGGTGGAGGCGTTGTCCAGCACGAGGAGTTCGAAGTCTTCGAAGGTCTGGCGAAGGACGCTGTTGATCGTCGCGGCGAGGTACTCTCCGGCCTGGTAGGCCGGGATGCACACGGAGACGCTCGGGCTCATGCCTTTTCCTCCGCGAGTTTGCGCTCGGGGCGCGCGCGGTGGTCGCCTTGATTGCCGCGGCTTGACTCAGGGCTACTCATGTCTTTCTCTGTTCCTTCAGGACGGCACCAGCCCCACGACGATCCGCCAGATGGCGCCGACCGCGGTGAGGACGGTGAGGAGCACGGCGACCAGGTCGAGCGTGCGAATCCGCCCCGTGCGCGCGGTCGCGGTGTCCGCGGAGCGGCGGCCCACCGCGAGTTCCTTGAGCACGGTGCGCACGATCAGCACGATCAGCAGCGCCACCCCGAGTACCGCGGTGATCGTGGTGAGCACATCCGCCAGGCTCACCGGGTTGGCTCCGGCTGGACGAGCCGGGCCGGCACCCCGGCGTAGACGCCCGGCACCGGGCAGTCCCGGGTGACCACCGCGCCCGCGGCGATCACCACGTCGGGGGCGACACGCACGCCGGGCAGGATCTGCGCCCGCGCGCCGACCCACACCCGATCACCGATCACCACCGGCCGGGGCCGTGGCGCCCGGGACACCGTGCCGTCGGGCAGGCGGTCGTGATGCGAGGTGACGATCATGACCTGCGGGCCGAACTGGCAGCCCTCCCCGATGCGGATCTCCCCCACGGTCTCCAGGTAGCACCCGTGGTTGAGGAAGGTCCGCCGCCCGATCTCCAGGTTCCGCAACGGCCCCATCACCCGCAGTCCGGGAAAGATGTTGCCGGAGTGGATGCGCCCGCCGAGCGCCCGGTACCCGGCCAGCCGCAGCGGCCTGGGCACCAGCGAACTGGCGAGAACCCCGTTGACGAACGTCCCGATCGTGACCGACCACAACTCGATGTAGAGCTGCCTGGCCAGTGTCCGGCCCAGCCCACCCTGCTCGCTCAACCCGTTCCTCCACCGCTGCCCGTGACGACCTCCTGCGCCGGCGTGGCCCGCGCCAGCACCATCGAGGTGCCGTCGCGGAACACCATCCGGTACAGACCCGTGCCCTCCAGCTGCGCCGTCAGCTCCTCCCCGAAGTGGGCGGGCACCTGATCGAAGATCTTCAGGTAGGCGAACTGGGGTCCGGTGAGGACAAGATAGTCGGGCCCGTCGGTGCGGATGCAGTCGACGAGGGTGGGCAGGTTGCCCAGGTTGGGGCAGTAACCGTCCACTTCGTACTGGGACACCTCGCCGACCCGCAGGAACGACAACGGGACCGAGTTGACCAGCGAGTCCACCCGCTGCCCGGGATGTGCCCGCTCGACCGCCCAGGTGGCGGCGGCGATGTCGCTGGTGGTGAAGCTGGTGTAGGCGTCGTTGCCGCCGCGCGCGGTGACCGTGCCCGCGATCAGCCCGGTGATCACCACCCACGGGACGGCGACCAGCGCGATCGTGCGCGACGGGCGGCTCCGCCACCGCAGCCGGCGCACCAAGGTGATCACCCGTTCCAGCGCGATCGACGCGGGCAACGCCAGCAGGGGCAGTGCGAACAGGAAGCACCGCATGAACACCTCGCCGCCGTAGGGCTGGGCGACGGCGATCGCGAACGGCGAGACGCACAGCGCCGGCAACAGCCACGACCGCAGGGAATCCCGGCGCATCAGCACGATCCCCGCCGCGGCCAGCAGCACGACGAAGGCGCAGATGCCGATCCGGGTAACCAGCACCACCAGATGCCCGATGTCGCCGGCGAACCGGCTGACGATGCCCTGGTCCACCGACGAGGAAAGGTCGCCGAGCGGGCTGAGAATCATCTGGATCAGCTGCCCGCTCCAGAACTCCGAGGCGCCGAGCGAAAACCACACCACGGCGGCGCCGAGCACCAGGAACGGCAACCAGGCCGACCAGAGCCGCCCGAACAGCAGCAGTAACAACAGCAACGCGCCGAGCAGGAACGGCGTCAGCTGGTGGGTGACCGCCAGGGCGAGCCCGATCAGCACCACCGCGCCCTGCGCGACCAGCCGGGCCTTCGGACTGGACCGGGGCGCCAGCCGCGCACGCAGCCGGGCCTTCACCGGCTCGGTCAACCGGGGACGTACCAGGTGCCGGAAGGTCAGGGTGAGCGCGGCCAGCAGCAGCACCATGGCGGTGCCCTGCGGGGAGAAGTAGTCCTGCTCGGTCCAGTTCGCCGCGAGGAAGATCCACGGCGCGAGCCACGACGCCCGCCGGTTGCCCAGCGCCGAGACCGCCATCGCCCGCACCCCGAGCACGGACAATCCGGAAAGGACGACCGGCGCCCAGTTGAGCAATCCGATCGCGTTGGGCAACCCGGCCGCCTTGGTGATCATCGCGACCAGCGAGAAGAAGCCCGCCCAGGAGAACCGGGCGTCGTAGTTGTGCAGGATGTCACCGTGGGTGGCGATGTAGTCGGCGAATCCCGCATGCAGCCAGGCCACCGGCAACCGCGCCACCTGCTCCACCGCCGGCTGGAGCGCGTAGACGCCGAGAACGCCGAGCGTGGTGTAGCACGACAAGACCCAGTTGCGCGGCTGGTAGCGCAACAACTCCAGTACCACCGCGGCGACCAGCAGCGGGTAGGACAGCAGCAGCGGTACGGACAACTCGGCGACCAGTCCGGCCCCGCCGAGTTGCTCCGGCGCCACCGGATGCAGCCCGATGATCCAGAGGATGACCGAGACCGCGGCGAGCCCCGGCCCGAAGAACGGGTCGGCCAGCAGCGCCGGACGCGCCCCGCGGCCTTGGCGCCGCGGCTGCTCGGGGGTGTCGGGCGGTTTCGGTTCGGCGGACGGTGGCGTGGGCGTGAGCCGGCCCAGCACGGGGATGTAGCGGGTCGGCGAGTTCAACGGCGCCGGAGTACTCGGCTTCTGGCCCGGATCGCGCCGTTTCCCGATCGGGCCGAGGAACCGGGTAGGCGCGTCCCAGATCCCTGTGCGCGCTCGGGGTGCAGCCTCCGGAACCTGCTGGGGGGCACGCCCCCGAGCCCCTGTGCCTTCTGGGGGTGCAATCCCCAGATCCTGCTTGGGGGCACGCCCCCAAACCCCTGTGCCTTCTGGGGGTGCAACCCCCAGACCCCGCTTGGGGGCACGCCCCCAAACCCCCTTCACGCGCGCCCTCGCAGGTGCAGCAGCACGATCACGGCGAGCACGGCCTGTGTGACGAACATGCCGACGCCGAAGGCGAATTCGCTGGGCATCAGCGAGGCGAGCCCGATCGCCGCGGCGGCGGTGGCGGCCTGCGGGAGTGCCACACCGAGGCCCCGCCCGGCCGCCAGGTGCACCGCGACGCCGACGATGACCACCAGCCGGGGCAGTTGCGCGGCGAGCAGGATGCGCAGCAGGTCCGCACCCTGGGTGTAGTCGGGCCCGAAGATCGTCAGCAGCACCCCGGCGAGCAGGCCGCCCGCGAGCAGCACGGGTGCGAACACCAGAACCAGCCGCCCCGCGGCCTTCGTCACCAGGGCCCGGGCCTGCCCCGGTTCCGTGGAAAGGCGCACCACCAATGGGTTCACGAACGACGTGGCGGCCACGTCGAGCGCGTTGATCGCGGTCCAGACCACGAAGAAGACCGCGTTCGCCGCCGAGCCGAACCGGTGCAGGACGATCAGCGGCACCACGTTGTAGAGCACGACGACGCACAGCATCGCCGGATAGGCCGGCGCCAGCAGCCGCACGACCTCGCGCCGGTCCGGCAGCATACCCACCGCGGCCTGTCCAGACCGTGCCCGCCGGTACACCAGCACGGTCACCACCAGCACCCCGAGCACGGTCGGCACGACCCAGGACAGCACCAGCCCGAGCGCGCCCAGCGCCGGGGCAAGGGCGCCGAGCAACGCCAGCCGCAGCGCGCTGAACACGCCGTTCTCCACCGGCACCCAGCGCGCCTTGCCGAGGCCGGTGAGGACGAAGTCCTGGAACTGGAACAGGGTCCAGCCCACCGCGGCGGGCAGGAACAGCGCCAGGCCCGCGGGCACCCGGTGTACGACGTCCGCGCCCGCCGGGACCAGCACGAACGCCGCCGAGGCGACCAGGCTGCCCGCGAGCACCGCCAGGTAGCCCCGGCCGAGCAACCGGCGCCGGTGGTGGCCGGCGCGGGGAAGCCAGCGCAGGACGGCGGGTCCGAGCCCGAGCTCGGCGATTCCGGCAACGAGCAGGAAACCCGAGACGAACGCGGAGGTATCGCCGACTTCGGCGGGCGGCAGCAGCCGCGCGGCGAGCACCCACCCGATCATCCCGGCGGCGGCGGTCACCGCCGCGCTCGCGGTGAGCGCGAGCCCGTCGGCCGTCATCCCGCGCGCCGAGGTCTCCGCGGTCTCCGAGGTCTCCGTCACGGCGCACCGGCCGCGGGCTCACCGGGTGTTTCGCGCGCGACGGCCGGCAACTGGGAACGCAGCACGTGATGCGCCAGCAGCGGGACACAGACGCAGGCGAGGATCGCCAGGGCGGCCTCCGGGTGCCAGAACTTGGTCAGTACCAGAAACTGCGCGAGGACGATGCACACCGAAAGCGACAGGCCGACCGCGCTGATCCAGGTGACCGACAGATGGCGCACGTTCACGTAGGAGATCAGTGACCAGCCCGGAACGGTGAGGACGAACAGCAGGACCACCGGGGTCCGGACCGGGTTGGTGAAGTCCGCGACGATCATCAGCACGGTCATCGCGCACACCGCGAGCATGCAGTAGGCGGTGATCCGCCGGATCCTCAGCTGCTCGCCCACGGGCTCCCCTCTCTTCCGCGAGTCTGCGCGCGGCCATGGAAATGTTCACCGATGGCACCAGCGCCCGCAAAACCGGGTCACTGCTGTTTCTCCGCGGGTTTGCGCGCGACAGTGTCCGGTGGGGGCTCCGCCCCCAGACCCCCTTGACCGTGTCGACAGGGCGCGCGTGGTCGTCACCCTGATTGCCGCGGCTTGGCGGAGGGCGTATCACCGCCGGTCTGCCCGCGGGGTCGTGCCACCCACGAGCGGGCCAGCGCCAGCGGGCCCTCGATCATCCCGTAGCGCTCGTCGCGGCGGAGCTGCCGCAGCCGGGCGCGTGCCGCGCGGTCCGACAGCGGGAGTTCGGGTGTCCGCGACGCCAGCCGCGACAGCCCGCGCGGGACCCGGCGCAGGATCGAGAACACCACGACCGGTTGGCGCAGCACGGAACGCACCAGCATCGAGGACAGGCCCACGCCGTAGCCGCGCATCTGCTCGCGCAGTTCGAGCCAGTCGGCGCGGTGGGTGTGCCGCGCGACCGCGTGCGGGGTGTACACCACCGTGCCGCCCGCCCGGGCCAAGCGCACGAACAGGTCCAGGTCCTCCCCCGCCATCGCCGGGGTGCCCGGCCCCAGCAACGGGTCGAACCCACCGAGCCGCTCGAAGGTGTCGCGGCGCCAGGT
Organism: Amycolatopsis taiwanensis DSM 45107; assembly: GCF_000519205.1. Taxonomy (GTDB): domain Bacteria; phylum Actinomycetota; class Actinomycetes; order Mycobacteriales; family Pseudonocardiaceae; genus Amycolatopsis_E; species Amycolatopsis_E taiwanensis. Next base: position 68,748 of record NZ_JAFB01000033.1, on the reverse strand, counting down.
GGTGCAGCTGCCCGGGCCGTAGCGCGCCATCGACAGCGGGTAGAGCGGGTCCTCGCGGGCCGTCTCGCGGTTGAGCCGCTGCCGCTGCACGGTGTGGCTGTAGCCCTTGAGCCGTTCGAAGAGCACCTCCGCGTCGGTTTCCAGGCTCGCCGGGAGCACCAGCGCGGTCACGCACCCCACCGACGGATCGGTGGCGAACTCCTCGGAGACGGCGTCGAACCAGCCCGGCTCGACACTGATGTTCTCGTCCACGAAGGCGATCAGCTCACCGCTGCTCGCCCGCGCGCCGCTGTTGCGCGCCACGCTCACGCCCTTGCTCGGCTCGACGAGATAGCGGGCGCCGAGGGCCTCGACCTCCGCGCGCAGCCACGCGTCACCGGCCGGTTCGGGCGGGAAGTTGTCCACCACCAGGATTTCCAGCTTCGGGTAGCCGGCCTGAAGCGCCGCCCGGACGCTGGCGACCGCCTGCTGCTTGCGGTGCGCGGTCGGGATGACGACGCTGATCAGCGGCCGGTCGAACGCCGGGCACGGCGGGCTGTCCACCGCGCCACGGTTGACCGGGTCCAGCCGCACCGTGCCGTCCCGCACCGGGAGGAGCACGACGTCCAGGGTCCGGCGGCCGTCGCGCACCAGCACCTGGGCGGCCCGGTAGGTGCCGACCGTGCGCGGTGGCACGGACAGCTCGGCCGGCGCACCGGAAGCGTCCACAGTAGACACGTGGATCGGGCCGTGCACCAGCCTCGGCAGGCTCGGCCGGATCCGCAGCCGCTGCCCGGCGACCGCGCCGCGCAGGTACCCGGCCGCGGTCGCGGACACCACCGTGCCCAGTGCGAGCGCCCCGGACACGCGGCCGCGCGCGAGCTCCCGGATGAGCCCGGCCGGGATCACCTTGCGCAGGTAGTCGCGCTCGGTGGCCAGGGCCGCGTCCGCGCCGACCGTCCGCGACACCTGGGCCTTGGAGATGCCCTCGCCCCAACCCCGGCGACGCAGGTAGGACCAGGTGAGCCGGTCGGGCGTGACGCGGTGGCCGACCACCGCGTCGGGCCGGAACAGGATCACCGAGCCCGGCGAGGCCTGCCGCAGCCGGATGCACAGCTCGGTCTCCTCGCAGCCCAGCGGGGTGCGGCCGACCCGGCCGAGGTCCTCGGCGAACCGGCCGGCCAGCTGGAACGCCTCACGGCGGAAGGACATGTTGCAGCCCATGAGGTTCCGCACTTCAGTGTCCTCTGTGGGCTGTCCGATGTAGGTGCAGCCGACGACCCAGTCCAGCTCGCCCGGCAGCAGCTCCGGCCGGTGGCCCGCCGGCCACTCCGGCCGCGCCGCGCCGCCGACCGCGAGCACCCGCGCGTCGCGGTAGCCGAGCAGCAGTTGTTCGAGCCAGTCGCGCGCGGCCACCGCGTCGTCGTCGAGGAAGGCGATCACCTCGCCCTTGGCGAGGTCGATCGCGGTGTTCCGCGCGCCGGACAGCCCGCGTTTGCCGGTGTTCTCGATGACACTGACCCCGACGAACTCCGCGGCCGCGCGCTCGGCGAGGTCCGGGTTGCCGTCGATGCAGACGATGATCTCGCCGGGCGGCACGCTCTGCTCGCGCACCGAATCCACCGCCTCGACCAGGTCGTACCACCGGCGTTCGGTGTAGGCACAGATGACCACGGAGGTGGTCAGGTCCACAGTCCCGCTCATACCAGACCTTCGGCTTCCCACGCCGGGGTGAAGCTGCCGAACCGCCGGGTGCGCCGCTGCTGCCCGACCCGTTGCCACTCCGCGACGAGCGTGCGCAGCACCCGGCCCCCGTCGCTGAACGTGCGCAGGTTCGTGTCGCCGTACAGCCGCCGCCGCTCCACGCTGGGCACCTCGGTGATCCACAGACCCAGCGCGGCCACCCGGCAGTTGATCACCGTCTCGATCTCGAAACCGTCGCCCCACACCATGGTGTCGCCGGGCGGGCCGAACACCGGCGGGAGCGCCAGCCGCGGTACCAGGTCCCGCCAGAACGCGTTGTAGCCGTAGCAAAGATCGGTGAACCCGCCCCCGAACAGCGTGTTGCTCAACTGGTTCAGGCCAAGATTGCCGGCCGCGCGCAGGCCGGTGATGTCGTGGCTGCCACCGCCCGGCGCGAACCGCGTTCCCTTGGCGAAGTCCGCACCCCCGACGAGCGCCCCGACGAACCGCTCGATCTCGGCGGGATCTGCCGAACCGTCCGCGTCGAACATCACGATGACGTCGCCCGAGGCCGCGAGGAAGCCACAAGCGAGCGCGTTTCCCTTGCCCCGCCGGGTTTGCTGGATGACCCGGACGCCCGGCCGAGCCGCCCGCGACACCGCCACGGTGTTGTCGTGGGAATGCCCGTCGACGACGATCACCTCGTGCACCGGCGGCAACTCCGGCAGTACCTCGCGCAGGTTGGGCGCCTCGTTCTTCGCCGGCACCACGACCGAGACGCGCGGGTCGGGGCCCCGGCGCGGCGGGCAGGCGGCCGCGTGGGCGATCGCGTCCGCCAGGTTGTCGAACTCGTTGGCGTCAGCCGCGAGCGGTCTTTCCGTGTCGGTAATGGTCACTGGTCGTCCTCGCGTGGCTCGGGGGAAAGGTTGGCGCGGAAGTCGTTCACCGAAACGGACGCCTCGGGGCCGCTTCAGGTTCGCCGGAGATCGGCCCGTAATCCGCCTTTCTCCCGTTGTGCCTTCAGCCACGCCAGCCGGGTGTACCGGGTTCGGAACCCGGCCTCGGTGAGCCCATGCCGGGTATAGGTATCGGCCAGCTCCCGGGCACCCGCGCCGACCGTCCAGCGCGCCTCGAAGCCGGGCAGTGCGGCCCGGATACGGGAGAAGTCCACCCGGTAGGAGCGCGGGTCCGGGCCGGCCTCACCGGTGATCACCAGGCGCGAACCCGGCACGGCCTCGACCACCGCTTCGGCGATCTGGCGCACGGTCAGGTTGTTGGTCTCGGTGCCGACGTTGAAGGCCGTGTCGTGGACCGCTTCGACCGGGGCGGTCAACGCGGCCGCGAACGCGCCCGCGATGTCCAGCGCGTGCACCAGGGGGCGCCACGGGGTGCCGTCGGAGAGCACCCGCACTTCTCCGCTGAGCACGGCATGGCCCACCAGGTTGTTGAGCACGATGTCGGCCCGCGGGCGTGGCGAGAAGCCGAACGCGGTCGCATTGCGCAGGTACACCGGGCTGAACCCGGAGTCGGCGAGGTCATGGAGATCGTCCTCGACCCGCACCTTCGACTCGGCGTAGGGCGTCACCGGCCGCAGCGGGGCGTCCTCGTCGACCAGGCCGTCACCGGCCGCGCCGTAGACCGAACACGTTGACGCGTAAAGGAAACGGCGGACGCCGGCATCCTTGGCCAGCTTCGCCAACTGCACCGAGGCGGTGTGGTTGATCTGGTAGGTGAGCTCGGGTTCGAGCGAGCCGAGCGGGTCGTTGGACAGCGCGGCCAGGTGGACCACGGCGTCCACCCCGGCCAGCCGGTCCGGAGTGACGTCGCGCAGGTCCACCGCTTCGCCGGGCGGGTCCGCCGGGTGCGGCCCCAGCACGCAGTCGGCGAACAGTCCCGAGTCCAGCCCGGCCACCTCGTGGCCGGCGGCGCGCAGCACCGGCGCCATGACCGAACCGAGATAGCCCTGATGACCGGTGAGCAGTACCCGCATGGTCATGTGCCCACCCTCACTCGTGCACCCGGCTGTTCCCACAACATCCACGGGCGCGCGCCGCTTTCGTACGCGGCGTCGAGCGCGGCGCGTTCCTTGAACGTGTCGGCGGGCTGCCAGAAGCCGCGGTGCGGGTGGGCGATCAGGCGCCCGCTCCGGGCCAGCGCGCCACACGCGTCCTCGACGAGATCGCCGTTCTCCGGCAGATGATCGAAAACCTCCTGCCGCAGCACGAAATACCCTGCGTTCTCCCACACCGGCAGCCGGTTCGCCGAGCTGATCGACCGCACGCGGTTGTCGTCGAGTTCGACGCAGTGGAACGAAAGTTGTGGCGGCACCACCATCATCGACGCCGCCGCGTCACTGGCGGCGAGGTTGTCGATCATGACGTCAAGCGGCGCGTCGGTGAGCACGTCGGCGTAGTTGGCCAGGAAGATCTCCTCGCCCGCGACATGCTCGCGAACCCGCCGCAGTCGCTCGCCGATCGAGGACTCGATTCCCGTGTGCACGAACGTGATCCGCCAGTCGCTGATGTCCGTGGACAGCAGCTCGACCCGGCCGTCGCGCAACACGAAATCGTTGGACGCGGTTTCGGTGTAGGTGAGGAAGAAGTCCTTGATGTGGTGCGCACCGTAGCCGAGGCACAACACGAAGTCCCGGTGCCCGAAATGCGCGTAATAGCGCATGACGTGCCACAGCAGCGGGCGCGGTCCGACCATCTGCATCGGCTTGGGTACGTCGTCGGCGGGGCCGTTACGCATCCGCATGCCGTACCCGCCGCAGAACAGCACGACCTTCAGGCCGTGCGACGGCTCGGGCGAACCGGTGCTCAAGGAGCCACCTCCAGGCGAGGAATGGGAAACACCAGGCGTCCGCCCCACTCGGCGACATAGGCCAACTGCTCGGTCAGTTCGGCGCGCAGGTTCCACGGCAGCACCAGCACGTAGTCGGGCCGGTCGTGCGCGAGCCGATCGGGGGCGAAGATCGGGATGCGGGTACCGGGCGTGTACCGGCCCTGCTTGTACGGGTTCCGGTCCACTGTGTACGGCAGCAGGTCCGGCCGGATACCGCAGTGGTTGAGCAGGGTGTTGCCCTTGCCCGGAGCGCCGTACCCGGCGACGCGCTCCCCGCGGCGCCGGGCCTGGATCAGGAAGTCCAGCAGGTCGGTGCGGACCTCGGCGACGCGCGCGGCGAAATCGGTGTAGCCGGACATCTCGTGCAGACCGGCCGCTTTTTCCGCGGTGAGGACCGCATGCACCCGCTCGCTGGGCGGGCCGGCCGCCGCTTCGGGCCGCGCCCACAACCGGATGGAGCCGCCGTGGGTGGGCAGGCGCTCGACGTCGACCACGGTCAGCCCGGCGGTCGCCAGCGCGCGCTGGGCGGTGGCGACGGTGTAGTACTGGAAATGCTCGTGGTAGATCGTGTCGTACTGGGTCGACTCGATCAGGCTGAGCAGGTGCTGCACCTCCACGGAGACCCAGCCGTCGTCGGCCACCAGGGCGCGAAGCCCCGCGGTGAACCCGCGGATGTCCGGAACGTGCGCGTAGACGTTGTTGGCCACGACGAGGTCCGCGGGCCCGTGTTCGTCCCGCACGGCCGCACCCGTGCCGGAGTCCAGGAACGCGGTCAGGGTGGGCACCCCTGCCTCGCGGGCGGCCTTCCCGACGTTGACCGACGGTTCGATGCCCAGGCACCGCAACCCGCGCTCGACCACGTTGCGCAGCAGGTAGCCGTCGTTGCTGGCGACCTCGACCACGAAGCTGCCGCCGTCCAGGCCGAGGCGGTCCACGGCCTCGTCGACGAAGGTTTCCGCGTGCGCCAGCCAGGAACTGGAAAACGACGAGAAATAGGCGTATTCGCTGAACGTGGTGGCCGGATCGATCAGCGGCGGTATTTGTGCGAGGTGACAACTGCCACACAACCGCAGGTGCAACGGGTAGGTCGGTTCCGGCCGGTCGAGTTCGGACTCGGCCAGAAAGGACTCGCACGGCGGGCTGGCGCCGAGATCGAGCACGCTCAGCAACTCACCCGACCCGCACAGGCGGCAGGTAAGTCCCTGGTCAGTCGGCATAGTCGCGGTGACACCCCCGTGGCACATCCCCGGGTTGCTTCCGGGACTCGAACGTCACGGTGACTATAGGCGGATCAGGCTCTCGCGTTACTCGCAACCAGATGACCGGTCTGAGCCAAGCGGTCCAAGCCCCGAGAACCGGGTGCCCGAGGGCGGAGCAATCCGCCCCGCGCGTAGCCCCTGACCAGGGAGATCAGGCGAGGATCCAGGCGCAGCCGGCCTCGTCGAGCACGGGGTTGGCGGCCCGCACCTCGGGCAGCAGATCGGGCACGAACAGCAGTACCGCGTCCGGTCGCGCCTCGGTGAGAATCTCCGGCCCGACAATGGGAATACCGCTCGCCGGCATCCGCCGGCCGCGCTTGGCCGGCGAGATGTCGACTATCGCCGGCAACAGATCGATATCGATTTGAGCTTGCCGGAGTAACACGACCGCGCGGGAGGCGGCGCCGTATCCGATCACCTGTCTTCCGTCTTCCGCGCAGCGGACCAGGCGGTCCCGCAGGCGATCGCAGGTCCGAACCACTTCCCGGGCGAGTCCGGCCACCCGCGCCGGAGAAGTGACGCCCGCCGCGAGTTCCGCACGCACCATTCGCGCCACCTCGTCGTCCAGCTCCTCGTCGAGCACCGCGGCAGCCCGGAACTCCAGCAGGACCGTTCCCCCGTAGAGCGGGAAGGTCCAGCCGCGCCCGGACCGCAGCCCCGCCGAGGTGGCGAGCGTGATCGCCGCCGGGGTCGAGTAATAGGCGAAATGGCCGTGGCGCAGGGCGTTCCACTGGTGCTGGGCCAGGATCGAGGCGAGCGAGTGGAACTGCATGAGCAGCGCGCCACCGGGGGCCAGCCGCGCGGCGCGCTCCGCCATCGCGGCCCGCTGGTCGGCCTCGTGCATCATCCCGAAACAGTCCACGACCAGGTCGGCGGGCTCGCCGGGAAGCGCTTCCCGCATGCCGGCTTCGCGCAGCAGCGGAAGCCACGAGCCGCCGTGCGGGCTGCCGAACTCCGCCACCGTCGCGCCGGGACGGACCAGTCCGGCCTCCCGCAGGGTCCGCACCGCGTCGGCGGCCTGCGTGGTCAGCGCCCGCGGCTCCACCCCGGCCGGCTCCTCGCGGGTGCCGGGATCCTCCACCAGTTGGGCCAGCGAGCAGGCCGCGCACAGCCACATCCGCAACGGGAACAGCGGATCCGGCCCGGGGTCGGCGGCGGGCGGGAACAGGTCGCAGGGTGGCTGCGCGCCGAGGTCGAGCACGACCTCGCCGTCGGTTCCCCCACAGGCTCGGCAAGCTGGCACGGTAACTTTCCTTCCCTGGTCACGACTTTCCGGATGGGGCGCGGCAGCGTCACCCGCGGCATCGACAGGAGCGAGCACGGTGCAGATCAAGGAAACCGAACTGCCGGGGGTCCTGTTGCTGACCCCCGTGCCCCACCACGACGAGCGCGGCTTCTTCATCCGGACCTTCGACGCCGCGATCGGGGCCGAGCACGGGATCGACCTCGGGCCGCGGGCTCAGGACTCGCAGTCGCGCACCCGCCGGGGCGTGGTGCGCGGGTTGCACGGCCGGTCCGGCCGCGGTGAAGCGAAACTGGTCCGCTGCGCGCACGGCGCGGTGCTCGACGTGGTGGTCGACATCCGCCCCGGCTCCCCAGCCTTCGGCAGGCACCTCACGGTGCGCCTCGACGACGTGGAGTTCACGCATCTGTACGTGCCTCCCGGGCTTTTGCACGGATTCCAGGCGCTGACCGAGACCGCGGACGTCTGCTACCGGATCGACCGTCCCCACGATCCCTCCGAGGACATCGCCGTCCGCTACGACGACCCGGACCTCGCGATAGCCTGGCCACTTCCGGTCACCACCGTCAGCGCGCGGGATGCGGCGGCTCCGCCGTGGCGGGAGCTTCGAGGGTGAGCGCCAGCTTTTCCACGTGGAATGCTTCCGCATAGCCGGCGTGCTGCTGGATGCCGCGCAGGCGAGCGAGGCCCAGGAAGGCGTCCTCGGTGTACCAGTCCTTGCCGTGCTGTGACGGGTAGTGCTTGCCGAGCAGTTCGGCCTTGCGGCGCGCGACCGGCCCGGTGAGCGGCTGGTAGACCGACGGCTGGGTCAGGTCGCCGTCCCACTTGGCGATCTCGTAGCCGAGTACGAGGTGGTCACGAAAGACCTGCGGCACGATCTCGCCGACCAGCCGGTGGTCCTGGTGGTGGTCACGCCGGTGCGGCGCGAACACCAGGTCCGGGTCGACACGCGCACGCAGCGCCGCGATCGCGTCCTTCGCCGCCGACCAGTGCGCCGGCATCCGGCCGTCCGGCAGGTCCAGCACGGTGACCTCGACCCACGCCGGGGCGCAGAAGTCCGCCAGCGCGGCCCGTTCCTCCGCCTCCCGCGCGGTGCCGCCGCCGGCGAGCACAAGCGCGTGGACGGACAGTTCCGGACGGCCGGTGCACAAGGTGAGCAGGGTGCCGCCGGCGCCGATGGCGATGTCGTCGCAGTGTGCGGCGAGCACCGCTACACGGCGGATTCCGGGCAGTCGCAAGGAGATCACGGCGACGAGCCTAGTACGGCGGCCGTGGTGAGCGATTTCGGTGGTCTACTAGATGATCTCTTGATCACGTCGACCATTGGGTCGAAATTTGGGCCGCACCCGAAAAGAAGGCTGTGGACGAGGGTTGGTGACCGGTTTCGCTGTCGGCCGCCAGTTTTCAGATGATGCACGAGTGGGCCGTTCGTACCGTTTTTCGACAGTAACGGGTCACTCATGACGCCGTCGGGTAACGGTTTTAACGTTTTGTTCGATGGACTGTCGATCGTTTGGTCGATAAACTATTGATACCCTGTCGCCGAGTGAAGGGCTCTCCCGTGATGTATGACTTGTTTTCGCTGTGCGGCGACGATATCGCGCGCATGTCCGACCGGGCTGCGGTAGAGACCATGGCCGTCGCACGGGAAGCGGTATGCCGGGCCGAGGCCGCCCAGGTGCACGCTATCGCCCGACTATGCCGGATTCGGGGTCATACGAGGTGGGTGGCCGATGAAGTCGCGCTCGAACTGTCGGTCAGCAGACAGGCCGCCGCGGGCCTGGTCGGTGCGGCGGAGGTGTTGACCACTCGGCTGCCGAAACTGTTGACGGCGATGGAGAATGGCAAGATCGACCTGCGTACCGCGGGAAAAGTTTGTGAGGTGACCGCGGCGCTGTCGGATGAACAAGCCCGTGAGGTGGACGAGCGGATCGCCGGGCGGCTGGCGGGCAAGGATTCGGAGAAGGTGCGGAGGATCGCGCGGGATGCGGTGTGCGCGGTCGACCCTGATGGGTATGCGGAGCGGGCGAAGAAGCATCGGAAGGATCGCCGGGTCGAACTGGTGCACGCTGAGGAGGGAATGGCTTCGCTCTGGGCGTATCTCCCCGCCGAAATCGCCAGCGCGATCTACGCCCGGGTGGACGGTATCGCCCGTAGGTTGAAGACCAAGGACGAGGAACGCACGCTTGATCAGCTGAGGGCCGATGTGCTGGCGGATCTGGTGTTGGGTAAGCACGAGGGACTACCCGGGGTGCTCGCTCAGGTGTATGTGCATGTGCCCATCGATGCGGCGTTGGGCATCACCGACACCGGATGCGAACTATCTGGACATGGCCCGATCCCTGGCGAGATCGCCAGGGAGATCATGGCCGATCCGAACAGTGTGTGGCGCAAGGTCACGTGCGACCCAGTCTCGGGTGCCGTATTGGATGTCGGTCGTACCCGGTACCGGCCGCCCGCCGCATTGGACGAGCTCGTCCGGGTACGCGACCGTGAATGCCGGGCGCCTGGCTGCCGTCGACCCGCCCAGCGCTCCGATGTCGATCACCACCGCGACTACCGGCGCGGCAAGAACGGGCACACCTCGCAAGCCAACCTCATCTGCCTATGTCGTGCGCACCATCGCTTGAAGGACGCCGACGAATGGGGCTTCCACCTCGACGAGGCGACGGGCGAGTTGACGGTGACAACTCCCACCGGACGCTGCCACACGACCCGGCCAGAACCCATCCTCAAACCGTCCGTCGGAAATCCCGACGAGTCCACAAAGGACGACCCGCGCGACGACACCCAAGAACCGCCCTACTGACCCCATAGCAGGCCGACTCCGGCTTGGCGGGCCGGACGCTCAGGGCAGGTAACCGGTGCCGCGGACGGGCTCCCGGGCGCCGGTGAGCCTGGACCGTGCCAGCCGCAGTCCGGCGAGCAGGGCGTTGCGCAGCTCGCGGGGGTCGATGATCTCGTCGTAGGTGACCGAACCCGCGAGCCGCCACGGTCCCGCCGCCTCGGTCTCGATCAGTTCTCGCCGGGTCCGCTCGTCCGCCTTCGCGGTGGCGCCACCGACCGCCGCCGGGATGCCGCCGAGCGTGGCCCCGGGAAAGGCCAGCGAGACGGTCTGCGCGTCGAAAGAGTTCATCCCCATCACCGAGCTGCCGAACCCGAAGGCCTTGCGCAACGTGACGTGCAACTTCGGGACCGCGGCGCGGTGCTGTGCGGCGAACATCCGCGCGGACGAGCGAAGGATTCCGGCGCGTTCGGACACGCTGCCGGCCAGTACTCCGGGGTTGTCCGCCAGCATCACCAGGGGCAGGCCGAACGCCGCCATCCGTTCCACGAACCGGGCGGCCTTTTCCGCGGCCGCGACGTCGATGGCGCCCGCGAGCACCATGGGCTGGTTCGCGACGATGACGGCCGGGCAGCCGCCGAGCCGGCACAACGCGGTGATCAGCGATGGGCCGTAGCCGGGCTGTATTTCGAACAGCGATCCGGCGTCGGCCAGCTCATGGCAGACCGCGCGCATGTCGTACGGTCGGCGCGCGTTCGGCGGCACGATCTCCAGGAGCGTATCCAGCGTGCGGGGGCCCGTGTCACCGCCGGAGAACGGTGGGGGCTGCCATGCGTTCGAGGGCAGATAGGACAGGTACCGGCGCGCCGCGGCCAGTGCCTGGTGCACGTCCGGTGCCACGCACTGGGCGACGCCGCTGATCTCGGCGTGCACCGCGCTGCCACCGAGTTCCTCCTTGTCCACGTTTTCCCCGACGGACGCGTGTACCAGCGGCGGTCCGGCGGTGAACAGCGAGGCGTCGCCGGCCACCATGACCGTGAAGTCGGAAAGCGGAGCCGCCAGCGCGCCGTGCCCCGCGGACGGGCCGGTGACCACGGTGACCGTCGGGACGATGCCGGCCAGGTCGGCCAGCGCCTGCAGGTCGTTCGGTGCCGGGCGATGCGCGGACAGCGCGTTGGTCGCGCGGTGCCCGGCGCCTTCGGCCATCATCACCAGCGGCACCCGTTCCTGGCGGGCCAGCACGGCCAGCCTGGTGCGCTTCGAGGCCGCCGCGGTCCCGATGGAGCCGCCGGCCACGGTGAAATCCTCGGCACCGACCAACACCGGCCGGCCGTCGATCGTCGCCGAGCCGGCGACGAACGCGTCGGCGGGAATCGTGCCGTCCCCGGCGAGCGTTCCCAGCTCGACGAAGCTGTCCGCGTCCACGAGCGCGTCGATGCGGGCCCGGGCATCGAGCCGGCCCGCTTCCCGGACCTTGGCGAGCTTTTCCGGACCGCCCATGGCCATCGCGGCCGCCCGCCGCTGCCGCAGTTCGTCGAGCAACGGCTGCCAGGCCTGCCGGTTGTCGTTCACTACAACTCGACCTGCTTGCGGTTCACCTTGCCGGTGGCGTTGCGGGGCAGCTCCCGCGTGGTGATCCGCCAGCGAGAGGGCACCTTGTAGTCGGCGATCCCAGCCCGCACATGGTCGCGCAGCTCGTCTTCGGTGACGCGCGCGCCGGGCGCCACGACCACGACGGCGGCGACCTCCTCACCGAGATCCGCGTGCGGCGCCCCGAGCACGATGCATTCCCGCACCGCGGGATGGGTGGCCAGCCGGTTCTCCACCTCCGCGGGGTAGACGTTCTCGCCGCCGCGGAGGATCAGGTCGGACCGCCTGGCCGAAATCCGCAGGTGCCCGTCGACCATCGTGCCGAGATCCCCGGTGCGGAACCAGCGATGGGGCGCGGTCGAGGCCGCCGTCGCCTCGGGGGCACGCCAGTAGCCGAGCATCATCAGCGGCCCGCGCAGGCAGATCTCCCCCTCGGTGCCGTCGGGTACCCGGTTCCCGTCGGGGTCGCGCACCTCGACCTGCATGGTGGGCACCGGCGTGCCGACGGTCTGCGGATCGTCGAGCAGTTCCTGCGCCGTGGCCAGCGTCGCGGCCGTGGACGACTCCGTCAGGCCGTAGCTGGTACCCAGCGAGCGGCCGGCCTCGGGAAGTGCCCTGCGCAGCTGGTCCCGCAGTGCCGGCGAGGACGGGGCGCTGTTCACCGTGATCGTCCGCAGCGAACTCAGGTCGTATCCGGACAGGTCGTGGTCCACCAGCCGGGCGAGCATCGTGGGCACCGCGCCCCAGTTCGTGACCCGCTTGGCCTCGATCAACCGCAGTATCCGGTCGATGTCGAACCGGCCGAGGTGGATGACCGCCGTTTCGCCGACGAGCAGCCGGATCACCGCGAGATTGTGCAGTGCCGCGATATGGAACAACGGCGTGACAAGGAGAAAGCGCCGATCCGACGGGGGATTTCCCAGCTCTGCCGCGATCGCGTCGTTGAGCAGATAGAACCAGCACGCGGCGATCACATTGCGGTGGGAGTGGGTCGCGCCCTTGGGGCGGCCGGTGGTGCCGCTGGTGAACAGGATCACCGCCGGATCGTCCTCGTGCACTTCCACATCGGACAGTCGCGCGCCGCGGTGCCGCTCGATCAGCGCCGACAGGTCCCGCTCCACCGAGAGCACCGGGATGCCCGGCTCGCCGGCGAGCACGCGACGCGGGGCATCGGCGATCAGCAGTGTCGGCTCGGTCAGCGCGATACCGTGCTCGATCTCCGGGCCGGCCCACCGAGAGTTCATCCCGACGGCGATCGCACCGAGCGACACGATCGCCCAGAACGCGATGATCCACTCCGGGTTGTTCGCGGAGCAGATCGCGACGCGATCTCCCTTGCCGACTCCGAATTCCGCACGCAGCGCAGCGGCCAGCGCGGCCACCGCGTCGTAGTGCTCGGCGTAGGTGATCGTCCGGCCCTCGGTCACGAGGTAGGGGCGGTCACCGAATTCTTTGGAGGTAAGCAGAAATTCGGTGAGCGCGCGCTGCCGGTTGGCGAAGACGGACATCGGCTCGCCCAGCACGTCCTCGGTACGGATCTCGAATCGCGCACCGGGCGCGGTGAGCCGTGCAAGCGCTTCCTCACGAGTGGTCACGCCGATCAGATCCTCTCGATCAGGCTCAACTGGCCGCCCCGATCATGGTTTCGGCGTCCAGGGTCTCCAGGACATCACCCAGTTCGGCGGCTGTCGCTTCGGCGCTGCCCAGTGAGAACGCGATCTGCCTGCCCCACAGAAAATAGCGGTGAATCGGGTAGTCGACGTCCGCGCCGATGCCGCCGTGCAGGTGCTGGGTCGCATGCACGACCCGCAGCCCCGCCCGGGAAGCCCACCACTTGGCCACCAGCGCCGCCGCCTCGGACTCCCGCTCCCGGCCGGCGTCGGCGAGCCACGCGGCGCGCTGGGTGGTGAGCCGGATTTGCTCCACATCCAGGTACGCGTCCGCTGCGCGCATCGCGACGGCCTGATTTGTCGACAGTGGACGTCCGAACTGGATCCGTTCGGACGTGTACGCGGCGGTCATCCGAAGCGCTTCACCGCAGACCCCGATCTGCACGCTGGAAAGCGCTATCCGGGCGCAGCGTCGTAGGTATGCCAGGATTTCCCGTCCGTCACCGGACAGAACGTCCGTTGTGGATACTCGGGCACCGTCGAGTGTCACGTTCGCGTAGCTCTCGCGGCTGGTGACTTCGACTTCGGTGACGACGACCCCTTCCCTGCTCTTGGGGAGGACCACCACGGTGATCTCGCCGGACTCCAGCCCGGCCGCGACGACGACGGCGTCCGCGACGGCCGCCGCGGGGACCGGCCCGAGGTCGCCGTGCAGGCGCAGTCCGTCGCCGTCGGGGACTGCCCGCGCCGCCACCGGCCGGCCCACCGTGCCCTCGATCGCGGCGGTGAGGATCGTCGAGCCGTCGACGAACGCGGGCAGCAACCGCTCGACCTGCGCACTGCCGCCGAACCGGGCCACTGCCGAGGCCGCCGTCAGCGCGGGCCACAACGGCACTCCAGCGACCCGGCGCCCCTGCTGCTCGAGCAGCGTGACCAGCCCCAGCAGCCCCATTCCGCTGCCACCGGCGGACTCCGGCAGTGGGATGCCGAGCGCGCCGGCCTCGGCGAGCACCTGCCACAGTTTCCGGTCGAATCCGCCGGCCGCCTCGGCCGCCTTGACCCGCTCAACACTCGCCTGGTCGGCGAAGATCCGCTCGGCGAGGTCGCGCGCCGCCCGGAGGTCGTCGTCGAGTTCGAATCGCATCTTCAGTTCCTCTCGCTGCCTGACCGGGTGGTGTCGCGCTCCCTGCGCCGCGGCGACAACGTCATGCCGAGGCAATTGGCCGCGACCATTTCCCGCATCACCTCGTTGGTCCCGCCGCCGAACGTGTTGTTCTGTGCCCGCCGGCCGAGGTTTTCCACCCTGCCCTCGATCGGCGCGGTGGCCGTCCCCGGGCGCAGCAGCCCCGACAGGCCGAGGATCTCCTGCAGCATCTCGTAAGCGACGACCACGCCTTCGGTGCCGATGACCTTCGCGGCCGCGGAGTCCCCACCGCCGAGGGTGCCGTTCGCCACGTCGGCGACCAACCGCAGGTTCACCAGATCGATCGCGGACAGCAACGCGTAGACCTCCGCGAGTTTCGTGCGCACCCACGGCACGTCGAACAGCCGTTTGCCGCCGCAATGCTGCGTTTTGGTCCAGTGCAGTACCTCGGTGAACATCTCGTTGGCGATGCCGCCACGCGCGGCGAGAGCCACCCGCTCGTGGTTGAGCTGGCCGGTGATCAGCTTCCAGCCCCCGCCGAGGCCGCCGACCACATTGCCGAGCGGGACGCGAACGTCGTCGTAGTAGGTGGCGGAGGTGCTGATCCCGCCGACCGTCTGGATCTCCGTAGCGGAGAACCCCGGCGAACTGGTCGGCACCAACACCACCGAGATGCCCGCATGCCTGGGCGCGTCCGGATCGGTGCGCACCGCGAGCCAGATCCAGTCGGCATAGATGGCCGCGCTGGTGAAGATCTTGTTGCCGTTGATGACCAGCTCGTCACCGTCCACCGTGCCGCGGGTCTGCAGCGAGGCGAGGTCGGTGCCCGCCTCCGGTTCGGTGTAGCCGATCGCGAAGACGAGTTCGCCGGAGAGGATCTTCGGCAGGAAGTACTTCTTCTGCTCCGGCGTTCCATGCTTCATCAGCGACGGCCCGACCGTGTTCAGCGTGACCAGCGAGAGCGGTGCGTTCGCGCGGATCACCTCGTCGTAGAACACGTAGAGCGCCTCGGGATCCTCGCCGCGGCCGCCGTACTCCTCCGGCCAGCCGAGGCCCAGCCACCCGTCCGCGCCCATCTGCCGGTACAGCCGGCTGAACGTCGGGCCGCCCTCGGTCTGGTGGACCAGGTCTCGGCGATCGGAGTCGGTGATCAGTTCGGCGAAGTACTCGCGCAACTGCCTGCGCAGCCGCTTCGACTCTTCGGACAGATCCAGATACATCGGGTACGGCTCCTTCGTCACGGTTGGGTCAGCGAGGCAGGCCGAGGACTCGTTGCGCGATCACGTTGAGCTGGATTTCGATGGTGCCCCCACCGAGCAGGATCGCGGGCAGCCCCAGGTGATGGCCGGCATCGCTGTCCGCGACGCACCCGGCGGGGCCGAGCATACGCAGCGCCTCACGGGATCCCTCGCGCTCGGCGATCGCGTGATAGACCTTGAGCACGCTGACCCCGGCACTGATGTCCACATCGGACATCCGGGCCAGCGCGCCGCGCAGGTTCAGCGCCGACAGCGCCATCTCCCTGGCGGTATTGCGGCCGAGCACCCGTAGCGCCTCGTCGTGGCTTCCCAGATAGGTCTCGTCGGCCAGCAGTTGCCGGATCCGGTCCGGGGCGCCGTAGCGCAGCTTCATCGCGCCCATGTGCAGCCGCTCGTTGGCCAGCGTCGTCACGGCCAGCCGCCAACCCTGTCCCGGCTCACCCACCAGGCATTCGTCGGGCACGAAGACGTCGTCGAGAAAGACCTCGTTGAACTCGGTGCGCCCGGTGGCCTGGCGCAACGGGCGCACCTCGACCCCGGAGGCCGTCATGTCGACCAGGAAGTACGAGAGTCCCTTGTGCTTCGGCGCTTCGGGATCGGTGCGCGCGAGGCAGGCACCCCAGTCGGCCTCGTGCGCCATCGACGTCCACACCTTCTGGCCGCTGATCGACCAGCCGCCGGGGACCCGGCGCGCCCTGGTGGCCAGGCTCGCCAGGTCCGAACCGGCGCCCGGCTCGCTGAACAGCTGACACCAGACGATCCGCCCGCGCAGACTGTCCTCGACGAAACGTTCCCGCTGCCCGGGGGTGCCGTGCTTCAACAGCGTCGGCAGCACCCAGTCGCCGACGACCATGGACGGCTGGACGAGTCCGCGACGCGCGAATTCCTGGCCGATCACCGCCTGCTCCACCGGTCCGGCGTCCAGCCCGTAGGGAGCGGGATAGTGCGGCGCGACGAGCCCTGCCTCGGCGAGCCGGGCGCGGCGGTGACCACCCCGTGCGGGAGCCCAGCCGGAACCACCGTCCTCGTCGTCCGGGATTTCCCGCACCTCGTCGAGCACCGCCCCGACCCGGGCACGCAGTTCGGGCAGCTCGTCCTCTGTGGACAGCGAGAAGTCCCGTTCCGCGGCCAGCGCGGCGTCGCCGAGCCGGGTCTCCCACCGCTCGACCGGCCCGATCGCCGACGCGATGCTGATCGCACGCCGCCAATACAGGTGCGCGTCGTGCTCCCAGGTGAAGCCGATACCACCGAGCAGCGTGATGCACTCCAGTGCGGCGTCGACCGCGGGTGCCACGGCGGTGAGCGCGGCCTGCGCGGCGGCCAGCCGTTGCTGGCCGGGCGCGTCGGTGTCGGCACGAGCGGCATCCCACGCCGCCCCGACGGCCAGCTCGGCGCGCACCAGCATCATCGCCGCCTTGTGCTGCACCGCCTGGAAACACCCGACCGGCTTGCCGAACTGCACCCTCGTCTTGACGTAGGACACCGCGGTGTCCAGGCACCAGGACATGATCCCGCTCGCCTCGGCGGCGAGCAGCGCGTTGACGATCAGGTCCACCCGCTCCGGCGCCGGCGAGGGCAACACATGCTCCGGCGCGACGCGATGACCGCGCAGTTCCAGCCGGCCTACCGGGCGAGTCAGATCGACACCATCCATTGTGGATACCCCGCCCACGGGCAGCAGCCGGAACCACACCGGCCGTCCGTCCGGATCCCGCGCCTCTGCCAAGACGAGCTCGGCGCCGGGCAGGCCGAGCACCGGCCGCGAGCAACCGTCCACCACCCAGCCGTCGCCCGACGGCCGCGCGGTGAAATCGCCGCCGCCGGCCAGCGCGCCGGTGGCGCCTGCGCACCACGCGGTCAGCAACTCGCGGCCGGGCGCGTCGAGATCTTGCCCGGCGTAGCCGGTCGCCACCACCGCGCTGGTGAGCACCGTGGGCAGGAACGGACCGGGCAGCAGCGCCTTGCCGAGTTGCTCGGCCACCACCGCCAGTTCCAGGATGCCGGCGCCTCCGCCACCGCACTCCTCCGGCAGGTGCACGCAGTGCAATCCCTGGCGTAGCAGGGCATCCCAGTGTTCCGGGCGATTTCCCGTGGCATGGTCGGCCAGGTGCGCGCGGGTTTCCGAAATCGGCGCGACGTTGGCCGCGAACGCCGCCACGGCGTCGGCGAGATCGCGGTGCTCTTCGGTGAGTGCGAGCGGCATGTCCTCAGATCCGTTCCAGGATGAGCGCGGTCGTGGCGGTGGCCGCGCAGATGGCGATCATCGCGACCTGGGCGTCGCGGCGGCGTAGTTCCTCGATGGCGGTGGCGATGAGCCGGATTCCGGTCGCGCCCGCGGGATGGCCGAGCGCGATGGCGCCGCCGTTGACGTTGAGCCGGTCCGGGTCGACGTCGTGAACCTTGGCGAACGACATCGGTATCGCGGCGAACGCCTCGTTGACCTCGAAGATGTCGATGTCGCTGATCGACATGCCGGCCCGGTCGAGCAAGATGGCCCCGGCCTCCACGGGACCGTCGAGCAGAAACTCGGTATCTCCCCCGATTACGCACTGGGTGACGATCCGGGCCCGCGGCACGAGGCCGAGTGAGCGGGCCCGCCGTTCGGACATCAGCACCGCCGCGCTCGCGCCGTCGGAGACCTGCGACGAGGTTCCGGCGGTGTGCACGCCACCCTCCTTGGTGGGCCGGAGCCGAGCCAGCGCCTCCATGCTCGTCTCCCGCAACCCTTCGTCGCGGTCCACCACGCGGGTACCGTCATCGGCCGGCACCTCCACCGGGATGATCTCGGGTGCGAGCCTGCCCGCGTCCCACGCCTGCCGGGCACGCTGCTGGGAGCGCAGCCCGAACGCGTCGATCTCCGCGCGGTCGAACCCGCGCTTGGCGGCGATCCGGTCGGCCGCGGTGTACTGGTCGGGCGTGTCCAGCGACCAGGTGGCCGGCCGCGGGGTGCCGAACCCGAACCCTGTCTTGGGTGTCAGCGGCACCCGCGACATCAGCTCGACGCCGCAGGCCATCCCGGCCTCCACCGCTCCCATCGCGATCTGACCGGCCAGCAGCAGCGTCGCCTGCGCTGCCGTGCCGCATTGGGCTTCGATCGTGGTGGCTCCGGTGCGGGTGGGCAGCCCGGCGTGCAGCCAGGCCGTCCGCGTCACGTTGCCGAACTGCTCGCCGATCGGGGTGACGCAGCCGCCGATCACCTGCTCGATCAGCGCGACATCGAGTCCAAGGCGGCCGAGCACACCACGCTGCGCCAGGCCGAGCAGTTCGGCCGCGTGCAACCCGGAAAGCCACCCCTCCCGGCGTCCGAACGGGGTGCGGGCGGCATCGATGATGACGGGGTTCATCTGGCCCCTAACGGTCGGCGCCGAGCACGATGGCGCTGTGTGGCACCGGCGAGCCACCGGTGACGAGCACGTGCTCGACGCGTTTCGCCGGCTGGTTGGTGGAACTGCCGCGGATCAGCCGCACGCCCTCCGCGATTCCGTTGACACCGTGAAGGTAGCCCTCACCGAGTTGGCCGCCGTGGGTGTTGACCGGCAGCCGGCCATCGACCTCGAGCTGGCCGTCGGCGACGAAATCCTTGGCCTCTCCCCAGCCGCAGAAGCCGTATTCCTCGAGTTGCAACAGCACCATCGGGGTGAAGGCGTCGTACAGCACCGCGGCATCGATGCCTTCCGGGCCCAAACCGGCCTGCCGCCACAGCTGCCCGGCCACGTCGGCGACCTCGGGCAGCCGCTCGATCTCCTCGCGGTAGTAGCTGCTCATCGAGATCTGCTGCGGCCCGATCCCCTGCGCGGCCGCCCGGATCACCGCGGGCGGATGTGGCAGGTCACGGGCCCGTTCGGCGCTGACGATCACCAGTGCCTGTCCCCCGTCGCTTTCCTGGCAGCAGTCCAGAAGACGCAGCGGCTCCGCGATGAGGCGGGAATTCTGGTGGTCGGCCAGGGTGATCGGGCGCTGGTAGAACCACGCCTTGGGATTGTTGGCGGCGTGCTTGCGCGACAGCACCGACACCCGGCCCAAATCCTCGCTGGTGGCCCCGTACTTGTGCAGGTATCTCCTCGCCAGGAACGCCTCCTGCTGCGCGGGCGTCAGCAACCCGTACGGGTTGATCCAGTTGCGGTACTCCTGGTCGGTAGACGGCGTGTAGGCGAACGGCGGCGGGCCCGCGCCGAAGCGGTGTCCGGAGCGCTCGTTGAACGCGCGGTAGACCACCACCACGTTCGCCACGCCGGTGGCCACCGCGAGCGCCGCCTGCTGCACCGGGGCGCAGGCCCCGCCACCGCCGTGCGGGATCCGGCTGAAGAACGACAGCCGAGGAATGCCGAGCGCCCGCGCGACCGCGATCTCCGGGTTGTTCTCCATGGTGAACAGCGCGAAGCCGTCCACTTCCTCGACACCGATACCGGCGTCCTCCAGCGCCGCGAGCACGCACTCACAGGCCAGCCGCCATTCGCTGCGGCCGGAGTTCTTCGAGAACTCGGTGGCGCCGATCCCCGCGATCGCCGCCGCGCCGGAGAATCCCTGGAAACTCATCGGCTGTCCCCGTCCATCCGCGTCACGGTGACCTGCGCACTCACGTGCACACCGCGCTCGACCGCGCCCGTGACCTGAACGGTCGCCGTGTCCGCGCTCGCTTCGGTGACCTCGCCCGCGAAGCGGATGGTGTCGCCGGGAAGTGCCGGCACGCCCAGCCGCAGCGCGACCTTGGTGATCCGGGAACGCGGGCCGGACCAGTCGGTGATGTACCGGTCGAGGAAACCGTTGGTGGAGTTGATACTCATGAAGATGTCCGCCACACCGCGCTCCGCCGCCTTGCCGGGATCATGATGGACGTCCTCGAAGTCCTGTGAGGCGATGGCGGCCGCCACGATCGTCGTCCGGTCCAGCGGCAGGTCGAGAGTGGGCAACCGGGTGCCAACGGCGAATCGGCCGGTCATGTGTCCGCCCCCGGACGTCGCAACTGTGGCAGCACCTCGCCGTGCGGGTGCTCGGCGAAGCCGACTTCGAGCACCATACCGATTTCGAGCTCGTCACGTTCGATTCCCGCGATGTCCGCGACCAGCCGCGTGCCTTCCTCGAGATCGACCAGTCCGACGATCAGCGGGTAGTCGAAGCCATCGTCTTGCGGGTGGTGAATCACGGTGTAGCTGTGCAGCGTGCACCGGCCACTGGCCGACACGGTGTCCCAGTTGAAGGATCGGCAGTCCGGACAGCACGGGCCAGGCGGATGTCGCAACGCGTGGCAGTCCACGCAGCGCTGAATCGCGAGCCGGCCCTCTCTCGCGGCGGCGAAGAAGAACTCGTTGT
This sequence comes from Amycolatopsis taiwanensis DSM 45107, assembly GCF_000519205.1. Classification (GTDB taxonomy): domain Bacteria; phylum Actinomycetota; class Actinomycetes; order Mycobacteriales; family Pseudonocardiaceae; genus Amycolatopsis_E; species Amycolatopsis_E taiwanensis. The sequence continues at coordinate 48,042 of NZ_JAFB01000033.1, read as the reverse complement.
CCTGCGTGACGACCAGCCGTGGCACCACGGTTCTCACGACGGTAACCCTCCTGTTAGGACGGAGCGAACCGGAGTAGCCGGAATCGCTCCTCGGCGACCGGATTCTCGTCCCGGTCGACGTACTTCTTCCGCAAGGTGATGAAGAAACCCCGGCCCAAAGCCGTCTTCTTCTCCGCCGAAACGCTTTCGATCGTGAAATGCGCGGTGACCTGGTCGCCCGGATGCAGCTCACGCAGGTACTCCTGCTCGACGTTCGTCGCGACCACGGAGGTGTACCCCGCCTTGTCCAACAGGTTCATCAGCCGCGAATAGGCGAAGTCCTCGGTGGCGCCGGTCGCCCGCAACCGCTGGACTTCGCGATGCCGCCGGTAGCCGGCCATCACCCACGTCGAGATCATCGCGGGCGGGCACACCACGTCCCGGCGACCGGTCGCCCTGGCCACCTCGCGGTCGACGTAGATCGGGTTCCCGTCGTCGTGGGCTTCCACCCAGTTGCGAATCATCGCCCCGTTGACGGCGTACCGGGCAACCCGTGGCGGCTCCGCCTCGACACCGACGAACCGCCCGAGCCGGGCTTCGAGACCTTCTTCTACCACGTCTCACCCCCAAGCGATTTGAGCAAGCGCTCGGTTTACAGTAGCATTCGGACGACAGGCGCACCAATAGTGACCCAGGCCACACAGCCGGGCTTGCCGTGTTGCGAAACGCATGTGGAGGTTGCCTTGAGCCGAACGCCTGGCCGGCGGGGGATCATTCTCGCGATGTCCGCGGAACTCTTCGCCACCAAGGGGATCGCGTCCACGACCGTGCGCGATATCGGGAACGCGGCGGGGGTGTTCCCGGGCAGCCTGTATCACCATTTCACGTCCAAGGACGAACTCGTCGCCGAGATCCTCGGCGGCTACGTCGAGGAAATTCGCCGCCGATCCGAGCAGGCGGTGCTGCGCGGGGGATCGCCGAAGGACACGATACGTGAGCTGATCAAGGAAACGCTGACGGTGATCGACGAATACCCGCATCCCACCGCGATGCTCCAGAACGAACGGGGTTATCTGCGCGAGCACGGCCTGTTCGAGCCGATCAAGAAGTCCTCGCGCGCAGCGCGCTCGTACTGGATGAAGGCGATCCGGGCCGGCATCGCCGATGGCAGCTTCCGGGAAGACATTCCCGAGGAGATCTTCTACCGGTCGGTGCGCGAGTCGCTGTGGTCGAGCATGCACTGGCCCAACCGCCGCCGGTATTCCACGTCCACGTTTGCGGACCTGCTCGACAAGCTGTTCCTGGCCGGCTTTTCCGCACCGTAGATCACGGCGAAGCGTCGAAGGTGACCGCTGGTTCGTCATCACCGGTCGGCACCGCGTACAACCGGCCGACGGTGGCGCGCACGGCGGGCAACCCGGCGGCGAACCCCGCGATTTCCTCCTCGGTGACCGGAATATCCCACAGCGACAGCAGCGCGCGCGCCACTGCTTCGTTCTGCGACTCGACGGTCATGACGACTCCTTTGAACCCGGCTGTCGTAAATGCCATGCGGTGGCCTGTTGAAAGGCTTCGCCGACGTGCAGGACCGTCGCGTCCTCCCGGGGCCGCCCGGCGATCTGCAGCCCCAACGGCAGTGAATCGGCGTTGAATCCCATCGGCACGGACAGCACCGGGTTCCCCACCGCGTTCCAGTACGTGGTGTGCACCAGGCGCTTCCATCCCGCCATGCAGTCTTCGATCTCCGTCAGCAACGGGGCAGCCACCGATGCGGTCGGGGTCACGATCACGTCGACGTCGTCGAAAAGCCGCGCGAGCAGGTGCTGTCCATGACGTCGAACCCGTTGCGCCTGCACGTAATCCGCCGCGGAGTAATAGGCGCCCCGCAGCATGCCCGCACGTGCTGAACGCCCGTATTTCGACCAGTTCTTCGCCAGGCGTGGCGCGTGATAAGCGAGTCGCTCCACCCCGGTGCTGATGAACACGGTGTCGGTCAACTCGGGGTACAGCGGCAGTTCGACGTCGGTGATCTCGGCACCGAGCCCGGCGAGTGTCTTCAACGCATCGTCGAACACACCGGAAACGCCGGCCTCACCCGTTCCCTCGGTGATCCGGTCGAGCCGGTCCACGCCGATCCGCACGCCGGAGAGCCCGTCGGTCGCGAGCCGGTCGAGTGGCCGTCCGGTCAGCACCTCGAGCAGGATCGAACAGCCCTTGGCGGTGTGCGCCATCGGACCGATGTGATCGGCGCTGAACGCCAACGGTATGCAGCCCGCCATCGGGACCGCGCCGTAGGTCGGCTTCAGCCCGGTGATCCCGCACATCGCGGCCGGCGCGCGCACGCTGCCCGCGGTGTCCGTGCCCAGCGCGGCGAGCATCATGCCGGCCGCGACCCCGGAACCGGACCCCGAACTCGACCCGCCCGCCCACCGGCGCGGATCCCAGGGATTGGCCGGCATCGGGAACGGGTCGTCCGTGGCCGGTGTGCCGTAGGCGAACTCGAGCGTCGTCGTCTTGCCGACGATCACCGCGCCCGCCGCGCGCAACCTGGCCACGGCGGTGGCGTCTTCCGCACCCCACCCGGAATCCCAGGCCAGGCTCTGGGCGGTCGTCGGCCCCTCGCGGGTGGCCAGGAGATCCTTGATGCCGATCGGCACACCGTGCAGGGGGCCGAGCGGCTTGCCCTCCACCACCGCGGCGTCCGCCTCGGCCGCCGCCGCAAGCCCACTCTCGTCGAAACGGGACAGAAAGACGCCGAGCGTCGCATCGTGCTCGTCGGCCAACTCGATCGACCTGCGCACCAACTCCGTGCTGGCGACCCGGCCGGCTCGCACCTGGGCGGCCGCTTGTTCGACTGTCACTGGGGTCATCGCCCTCTCCACCACCGGTCATTCCCCGACGGGGAGCAACGCACTCCGGCCGAATTCCGCGAACTCCTTGCTCAGGGCCTCCCGCTGCCCCCGGTCGAATGGCCGGTACCGCGTGTCCTTGCCCGCGCGCCAGTAGACCGGGTCCGAGGTCACCCAGGCCGCGCTGCGTAGCGGCGTCTTCGCGACCTTGCTGTTCCCCGTCATCGGCACCTCGTCGATCAACCGGACGAACCGCGGCCGCCACTTGGTACCGAGATCGGTCTGCGCGTCCAGGAAGCTGGTGAAGGCGTCGGGATCGAACCGCGCGCCATCGGCCATCCGCAGCGCGCACATGACCTGATCGCCGGTGCGGGGGTCGGGCACGGCATACACCAGCGCGGCCGACACGTGTTCCCACCGCTGCAAGATGCGCTCGACCGGGCCCGCAGCGAAGTTCTCACTGTCCACTCGCAACCAGTCCGACGATCGACCCGCGAAGTAGAAGTATCCCGCTTCGTCCCGGTAAGCCAGGTCGCCGGTCCAGAAGTCCTCACCGCGCACCCGCTCCGCCTGTGCCTCCGGGTTCCGGTAGTAGCCTTCGAACGCCGGCGCCTTGCCGATCGCCACGATCTGACCGATGGCCTCGTCCGGATTGCACAGCCTGCCGCTCGGATCGATACGCGCCGGTGGACAGTCCAAACCGGTCTGTTCGTTGCGCACCCGGATGTCGGCTCCGCCCACCGGCAGCCCGAGCGAGTCCGCCGGGGTGTCCGGCGTGCGATTTATCCGCAGCACTCCCTCGCTCATCCCGTATCCTTCGGAGACACGGCAGTTGAAGCGCTCACTGAACCGTTTCACGTCGGCCGCGGACGCCTCGGTGCCGAGCGCGAGCCGCAGAGCACAGTGCCGGTCCTGAGGTGTCTCCGGTACGGCCAGCACGTAGCTCAACGCACGGCCGACGTAGTTAACGTACGTGGCCTGATAGCGATGGATATCGCGGACGAACCCGGAGGCGGAGAACTTGCGCGCCAGGCAGATCGTCGCACCGACGTACATCGCGGGAGCGAAGTTCATCATCATGGAATTGCCGTGGAACAACGGCATACACAGGTAACCAACGGAATCTCGGTCCATTTCGGACCGGATGCGCAACGTCTCCGCGAGCATGGCCAGCCTGCCCTGCGAGCAGATCACCGCCTTGGGCGCGCCGGTCGAGCCGGAACTGAACAGCAGCAGCAGGATGGCCTTCGGATCCGGCAGGCGCTCCGGAAGCGCCGCGTTTCGATGTTGCGCCAGCAGGTCACGGTACGGCGCGCTGTCGATGTCGAGCATCCACCGGACGCCGTGATCCACACCATCCAGCAGACCGGCCAGCCGGTCCTCGGTGATAATCACGTCGCAGTCGGTGTGCCGGATGTCGCGGGCCAGTTCGGCGCCCCGCCTGGTCGGATTGATGCCGACGACCACCGAACCGGCGACGGCCGCGGCGCACGTCCAGAACAGGTAGTCGGGGACGTTCTCCAGTAGAACGCCGATATGCAGTTGGTCCCCGTCGCCGCGCAACGACTCCAGTATCGACGCCCGCGCGGCAGCCTCGGCGACGACCTCGGACCACCGCCACTGCTCGTCGCCGAAGCGCACGCCGATGTGGTCATCGGTTGCCCTCGCCCGGACGATCTCCGCAAACGTGTCCACTACCGGTCTCCTCCGTCGCCGCTTGCCGGGCGATAGCGCAACAACGTGATGCCGTCGTCGGGTTCGTCGCAGAACACGGGCGTCACCCGCATCCCGATCGTGATTTCCGCCGGGTCCACGTCCACCAGTTCCGTGCTGATCCGCGGGCCCTCGTCCCACTCCACCACGGCGAGGATCTGCGGAAGCGCCTCGGCCCACGGCGGCCCGGTCGGTCTGCGCGCGACGGTGTAGGTGTACAGCGTTCCGTCGCCGGCGATTTCCCGCCACTCGAGGTCATCGGCCAGCGTCTCGGGCGCCAAGGTGCGCGGATAGAAGACATAGCGCCCCGAAGAGGGCGAGTACTGGATGAGGATGCGGTGCTCGGCCAGCGCATCCCAGAACGGCTTCGATACCGGCGTGGGTTCAGGCAACGGGCGCATCGTCAATCTCCTTGCAGCAGCAGGGCGACCTGCTCACTCATGATTCCGCCGTTTCCCGTGACGAACGCGGTATCGCAGCCGGTCACCTGAGCGTCGCCCCCGCGCCCCATGATCTGCCTGGCGCCGTCCACCACGTGGTGCATGCCGCCCGCCATTCCGGCCTGCCCGAAGGAAAGCTGACCGCCCGCGGTGTTGAGCGGGAAGTCACCGCGGAAGGTCAGGTCCCTGTCCATGACCCAGCGCATGCCGGTCCCTTTCGGACAGAACCCGGCATCTTCGAGACTCATCAGCACCGTGATCGTGTAGCAGTCGTAGATCGAGGCCAGGTCGACGTCCGAGCGAGCGAGCCCGGCCATGGCGAACGCACGGTCCGCGGCCTGCGCGATCGGCGTGCGCACCAGGTCGCGCGCGTAGGTGGGGGTCTTGAACGCCAGGTGCTCGCCGAACCCCTTGATCCACACCGCCCGGTTGCGGGCCCGGCGCGCGAGGTCGGCGTTCACCACGAGCACCCCGGCGCCACCCTGCACCCGCATGACGATCTCGAGCTTGCGCAGCGGGTCGGCGATCATCGGGCTGGCCAGCACGTCGTCGATCGTGATCGGCCGGCCATGGAACACCGCGCCTGGATGCGCACACGCGTTGGTGCGCTGGTCGGCCGCGATCTTCGCGGTCGCCCTCGGGTCGTAACCGAATTCCGCGGCGTACCGCTGCGCGATCTGCGCGTACGGCGCATTCTGGCCGACGTTTCCGTACGGTATCTCGAACTCCGCCTGCGGCGAGCCGAACTTGTTGCTGGAGGCGCCGTACCAGCCCGGATCCGCCGGCGGGCGGCGCCGCGAACGCGGCAGTATGAAGGAGCCGGGCACCACCGCCAGCACGGCGTCGCAGATCCCCAACTCCACCGCGGCCGCCGCGCGCCACACCATGCCGGCCGAACTCGCCCCGCCGAGATCCACCCGTTCCGCGAAGTTCACCGGCAGCCCGAGGTACTCCGACAACGTCGCGGGCGCGAACATCTCCGATTCCTGCACGCCGTGCGTCACCAGCCCGTCGACCACGGCCGGCGGCAGGCCCGCGTCCTCCAGCACGAGCTTCGCCAGCAGCGCGTACTGGTCCAGTGTGAACAGCTCCGGGCGGGTCTGCTTGCGCTGTGCCGGAAGCTCCGTGATCCCGACGATCGCGGCCTCGCCCCGTAACCCACTCACGAGTTGCCCCGCAACGGCAACGACACGGTCGCGGTGCCCGGCATCAGCACCTCGTCACCGCGCCGGCCGGTGATCTCCAGATCGACCAGGCCGCGACCGTCCACCTCGCGGGTGGCGGTGACCCGGCCACCGAAGGTCAGCTCCTGCCCGGCGAACGCGGGCGCGCGGTTGCGGACGGCGTAGGTGATCAGCCTGCCATCGCCGCCGATCCAGTCGGTCACCGCGCGAATCAGCAGCGCCGCCTGCAACGGTCCGTGCACCAGCACGCCCGGGTAGCCCTCGACCTTCCTCGCCCAGGACTTGTCGTAGTGAATGCGATGCCCGTTGTAGGTCGCGGCGCTGAAGAAGAACATCTGCGTTTCGTCGACCACGAGCGACAGCTGCGGGATGTCGTCGCCGACGGTGACATCGTCGAAATGGACTTGATCGGCCATCGTTCCCCTTCCTTCACGGTCGGGCGATCATCGACGTGGTCGCTTCGGCCACGAGTTCCCGGCGCTGGTTGGTGTAGGTGCTGTGCCAGGTGACGAGCACGAAGCGGCCGGACCGTCCCTGCTTCTCCACAATGGACTCGATGGTGCGCACCATGGTGATCTCGTCCCGGTGGTAGGCGGGCAGGTGGAAGGTCATGCTCTCCCCACCGGCCATCCGTCGCGGGGCGTCCGGAAAGGACAGGTTCCCCGACGACGTACCGGCGGATCCGTCGGGTCTTAACTCGGAGATCCGCGCGACGCCGAGAACGGCGTACTGCAGGTACACCGGCGGACAGATCACGTCGGCGTAGCCGTGCTCACGGGCGTAACCGGGATCGAACCACAGCGGGTTCTCGTCCCTCACCGACATCGCCCACCGCTGCCACTCCCTCCGGTTCACCTCACCGGTGGCGGTGGCGGCCACGCTCCCCACCCGTGCCGCGACCTCCGCCGGGATCAGGCTCTGCTGTGTCATATCGTCCCTTCAGGCCAGCTGCCGGTCCGTGATGAGCCCACGCGCCACCAGATCGTCGTAGCGTTCGCGCGGCCATTTCAGCAATTCGAGGTACACGTACTCGTTGTCCTCGCCGAACCCGGGCAGCGGACGACCGTGACACAGCTCGAAGTCGTCGCTGCGCCAAGGATGGCCCGGGTAGCGGTGTGTCCCCACCGCAGGGTGGCTGCGTTCGAGAAACCAAGCGCGTGCGGCGAGATGTGGGTCGGCCAGCAGCCTGTCCTCGGACATCACTTCGCCGGCCGGAACACCGGCTCCCTGCAACGAATCCACGATCTCCTCGACGCGCAGGCCGCGGCACCAGGCCGCGATCTCCGCGCGAATCCTGGAAGACTGCGCGCGCCGGGAGGAGGCGTCCGGCCCCAGCTCGGCGAGACCAGGACGTTGCAGCACGCCGGTCAGCGCCGCCCAGTCCCGGTCGTCGCGCACGGAGATCGCCACCCACCGGTCGTCGTCGGCGGTGCGGAAGACATTCTGCAGCAGGTGTGGATCGGTGTTGCCGAGCCGGCCTGGGTCCCGGTCGTTGAACTGGTAGTCCAGGAAGAACTCGCCGATCTCGGCCATCACGTTCTCGGCCTGGCTGAACTCGATCAACCCACCGCGCCCGGTGTTCTCCCGGTCCACAGCGCCGCCAGCACCGCGAACGCCAGACCGCCGGGTGTCGCCTCGTCCATGTGGTAGTTCTCGCCCGCGGAGTCCGGTTCCTCGCCCTCGTACCCGTCCATCGCGGCGATACCGACGAGCGAATTGAAGTTCGGCCCGTACCCCAGATAGTCGCTCATCGAACCGGACATGCCCAGCGGCGGCAGCCGGACCACGATGAGCCGCGGGTTCACCTCGAGCAGCCGATCGTGGGCGATGCCGAGCTTCTCCAGCACACCGTTGCTGTTGTTCTCCACGAACACGTCACTGATGCGCACCAGGTCCAGCAACGCCTCGCGGCCGTCCGGGGTTTCCAGGTTCATGCAGACCGCGAGCTTGTTGCGGGCATGCCAGGTGAACAGGGCGGTGCGGTCGTAGGGTCGGTCGCCCGGATCCTTGTCCGGGTAAGTGCCGCCGTGATATCCGGTGGCGGCGATCAGTTCCCTGGTGACCTTGGCCGACACCTGCCGGCTGGTCCGGTTGTTGCCCTCCGGCCGGATCACCTCCGCGCCGAGGTCGCCGAGCAGGGTCGTGCCCCCGGGACCGGCCCAGACCACGGTGAGGTCGACGACCCGGATGCCCGCCAGCGGCAGTTCGTCACTGCTCATCGGGTTGTCTCCCGTTCGAGTTCCGTGCGGATCTCGGCGCCGTGCTGGCCGAGCAACGGTGCCGTGCTGCGCAACGAGAATCCGCGGTCCATGCGCCACGGTGCGCCCGCATACTCCAGCCTGCCGGCCACCGGGTGGTCCGCGGCCACGAACGCGCCCCGCCGGCGGAAGTGCGGATGCGCCATGACCTCCGAGACCGAAAGGAAGGCGGTCACCGGGATTCGTGCCCGCTCGGCCGCCTCCATCACCGCCACCTTGTGGCGCCCCGAAAACCAGCGGGTGACGTAGGCCAGGAAGTCCTCCCGATCCTTGTCGGCAACCGTCTGGCGGTCCAGGTAACGCGCACGGAAGGCGGGATCGCCATCCCCGACGAGCTCCACGAACCGGTTCCAGAACGCCTGGTTCGTCACGTACACCATGACGAACCCGTCGAGTGTCCGGAATGGACCGGTGAACGTGGCGCCGTGCCGATGGGGGCTGCGCACGCCGCGTGGCGCCACCATCCCTGAGTACGCGGCGGAAACCAGGTAGGACGCCCGGCGATCGGCACCGGAGAGCAGCACCTCCTGGCCGGAGACGTCGATGGTGGCGCCTTTCCCGCAGCCGCGGGCGCGCAGCACGGCCGCCATGGTCGCCTGTCCCGCTGACCGCCCGATCGTGTAGTGCTCGAGCAGGCCGGGCTTGCGCAGTGGCGCGCGATCCGCCTGCCCGGTGGCGTTCATCGGACCACCCGCCGCCTGCAGGACGATTCCGGTCGCCTCCCGGTCCCGGTACGGTCCGGTCTGTCCGAAGGCGCTGATCCGGGTCACCACCAGCCGCGGGTTGACCGCCCGCAGCGTGTCCGGGCCGAGGCCGATGGCCTCCAGGTGTCCCGGCCGAAACGACTCGACCACCGCGTGGGCGGTGCGAATCAGCGAGAACAGCACGTCGCGGTCCGGTTCGGCACGTAGATCCAGCGCGATCGAGCGCTTGTTGGTGTTCAGGTGCAGGAAGAGCGCGCTGCGTTCCGGATCCGGCACGTCGCCCGGGAACGGCCCCCACTGGCGGGTGAGGCTGCCCTCCCCCGGCCGCTCGACCTTGATCACGTCGGCACCGAAGTCGGCGAACAGTTTCGTGGCGAACTCGCCCGCGACCCAGCGGGAAAGATCGATGACCCGGATGCCCGACAACACCTGGCCGCCCGTCTCAGCCAAGACCCACCTCCCCACGCAGCCAGCCCGCGGCCACCTCGGCGGTGCCGTCGATGGTGGCGAAGGTCCGTGCCCGCTCCGACCACAGATGCAGGTCGGTCTCCCGCACATAACCCATGCCGCCGTGCAGTTGGTGTGCGTCGAGCGTGATTCGCTTGTATGCGGTGGCCGCGTGCATCCGCGCGATCGCGGTCTCCCGCGTGGCCATCCGCCCGCGGCCGAGCCAGAACAGGGCGCTGCGCGAAGCGAGCCGGGCCGAGGTCAGCGCGATGTGCATGTTCGCGACCAGATGCTGCGCGGCCTGGAACGAACCGATCGGCCGGCCGAACTGGTGACGCGAGGTCGTGTGGCCGACGGTACGGCGCAGCACGGCATCGGCTCCGCCGACCATGTCCAGGCACTGCAGCACGACGACGGTGTTGGCCAGCCGGCGCAGCTCGCCGGTCCCGGTTGCCGGCAGTACCTGGCTCTCCGCCACGTGCACGCCCTCGAGCACGACCCGGCACAGCGACGAGCCGGCCATCGCCTGAAGCGGCTCGACGCGGACCCCGGTGGTGGTGTCAGTGGTGTCAATGGTGTCAATGCACAGCCCGAGCGTGCGCCGGGGCTCTGCGAGTTCGGCCGTGCCCGCGGTCACCACCAGGACGTCGGCCAGGTCCGCGTCCGCGACGAAGTCCAGCGTCCCGCTCACCCGCCAACCGCCGGGCGCCGGCTCCGCGGTGAGCGTCGGACGGAGGTCACTTGCGTCCCGCGGGTTCCACAACGCGATCGCGCCGTGCAGCTTGCCCGCACACAACCGGCCAAGATAGCGCTGCCGCTGCGCGTCGTCGCCCAGCCGGTCGATCGCAAGCCCGAAATACAGTGCACTGTGGACGACCGTCGGGCAGAGCACCCTGCCCGCCTCGACGAAGAAGACGCCCAGATCATCCAGTGAGCCCGAGGACCCGCCGTAGCGCTCGTCGAACGGCAGCCCCAGCACGCCGATGTTCGTGAGCGTCTTCCACAACTGGCCGGGAACACGCCGGTCCTTCGTTTCCTTGAAGCTGCGCGGGAGTTCCGGCGGACATTCGGTGGCGAGAACGTTCCGCAACATCGCGGCGAGGTCCCGTTCCTGCTTGCTCGCAACGAGTTTCATCGCCCGCTCCACCTCGGCATGCCATAACCGCGCTGCGCGATCACGTCCCGGAGCACCTCGTTGGTCCCGGCTCCGAACCGCAACAGCGGCGCGGCCCGGTATAACCGCTCGAACTTCCCGGCCAGGGGCGCGTCCTGGTCGCCGTAGGACAGCAGCCCTTCCGGGCCGAGCAGGTCGATCGCCGTGTCGGCGATGCGTTGCCGTAGCTCGCTCGTGAACACCTTCTCCGCGCTCACCTCGACCGTCGGGATCGTGCCGTCCTCCAGCATCGACGCGGCTTCGAACCCCATCAGTCCGGCCACTTCCACATCGGCGTCCAATTGCGACAGTTTGTCCCGCACCTCGGACGACGACACCGGAACCGTGCCGTCGGCTCGCGGCCGGCGAGCGAGCTCGAACAACTCGTCGACCGCGCGTCGCAGGTCGCCCGCGTTGGTCAGCGCCCCGCGTTCCAGATCGAGCGCACCGGTGATGTAACGCCAGCCCTGGTTCACCTCGCCGATGAGGTTCGTGGCCGGCACCCGGACGTCGTCGAAGAACGCCTCGTTCGTCCGGTAGTCCGACCACGCGGTCAACGGCCGGATGCTTACGCCGGGATGGTCGATCGGAACGATGATCACCGATATTCCCTTGTGCTTCGGCGCATCCGGGTCGGTGCGCACGCACAGCCACTCGTGGGTTGCCCGCTGGGCGCCGCTGTTCCAGATCTTCGATCCGTTGATGACCCACTCTCCCCCGTCGAGGACCGCGCGGGTGCGCAGGCCGGCGAGATCGGTGCCGGCGTCCGGCTCGGAGTACCCGACGGCGCAGATCATTTCGCCGCGCGCGATCGGCGGGAGGAACTCCTCCTTGTTCCGCTCGGTGCCGTGCCGCATGATCATCGGAGCCACCGAGGTGACGGTCAGATCGGGTCCGGGCACTCCCCAGTACTCGAACTCGTTCACCAGCAGGTGCTGGTAGATCGGCCCGAGGCCAAGGCCGCCGTACTCGGTGGGCCAGTTCAGCCCGAACCAGCCCTTCTCGCCGATCTTGCGACGGAACGCCGCGACCTCGCCGCCGGCCAATTCCAGGCCGTGATCGGCCAGCTCGGCCCGCAGCGCCCCGGTGGCGTTCTCGCGGAGGAAGGCGCGTACCTCCGCCAGCCACGCCCGCTGTCCTTGGTCGAGCTCGAAATCCATGCCGCCTAGCCCTCCGGGTGGAACTGGCCGTCCTTCACCGCACTCGGTTTGATGAACCGGAACCCGGCGGCGCCGACATTGGACGCGTGCGATTCGGCCGTGTAGTTGTGCGCCGTCCAGATCGCGGTCGCCGCGTCCTTCTGCACCGCCGGATCCTCCAGCGCCTTGGCCAGCGCGCCGGCGTCGTCGGCACTACCCACCTTCTTCGCCGCCGCCGCGATCAGCGGGAGCGCGTCGTAGTTCTGCGCATTGATCAGCGTCGACGGGATCGGTGCGATCGCCGTCATCGCCTCGACCAGCTGCTTCACCCTGCTGTCGCCTGCGTCGTAGACCGCGCTGGCCTGCATCTGCAGGTGCAGGTTCCGCACGAGCGGGGTGCCGAGCAGGCCGGCCGGTTCCGGGGTGGAGACCAGGCCGGTCGCGGAGACCGCGTCGTCGGAGATGATCGGAACGTCCCAACCGAGCTTGTCCACGCCCTTGAGCAGATAGCCGACCGCGGGGCCGTAAGCGTCGATGACCAGCGCGTCCGGGTGGTGAGACTGGATCGTCTCCAACTGCGGCGTCATGTCGAGCGCGGCGGAGTCGTACTGTTCGTCGTCCACAATGGATAGGCCGTACTCGGGGAACACGGTCTTCACCGCGTTGTCGAACTCCTTGCCGTAGCTGGTGCTGCTGCGCACGACACCCACGGTGTGATAGCCCTGATCCTTGGCGAAGGACGCGATCCCGCTCGCGATATCGGTCGATGAGGTGCCGAGATCGAAGTTCAACGGGTACTTCGACGGCTCGCTGGAACCTTCGACCGGGCTGATGTTGAAGGAAAGAATCTTGTTCTGCTTCAGGATCGGCAGTGTCGCCGCGGTGATCTGGGACGGACCGGAGTTCAGGAACAGGTCCGGCTTCTGCTTCGCGATGGCCTCGCGCAGCTTCGTCACCGCAGTGGTCGCGTCACCACCGTCGTCGACGACCGTCACTTCCACCTTGCGGCCGGCGACCCCGCCCATCTTGTTCACCACGTCGGCACCCGCCTGCGCGGCATTGATGGAGGTCTTCGCGTTCGCCCCCAGCACGCCCGCCGAGCTCACGCCACCGGTTACCAGCACCCGGTACGGCTCGTCCTTTCCGCCCGAGCCGCCCGATGCCTTTCCGCACCCGGCCAGAACCATGGCCACGCCAAGCGCCGCCGCGACCGCCATCAGCACTCGTCCACGCATGACACACCTTCGCTACGAGGGTCCATAACCAAGCGCTTGATTAAGTTAGGCACGGCCGGTCCACCTCGTCAAGGCTCTCCCGCGGTCTACCGAACGCTTGCTCAAGGTGGTAAACACGTAGCGAGCGCTAGTCGAAGGAGCGGATACGGGTGAAGGAGTCAACCAGCCTGACCGGCCGGAGTGCGATCGTCACCGGTGCCGGTGCGGGCCTCGGGCGCGCCGAGGCACTGGCCCTCGCGGGCCGCGGCGCGGCCGTCGTCGTCAACGACGTCGGTCCGGCGGCCGACAAGGTCGCGGCCGAAATCGTGGACGCAGGCGGGCGCGCCGTCGCCGTCCGCGCCGATGTCGGGCAGTGGGCGACCGGTGACGAGCTGGTGCAGGCGGCGGTGGACAGCTTCGGCAGCCTGGACATCGTAGTGAACAACGCGGGCGTGCTGCGTGACACCATGCTGTTCAACCTCACCGAGTCCCAATGGGACGATGTGATCCGGGTTCACCTCAAGGGGCACGCGGCGGTTTCCCGTGCCGCCGCGGTTTACTGGCGCGGCAAGAGCAAGCAGTCCGGGGAACCGGTCTACGGGCGGATGGTCAACACCACCTCGGAGGCATTCCTTTTCGGGTCGGCAGGCCAGCCCAACTACGCGGCGGCAAAGGCCGGAATCACCGCGTTGACGCTGTCGACCGCGCAGGGACTGTCACGCTACGGCATATGTGCCAACGCGATCTGTCCGCGCGCGCGGACGGACATGACAGCGCACGTGTTCGCCGGTGACCCGGAGAGCGGCAGCCGGCCCGACATCCTGTCTCCGGATCGGGTCGCCACCCTGGTGTGCTATCTGGCATCGCCGGCGTCCGCCAAGATCAACGGGCAGGTGTTCGTCGTCTACGGAGACATGGTGGCGTTACTGGCGCCGGCTACGGTCGAGCAGAAGTTCACCGCCGCGGACGGAACGTTCACCGTCGAGGAAATGGATGAGCGGCTCACACCGTATTTCGCGGACCGTCCGCCGCGACAGACGTTCTCCGCCTACAACGTGGCGCAACTGGACACCACCGGGGTGGACAACTTGACGGCCCGGAAATAGCTCACCGGTAGTTCCGCACCAGGCGGATGATCGGCTCCGCCAGATCCGGCCGGCAGACCAGCAGGTCGGGCAGCAGCACGTCCGGCTGGTTGTAGCGCAGCGCGGCACCATCCACACGACTGGTGTGCAGGCCGGCCGCGCGGGCGACGACGACCGGGGCCGCCGAGTCCCACTCGTACTGGCCGCCCGCGTGCACGTAGGCGTCGGTGATTCCGCGGACCACCGAGATCACCTTCGCACCGGCCGAACCCATCGGGACCAGCTCGGCACCCAGATCCTCGGCCAGCGCCGCCACGAACCGCGGAGGCCGCGTCCGGCTCACGGCCAGCCGCGGCCGCTCGCTCGGTCCCGTCCGGGCAGGAGCCACGGGATCGGCGGTGGTGAACGTCGTGCCGAGCCCCGGTTGGGCCACGGCACCGGCGACGAGGTCGCCGTCCTCCCAGAGCGCGACGTGCACCGCCCAATCGTCGCGCGGCGGCTCGGCGAACTCCCGCGTGCCATCCAACGGATCGATGATCCAGACCCGGCGTGCGGACAGCCGCCGCCGGTCGTCCTTTCCCTCTTCGGACAGCACGACATCGTCGGGACGATACTGTCCGATCAGCCGCATCAGGAACCGGTGCGAAGCCAGGTCACCGGCGTCCTTGAGGTCTTGGCCCGACAGTCCGGAATCACGAAGCTTCACCAGCATCGCGCCCGCGCCGGCCGCGGCCCAGCCGGCGAACACGTGATCGTCCGTCGCGGCCTCCGGCATCGGCTCTGGAGAGCGGTCCAATTACTGAGCCCCCTTCGTTCGCGACAACACCTGACTCCGGTCGCAGACGACCTTCAATACATCCTCCATCACATCGTCGACGTCGCGGCCGGTGGTGTCGACCCGTAGATCGGCGTCCCGCGGAACCTCGTACGGCGAGGAGATCCCGGTGAACTCGGCGACCTCACCGCGTCGCGCCTTGGCATACCAGCCTTTGCGATCCCGTCGCTCGCATTCCGCGAGTGGCGTGGCCACGTGAATGAGCACGAACGTTCCGCCCGCCTCCTCGACCATGCACCGCACCTGCCTGCGCGTCGCGTCGAACGGCGCGATCGGGCTGCATACGGAGACGCCGCCGTGCCTGCTGATCTCGGCGGCCACCCAGCCGATCCGCCGGACGTTGGTTTCCCGGTCCTGCCTGGAAAAGGTCAGCCCGGCGGAGAGGTTGCGCCGGACGACATCGCCGTCGAGGCTGGTGACCGCGCGCCGCCCGCGTTCGGTGATGATCTGGCACAATGCCCTGGCCAGGGTCGACTTGCCGCTTCCGGACAAACCGGTGAAGAAGACCACCAGTCCGCCGGAACGCTCCCGCCGCACCACCTCCGCCACGGCCTCCGGCAGCTCGCCCGTGCCGCCGCATTCGGCGATCTCGCCGGGAGCGTATGCGCGGACGACGCGTCGCAGAAGACGCCGATCCGCCGCCGGATCGTCGCGCCGGGCCAGGGGCACGACCACCACGTCGGCGGCGGGGAGACAGCCGGCCGCGGCGAGTGTCGCCCGCACCAGGCCGGTGCGGGACAGCCCGAGCGGCCGATTGTGCCCGGCCAACGCCAGCAGCAGCACCGGACGCCCGGCCGCGGCCCGTTCGATGTCCCGCAGGCCGGCCACGGTGAGCGCGCGATCCACCGGCACCGTGAGCGTGCTCGGGCCGTAGCGCTGACGGACCTCACCGGTGTCGAGGAGTAGTTGCTGGAAGGCGAAGTCACCGCGTTCGCACGGTGTCACCCCGCCCACGACCCCAACCAGCTCGCCGGCGGCGTACGTCGACTCGATGGACACTCGTGCGAGCGGCGCACCCTCGGCGTCCACCAGTTCCAACGCACCGTCGGCGGCGATCTCCGGCGGCACCTGCAGCGTGATCTGACCGTCGCTGCCCTCGAAACCCGCCAACGGGGCCAGCGCGCCGCTGCGCAGCAGCGCCAGGTCGTCAAGTTCGCGAGGGTTCGGAAAGTACTGTTTCATGGGTTTCAAAGCAGGTTGTCCTCGATGGTGAAGCCGAATTCACCGCGTCCGTACATGGCCAGGGCCCGCTCCACATCGTTCGCGACGTGCACGCTTCCGGCATGGGCGTCCCGCCATGCCCGCTCGACGGCGTTGCCGCGTTTCAACGAGTTGCCGCCCGCGGTCTTGAACAGCAGGTCGATCGCCTCCAGGGCGCGTTCGGTGCCGCGAACCTGGTCCCTTCGGGTACGCAGCCGCAGCTCGATCGGGATCGGCTCGTTCGCCGCCGCGTACTCGTAGAGCTCGGTGATGTTGCGGTCGAGCTGCAGCACCGCCGCGTCGATCTCCGAGGCGGCCCGTGCGACGGCGACGTGCGCGAACTGGTCTTCGGCGAACGGCCTGCCGCCGTAGCTGAGCCGTACCCGGTCCCGCATCTGCTCGACATAGTTGCGATAGCAGCCGGCGGCCATACCGACGATGGGAGCGGTGACCGTGGTCGTGAAGATCGACGCGAACGGCATCCGGTACAGCGGACCGGTGTTGATCCGGTGGCCGGGGCCGCGCAACCGCGCCTGGTCGTAGTTGCGGATGCTGCGGTGCTTGGGCACGAAGGCGTTCTCCACGACGATGTCGTTGCTCGCGGTGCCCCGCAAGCCGCTGACGTCCCAGACCTCGTTGATCACGTAATCGCTGCGCGGCACCAGCACGGTGATGACGTCGACCGGCTTGCCGTCGGCGCCGGCCAGCCATCCGCCGAGTAACACCCAGGAACAGTGCCCGCAGCCGGACGAGAAGCTCCAGCGCCCGGACAGCCGGTAGCCGCCGTCGACCGGCGTCAACCGCCCGATCGGCGCATACGACGATGACACCAGGGCATTCGGGTCGCTGCCCCACACCTCCTCCTGCGCTCGCTCGGCGAACAGCCCGAGCTGCCACGGGTGCACCCCGAGCACCGCCGTCACCCAGCCGGTGGATCCGCAGATCGCGGCGAGTTCGCGCACCACCTCGTAGAAGGCGACCGGGTTGCTCTCGGTACCTCCGAAGCGTTTCGGCTGCAACATCCGGAACACCCCGGCCGCCTTCAACTCCGCCATGGTCTCGACGGGCACGTTCGCATCAGCGTCCGTACGGCCCGCGCGCTCGGCTATCCGTGGAAGGACGGGCCGCAACTCCTCGAGGACCGCATTCCTCATGACCACGCTCCAGTGCGACGCCGGCGGCAGCTGTCCCCGCCCATGGTGCGTGCCCCGATCCCGGCGAGGGGATCGGAGTCCCGGCCACCGGGATCACGACTACGCCGGACGCGCCCGCCGCAGGAGACTGGCTGGCGGATTCACTCCCCGCACGACGCAAGGATTGGGTACCAGCGCCATGACCAAAGCCATCGACAACGACGTCCGCACGATCGAGGCAGCCCCCGCGCCCACGCGGTTCGCTCGCGGGTGGCACTGCCTCGGGCTGGCACGCGAATTTTCCGACGGCAAGCCGCACACGGTGACCGCCTTCGGCGACAAGCTCGTCGTGTTCCAAGGCTCCGACGGCAACCTCAACGTCCTCGACGCGTACTGCCGGCACATGGGCGGCGACCTTTCGCAGGGCACCGTCAAGGGCAACGAGGTCGCCTGCCCGTTCCACGACTGGCGATGGGGCGGCGACGGCAAATGCAAGCAGATCCCCTACGCCCGCCGGGTCCCGCTTCGCGCACGCACCCGGGCGTGGCAGACGCTGGTGCAGGACGGGATGCTGTTCGTGTGGAACGATCCTGAAGGCAACCCGCCGATCGAGGCGCAGAAGCCGCCACGGATCGAGGGCGCGCTGGACGAGGGCTGGACCGACTGGGTCTGGTACGAAACGCTCGTCCACACCAACTGCCGGGAGATCATCGACAACGTCGTGGACATGGCGCACTTCTTCTACGTGCACTACAGCTTCCCGACGTACTTCAAGAACATCTTCGAAGGGCACGTCGCGGCGCAGCACATGAACGGTAAGTCCCGCGAGGACGTCCGCGCCGGCGACGGCAGCGGGCCGCAGCTACTCGGCAACTCCTCGGTCGCCGCGTACTACGGTCCGTCGTTCATGATCGACGATCTGACCTATCACTACGAGGACCGCGACATCAAGACCACGCTGATCAACTGTCATTACCCGGTGACCGCGAACTCGTTCGTATTGCAGTACGGGATCATCGTGCAGAAGCAGGCGGATCTCGGTGAAGAGGCCGCATTACAGGTCGCGAACACCCAGGGCGAATACGTCCGGCGTGGCTTCGAGCAGGACGTGGAGATCTGGAAGAACAAGGCGCGGATCGACAACCCGTTGCTGTGCGAGGAAGACGGCCCGGTCTACCAGTTGCGGCGCTGGTACGAACAGTTCTATGTGGACGTTGCCGACATCCAGCCGGAGATGGTGGAACGTTTCGAGTTCGAGCTGGACACCACGAAGCCGGTCCAGATGTGGCAGAAGCAGGTCGAGGAGAACATCGCGGCGCGCGCCGCCCGCTCGCGGAAGGAACCGGCCGCGCGATGATCCGCCCGGACAACCGGCTGGAAACCCTGCCGATGAGCCCGGTGCAGTGCCGGCGCTGCGACGCGGTCGTCCTGGTGCGCAAGGCAAGCTGGCAGCAGACCAGCATCCAGTGGAACCAGGACTCGGCGCGAACCTGCCTGGAGCGCAAGCAGGCCCACGACGACGGTCTGCTGCGGGAGACCGACTTCCCGACCTGCTCCGCACTACGGCAGACGATCGCCGATGCGGCAGTTACCGGGGAACTGCTCGTCGCTCAGGACGACGTCGCCGTGGTAAAGGATCGGGCAGATATGGCCGGCTAGGATCCTGGCCTCGGGCTGTTCGGTCACTTGAGCACCACACACCCACGTTGGTCCAGGTCGTCGAGCAAATGGCCGGCGAGTTCGAGGTCGTTCCAGCGCAGGTCCAGCTTCTCGAGCGCGGGCATTCGGACAATCCAGCCGGGCAACTTCTGGACGCGGTTGGACCGTAGATCGAGGTGGCGCAGACGCGGGAGCCCGGCCAAAGACTCGGGGATCTCGGTCAGCGCGTTCTCGCGGAGATCCAGGTGACGCAGTTGCGTCAGTTCGGCGACGGATTCCGGTAGGCATTGAAGGGCGTTTCCGCGAAGCCACAGCTCTCGCAGCCGGGACAGGCGGCCAACCGTGTCGGGGAGCCTGGACAGGTCGTTGTGCTGGGCTCGCAGTTCGATGAGGTTACGCATGTCACCGATGGTCTCGGGGAGTCCGGTGAGGTTGTTCTCACTGACGTTGAGGTAGCGCAGCCGCGTCAGGCGTCCGAGCGATTCGGGGAGCCCGGTCAACCGGTTGTCGTGCAGGTACAGGAAGTCGGTGAGTGCTGGCAAGTCACCCACTTCCTCGGGGACTGTGGTGAGTGCGTTGTGTCCCAGATCCAGCGTGCGCAGGTGGTGCAGCAGTCCGATCTTGGGCGAGATCGTCGTCAGCCCGTTGTCCGCCAGGATCAGCACCTCCAGGTCAGTCCGCCGCCAGACTGACTCCGGCACCTCCCCGACACCGCACCGCCACAGATTCACTACTTGTTCCACGTTCTCGCTCTCCCAGCGAACTCAAGAGATTTGAGGTCTTGACTGGCCTACACGTGAACGTCGGTCAGGTACCGCACTTGGTGGGGGCGGCGAGGAAGATGCACACGTCTGAGCCCTCCAGTCACCCGGCCAAACTACGTCAGGCCGTAGCAGACGAACTCGATTGGGTTAGGCAGGCGGTGAACTGGGCCGCATGACAGGGTCAGCGCCCGGATGACGGTGGTGTCTGTCCGGGTGCTGACCCTGTGGAGTTATGCGGCTTGTTGGTATCTGGGTGGGGTGGTGTGCGCGAGGTTGCGCATGGGTCTTCGCTCCTGGTCAATCCAGGGCGGCGGGATGAAGTCGGGCAGATGCCCGTTCATCCGTACCTCCCAGGACGTGTGATGAATCACCCGGTGATGCTTAGCGCACAGCAGCACGAGATTGTCGGCGTCGGTGCGCTTGTCCACCGACCAGGACACGACATGGTGTGGTGTCGTCCACTTAGGACCGCGAGTGCAACCGGGAAACGCACATCCGCCGTCTCGTGCGGCCAGGTAGCGGCGTTGGGCGGGGGTGGCGAACCGGGAAGCATCGCCCACATACAGGGGCGCGGCGTTGTTGCCGAAGATCGCGGGCACCACCTTGGCCTCACACGCCAGGCGGCGAAGGCCGTCGACGCTCGATATCCCGGGGATGTCGAGGAAGGCGTGCCGGGCACGGTTCTCCAGCTCCGCGAGAGTGACCGACACGATCATCACCGCGCGCTCACCGCCCTGAGTCGACAACTCATCGCAACGCGCGGCCAAGCCAATGATCTCGGCCAGCGCGTCTCCTGCTCGTTCGGCGGGGGTGCGGGAATCATGCTCACCGGTCTCGGGATTCTTGTGTGGCTTCGCCAGCGGACCGAGTAGCCCGTCGAGCTCTTCGGCGGTTTCGGCGTCGAGTTCACCGCTGAAGCGGATGCTGCCGTCTTTGCGGCGCGTGATGTCCAGCCGGCGCAGTGGGTGAGCCTGTTCGCGGTCCTTGTCTTCCGGTGGCGCGGTCTCCTGCTCCCAGAGAGAGCGCAGCCGACGGCCGGCTTTGCGCACCGCCTCCGGCCCGGCCTGCCGAGCCAACTCCACCAGAATCCGCTCATCCGCCTCGCGCTGCTCAACCGGAATCTCCGCCGGGCACGCCTGCATAGTCGTAGTAATCGCGTGGACATGCTCTACGTTGATGTCCCCCGCGGTGAGGGCTTCGCCGGTGGCGGCCTGCGGCGGCGGCTGCGGCACCCCGGTCAGCGACGAGGACGCCATGGTCGCCGCAGCATGGTCGATGCGCTGTTTGGCTTCCCGCGCAGAAATCCGCAAGGTATCGCTCAGGAACGCGGCATTGTCCTTGAATCCCAAGGACTTCCCCAGCCCACGCTGCTCGCTCTCCCCCACGAACTCGAGCATCTCCGCATAGGCGACCCGCAGCCTTTCCTCACACGTCAACCCGATCGCGGCCAGGTCCCCATCGGGGACCTGCCACAACCGGGAAGCGGAAGTCTGCTCGGACACGCCACCATACTATCAACTTTAGGACATACGTTCGACACACGTTCGGGTTAATCTGCCGAGCAGGATCAACGCAAGCAGTCGCAAGAAAGGACAGAAGCGCGGCACCGCGAGCGGACAGCGCTTCCGCCTGTTGCCGGGTTGCGGAGGTTCGGTCAGGGTGTTTCGGCGGCGAGCTGTCCGGCCTTGACCAGGGCGTGGTCGATCTTGAGGGCTTCGGCGGCGGTGAGACCGTACCCCACCGAGTTGGTTCCGCCCGGTACTGGGTCTGGCAGAAGGGCATAGAATTTCAGGAACCAGTACGACAAATTGGCTCGAAAGCTGCGTTATTATCTAATCGCTGTCCGGCGTTCGATCCGCTGACCGAGTTCAACGAAGTTCCGTCCGGTCAGTCACGACGCCGGCCGGACAGTCGTAACGAGCAAATACCTGGCTGGTTAGAACTTGGCGATCACTTCATCCGCGAAGCGGCGCACGGCGTCGATCCGCGCCGGCAGGGTCGGTTCGGCGCCGTAAAGCCGCCATGGGACGACCCGGCAGATCGTCACGCCCGCCCGCTCCAGCTCGCGGTAACCATCGACGCCGCTGACATCGGTTGGAGCCACGTCGATCTCGAAGGGAACGTCCGACCGGCCATAGTCCGCACGCAGCTCGGTGAGCCGGCGGATCGCGTCGGTCAGCTGTGTCACGGTGGTGTTCACCGAGATCCAGCCGTCGCCGAGCCTCGCCGCCCGCTTCAGTCCTGGCTCGGTGTGGCCGCCAACGTAGATCGGAACCGGCGTGTCCGGCGCCGGGCTGATCATCAGCCGGTCGAAGTCGTAGTGCCTGCCGTGGTACTCCACCCATTCCGGTCCCCGGCCCGCGCAGACCGCCTTGATGATCTCGACCGCCTCGTCCGTGCGTGCCCCGCGCGTGCGCATGTCGGTGCGTGTGAAGGTGAACTCTTCGGGGATCCAGGACAGGCCGACCCCGATGGCTACCCGGTTGACCGACATGACCGCCATCGTCGCGATCTGCTTGGCGGTGAGCAACGGGTCTCGTAGTGGCAGCTTCAACACGTTCGTGGAGAACCGCAACCGCCGGGTGACCGACGACATCGCGGCTATCGCGATGAACGGGTCGGGCATCGGGACTTCCGGCCGCCACATGCGGTTACCGTCCGAAGTGTACGGATAGTCCGCGGAGACGTGCTCGGGGTAGAACACCGAGTCCGGCATCGCGACGCTGTGGTAGCCGGCGTCCTCCGCGACCTTGGCCAGCTCGATCAGCTGGCCCGCATCGATCATGGCGCCGGACAAGGCCCACTTCATGGTTCGACCCCCGTTCCTGGAGTACCCGGCGCTACCTTGGCTCAAGGTAGGACCCACCTCACGCCGTGATCCCGATCAGCGAGACGGCGGCGAACACCGCCCGGCCGCCGCCCTAGCGTCGATGGGCGAGGAAGGTGAGGTGTTGATGAGCACGAACGAGCTGTGGAACGAGTTCTGTGACCGGCTGCGAGAAGCCGGGAACGTGCTGCTCTCCGAGTCCGCGCCACGTGATGCGCGTAACCAGGCGGAAGGCGTACGCTACCTCACCCGGCTGTTGCGTTATGCCTCGCTGAACTCGATCGAGTACGCCGACCCGTTGCATCCCTACTTCACCGACGCGCTCGACCCGAACATGAAATGCAAGATCGGCGCGGACAATCCGGACAACATCTACATGCGCGCCGCCGTGTCCGGCAAATATCGTTACCGGATCAGCGGAACCCGCGGCACGGTGCCGCTGCTCACCTTCGGCTCCAAGGCGAACCGCTACCACATCGACGGGACCATGGCATCCACCGGGGAACTGCACTGCGACGACATCCCGGTCGAGGAGGACGGCCGGTTCAGCTTCATCGCGAGCAAGGACAAACCGGCCAGCGGCGCCTGGCTGCCGCTCGCGGACGACACCACGAACATCACCGGACGACAATCGTTCCAGGACAGGAAATCCGAGACACCGGCGGAAGTGCGCATCGAGCTGCTGGACGATCCCGGCGCCGCCGAGCCACTCGATCCGGATCGGTTCGCGCGCCAGCTCGAACTCACCACCCAGTTCGTCAAGGGCACCGCGTCGACGTTCGCCGGCTGGACGCGGATGTTCATGCAGCGCCCCAACGAGCTGCCCGACTGGGGCCAGGACTTCTTCCAGCGGGCCGGCGGCGATCCCACGATCTTCTACCTGCACGGTTACTGGAAGCTGGCCGACGACGAGGCCTGGGTGATCGAGACCGACGTCCCCGACTGCGAATACTGGAACTTCGTGCTGCAGAACTGGTGGATGGAGTCGCTGGACCACGACCGGATGAACACCTACATCAACAACCACACCGGTGAGCTCAACGACGACGGTACGCTCACCATCGTGGTCTCCGCGAAAAACCCCGGGTTCGGCAACTGGATCACCACCGGATTCCACCAGGAGGGGACAGCGCTAATGCGCTGGGTCAAGGCGAAAGACCACCCGTTGCCCCGCTGCAAGGTCATCAAGATCTGACCGCATCAGAACCTGGCCTGCCCACCGTCCAGCGGTACCGTCGCCCCGGTGAGATAACGGGCATCCTCACCGACGAGCATCACCACGGCCCGCCCGATGTCACGTTCGCAGTCACCGATATAGCCGAGAGGAACCGTCCGCAGAAACTCCTCCGCTTCCTCGGGATTGGCTTCCGACCATCCTTTCAACGCCGGGGAGAGCGCCAACGGTGCTATGCAGTTCACCCGAATCCCGTCGCGGCCCCATTCCGCCGCCGCCGTCCGCGTCAGGGACTGCACGGCGGCCTTCGCCGCCGCGTAGGCACCGTAGTTCGACTGATCCCACCGCATCATCGCGGAGGTGACCAGGTTGACGATGCTGCCTCCACCGCGCGCCGCCAAATGAGGGTGACAGGCCTTCATGAACGCGAACGTCGCGAATGGACCGCTGCGAAAACCCTGCTGGAACCCATCGTCGTCCAGCGACAACAACGGACCCAGCCGCCCGTGGTAGGCATTGTTGACCACGATGTCGAGCCCACCGAATGCGTCCACCACCGCCGCGACAATGCCGGGAACCTCGTCCGTCGCGCTCACGTCGCAGATGAACGGTTCCGCCTTGACCCCTTTGTCGCGCAACTGGACACAGGTGGATTCGAGTTTGCTCGCGGTGCGGCCGAGAACGGCCACATCGACGCCCTCCGTCGCCAGCGCGCGGGCAATGCCCTGGCCGACGCCCTGCCCTGCGCCGGTGACGATCGCTACCTTGCCGTGCACCTTGCCTCCTGTCGGTCAACCAAGGACGAACTCGACCTTGTGCAGTTCGCCGGTGAACGGGAAGACGCGGGGGAAGTTCCCGACCGGTGAGCCCGTGGTGGCGCCGACATCGAAGGTCTCGTCGATGGAGAAGAACCCGCGCGGGGTGCGCTCGGTCCGGTCCCTGCCCAGTTCCGCGCCGTCGACCCGCAGCGTGATCCACGCTCCCCGGCCTCGTCCGCCGCCGTCGTAGTCGAGGTCCACCTCCACCACGTGTTCACCGACGGTCAGCGGGCGCTTCCCCGCAAGCTCCACGGTGCCGGTCTCGAACGCCCGGTAGACGAATTCCGGCCTGCCCTCGCTCGTCAGGTACAGCGCGAAACCGCCATGCCGGCCACCCATCGTGGCCAGGACACCCGCCGCGCCGCGCTGCCCGACGCCGAGATGCGCCCGTATCGTCCAGGACCGCCCGCACAACGCCGGGCCGTTGGTCTCGGGGATACCGACGGCGCCCGGATAGTAGGTCAGCTCGGTACGGGCGGCGGCGAGGTTCGGCATCGGGGTGCGGTGTACCCGTGCGTCGCGTAGCGGCAGGATGTGCACCCTGGCCGCCTCCTCGGCGAACACCTCCTGCAGTTGGGCCAGCTTGTCCGGCTCCTGCGGGGCGAGGTCGTGGGCCTGGCTGAAGTCCCGCGTCGTGTCGTACAACTCCCAGACGTCGTCGTCAAAAGGTGCGTCGACCGGAGGCAGCCCCACGGTCCACGGCATCCCCGCGCGATGAAACGCGGACGCGATCCATCCGTGGTGGTAGACCGAGCGATGCCCGAACACCTCGAAGTACTGCGTGGTGTGCCGTTCCGGGGCGTCTTCATCGTCGAAGGTGTAGGCCAGGCTCACCCCGTCCATCGGTTCCTGCTCCACCCCGTTGACCACGCTCGGCGCCTCGATGCCGGCGGCCTGCAGGATGGTCGGCACCAGGTCGTTGACATGGCAGAACTGGGTCCGGATACCGCCGGATCCGGCGATGCGAGCCGGCCAGGACAGCACCATCGGATTGCGGGTACCGCCGAAGTGCGACGCCACCTGCTTGACCCATTGAAACGGCGAGCACATCGCCCACGCCCAGCCAGCGGGGTATTGCGGATAGGTCTGCGGGTCGCCGATCTCATCCAGTGCGTCGAGTTGCTGCTGCAGCGACTCCGGCATGCCCTGCAGTGCGCCCAGGTAGTTGATGCTGCCGTCGATGCCGGCTTCCGCACTGCTGCCATTGTCGCCCACGATGTAGCAAAACAGCGTGTTGTCAAACAACCCGTCATCCTGCAATGCCCGGACAAAGCGGTCGATCTGAACGTCGGTATGTTCCAGGAACCCCGCATAGGCTTCCATCAACCGCTCCGCCACCCGCCGGCGATCCGCGTCCAGGGACTCCCAAGCCGGCAACGCATCCGGCCTCGGCGTCAATTCGGTTTCGGGCGGCACCACCCCCAGCGCCTTCTGCCGTCGGAGGATCTCCGCCCGCATCACGTCCCAGCCCCGCGCGAACCGGCCCCGGTACTTGTCCCGGAACGGCCGCGGCACCTGTAACGGAGCATGCGTCGCGCCCGGCGCCAGGTAGAGCAGAAACGGTCGATCCGGGGTCAACGAATGCTGCATCCGCACCCACCGAATCGACCGATCCACCAGGTCCTCGGTGAGGTGATAACTTTCCTCGTCGGGCCGGGTCACCGGGGTCGTGCCGGAATACAACGTCGGCTCGAACTGATCGGTTTCCCCACCGAGGAACCCGTAGAACGTGTCGAACCCGCGGCCAGTCGGCCATCGATCGAACGGACCCAGTTGCGAGGTCTCCCACGGCGGCGCCAGGTGCCATTTCCCGAAACAGGCGGTCGCGTAACCGTTCTGGCGCAGCACGGTCGCGATCGTCGCGGTCTCGTCTCGCATGATCCCCTGATAACCCGGATACCTGTTCGACGTGTTCATCACCGTGCCCACGCCCGCCACGTGCGCGTCACGGCCGGTCAGCAGCGATGCGCGGGTCGGTGAGCAAATCGCCGTGGTGTGAAACCGGGTGTACCGCAACCCCGCCTGCGCCAGCCGCGCCACGGCGGGCGTCGAAACCGGCCCCCCGAACACCTCTGACGCCCCGAAGCCCACATCATCCAGCATCACCAGGACCACGTTCGGCGCGCCGACGGGGCCGCGGGGAAGACTAAGCTCGGTCACACCGTGACGGTAGGCAGCCACGAACGCGCAACAGGCCGGCCATCCCGATCAGCGGGACCGCCGGGACGCGCGGCCCGGACGTTCGGCCATAATCGGGTCCCCGCACGCCACCGGAGGTGTCGATGGCCTACCGTTACGATCCCGAACTCGTTCCCATCGTCGATATCCTCCCGGAACTCGACATCTCCGATATCCCGGCGGCGCGTGCCCTGTTGGTGCAGATGCGCGCGCTGAGGCCGCAATTCGTCGTTCCTGACACGCTGTCCGTCCGCAAGCGACGCGTGCCGGGGCCGGCCGGTTCCCCCGATGTCGAGCTGACCATCATCAAAAAGAAGGACTCGACAGCACCCGCGCCGGCACTGTATTGGATCCACGGCGGGGGCTTTGTGCTCGGAGACGCCGACGGCGACCTCCGCCCTGTCGCGGAGCTTGTGGATGAGCTCAATGCGGTGGGAGTCCTGGTCGAATACCGGCTGGCGCCGGAGCATCCGTTTCCGGCGCCGGTCGAGGACTGTTACGCCGGTCTCTTGTGGACCGCTGAACACGCCGGCGAGCTGGGCATCGACGCCGACCGCCTGGCGGTCGGCGGGCAGAGCGCCGGCGGCGGCCTGGCCGCGGCGGTCGCGTTGCTCGCGCGGGATCGCAACGGTCCGCGACTTTGCTTCCAGGTTCTGGATATTCCCGAACTCGACGACAGCCTCAGCACCGAGTCGGTGAAGACCTACGTCGACACTCCGCTGTGGACATTCAACAACGCCGTGCTGAGCTGGAAAGCCTATCTCGGCGACGGCCATCAGGGTGACACATCACCCTACGCGGCGCCGGCCCGCGCTGACGATCTGGGCGGCCTGCCACCGGCATACGTGGTGACCTGCGAGTTCGACCCGCTTCGGGACGAAGGCATCGACTACGCCAGAAGGTTGATACAGGCGGGCGTGCCGACCGAGCTTCACCACTACCCGGGTACCTTCCACGGATCGTCCGGCGTCGCGCTCGGCACCGCGATTTCGGATCGCATGAACGCCGATCTGGTTCAGGCGCTGGCCCGGGCGTTCCGCCAGAACGGGTAACCGATGGCTCAGCTCAACGCGAAGCCACGGTAGCCCTCGGCTACGACCTCGTCGCAACGCTGCTTGTAAGCGGGGAAGCCACCGATGTAGACCATGAACACTCGCGGCTTCCCCGGAATGTTCGCACCGACGTACCAGGAGTCCGCCCGCGGGAACAGGGTCGCGTCGGCTATCGCTTTGGTCTCCTGTCCCCATGCCGCTTCCGCATCGGCCGTGGCCTCGATTCGCCGGTAACCGTTGTCACGCAGGTACTTCAGGCGGTCGCCGATCCAGTCGACCTGCCATTCCCCGGTTGTGATCATCTGTGCGAGCACCGACGGGCTACCCGGCCCGTGCACCATGAACAGGTTCGGGAACCCGGCGATGACGAGACCGAGATAGTTGGCCGGCCCGTGCGCCCACTTGTCCCGGAGGTCCCCTCCGCCCACTCCGGTGACGGTCATCCTGGTCAGCGCTCCGGTCATCGCGTCGAAGCCGGTCGCGTAGACCAGCATGTCCAGTTCGTACTCGTGCGCGGTCGTGCGCAGGCCGGCCGGCGTGATCTCCACGATCGGGTTGGTGCGGACATCGACCAGTTCCACGTTGTCCCGGTTGAAGGTCTCGTAGTATCCGTCGTCCAGCAGCGGGCGCTTGGTCCCGAGTGGATGGGTCTTCGGGCACAGCAGTTCCGCCACCTCCGGGTCCCGCACCGTCTGGCGGATCTTGTTACGCACGAACTCCGCGAGAACCTCGTTCGCGGCCGCGTCGGTGAGGACATCGTTGAACGACCTGATGAAGCGGAAACCACTCCTGGCCGCCCAAGCTTCGTTCAGGATCCGCTCTCGCTCCTCCTCGCCGACGTCGAACACCGATCGGTCGCGCTCGATGTGCGGCACCACCGCCGACCGGTCCGACGCCGCCTTCTCCCGATACGCGCGATAGTTCTTTTTGTACTCCCGTTCGAACTCCGGATCCATCGGCCGGTTCCGCGACGGCATGCTGAAGTTCGCCGTGCGCTGGAAGACGGTGAGGTGGGCGGCTTCCTTCGCTATCTCCGGGATGATCTGTACGCCGGATGATCCGGTGCCGATCACGCCGACCCGCTTGCCCGCGAATTCGACGCGTTCTTTCGGCCACTGCGCGGTGTGATACGACTCCCCCGCGAAGGATTCGCGCCCCTTGAATTCCGGGATGTTCGTCGCGTTGAGGCTTCCGGTCGCCGCGATGACGTACCGCGCTGTCACGTGGTCGCCGGCATCCGTATGGACATGCCACAGGTCCTCGTCCTCGTCGAAACGGAGCCGGTCGACCCTGGTCTCGAACTGGATGAGCTTGCGGAGGTCGAACCGGTCGGCGACGTGGTTCGCGTACGCCTCCAAGTCCTTCTGCTTCGAGAAGTCCTCCGGCCAATGCCATTCCTGCTGCAGGTCCTCGTCGAAGGAGTACGAGTACGTCAGACTTTCGATGTCGACCTGCGCGCCGGGATAGCGGTTCCAGTACCACGTGCCGCCCGGCCCCTCCCCGGCTTCGTACCCCTTGATGCGCATCCCGAGCTCGCGCAGGCGGTAGAGGGCGTAAAGCCCGGTGAATCCGGCGCCGATCACGACGGCGTCATACTCCGGTGACATCCGATCACCTCCACGGTGTTGTTCAGAAGCCGGCGCCCGCGGTAAGGCCGCCGTCGACGACGAACTCGGCTCCGGTGCAGTAGCGGGCGTCGTCGCTCGCCAGGAACAGCACCATCTCGCTGATCTCCCGCACCTTGGCATACCGGGGAATCGGCAGCCTGGACATCGGCCCGGCGCCGGTGTCGGTCACTTCGTCCTCTCCCCGGCCGATCATCTTCGTGGCGACCCCGCCCGGATGCACCGAGTTCACGCGGATCCCCTTCGCTCCGAGCTCGAGCGCGGCCGCCTTCGTCAGGCCGCGCACGCCGAACTTGCTGACCGTGTAGCCGCTCAGGTTGGTCCCGCCGACCAGGCCGTTCACCGACGAGATGTTCACCACCGAACCACCATCGGACATCTCGGCGCTCGCCACCTTGATCCCCAGCCACTGCGAGACCAGGTTCACCTCGAGGATCCTGCGGAAGTCGTCCACCGTGGAGTCCGCGATCGCGCGGAATTCGAGGATCCCCGCGTTGTTGACCAGGATGTCCAGTCTGCCGAAATCGCTTACGGTGCGCCCGACGATCTCGTTCCAGTCCCGTTCGCTGGTCACGTCATGGGGAACGAACCGGCAGTTCCCGCCGAGTTCCGCGGCGAGTTGCTTACCCTCCTCCACCAGCACGTCTCCGAACACCACCGCGGCACCCTCGGCGAGGAAAGTCCGCACATGCGAGGCCCCCATACCGCGCGCGCCGCCGCTGATCAGCGCGACCTTGCCAGCGAGCTTTCCCATTTGCCCTCCGCTCAGTTGATCATCCCGGCGCCGGCGGTGTCCCCGGTTGCCTCGTCGATGAGGATGAACGAGCCGGTGACGCGGTTGCGGAAGTACGGATCGCACAACATCGGGATCGTGGTGCGCAGCCGCACCCGGCCGATCTCGTTGAGCCCCAGTTCCGTCGTCTCCTGATCGCGGTGCAAGGTGTTGACATCCAGCCGGTACTGGATGTCCTTGACCAGCGCACGCCCGCTACGAGTGGTGTGCTTGAAGGCGAGCTTTTGCCCGGCCCGCAACGGGTTCATCGTCATCCAGCACACCATCGCGTCGATGTCCTGCGACGGAGTCGGGGCGTTCTGCGGCCGGCAGATCATGTCCCCACGGGAGACGTCGATGTCGTCCTCCAGCCGCACTGTCACGCTCATCGGCGGGTAGGCTTCGGCGGCCTCCTCGCCCAGCAGGTCGATGGAGGCGATGGTCGACGTCATGCCACTCGGCAACACGAGTACCTCGTCGCCCGGCTTGATGACGCCGCCCGCGAGCTGTCCGGCGTAGCCGCGATAGTCGTGGAAGTCGTCGGACTTCGGGCGGATCACGTACTGCACCGGCAGGCGGGCGGCGACCAGGTCCCGGTCGGATGCCACATTGACGTTCTCCAGGTGGTGGATCAACGACGACCCCTGATACCACGGCATGTTCTCCGAGCGGGTGACGACATTGTCACCCTTGAGTGCGGAGATCGGGATCACGGTGAGGTCCGGGACGGTCAGCTTGGCCGCGAACGAGATGAACTCCTGACGGATACGGTCGAAGACCTCCTGGCGGTATCCGACGAGGTCCATTTTGTTCACCGCAAGCACCACATGCGGTACCCGCAACAGCGAAAGAATCACCGCATGCCGGCGGGACTGCTCGGTGAGGCCATGCCTGGCGTCCACCAGCACCAGCCCGAGATCGGCCGTTGAAGCGCCGGTGACCATGTTGCGCGTGTACTGCACGTGGCCCGGAGTGTCACCGATGATGAACTTCCGGTTCGGCGTCGCGAAGTAGCGGTAGGCCACGTCGATGGTGATGCCCTGCTCCCGTTCGGCCCGTAGTCCGTCGGTGAGCAGTGCGAGGTCGGTGTAGTCGTAGCCCTTCGACCTGCTGGTCCGCTCCACCGCCGCCAACTGGTCGGCGAAGATCGCCTTCGAGTCCAGCAGCAGCCGCCCGATCAGGGTCGATTTCCCATCGTCCACCGATCCTGCCGTGGCGAACCGCAACAGCTCCATCGGCGCAGCTTGGTCACTCATCAGAAGTAGCCTTCCCGTTTGCGGTCCTCCATGGCCGCTTCGGAAAACCGGTCGTCGCCGCGGGTCGCGCCGCGTTCGGTGATCCGGGTGGTGGCGACCTCGTCGATGATCTTCTCCACGGTATCGGCGTCGGATTCCACGCACCCGGTCAGCGTCATGTCCCCGACCGTGCGGAACCGGACCCTGCGCCGCTCGATGCGCTCCCCTTCCCCGGGCTGTATCGCCTCCGATGCGGAGAGCAGCAGCCCGTCCCGCTCGATCACGTCGCGGTCGTGGGCGAAATAAATGACCGGGATCTCGATTTGTTCCCGGGCGATGTAGTGCCAGATGTCCAGCTCGGTCCAGTTCGACAGCGGGAACACCCGCATATGCTCACCCGGCCGGATACGGCCGTTGTAGAGATTCCACAGCTCGGGGCGCTGCAGTTTCGGATCCCACTGCCCGAATTCGTCCCGTCGTGAATAGATGCGCTCCTTGGCCCGTGCCTTTTCCTCGTCACGCCGGCCGCCGCCGAAGGCCGCGGTGAAACCCTCTTCCTCGATCACATGCAGCAGCGTGCCGATCTGCAGCCGGTTCCGGCTGGTCTTCCCGTCGTCGACGACGATCCCCTTCCGGATCGCCTCCTCCACGCTGGCGACGACCAGGCGGGCACCCAGCCGCTTCACCCAGTGGTCTCGTGCCGCGAGGACCTCGGGAAAATCGAAACCGGTGTCGACCTGCAGCACCGGGAACGGCAGTTTCGCGGGGAAGAACGCCTTCTCCGCCAGCCGCAGCATCACGATCGAATCCTTGCCCCCGGAGCACATCAGCACCGGTTTTTCGAACTCGGCGGCCACCTCGCGGAAGATGTGGATCGACTCGGCCTCGAGTTGATCGAGGTGAGAGAGACGGTACTCGGTGTGCGTCATGTTTTCACTTCACCTCTGCCGCGACGGGGTGCACGTCGCGGTAGAAGCGATACCGCTCGCGCAACTGCGCCGGCTCCACGCCGAAATCCTCCCGAATGTCGTAGGTCATCACGCCGTGCTTGTTTCGCGGATGCGAGACCACGTACGCCTGGATCTGCTCACGGGCCTCGTCGGTCAGCTCGATTCCCGCCGTGTCGTACACCCGCGCCACGGTTCCCATCGGGTCGGCCATGTACTTGTCGAAGTACACATGGACCCGCTGCTTGTCCGGAACGAGGTGGGCGTCTCGAATCCCCGCTCGCAGCATCCGGTCGACGAGATCGGCCCAGTAGGTGAAAATGCCGTCGAAATCCGGGTTCTTGAAGCCCATCCGGCCGGTGAAGGCCATCATGGTGGCGAACGACTGCACCACGCCGACCGGGTCGCGGTGCGTTATCACCACCGTCGCGTCCGGGAACGCGGACATCAGCGGCCCCAGGTTCTCCAGGTGCTGTGGGCACTTCAGCACCCAGCGCCGCGGCCCGCGAAACCAGGTGAGCGCCTGCAGCGCGGTGCGGAGGTACCGGTAGTGCGGGGTCTGGTCGTGTTCGAGGTAGTAGTCCCGCCACTGAGGTGCGGTCTGCATCAACGACTCCAGGTAGTAACTGGAGAAGTCGAGCTGCATCAACGACATGTCCTCGTCGATGTGGTCGGGGTTCATCGGATGCCACGCCGCGAGGTACGGGTTGTAACCCTGGAAGATCTGCCAGCCTTCTGCACAGCGCTTGTAGCGCGGGTCGACGCCGTCGAGGCCGGGTCCGTCGCCGAGCACCGGAACCGGTTCGTCGGCCTCCCACAGCGGCATGGAGCGGAACCTGGTGTCCGCGGCAAGCATGTTCACCAGGTTCGTGGTGCCGGTGCGGGGCAACCCGGTGACGATCACCGGCGGTTCCAGCTCGATGTCGTGAATCTCCGGATGGCGGGTGAGCAGAGCCTGCAGGCGCAGGCGGCCGGTCGCGTACTTCAGACACAGGTTGAACAGCAACATGCGGGTGTAGGGCGTGCGATTCGGGTCGCTGTCGATCGTGTCGAGCCAGACTGCCAGGCGCTTCTTGAAATCCTCCGGGCCGAAGTCGTCGAGACCGCTCGCCGCCTTCGCGGCGGCGAGCACCGCGTCTACGGTGAGCTCGACCGGGTTGGCTTCGGCGTAGCTCATCATTGCCTGCTGTACCTCGGTGAGCACCGGGTTCCGCAGGTCCGCTATCCGTATCGTCTTGCTCATGTCCACCACCCGGATCCGGTTCGGCCGACCGCTTCGGTTCCCGCACATTAGGAGCCCGGTTCGCGGCCCTGGACGTGATGTCCCGGTCATTGGGACGACCGTCGGCGCGGTGAGGCCGGTCACATAGCGTCGGCTGCGACATCCACCCGGCGAGGACGAGGCACCTGTCATGAATCGGTTCGAAGGCAAGAACGTGCTGCTCACCGGCGCTTCCGCGGGTATAGGTCAGGCGTCCGCCGTGCGGTTCGTTCAGGAGGGCGCAACCGTTTTCGGGCTCGGCCGCAGTCTGGACGGACTCAAGCAGACCGAATCCATGGTCAGCGACCCGTCTCGATTCGCGTCGCATCAGCTCGACTTGACCGACGACGCCTCGATCGCCGAAGCGGCGCGGGCAGCCGCGGACCACCTCGGCGGCCGCGTCGACGTGCTGTGCAACATCGCCGGCATGACGGTCCAGACACCGATCGACAACCTGGACGCCGACCTCGCCCGCGAGCACGTTCAGGTCAACTTCACCGGCCCGTTGATGCTGATCTCCCAGTCGTTGCCCCATATGCCGGACGGCAGCTCGATCATCAACGTCTGCTCGACGGCGGCAAGCCAGGCAATGCCGACGATGTCCGCGTATGCCGGGTCCAAGGCAGCGCTGGTCTCCGCCTCGTTCTCACTCGCCGTGGAGCTTGCCCCGCGCAGGATTCGGGTCGTGCCGATCTCACCGTCGGGTGTGCAGACCAACCTGATGTGGCAAATCTGGGACCAGATCAAGGATTACGAGGGCGACTGGTTCAACCGGCTCATCCATCTGTGGGGCCAGCAGCATTCCGGGCAGGCCGAGGATCTCGCCGCCTTCATCGCGTTCGCCGCCTCGGACGAGGCGAAGTACTGGAACGCCGCGGAAATCCGCATCGACGGCGGGGCACGCGCGTCCTTCTGACGGAACCAGGCCACGGTAACCGTGCCTGTCGAACTGCGACACCGCGATCTCCTTCGACGCCGTGGTCTCGCGGTAGGCTGCGAAGGAGACGATTTCGACAGCGTACGAGGGAGATTTCGGTGGCCGACCTTCCCATCCGGTTACGGCCGGTGGTCGAGGACGACTTGGTCATGTTCCGGCGATTCGCCACCGAGCCCGGCTTGATCGGTCTCGACTGGCGGGGTTTCCGGGACGCGCAGGCGGTTGCCAGGCGCTTTGCTGAAGACGGTTACCTCGGCGCGGACGGCGGGCGGCTCATGGTAGAGGTTGAGCAGGAGCACGCCACGGCCGGTTTCGTGAACTGGCTGTCGGGATCGTACACCACGGGAAGCTACTGGGAGATCGGAATCGCGCTGCTGCCGGAGTGGCGTGGACGCGGCATCGGCTGGCGCGCGCAAGCCATGCTGTGCGATTACCTGTTCCGCCACACTCCGGTGCAGCGCATTCAGGCAGCCACCCATGCCGAAAACACCGCCGAGCAGAAGTCACTGGAGAAGGCCGGTTTCCAGCTCGAAGGGGTCGTGCGCGCGGCCGAGTTCCGGGACGGCCGCTGGCGCGACGGCATGCTCTACAGCAGGCTTCGGGATGATCCGTCGCCGTTGTGAACGTTGCCTGCTGCACCGTTGCAAGCCCTCTACCGAACCACCGCCGGATGTGCGCTGAGATATCCGGCGAAGCGCTCCGCGACCTCCTGCGCGGACAGGCCGAAGTCGCCAAGACGGTAGCGGTGCACCGGACGTCGCTCGCTGGTCTTGCTCTCTCCGTGGCTTTCCGCGATCGCGGTGCGGGTCGGCTCGTCGAGTACCAGGCCGAAAGCCTGGTAGATCGACTCGACCGTGCCCACCGCGTCGGTCACGAAGTCGTCGTAGTAGACGTCGACGAACTGCGCGGGATCGTAACGCTTTCTGGCCTCGGCGAAGGCTTTCGCGCCGGTGGCCCAGAGTTCGAGCAGGTCCCTGCCGAGTACCTCGCCATGGTAGATCTCCGAGTTACCCGCGCTCGCCTTCTCATTGAGACTGCACACCGACGCGATGATGGTCTGCGGATCGCGGTGGGTCTGGATCACCAACGCGTCGGGATAGACCGCCATCAACGCGTCGAGCGCGAACAGGTGTCCCGGGTGTTTGAGCACCCAGCGCCGGTCGATGTCGTTCAGCCCGATTACCTGGAGAACCCTGCGATGTAACCGGTACACCGGCACCATGTCCTGCGCGGCAAGCCATTGTGAATACGCCGGCAGGTGCGCGGTGTTGGGAAAGGCGATCGAACGCATCGACTGACGCTCCACCCGCCAGCATTCCTCCACCATCTCGGGCGCCATGAAGTGCACGCCCTTGAAGTCCGGATCACCGGCGTAGCGGGCCTCCACCCACGCCCGCATCCGTTGGTAGCCGGGATTGTCCGGCCAGGTCTCGCGTGGCGGTCGCGGCTGCGGTGTCTCGGTGAGCCAGTGCTCGAGCCCCTGGTGCGCCGGGTCGACACAGAGCAGGCGGTGCAGCGCGGTCGTACCGGTGCGTGGCAGGCCGGTCACGAAGACCGGCCGCTCGATCGGCACGCCGGCGTACTCGGGATGCCGCTGCCATGATTGCCTGGTGTACAAACGCGACTCCAGCACGGTCACCAGCATGGCGCGGAACCAGTCCACGCCCTTCGGGGTAAGCGCCGCGTCGTTCGCGTAACTGTCCAGCAGTATCGCCAAACCGTCGCGGTAGTCGTCCTCGCCGAAGTCGGTGAGCCCCGTGCGGCCGCTCGCCAGGTCGTGCAGCTCGTCGATGGTGCCTACGACGTGCTTCGTCGAAGTCATGCATCTCTTCTTTCTTTCAGTGATGCGTGGCGCCGCAGTTGACGTCGATGCACTCCCCGGTGATCCCGCTTGCCATGTCCGAGGCCAGAAAGACCGCGGCATCGGCGATCTCCTCCGCGGTCGGCAGGCGGCGCAGGTCGGTACCCGCCGCGGCCTCGTCATAGACCTGCTGCGCGTCGACGCCACGTTTGCGGGCGATCCGCCCGAACAACGCCTGCACCTTGCCGGCCCAGATGTAGCCGGGCGCCACCGAGTTCACCCGGACCCCGTGCGGCCCCAGTTCCACCGACAGGCTCCGCGCCGCCGCCAGCAGCGCCGCCTTGTCCATCCGGTAGGTGCCGAAGTGCGGCAACCGGTTCCTGATCACCATCGAGTTGATCAGCACCACCGATCCCTTCGACTCGATCAGGGCCGGTGCGAGCTTCTGTACCAGGCGCACCGGCGCGAGGACATTGACCTGGTGCCATCTTCCGTCCGCGGAAAGGTCGGTATCCAGCAACCGTTCCTGGGGCCGGGGGATGAACGCGCTGTTGAGAAACGCGTCGACGCGGCCGAAGGTACCCAGCGTCTGGTCCAGCAGGTTGGTCAGTGATTCCTCGTCGGTGATGTCGGTGGGGACGACCAGCGACTTCCGCCCGGTTCCCTCGATCTCCTCGGCGACCGCGCGTAGCCGGTTCTCGTCACGCGCCGCCAACACCACATCGGCGCCCGCGTGTGCGGACCGCAGTGCCAGCGAACGACCGAGGTCCGGGCCTACCCCACACACCAATGCGACCTTGTTCTCCAGCAGCCCGTTACTCACACTCAGGGTCCCTTCAGTCCACTACAGAGTCGCTGAAATCGACCGGGTCGCCGAGGAAGGCACGATGGGACGTCGGCGAGGTACCGTCGACGTCGACCACTCCCAGGTCCTTGCCGACCTCCGCACCCACCAGAACCCGTCCGCTCCACCGCATCCGATCGGGATGCCCGGCGAGCGCGGCGATCACCCGTCCGGTGAATTCGGGCGACTCGGCCATCTCGGTCAGCTTCCCGTAGCGCTCGGGAAACGCCTTCAGTGCCGCCTCGGTCCGCTCGGTGCGCAGCAGTCCCATCCAGATCGACACCGCGGCCACGTCGAACGGCTTGAGGTCCACCGCCATGTCGTGCGCCATCTTGTCGACAGCGGCCTTCACCGCGCCGTAGGCGGGTCCGTGCATATAGCAGGTGCCGCCGAAGGACGAGGTGTTGACCAGCAGGCCGCCGCCGGTCCGGACGAGCAGTGGCGCGCCGTAGTAGCTGGACACGTAACTGCTGCGCAGCCCGACCTCGAACATCTCCTGCAACGCCAGCGGCTTGGTCCAGAACGGCCCCTTGGCCGCAAGCCGGTCCGGCACGATGAACGCGTTGTTCACCAGGATGTCGAGCCGGCCGTGGTCGGCACCGACCCGCTCGAACAGCGCCGCCACCTGAGCGTCATCACGGTGATCGCAGACCACGGGGATTCCGGTACCGCCCCGGCGGTTGATCTCCTCGGCGGTGGCGAACACGGTGCCCGGCAACGGCGAATCTCCTTCCCGCCGGGTCCGGCCGGTGACATAGACGGTCGCGCCGGGCTGTCCGAGCGCGAGCGCGATTCCCTTGCCCGCGCCCCGGCTCGCGCCAGTGACCACCGCGACCCGGTCGCCGCTCACGGCTTGCCCGCCATGTCGAGTGCGGCGAGATGGCTGAACACCATGCAGGAGCCGATGGGGTTGCCGCCACCGGGATACACCGTGCCGCTGACCGCCGCCATCGAGTTCCCCGCGGCGTACAGGCCCTTGATCACGTTGCCCGTCGTGTCGAGCACTCGGGCGCAGGCGTCGGTACGCAACCCGCCCTTGGTGCCGAGGTCGGAGATTCCGAACGCCGCGGCGTGGAACGGGGCCTTCTCGATCGGCACCAGCGGCGAGCCGCCGTTGGCGAAGAACCGGTCGTAGGGTTCGTCGCCGCGATGGAAGTCAGAGTCCGTACCGGATTCCGCGAACGCGTTGAAGCGCTTCACGGTGGCCGTCAGCCGATCGGCCGGAACTCCGATTTCTTCCGCTAACGCTTCGAGCGTGTCGGCGCTGTGCCACAGCCCGGCTCGCCGGTAATCCTCCGTCCGTCCGATCGGGACGCTCGTGGACTGAACTGGCGGACGCTCACCGGCGCGATCGTCGTAGATCATCCAGTACGGCAGCCCAACCCGGCCTTCGGCCATCCGGTCGATCACGATCCGGCCCAGCCGGTCATAGGGCAGCGACTCGTTCACGAACCGCTCCCCGCCCTTGTCGACGAAGATGCCGCCGGTGAACCACAGCGAGAACGTCGATGTGCCGTCCGGATGGGTGAGTCCGGGCGACCACCACGCCTCCGACATCAGATCGGTGTCCGCGCCTATGTCGATCCCGGCCTGTATCGCCTTGCCGAGGTTGCCGGCCGGGCCCATCGCATCGCGTGCCGCGCCGGGCACCCCGTAGCGCGTCCGCATCTGCTGGTTGCGCTCGAACCCACCGGAGGCGATCAGCACACCGCGCCTGGCCCGGATCGCGGTACTACGGCCATCGCGGCCGGTCATCACGGCTCCGACGACGGTGTCGCCGTCCCGGATCAGCTGCTCACACACCATCTCCCGTAACAACTTCGCGCTGTCCAGTTTCGACAGAGCGAGCAGCAATCTTGCGATCAGCGCCTGGCCGCCGATGATCTGGTCGGGTAACGGCTCGCCGGCCCGCTCGACCGGAAGCGGCGCGCGCAGCACGTCGCGCAGGGCGCCGATGCGGTCCGGTGCCAGTGGCTTCGGCATGATGTGCCGCCCGCTCCCCCGCGCCTTCGGTGCCGAGCCGTAGTAGTCCGGCCACGGAAACACCACGAACTCGAAGTCCTCGTCGGCTTCGAGGTAGTCCACCAGCCGAGGACCGGTGGCCAGGAACGCGTCCTGCAGCTGGCGGGGTGTCCGGTCGCCGACGATGGAGTAATAGTAGGTTCTCGCGTCCGCGGGGGTGTCGTCATCTCCGGCGCGCCTCAACACCGCGTTGCACGGAAACCACAATCCGCCACCGGAATAGGCGGTAGTGCCGCCGAAGCGATCCGTCGCCTCGACGACGATCACCGACATTCCCTCGCGTGCGGCGGTGTATGCGCCGGTGAGGGCGCCACCCCCGGAACCGACCACGAGCACGTCGCACTCTTCGTCCCAGCTGCGTTCCGTCATTCGTAGGCCATCCCGATCCTTCGCAGTTTCTCCAGTGTTTCCGGCCCGGTGCCGGCCGCGTGTTCGCCCGGGGTCCAGGTCACGCCGAGAATCGTCCCGGTGTAGGCGAACGTGCCGTGCTTGTCGAAGCGCGCCCAGGACACCGGCGACCCGCGGTCGATGCCGATGTCGATGCCCTGGAACATCGCCTGCCCCATCGGCATTCCGAGCCCGTCCGCCGATCCCCGGACCCGGCCCGCGACCACCACCCGCACGTCCACGTGTGTTCCGCCCTCGAGCGCCGTCACCTCCAGCACGATCTCCTGCCTCCCCGGCGCGACGGCACCGAGATCCAGCTCGCACATTTCCTGGGAATTGTTGTGGAAATAGCACAACCGGCCGGCGTCGATCGACAGGGAATAGCCGCCGCTTTGGCAACCGTGCGCGAACAGCACACCGCTGTCGCCGATCTCGAAGTCCAGGTCCACCGTGACGCGGAAGGAGCGGCGGTAGACCAGCATCAGCGAGCGGTAACGCTCCAACGTGGGTGTGCCGGGGACCAGACGAACCGGCCGGGCGAAGGCATCCTCGCGCTCCGGCCGCTGGGCACGCTGGATCCCCGACCCTTCGTTGAGCGGGAAGACCTGGTTCTGCCAGGCCGCACGTTCCCATCGCGCGGCGAGATCGGCGACGATCTCCGGATGTTCCGTGGCCAGATTCCGTGTCTCGGCAGGGTCCGTGCGCAGGTCGTACAGTTCCCACTCGTGGTCGCCGAACCTGGTCAACGGCACGTGCCGGGTGACGATCTCCCAGCCGTCGCGGTAGTAGCCGCGATGGCCCTGCATCTCGTAGTACTGCTCACGATGTGTTTCGGGCGCTTCGCCATTGGTCAACGACCCAGCGAAACTGTTTCCTGCCAACGGTTTGAGGGGAACACCGTAGCGATGATCCGGCGCGGTGGCATCGGCGAGTTCCAGTACGGTCGGGAAGACGTCGGTGACGTGCACGTACTGCCGACGGATTTCACCCGCTACCCCGGAAAGCCGCCGCGGCCACGACACGATCGCCGGCGCGGACTGCCCACCGGCGTGCGTGTTGATCTTGTAGAGGCGGAACGGCGTGTTGGAGGCCATGGCCCAGCCGCGCGGGTAGTGCGGCAGCGATCTCGGGCCACCGATCTCGTCGATCGCCCGGCGATCCCGCTCGAACTCCCCTTCCAGATCACCGCCGCCGTGATAGTGGCGCAGCACATCGAAGTACTGGGTGGTGCCTTGCGCCTCCCCTTCCCGCGAGGCGCCGTTGTCGGAGGTGAAGAGCACGATCGTGTTGTCCCACTCGCCCAGCCCTTCCAGCGCTGCCCGCAGCCGTCCGAGCGACCGGTCGACGGTCTGCACCATGG
Source organism: Amycolatopsis taiwanensis DSM 45107 (assembly GCF_000519205.1). Taxonomy (GTDB): domain Bacteria; phylum Actinomycetota; class Actinomycetes; order Mycobacteriales; family Pseudonocardiaceae; genus Amycolatopsis_E; species Amycolatopsis_E taiwanensis. The sequence continues at coordinate 7,046 of NZ_JAFB01000033.1, read as the reverse complement.
CGGCGTAAACCTCCATATAGCGGGCGAAAACCATACGCTGATCGGCGGACAACTCGTCCCACGGCGGAACATCGTCGCCGGGTTCACTGTTGCGCGGAGCCAGCTTCGTGGTTTCTTTGACGACGCCGTTCGCGCGCTGCCTCGCGAAGCGTTCCTCGCGCACCCGATCCCAGCCGCGGTCATACGCACCGCGGTGCCGCTCGATGTCCGCCGCAGGCGCGTTCAACGGCGCATGCACGGCACCGTGCGCGAAGTACAGGAAGAACGGCTTCGCCGGATCCGAGGCCTTCACCGAACGGACCATCCGGATCGCCTCGTCCGTGAGGTCATCGGTGAAGTAGTAGTCGTCCGGGTAGGTCTCCGGGGTGACCCTGGAGTTGTCGCGATAGAGGGCATGCGGGTGGAACATGTCCGTCATGCCATCCAAGATCCCGTAGAAACGGTCGAAGCCCCGCTGTACCGGCCACGACCGCTTCGACCCGGTGTCGGTGACGTCCGCATCCTTGCACAGGTGCCACTTGCCCACCATGCAGGTCGAATAACCGTTGTCCCGCAGCACTTCCGCGATCGTGCTGACGTCGTCGGCGAGTTCCATCGCGTGGCCGGGGAAGCCCGGGTCGGCGTGCGCGACGTAGCCGACACCGGCCGCGTGCGAGTTGCGGCCGGTCAACAGCGCCGCCCGGGTCGGCGAGCACATCGGCGTGACGTGGAAGTTGGTGTACCGGAGTCCTTCCGCGGCCAACCGGTCGATGTTCGGGGTCTCGATCTCGGACCCGAAGCAGCCGACGTCGGAGTAGCCCAGGTCGTCGCAGAGCACCACCACGACGTTCGGGGCGTTCGCACCCGCCTGAGGGCGCGACGGCCACCACGGACGAGACCCGGCCATGGTCCGTCCGATACGTCCCTGAAATCCCCGGTACGCGCGTGACTCCTGCGGCAGGTCATCCGGGATCCCACGCGCGTCCGTCGCCATGCGCCCATGATCGTCGCCGACAAGCTGCCCGTCTCGGCCGATCTCACTCATCAGGATGTGGGATAGCCCCCGGTTACCGATCCCGTATGACGAGGTGACTCGTGCAGCGTCGACGATTGGGGTCACCTGGTGTCGGGAATGAGCATGAACGATGCCACATCCGCCGTGGTACCTGCGACGATGCGGGATTCCATGGGCGGCGCGTTCGCGGCGTGGACCGCACCCAGGGGCCGGGCGATCCCGGTGGCGGCGCGGGCCTGGCAGGTATGTGCCCACGTGGCCAACGCCGGCGTCATCGACACCGACGAAGGCATCGTGCTCGTCGATTGCGGGCTGCCCAAGGACGGCGAGGAGCTGCTGTCCCTGGTCCGGTCCGTGACCTCGGCGCCCTTGCACACGCTGATCTACACGCACGGCCACATCGATCACGCCTTCGGCCTCGGCCCCTTCCTGGCCGAGGGCGGACGTCCGCCGCGAATCATCGCCCACCGCAATGTGGTGGAACGGTTCAGGCGCTACTCCCGGACCGCCGCCTACAACGCGGCGGCCAACACGCGACAGTCCGGGGGTCCCGGGCCCGGCCGCCCCGCGACGTGGTGGCCGTCCAGAGTGGACGAGTTCTTCTGGCCGGACACCACCTACGAGGATTCGCTCACCATCTCGGTGGGTGGTGAGCAGATCATCCTGCGCCACGCCATGGGCGAGACCGACGACGCGACCTGGGTCTGGGTGCCCGGCAGGAAGCTGGCCTGTGTGGGAGATCTGTGGATCGACGGCTTTCCCAATGCCGGCAACCCGCAGAAGGTACAGCGCTACCCCGAAGAGTGGGCGCGGAACATTCGAGCCATCGCCGCACACGAGCCGCACGCGGTGCTGGCGGGCCATGGCATGCCACTTCTCGGTGTCGAGTACATCCGGGAGCGGCTCACCACCATGGCCGCATACCTGGAGTACATCACCGAATACACGATCGGCGCGCTGAACGCGGGGCTGGACCACAACGCGATCGTCACCGGCTTTCGCGCGCCCAGCCGGTTCGCGAACCTACCCTACCTGCGGCCGATCCATGATCGGCCGGAGTTCGTGGTGCGCAACGTGATCCGCCGCTACGGCGGCTGGTGGAACGGGCGGCCGGCGGACCTGCTTCCGCCCACCACCGCGGAGCACGCCCGCGAACTGGTCGCGCTGGCCGGAGGTGCGGGCGCGTTCGTGGTCCGCGCCCGTGAGCTGGCCGGTTCCAACCTTCCGCTGGCCTGCCAGTTGGCCGAATGGGCGGTACTCGGCGAACCGGACAGCGTCGAAGCGCATCGTTGCCTGATAGATGTGTTCACCGCGCGCCTGGCGGACGAGACCGCATATCAGGCGCGTGGCATCTACCGCACGGCGATCAACGCCTCCCGTGGGCGGTTGGCGGAACTCGGTGCCGCGGAAGGCTGACCGCGTGCTCACCCCGGGTCGGAATCGGGTGCGGCACCACCCGTCGCCGGTGTCCTGCCGTGCCGCATCAGCAGCACAACCACCACAGCGAGCGCACCCGCCACCGCCAGCAGGCCGAACGCGATCCGGAAGCCGGTGCTGCCATAGACGATCGCGCCGGTGCCGGGCACGACCTGCACGATGTCGGTGGCGATGACCGCACCGGCCACTGCCCCGGCGATCGACCCGATCCCCTGTTCCACCGTGTACTTCATCGAGGCGCTGATGCCCTGCATCTTCGCCGGAACGGCATCGATGATCAGATTCGCCGTCGAGGCGTAGTAGAAGCCCTGTGCTATCCCCATCAACAAGGCGACCAGCCGGACCAGCCAGTTGTCGTTGATCACCCCGGCGGCGAGCAGCACCATCGGCACCGTCCAGCCGGCCGTGCTGACCAGCAGCGCGTGCCGGGCGCCGGACCGCTTGCTGACCAGCCCCGCGAGAAACCCGCACACGGCCGAGCAGGTTCCCATCACCAGCGAGAAGTTCACCGCGTATCCAATCGCGGACAGGCCGAGGCCTCCGCGCCCCGGCAACGCCGGAGTGCGCAGCAACAGCGGCAACAACACCCCCTGAGCACCGACGATGAATCCGACCAGACCGGAGTTGAGCAGCGTCATCGAAAGCGCGGGCCGGGCCAGCAACCGCATCGAGACAAGCGGCTGGTCCGTGCGGCGCTCCACGATGACGAAGAGCACGATCAGCAGGATGCCGAGCACACCGGCGACGATTCGCGCCGACGGCACGATGCTGGCGTAGATCAGTGCGGCGACGCCGATGCCGAGCAGGGTCGCACCGACGAAATCGAGCCGCTGCCTGATGCGCACCCGGGACTCCGGCACGAACACCAGTACCAGCGCCCCGATGACGCCGGCGTAGCAGATCATGAACCAGAAGACGCTGCGGAAGCCGAAGCTGTCGGTCAACGTGCCGCCGACCAGCGGACCGATTACCGCGCCGACCCCGATTCCGGTGCCAAGGCCGCCGATCCCGATCGGCACCCACTTCGGTGGGAGCAGGTCACGGATCAACCCGTAGCTGATCACCGAGCCGACCATGCCGAAGGAGGTCAAGCCCCTGCCGAGGAGAAAGACCGGATACGTGGGAGCCAACGCACAGAGCACGTTCCCCACCAGGAAAACGCCGGTTCCGCCGAGCATGGTCAGCTTCTTCCCCCTGATGTCGGCCCATTTCGCCAGCAATGGCACCACGACGGCGCTCACCAGCAACGGCACCGACACGGCCAGGCTTACCGCGGTGGTGCGGAAGGCCGCGGCCACATTGGGCAGGCCCGGCATGACCATGTTGAACTCGAAACTGAATACCTCGGTAAGCAAAATGATCAGTACCACGATCCGGATCGGATGGTACTTTCCACCCGACGGCCCGTGCGCCGTGGCGGCCGGAGCGCCGTCGGTCACGCCAGAGTCCATCCGCCTGCCTCTCGATGCGGGTCACCGGTCGATCGGATCATGACCAGGCCGGATCCGCACCGTCGCCGGTCTCCCGCTCAGTGAGACCCGTAGCCGCCCGCTACCGGGCCCACCGGTAGGCACGTGTCGTGATGACCGCGCAGGAGATATCGGACCGGATCGAGATCGCCGATCTGTTGACCGTGTACACCAGGGCGATCGACACCGCGGAATGGGACGCTCTTGACAACGTGTTCACGCCGGATGCGCTGATCGACTACACCTCGGCGGGCGGGATCGCCGGTTCCTACCCGGAAGTGAAGGCCTGGCTCGCCGTCGCGCTGAAGGAATTCGTCCGACGCCAGCACATACTCGGGCAACTCGCCGTCCGCCTCGACGGCGACACCGCCCACGTGACCGCTTATTTCACCAATCCCATGATTTCTCTGAACGAGAACGAAGCGGGAGAATTCTTCTACTGCGGCGGCTACTATCACCATGATCTGGTACGGACCGGTCAGGGCTGGCGCTCAAGGCAACTGATCGAGGAGACGGTATGGACGCGCTGACCCGCCGTATCGACGTCGGCGAGATCCGGATGCGCATCGTCGAGCAGGGCAACGGACCCGCGGTCGTGCTGTGCCACGGATTTCCCGGGTTGGCGTACAACTGGCGACATCAACTTCCGGTGCTCGCCGCCAACGGTTTCCGCGCTATCGCGCCGGACATGCGCGGTTACGGCGGTACCGATCGGCCGGACGATCCACGTGAGTACAACCGCGCCCATACCGTCGCGGACATGGTCGGCCTGCTGGACGCGCTGGAGATCGATCGTGCCGTCTTCGTCGGTCACGATTTCGGCGCCGCGCTGGTCTGGGATCTCCCGCAATGGGCGCCTGGCCGGGTGCGTGCGCTGATCCAACTGTCCGTTCCCCGCACGGCCACCTCGCCGATCCTGCCGAGCACCGCGTACGCGAAGGTGGCGGCGGAACACTTCCTTCACCTGCATTACTTCCAGGAACCCGGGGTCGCGGACGCCGAACTCGACGGCGACCCAGGCGGTTTCCTCCGTCGAGTGTTCTGGGCACTGTCCGGTGGTTACCGATATGTCGACATCTTCGCCCACCCGAGTACGGGCAACGGCTACCTTGACGTCCTTCCGCAGGCGCCGCCGTTGCCGTGGCCATGGCTGTCACAGGCCGAACTCGACCACTACGTCGAAACATTCACGCGAACCGGATTCACCGGCGGCCTGAACTGGTATCGCGCGAACGACCACATCTGGCACGAGAAGCAACAACGACCCGACGAGCCGGTCACGGTGCCGGTATGCTTTATCACCGGCGACAAGGACCCGGTGCGGCAGATCACCGGCGCCGACTCCATGGCTCAACTGCGGGCCAGGGTGCCGGGCCTGGCCGAGGAACATCTGATTGCCGGATCCGGTCATTTCGTGCAGATGGAGGCGCCCGCGGAGGTCAACCGGATCATGTTGAACTTCCTGCGAGCACTGGATTCGTGACTGTTCCGGATCCGTTTGCAGCGCGCCATCTCACGTTGGTGCCTCAGCGGATATTTTGGCAAGTGCCACGCCAGTTGGTCAAATGACGCAGGGCGGGGTCGGCGGCGGTGGCGTGTCCTCGATCTGGGCGCCGTGCCGGCGCTCGCGGAGGCGGACACACGGCGGGCGCGGCGTCGCGACACGGTGTGGAGGTGCTCGGGCCGGACCGGTGCGCTCAGATCACCATGTGTCGGCGGATGCTGCCGCATAGACTGCCCGTACCGTGGCGCAATACCTCCCGGATGAAAACCTTACCGAGCATCAACGTCACAAGCTTGCCTGGATCGCAAAGACGGACTCTCACCCCTACCACGCCCACCTGATCGAAGAATGACCCGGCACATTTTCTCCATCGGTGGCGGTGCCGGTAAAGAAGCGCTGCAGCGCTGGCTGTCCTCGGCGGCTACCGTCCCGAACCACCCGATCACAGCCATACATAGTGCCGCGTCACGCAACGTTGGGTAGGTAATCTGGGCGGCGGATCTTCGAGCCGACTGCGAAGTGACGTTTCGGGTGGCAATGCCGGTTGCGCCACCGGAGATAGCCGGCGATGGCGGCTTCCTGGGCGGCATGGGAGGGGTAGTCGCTGCCATCGAGGGCGAAGTAGCGCAGCGCGGTGAATTCGCACTCGACCCAGTTCAGCCAGGACGCGTTGCTCGGTGTGTAGACCAGCTCGATCCCGTGGTCGGTGCACCAGGCGGTGACCTCGGCTTTGCCGTGGGGTTTGTAGTTGTCGCAGATCAGATAGAGCTTCCCGGTGGGGAAGCGGCGGCGGAGTTGTTTGCAGAAGTCGAGGAACTGCGGCCAGCGTTTGCGGTCACGGAATCGGTAGAACACCTGACCCGAGGTGAGATCGAGCGCGGCGAACATCTGCCGGATACCGGCGTGACGGTTGTATGTGGCGCGCAGGCGTGCCGGCTGGCCGCGGCGGAACCAGCCGTGGCCAGGGCGGGGTTGCAGGTTCAACGGCCCGAACTCGTCGACACAGATCACCCGCCCGTCGACGGGTGGATGGTCATACAGGTTCAGGATGCGAGCCATCTTGGCGGCGAAGTCCGGGTCGCGGCTGGCCTTCCACGTTTTCGTGCGCTGCCAACTGATGCCGGCCTTGTTCAGGATGCGTCGCGCGGTCTCGGCGGAGACGGCCAGCCGGTGGTGTTCGCGCAGGTAAGCGACGAGTTTGGTGAGGCTCCAGGTGGTGAACGGTTGCCCGAGTTCGCAGGGAGCGCTGCGGGCGATGCGGCAGAGGAGTTCGCGGGCGGCCGGACCGAATTTAGCTGGTCGACCGCCGCTCCATTTTGGGTCCAATGCCGCGAACCCCTGCTGGTTGAACGCGTGGATCACCTCCCGCACGTAGTTCTCGGTCGCGGCGAACATGACTGCGATCTCACCGGCGGACCGGCCCTGCACCGACGCGAGCACGATCCCGGCTCGACGCAACCGAACCCGGTCCCGTGTCGACCTGGTGATCTTCACCAAGCGCTGTGCTTGTTCGGGCTCCAACTCGTGCACAAACACCTCGGGCTGACGAGCCACAGGCACCACCTCCCCCGAGCAGCCTGCCAGGCCCGATCAGCGCGTCGAACTATGGGCCATTACCTCGCCAACCTTCTGAGGCGCGGCA
>NZ_JAFB01000032.1 GCF_000519205.1 Amycolatopsis taiwanensis DSM 45107 | reverse complement strand
TGGTGACGAACTGCTGCAACTGCTGGTGATCGACCCCGAGCCGCTCGGCCATCGGCTGCATCGACTTGCGCTTGCCCTCCAGCATCAGCCCGCGCAGATACAGCTGCCCCTTCGCCCGCTGGTCACGCCGCGCGAACCCACCGAACATCCGCGCAGCAAACTCCTCGATCACCGGACGAACCTCGTCCATTTCCTCCGGAAGCACCCGCAAAGGAGATCACAGCAACGCCCCGACCAGCCACAACGACACACCTAACAAAGCACTACTAGGCGTGCGCGTGTTGTCCTACTCGGACGGTGAGGTGACCGGAGAAACTCCCCCGTCCGGCCCGAGTTGTTCGCTCCCAACGGGTTCGTCCACGCTGCCGCACTCACCGGTCTCGCGGACACGCTGTGCGGATCCGGCTGCGCGGCCAGCCTTCCCACCGGGGCCAGCGGGTTCACCACCGTCGAGCTGAAGACGACCTTCCTCGCCGCGGCCCGGGAAGGCTTCCTGCACTGCCGCGCGAATTCCGTCCACAGTGGCCGCTCCACGCAGCTGTGGGACGCTACGGTCACCGATGACCAGGCCCGGACGGTCGCGGTGTTCCGCTGCACCCAGCTCGTCCTCTGGCCTCGGTGACCGATGCCGTCGCCGATCCGGTCCGGCATGATCCGTCCGAGCCGTTAGAAGTCCGGGACCTGAGTGAAGGCCCATCGAACTGGGCACTGGTCGTCGCACTCGTGCTGTCCTGCTCAGCGGCGTCGCTGCGCTCGCGCTTCGCACTCCCCCGCACCCCAAGTCGGGAAGAGATCCTCCGACGCTACCGCGGCTCCCTGCTCGCCGGTCCCCCGGACCGTGGGCGAGTGGGTGATCGACCACGACGACCTAACAGCGCCACGCCGTCGAGTGCGGGATCAACCGCCTCAAACGCAACCGGGCCGTGGCAACTCGATACGACAAGCTGCCGGTTCGCTACGAATCCACTGTCCAGGTCGCCGCGATCAACGAGTGGCTACGCTTTTGAAACACCGCCTAGCTGGCTAGTGCAACAGTAACCCCGCGAGGGCGAGTGCACCGGTCACGCACGTGGCTGTGGTCATCGCGAGCAGCACGCGCCGCGGCGCACCGGTGTTACCCGGCCGCCGGCCCACCAGCCACGCGACGACCGCCACGGCCAGTGCGCATCCGCTGGCCATCAACTCGAGCGGCGCCGCGTGGAGCAGCCCGGACCGGAGCAACAGGACCGCGGCGACACCAGCCGACAGGGCGGTACGCTGCCAGGCCAGCGCCGTGCGTTCAGGCTGCAACCCAGGATCCCGCTTAGTCATCACCGTGACTGCCGCATCTTGACACTCAGCGAGGATGCATCAGCACGACGAACACCACGACCGCCCCCACCAGGGCCGCGATCCCGCCGACGACGGCCGGGAACCGGTCCATCGGCAGCGGGTGCCCGAGCCGCATCGCCTGCTGAATCCGGGCCCACCGGCGGTAGGCGACGGCCGACAGCAACGTCCCCGCCACGGCCAGCAGCGCCGCGAGCCCGGTCCGCAGGCCCGCGACCGGGAACGAGGGCACGAGCTGGGTGAGCGCCACCGCCCCCGCCACCAGGGCCAGTCCCGTGCGCAACCAGGCCAGGAACGTCCGCTCGTTGGCCAGGGTGAACCGGTAGTCCGGTTCCTCCCCTTCCTCGTACCAGCGATGGCCGGCTGAAGGTCGCTTCCGCACTCAAACTCCCGAGGTTCCGACACCAACCATCCTATGAGGACGATCCGCGGCACACGTCCCATGACATTCGTAGCCTAGTGTCCAGGATGGCGGTGAGCAGGCCCGAGGTGGACGCTACGAGCGCGGGCGGAGTTTTTCCGGATCGTAGAACGGAAAGCGGACGACCTGTGCGGGAATCCGCTTGCGGTGCCCGTCCAGCTTGCCGACCTCGACTTCGGTGCCGTACCCCGCGTGCTGGACCGCGATCCGGCACAGCGCGATGTTCTTGCGCAGAATCGGTGACCGGGTCGCGCTGGTGATCACGCCAACCTGGGACCTGCCCACGTGGACGCAGTCACCGTGGCCGGCGGGCTCGTTCCCGGCCAGCTCCAGCCCGACCAGGGTGCGCTGCGGGTGCGCCTTCCGCGAGACGAGCGCTTCGCGCCCGACGAAGTCGTCTTCCTTGGTCTTGAGCGGAACCGTGAACCCGATTCCGGCTTCGTAGGGATCGGTCTGGTCGGAGAAGTCGTATCCGGCGAACACCAGCCCGGACTCGATGCGGAGCACGTCGAGCGCGTCCAGGCCCAGCGGCAGCATGCCGTGCGGCCTTCCGGCTTCCCACACGGCGTCCCACAACACCCCCGCGTCGCGCGGGTGCACCCATAGCTCATAGCCGAGTTCACCCGTATACCCGGTACGGGACACCACCAGCGGAATGCCGTCGTGACCGCCGATTCGCCCGATGCCGAACCGGAACCAGGTCAGGTCCGTGAATCCCGGCTGCGTCGGCGGCATCCAGATGATCTCGCGCAGGATGTCCCGGCTGGCCGGCCCCTGCACGGCGATGTTGTGCAGCTGGTCGGTCGAATCCTTGACCCAGACCCGGTCCAGCCCGAGCCGGGCCGCCTGCTCGCGCAACCACACGCCGTCGTAGGGGTCACCGCCGACGAACCGGAAGTTGGTGTCACCGAGCCGGAACACCGTGCAGTCGTCGATCATGCCGCCGGTTTCGTTGCACATGGCCGAGTACACGACCTGGCCGTGCGAGAGCTTGCGGATGTTGCGGGTCACGCACGCCTGCAGCAGCGCCTCCGCGTCCGGGCCGAGGACCTCGAACTTGCGCAGCGGCGACAGATCCATCACCGCCGCCCGCTCCCGGCACGCCCAGTACTCGTCCTGGATGCCATGGTTGTGGAACGAGGTCGGCAGCCAGTACCCCCGATACTCCGTGAACTGCCTGGTCAGCTCCGACGTCCTGGGGTGAAAGGCGGTCTGCTTGGTGAGCTTCATCTCCGACTCTGGTGTCACGCGGCGGGCGATGGCCATGGAGAACTTCCGTTTCGCGTCGTAGACCCGGACGTGTATGTCGGTGGGCACCCACGCGTTCGACGGGTCGATGTCGTCCGGGCACGCGGACGACGCGCATACCAGATCGGTCATCGCCCTCATCAGCACGTAGTCGCCGGGCCGCGACCACGACTCGTCGAAAACGAGCAGGTTCTCCTCGTCGAACGCCGTGTTGTAGAAGAGGTTCAGCGCCGGCCAGCCCTTGCGCGCGGCAACGCCGTAGCCCTTCAGCTGCTCGTTGAAGTTCTCCGTGCAGTTGACATGGCCGGGGTAGCCGAGGTCCTCGTAGTACTTGGGATTGCAGGCCAGCCCGAAGGTGTCGTGCCTGCCAACGGTGTCCCGGACGATCTCGACGAGCGGCTGCGCGTCCTGGTCGTAGAACTTCCCGAACAACCCTGGCCGGGGATATGCCCGGCCCATGAAATAGCGCGTGGTGGTCGAGTCCAGCCCCCGCTCGACTCCCTCGTCCAGCCGATGTGCGTGGAAGGCAAGGAAATCCGAGCACTGCCGCCCGGCCACGTCGATCACCTGGATGTACTGGCCCGCCTTGACCTGGTAGGCCAGGGCGGTCGCCGCGTCGATGCGCAGGTCGGCCACCGGCTCGGCCAGAGGCTCCGGCAACTCGGGCCGCTCATTCCCGCGCGGGCTCGCCCGGAGCACCTCCACCAGCAGGTCCGAAGGCGGGTTGGCCACCTCGTCCAGCACGCTCATCGGCCGCGCCGGCGCGGCCACCAGCACACCGGTGGCCTCCTGCGCGACGAACGTCTCCCGGGCGCCCTGCGGGGAGCTGTCACCGAACAGCCGGATCGCCTTGGCCTCGCCCGGATCCAGGCCATAGGAGGCCAGCGCGGTCAGGATCGCGGCCCGCCCCTCGCCGGTGCCGCCCGCGGCGAGCGAGCGGATCGCGTTCGCCGGCGCGTCCACGCGCACCCCGAGCGCCGCGCCGCCATGGCCGGCGCTGCCGAACACGCTGAGCTCCGCGCTCTGCCGCCCGGCCCGGTCGATCACGGTGAGCCGGTCACCCGCGGACAGCCGGACCGCGGTGACGCCGCCGGGCCGCACCCAGTAGGTCTCGAGTCCGGTTTCCCGCGGCACCAGCCCCGGTAGCAGGAGCCTCGGCCGTCCGGCGGCTACCGTCATCGTCCTCTCCTTCGAGCCGTCCCGGCGCTTACTTGGTGCTTCACCGCGGCGGAGCCGCTTGCGGTGAGGCACGCGACTTGCACCGCCACGCCAGCCCCGACACGGTTTCTAGAGCTTCTTGACGAACGTGCGGGCGTGGTAGAGGGCGAGCGCGGGCAGGCCGATCAGCAGGATCACCGCGATCACCAGCCCGGTGACGTGCCACGCGAAGAACTCGATCATCGGTTCACCACCGACAGTCCGGTCTGGCGCATCCGTTCCCGGCCGAAGTCGTTGAGCCCGAACCGGAACAGCACCTGTTTCCGGCCCCCGGACTTCGCCGGGTCGACCGTGGTCTCGACTTCATCGAGCAGCCCCGCCGAGAACAGGTCGGTCAGGGTCAGCCGTACGGTGCCGTACCAGTAATCCCCGGACAGCTCGTAAGCGCGCATGACCTCGTCGGCGACCTCGTAGTCCCACATGGTTTCGTTGCGCTCGATCAGCTGCAGGATGTGGCCCTTGATATGCATGTCAGGCATGCGGGGACTCCTTCGCGATGGCCGGTGCGACGGCCGAGGCCGCGGGCACCGCGCGGACGATTTCGAGGATTCCGCGCCGCTCGGTGAACAGGACGAAGCTGCCGACCACCGCCATGAGCGAGCCGATGACGAACTGGATACCCGGCCACTGGAAGGTGAACAGCCACAACCAGATCAGCGCGAGCGGCCCGTAGAGCGCCGCGATCGCCTGCCCGCGCCCGACCCCGATGAGCGGGAACGACTTGTACCAGGAGACGTAGCAGAAGGCGAAGGTCAGGCCCATCAGCACGAGCATCAGCCACACCGCGGGGCTGGCCAGTGCCGTACCCAGCGCCGACCAGAACGCGCCACCGGCCAGGATCGCGGTCACCGGCACGGCGATCACGAGCCAGATGGCGACCTCGAAGGTGAAGCGCAGCGTGAGCCCGACATCGGGGTCGCTCACATCCAGGGCACGGCCGGCGATCGCGCCTTCGGTGCCCCAGCCGACGAAGGTGATCGCGCCGGCGAGGTAACCGATCCAGCCGCCGGTACCGGTGCCGGTCAACTCGCCGATCAGGCCGGGCGCGAAGATCACCACGCCGCCGGCGACGATCACCACGATGCCGATCGCGGCGCGCGAGGTGATGCGCTCGTGGTACCAGACCTTGGCCATGACGGCGCCGATGATGGGATAAAGCAGTCCAGCCACGGCGGCGAACCCGGCCCCCACGTACACGATCGCGACGTAGGTGCCGAACACGGCCAGGCCGCCGGCCAGCCCGGCCGGCAGATACCAGCGGGAGATCCGGGTCTGCCGCAGGGTGCGCACGTAGTCCTTGCCCTTGCCGAGCACGGCGACCCAGACGAAGACCGCCGCGAGCACGGCGAGCGCGTTCAGGAACGCCACGATCGTCGACGCCAGCAGCTTTTCGCCGGTGGTGTTGACCAGGTCGGCGAACGGCCTTTCGTTGTAGATCGCGGAACCGGGTACGTACCAGGCGCCCCACAACACGGCGCACCAGATCGCCCAGATGAACCCCCATCGCACCTGCCGGTTCCGGTAGTCGGTGCGCAACTGTTCGGCTTCGTGAGGATCGAGCATGGCGACTCCTCACCGACGTCCCGGGTGGAAGGCCACCGCGGGCGTCAGAGGGTTGGTTGGGTGGTGTGGTTCAGATCATGACTCGGTGGGCGCGGGTTGTAAACCCTGATAGTAAACAACGTTGCTGTGAATTAAACGCCCGGTCGCATGTCGAGGAACGCGCTCATCGAATCGTCGAGCGCCTCCCACCAGCGCGTGTGGTGGACCGGCGCCGACGTTCCCGTGCACGGTGACGAGAACGAGCGGTCCCGGTAGGTGGTGATGCCTTCCTCCTTGTGGTGCTCCCAGGTCTTGAAGTGCGCACGGGTGAGGTCGAGGTCGTAGGCCGGGTAGTCGACGGCCTCGTACAGGTCGGCGAGGTAGTCCGCCTGGAAGTCGATCTCGTCGAAGGCGCCCGCACACGCGTCGAGCCTGCGTCGCCACCGGGCGATGTCAGCCACCATTTCTTCGCGCGAGGGCAGGGAAATCCGGCCGAGCACGTAATCGCGGGCGTACCAGGCCTGCCCGTCGAACATGGTGAACGTGTAGTACTGGTCCTGCATCCCGAGATACATCAGGTTCGGATTGCCCACCCAGAAGATCCCCTTGTAGAGGTTGTCCGGGTAGAGCACGTTGTCCGTGCGCAGCCGCAGATCATCCGCGATGAAGCCGAGCGAGTGCTGGTAACCGGTGCACAGCACGATCGCGTCCACCGCACGGCTGGTCCCGTCCGCGAAGTACGCGACCTTGCCGTCCATTTTGGAGAGAAGCGGAACCTCCTCGATGCCGTCCGGCCAGCCGAAGCCCATCGGTTTGGTGCGGTAGGAGATGGTCACGCTGGCGGCGCCGTATTTCTTCGCCTGCAGCGCGATGTCCTCGGCCGAATAGCTGCTGCCGATGACGAGCAGGTCGCGGCCGGAGAACTCCTGGGCGTCGCGGAAGTCGTGCGAGTGCATGATCCGGCCGGGAAACCGCGCGAATCCCTCGAAGGCGGGCAGGTTCGGGGTCGAGAAGTGTCCACTGGCCACGATGACGTGGTCGAAGGTCTCCGACCGGGTCCGGTGATCGTCCCGCGTCTGGACGGTGACCGTGAACCGACCCGCCTCCTCGTCGTGGGAAACCCCTCGTACCGCCGTGTTGAACTGGATGAACTGGCGGACGTTGTTCTTCTTGGCACGTCCGACGATGTAGTCGTAGAGCACCTCCCGTGGCGGGAAGGACGGGATGGCCTTGCCGAAGTGCTCATCGAAGGTGTAGTCGGCGAACTCCAGGCATTCCTTCGGCCCGTTCGACCAGAGGTAGCGGTACATGCTGCCATGCACCGGATCGCCGTACTCGTCAAGGCCGGTGCGCCAGGTGTAGTTCCACAGCCCACCCCAGTCGCGCTGCCGCTCGAAGCACACGATCTCACCGACGTCAGCCCCCTGGGCGCGCGCTTCCTCGAAGGCATGCAGTTGCGCAAGGCCGCACGGTCCGGCGCCGATGACGGCAACGCGTGGAGCCATCTCACCCTCCTGAACTGAGTGTCGCCGGTCATGAGACGACGTTTACTATGAGTGGACATGGTAGAACCTTGCCTCACCACTGTCCATCCCCACGCTCGCCGAACAAGGCGAGAAAGGGCCATCTACCGCGCCCGATTTCCTGCCATAACCCGGCTACCTCACCACTCGAGAAGTCCACTTCCTTACGAACTGCTCGTTGTCGCCAAAATAGGATTGACATCGGCACCCACAGGGGTGATGATGAATCCACACATCCGATCAGAGGAGAAACCATGACGACCATGCGAGAGCGACGCTCGCAGCGCCGGTATCTGGCCGCCGCGTTCGCTGCCGTGTGCTCGTCCAACGGCGACCGGAAATCCTTGTCACAGCAGGGACAAGCGCGGCTGAGCAGCGAAGGCTCCCCACCATGACGTAGTACGCGTCAGGTCGAGGGAGCCGCCCATCGGGAAACCGATCCGGGCGGCTTTCTCTATTCCGTGCCCCCAAAAACAATTCAGCATGTCGACCAGCTTGAAGAAGTGGAACGGTCGGGAAATACCGATTCCCGGGATTCGACTTCCGCCGCAGATGCGGCATGCCGCCCATTTTCGGATGGACCGGCACGGTTCATTGACATCCACATACTGAGTCAGACTTTTCCCCGCTCGCCTCCGTCGCCTTCAGGCGCGGCCGACGCGAGCATGGGTCCGGCCGCGCACCGACGCGGCCGGACCCCCTTTACGGTGGAGCTGGGGCTGTTGGAGCCTCACCTGACGGTAATTCAGGCGTCTTCATGGCACAGGGGGTTCGAACCCCTCCTCCACCACTGCGCACCGGCCGACCGGCCGGTCCAGGCCGATGCGACTGCTGGCTAGGTCACCGCACTTTCACTGCGGAGGACCGGGATCGATACCCGGATCGGCTACGCTTCGACGATTTTGCCCCTGTAGCTCAGCTGGACAGAGCGCCGCGCTACGAACGCGGAGGTGCCAGGTTCGAATCCTGGCAGGGGTGCGGGCCGTCACCGGTGGTTGCCGGTGACGGCTGGCGGATGGCGCGTTGGTCCAGCGGAACGGATTCCGGATTCTCAGTCCGGGGACGCGGGTTCGACTCCCGCACGCGCCGCACCGCACCACCCGGTCCCGGTTGGTGTAGTCGGCAGCACGGCGGACTTTGAATCCGCGAGCCCAGGTTCGAGCCCTGGACCGGGAGCCACGTCGTGGCGTCGCTGCTGAGCTGATGCCCGGTGGTCCAGTTGGCACGGACACCGCGCTCTGAACGCGGAGACCGAGGTTCGATCCCTCGCCGGGCAGCACGGGCACGGCACCGGGAAACCGTTGCCGTGCCAGGGAGGATTGGCCGAGCCCGGAAAGGCAGCCGTTTCGAAAACGGTGGTCGGCGTGACGAGCGCCGCGCAGGTTCGAATCCTGCATCCTCCGCCATTGCCCCTGTGGTCCAACGGACACGACTCCGGCGTCCGAAGCCGGAAACGCAGGTTCGACTCCTGCCGGGGGCACTGATCGAGACCAACAGGTGCTCCGAACAAAGGATGCGACCGCGGAGCACGGAGATGTGCCCCGCCTCGCAAGGCACTTCGAACGGTCTCCAGGACCGAACGACTTGACCTGGAGTCAGGTGCCGGCAGCTTGGGGCCTTGCTTGGGCAGTTGCGGGACGGTGGGTGGCCGGCGAGGTGTTGTTGGTGACTCTCGCAAGTGCTGCGGCGTGTGCCCGGAGGATGCGGTGATGCACGGGGCAGTCGTCGAGGTGGTCACGTGGGCTGTCGAGAACGTGCCTCAGCGCCTTCTGCGCCTGCTGGATCCGCCGGACGCGGTCGTCGAGTTCGCGCAGTTTCTCCGATGCCACGGCTCGCCAGTCGGGTGCGGTCCGGCCGTTCGGACCGACGAGCGCCGCGATCTCCGACAGCGTGAAGCCGGCCTGTTTGAGCAGGTCGATGAACGCGATCTGTTCGACGGTGTCCTCGTCGTAGACGCGTTTACCACCCGCGCGCCCAGTGGCGCGGAGCAGGCCTTTGCGTTCATAGAAGCGCAGGGCCGACGACGCCAGCCCGGTGCGCGCTCGCAGTTCGGATATCGACAGCTCACCCATTGACTTGAACCATAGTGCAACCTGAATGCTTACTGACGTGAAGATCAGCGCCAACAGCCCGCAGCAGCGGGCGGAGGACACGTCTCTGGCAACGTCGAGTGCGACGCGTATCGCGGTGGTGACCGGAGCCGGCCGGGGGATCGGGCTGGCGATCGTGCAGGCACTGGTCGAGGACGGGTTCATCGTCGTCGCCGGAAGCCGTACGGTCACCGACGCATTGCAAGCCACCACACCGGATGCGCTCGCCGTCGACCTGGCAACCCCCCACGGGCCCGGCCATCTCGTGCGGCACGCGGTCGAGCGGCACGGCGGGATCGACCTGCTCGTCAACAATGTCGCGGGCACCTCGACCCCCGCCGGCGGATTTCTAGAACTCGACGACGACGCGTGGCGTCACACGTTCGATCTGACGCTCATGTCTGCCGTGCGCGCCACGCGCGCGGCACTGCCGAGTCTCCTGGACCGCCGCGGCGCGGTGGTCAACATCAGTTCGGTCAACGCCCGGCTTCCGCAGCCGCGCCTGGTCGCCCAGTCAGCAGCCAAGGCGGCGCTGTCGAACCTCGGCAAGGCACTGGCCGAAGAGTTCGGTGGCCGCGGTCTTCGGGTGAACACGATCTCTCCCGGCCCGGTCTGGACCGACGTGTGGACCTCCCCTGGCGGCCCCGGCGACTTACTCGCCCAGCGCGCGGACATTGCACGAGAGAACTTGACCGATCAGCTTCCGGCGGTCCTCGGCCTGCCAACCGGCAGGTTCGCCGACCCACAGGAGATCGCGGCGCTCGTGGTGTTCCTGGCGTCAGGCCGGGTGGCCAACATGAGTGGCTCGGATCTCGTGATCGACGGCGGACTGCTCAAGACGGTCTGACGGGCGCCGCGGAGGCACGGCCCACTGCGGTCATTTCCACGAACATTGATCACGGGGCGTTCGAGACCGGGCCTCAGCGGCGCCGGATGCGGGTCAGCCACCCCCGCCGCCGTTTCGGCAGGTGGCCGCCCGCGATCAGCCATGTCACGAACTCGTCCGCGTACTCCCCCGATCGCTCGGTGTCTCGCTTCGGGCGGCCCGCGTTGAACTCCGTGAACAGCGGCCCGAACCTCTCGCCGAGCGCCTCCGCCAGTTCCGGGCGCTGGTAGGCCAGGACCCGGCCGTGCTTGCGGCGCAGGACGTTCGCCTCCACCCGCAGCCTGGTGGCGTCGAAACCCTCCGGGGCCGGGCCGTCGGCCAGCAGCGCCCGCAACAACTCCGCTTGCTGCCGGGCCAGCCGCTCGCGGCTCACACCCGTTCCTCCGCGAGTCGACACAGGACTACTCACGCCGTCACCGCCGCCCGCAGGGCCGCCAGTTCGGCCGCGAGTTCGTCGTCGGTCGGGTAGTCGTCGTCGCGTTCGAGGAGCACGCCCGGTGGGTCGGTCCGGCGGCGCAGCTCTTCCAGGAGAGCCAGCACCTCCGGCAGCACCGGGTGCGCATGCGTGTCGTGGTAGACGCCGTCGCGCTCGATGCCGCCCGCCATGTGCACGTATGCCAGCCGCTCCCACGGGATGCCGTCGAGGAACGCGACCGGGTCGGTGCCGATGTTGCGGGCGTTGGCGTACAGGTTCGCGACGTCGATGATCAGCCGGCAGCCGGTCCGCTCGGTCAGCTCGGTGAGAAACCGCTCCTCGGTGAGTTCGGGGGCCGGCCAGTCCAGCACCGCGGCAATGTTCTCCAGCGCGAGCGGTACCTCCACAATGGACTGTGCAAGCCGGACGTTGGACACCAGCACGTCGAGCGCTTCCCGGGTGCGCGGGAGCGGCATCAGGTGCCCCGAGTCGAGCCCGCCCGCGCGCACGAAGCACACGTGGTCGCTGACCAACGGCGCGTCCAGGGCCCGCGCGACCTCCGCGAGGTGCTCGACGCGGCCGGTGTCGAGCGGCTCGGCGCCGCCGAGGGACAGCGAGACGGCGTGCGGCAGCACCGGCAGGCCGCGCTTTCGCAGCGCCACCAGCGTCTCCGGCAGGTGGTCGGCGTGCAGGTTCTCGGCGACCACCTCCACCCAGTCGACGCCCGGCAGCCGCGCGATGGACAGGTCGAGTTCGTGCCGCCAGCCGATCCCGATGCCGAGCTCACCCACCGCACCCACCCCCGCCGCACGAAGAACCGCCGCCGCACGACGAGCCGCTGCTACACGACGAGCCGCTGCTACACGAAGACGACGAGCTGGAGCAGGAAGACCCGCTGCCGAACGACGATCCGCCAGAGGACCCACCGCCGAACGACGTCGCAGGCGGGACCAGCGCAGCGCTCAGCTCCTCGTCCGGGTACCTCGCCAAGCCGCCCAACGCCACC
The DNA here is from genome assembly GCF_000519205.1 of Amycolatopsis taiwanensis DSM 45107. GTDB lineage: Bacteria > Actinomycetota > Actinomycetes > Mycobacteriales > Pseudonocardiaceae > Amycolatopsis_E > Amycolatopsis_E taiwanensis. The sequence goes on along the minus strand of NZ_JAFB01000032.1, from coordinate 93,896 downwards.
GCGGCCGCCGCGCCGCCGAGCAGCACCCCGCCGGCCAGCGCCCCGGCCGGGACCGGCCCGCTGCTCGCGGAGCGCGCCTGGCCGAGCACGCGGTGTCCCGCGGCCGACGGCTGCCGGAGCCCAGCCTTCGTCCGCAGCACCAATGCCATGATCGCCAGCAAGGTCGCGACGAGCACGAGGAACACCAGGATCCCGACCGGCCGGCCGAGCGAAATGCCGTTGACGAGCCGCACCACGCCCAGCGCCAGCACGGCCAGCTGCAGCACCAGCCCGAACGTTTTGGCCTGCCGCAGTGCCGACGCCGACGCCAGCAGCCCCCGCTGGTCGAGGCCGTCTTCCAGCGCCCGCATCGCCGCTGACCGGCGGACCGAGGCCCGGATGGCCGCCGTCGTCTTCAGCCGCGCCACCTCGGCCACCGCCCGCTCCAGCGGTTCCGCGGGCAGCGGACCGGCCTGGCTGAGCTGCTTGTAGCTGTTCACGCGCAGCTGCCCGCGCTCGACCAGCGCCGCGATCGCCGTGTCGACCGCCCGGTCCGGGCCACCGGCCAGGTATGCCAACTGGTAGACCGTCGGCGGCTGGCCGGGCTGCTGCGCGTCGGCCCGCAGCGCCCGCCTGCGCGCGACACTGCTCACGACGACGCGCACCAGCAGCACGACAATCAGCAGCGCGATGTAGAGGACCACGAAATCCGGTCCGGAGATGCCCCACGGGTCGCCCATCGCCTGTCTCCCCTCAGTTAGTTCCGCTTACCCTAACTGTGAGACGCAGCTGCTCGGGTTGGCGTTTCAGCGATCTACGGGCGCGACGGCTGTACCGCTCGCGCGGTCGGCTGCCGGTGTCCCGATTGCCAGGCCGGAAGATTCAGAGTCTGCCCCCGGTCGCCGGTAGGCCGGGCCACAGCTTGCCGATCTCGAGTATTTCGTGAATCCAGGTCGACGTGGTGATTCGGTGCCGTGCGATCTCCCGAACGGTGGCGGCGGCGACGGCGGCGGTAGCCAGAGATTGCCCACGACCGGTCGCCCACTGTGCCGATCCGTCGGAGGCTCGGGCGAGCACCACCCACCTGTCGCTGCCGGGCATTCGCCGTGGTGCCAGTGTTCGCAGGGCCGGCGCCCAGGTGAGGCCGGCCAGTCCGACGGTCGCGAGGCGGGAGTCCAGTCTCAGGTAGGTGCGGACCGGAACTGCGAATTCGCGCGTGAGCCGATGTTGATCCGCGAAGTCGGCGCGCAGCGCGGGAAACGGCTTGTACCCGGCTTTTTCGGGAATCGTGAAGCATGCGGGCTTGGTGAAATTGCGGATCGTGGCGCCGTCCGGGTCGGGAAAGCGCTTTCCCGTCAACTGGTAGGTCCAGGCCGTGGCGGCGGGGCCGTGGTGTTCGCCGGAGCCGAGCCCGATCATGATGTCGACCGGGCCGCCGGCGCGCGACAGCGCCTCAACGGCGAGCAGGGTGGTCAGGCCGGGTGCCAAACCGACGCCGAGTACTACCGGCCCGTCGACGTGCTCCAATGCCTGCACATATTCGGAGGTCGCGGAAATCTCGACAAACGCGATCCCGCGGTGAGCACACTCCCCCGCGAGCCGGACATCTTCGATGCCTGCGCAATTCACCACCATCGATACCCCGGACAGCGCGGCCCGGAAACTGTCCATCTTGGACAGATCGACCACCCGGTCCGCGCGCGCCGGGTCGCGTCCGGCCGCAAGCGCCGGGGTTCCGCCCGCGCGTAGCAGCCGTACCAGGTGCGCGCCGACCGCTCCGTATCCGCCCAGAACCAACACACTCATCGGGCGCCCTCCGGGCCGGGCGCTTCCCCGGTATCCCCGCGGGGCGGTCCCGTTGGGAGCAACTGCAGAGTGAGCGCGTCTGTGGCCCAGGATTCCCACTCGGCATTGGTCCAGCCGCGTTCATGGACGAGCAGCCAGTAGGTCTCGGGAGCCAGCACGGCGAGCGCGACCTCGGCGGCCCGGGCCACGGTGATACCTGCTCGCAGATGGGTCTTGGTGGCAAGGGCCTCGGCAAGGCGTAGTTGGACCAGGTGGCGCTGGGTGATGTTGGTCCGCCAGAGCTCGGCGAGCTCGGGGTCGGTCGCCGCGGCCGACCGGATGACCTCCAGCAGTGGGCTGACGCGGGCGTAGATCGTGCCTGCCTCGGCGACTTGAAGCCGAATCTGCTCGGCAGGCGGGGCGGCCACCGCGGCGGCGAACCACGGGCGGTCCATGGTCGCAATCGGCTCGGTGTCGCCGGCGATCTCGACGTCGAGGAGTTCGGAGAGGATGGCGCGCTTGGTGGCGAAGGTGAAGTACAGCGTCTGCACGGCCATGCCCGCCTGATCGGCGATGGCCTTCATGGTCGTCTGCGCGTAGCCGCGGGTGGTGAACAGCTCCCGCGCCGCTGCCAGCATTTTGGTTCGGTTGGCCGCCGTCTTGGCCGCCCGTACACCGGTGCTCTTGCCTGTCATGGTTCTGGCCCTAGTTGACTAGATCACTACTCTAGTAAAATCTGACTGTAGCGACACTCTAGCGAAATAGGTGCAGATGACGAACAGGGGCGCACTCGCGGCGAGAGACCGGTTGATCCTGCTGGTGATCACGGTTGTCGAACTGGTGGTCTTCCTGGACACGACCGTGCTGAACGTGGCGCTGCCCAGCATCGGCGCGGGCCTTGGACTCGATGAGGCCGGACTGGGCTGGGTGACCAACGCCTACCTGCTGGCCTTCGGCGGATTCATGCTGCTCGGCGGGCGCGCCGGCGATCTGCTCGGTCCGCGCCGGGTGTTCGCGAGCGGCCTGGTGGTGTTCACCGCGGCCTCCGCGCTGGCCGGATTCGCCGCGACACCGGCGGTCCTCATCGGCGCCCGGGCGTTGCAGGGTCTCGGGGCGGCCGTGGTCATCTCTGCCCAGCTGGCGCTGCTCGCCACGACGTTCACCGGACCTGCGGTGCGAAACCGCGCCTTCGGGGTATGGAGCGCAATGGCGGCGGCGGGCGCCGCCATCGGCACCGCGGTCGGCGGGCCACTCACCGATCTGTTCGGCTGGCCGTCGATCTTCCTGATCAACCTGCCCGTAGGCGTGCTGGCCCTGACCTTTGTCCGGGTACTCCCGCCGGACCCGGCACGGTCGGACCGGGCCGCCGGACGGCTCGACGTACCCGGTGCGATCACCGGGACCGCGGCCCTGTTGATCATCGGCTATGCCATCGGCGCGCTCGGCGACGAGTCGACCCGCGCCCTGGCGGCAGCCCTGCTCGGGACCGGGCTTGCGCTGCTCGCCTGCTTCGTACTGATCGAAGCACGCAGCTCACATCCACTGATGCCGCTACGACTGTTCACCTTCCGCCAGGTGAGCGGGTCGGCCGTGGTGAACGCGCTGGTCGGGGCGGCACACGTGCCCACCTTCGCATTGCTGGCGCTGTACCTGCAGAACACCCAGCACTACAGCCCGACCGAGTCCGGCCTCGCGGTACTGCCGGTGGCCGTGGTGAACATCGTCGTCTCCCGCACCCTGATCCCGTATGCACTGGATCGGCTGGGCGCGTGGCGAGTACTGGCCGCGGGCCTCGGGCTCCAGGCCCTGGCCATGGCGTGGTTCGCCCGCCTGCCCGAACACGCCACCTACCTGATCGATGTGCTGCCCGGCACGATCCTGCTCGGCATCGGCCTGCCCGCCGCCTTCGTCGGCGTCACAACCCCCGCGGTCACCTCGGTCGGCAAAGCCGACGCCGGGATCGCGGCAGGCATCGTCAACACCGCACAACGCGTGGGGTCAGGGCTTGGAGTCACCACCGTCCTGTTGCTCGCCGAACTGGTGGCCCAGCGATCGACGGCGCCGCATGCCTACCGGGCCGGTCTCAACCTCGCATTCGCGGTCGCGGCCGCACTGGCCGCGATCGGCGCTGTGCTCACCGTCGCCCTGCTGCGCACCAGTCCGGCTCCGGTCGCGGAGCCGGAGCCGGAAAACCCTGCCACGGCACACGACTGATCGCCGGTCTTGATGGCCATCGCATCCGCCGCACTTTGAAGCACGTCTGTCTACTCGTAGTAAACTATGGACAATCCTGGAGGCCCTTCACCCGTGGTCCGGGACGCAAAGGTGGGCATGGTTTCATCAAGGTAAATACATGGCTGCCCCGGAGACACGTGGAGACCCGATGCCGGTTGACGACAGCGTGGAACTCGCCGAAGACGGCGAGAGCATGGGTTTGGACGAGGCACTCGGCACCGTCCTCGCCGAGCGCGTCCGCGAGTTCCGCCTGAAACGCGGCTGGACGGTCGGCAAACTCGCGATCGAGAGCGGCCTGTCCAAAGGCATGCTCTCCAAGATCGAGAACAGGCAGACCCTGCCCAGCCTGACCACGCTGGCCCGGCTCTCCGAGTCGCTCTCGGTTCCGGTCACCGCGTTCTTCCGGGGGCTGTCCGAGGACCAGGACATCGTGTTCGTCAAGGCCGGCAGCGGGCTCGACATCCATCACCGGAACTCCGGCCCCGGCCACCGGTACCAACTCCTCGGCACCATGCGCGCCCCGCACGACAGCCTCGAACCCATTCTCGTCACGCTGACCGAACGGACCGAGACGTTCCCGCTCTACCAGCATGCCGGCACCGAGCTGATCTTCATGATCAGCGGAAAGATGGAGTACTGCTACGGAAGTGCCCGCTATCTCCTCGAACCGGGAGACACGATCCAGTTCGTCGGCGAGGTCATGCACGGCCCCGGTGAGCTGGTCACGCTGCCCATCCAGTTCTTGGCGGTCAAGTCGGTGACCCCGGGCGGATGAGCCGCGCGGGTCATCCCGACACGTGCGCGAGGACCTGGCCGAGCGCCACCATCGCCACACCACCCGCGAGCGTCAGATACGGCCGCATGCCCGCCTTCCGCACCGGCACGGAACCGCCGGTCTGCTCGTACATCGACGGCGGGAAAACCCCCTTGTCCCGGACGAAGTGGCGGTAGGCGAACACCGGAACGACCAGCGCGGCGGCCACGAGTCCGGTCCACAGTGCACCGGGCCCCCATACCGAAGATCCCCAGCCGAGCAACAAGGCGTTCACGAAGGCCAGCACCGTCCCCGCCACGATCAGCACGGTCGGCGCGCGCCACGGCCGTTCCAGGTGACCGTTGTCCACCCGGTGCAACCAGCCGGCATTGAGGTTCAGGAAGTTGAAAACCATGTAGCACACGGTCGACGCCGCGAGCACGAACACGTAGTCGCTGAGCAGGAGGAGAACGAGGTTGAAGCCGAGGTCTGTCCACATTGCCCTGGTCGGTGCGCCGTGTTTGTTCGCCCGCCCGAGATAGCGCGGCAGCCAGCCGTCCCGCGCACCCTGGTACAGCGTGCGCGAGGAGCCCGCCATCGTGGTCATGATGGTGAGCAGCAGCGCCAGGATGAGCATGACGATCAGGAGGTTGCCGACGAACGCGCCGCCGCCGATCATGTCGACCATCGCGCCGGCGACCCCGGTGCCGTCGACGATGCCGGGGCTCACCAGCCGCTCCACGCCCAGCGAACCCTGGAAGGCGAACGGCACGAGCAGGTAGATCACCACACAGACCCCGCCGGCGGAGAAGAGCGCCTTCGCGGTGTCACGGCCGGGATTCTTGAATTCCCGGGTGTAGCAGACCGCGGTCTCGAAGGCATACGCCGACCACGCCGCGAGGAACAACCCACCCGCGAAAAGCGTCCCTCCGCCGAGATTCCATGCTCCGTTGAGCGGCACGAACGGCGCGAAGTTGTGTCGCGCCACATCGCCGCCGAGCAGCGGCACCAACCCGACGAGCAGCAACGGGACCAGTACGGCGATACCCACCACCATCTGCACTCGCGCGGCCCGGAGGACACCGTGGTGCTGCAGCGCGAACACCAGAAGCAGCAACGCGGCTCCAATGAGGAACTGGGCGTTGAACCGGACCGCGAGGCCGTCCTTGAGGAACCCGAGATCCAGCAGGGTGACCGACCACGTGTTGATCGCCGCGTCCGCCGGGAACAGCGCCGTGAGCAGGTAGCCGGCGGCCAGCCCCGCGCCGATCGTGAGCACCGGCGACCACGCCAGCCAGTTGCACCACACCGACACCGGCGCCACGAACTTCGAGTACGGCACCCAGGCCATCGCGCCGTACACCGAGGTTCCCCCGGACTTCTGCGGGAACATGCCGGCGATCTCGGCGTAGGTGAAGCTCTGGATCAACCCGAAGAACACCGACAGCGCCCACACGAGCACCGACGGGGTGCCGATCGTCGCGGCGATCGATCCGATCGAGAACAGGACCAGCGCGGGAACACCGCTGGCGATCCAGAAGGCACCGGTCCAGCTGATCGTGCGGACGAGGCCGCCGTCCTGCGGAATCGCGACGGCCTGCGCAGGCACCGGGCGGCGGGTGGACTCTGCCATGGTCCGCTCCTTCGCGGCTGAAGGTCTCAGTGGCCGGACGGTCGCCAGCCGTCGAGCACGGGCGGTGTCCAGTCCTCCCCCACCGTCTCGGAGTCCGGGCGCCAGGAGCCCAGTTCGGGCTGAGCGAACTTCGCGTGCCTGCGCTTCAGCCAGATCCCGTACGAGTTGCCCTCCTGCAAGTGCTTGATCAGCACCTTGCGCGCGTACTCGTCCTCACGCCCCTCGGGAATGTCGAAATATATCTTCAAAAACGCGTTGGTGTACCGGTCGAAGACCGCGTTGACCCCGTCCTCGGTCATGAGGGTGACGTCCTCGAGCCAGTTGAGGTCCTCGCCCGGCGTGGCGGCGTTCAGATCGACGTCCTCGACGACGGAACGATCGAACTGGTAGGGAAACGTCCGCCCGCTCAGCTCCTCGGTGTCGATGCTCTTGCCACCGGACAGTCGCCGCCGCGAAGTGTCCATTTCAGACATTCGGCCCTCCGCCCAGAGTGTCGTTCACGACGTGCTTCTCCAGCAATCGTTTGATCTCCCCGAGCGCGTGCTCCTCGGTCACGCCCGGCACGTAGTTGGTTCCGGCGAGCGGGACCCTGGCCATCGCCGCGGCTTCCGTGGTCAGCGCGCAGAGGTCCTCGGGTTCGAGGCTGTGCACGTTGGTCTTGCCACACGCCCTCGCCAGCATCTGCACTTCGAGGGTCAGGGTGTGTAGGAAGTTATACACACGCTCGGCCGCGTCATCCACGCGCAGCCGCTTCCGGAGTTCGACGTCCTGGGTGGCGACGCCGACCGGGCAACGTCCGGTGTGGCAGTGATAGCACTTGCCCGCCTTGACGCCGATCGTTCCCTCGTAATCGGTAACGCCGGGGATCTCCTTGTTGCAGTTGAGCGCCATCAACGCCGAGTGTCCGATCGCGACGGCCTTCGCACCGAGCGCGAGACACTTGGCGATGTCGCCACCGTTGCGGATCCCGCCCGCGACGACCAGGTCGATCTCGTCGGCGAGTCCGACGTCCTCCAGCGCGCGGCGCGCCTCGGGAATCGCCGCCATCAGCGGGATGCCGGTTTCCTCCGCCGCGATGTGGGGCCCCGCGCCGGTGCCACCCTCCGCGCCGTCGAGGTAGATGATGTCGGGCCCGCACTTCGCGGCCATGCGCACGTCGTCGTAGACCCTCGCCGCCCCTAGTTTGAGCTGGATCGGCACCTGGTAGTCGGTGGCCTCCCGGACCTCCTGGATCTTCAGGGACAGGTCGTCCGGACCGAGCCAGTCGGGATGCCGCGCCGGGCTGCGCTGGTCGATCCCGGGTGGCAGCGAGCGCATCTCCGCCACCTGCTCGGTGACCTTCTGGCCCATGAGGTGACCGCCGAGGCCGACCTTGCAGCCCTGTCCGATGAAGAACTCGACACCGTCGGCCAGCATCAGGTGGTGCGGGTTGAACCCGTACCGGCTCTGGATCACCTGGTAGTACCACTTGGTGGACAGGTCGCGTTCAGGCGGGATCATGCCGCCCTCACCGGAACAGGTCGCCGTTCCGGCCATCGAGGCGCCCTTGGCCAGCGCCATCTTGGCCTCCAGCGACAGTGCCCCGAAGCTCATTCCGGTGATGTACACCGGAATGTCCAGTTCAAGGGGTTTCTTCGCGAACCGCGCGCCGAGCACGGTCTTCGTTTCACACTTCTCGCGATATCCCTCGATGACGAAGCGCGTGAGCGTGCCCGGCATGAACATCAGCTCGTCCCAGTGCGGAATCGGCTTGAACATCGAGAAACCGCGCATGCGGTAGCGACCGAGTTCTGCCTTGGTGTGGATGTCGCTGATGACCTCGGGCGTGAAGATGCTGCTGTGCCCCAGCGGGCGCGCGGTGTCCCCGTTCGACGTACTCATGCCACAACTCCTTGCCAGGCTTGGTGTTTCGAAGCGGCGGAGCCGCTTGCGGTGGGGCCGTCAGCTTGCACTCTGCAGTCAAGTTCTGAGGTGGTTTCTCGCGAGGACAGCGCCGACATGGTGAATTGGACATTCATGAGGAGGCGATCCCGGAGCGAGAAACCGCCTCAGGTTCCGCTACCCGCACCGCCACGCAAACCACCACAATACAATTCCTTTAAAGGACGAGTTTGCGCTCGTTGGGTTCCAGGCTGTCGTAGTTCCACAGCTTCCGGCCGCAGACGAACTTGCGGAACGAGTCCGGTTTGTCCAGCCGATAGATCCGGAACTTGCGGTCGATCAGCTCCTGGTCGGCGTCGGTGAACTCCGCCTCCACGCAGTCGACGCCCAGCGACGCCACCTTGCCCGCGACGTAAATCGCGCCGTCGTACATGGAATCGCCCACGCCGGGGCCCACATCGCCGCAGATGATCTGGCGGCCACGCTGCATCATGAACCCGGTCATCGAGCCGGCCTTCCCGCCGACGATGATCGTGCCGCCCTTCTGGTCTATACCGGTGCGAGCGCCGACGTGGCCGCGCACCACGAGGTCGCCGCCGCGCAGCGCGGCACCGGTCAGCGAGCCGGCGTTCTTGTCGATCACGACCACGCCGGACATCATGTTCTCCGCGACCGACCACCCGACCCGGCCGGTAATGTGGATCTCCGGCCCGTCGATGAGGCCGCATCCGAAGTAGCCGAGGCTGCCCTCGATGCGGATTCGGCAGCGCAGCAGCAGCCCGACCGCGATCGAATGCTGCGCCCGCGTGTTCCGCAATGTCACGTCGGTGACGCCCTCGTCGTGCAGCAGCCTACGTAGTTCCAGATTGATCTGCCGGGTACTCAGTTCCGCCGCGTCGAGTTCGGCCGTGCCACCGGCAACCGTTGCCGTCCTTGGCGCGACCGCGTCCGGGTCCGCCAGGCCGCGAATGTCGTAGCGGCCCGTGCCGGCCGCGGGCGTGTCCACTACCTGCGCCACACCAGCACCTCCCTCTCGTACGGGTCGTACGTGTCGATCTCTTCGGTGAGCACCTCGCGGATCGCGCCTTCCTCGGATGCGAGCGCCACCAGGTCGTCGGCCTCGTACAGCACGAGAGGCTTGGCGGCCATCTCGTCCTTGGCCACGCCGAGGGCGTCCTCGGTGACGACGAGGTAGGTGAACACGCCGTCCAACTCGTCGAGGCTCTGCTTCATCGCGGTTTCCAGCGGCACCCCGTCCGCCATGCGCTGTGCCAGGTAGACGGCGATGATCTCGGAGTCGCATTCGGACTGGAACCGGTGGCCGAGGCGCTCGAGGCGCCTGCGCCACTGGTGGTAGTTGGTCAGTTGTCCATTGTGTACGACGGCCACGTCGGAGAACGGGTAGGCCCAGTAAGGATGCGCCCCCGCTATGTCCACATCGGACTCGGTGGCCATCCGGACGTGACCGATCGCGTGCGTGCCCGTGAAGTCCGCCAGCCCGTACTGGGCCGCCACGGTGTTCGCGTCGCCGAGATCCTTCACGATCTCCAGGGAGTGCCCGAGGGAGAGCACCTCGATGCCGGGCACGTCCTCGACGTAGTCGGCCAGCGGCTTGAGTTCGCCCTCGTAGCGGAAGGTGGCGCGGTAGGCGTACTCGGACTCTCCGTCGAAACGGTCGACCGTCGCGCCGATCTTGGCCAGGCGCGACTCCACCTCCCGGCGGCTGCGGGCCAGCCGCTCCGGGTAGGAGAAGTCAGCCGCGTCCCGGGGATCGGCAAGTTTGAACCGCATCACCAGCAACTCACTGCGTTCGCCGTAGAGCGCGTAACCCGTCGAGTCCGGCCCGCGATGCTTCATCGCCTGCAGCATCGCCGTCATGTCGCGCCCCACATTGCCCCTGCGATTCTTGTAAATGATGCCGGCTATCCCGCACATCGGCCTTCTCCCTCACAGGTTCCGGTACTGGCTCAGGGAAGGACGTCCAGGTACTCCTTGACGTCCCAGTCGGTGACGGCCGCGCAGAAGCGCTCCCATTCGTCCCGCTTGTAGTGCTCGAAGACGGTGAACATCTCGCCCGGCAGCGCGGTGCGCATGACCTCGTCGTCCCGTAGTGCGGCGAGGGCATCGCCGAGGGTCATCGGAATCCTGCGCACCTCCTTCCCCGCGGAGATGGCCTCGTAGATGTTTCGCTCCTCCGGGGGACCGGGGTCGAGGTTGCGCCGGATGCCGTCGCCCATCGCGACCAACAGGCCCGCCATCGACAGGTAGGGGTTGACCGAGGAGTCGACCGACCGGTACTCGAACCGGCCGGGAGCGCTGACGCGCAGCGCCGTGGTGCGGTTCTGGAATCCCCAGTCGGCGAACAGCGGCGCCCAGAAACCGGTGTCCCACAAGCGCCGGTACGAGTTCACCGTCGGCGCGGTGAGGCAGGTGAGGGCGTCGAGATGCGCCAGCACTCCGCCGATCGCGGTGAGCCCCAGCTTGCTCGGCATCCGCGGGTTGTCCCCGTCCGGCAGGAACGCGTTGGTTTCGCCCTCCCACAACGAAATGTTGTGATGGCATCCGTTCGCCGAAACGCCCGTGAACGGCTTCGGCATGAAGCAGGGGAACGCGTTGAACTCCCGGCCGACCTGCTTGCAGATCTGGCGGTAGGTGGTGAGCCGGTCCGCGGTGTGTTCCGCCCGGTCGAACTGCCAGTTCAGCTCCAACTGGCCGGGGGCGTCCTCGTGGTCGCCCTGGATCATGTCCAGACCCATCGCCGTGCCGTAGGAGATCACCCGGTGGATCAGCGGCTGCAGCTCGGAGAACTGGTCGATGTGGTAGCAGTAGGGTTTCGTCTTCCCCTCGACCGAAGGCGTTCCGTCCGGGTTCAGCTTGAGCCACATCATCTCCGGCTCGGTGCCGACACGCAGGTGAAGCCCGGTCTCGCGCTCGAAGTCCTGGTGGATGCGCTTGAGGTTGCCCCGGCAGTCGGACGTCAGGTACGCGGCAGGGTCGACGTCCTCCTCCCTGCCCCGGAACAAGGTGCAGAACACGCGGGCCGTCCGGGGATCCCAGGGCAGGACGCGAAAGGTCTCGACATCGGGCACTCCCACCAGCTCGCGCGCCTCGGGGCCGTAGCCGATGTAGTCGCCGTGCCGGTCGATGAACAGGTTCGCGGTCGCACCGTAGACGAGCTGGAAGCCGTCGTGGGCGAACCGTTCCCAGTGGGCGGCGGGAACGCCCTTGCCCATGATCCGGCCGGTCACCGACACGAACTGGAGATAGATGTAGCTGACGCCGCGCTCGTCGATCTCCCGGCGCACCTCGGCGATGCGGTCATCGCGGCCGGGTTGGGCGAGGAAGGTGTCAAGGTCGGACTGCATGTGCCGCCTCCTACTCCGGCGTCTTTGCCGGTGGAGTTCTGCTAGACCAGTTGTCCACATGGGGTAGACAACGTATCTCTCTGCGATACAAGTACCGCCCACCATGCCATGCACCGGGCCAAAGCTCAATGCCGATCCTTCGGCTTGTTTCCTAATAGTGGACTTTGTTTATAGATCATCCTAGTGTGGAGGGCACCGAGACAGCCTCTGGAAGGGCAACGTCATGCGCTACTCAGCGTTCAGCCTGATCCGCCGCGGCCTCACCGGCTCGGACTGGCCGCGAGTGTGGCGGGCACATCCCCTGGCCGGCAGCTACGACGTGGTGATCATCGGCGGTGGCGTGCACGGGCTCGCGACCGCCTACTACCTCGCGCGCAACCACGGAATCCGCAACGTCGCGGTACTGGACAAGGGGTACCTCGGCGGCGGTGGCTCCGGGCGCAACACCGCGATCCTGCGTTCGAACTACCTGACCCCGGAGGGTGTCCGCTTCTACGACCGGTCGCTCCAGCTGTACCGGCACCTGGCCGCGGACCTGAACTTCAACGTGATGTTCTCCCGGCGTGGCCACCTGACCCTCGCCCACAACGACAGCTCGTTGCGCACGATGCGCTGGCGCGCCGAGGTGAACAAGCTCCAGGGCGTCGACTCGGACGTCATCGATCCGGACGAGATCAAGAAACTGGTGCCCTACCTCGACACCTCCCCGGGCACGCGGTATCCCATTCTCGGGGCCCTGTACCACCCGCCGGGTGGCATCATCCGGCATGACGCGGTCGTATGGGGATACGCCCGCGCGGCCGACGCGTTGGGTGTGCACCTGCACCAGAACACCGAGGTCGTCGGCATCGAAACCAAGGGGGACCGGGTCCTCGCCGTGCGGACGAACCGCGGTCGCATCGCGACCCCCGTGGTGGTCAACTGCACGGCCGGCTGGTCGACCCTGATCTCCGACATGGTCGGCGTCGGCATGCCGGTCACCACGTCACCGCTGCAGGCCGCCGTCACCGAGCCGGTGCGCCTGTTCCTCGACACCGTGATCGTCTCCGGGACCCTGCACGTCTACGTCAGTCAGACCGATCGCGGCGAGCTCGTGTTCGGCGCGAGCGTGGACCCGTTCACCTCCTACTCCATGCGCGGCTCGCTCGAGTTCGCCGAGGGCCTCGCCGGGCACGTGCTCGAACTCATGCCGGCCCTGTCGAAGATGCGGCTGTTGCGGCAGTGGGCCGGGCTGTGCGACATGACCCCGGATTACTCGCCGATCATGGGTCCCACCCCGGTCGAGGGGTTCTATGTGGACGTCGGCTGGGGCACCTACGGCTTCAAGGCGGGCCCCGTCTCCGGCGAGGCGATGGCCGACTGCGTCGCCCACGAGCGTCCCGGAGAGATCATCGCCTCGTTCGGACTGGACCGGTTCGCCTCGGGCCGGCTCGTCGGCGAGAAGGGCGCCGCGGCGGTCGGGCACTAATGAGACAGACCGCAACATAACGCGAGATTGGCACCTGATGATGGACAGCAACGGTGCACGGGGGCGGGGAGGCAGGCCGCCCCCGTAGCGGACCGGCAGTCGACGACGTATGTCACGGCCTGGCTACCCGCACACGTTCCTGAAAAAGAAGGATTTTCTTGATGATGCAGATTCCGTGCCCGTGGTGCGGTCCCCGCAATGCCACGGAGTTCCGCCACCAGGGAGAGGCCAGGACGCGCCCCGACGTCGCGTCGGCGAGCGCCGAGGAGTGGCGACAGTACCTCTACTTCCGCGTGAACCGGTGCGGCTGGGTCGACGAGAACTGGTACCACACCGCCGGATGCCGGCGGTACTTCCCGTTGCGCCGCAACACGTTGACCAACGAGATCGCGCCGGCGGGAGGCGAGCGATGAAGGGCGCCATGCGGTTGGACGCGCAGCGCGGCGAGGTCATCGACCGCACCCACGCCCTGAGCTTCTCCTGGAACGGACGGAGGTTTCCCGCGTTCGACGGAGACACGATCATCTCGGCGCTGGCCGCCGCCGGTGAGCGGGTGTTCTCCCGCAGCTTCAAATACCACCGCGTCCGCGGTCTGCTCACCGCCGGCTTCCACGATCCCGGCTGCATGGTGCAGGTCGGCGACGAGCCCAACGTGCGCGGCGCACACCGGCTCGTCGAGCAGGACATGCACGTGCGCTCGCAGGACACCTGGCCGTCGCTGCGCTTCGACGTCAAGGCGGTCAACCGGTTCGTGGGCCGGTCCCTGTCTCCCGGGTTCTACTACAAGACCTTCATGAAGCCGGAATTCCTTTGGCCCGCCTACGAAAAGGTACTCGGCCGGTTCGTGCACGCGGGCGAGATCTCCCCGGGTACTCCGCCCGGTTACCACGACAAGCGGTACGCCCACCCGGATGTGCTCGTCGCGGGCGGCGGTCCGGCGGGCATGGCAGCGGCGGTGGCCGCGGCCCGCGCGGGCGCGCGGGTGCTGCTGGTGGAGGAGGAGCACCAGCTCGGCGGGCACCTGCGGTGGACAGGCCCGGACGTGCTCGCCGAGCTGACCGAGAAGGTGCGCGCGACCGAGGGCATCGAGGTACTCACCAATTCCGTCGTACTCGGCCGCTACGACGAGAACTGGCTCGCCGTCGTGCAACGGCCGCGGAGTGGCTGTCTGGAACGGCTGATCAAGGCCAGGGCACGCACACTGATCGTCGCCGGCGGGCTGGTGGAGCGCCCGTACGTCTTCGCCGGAAACGACCTGCCCGGCGTCATGCTGTCCACCGCGGCGCGCAGGCTGATCAACCTCTACGCCGTCAAGCCCGGCAACCGCGCGGTCGTGCTCACCGCCAACGCCTCCGGCGACGCCGCGATCGGCGACCTGGAACGAGCCGGGGTCGAGATCGCCGAGGTCGTCGACGCCCGGCGGGGCGAGGACATCGTCCTCCGGGCCCGCGGCAGGCGCGGCGTGCGCTCGGTCGAACTCGCCGGCGGTCGCACGATCGAAGCCGATCTCCTGGTCACCGCCACCGGCTGGACCGCACCGATGTCATTGCTCACCATGGCGGGCGACATCCCGGTGTACTCGCCCACCGCGGCCCGCTTCCTCCCCGGCGGAAAGGCGAGCGACACCGTGTTCGCGGTCGGCGGCCTGGCCGGCGACGGGACCCTGGAAGAACTCACCGACCATGCCCGGGCCGTGGGCGCGGAGGCCGCCAGGCGGGCGCTGTGGCAGCGCTACACGCACCTCGGCGCCGTCCCGACCCGCAACGGGGCGAAGCTCGCCGAACCACCGACCGGCCGGGAGTCACTGCCGGAGTTGCCGGTGCACGACCACCCCGAACTGTTCCGCGGGCTGACCCACGGCTTCGTCGACTTCTCCGAGGACGTGTCGTCGAAGGATCTGCACCAGGCGGTGCGCGAAGGCTACGACTCCGCCGAGCTGGCCAAGCGGTACACCACCGCGACCATGGGCCCCCTGCAAGGGAAACTGGAAACGATCAACGCGATCGCGGCGGTCGCCGAGGCGAGTGGCCGCACGATCGCCGAGACCGGCACCACCACCTGGCGGCCGATGTACGTCCCGGTCACGCTCGGCGCGCTCGCCGGCCGGATCTTCGAGCCGGTGCGCCACTCCCCCATGCAACCGTGGCACGAGCGCAACAACGCCAAGCCCCTCGTCGCGGGCCAGTGGATCCGCCCCGATCACTACGGCGACCCGGCCGGGGAGGTCCGCGCGGTCCGGGAACGCGTCGGGATCATCGATGTCACCCCGATCGGCAAGCTGGACCTGCGCGGGCCGGACGTACCGAAGCTGTTGAACCTGCTCTATGTCAACAAGTGGGCCAAGCTCGGCGTCGGGAAGGTTCGTTACGGCGTGATGTGCGCCGAGGACGGCGTCGTGTTCGACGACGGTGTGACCGGGCGTCTTGGTGAGGACCATTACCTGATGAGCACCACGTCATCGGGTGCGGCGGCGGTATGGGAATGGGTCGAGAACTGGCTGCAAACCGAGCGTCCGGACTGGCGCGTGCACGTCACGCCGGTCACCACGGCCTACGCCAGCATCAACGTGGCCGGCCCGCGATCACGCGAACTCGTGGGCAGGCTCACCGAGGACATCGACCTCTCCCCCGAGGCGTTCGGCTACATGCAGGTGCGTACCGGCCGTATCGCGGGCGTCGACGACTGCGTGCTGTGGCGGATCGGGTTCACCGGCGAGCTTTCCTACGAGTTGCACGTGCCCGCCGCCTACGGGCTGCACGTGTGGGAAACGCTGCTGCAACACGGCGAAGACCTCGGGGTGCAGCCGTTCGGCGTCGAGGCGCAACGAATCCTGCGCCTGGAGAAGGGCCATCTGATCGTCGGGCAGGACACCGATGGGCTGACCAAGGCCTACAGCGCCGGGCTGGACTGGGCGATCAAGCTCGACAAGGACGACTTCGCCGGCAAGCCGGAACTGGTCTGGCAACACCAAAGCGGCGCGGACACCCGCCTCGTCGGCTTGCAGCCGGTTGATGGCACGATCGTCCCGCCCGAGGCGAGCCAGATCACCGAACGTGATGGCACCATCCGCGGGCGCATCACGTCAAGCCGGATGTCGCCGACGCTGGGCCGGGCCATCTGCCTCGGCCAACTCGACGCTCCCCTGGCCACGGCCGGTACCACGGTCACCGTCCGGCTGCCCGATGGCCGCGACATCGCCGCGCGGGTGACCGAGCATCTGGCGCACGTCGATCCAGAGGGGAAGCGCCAGGACGTCCCCGTCTGCACGCCGGCGCACCGTCCACATGCGACGCCCGTCGCGCGCAGCCCGATCGCGATCGGTGCCGGTGAGCGCACCACGATCGCCGACTGGGAGGTCGAGCCCCGGCACAGCAACGCGGCATTGACCCTTGCCGATCAGACGCCGCTCGCCAAGGTCTGCGTCAGGGCGGCCGAAAGCGGGCCGCTGGCCACCGCGCTCGGCACGAGGTTCGGCCGGGCGGTTGCCGGCAGCGCGGGCACCGTCGTCGTCGGGTCGGGGCCGGGCGAATGGCTCGTGCTCGGCGGGCCGGGCAGCCAGGACAAGCTGGTGTCGAGCCTGCGCGGGCTCGTCCAGGAGACCGGCGAGTTCGCCTCGGTCATCGACCTCACGCACGGCCGTGCGCTGATGCGGCTGGCCGGTGCGCGTTCGGCGGAGGCGCTGGCCAAGGTGTGCGCGATCGATCTCGCGGACGACTTCACCCCCGACGGGGCGGCGCTGCGCACCTCGGTGGCGAAACTCGTGACCGACGTGATCCGTCTCGACCGTGACGGGATACCGAGCTATCTGCTTCACTGCGAACGCTCGTCCGGGCAGTACCTGTTCGACGCCTTGCTCGACGCGGGCGCCGAGTTTGGTATAGACCTTGACGCAGGGTTGTCCAAAACGCGAGATGGGCGAGCTTGGTGACACAGCACAACACTGCACGTGGGCGGGGAGGCAGGCCGCCGGCGTGGCCAACCGGCAGCCGGCGAGGAGAAGTCACGGCCTGTCTACCCGAACACGTTCTGAATGACACCGTAGCGCTACCTCAACAGCGTGGTAGAGGAGATGACGTTTCATGGCGTTCCCCAGTGATCTCGAAATCGCCCGCGGCGCGGCGCTCAAGCCGATCGAGGACATCGCGTCGGAGATGGGCCTGCCCAACCACCTGCTGGAGCCCTACGGCCGCGACGTGATGAAGGTCAACCTGGACGCCATCGAGGAGCTCGCCGAGGCGCCGAAGGCCAAGTACGTGGTGGTCAGCGCGATCACGCCGACCCCGCTCGGGGAGGGCAAGACCACCACGACGGTCGGGCTCGGCCAGGGCTTCAAGCACATCGGGAAGCGCGCCACCGTGGCCATCCGGCAGCCGTCGATGGGGCCGACGTTCGGCATCAAGGGCGGCGCCGCGGGTGGCGGCTACAGCCAGGTGGTACCGATGGAACTGCTGAACCTGCACCTGACCGGCGACATGCATGCGGTCACCGCCGCGCACAACCTGCTGGCGGCCATTATCGACAACCATCTCTTTCAGGGCAACGAGCGCGGGCTGGATCCCCACAACATCACCTGGCGGCGCGTGCTGGACGTCAACGACCGGGCACTGCGCAACATCGTCGTCGGTCTGGGCGGGCGCGGTGACGGTGTCCCACGGCAGACCGGCTTCGACATCACGGCGGCGTCCGAGGTGATGGCCGCGCTGGCGCTCACCACCTCGCTGGAAGATCTGCGGGCCCGGCTGGGCCGGATCGTGGTCGGCTACGGCAAGGACGGCAGTCCGGTGACCGCGAGCGAGCTGAACGCCGCCGGATCGATGGCCGTGCTGCTGCGTGAGGCGATCAAGCCGAACCTGTTGCAGACGCTGGAAAACACCCCGGTGCTCGTGCACGCCGGGCCGTTCGGCAACATCGCGACCGGGAACTCGTCCGTCGTGGCCGACCGCATCGGCGTGCACGCGGGCGACTTCCTCATCACGGAGGCCGGGTTCGGCGCGGACATGGGCGCCGAGCGGTTCTTCAACATCAAGTGCCGGAACTCGGGGCTCAGCCCGGACGCGGCGGTCGTCGTGGCGACCGTGCGCGCGCTCAAGGCACATTCCGGCAAGTACCGCATTGTCGCGGGAAAGCCGCTCCCGCCGGAGCTGCTTCAGGAGAACCCCGACGACGTCGCCGCGGGCGCCGCGAACCTGCGCAAGCAGGTCGAGAACATCCGGCTGCACGGCGTCTCCCCCGTGGTCGCCGTCAACGCGTTCCCCGACGACTTCGCTTCGGAGCACGACGCGATCAAGCAGATCGCGGCGGAGCTGGGAGCCAGGGTCGCGGTGTGCACCAACTTCGCCGAGGGTGGCCGGGGCGCCGCGGAACTCGCCGAGGCCGTCGCGGAAGCGGCGGAGGAACCGACGAACTTCCGGTTCCTGTATCCAGATGAGGCGTCGCTGCGCGAGAAGATCGAGACGGTCGCGACCAAGGTGTACGGCGCCGGGAACGTGCAGTACTCGCCGCAGGCCGCACAACAGTTGGACACCTACGAGCGGGCCGGATTCGGCCGGCTTCCCGTGTGCATCGCCAAGACGCACCTGTCGATCTCCTCCGACCCGAAGCTCAAGGGTGCGCCGACCGGTTGGACCCTGCCGGTGCGGGAGGTCCGCGCGTCGGTCGGCGCCGGGTTCGTCTATCCGATCTGCGGCGACATGCGCACGATGCCCGGCCTGGGCACGAGTCCCGCCGCGTTCCGCATCGACCTCGACGAGCACGGCGAAGTGGTCGGGCTGTCGTGAGCGAGGGAGTGCCGGAGCTGACGGTCCGCGACTTTGCCGGCGCCGTCGCGGCACGGACCGCGGCGCCGGGAGGCGGCGCGGTCGCGGCGGTGACCGCCGGTACGTCGGCGGCACTCGTCGCGATGGCGGCGAGGTTCGCCGATAGCGATCTCGCCGAGCTGGCCGGTCGTGCGGACAGCCTTCGCCACGAGGCGCTCGCGCTCGCTGACGCCGATATCGAGGCGTACCAGGCTGTGCTCGATGCCTACCGGCGGAAAGACGAGCGGGACATCACCACCGCGCTCGGCAGGGCCACCGACGTGCCGTTGCGGATTGCCGGTATCGGCTCCGAAGTCGCCACGCTTGCGGCGCGGCTGGTCGCCGGGGGAAACCCGAATTTGATCGGCGACGCGCGCGTAGCCGCGACACTGGCGAAGGGCGCGGCCATCGCGGCGGCCGCGCTGGTGCGGATCAATGTGGCCGCGGGAGGTCTTGACCCCCAGCTGACCGAACGCGCCGACGCCTATGTCGAGCGCTGCGGAGAACCACCGTGACAAGGTGGTGCCCGGCTTCAGCCCGCCTGAAGCACGGACTCGATGAGCGCCGCCCGCTCGATCAGCAAGTCAGCCGCCCGGCGCATCGGCTTCGCGGTGAACCGGGCCGCCGGCCCCTGGAGCCCGATGATCGCCGCCAGCTGCCCCGAATCCAGGACCGGAGCGGCGATCCCGTTGAGTTCGCGCTCCCGTTCACCGGCCGCGCCGGCCCAGCCCCGGCGGCGCACCTGGTCGAGTTCGCGCGCCAGCTCGGCCGGGTCGGTGACGGTCCGGTCCGTGAACGCGGTGAGCTCGGCCTCGGGGAGGCTGCCGCCCCAGGCCAGAAACACCTTCCCGACCGCCGTGGCGTGCGCGACGCTGTTCCGGCCGATCGCCGCGACACTGCGCACGGACGCCTCGCTCTGCACGAAGTCGATGGTCAGCACTTCGTGCCGCCCCGGTAGCGACAGGGTCGCTGTCTCACCGGTGAGCTCGCTGAGCTCGACCAGGTACGGCCGTGCGACGTCCCGGATATCGAGGTTTTGCCGTACCGCGCGGGCGAGTTGCAGGATCCGGATGCCCAGCCGGTACCGCCCGGTCGACGGAACGTGGTGTGCCAGACCGCCGTCGACGAGGGTGGCCAGCAGCCGCGACACGCTGCTGACATTGATGCCGGTGCGGCGGGCGATCTCGTTCGTACCGAGCTCACCACCCGCTTCACCCAGCACGTCCAAAACCGCGATGGCTCGCTGCACCGCTTCGACCTGCCGGACCGCCGGATTTCCGGTACGAGCCATTGTTTCGCCAACTCCCCGCCGACTACACTCATAACCATAGTGGTAATGGCATTTCCGCCACGGCAATTCTATATCTGATCGTCGAGTCCAGGCAACGCACTACGGCACAGAGGTGACCAGCATGGGCCAGCAGCACGCTCGATTCGTGATCATCGGCGCCGGAATCCACGGACTGTCCACCGCGTGGCACCTCGCCCGGCGCCTGAAGGCCACCGGCAAGGGCTCCGGCAACGACATCGTGGTCGTCGACAAGACCGGCATCGCCGCGGGCGCGTCGGGAGTCGCATGTGGAGTGATCCGCAACAATTATTTCCAGCCGGCCATGCGGGAACTCATGGCACACTCCGTCGCCATCTGGGAAACCGATCCCAGCGCGTTCTCCTACCACCCGGTGGGCTACCTTCAGGTCGCGCCCGAGGCGATGCGCGCCGACGTCGGGCAGATCTACACCGAGCAGCAGGCGATCGGCTACCGCTCCACCATCGTCGACGGCGCCGACGCCTGCCGCGCCTACCTCACCGGCATGTTCTCCGACTGGCAGGCACCCGGGACATCGGTGGTATTGCACGAAAAACAGGGCGGCTACGCCAACAACGTCGCGTCGATGCGGGGACTCGCGGCCAAGGCACTGGCCGAGGGGGTGGACATCCGGACCGGGGTCACCGTCACCGGGCTCACCCTCGATTCGTCCGCGGTGACCGCCGTGCGGACCGACGCGGGCGACATCCGCTGCGAGCACCTGGTCGTCGCGGCCGGCCCGTGGGTCCGGGACATCTGGGCCATGCTGGAGCTACCCGGCCACCTCACGCTCACCGCACCGGACGGCACCACCCGGGAAAACACTCCGATGTGGACGTATTGGGCACTGCAGGAAGGCACGCTCGACGTGGACCCGAACACGTTCACCGACAACCACGGCAACCTGCCGCCCGTCGTGCACATCGACTCCGCCGAGCCGCTCCGTGACGATACGGACGGAAGCCTCGTCACCGACGAGATGTGGGGCATCTACTACAAACCCGACTTCGCCTTCGGCGGCGTGCAGGGCGGGGCGGCACCGCTCCGGCTGGACCGGCCCGCCGGCGAGGTCGCCGTCGACCCTTACGGCCCGGCGAGCCCGGAGTTCACCGTCGGCGAGGACTTCGCTCGCATGTGGACTTCCGCGCTCGCCCACTGTCACAAGCGATTCGAGGGCAAGCGCGACCTCTACCGCAAGGAGCCTTCGGGCGGGATCGGCGCCTTCACACCGGACAGCTTTCCCGTCTTTGACACATTCCGGCAAAACGCCTACGTCATCGCGGACTCCAACCACGGATACAAGATGATCGGCGTCGGCGCGCTCGTCGCGGAGGAGCTGACCGGAAACCCGCAGGCACTGCTGGAACCCTTCCGGTTCAGCCGCTACGCCAGCGGGCAACTGCACCCCACGAGCCACTCCCCCTTCCCCTGGAGCTGACCGTGACGATCACCGAAACCCACACAGTCCGCAACACGGCTGTCACGGTATGCCATCGCCGTACCCGCGTGGTCCGATGAACTAGCACTCTTCCTCGTCGACCGGGTGCTGCCCGCGGCGGGCATCGCCGACGTCCGGGCCGCGCATGCGCTCGTCGGCCTGCCGCCCGGGCGCCCGGCAGTCCACATAGCACTGTTGCCTGCGGGTGTGGCCGTGATTACACTCCCATTCGTATGCCCGCTTCGAAACCACCACACCACGCGGGCAACCTTCCCGCTGAACTCACCAGCTTCGTAGGCCGCCGCCGCGTGGTTGCCGACATCAAACGCCTGTTGTCGGTTTCCCGGCTGGTCACGCTCACCGGAGTGGGCGGGGCGGGAAAGACACGGCTCGCGCTCCGGGTCGCCGCGGAGCTGAAACGCGCCTTCGCCGACGGTGTCTGGTTCGTGCAACTGGCCGCGCTGGAGGACCAGGCCCTGCTCACCCAGACCATCGCGAGCACGCTCGGGCTGCACGACCGCACCACCCGGTGGCCGATCCCCGCCCTGACCGAATACCTCAGCGACAAGCAGTTGCTGCTGATCCTCGACAACTGTGAGCATCTGCGCGACGCCTGCGCGGTGCTCGCCGATGCCGCGTTGCGGGCAGCGCCCAACCTGCGCATACTCGCGACCAGCCGGCAGGCCCTCGGGCTCACCGGTGAGCACCTCTACCAGGTGCCCACGATGTCCATGCCCGAGCCCGACCAGTTGCCGCCGTTGGACGCGATAAGCCAGTACGAGGCGGTCAGCCTGTTCATCGACCGGGCGGTGGCCGTGCAACCGAGGTTCACGGTCACCGAAGCCAACCTCGAGACCCTGATCCGCATCTGCCAGCGGCTCGACGGCCTGCCCCTGGCGATCGAACTCGCCGCCGTGTGGCTTCGCACGCTGTCCCTCGACGAGATCCTCGAAGGGCTCAACAACCGGTATCGCCTGCTGGAGACGACCAACCAGGGCGTCCTGCCCCGGCACCAGACCCTGCCCGCACTGATCGGCTGGAGTTACGACCTGTGCTCGGAGGCCGAACGCACGCTCTGGGCGTGGTTGTCGGTGTTCTCCGGTGGCTTCGACCGGCCCGCGGCCGAGGCCGTCTGCCGCGGCGACCTCGATGCCGACGAAGTGGTCGACCTGCTCGCCGCGCTGGTCGACAAGTCCATCGTGATCGCGGAAGAGCACGAGAGGCAGGTGCGTTACCGGCTCCTGGAGATGATCCGGCAGTACGGCCAGGACCGGCTGCGCGGGCAGTCGTCGGAACATGCGGTCCGGCAGCGTCACCGCGAGTACTACGCGCACATGGTCGAACAGGCGTGGCAGCAGTGGCCCGGCCCCGACCAGCATCGCTGGCTTGCCCGGCTGCGCACCGAGCACGGCAACATCCGGGCCGCCCTCGAATCGTGCCTGGCCGAGTCCGGCCAACTCGACAGGTGCCTGCGGATGGCCGGCGAGTTGTGGTTCTTCTGGGTCGCCACCGGCCTCACCAGCGAGGGGCGGCGTTGGCTCGAACGCGGGCTGGCCCTCGACGGTCCGCCCAGCCACGCCCGTGCGTTCGCGCTCTGGGTGGCCGCGTACTTGTGCGTCTTCCAGCAGGACTTCGCGACCGCCATGCCGATGATCGCCGAATGCCGCCGCGACGCCGAAGAGCTCGACGACGCGCACGCCGCGGCGTGGGCCGTCCAGCTCAGCGGCATGACCGCGTTCAGTGAGGGCGACCTGCCTCAGGCGCGCGCCCATCTCGAGGACTGCCTGAGCATGCATCGCGCCCTCGACAACACGCTCGGCGTCCTCGACGGTTCCTTCTACTTGATCGCGGTCACGGCCCTGCAGTCGAATCTCTGCCGCGCCGCCGCCCTGTGCGACGAGGCGATCGCGATCTGCGACTCCCGCGGCGAGCAATGGCTGAAGTCCTACCTGTTGTGGGACAAGGGACTCGTGGCCTGGCAGCTGGGTGACGGTGAGCAGGCCGCGGAGTCGGGACGCGACGCGTTGCGGCTGGCCCGGCAGTTCAACGAGCAGTGGGTCATCGGCTTCTGCCTGGAGATGCTGGCCTGGACGGCAGGCGCGGCCGGGCAGCATGTGCGCAGCGCTCGCCTGCTGGGGGGCGCGCAGGCCATCTGGCGCCGCGTCGGTGCGCCGTTGTTCGGGATGCGCTCGCTGATCCAGCACCGCGAGCGGTGTCTGGCCGAAGTCCGGAAGGCATTGGGGCGGGCGGGATTCGCCGCGCCGTTCGACAGCGGCGCGAGCATGCCCGTCGACCAGGTCATCGCGTACGCGCTCGATGAACACCAGCCGTCGCCTGAGCAGCAGCCCGCGGAGGGCGAGGCCGGCGGGCCGTTGACGCGACGCGAGATGGAGGTCGCGGAGCTGGTGGCGCTGGGGCTGAGCAACAAGGCCATCGCGGACAAACTCGTCGTCGCGCGGCGGACCGCCGAGGCCCACGTGGAACACATTCTCAGCAAGCTCGGCTTCTCGTCCCGGACCCAGATCGCCGCCTGGGTCGCCGAGCACCGAGGCACGCCGGGGCCCTAGTCAGGGTTTCTGCAGAGGGCGCGCGATCGTGGTTACCTCGCGCGGAAACACACTCTCGCCGTTCAGGACGGTTTAGGTATGGGTGTCGTGGATTGCCCCCATGATCTGTACCGTGATGCACGCCACACTTGACCGATACCCTCGTCCCGGCACTGCCAATCCGACTCAGCGGAGGACAACGTGCTCGCCGACTCCCCAACGCTGACCTTGCCCGATCCAGTTGCCGACCAGCCATGCGAGACGACCGAGGAGTTCAACCGGGGCGCCCGTCACCTTGCCAACGGGGTAGCCGTCATCACGGCGTGTGACGAGCGCGGAGCACGTGCCGGAGTGACGAGCACGGGCCTGTGCACCCTCGGCGCCGAGCCGCCGACCCTCCTGGTCTGCGTGCCCCGGCACACCGGACTGGGCGGCCTGCTGCCCCGTGTCCGGCGCTTCGCCGTGAACGCCCTGTCCCGGCGGCAGCGGGACATCGCGGAGGCCTTCGCCGGCCTCCGGCAAGGAGATCGGTTCGGCTACGGGCGCTGGTCCGTCGCCGGTGCCGGCTCTCCGATGGTGGCGGGCGCGCTAGCCTCGTTCGAGTGCGCGGTCGACCTGCTTTACGCCTACCCGAAGCACCTGATCGTGGTGGGCACCGTGCGAACCGTGATCCGCACTCCGGACCCCGAAGGACCGCTGGTGTACTCCTCCGGCCAGTTCGGCCGCCTCGAACTCGCCGGAGCCGCCGCGCGCCCGGCGCCGTGACCGCGGCGCACCAGCAGGCGCCTCACCCACCCAGCACCGCGGTTGCCGATACGCACCCCCAAGCGCCCGTGATTCGCTAGCGTAGCGGCCAGAACCGCAGCGGGCGGAGGTGCCGATGGCGGCGGCAAATGATCCGGACCAGCCGGTGACGAACGTGGTTTCCGGGCCGGTGACGGGTATCGTGATCCAGGCCCGTGAGATTCACGGCGACATTCACATGCACCGGCTTGCCCGGGCGGGTTCTCCCGGCGACGACCGGCATTCCCTGCGGGACGCCGTGCACGCGATCACCGTGCCGGTCTCGACGGGATCGGATGCCATGACCGGTTTCTTCGTCACACCGAGACTCATCCTGACCGTCGGCGGCGACCAACGAGACCGCCTGTCTCTGCGGAGCTCCGATCGGGAGAACGGTATCCACGCGTTCCTGGCCGGACCGCCCGAGCCGAACGATCCCCTGTGGGTGTGGGGATATGTGCAAGGTGTTCCCCGCTGGTCCACCCTCTACCTCGACGGTTCCTCCGCGGAAACCCCGGTACGACTCCGGGGAAACGGGCTGGGACCGGGTCTCGACGGCGCCCCGGTGATCAACTGGCGTACGGGTGCCGTGTGTGGCGTTCTCGGTGCTACGGACCCGAGTTCAGGACGCGCCGTTCTCCTCCCGATCTCCCTCGCGTTGAGCACCTTCCCCGAACTCGCGCGTGTGCACGATGGCGCGACCCGTAATCGCGTGTGGCTCGACCACCTGGATGATTCCCAGCTACACGCGGGTGGTTGGCGCTATCCCGGCCGACGGCTGCGCATGTACCTCGACGCGGCGATGCGGGCCGATCGCGAACATCCCTATGTATTCCGCCTTCCCACCGCTCCCCCGCTGTCAAAGGTCTATCTTCGGCAGCAGGCGAGCCCCACGCGGAACGAAGACGACGAAGCCACGCTCGACCGCATAGACGTGGACAGCCTGCTCGATCGGTGTCGGGATGCTTGCCTGGTGGGCGATCCCGGCGCGGGCAAGTCGAGCCTGGTTCGCCATCTGACCGCGGCGAGCGCCGCCCGCTGGCTGGCGGAAGGCCGTGGCGAGTTCGTCCCGCTCCCCATCGCCGCCGAAGCTCTTGCCCGCAACCGAAGCCTGCCCAACGCACTCGCCGAAGCGGTCGTGAGCCAGCTGAACCTGAAGCTGAGCCATGAGCAGTTGGTCGAGATGTTCGGCCGAGCACCGATGGACGGAATTCCCTGGCTCGTTCTCGTGGACGGCCTGGACGAGATCATGAACCAGCAGCGCCGGCGCAACGCGCTGTGGAAGGTCATCGACCTCCAGGGGAGCCCGGAATACCGGTTCCTGGTCACCTCGCGCCCGGTCGCGGATCTCGCGGTGGCCTGGCGGAACAATCGCCCCACCTTCGTCATCGAACCCTTCGACCGCGGCCGGTTGCGGGACTTCGCCCTCCGGTGGTTCACCGAACTCGGCCACGACGATCCGGCCGCGAGCGCACGGGCGTTCCTGGCCCGGGTGGACCGGACCAAGCTGCGAGACATCGCGGGCCTGCCGCTGATCTCGACCATGCTGTGCGTCCTCTACGACACCAGCCCCTCCGCCGAACTGCCGAACAACCAGGCCGAGCTGTACGACCAGTTCGTCTCCTGGCTGATGGGAAAGCTTTCCACGTCGGACACCCGCGCGCGTTTACGTGCCCGCGTCGCGCCCTATGGTCCCGTGGCTGAAAGCGCTGTCGACGAGTTGCTCGACGGCCTCGAAAACCTCATTCAGGACCTCGCCCACGACCGTCAGGGACTCGGTGAAACGCGGTGGCCGGAAAACGCGTCGGTGGCCGCGTGGCTGGCGACCCGGCCCGAAGGCCGGCCACCCGCGGCGATGCCCGCCGGTGAGTGGATCGAGATCATCGGCGAAGCGCTTCGGGCAAGCGGTCTGCTGGTGCAACGCGGCGCCGATCTGACGTTTCTGCACCAGACGGTCGAGGAGTACTTCGCGGCCGGCCGGCTGGCGCGCGACTGCCCGGATCCCCGCACGCGCGCCGGACGCCAGCTGGTGAAGCCGCAGCACGCGTGGCCGTGGCCGGACCTGGAGGTGAAGACCTTCCTGGCCGCGCGCTGGCTCCAGCGCGGCGCCGACCTGCACCGGCCGCTCAAGAAGCTGCTCAGCCGCCGTCATCGCAGCAACAACGTCGGTTTCCTCGTCGAACTGACGCGCCAAGGACTCGCCCTCGACCCGAAAAGCCGCGCCCGGGCCATCGCCACGCTGAGCGAGCTGTTGGCCGATCCCACCACACTCAACCAGGACTGGCAGGTCCATGCGCAACGACTCGGCGAGCTGGACCCCGCCACGGCCGCCCGCACCCTCGACGAGCTCGCTCGTTCCGGCACCAAACCCGAGAACATCCGGTTCGAGGCGGCCAACCAACTCGCGCTGCTCGATCGTGATCGAGGCCTGGGCACCATGGAAGACCTCACCGTCGAGCCAAGCCTGAACACGACCACACGCATGGCCATCGCCCGCCTCGTCGTCCGGCTCGACGAAAACCGCGGGACGGCGGCACTCGCCCGCCTTGCCGGGCTCCGCGAGTTCGGCGAGCACCGGGTCGAAGCGGCCGCGGCCGTGGCGGCACGCGACCCGGGACGAGGACTCCCGCTCCTCAATGCGATCACCGGCGACTCCCGGGTCCCCGGTCCGGCACGATTGGTCGCCGCGCAAACCCTGCTCCGGCACGATTCGAACACGGGCATGCAGGCGCTCGCCGCACTCGCCCAAGCTCCCGAAGCCGACCCACCCACGCGGATCGACGCCGCTTCGCACCTCATCGCCGTCGACCCCACGACCGCGGACCTGCTTCTCTCGCAGCTAGCGAATGATCATGACCTTCCCGACGACCTCCGCGTGCAGGCCGCGCGGCTGCGCATCGAGCATCTGGGACACCCACCGGCCCTCCTCGCCGAGTTCTCCGAAAACGCCGACAACGACATCTCCTTGCGCCTGAAAGCAGGCCACGAACTCGGGAACCTGGACCCCCGGCAAGGAGCGACGGCCCTCATCGCCCTCGCCTCCTCCGTGTCCGACGGCGCCACCACACTCGAGGCGCTCGAGCAAGCCGCGACGTTCGACCCCGTGCGGGCCGTGGCGCGGTTGACCGAACTCGCCTCGCCCGCAGAACCCACGCCCATCGATCACCTCGCCGCCGCGGCCGCGGTCGAGGACATCGCCGGGCCCCCGCATGCGCTTCCGCTCTACCTTGCGCTGGCCGAAGACGACCGGACCGGCGGCAACCTTCGCCTCAAGGCCGCCGAGGCGGCACTGGACATCGACCGCCGGAGCGGGCTCGCCGTCATCGCCCGCCTTGCCCGCAACAAATCGATAGCCGGCCCGACCCGCGTGGCCGCTGCCGATCAGGTCGCCAAACACGACATACGGCAAGCCGTCACCCTGCATGCGGAACTCTGCGCGGACACCTCTCTCAGTGTCGATCTCCGACTGCGCGCGGGCGAGGCCGCGGGCCCTGCCGGGGTGGCGCCACTCATCCAGATGAGCCGCCAGTCCAAAGTGGATGGGCAGGCGCGCCTCTCGGCGGCCATGGCGGCCCTGAAGCGCGATCAGGCCCGCGGTGTGGCCGCGCTCGCGGCCATCGCGTCCAGCCCCCAGGTCGCGAGCGCTACTCGCCTACGCGCCGTCGAACTCGTTCCGGACAAGAAACAAACCCTCCGGCTCTATCTCGAACTCGCCGAGAACCGCTCCGCTGATGACCACACGCGGCTGTCCGCCGCCACGGCGGCGGCCGAAATCAATCGGCGTCTGGGCGCCGCGGCGCTCAGAAAACTCGCCGACAGCGCACAGCTCGGCCGATCGGCCCGCCAGACCGCCCTTGAACGAGCCGACCGCTACCAGCGCTGACGCAGCACCGGACCCGAGGCGACCTCACCAGGTCCGCCACTTATGTCCAGTTTGGACATTCGGTGCCGGAGTAACGCCGGTGCGTTGGCAGGCCGGGGGCCGTGGCTGTGACGGTGCGTGGCGACGGTAATGTCGGTATTCCGCCGGTGTTGAGGGCTCCTGCTTCCTACCGTCGGTCGGTGTGAATGCTGATCCTGCCGTCAATACCCCGGTCGCCGCTCAACTGCGTGGTCCCGTCGCATGGTTCATGTCGCTTGCGGCCGCGCTGGGCACGTCCACGATCTACCCGTTGCAGCCCGCAATCGCGGACGTGGCGGACTCGTTGGGCTCCCCGATCGCCGCGGTCGGAATCGCGCTTGCGTGCGGGCCGGCCGGCTACCTGGTCGGCCTCGGCCTTCTTGTCCCCCTGGTCGACCGCTTCTCCCCGGCGCGCGTGGTCGCGGCTCTGTTCGGGGGCCTGGCAGCCGCGCTGGCGTTGAGTGCTGCTGTGGGCGGCGTGTTCGTGCTGGGGCCGGTGACCGGCCTGATCGGAGCCTGCTCGGTAGTGGGGGCGAGTCTCAGTTCGCTGGCGAGCCGGCTGGCTCCTCCGCGTCGACGCGCGACGATCCTCGGGATCGTGACCGCTGGGATCTCGGCCGGGATCCTCGCCGGCAGGATCCTTGGCGGTTGGCTTGCTGACGAGATCGGCTGGCGTGGCATGGTTTTGGTGTTCGCCGCCGCCTGTGCGCTCGTCGCACTCTGCTCGCTGGTGGTGCTCCCGGCCACGCGGGGTGGAGCCGAGCGCGGCTACCTTGCCACCTTGCGCTCAATTCCCGGACTGTTCGTGCGCCATCCCGCGCTCCTGCTCGCGGCAACCCGTGGTGCCTTGTGGTTCTTCGCGTTCTGCGCCGTGTGGGCCGGAATCGCAGTAGCACTCTCCGAACCCCCATATTCGTACTCGGCAGAGCGGATCGGCCTGTACGCCCTGGCTGGTCTCTCGGGCATCGTGGCGACACAGGTCGCCGGCACCTGGACCGACCGAGTGGGCGCCCGGCGCGTCCTTCTGACGGGCCTGGTACTGGCGGGGGTCGCTGCGGCTGCCGTCGGCTTCACGCTTGCGAACACCGTCGTGACTCTTGTCTGCCTGGCGCTCTTCGATGCCGGCCTCTTCGCCGCTCAGGTCGCTAATCAGAGCACCGTCCTGTCCATCGACCCCGCCGCCCCGGCACGTTTCAACAGCGCATACATGGTGGTGTACTTCGTGGGCGGAAGTCTCGGCACCGCCTTCGGCGCAGCAGCGGTCCCATGGCTCGGCTGGCCGGCCACAGCCACGATCGCCGCAGCGGCCATCGGGGTAGCATTCTTTATGCGGCCCGGGTGAAGGCCCCAGGTGGCAGCAAGGCTGACGACGAGTCGTGGGTTGTCCACATTGGTGCTTGGCGCCGCGCCGTGGATTGGTTGATCCCCGCAGCGTTTAGCGCAAAGTCACCTGCGACCCCACCTCCGGCGCAGTCCTCGACGTCGGCCGCACCCGCTACCGGCCACCCGCCGCCCTCGACGAATTCATCCGCGTCCGCGATCGAGCATGCCGGATGCCCGGCTGCCATCGACCCGCCCAAGGATCCGATGTGGACCACGACCGAGACTACGGGCGTGGCAAGAACGGTCCTACCGACAAAGAAAATCTCATCTGCCTGTGCCGTGTACACCACCGTCTGAAGGACATCTCCGGATGGGTTTCCGCCTGGACGAAGCGACCGGAGAACTGACGGTGACGACCCCGACCGAGCGCACCCACACCACCTGGTTTTGGCGTTCTTGCCGGAACCCGGAACTCGTCACAAACCCAGAACTCACCTCCCCCGCCCCAGAACTCACGCACCTGAACCCAGAACTCGCCCTCCTGAACCCAGAACTCGCCCTCCCGAGCCGGGGACACGCCGCACCTGGCGTGTCCCCGGTCCAAGCACCCGAGTTCCCGGTCCAGGCACCCGAGTTCCGGCTTGGGAACAACAGATACCGAAGGCAGGATTACCCCGGCAACGTTGCGAGACAAGCCGCCGGGACCGTCACACCCCCGACGGCGCGACGAACTCGTGCCCTGAACCGGGGACACGGGCTCCTGAGCTAGGAACACGGCGGCCTGAAGCCGGAACACAGCGGCCTGGAGCGGGAACACAGCGCCGTCGCCACCGGCTGAGCACGCGGTGGCGGCGGGCCGCGTAGTCACCGGCTTTTCGCCCTACCCGGACCTGAGCGAGGTCACCGAACTGGTCCGCACCGGGCAACTGCGGTACCTGTACCTGACCGCCGTCCCCGGACTGCCCCGGCGTGCTCGGCGAACGCGCCGACTGGGCGCGTTCCCACTGCACGCCGGTCCAGCGCGCCGACTACCACGGTCAACCGACCGGAATGACCCTGTTCGACTGCGCGCCAGGGGTTGGCCGGTAGGCCGGTCGCTGGCCGGCGAATGCCCCGATCACCTCGTCGACCATCACTTGATCGACCCTTGCGGTGGCGGGAAGGACAAGAGACCGCGAGAAGTATCGACTGAGATCCATCCCCAGACTCAGCGCGAGGACCTCGACACCAGTCTGCTCGGCCGACTCGACGGCGCGGGCGAGGTCCGCCTCCAGGAAGCCTTCCGGGTTCGAACTGGCCGTCGCACTGTCCGCCGGGCCTCCATCGGAGACCACCACCAGGATGTTCCGGCCGGCCGGGCGGGCGAGCAGGCGGTCGGCGGCCCAGCGAACCGCTTCGCCGGCCAGGCCTTCGCGGAACAGGTCCGCCTTGAACAGACCTGCGATACCACGTCGAGCACTCCGCCATGGAGTGCCGGCATCCTTGAAGACCAAGTGCAGGCGATCGTTGAGTCGTCCGGGTGCGGCCGGTCGACCGGCGCGCGACCAGTCGCGGCGCGACCGGCCGCCGTGCCACGCCCCGGTCGTGAAGCCGAGCACTTCGGTCTCGATATCGAGTTCGTCCAGTACCCGGGCCAGCGCATCGACCAGGACGGCGGTCAATGGCACGTGCTGCTTCATCGATCCGGAGCAGTCGAGCAGGAAGGTGACGTTGACGTCCGTCGTGTGGACGGTAGCCGTGTCCCGGAAGATCCGGGTCTCGTTCGGCGAAACGACAAGGGACGCCAGTCGACGACCGTCGATGTATCCGGTGTCGAGGTCGTGATTCCAACCGTGCGTAGCGACGGTCGCGAGGGACGCTGTCAGTCCACGCAGCATTCTGGAGCGGTTGAGGCGGGCCCGCCGGATTAGAACGTCGAGTTGCGCCCGGAACTCTTTCTGCTGCGCCAGGCGTACGAGTTCCAGTACTGGACGCTCGCGATCGTGAACCGTGGTGTAGACCCGATATTCAGCTAGACCGATGTGAGGTTGACCGCCGGCAATCGCGGTTGTGCCGGCACCTTCTGGGCCTGACCCTCGTAGAAGATCGGCGAGCGCTCGCTGGCCCGCGGAGGCCCTACGTCGCGCAGGTCCGGCAGGGGCGCCGAGCAGATTCCCGATGTCGGCGGAGAATTGAGCGGCCAGCGGGGCGAAGTCCGACTGAGTGGCGCGTGTCCGGCTGATCCGGGCGATCCTCGGACCGAACTCC
Source organism: Amycolatopsis taiwanensis DSM 45107 (assembly GCF_000519205.1). Lineage (GTDB taxonomy): Bacteria > Actinomycetota > Actinomycetes > Mycobacteriales > Pseudonocardiaceae > Amycolatopsis_E > Amycolatopsis_E taiwanensis. The sequence continues at coordinate 61,454 of NZ_JAFB01000032.1, read as the reverse complement.
GGCGCCAACGCGGCCCGCACCGGTTCGATCGCTGCTTCCACCAAAGCAGGCAGAGGAAAGCCGGTGATATGCGTCCAACTCAACGCGGCAACGGTTTGCAGGAGCAGCCCCGAGCTCGTATGCGTCAGACCACTACCATCGTTGGCCACAAGCCAGTGTTCCACTCGGTGCCGGACGTTGGCGGCCACGCCCAGGAGTTCCGGCGGAACCAGGGATTCCACCCGAAACTGTTCGAGTTGGTCGAACACGAGTTCAGCGGCGTCGCCTCGTGGCCGATACCGCAGGTGCGTTTCCGGATCCGAAAACCTGGTTCGCAGCGCGAACCCGTCTGCGGCACCGCGCAGACATGGTAAGTCGTCCTCCGCGCTCAAACGCAAATGAGGCGCCAGCATTCCGATCGGGTTTTTGCCTCGGTGTGGTCGGCCACCACGGAAACCCAGCTGCGAGTCCCGGGCGAGAGCGCGAGCCGTAGTCGCTTGCAGAGCACCGAGGTGCAGGGCGACCCGGGCGGCGGCCCGGTCGGCGAGTGGCTCCCCCGCCGCGGTCATGCGCTCGCGCGTGCTTCGGGGGCACGGCCGAAGCACCGTTGGAAATACTCGTCCACGATTTCCTGCTCGAACTCCGGGCATTTGTTGGTGAAGGTGACCCTGAGCGCCAGCCCCAGATCTGCGAGGAGGCCGGTGTTCTCCGCCCAGGTGACGACGGTCCGGGTGGACATCAGCGTGGAAAGATCGCCGCACTCGTGGCCGCTGCGGGTCAGGCGCGCCAGCTCCACCATGGCCTCGGCGGTCGGCCCGTCCAGCGCCGGCACCTGCCCACGAACGATCCCGACCTCGACCTCGGCCGGTAGATAATCCAGCCGCGCCACCAGGTTCCAGCGATCCAGCTGTGCGTGGTTCACTCGTTGGACACCGTGGTAAAGGCCGTCGCGGTTGCCCAGGCCGACTGTATTCGCCGTGGCGAAAAGCCGGAACCCGGCGTGAGCTTGCAGCACCTCGTTGCGTTCGAGGAGAGTGAAGCGCCCTTCGCCCTCGAGCAGACGCTGGATCACGAACATGACGTCGGGACGACCTGCGTCATATTCGTCGAGTACGAGAGCGATCGGACGCTGCACCGCCCACGGCAGGATTCCCTCCCGGAACTCGGTCACCTGCTTGCCGCTGCGCAGGGTCACGGCATCACGCCCCACGAGCTCCAGCCGCCCGACGTGGCCGTCAAGATTCACGCGGACACAGCCCCAGTTGAGTCGTGCGGCTATCTGCTCGATGTGCGTGGACTTGCCCGAGCCATGCCGCCCGTGCACGAGAACTCGTCGGTTGTGTGCGAAACCGAGAAGCAGAGCGAGCGTTACCTCGGGATCGAAGCAGTACGCCTGGTCGGCCTTGGGCGTGTGGTCATCAGGTTCGGAGAAGGCCGGGACTTTCAGGTCCAGATCCACTCCGAACACTTCACGCGCACTGACTGTGGCGTCAGGTGTCCGTGTGATCATGGTCGGCTTCTCCTTCTGTGTTGTTCAGAACGTGTTCGGGTAGCCAGGCCGTGACTTTGGTCGTCGGCTGCCGGTTGACCACGCTGGCGGCCTGCCTCCCCGCCCACGTGCAGCGTTGTGTCGTGTCACCAAGCGTGCTCATCTTGCGTTTTGAATAACCCTCCATCCTCTGCGGCGTCGGCGCCGACCTCGTGGCGCCCGATCGCCTCAGCGGCCCGCCGCAGCGCGGGCAGGGTCGTGGTGACGTCGTCGAGAGACAAGCGCATCACGGGTGCTTGGACGGCAACTCCCAGCACCGGCTGGCCGCCGTCCTCGCGCGGCACGGCCACCGCGACACAGACGAGTCCCGGCAAGAACTCTTCATCGTCCATGGCGTAGCCCAGTTCCGAAATTCGCGCCAGCTCGGCCTCCAGCGCTTCCGGGTCGGTGATCGTCTGCTTCGTGTAGCGCTTGAGCGGTGCGTGTCCGATGAGCTTGCGCCGCTGCTGGACGGGCATCTGCGCAAGGAAGAGCTTGCCGCTGGCCGAGCAGTGGATCGGGACGCGCGAGCCTGGGCGCAGATAGAACCGCAACGGCTCGGGTGTCTCGACGCGGTCGAGGTACACGACCTCCCCCCGCGAGAGCGCGGTGATGTTGCAGCTTTCGCCCAGCTCTTCCACGAGATGCCGCAGGATCACGTGGCGGCCGGCGTTACGTGAGTCGTTGAGCAGGAGGTTCTCCGCGAGCCGGTGCAGCCTCACCCCGGTGACGTAGCTGCGTCCGTCGGCTGCGCGCACGAGCAGGCCCGCGGACTCGAGCTGCTGCAACATGCGGTGCAGCGTGGGCTTCGGGAGCCCGGTCTCGTTCACCAGCGTCGGCAGGGACACCTGGCGGTCGCTGGCCGCAATCAGCTCGAGCAGTGCGAACAGCCGCAATGCCGGGGTGTCGCCGGACAGCGGGCTGTCCGGCTCCTGGATCGGTTCCACCACTTCCCCTCTCCGTCTCGGAAAACAGTACACCTTGTCTCGTTCTCGGCAACAACCCGTTGACTTGCCCGCAACCTCGCACCTACAGTTCGGCTCAGACTCAAATTTCGGAACGTAACGTTTCATATTCCGTAACCCGAGGGAGCGACAGTGAGCGAGCGAGCGACGGGGCCGCAGAAGATGACCCCTTCGGAAGCCTTCGTCGAGACGTTGGCGGCCAACGGCGTCACCGAAATCTTCGGCATCATGGGCTCGGCCTTCATGGACGCCATGGACATCTTCGCGCCCGCCGGCATCAAGCTGATCCCGGTCGTGCACGAGCAGGGTGCCGCGCACATGGCCGACGGCTACGCGCGGGTCAGCGGCCGGCACGGTGTTGTGATCGGCCAGAACGGCCCGGGCATCAGCAACTGTGTCACCGCGATCGCCGCCGCGTTCTGGGCACACAGCCCGGTCGTCATCGTGACCCCGGAAGCCGGCACCATGGGCATGGGCCTGGGTGGCTTCCAGGAGGCCAACCAGCTGCCCATGTTCCAGGAGTTCACGAAGTACCAGGCGCATGTCAACAACCCGGCCCGGATGGCGGAGCTGACCGGACGGGCCTTCGATCGCGCGATGTCGGAGATGGGCCCGACCCAGCTCAACATTCCCCGTGACTACTTCTACGGCGAGATCGAGACGACCATCCCCGCGCCGCAGCGGCTCGACCGGGGTCCCGGCGGCACCCGCAGTCTCGACGAGGCGGCCGATCTGCTCGCCGGCGCCGAGTTTCCGGTGATCGTGTCGGGTGGCGGGGTGGTCTTCGCCAACGGCGTCGAAGAATGCCGGGAGCTCGCCGAGCGGCTCGGTGCCCCGGTCGTCAACAGCTACCAGCACAACGACTCGTTCCCGGCGAGCCACCCGCAGTGGTGCGGCCCGCTGGGCTACCAGGGCTCCAAGGCCGCCATGCGGCTCATCGCCAAGGCGGACGTCGTGCTCGCGCTCGGCACCCGGCTCGGCCCGTTCGGCACCCTGCCGCAGTACGGCCTGGACTACTGGCCCAAGGACGCGAAGATCATCCAGGTCGACGCCGACCACAAGATGCTGGGCCTGGTCAAGAAGATCGACGTCGGTATCTGCGGCGACGCCCGGGAGGCCGCGGCCGCGCTCACCGAACGGCTGCGCAAGCGCACGCTCACGTGCGACTCCTCCCGCGACCGCCGTGGCGCGGAGATCCGTGACGAGAAGGCCGCGTGGGAGGCCGAACTCGACGCCTGGTCGCACGAAACGGACCCCTACAGCCTCGACATGATCGCCGAGCAGCAGGCCGAGGAAGGCAACTGGCTGCACCCGCGGCAGGTGCTGCGCGAACTCGAGAAGGCGATGCCCCCGCGCGTGATGGTGTCGACCGACATCGGCAACATCAACTCCGTCGCCCACAGCTACCTGCGGTTCGAGGAGCCGCGCAGCTTCCTCGCGCCGATGAGCTTCGGCAACTGCGGCTACGCGCTGCCGACGATCATCGGGGCCAAGGTCGCCGCCCCCGACCGGCCCGCGATCGCCTACGCCGGCGACGGGGCGTGGGGCATGAGCATGGGCGAGATCATGACGGCTGTCCGCCATGACATCCCGGTGACCGCCGTCGTGTTCCACAACCGTCAGTGGGGCGCCGAGAAGAAGAACCAGGTCGACTTCTACAACCGCCGGTTCGTGGCGGGTGAGCTGGAGAGCGAAAGCTTCGCGGGCATCGCGAAGGCGATGGGCGCCGACGGGATCGTCGTCGACTCCCTCGACGAGGTCGGGCCCGCGCTACGCCGCGCCGTCGACGCACAGATGAACGCGGGCCGCACCACCGTCGTCGAGATCATGTGCACCCGCGAACTCGGCGACCCGTTCCGCCGGGACGCCCTGCGCAAGCCGGTGCGGATGCTCGAAAAGTACCGCGACTACGTCTGATCGCCCACCGGCGGGGGCGGCCTCCTCGTGGCGCCGCCCCGCCGCCGATCCGCAGAAAGCGTGCTCTCCGTGTCGTCCTCCCCCGCAACGACCGACGAACTCCCCCTCCACGACCGCTGGCTCGGCGTGCTGTCCGGCACCCGGCCCACCGTCGCCCTGGCCGACGGCGACGACCCCCGCGCCGTGCGGGCCGCGGCCTTGCTGCACAACGAAAACGCGGTACGGCCCCGGCTGATCGGCCTACCGGACGCCATCCGCCGCACCTGCCACGAGGTCGGCGTGCAGCTACCCGATGACCTCATCGTCGACGTTCGTGACCTCGCCGGTGACCCCGCTGTCAACGAACACATCACGACCCGGCTCGCCGCCCACCCCGAGCGGATTTCGGACGCGCTGGCCGACCCCCTCGCGGCGGCCGTCGCCGGCGTGGCCACACACACCTTCGACGCCTGCGTGGCCGGCGCAAGCCGGTCAACGGCCGACGTCCTGCGGGCGTGCCTGCGCTACGCCGGGCTCGCCCCGGACGTCACGACGATGAGCAGCTGTTTCCTGCTCGTGCTGCAGGACGGCCGCTGCCTCACCTTCGCCGACTGCGCCGTGGTTCCCGATCCCTCCGCCGAGGAGCTGACCGACATCGCGATCGCCTCGGCCCGGACCCATCGCGCGTTGACCGGCGCGGAACCCGCCGTCGCGATGCTGTCCTTCTCCACCCTCGGCAGCGCCATGCACGAACGCGTCGAGCGTGTGCGCCGCGCCACCGCCCTGCTGCGGCGACGAGCGCCGGAGCTGCGAGTGGATGGCGAGCTCCAGTTCGATGCCGCGCTGGTGTCGGCCATCGGGCAGCGAAAGGCACCCGGGTCGGTGGTGGCCGGCAAGGCCAACGTCCTCGTCTTCCCCAACCTCGACGCCGGCAACATCGGGTACAAGATCGCTGAGCGGCTTGGCCGCGCGCTCGCGTTCGGCCCCATCCTCCAGGGCCTTGCCGCACCGGTGAACGACCTCTCCCGTGGCTGCAGCGCGGACGACATCTCCTCGACCGCGCTGCTCACCGCTGTTCAAGCGCAGCAAGCCCGGTCGGGGGCGCTCGCGGGTGGCGACGGCTGAGTGGACCTGCTCTTCGCCGCCGTCGCCATGACCGCCTCCGCGCTCGTCGGCGGCGCGACCGGGTTCGCCGCCTCACTTCTGTCGACGCCCGCGCTGCTGTTGCTCGGCTACGACGTACCAGTGGTGGTGACGGTGAATCTCGCCGCCACGCTGCTGTCCCGATGCGTTGTGGTGTGGCGGTCCTGGCGCGAGATCGAGCCGAAACGAGTCGGCCTGCTCGTGGTGGGCAGTGCACCCGGCGCTGTCCTGGGCGCGCTGACCGCCGGGGCGATCCCGGCGCACGTCCTGCGGGTGTCAGCCGGCGTGCTCGTGACGCTGCTCGGGTTGCTGTTGTTCCTGCCGGCCAAGAACGAGCGCACGGCGGGACCCGGGCGGCCGATGCACGTGTTCACCGGGCTGTTCAGCGGTTACCTGGCAACGTCGGTCTCCCTGAACGGGCCGCCGGTCGCGGCGCTGCTGGGCCGGGTGCACCTGCCCGTGCGCACGTTCATCGCCAATCTGGCGTGCTACTTCCTGACCACGAACTCGATCTCCCTGGTCACCCTGACGGTGACCGGTGCCATCCCAGGGCACGGGCTCCTGCCGGTGCTGCCGCTCCTCGTGGTGGCCGCGATCGTGGGCAACCAGCTCGGCACCATGGTGTCCTCGCTCATACCACGCAAGGCGTTCACCAGAGTCGTCGCGGCGCTGATCCTCATCTCCGGGTTGACGACCGCGCTGACCTAGCCACGCCGCCACCGAGCACGGTCCGGACCTCGCGCTAATCTGACCGGACCGGGACACCCGCGACGACAACGGAAGCCAGTGAACCACACACAGCCACCAGCTGGCACACAAGCCATCCGACGCGCGCTCTCAGTTCTGCGGCTGCTCAGAGACGAGGGCGGTGAACTCTCGCTGTCCGCCATCGCCCGGCGGCTCGGCCTCACACCAGGGACCACGCACCGCGTCGTGGGCGCGCTCAGCGTCGACGGATTCGTGACCCACAACCCGCACACGGATTGCTATCACCTTGGCGCCGGCGCGATCCTGCTCGGCCAGGCCGCGCAACGGGTCCACGGGCTCGAGCGAGCGCTGCCGATCATCGAAGGAGTCAAGGCGGAAACCGGCGAGTCGGTCAACATCACCATTCGCGACAACAGCGAGTCCGTGGTGCTGCTGCGCGCCCAGTCCACCCTGCCGCTGCGGTTTGAACAGCATCCCGGCGCCAGGTTCCCGCTGTACGCCACCGCCTCGGGTAAGGCGATCCTGGCCTACTCGCTCGATGTCGAGGCGTACCTGGCGAGCCTGCCCGAGCAGCTACCCCCGCTGACCACGAACACGCTCGCGACCCGGGACGACCTGGCGCTGGCGCTCACGGAGACCCGCGATCGCGGGTACAGCGTCGACGACGAGGAGAACGTCGCCGGAGTGCGGTGCGTGGGCGCGGGCGTGCTGGACGACCAAGGCCTTGCGCGAGCCGCGGTCGTGATCCAGGTGCCGACCGTCCGGCTGCCCGACGACCGCATCCCCGAACTGGGGGCGCGGGCCGTCGCGGCAGCTCGGGAGGTCGCGCAGTTCCTGCCGCCGGATCGGCTCACTCAGCGCTGAGGCCTAGCGCGTGTTTCAAAGGTGGGTGATCTGCTTGAGACGACCCGTCGCGCGCCCCGCCGGAGGCCTCGGATTTGCGATGGCAGGCCGCCGAAGGGCACACGTTGGAGACTCACGTCGGCCACGGCCTGGCAGCGCAAATACGATGGCGCGATTATGAAACACAGCCCAGAGCCCGCGCGGTGAGTGAAGCGAGATGCGCGGGCTCGTGCTCGGACAGCTGCCGGATCTGCGTGCGGCAGCTGAAGCCGTCGGCGTGGACCACGGTCCCGGGGCGGGCCGCACGCAGCGCCGGTAGCAACTGGTGCTCGGCGACCTCGACGGACACCTGGTAGTGCCCGCGCTCGAACCCGAAGTTCCCGGCCAAGCCGCAGCAGCCCTCACGCAGCACCTGCACCTCACCGGCCACGCTGTCGAGCAGCCGCGTGTCGGCGTCATAGCCGAGGTCCGCGTGCTGATGGCAGTGCACCTGTGTGATGACCCGATCCTCGGTCGACGAGACCTCCGGCAGCCCCGCCTCGCCGATCTGTTCGGCGAAGGTGCGGACGGACTCGCCGAGCATCCGCACCCGCGGATCGTCCGGAAGCACTTCGGCGCCGTCCTTACGCAGCAATGCCGTACAGCTCGGCTCGAGCCCGACCACCGGCACGCCACGCTCCAGCCACGGCTGCAGCACGTCCAGGCTCCGGCGCAGCACACGACGAGCCGCGCCGAGCTGTCCGGTGCTGTGCCAGGTCAGTCCACAACAGACGTTCCGGGCGGGGATGTGCACCTCGTAGCCGAGAGCCTCCAGCACGGCGACCGCGTCGCGGCCGACCTGAGGGTCGAGGTAGTTGGTGAACGTGTCCGGCCACAGCACGATCGGCGTCCGTCCCCCGCTCCCTTGTGGAGCTTCGCGTTTGGTGAACCACGAACGGAAGGTCGGTGACGCCAGGACCGGCAAGTCACGTTCGGCGGCGATACCGCCGAGCCGTTTGATGACGCGGCTCAGCGGGCTCGCTGCCACTGCGTTGAACGCCTTCGCCATGGGTGCCCCGAGACGGAGCCAGCGCGGAAGTGCACCCATCGTGTAGTGCGCCATGGGGCGGAGGCGGCGATCATAGTGCCGGCTGAGGAACTCCGTACGATACGAGGCCATGTCGACGCCCACCGGGCAGTCCGACTTGCAGGCCTTACAGCCCAGGCAAAGATCGAGGGCGTCGCGAACCTCGGTGGACCGCCAGCCGTCGGTGATCACATCGCCGGCCAGCATCTCGAACAACAGCCGCGCCCGGCCACGGGTGGAGTGCTCCTCCTTGCCGGTCGCGCGGTAGCTCGGACACATCATGCCACCCGAGACGGACACAGTGGACACACATTTGCCGACGCCCACGCAACGGCGTGACGCGGCCGCGAGATCTCCGCCGTCGGCGTGCAGCGCGAGGCGCGACCGCGTCGGCAGAACCGGCGGCGCGATGACGGTGCGCAGATCGGCGTCCAGCGGAGCGGGGTCGACGACCCGGCCGGGGTTCATCGCGTTGCCCGGGTCGAAGGCGGCCTTGAACTCCGCGAAGGCGGTCATCAGCCGGGGCGGGAACATCAGTGGCAACAGCTCCGCGCGAGCCTGACCATCGCCGTGCTCGCCGGACAGCGAGCCGCCGTGGGCGACGACCAGGTTCGCCGCGTCGGTGAGGAAAGCACGGTAGGCCTGCTTCGCATCCGGTGCGGCAAGCGGAAAGTCGATGCGCACGTGCAGGCAGCCGTCGCCGAAATGGCCATACACCACGCCCTTGCGGCCGTGTTTGTCCATCAGCAGGTCGAACGCGCGCAGATATTGCCCGAGACGCTCCGGTGGAACCGCCGCATCTTCCCAGCCGGACCAGGCCTCGGAACCGTCCGCGAGCCGGGTGGCCAACCCGGCGCCCTCCTCCCGGATCCGCCAGAGTTTCCGTTGCGCCACCGGGTCTTCCACCAGGAGCACGCTGGCGCCGACCTGATCCGCGCGCTCGGCCACCCGCCGGGCGTTCTCCACCGCCTCGGCCGCGGACTCACCGCCGGTTTCCAGGTAGAGCCAGGCGTTGCCCTCCGGAAGCTTGCTCTCCTCGCCGGGTTTCCGCGCGTCGAGCGCTTGGACGAGCCCCATCTCGATGCCTTCCATGGTCAGCACAGGCAAGTCGAGCAGCGCGGGTACCGCGTCGGCGGCGTCGATGCCACTACCGAAGCCCAGCACCACGAGGGCCCGCGATACGGGCGATGGCACCAGGTCCACCACCGCACTCAGAATCGTCACGCAGGTCCCCTCGGTGCCGACCAGCGCCTTGGCGACGTCGAAGCCGTTCTCCGGCAACAGATATTCGAGGTTGTACCCTGACACACGCCGCGGCAACTTCGGAAAACCGAGGCGGATATCGGACAAGTACTCGTCCCGCAGTGCGCGCAGCGACCGGTAGAGCCGCCCGACCGAATCCTCGCGGGCGCACAACGACTCCAGCTCATCCGGCGAGGTCGGCCCGACCTCGAGCCGGGTGCCGTCACGGAGCGCGATCTCCAATGCGCGCACGTTGTCGACGGTCTTTCCCCACGCCACCGAGTGGGAACCGCACGCATTGTTGCCTATCATGCCACCGATAGTGCATCGGCTGTGTGTGGAGGGATCCGGGCCGAAGGTCAAGCCGTACGCGGCGACCTGCTCACGCAGCCGGTCGAGTACGAGGCCCGGTTCGACGCGAGCGGTCCGCGCGTCGGTATCGATCTCCAGGACGCGGTTGAGATGACGGGTGAAATCCAGGATCACCGCTTCGTTGGTGGCCTGGCCGCCGATGCTTGTCGCGGCGCCACGGGGCAGGACTGGAGCGCCATGCTCGGCGCATACGCGCAATACGGCCGTCACGTCCTCCGCCGATTCCGGCCGCACCACCAGCAGCGGGACATGCCGGTAGTTGGACGCGTCAGTGGAATGCGTCGCGAGCGTCGTGGGGTCGCCTGCCACTTCACAGGAAACTGCGGCCCCGAGCGCCTCCTGCAGCGCGGATCGCGGACGAACGGATGACGGCATGGGCATCTCCAGTCAACTTCGGGGGTTCACAGCGACTGTATCCACAGCTAGGGTGTAGCGACCACATAGTGGATACAAGCTCCACATGTTGTCAATGTCGACGTTAGGAGTGGTCCCCCTGTCCGAGCTGCACCGCAACGAGAGTGTGTTCACCTGGGCCGCGCCGCCGTTGAAGTTCGGTATCGGCGCCCTCGACGAGGTCGGGGCCGAAGTCGCGGCCCGCCAGGCGAAGTCGTGCCTGATCCTCACCGACCCCGGCGTACGTCAGACCGGGATTCCCGATCGCGTGCTCGACTCGATCCGCGCCGCCGGTGTGAAAAGCGAAATCTTCGACGCGGTCGGAGTCGAGCCCACCGACGTAAGCATCAATGAGGCCGTCGCCTACGCGAGGCAACAGGAATGGGATTGCTTCGTGGCGATCGGTGGTGGCTCCGCGATGGACACCGCGAAAGCCGTCAACCTCCTCACCACCCACCCCGGCGAACTGCTGGACTTCGTGACGCCGCCGATCGGCGCGGGCAAGGCGCCGTGGTTGCCGCTGAAACCGCTGATCGCGGTGCCGACGACCGCCGGAACCGGTTCGGAGTCCACCACCATCTGCGTGGTCGACCTGCTCGACCTCCATCTCAAGGCCGGGGTGAGCCACCCTCGGCTACGGCCGTCGCTGGCCGTGGTCGACCCCAGGACCACTGTCACCCTTCCCCCGGCGGTGACCGCCGCCAGCGGCATGGACGTGCTCTCGCACGCCTTGGAGAGCTACACCTGTGTGGCCTTCGACGCGAAGCCGGCACCGGAAGACCCCATGCGACGGCCGGCATTCTGCGGCTCGAACCCGATCAGTGATGTGTGGTGCGAGATGGCGATGTCCCTGGTCGGAAAGCATCTGCGGGCCGCCGTCCTCAATGGACGCGACATGCAGGCGCGCACCCAGATGGCGCTGGCGTCCACCTACGCGGGCACCGGATTCGGCAACGCCGGCACCCACCTGCCCCACGCCAACGCCTACCCCATTGCCGGCGCCGTCAAGCAGTACCAGGCCGCTGATTACCCCGAGATGCCCATGGTGCCGCACGGCCAGGCGGTGTCCGCCACCGCCGCCGAGGTGTTCCGCTGGACCTACCCCGCCTCCCCCGAACGCCATCTGCGAGCCGCGACCCTGCTGTCCGGTGGACAGACCTTCACCGCGACCGACGGTGCCGATGCCCTGCCTGGCGTCCTCACCGAACTGATGGCCGACATTCAGATGCCGAGGGGACTGCACGCCTTCGGCTACGACGAGTCCGACATCGACACGCTCGTCGACGGCACCCTCAAACAGACCCGCCAGCTCTCCGTCGTGCCGCGCCCCGTCGATCGAACCGCTCTCGAAAACATCTTCCGCCGATCCCTCTGAAAGCAACGGAGCTTTCAATGAAGCCAACTCGCACGAAAACCGGCGGCGATTCCGCCGGAAGCAGCGACGTACGCCTCGTCGTGGCGTCGAGCGTCATCGGCACGACCGTGGAGTGGTACGACTTCTTCCTCTACGGCACGGCCGCGGGCATCGTGTTCAACAAGCTCTACTTTCCCGGTTCTGATCCGTTTGTCGGCACCCTTTTGTCATTCGCTACTTTCGCGCTGGGCTTCGTCGCCCGTCCGGTCGGCGGGCTCATCTTCGGCCACCTCGGCGACAAGTTCGGCCGTAAGAAGATCCTCGTGGCAACCATGCTCATCATGGGCGTCGCGACCTGCCTGATCGGGGTGCTGCCCAGCTACGGCACGATCGGCTCGGCCGCCCCGATCCTGCTGGTCCTGCTCAGGCTCGCCCAGGGCGTCGCGGTCGGTGGTGAATGGGGCGGGGCCGTGCTCATGGCGACCGAGTACGCGCCGCCTGGGAAACGAGGACTTTACGGGAGTTTCCCGCAGATCGGGCTCGCGATCGGGTTGATGCTCGGCACCGGGGTGCTGGCCGGACTCGACGCCATCACCAGCGAGGCGGCGTTCCTCGCGTGGGGCTGGCGGATCGCTTTCCTGCTCTCCGCGGTACTCGTGGTCGTGGGCCTCCTGGTGCGAGTCAAGATCATGGAAACTCCCGCCTTCCGGGCGATGGAACAGCAGGAGGGCGCCTCCACCGTACCGGCCCTCGAACTGGTCCGGGACCGGACTTCCCTGCGGCACGTCCTGCTCGGCATGGGCAGCAGGTTCACCGAAGGTGTGGCCTACAACACCTGGGCCGTTTTCGTGATCTCCTACGGAACCGGCACCGTGCATCTCGACAAACAGCCGCTGCTGGTGGCGGTGATGATCGCGGCGGCGGTCATGGTGTTCTTCATCCCGGTCTTCGGCCGGCTGTCCGATCGCGTCGGCCGCCGACGGATATTCGTCGTCGGCGCGCTGACGACGATGGTGCTCGCGATACCCACGCTGGCCGCGGTTTCCACGGGCAACACCGTCCTGATCACCCTTTCGCTCGTTGCCGTGCTGGGCATCAGCTACCCGGTGATGTACGGCCCCCAGGCGGCGTTCTACGCGGAACTGTTCCCGGTTTCCCGGCGCTGCACCGGAATCTCTGTCGTGTACCAGTTATCCGGCATCGTGGCATCGGGGCTCACCCCGCTGATCCTGGCCTTCCTGGCAGGCAAAGCCGGCACGACCGGCGTCGTGGCTTACCTCGCCATCACCGCAGTGATCAGCGCCGTGTGCGCGCTCGCGATCCGTCAGCGTGACATGTTCGACGACGACGTGCGCTCGCCCCATGCCACGGCCACCGTCAGCCCTGGTAATGCCTGATCGTTGAATCCGCGCAGCGGCGTCAACCCGGCTCTCCTGGCGCGCGGAGGGCAGCGCACGGGGTTCGATTCCCCGGATCACAAGGCAGCCCAGCACGGCGCACAGGTGACAGTGCACGCCGCACATCTCATCACCACGTGTTGGTCCCGGAGGACGAGGGCGGGTTTCGGGGCATCCTGCTGATGATTCCAGTGGGCGCGAGCGCTTCTGCGTTCGTGCCCACCAGAATCGGCTGCCCAGAAGGTTGGCAGCCGGGATCTACTCGACATCGTCCTTGTCGCGGCGTAGGTGGTCCTCGATCTCCTCGTGTGGTGGTTTGGGCCGGTCGTTCATCTCGTCCCAGCCGAACGGCGACCGAAAAGGACATTAACCGTGGTCTCCTGGTACAGGAGACGGCACATGGTCGTCTGCGTGCGCATGGTGCGGAATGGCCAGAACTCGGTGGTTCGATCCGCGCTCGTCGTGCAGAATGTCCCAATGATTGACGCGGTGTCGCCGGCTGCGCTGGCGTGGGCGGCTCGAGCGGTGGGCCCGCATGCCACAGTCGAGTTGGTGCGCCCCTTGGCCGGTGGCACTCATGCCAAGACCTACTTGCTGCTTACTGCGAGCCCGAGTTGTGACGCGGTGTTGCGGTGTTTCCCGGCCGGTGACACCGCCGCTGGCAACGAAGCCGCTGTCCTGACCACCCTGGACGGTCTCAGCGGCTGGGCACCACGCCTGATCGCCGTGGACCCATCCGGAGAGCACGCTGGTCATCCCGCCACACTCATCACTCGGATGCCTGGCCGCCCGGACATCACCCCGGCTGACCCGGGTCGCGGGGCAACCAAACTGGCCCAGACTCTGGCCCGGGTGCATGCGACGCCGCTGGACCGATTGGGCTCGTTCCGGGACGGCGTGCAGGCGGCGATCAAGGCGGCAACCCCCGCACGGTCGACCGCGCCGACCGCCCCGGCCTTGCTTCCCTACGAACATCGCCTCGCTCAGCAACCATCCGTGCTGACTCACTACGACTACTGGACGGGCAATGTCTTGTGGCAGGGCACGACCATCACCAGCGTGATCGACTGGGCGGGGGCGGCGCTCGCACCGCGTGGCTTCGACGTGAGTTGGTGCCGTTTGGACCTCGTGCTGCTGCACGACCACGATGCCGCCGGGACCTTCCTGTCCGCATACGAGCACGCGGCCGGGCAGCCGGTACCCGACGTCCATCTGTGGGATCTGTTCGCTCTTACCAACTCCCACCACGTGGTGGAAACCTGGCTGCCCAACTATCACCCCCTCGGCCGCACCGACCTGACCGCAACCGATCTGCGTGACCGTCATACCCGCTGGACGAAGCACTGCCTCGCCCAACTCGGGAACACCTGATACTTGCTGGCGTTCAAGTGAGCGAAGGCCTCGTCGCCGGTATTGGCACAGACGAGCTATCCGGAGAAAAATAGTCCTACGCGATACTCGGACCACGTGAAGGATCGTCCCATTTCCGGTCTACCAAGTTCTCGCGCGGCCTCGGGTGCGGGAGTGTGGATGAGCGTGGATGGCTTTTGTGGCCACTGCAGGTATTCGTACCCAGTCCGGTGAGGGTTTTCCGGTCATGTTCGATGGACCATCGACCGTCTGATCGATAAAATTGAGGTACTCCGCCGTCTTCGAGCGAAGGAAAATCTCGTGATGTACGACCTGTTTTCGCTGTGCGGTGACGACATCGCTCGCATGTCCGACCACGCCGCGGTCGAGACCATGACCGTGGCACGGGAAGCGATATGCCGGTCCCAAGCCATCCAGGTACACGCCATTGCTCGACTATGCAAGATCCGTGGCCATACGAGATGGGTGGCCGATGAAGTCTCCCTCGAACTGTCGGTCAGCCGACAGGCCGCCGCTGGTCTGGTCGACGTGGCAGAAACGTTGACCACCCGGCTTCCCCGTTTGCTGGCCGCCATGGAGGACGGCGAAGTCGACCTGCGCACCGCAGGCAAAATCTGCGACGTGACCGCCGCCCTGTCGGATGACCAGGCTCGTGAGGTGGACGAGAAAATCGCTGGACGCCTGGCGGGCAAGGACTCTGAGAGGGTGCGGAGGATCGCGCGCGATGCCGTTTGCGCGATTGATCCCGACGGCTATGCACAGCGGGCGAAGAAGCGTCGTAAGGATCGCCGGGTCGAGTTAATGAATGCCGAGGAGGGAATGGCTTCCCTCTGGGCCTACCTGCCCGCCGAGATCGCCAGCGCCATCTACGCGCGGGTGGATGCCATAGCCCGCAAGCTGAAGGCCAAGGACGAGGACCGCACACTCGATCAACTCCGCGCCGACGTGCTAGCCGACCTTGCGCTGGGTAAACACGAAGGACTGCCCGGTGTGCTCGCCCAAGTCTACGTTCACGTCCCGATCGACGCGGCGCTGGGCATCACCGACACCGGATGTGAACTCGCCGGTCACGGGCCCATTCCCGGTGAGATCGCCCGCCAGATCATGGCAGACGAAAACAGCGTGTGGCGCAAAGTCACCTGCGACCCCACCTCCGGCGCAGTCCTCGACGTCGGCCACACCCGCTACCGGCCACCCGCCGCCCTCGACGAACTCGTCCGCGTGCGGGATCGAGAATGTAGAGTGGCGGGTTGCCGACGACCCGCACAACGGTCGGATGTGGACCATCACCGGGACTACCGCCGCGGCAAGAACGGCCACACGTCCAAAGCGAATCTCACCTGTCTTTGCCGGAATCACCATCGCTTGAAGGACGTCTCCGGCTGGGGCTTCCGCCTCGACGAGGCAACGAGCGAATTGACGGTAACGACCCCGACCGGGCGCACCCACACCACCCGGCCGCAACCCATCTTCAAACCCACCGTCGGAAAAACCGACGGTTCCACAAAGGACGATCAGCAAGGCGGCGGCACCCCAGAACCGCCGTTCCGAGCCTGGCGATCGCCCGGTACCGGTTGCGGTGGTCGAATCCCAACTCGGCCTGGTTATGCCGCTTGTATCGGTCGGCTTCGAACGATGGGAGATCCCTCGCGTAACCGGTTGGCGACCTGGTCTCGACGCTCGTGGATCACTGCATCGGCCGTCAACGCGGCAAGCAAATCGCCAACAGCAAGCGCTGGACGCCTGGCATTCCCGGCAATCCGGCGGCAATTGACCCCGGAGCCCGGTCCACCGAGTGATGAATCGCGGGTATTATGTCCGAATGCGCACAGTGGAAGAATTCAGGCAGCGGTGGCTGAAAGAACTGCCAATGATGTTCACCCGTCCTGGGATGTGTGCACACGACGGTCGGGGAATGGAATTAATGGCGAGAGCCCGACTCTACGACCTGTGCTTCCTCGACGAAAGGGAGGACGACCTCGAACAGATTATGAGGACGGTGCGGCGCTTCGGTCAGTCCGGGGTGCAGGGGCCGTTTTCGGCGATCTTCGGGCGCGAGCGGCAGTGCAGAGAGGAGGTCGCCTCGGTGTTCGCCGAGCAGTTTCACCGGCTGGGCTACCTCACGGTGGACCGCGTGCTTGATTCAGCCGAATGGGCACCATTGACAAAGCTGCGTGACTGGGTGGCGGATCGCGACATCCACCGCAGCGAGGTCGAGACCGTCTTTGGCCCGCCGAGCCTGATCGTTGGTCAGCGAGTGTTGTGCTACGTCCCAGCTGACGCCACAGGCTGGGTGTTCGTCGACTGTTGGAACGAGGCCACGCAGCGGTACATGCCCGGAAAAGGCATGTTCGACAGCATGACCGAGGCTGACCCCTTGGTTCGCGATATCCGAGTTCCGGCGAAGGA
Source organism: Amycolatopsis taiwanensis DSM 45107 (assembly GCF_000519205.1). Classification (GTDB taxonomy): domain Bacteria; phylum Actinomycetota; class Actinomycetes; order Mycobacteriales; family Pseudonocardiaceae; genus Amycolatopsis_E; species Amycolatopsis_E taiwanensis. The sequence goes on along the minus strand of NZ_JAFB01000032.1, from coordinate 44,788 downwards.
CTTCGAGGAGGGACTCATCCTGACCCTGTACGGCAGGGTGCTGCGCTGGGGCCCGGGCTGGTGGATTCACCATCCAGGCTACGAAACAACCGAGGAAATAGCGGCGATCGCTGCCCAGCTCAGGCAGATCGAGTCCAATGACCCATCACAGGGGCGTCGACGTTTGAAGGAATGAAGACCGGTACCCGGCGGGCGCCGAGGCGTGCTCGTTTTCCATCGGACCACTGAGTAGCGCGAAGAACTGTTCGGCGGTTCGATCGGCGTCGCCATCGCCGCACTCGTCCAGACGATTGCGGGCGACACGCTGGCCGGCTTCCACGGCGGGTACTGGTTCCTGACCGGCGCCTTGCTCGTCCAACTCGTCGCCCGCGGCCTCCTACCCGGAGGCCCATCATCGCCTCCCCCGCTGCCGAGATCCCCGCCGGTGCGGTACAAGGAGATCCACAGCGAAAATAGCTTGCTCGGGGGTGAGACGCTCTGTTCCGTGCTGACTGTGCGGATGAATGACGTCGCGGCCAGAGCGCTTGGGCCGAGCGTGGCAGGTGCCATGATTCCACCGGGCGAGCTTGCGCCGATGTTGCGTGAGATCCTTCGTGAGGGTGTCGTTCGGCGTGGCGATGTCCTGCTGTTCGCCGGATACTCAGGTTGGGCCGGTGAGCCACCGGGGAGATTTCCGGACCTAACCGGCTGGGAGTGCTTCGTCAGCAGTTTCCATCTTGAAGACGTGGTGCCGGTCGAGGTCGGATCAACGGCGGACGAAGAGCCAGTGATCTCCGAAGAAGACCAGGCGCTGTTGCTCCGGCACGGGCTGAGCTTCGGGCTGGAGGTGGTCCGGCTCGTGAACGAGCTGGACGAACCTGTGCCGGTGCGGTGCATCATCGGCACGAACACCACAAACGGGACGTTCAGATTCCATCGAGCGAGGCCGGGCGAGGCGTGGCATACCGCTGACCTGGATGCCTACTCTCACGGCTGGTCAGTCCAAAAGTTGATCGTGGTCGACAGTGGACCGGCCAGCCTGGGCGACACACCGTAGTGACAGCTGGGCTACCGATGGCAGCAGGATCTCCAGGCTGACCGACTGGCCGCCGAAGTACCAGCGAAAGTTCGGCACGTGCATCCCTGCTCACGCTCGGTCCGCCACCGTCGTCAGGTCGCGATGGTACGTCGCAGACATGAGACTCAGGCCGGTTCGGTCTGAGCCTCGTAGTCCTGGATCTCCTCGTGCAGGAACCCGCCCGACTGGTGCTGCCAGAGCTGGGCGTAGTTTCCTTGCCGGGCAAGCAGTTCCGCGTGGGTGCCCTGCTCGATGATCCGGCCGCGGTCGAGCACGACCAGCTGGTCCATTCTCGCCACCGTGCTCAGCCGGTGGGCCACCACCACGGCGGTTCGCCCCTCCATCAACCGCCACAGGGCTTCCTGCACCAAGGACTCGCTTTCCGAGTCCAGCGCGCTGGTCGCCTCGTCGAGAAGCAGGATGGGCGCGTCACGAAGGATGGCCCGGGCAAGTGCCACGCGCTGCCGCTGACCGCCGGAGAGCTTGACCCCGCGTTCCCCGACGAGGGTGTCGAACCCGTGGGGCAGCGCCTCGGCGAACTCGGTGACGTGCGCGGCCAGCGCGGCCTGCCGGATCTCCGCGTCACTGGCCTCGGGCCGGGCGAACGCGATGTTGTCGCGCAGGCTCCGGTGGAACATCGCCGGGTCCTGTGGCACGTAGGCCATCAGGCTGCGCAGATCCGCCTGACGGAGCCGGGAGATGTCCTGGCCGCCGACGAGAATGCGGCCCGCGTCGACGTCCATCAGCCGCAGCAGCAACCGGGTCAGCGTGGTCTTGCCACCGCCGGAGCGTCCCACCAGGCCGATCTTGGTTCCGCTGGGGATGCGCAGGTCCAGGTCCGTGAACAACTCGGAAGCCCCGGCATGCGCATAGCTCACCCGCTCGAAGCGGATCTCCGCGCCGGACGAGCGGAGCGCCTCGGGCGCGACCGGGTCGAGCACGGTCGGCGGAGTGAGCAGCAACTCGGTGAACTGGGCGGCCTCGGTCAGCGAACTCTCCATCCGGCGATAGATCTGGTTGAAATCGAACATCAGCCGCGTCGCGCTGGAGTAGTAGGTGAAGGCCACCACGATCGCCGAGACCCCCAGCCGTCCACCCGCGAGGCCGGCGGCGAGCAGCACGCCGAGCGCGTTGGTCAGCACCGACATCGGCGCGACCAGCGTGTCGATGCGCATGTTGGCGTAGTCCCAGGACAGGATGGAGAGCCTGCGCTGCTCGCCGACTCGTTTACGATGCTCGGCAGCTTCCCGCTTCTCCGCGGCGAACGCCTGCACCGCCTCCATGTTGGCCAGCGTGTCGGCGACGTGACCCGACACGCGGGCGATCGCGGCCTCACGTTGATCCACGAGTGCCTGCCGGCGCCGCACCAGCGGTGCGGTGGCCAGCCCCGTCACGAGAAGCAGCCCGACCAGCACGGCCACGAGCACCGGGTCGTAACGCCACAGCACCACCGATGCGAACGCGAGCGGCACGAGGTTGGCGATCACCGAGAACGCCAAGGTGTCGACGAACTCCTCGAAGCGCGAAGCGAAGCTGAGCACGCGCTTGGTCAGGGAGCCGGCGAAATTGTCATGGAAGAACGCCGCGTCCTTGGCCAGCAGTTCGTCCATTCCGATCACGTACAGGTCTTCGATCCCGAAGCCGTCCGTGCGGTTCAGGCAGTGGATACCGGCCCGCCACAACAGCTCGCCGAGGGCGAGCATGGCGGCGAACCCGAGCACGAGGGGCAGCAAGCTCGCCAGTCCCAGCCGCTCACCGGCACTGAGCCGCCCGGCGAGTGCCGCCACGAACAGTGGTGCGAGATAGGAGATGCAGATATTTCCCAAGGCGGGCAAAAACAATCCCGGCACCGCGACCCTCCGGCGCCGGGCCAGCACCCGCCCGTAGTGACGCAAGGCCAACAGGACCGCGGCCCTGCGCCGCGATGGTCTGAGGGATTCTTCCGCCGCGCCGCCGTCCTCCATCGGCCTCCCCTTCCGATAGCCCGTCCGTTCATGCTGCGGTAGCACGGCCCGATCTGGCCAACGATTTTTCCCATTCAGACCACCGACGGACCGTGAAGTCGATTTCGGCTCGTAGTCCGAGATCGGCAAGCCGCGGCACGCGGCCGACCACGTCAATCCTGCTTGATCGTCGGGGCCGAATTCGGGTGTTTCGTTGTGTTGACCCCGCCAGTCACGGGATGATGGGTCTCACCGAGTTTCATCAGGATTGGGAGGGCCTGGGCGTGCACTGGTGGCAGTTCGCGTTACTCGGTGCGGGAGGAGGGGCGCTGGTCGAGATCCTCGCGATCTTCAAATGGCTTGCCGTGTGGCAGTCCGCCCGGAGGACATCGACCGGAAAGGTGAAGGGGAGCCCGCCGAAATTGAGATCCTACCTCGACGTGCCGGTGCATGCCTGGATGGCGGTGTTCCGAACCGTTCTCGGCGCCGGATCCGCGGTCCTGTTCGGCGCCGGCGGAGGGATCAACGGGCCGTATGTGGCGGTGGCCCTTGGCTTCGCGGCTCCGTCCATGCTGGCGCAACTCGGAACCATTCCACAGGTCGCCGCCGCGATCCGGGGTGCTCCAGACGGGTCCGTGCAACGGCTGGCCCCGACCGGGCTGAGTGCGTCGGACCGGCTCGACGAGCGACGCTCGCCGAGGGCCGACACGGAGGTCTCCCATGAACGGTGACCCCACGTCCCGCCGTGTCCTCGAGAGCCTGTTCGGTATGGAATCCGGCCCCACGCTTCAGCCTCGGCCTCCGGTGACTCGCGGACATTCGGTGGCTCGCCGCGTGCTTGCCGGGCTGCTCGGGGTAACGCTTCCCGAGCGAGATCCGGTGCCCCCGGATGCCGGCCTTGAGCCGTCGCGTCATCACCATGCAACGCGCGTTGTCACGGAAAACGCTCGCGTGCCACGGCGGATCACCGTGCTCCTGCCCGTACTCGGCCTCACCCTGGTCGCGGTCTGCGGGCTGACCCTGCTTGCGCTGGCCGGCGTCCGCCTCGGGCTGCCGGCGGTCATGATCGGCGTGGCCGCCGCATTGGTGCCGGTCACGGTCGTCGTGGCGGTCTTTCTCTGGATCGACCGTTGGGAGCCCGAACCGGTAAAACTGTTGCTGCTCGCCTTCGCCTGGGGTGCCTGTATCGCGGCGATCACCGCCCTGCTCACCAGCAGCACCCCCGAGACCGTAGGTGGTCTCCTGCCGGGCGTCGGTGACGGCAGCAAGGTCAGCACACTCGTTACCGCCCCGGTCGTCCAGGAGTTGGCAAAAGCGGCATTCGTGCTCGCGGTGCTCCTGCTCCGGCGTGACGAGTTCAACGGGATCATCGACGGGATCGTCTACGCCGGGATCGCTGCGGCCGGGTTCGCCTTCGCCGAGAACATCTTCTACTTCGGCCGCGCCTTCGCCGAAAACGGCTTCGGCACCGGCACCAGCGGTGGCCTGATCACCGCATTCTTCCTGCGCGGGGCGCTGACACCGTTCATGCATCCGCTCTTCGCGGTGCTGACCGGCGGCGCGCTCGGCATCGCCGCGAAAACCGCCAGCCGCGCCACCCGGATTCTCGCTCCCCTCGGCGGTTACCTCATGGCCGTCCTGCTGCACGCGTTGTGGAACGCCGCGGCCACGCTCGGCGGCGCCAAGACGTTTCTCAACGTCTACTTTCTGATCATGGTCCCGATGTTCATCGCGGTGGCCATGCTCATCCTGCTGGAACGCCGGCGGGAGCAACGCATCCTCCAGGCCGCACTGCCGGAGATGATCGCAGAGCGGTGGATCGCGCATTCGGAAGCCCAACTGCTGTCCAGCCTGAGCGGACGCCGGGCATGGCGCCGCCGAGCCCGCCGGCAATCGGGTCGCCGCGCGGCCAAGGCGGTGGCCACCTATCAGGACAGCGTGATCGAACTGGCCTTTCTCAAACGCCGCGACGGCGACCCGGAACGGCAAAGCGAGGTTCTCGACATCCTCCGCACTTCCCGGGCCGAAGCGATCAGGCTCGCGGTCAACACCAACGTGTGACCTCGCCGAGTAGCGGCCGCAGGTGATTACGTCGTGCGGTCCACCAGGGCCAGCACGCGGCAGGGGCTTCCGGAGCCACTGACGATCGGCAGCGGGGCGGCGATGACGATCGCACCGGTAACGGGGAGCTTGTCCACATTGCTCAGTTGGGTGAGCCCGTATTTGTTGGCGCCCAGGAACATCGAATGGCACGGAAAGGGCGGATCGAATCCGGGCGCCTGGCCGGCGTCGGTCCCGACGGTCTCCACCCCGATCCCGAGGATCTCCGTGGCCGCCAGGTGACGAGCGGCGTCGGGGGTGAGACCCGGCGTGTGCGAGCCCTGGTCGTCCGCATTGGCGAACGCGGCCGGGTCACCGCCCCGGGCCGACCAGCCGGTGCGGTAGATCAGCCACGCTCCGCCCGGGAGCGGGCCGTGGCCGGCCTCCCACTTCTGGATGTCCGCCACACTCAGCAGGTAGTCGGGATTCTCCGCGACCTCGGCGGTCTTGTCGATGACGACCGCGGGCCCGACGAGCCGGCCGGGTGGCACCTGCGAGACGTCGTCGAGGTCCTTACCGGTGACCCAGTGATTCGGCGCGTCGAAGTGCGTGCCGGTGTGCTCGCCGGTGCGGAAGTTGTTCCAGTACCAGGCGGGACCGCGGTCGTCGTAGCGGCTGATCTCCTCCAGCTCGAACGTGGCGGTCTGCCCGAATTCCGGCGGGAGCGCGAGAATCGGTGTTCCCGGGTTCAGCGGCGCGGTGAGGTCGATGACCTCGACCGATCCGTCGAGCAGTTGGGTGGCGAGTGTGCTCAGGCCGGCCATGGCGCTCCTTTGTGTGGGGGTTTGCGGCGCGGTTCAGGCTGTTTTGGCAGATACCGCTGAGTCGAGTTCGGCAAGGGCGCGCTCCAGTGCGATGCCGTCCTCGTCGGCCAATGCCGCCGACCGCAACCGCGCCAGGGTCTGTGCCGCGTCCCCGCGTCCGGACAGTTTCTCCGTGGCGTCCAGCAACGCCGCGAAGCTCTGCTTGCCGTGGGCATGGGTCTGGCCGTATCCCTTCAGCACGGCCTGGCATTCGAGGATTTCGCACGCGAGCCGGTAATCGGCGCGCGCGGTTTCCACCGCGAGATCCAGCCAGGCGTCGATGGCCGCCTGCTCCCGGCCGAACCTCAGCGACCACGGTCGCAGCGGCCGAACGCGGGCCATGACCCACAACATGGTGAAGCCGATGATCGAGGTGGTATTGACGATCATGCCGTGGCGCGTGAGCCTTGCGATGATCCTGCCGAACAGCTTCGAGGCCGCCAACCGGCGGCCGACGCGGGTGGGCAGTGTGTCAGTGATCTCCTCCAGTTGGGGGTGCAAGTACTCGCGGACCTGGATGAGCTGATCCGGCTTCGCGTTCACCTCTTGGCGGATGCCGTCGAGCCGACGGCGCCGGATCTTCTGCAGCGCGACATGGATGGTGTCCTGATAACACATCCACAGCGCCACGTGCCGGGCAGCCAGCGTGGTCAGCTCGCCATTCTCCTGGTCCACGGCCGAGAGGCGCGCGACGCGGTCGAGATATCGGTCCGTGTAGGCGGGGTTCTGGTAGACGGCGGTGCGCACACAGCCGTGCAGCAGCATCGATCGCGCCTTCTCCGGGAACTCGGCGACGCGAGCGGCCTGCGGCTGCAGTCCTGGCCCGACGAGCTTTCCGGGATCGGTCGCGGCGACCTCACGCCGCCGCGCTTCCTCGGCGGCCTCCGCTTCCTCGGCCGGGTCCCGGGGCGGCCCCATGCCGATGGTCACCGGAACGGGCTCGCTCTTGGGCCGGGGCCGGGGTGCCGGCTGCTGGGCCGCGGCATAGCCGAGTGAGAAAGCCTCAAGTGATGATTCCACGCTCTTGCCGGACTCGCGCACGGCCGCCTCGAACTGAACACGGGTGAACGGCAAGCTGCCGGAGCCGGCCAATCCGCCGAACAGCGATGCGCTGATCACGCTGCCGGCCTGCTGGGCCAGTTTCCCGAAGTCGGCACCGACGAAGCGCTTCGAGCCCTTGTGCGCGGCCTCGAGAAGCAGGTCGTCGTCGACCCGCCCATCGCCGAGCGCGATCCGTTCGGTGATGGCGTACACGCGGTTGGTCGAGGAGATGAGTGTCGTGCGGTCGGGAGTGCAGAAGCCGCGTTCGATCGCACGCCCCGCTTCCATCAACTCGGAAGCGATGACGATGTCCACCTCCCCCGGGGTCGGAAAGACGCTGAGCACGGGCTTGCCGCGGCCACCTTGCGGAATCTCACCGTCCAGCGGCGGGAACAGTTCGACGTAGTAGACCGTCGCTCCGGTGCGTTGGGCGACACCGGCCACGGAGGTGTTCTGCGCGGTGTAGCCCGCGGCCTCGCCCATGGCGACGATCCAGTCGGCGAGCACACCACCGCCCTCCCCGCCCATGGCGAGGACCGCGATCGTGATGGGACGCTGCCCGGAAAGCCAACTGGACATCAGGCGGCCTCGAACTTCGCCGCACGACGCTCGACCGGCCTCGACAGCAGGGAGATCCACCAGGAACGGAACTTCGCCAGCGTGCGATCCCACCAGGTCTCGTTGTAGACGACATCGGTGCGGTAGAACGAGGGGCACAACGACGCCGCATGGGCGTTCTCGCCGCAGACACCACAGCCGACACAGCTATCGAGCACGGTGGCGACCGGATGGGTCCGCATCGGGTCCGGATTGGACTTGATGGTCAGCGACGGGCAGCCGGACACCCGGATACAGGCGTGATCGCCGGTGCAGGTTTCGGCGTCGACACCAAACCGTTGGCGGACAACGCGTTTCCCGTCCTTGATGGCCTGGTTCGTCTGCGGCCGGACCCGGCGCTGCCGGTTGAGCTGGCATTCGCTCTGCGCGACCACGACTTTCGGTCCCGGCTCCGTACTGGTCAGCGCGTCGATGAACAGGTCGCGCAGCTCGCCCACCTGGTAGGTGTTGGTGACCGTCTTGGTCCACTTGACGCCGACGCCGCGGGCAGCCTGCTCGATCGGATGCTTGGTCGAGCGGTGGGGATTGTCGGCCTGGGAGGAGAGCACATCCTGCCCACCGGTGGCCGCGCTGTAGGCATTGTCCACGACGACGAGCAGCTGATCGTTCTTGTTGAAGACCGCGTTGCCGACGCCGCTGGTCAAACCATTGTGCCAGAAGCCACCGTCACCCATGATCGCGATCGGCCGGCGGCCCGCGTTCGTCGAGTTCAGCGCGGACGCGCCGGCGGAGCCGAGCCCATAGCCCATGGTGGTGGCACCAAGGTTGAACGGCTCGTTGATCGAGAACAGGTGGCATCCGATGTCCGCGCTGACGTGGTGTTCGCCGGTCTCCCGCTCGGCGAGCTTCAAGGCACTGAAGATCGGGCGTTCCGGGCAGCCGGTGCACAGCCCCGGCGGACGGGCATGCACGGTGTTGGGTTCAACCCGCTTCGCGAACGGGCTTCGCGGGTCCTCCGCGGGCAGCAGCAGTGTGGGCTCACCGTCGATCGCGTCGGGCAGGTATTTGTCCAGGAACGTCCTCAGACCGCGCGTCACCGCGGCCGCGGTGTACTCCCCCGCGACCGGCAGCAAGTCCTTGCCGTGCAACGCCGCGCTCGCGCCGGCACGCCGCAGGATCGCGTTCAGGTTCTGCTCGAGGTAGTCCGGCTGGCCTTCCTCGACCATCAGCACCGCACGCTTGTCCGCGCAGAACTCGAGAATCTCGGCGTCCACCACGGGATAGGTCACGTTCATGACGTAGAGCGGGATTCGCGTACGGCCGAAAGCGTCGGAGCAACCGAGCAACTCCAGCGCCCGGTTGAGGGTGTTGTAGAGGCCACCTTGGACGATGATGCCGACGTCCGCGGCGCCCGCGCCGAAGACCTCGTTGAGGCGGCGCTCCCGGATGAACCGCACGGCGGCCGGCCACCGCTCGGTGACCTTTTCCCGCTCGTGCAGGAAACTCGCCGGTGGCAGCACGATCCGGCTCAGGTCGCGCCGGGGATTCTCGACCGCGTCCCCGACCGTCATGGGTGGCCGCACGTTGTCCTTGGCGGTGAAGCTGCCGTGCAGGTGACAGGACCGCAACCGCAACTCCAGCAGCACCGGCGTGTTGCTGGCCTCGGACAGCTCGAATCCGGCCTCCACCGCGTCGACGATCGCGGCGACGTCCGGCCTGGGATCCAGCAGCCACATCTGCGACTTCATCGCGAAGGCATGCGAACGTTCCTGCATGATGCTGGAACCTTCGCCGTAGTCCTCCCCGAGGATCACCAGCGCACCGCCGGTGACACCGCCGCTGGCCAGGTTCGCGAGTGCGTCCGAGGCGACGTTCAGGCCGACCGTGGACTTGAAGGTGACCGCGCCGCGAAGCGGGTAATGCACCGACGCGGCGAGCATCGCCGCCGCGGTGGCCTCGGACGCACTGGCCTCGAAGTAGATGCCTAGTTCGTCGAGGACTTCACGGGCGTCGGAGAGCACATCCACCAGGTGTGAGATCGGGGCTCCCTGGTAACCGCCGACATAGGCCACGCCGGACTGCAGCAAAGCCTTCGTGACGGCGAGAATGCCCTCGCCCGTGAAGGTCGTCCCGGCACCGTGCCGAAGCTTGAGGACCTCGGTGGCAAAGGACCGCTCGGCCATGCCTGCTCCTCTTCGTCGAAGTCGGCAACCTGGGGACGGCACCAAGACCACCCAGGGCCCGGAAAGGCGCCAGTCGCCGGCTCGCCGTTCCGTGTGGGTGCGTTCCGTCACACTAACTCCCATGGCGTTGGCGTGTCGACCGTTAAGGAGGCACCTTATGCGCTGAACCACCCTTCTGGCGAATACTTGACGATCGCCGACAAAACAACATACCTTGGGCGTGCCACCGGGCCGGTTGGAGGAACAATGACGGCGTTCGCCCTGACCGAGGGCCAGCAGCAGTTCGTCGCCCACGTCCGCGCTGTCGCCGTCGACGAACTGCGTCCCGTGGTCGACGCCGGCGAAGAAGGACATGTCAATCGCGAACTGCTCAAGGCGATGGGAACGCACGGCCTGCTCGCCCGGCTCTTCCCCGGCGCGAGCACCGGACGGCCGGCGGCGGCGATGGACCTCTGCCTGATGCGTGAGGCTCTCGCAACGGTGAGCACGGAGGCCGAGACCGCCCTGGCCCTGCAGGGCCTTGGCAGCTACCCGTTCCTGCTCTCGGGCAACGACGCGGTCATCGGCACCTGGCGCCCGGCCGTGGTGTCCGGGGACGCGGTCGCCGCCTTCGCACTGTCCGAACCGGACGCCGGCTCCGATGCGGCCGCGCTGCAGTTGGAAGCCCGGCCAGATGGCGACGGCTGGCTGTTGCACGGCGAGAAGATGTGGATCTCCAACGCCCCCGAGGCCGATATCTACGTCGTGTTCGCCCGCACGACGCCGGACGCACGCGCCCGTGGGGTCACTGCCTTCGCGGTCGCCGGCGATGCCGCCGGGCTCGGCGGTGAGCACCTCGACCTGATCTCGCCGCATCCGATCGGCCGGCTGACCTTCGAGGGCGTGCGCGTCGGCCCGGCCGACGTACTCGGCGAGGTGGATCGAGGCTTCACGATCGCCATGCGGACACTGGATCTGTTCCGGCCCTCGGTCGGTGCGTTCGCGATCGGCATGGCCCAGGCGGCGCTGGACACCGCGATCGCGTACACGAAACAGCGGAAAGCGTTCGGCGGCGTGCTCAGCGACCAGCAGGCGGTCTCCCACAAGCTCGCCGACATGGCCACCCGGATCGAGGCGAGCCGGCTGCTCGTCTATTCCGCCGCCGGCGCCTACGACGCCGGCGCAGACCCGGCGGAGATCACCCGGCGCTCCGCGATGGCCAAGCTCGACGCGACCGAAACCGCGCAATTCGTCGTGGACGCGGCCGTGCAACTGGTCGGCGCCCGGGCACTGCAACGGGGCCATCCCCTCGAACACCTCTATCGCGAGGTGCGAGCCCCGCGCATCTACGAAGGTGCTTCGGAGATTCAGCGCACCATCATCGGCCGATCCCTGACCCGCTGACCGCCGCACGACAGCGCACGATAAGGAGCAGCCATGCCTGCCGGCCCGTTCCGCGGCTCCGCCGCGATCACACACGACTGGAAGCACTTCGACTTCACGGTCGCCGACGGTGTCGCCACCGTGACGTTCAACCGGCCGGACAAGCTCAACCCGCTGACCTTCGAAAGCTACGCCGACCTTCGGGACCTGCTGTACGAACTGCCCCAGCGCGGCGACACGCGCGTGCTGGTGATCCGGGGAAAGGGCACCGCGTTCTGCGCCGGCGGGGACGTCAACGAGATCATCGGCGAGCTCATCATGATGAAGGCCCGCGATCTCATGGCGTTCACCAAGATGACCGGCGACGTCATCAGGGCAATGCGGGAATGCCCGATCCCGATCATCTCCGGAATCCAGGGCATCGCGGCCGGCGCCGGCGCGGTCATCGCACTGGCTTCCGACTTCCGGGTCGTCACCGAATCGGGCCGGTTCGCATTCCTGTTCACCAAGGTCGGCCTTTCCGGCGGTGACATGGGTGCGGCCTACCTGCTGCCGCGGGCCGTCGGCGCGGCCAGGGCCACCGAACTGTTGATGCTCGGCGACACCATCGACGCCCCGACCGCCGAGAAGTACGGGCTGGTGTCCCGGCTTGTGCCCGACGATGGGCTCGACGAAGGTGTCGCGGCGCTCGCCCGGCGGCTGGCCGACGGGCCGACCCTGGCCTACGCCCAGACCAAGGCGCTGATCACCCGTGAGCTCGACATGCCGCTCGGCGCCTCGATGGAGCTGGACGCGATGACGCAGGCCCTGCTGATGACCACCGAGGACCACGCCGAGTTCCACGCCTCCTTCAACGACAAGCGCAAGCCACGCTGGACCGGCCGGTAAGGGCCACAATGGACTCTCCCATGACACCACGAGTTTGCCTGGTGACAGGAGCGAGCCGCGGCATCGGCAGGGCGGTGGCCGACCGGCTCGCCGCCGTGGGACATCACGTCGCCCTCGTGGCTCGGTCATGCAGTGCCATCGAGGAGGCGGCCGCCGACATCAGGGCTCGACAGGCCGGTCCTACGGTGCTCGGCGTCGCCGCGGATCTGACCGTCCCCGAGGACGTCGAGCGGATGTTCGCTGAAGTCGAGCGTGCGCTGGGTCCGGTGGAAGTACTGGTGGCGAACGCGGGCGCCGGCAGCGCCGCATCGCTGGTGGAGACCACGGACGAGCAGTGGCAACACATGATCGAACTGAACCTGACCACGCCGTTCCGATGTGTGCGGCGGGCACTGCCCGCCATGCTGGAGGCCGGCTGGGGACGGATCGTCGTCGTCGCCTCGGTCGTCGCCAAGCGCGGGGAATCGCAAGTCAGCGCCTACACGGCGAGCAAGCACGGGGTGCTCGGCCTCGTGCGGGCCGCCGCGGCCGAGTACGCGAGGTCGGGCGTGACGGTCAACGCGGTGTGTCCGGGCTACGTGGACACACCGATGACGGCGGAGACCATCAACGCGATCAGCGAGCGTAGGGGTATCGAGTTGGCCGAAGCGCGCCGTGCACTCGCCCGCCGCCAGCCGATCGGCCGGCTGGTCGATCCCGGGGAGGTGGCCGAGGCGGTGCACTTCTGCGTCGTCAACGGCGCGGTCAACGGACAAGGCATCAACGTCGACGGAGGAGCGGTCCAGTCGTGAGTTCCGGTATCGAGCGCATCAACCCCCCAGAACTCGGTGACCCGTCCGGGTTTTCCCACGCGGTCCGCGCCGGAAGCGCGCTGTACCTCGCCGGGCAGACCGCGCTCGACGAGAAGGGCACTATCGTCGGCGGCACCGTCGTCGAGCAGTTCGAGCGAGCGCTCGGCAACCTGCTCACGGCGCTGCGCGCGGCAGGCGGTGAGCCTGGGCAACTCGTCAGCCTGACACTGTACATTGTGGACATCGAGGACTATCGGGCACAGGCGCGCGAGATCGGCCGGGTCTGGAAGCGGCTGGCCGGCCGGCACTACCCGGCGATGGCGGCGGTCGGCGTCGCTCGCCTGTGGGATGCCGAGGCACTCATCGAGGTGCAGGGCATCGCGCATCTCGGCTGAGTGATCAAGAAGAACGCGAGCGACGCACCGAGCCCCTGACGCCCCTGCCCTCGTCAGACCGCCACCGCGATCGCCCAGGCGACATAGCCGATGTTGACCACCAGCCGTACCACCACACCGACCAGTCGATTCGCGCGGCATGGTTGGTCGCTGCGTGCATGGCGCAGAGCCTCGATCCAGACGGTCAGGAAAGCGGTGATCAACGCGGCGCCGAGCCACCCGCCCAGTGCCCTGGTCGCCGGGACGGCGACCAGCCCGGCCACCACGATCTCCGCAACGCCACTGAGCACCACCAGCACCCGGGCACCGGGCAGCCACACCGGGACCAACGCGCGGTAGTAGCCGGGGAACAGGAAGTGGGTCACACCGGTGACCAGAAAGAAGATCGCCAGCGCGATCGAGGCGATAGTGTGCATGGCGCGATGCTCTTCCCCACCAGCGCATGGGCGCTTGAACAAAACGATCGGCGGATCGCGTTCGCCTCCACCCCGGATACGGCGATGTTCCGCCAGACAGGCGCATTCACCGTCACCCGCCACCGCCACCCGGCCTGGAAGGTCGTCCTGCCCCTCGACGGTCAGGTCGTGGTCGCATCGGACCGGGGCCGCCCCACGGTCACCGCGGCCGGCATGATCGTGCCACCGCAACTCACCCACACCTGCGCGGCCACGTCCGATTTCGTTGCGCTGTTCGTCGACCCCTGGCTGCTGCGCCAGCACACCGGCCTCACGCCGTTGACTGCCGCCCAGGTCCGACGGATGCTGGCCGCGCTGGATCCCGATGACGTCCACGGCCCAAACCTCTCCGCCGCTCACGCCGCGCTCATCACACTGGTCGGTGCCGGCTCCACGCTGGACTCGAGGGTGACCTATGCCGTGCAGGCCGCGACGACGGGCGCCCAGGCCATCGGCTCGATCGCGACCGAGGTCGGTCTCTCCTCGCCACGCCTGCGGGCTTTGGTGCACACGTCGGTCGGTATCCCGCTGGCGCGGCTTCGGCTGTGGGCGCGGCTGGGTGCCGCGCTGGCCGCCCTGCCCGGCCAGTCCACGGCCGAGGCCGCGGCCACGGCCGGCTTCGCCGACCAACCCCATCTCGCCCGGACCGCCCGCAGCCTGGTCGGACGCACGATCAACTCGCTGCGCCAAGCCAACTGACAAGCTGAGTCGCCGCGGTGGCCGGCCCCTCAGCCGTGCATGACTTCCGTCGCGTGCTCCCGCGCGGGCCCGCTGAGCGCCCGGTTCAGCTTGTCGAACAGCTCCCCCGCGGTTTCGCCCTTCCAGCCGGGTGGAAGCAAGGACAGCGGCAGGCCGGGGTCGCGGTAGGGCAGACGTCGCCACTCCGTGAGCAGCGGCACGTACTTCGTGAACGCCTGGCACGGCGTCAGCTTCCCCGCCGTCACGCGGTGGAGAGCCGGCCGGTACCGGACCAGGAAGTCGGCGTAGAGGGTGTTGAGTTCCTCGAAGTTCCACCAGGTGCGAACCTTTGCCCGTAGGTCACCGAAAGCGAGATGGTCACCCCTGAACACGTCCACATAGGACACCAGGTCGCGGCGTTCGAGAGTGTGCCGAACCTCGCGCATGAGGTTACCCGGGGCGATCCAGACGCCGGGCGAGACGGTGCCGAACCCCAGCCGGGTCAGCGTGGTGCGCAGCGCATGCCGCTTGTCGCGCTCGACCTCGGGAATGGAGAACACGACCAGGATCCACCCATCCCCCACCTCCGACCTGCTGCGCTCGAAGATCCGGATGTCGCCCTCGGCGAGCAGGTCCAGCGTCGACTCCGAAAGCGAATAGCCCGCGGCGCCCGCATGCCGCTCGCTGTGCAGCAACCCACGGCGCTTGAGCCGGGAGATCGACGAGCGCACCGCCGGGCCGTCCACCCCGAGATCGGCCATCAACTTGACCACGGAGGCCACGGACAGCCAGTTCCGTTCCGCACGCGCGTACAGGCCGAAGATCGTGACGATCAACTGCCGCGGCTGCGTCTCCCGGCTGCCCAGCATTTCCCCAGCGTATGTCTCCGTCGCCATGCGCACACGATACGGCCGCCGGTGCCGCGACGTACTGACCGGACTCCGGCGCGGCACGCCTGCTGTCGCGCGAAGGCGTGGATGGTGGCTGCCGGTGTACCCGGGTAAAAACGATGGTCCACCTTGGAGTCGCAGGGTAGGTTGTCCGCGCACTGTTCGCGCCTCCCTCCTGATCGGAGGGGAACTGGGGGTTTCGGATGAACGAGAGCACCACGGTCCCGGTCGACCCGTCCAATATCGACCAGCTCCGCGCGTGGGACGGTGATCAGGGCGCGTATTGGGTAGCCCGTGCCGAGCGCTTCAACGAAGGCGTCGCCGGCTACCATGATCAACTCCTGGACGCGGCGGAGATCGACCCGACCGCCAATGTTCTGGACATCGGGTGCGGCAGCGGGCAGACCACCCGCGACGCCGCGCGGCGCGCGAGCGCTGGATCGGTTCTCGGCGTGGACCTGTCCGCTCGCATGATCGAGCTCGCGCGCCGGTTGGCGGAGCAGGAACGGGTGGGCAACGTGCGATTCCTGCGGGCCGACGCCCAGGTCCATCCGTTCCCGGATCAGCACTTCGACCTCACTATCAGCCGGCACGGCGTGATGTTCTTCGGCGATCCCTTCGCGGCCTTCGCCAACATCGCGCGGGCGATGCGACCCAATGGACGGCTCGCGCTGCTGTCGTGGCGGTCACTGGAGCACAACGAATGGCTCACCGCCTTCCGGATCGCCCTGGCCGCCGGTCGTGAGCTGCCCACCCCGCCGCCGGCGAAGCCCGGGTCCTTGACCGACCCCGACCAGGTGCGGCAGTTGCTGGCCTCGGCCGGGTTCACCGACGTGCGGCTGCACGGACTCACCGAGCCGATGTACTTCGGCCGCGACGCCGATGACGCTTGCCAGTTCATCGCCGGTCAGTTCGCTTGGATGATCGCCGATCTCGACGCCGCCGACCGGGCGCGCGCTCTGGCTGACCTGCGGGCCAGCATGGTCGAGCACCAGACCGAGCGAGGCGTGCTTTACGACTCAGCGGCCTGGCTCATCGAAGCAAAGCGCCGCTGACCTGGCCGGCTGATTCCGCCCGACGATCGGGTTGCCGCTTCTACGAGTGTGGCGGCATGAGCGTGGGCGCCTACTTGTCGTGCTGTCGGCGCACCATCTCGTTGATCCAGGTGGGTGCGAATGGAGACGTGCAGTTGGGCGGAGTCGGGTAGTCCTTGAGTACCTCAAGGCGCTCACCGATGTCGATTGCACGGGCGCGGTGCTCGGCGTGCTCGATCCCGATCTGCGCCAGGCAGTGGTTCATCGCCCACTGCAGGCGATCCGGGGCATCCTTCATCTCCGCCTCGATGACGTCGAGCAGCCCCGCGAGGTCGAGACCCTCGGGCTTCTTGGCCACGCGTTCGATGGTCAGCGCCCAGCCCGCACTCGCGACCACCGGGTCCGGATCGGCGGACCAGACCAGGCGCAGCTCTTCGGCGTGCGGGTTCTTCTTCACCACGTAGTTCACGAGCCAGTCGTGCACCTTGGGGGTGCGCGCCTCGCGCAACATGACGTCCAACTCGTCACGCTCGAACGCCTTCGGGCGGCAGATCAGGGTCGCCAGCAGTCTCGCCGCGGTATCGGCCGTCCCCCAGAGCCGGCGCGCGAGTTCCTGCTGCGTTTTCAGCCGCTTCGCGAGCGCGCGCAGCTTGCTGAGGTTCACGCCGTGATCGTCACCGTGTTTCTCGTTCACCGCACGCGCCTTCGGGTCCTCGAGCGCGGCCAGCTCGGCCATCACCTCGGCCACCGTCGTCTCGGCCACCTCAGCCTCCCTGTCCAACAGTGAGATTCAGCCTACGAGTGCCTGTCGAACTTACCGGTCGGAGCGGATCCCGGATTCACCATCCGCCCGTATCACCAGTTCTTGACGCGCGTCATCAAGAGAACATATCTTGGTCGCGGGAATCCGCCTGGGAGGTCCGCAATGAAGCCGGCATCCGAACTGTCCCCCTCCGCCCACGTCGACACGTTCTGCCGGGACCACCTGCCGCCCCGCGAGCAGTGGCCGGAGTTCGAGTTCGTGTCACCCGAGTTGCGCTACCCGGAACGGCTCAACTGCGCGACCGCCCTGCTCGAAGACACGAGCCGGCGGTACGGGGCCGATCGGACGTGCCTGATCTCCCCCACCGAACGCTGGACCTACGGGGAATTGGTGCGACGGTCGAACCAGATCGCACAGGTGCTCACCGAGGACCTCGGGCTGGTCCCGGGGCAGCGGGTGCTGCTGCGCGGACCGAACACCCCTTGGCTCGTCGCGTGCTGGTTCGCCGTGGTCAAGGCGGGTGCGGTGGTGGTCACGACGATGCCGATGCTCCGGCGTACGGAACTCCACAAACTCCTCGACCTGACCGCGACGACGATCGTGTTGTGCGACCATCGGTTCGCGGAAGAACTGCTCGATTCCGCGGTTCCCGGAGTCACCACGGTCTGCTACGGCGACGCGGGTCCCGACGACCTGCTCGCGCGCGCCGCCACGAAGTCCGGCGAGTTCACCGCGGTCGATACCGCAGCCGATGACGTGGTCATGCTCGCCCCCACGTCGGGCACCACCGGGACGCCCAAGGCGACGATGCACTTCCATCGCGACGTGCTGGCGGCGGCCGACACCTTCTCCGCACATATCGTGCAACCGCGGCCGGATGATGTGTTCACGGGGACACCGCCGCTGGGATTCACGTTCGGCCTCGGTGGCCTGATGGTGTTCCCGTTGCGTGCCGGTGCCGCCACCCTGCTGCTGGAAAGGCCGGGCACCGACGTGATCGAAGCCGCGGTGCGCGAACACGGGGCGACCGTGTTGTTCACCGCACCCACCGCATACCGGGCACTGTTGCGCGAGGGAAAGACGGATGTACTCGCCAAACTGCGCCGGTGTGTGTCGGCCGGCGAGCACTTGCCTGAGTCGGTGTGGCGCGAGGTTCACACGCGAACGGGGATCCGCATCATCGACGGCATCGGAGCCACCGAAATGATGCACGTGTTCATTTCGTCCGCCGACGACGACATCCTCCCCGGGGCCACCGGGCGCGCCGTGCCGGGCTACCGCGCGGCGGTGCTGGACGACGCCGGGCAGCCGGTACCGGACGGCACCGCGGGCAGGCTCGCGGTGATCGGGCCGACCGGGTGCCGCTACCTCGCCGACGAACGCCAGACCCAGTACGTCCGGCACGGCTGGAACCTCACCGGCGACATCTACGTCCGGGACGCGGACGGGTACTTCTGGTACCAGGGCCGCGCCGACGACATGATCGTCTCGTCGGGCTACAACATCGCCGGCCCGGAAGTGGAACAGGCACTCGAACAGCATTCCGACGTCGCCGAGTGCGCGGTGATCGGCCTGCCCGACGTCGAGCGCGGCATGATCGTGCACGCCGCCGTTGTGCTGCGTCCGGACGTCACGGGCAACGAGGAAAAGAAGCGCGAACTGGCCGACCACGTCAAGCAGATCCTCGCGCCGTACAAGCATCCGCGCAGCATCGAATTCCGCGATGCGTTGCCGCGCACGGCCACCGGCAAGCTCCAGCGGCACAAGCTGCGCGAAGAACGGGCGAGCACGCCATGACCACAATGGACCGAACCCAGGGCCGATCAGGAGAAGGCATGCGCATCGCCGTCGTCGGCGGAGGCCCCGGCGGGCTGTATTTCTCCGCGCTGATGAAACAACTCGATCCTCATCACGAGATTACGGTCTGGGAACGCAACGCGCCCGACGACACCTTCGGTTTCGGCGTCGTGTTCAGCGACGAGACGCTCGGCGGCATCGAGCACGCGGACCCCGAGATCTACCGCCGCATGGCGGAATGCTTCGCACAGTGGGATGACATCGACATCCACTTCCGCGACACCGTGCACACCTCGGGCGGGCATTCCTTCGCCGCGATGAGCCGGAAGAAGCTGCTGCTGATCCTGCAGGACCGCTGCCGGGCGCTCGGCGTGCGCATGCATTTCCGGACACTCGCGCCCGACATCGAGCACCTGAGCGCCAACCATGACCTGGTGCTCGTCTCCGACGGCGCGAACTCTGAGGTACGTGCCCGGTATGCGGAGGATTTCGGCACCGGCATCGAACGCCGGCACAGCAAGTACATGTGGCTTGGCACCGACCTCGTGTTCGATGCCTTCAAGTTCTACATCTGCGAAACCCCATACGGCGTGATGCAGGTGCACGGCTACCCCTACAGCGCGGACGCGAGCACCTTCATCGTCGAGATGCATGACGACGTGTGGCGCCGCGCGGGCTTCGGCAAGTTCGCCAACCGCCCATTCGCCCCCGGGGAGAGCGACGAACGGTCGATCGCGCACGTGATGGATCTTCTCGGTCACGTGCTCGACGGTCACCAGGTGCTGACGAACAACTCGAAGTGGGCCAACTTCGCCACGGTCCGGAACGAGACGTGGTGCCGCGGCAACATCGTATTGCTCGGCGACGCGGCGCACACCGCGCACTTCTCCATCGGGTCCGGCACCAAACTCGCGATGGAGGATGCGCTGGCCCTGGCAGCGTGCCTGCACGAGCAGGATTCACCAGGTCAAGCGTTGCGCGCCTATGAGGCCGAGCGACGGCCGGTGGTGCTGTCGACCCAGCGTGCCGCCCAGGCGAGCCTCGAGTGGTTCGAGAACATCGGCCACTACGTCCACCAGGATCCCAGCCAGTTCGCGTTCAACATCCTCACCCGCAGCCGCCGCATCACCCATGACAACCTGCAGCTGCGGGACCCGGAATTCGTGGCAAGACTGAACTCGTGGTACGCCGATCAGCAGGTCAGCGGCGGCCACACCGTCAATCCGGTCGCCGCGCCGGCGATGTTCCAGCCGTACCGGATCGGGAACCTGGCACTGAAGAACCGCGTTTCGGTGTCGTCCATGGACATGTACTCGGCGACCGACGGGATTCCCGGCGACTTCCACCTCGTTCACCTGGGCAGCAAGGCCTTGGGCGGCGCGGGGCTGGTGATGTCGGAAATGGTGTGCGTTTCCGAGGCCGGGCGCATCACGCCTGGCTGCACCGGCCTTTACACGGCGGAACAGGAAGCGTCCTGGAAGCGGATCGTGGACTTCGTGCACGAGCGCAGCACCGCCAAGATCGGAGTCCAGTTAGGACATTCCGGCCGCAAGGGCTCGACCAGGCTGATGTGGGAAGGGATGGACCAGCCGCTCGAGGACGGGAACTGGGACGTTCTCGGGCCCTCACCGCTGGCTTACTCGGACCTCAACCAGATCCCCCGGAGCGCGACCGAAGCCGACCTCGACCGCATCACCGACGAGTTCGTCCTGGCCGCCAAGGCCGCCGGCCGGGCCGGGTTCGACCTGCTCGAACTGCACTGTGCCCACGGCTACCTGCTGTCTTCGTTCCTGTCCCCGCTGGCGAACCAACGGACCGATGACTACGGCGGGTCGCTGGAGAACCGGCTCCGGTTCCCGCTGTGGGTGTTCGACGCGGTCCGGGAGGCGTGGCCTGCCGATCGTCCGCTCGCCGTGCGGATTTCCGCCACGGACTGGGCCGACGGCGGCAACGAGATCGACGATGCCGTCGAGATCTCCCGCGCCTTCGCCGAACACGGGGTGGACGCCATCAACGTGTCGACCGGGCAGGTGGTCAAGTCGGAGAAGCCGGCGTTCGGCCGCTCCTACCAGACGCCGTTCGCCGACCGGATTCGCAACGAGATCGGCGAGAAATACGGCGTCACGGTGATCGCCGTGGGCGCGATCTCCTCCTACGATGACGCCAACTCGATCCTGCTCGCCGGGCGGGCCGACGTGATCGCCGTCGGCCGGCCGCATCTTTACGATCCACATTGGACGCTTCATGCGGCCGCGGACCAGGAATACCAGGGCCCGGGCGCGGACTGGCCGGCCCCGTTCCGGGCGGGGAACCGGAAGCCGCCCACCGGGCGGACCGACGGACCCCGTCCCCGGCTGGAGTTGGTCCGCGAAGGCACGCAAGCCACCCGGCACCGCCGCTGGCGTGGGTGAGGTGTTTCGGCCGATCCAGTTTCGAGTACACCCGACCGCTGATCATCAGTTGGTGCCGTGGAACAGGTTCGGACCGTGGCGTTCGTCGTCCAGGACGAAGCCAGCGCCCCGGTATCGTCCTAACGTGACGTGACTGACGGAAACTCACGAAGACGTGAGGGGTAGTTATGGCGAAACTGGATGAGATCGCTGCGTGGCTGCAAAAACACCTGCCGGCTCTGATCAAGGAACACCAGGTCCCGGGCGCCGCGATCGCCGTGTCCGTCGGCGACGAGGTGATCGACTACGCCGCCGGCGTGCTCAACACCGCCACCGGAGTCGAAGCGACGCCCGACTCGCTGTTCCAGATCGGTTCCATCACCAAGGTCTGGACCGCGACCCTCATCATGCAACTGGTCGACGAGGGCGCCGTTGACCTGGACGCCCCGGTCCGCACCTACGTGCCCGAGTTCCGCGTCGCCGACGCCGACGCCACCGAGGCGATCACCGTCCGCCAGTTGCTGTGCCACACCAGTGGTTTCGAGGGTGACATCTTCACCGACACCGGCGTCGGCGACGATTGCATCGAGAAGTACGTACCCACCCTCGCCGCCGTGCCCCAGCTGTTCACGCCCGGCACGATGTTCTCCTACAACAACGCCGGCTACAGCGTCCTCGGCCGCGTCATCGAAGTCTTGCGTGGCAAGCCCTATGACCAGTGCCTGCGCGACCACCTCTTCACTCCCCTGGGGCTCACGCACGCCGCGGCCAACCCGTACGACGCCATCCGCTACCGCGCGGCTCTCGGTCACCTCCAAACCAAGCCGGACAGCGCCCCCGAGCCCGCGCCGGTGTGGAGCCTGGCCCGGTCGAACGCGGCTGCCGGGTCCATGCTCGCCATGCGCCCCCGAGACCTGCTCACTTTCGCCCGCATGCACCTCCGCAACGGCATCGGACCGGACGGATCTCCCGTGCTGTCCCCCGCGAGTATCGCCGCGATGCGCGAACGGCAGGTCGACCTGCCCTACCTGGGCACGATGGGCGATTCCTGGGGCCTCGGCTGGGAAATCTTCGATTTCCCGGAAACCACCGTCATCGGGCACGACGGCGGCACCATCGGCCAGTCCTCGTTCTTCCGCGCGGTACCAGAACACGACGTCGCGGTCGCCCTGTTCACCAACGGCGGTGACGTGATGCAGCTATACCTCGCGATCGTCGGCAAGGTACTCGCCGAGGTCGCGAACGTGACCCTGCCACCGTTGCCCACCCCCGGCGCGGCCACCCCGGCCGACGTCTCGCGCTATCTCGGCACCTACAGCTCCGATGTCGCCGACGTCGAAATCAGCCAGGACGACGAAGGCCGGGTGTGGATGCACAGGCGGATGAAGGGCATACACGCCGAACTCGGACACGTCGACGAGAAGATCGAACTCACCAGCCTCCAGGGCGACACGCTCATCACCAAAACCCCGATACACGGCATTCACATGCCACACGCGTTCGTCGGCGACGACGGCCAGGGACACGCTCTGTTCCTGCACAGCGGCCGCGCCGACAAACGAGTCGGCGCGTGACCGGGGACAACACCTCGGTGACGCCGTGCACGGTCGGCCCTCGTCCGGGCCGGGCTCACGTCGTTCTGTCCTGTTAGGACACGCATGGCCCGGCCGGATCCGACCCAGTAGCGGGTGGTCGGATCCGACAAATTCCGCCGCGGTGGCTCGTTCGCACGCACGAACACTGCGCGTGGCGGATCCTGCACCCTTTTCTCCAAGCACCGCATGACCACCAGCACGATCGGAGCGTCTGATGGCCAGCTCGATGATCAACCGCAGCAGGAGCATCACCGCAATGGCCGGCCTCGCGGTCAGCGTGGTAACGGCGGGGGCCGCGCTGGCCGGCTGCGGCAGCGGTGGTAGTTCGGCAGGGGGCACCGTCGTCAACGGCGGCACCTTTACCTATGCGCTGAGCTCGGATCCAGGCAATCTGGACCCGCAATCATCGGTGTCGTCCAACGCCTACTCGATGAGCGTACTCGCCTATGACCCGCTGCTCAGCATCGACGACTCCGGGGCCATCGGCTCCCAGCTCGCGGCGTCCTGGCACGTCAACGACAAGACCGTGACGCTCACGATGCGCCCGGGCATCACCTGTTCCGACGGGTCCGCGTTCACTGCCCAGACGGCGGCGGACAACCTCAACTACGTCGGGAACCCCAAGAACAGCAGCCCGTTCGCGGGCGTCATGCTCCCGGTCAACACCACGGCGACCGCGGACGCGGCCACCGACACGGTCACGATCAACCTGCCCGGCCCCGCGCCGTTCATCCTCAATGGACTCGCGGGCATCCCGATGGTCTGCGCGAACGGCATGGCCGACCGCAAACTCCTGGCCGGCTCCACCAACGGCACCGGCGCGTACCAGCTGACCCAAGCGCAGCCGGGCAACCAGTACACGCTGACCAAGCGCGCCGACTACACCTGGGGGCCGAACGGCGCGACCACGGCGCAACCGGGCCAGCCGGACAAGATCGTGGTCAAGATCATCGCGAACGAGACCACGGCGGCGAACCTGCTGCTGTCCGGCCAGATCAACGCGGCGACCATCCTCGGCCAGGACGCGAAGCGGCTGGAGAGCTCCCGGGTCGATTCCGTAAACACGTCCATCCTGGCCGGCGAGTTGTGGTTCAACCATGCCCCGGGCCGGGCAGGCGCCGACCAGAAGGTACGGCTCGCGCTCACCCAGGCGGTCGACCTCGGTCAGCTGCAGAAAGTGCTGACCTCGGGCGAGGGCGAGCCCGCCACCGCGCTCGCCGTCGTACCGCCGGCCGCCTGCAAAGGCAACTCGGTCGCCGAGGCGCTGCCCGAGCACAACCTCGACCAGGCCAAGGCGCTGCTCGATTCGGCCGGCTGGACAATGGGCCAGGACGGGGTCCGGACCAAGGACGGCCAGCAGCTCGCGCTGACCTTCGTGTACGCCTCTCGTGCCGGCGCGGCCGCCTCGGCGGCCGCGGACCTCGCCGCTGGGCAGTGGCAGCAACTCGGCGTCAAGGTCACCCCGTCCGGTCAGGACAACACCACGCAGACCAACACCCTGTTCTCCACGGGCAACTGGGACATCGCCCTGGGGCCGGTGAACGTGCCCTCGCCCGACCAGCTCGTCGGATTCCTCTCCGGCCCGGTGCCGCCCAACGGCGACAACTTCGCGCACATCGACAACGCCGCCTACACCAGCCTCGTGGACCAGGCCCAGCGGCTCGAGGGCTCCGCCGGGTGCCCGCAGTGGCTGGCGGCCGAGTCGAGTCTGATCAAGAACGCCGACGTCATCCCCTTCGCCAACCAGCTGAACAAGGTCTTCGCCTCGGGCGCGCGGTTCTCGGCCGTCGGCCAGCTGGTGCCCACGAGCATCCGGATGACCAGCAACTAAAGCCACGGAAGGTGACCGTGACCAGTCCGACCACCACCGGTCCGGCGACAAGCGTCCTGGACAGCCCGGCGCTGCGGTTCGCCGTGCGCCGTCTGATCCGGTTCATCGTGTCGCTGTGGGTGCTGGTGACCGCCGCGTTCGGGATGATCCACCTGATCCCCGGTGATCCGGTACGGGCCGCGCTGGGCATCACCGCGTCCCAGGCGCTCGTCGACCAGCGCAGGCACGCCCTGGGTCTCGACCAGCCGCTGATCGTGCAGTACTGGCACTTCCTGACCGGCGTCCTCACCGGGGACCTCGACGTCTCGCTGACCTCGCAGCTGCCGGTCACGACGATCATCGGCGAAGGCATGCCCGCCACGCTGGAACTCGCGGTGGCCGCGTTCGGACTCGCCATCGTGATCGCGATCCCGGTCGGCACGCTCATGGCCGTGCTGACCCGGGGCGGGCGGGCCCGCCGGACCGAACTTGCCTTCACCACGACGAGCGTCGTCCTCGGCTCCATCCCGAACTTCGTCGTCGGCGTCGTGCTCGTCTGGCTCGTCGGCGTGAACCTGCACTGGCTGCCGGTCGCGGGCAAGTCCGGGGCGGCGTCGTTCGTGCTGCCGGTGGTGGCCCTGGCCATCGGGCCGGCCGCCATCCTCTCCCGCATCCTGCGGGTGGAACTGCTCGCGGTGCTGCAGGCGGATTTCGTGCGCACCGCGCGGGCGAAACGACTGCCGGCCGCGGCGGTGTACGTCAAGCATGCTCTGCCCAACGCACTGACTTCGACCATCACGCTGGGCGGGTTGCTGCTCAGCGGCATGGTCGCGGGCACCGTGCTGGTGGAGAACGTGTTCGCCTGGCCAGGTCTGGGCAGCACGATCGTCTCGTCCATTCTCGGCAAGGACTACCCGGTGGTGCAGAGCATCGTGCTCGTCTACGGCATCGGGGTGCTCGCCGTGAACCTCATCGTCGACGTGGCGCTCTCGCTGCTCGACCCGCGCTCGACGATCCGGGAGACCTGACATGGCCGCATCGCCGGCACCGGCCCGCCCCGCGCGCTGGTCCACCCCCGGCAGGCGCTGGTTCGCGGTGCTGCGCACACCGGTCGGCGCCTGCGCCTGCGTCGCCCTGCTCGCATTGCTCGTACTCGCGGTCATCGCGCCGCTGTTGTGGTCGGCGAAGGCGAACCAGACGGACATCGCCGCGATGTTGCAAGGACCGTCCGCGCAGCACTGGGCGGGCACGGACAACCTGGGCCGGGACATCTTCACCAGGGTGCTCGTCGCGACCCGGCTCTCGGTCGAGCTCGCGTTGCTGGCCACGGTCATCACCGTCGTGACCGGACTGCTGCTCGGAACGGCCGGGGTGATCGCCGGGCGCCGCGTCGCACGGATCGCGACGGCCGTGGTCAACATCGCCGTCGCGTTCCCCGCGCTCCTGCTCGCGCTGTTCTTCGCGGTGATCTTCGGAGTCGGCGCGCAGGGTGCGGTGCTCGCGATCGGGTTCGCGGGCGCACCCGAGTTCGCGCGACTCGCGCAGACCCTGGTCGCCGGGGTCGAGCAGCGCGACTACGTCGCCGCCGCACGCATCGCGGGCGTCGGGCGGGTGCAGATCCTGGTGCGACACGTGCTGCCGAACATCGGTGAGGCACTGATCGTCAACGCGGCGATCGGCGCGGGTAGCGCGCTGCTCGCCTTCGCCGGCCTGTCCTTCCTCGGCCTCGGCGTGCAGGCCCCGGCCTACGACTGGGGGAAGTTGCTCGGCGACGGGCTGGCCGGCATCTACGGCCAGCCGATCGCTGCCCTGGTGCCCGGGGTCGCGGTCATCCTCGCCGGGCTGGCGTTCAACCTGTTCGGCGAGGCACTGGCCAAGGGCATCGGTCTGACCACGACATTGGGCCGCGTCCCACTCGGCCGCATCCGGCAGCGTCCCGCACCGGCCGGGACAGCCGAACCCGCGCCGGGCGAAGCGGTGTTGGACGTGGCCGACCTGATTGTCACCGTGCCCGCGCAGGACGCGCCGATCCGGCCGGTGCGCGGCGTCAGCTTCCGGATCGGCCGGGCCGAGGCCGTCGGTGTGGTCGGCGAATCCGGGGCGGGCAAGTCGCTGACCGCGCTCGCGGCGGCCCGGCTGGTCGAGAAACCGGCCAGGGTCGAGGCGGCCAGGCTGCGCTTCCTCGGCACCGACCTGCTCAGCGGTAGCCCCCGCGCTCATCGGCGGCTGCTCGGCACGAACCTGGCCGTGGTGTTCCAGGACCCGATGACCTCGTTCAACCCCACCCGCCGGGTCGGGCGCCAGCTGGCCGAGGTCGCCCGCAGGCACGGCGGCCTGTCCCGGAGCGCGGCACTGGCACGGGCGGTCGACCGGCTGCGCGCGGTGCGGGTGCCCGCGGCGCAGCGGCGCGCCAACCAGTACCCGCACGAGTTCTCCGGTGGCATGCGGCAGCGCGCCATGATCGGCATGGGCCTGATGGGCAAACCCGCGCTGATCATCGCGGACGAGCCGACGACCGCGCTCGACGTGACCGTGCAACGGCAGGTGCTCGACCTGCTGCAGTCCATCCGCCGCGACGACGCGGTCGCGCTGCTGCTGATCAGCCACGACGTAGCCGTGATCAGGCAGGTATGCGATCGGGTACTGGTCATGTACGCCGGCCGGATCGTCGAGGACCTGCCCGCCGCGGACCTCGTCACCGGCGCCCGGCACCCCTACACCCGGGCGCTCGTCGCCGCCGTTCCGGACATGCACACCGACCTCGACCGACCGCTCGCCGCGATCCCCGGCCACGCCCCGGACCCGGCGCGGTTCCCGGACGGGTGCGCGTTCGCACCCCGGTGCCCGCTGGCGACCGACCTCTGCCGGACGGAGGAACCACCCTTGGACACCGACGAGCGCGGCAGGCGCGTTGCGTGCTGGCACGCGGATGCGGCAGGCCTGGCAGCCCCGGAGGTCATGACGATGGGCGGGCACGGCCATGAGTGAGCTGCGGTTCGAGGACGTCTCCGTCCACTACGGCTCACGGCGGCACGGGCTCACCGCCGTGCAGAATGCGAACCTCACCGTGCCGGACGGACAGATCGTCGGTCTGGTCGGTGAATCCGGCTCCGGCAAGTCGACGCTCGCGCGCGCCGCCGTGGGGCTCGCTTCTGTCACCACCGGCCGGATCCTGCTCGATGGAGCGCCGGTGCCGCTGCGCGGGCCGCGCCGTCCGGTGCAGCTGGTCTTCCAGGACCCCTACTCCTCGCTGGACCCGCGCATGACCGTCGGCGCGAGCATCGGCGAGGCCATCCCGCGCCGCGCCCCGGTCACCGGTGCGGTGCTGGACCGGCGGGCCGAGGTGGCCCGGCTGCTCGGACTCGTCGAGCTCGATCCGGACCTGGCGCGCGCGTTCCCGGGCCGGCTCTCCGGCGGACAGCGGCAGCGGGTCGCGCTCGCCCGCGCGCTGGCCGCCCGGCCCGAGGTGGTGATCGCCGACGAGATCACCTCGGCGCTGGACGTGTCGATCCAGGGCACGGTGCTCAACCTGCTGCACAAGCTGCTGCGCGAGCTGGGCATCTCGATGCTGTTCATTTCCCACAACCTCGCCGTGGTCCGCTACGTCGCCACCAGCATCGCGGTGATGTACCTCGGCCAGATCGTGGAGAACGGGCCCGCCGACGACGTGCTCGGCGACCCGCAGCACCCCTACACCCGCGACCTGCTCGCCGCTGTCCCCGACCCCGGCCACCCGCCCGACCGGCCGGACGATCCCGCGGTGCGCGCCGTCGCCGACGCCGAACCGGCCGACCCGCACCGCCCACCCACCGGCTGCCGCTACCACACACGCTGCCCGATCGGGCCGCTCGTCCGGCCGGACCGGGCGCGTTGCCGCACCGAGGTGCCCACCACCGACCACCGGCACCACGCCGCCTGCCACTACGCATCCAGCGCCGAGCCGGCGCTGTTGACCGGTGACCCGACCACACAAAGGAGCACGTCGTGACCCGACGCCTGCGAATCAGCGACCTGACCGACATCGCCACCCCGGAGCAGGCGGTCCTCTCGCCGGACGGCAGCCAGATCGTCTACGTGCTCCGTACCCAGGACACCAGGAAGGACCGGGCGGTCACCGCGCTCTGGCGGGTCAGCACGTCGGGTGGCGACCCGGCCCAGCTCACCAGGGGCGCCGGTGACACCGCGCCAGCCTGGTCCCCCGACGGAACCAGGCTGGCGTTCCTGCGCGCCACCGATGGGCCCGCGCAGCTGTGGTTGTTGCCCGCCGACGGCGGCGAACCCGAGCAGGTGAGCCGCCTTCCGCTCGGCGCCGGCCGTCCAATGTGGAGCCCGGACGGCGGCCGGATCGCCTTCACCGCACCGGTCGACACCGCGGCCGACGCCGACGAGGACGACGCCGCGCGCGCCAAGCGGACCGGCGCGCCGATCGTGGCCGACCGGCTCGACTTTCAGGCCGACGGCAGCGGCTTCCTCCGCACCATCCGCACCCACCTGCACGTACTCGACGTCGCCTCGCGCGAGGTGCGGCAGGTGACCGAAGGCGACTGGCACGCGAGCGAGCCCGCGTGGTCACCCGACGGCACCCGGCTCGCGTTCGCCGCCGCGATGGGGCAGGACGCCGATCTGGACTTCCGGTGCGGCGCCTACGTCATCGACGCCGACGACCGGCACGCCCGGCCCGAACTTGCCGGGTTCGGCACGGGCGTGGCGAGCACCGTCGACTGGACCGCCGACGGGACGGCACTGCTCGTCGTCGGCAGCGCGACCGGGCCGACCGCGCCGGCCGGACTGTTCCGGCTCCCGGTGACCGGCGCGGCCGAGACGCCGGCGGTGGAGGCCACCGACCTGGCCGGGCCGCTGGACCGCAACGTCATGCCAGGCGCGCCCGCCTACCCGGGCGCGGTGCCGCAACTAGTCGACGACGGCGCGGCCGTGCTGTTCTGCGTCCGTGACCGCGGCTGCAGTCACCTCTACCGGGTCGGCGTCGACGGGGGCGCGCCCACGCCCGTGCTGACCGGCGCGGACCGGGTGGTGTCGGGCCTGTCCGTGGCGGGCTCGCGAGCCGCGGTCGTGCTGGCCACCGCGACCTCCTTCGGCGAGGTCGTCACCATCGACCTCGCCACGGGTGCGGAGACCGTGCACACCTCGCACGGCGCGAACCTCGCCGACGTGGCCTGGTTCCCGCGCGAATCCCGCGAGTTCACCATTTCCGACGGGACCGTGGTGCAGTCCTGGCTGATCCGGGACCCGGCGCGGACCGGGCCGCTGCCGCTCTTGCTGGACGTGCACGGCGGCCCGCACAACGCCTGGAACGGCGCGGCGGACAATGTTCACCTCTATCACCAGGAACTCGCCGCGCGTGGCTGGGCCGTGCTGCTGGTGAACCCCCGCGCCAGCGACGGCTACGGCGCCGCGTTCTTCACCGCGGCCATCGGCGCCTGGGGCGAGGCCGACGCCAAGGACTTCCTCGAACCGCTGGACGCTCTCGTCGCCGACGGCACCGCCGACCCGAACCGGCTCGCGGTCTCCGGTTACAGCTACGGCGGATTCATGACCTGCTACCTGACCAGCCGCGACACCCGGTTCGCCGCGGCCGTCACCGGCGGGGTCGTGGCCGACCTGACCAGCTTCGCCGGCACCTCCGACGCCGGGCATGTGCTGGCCGCCTACGAGGTTCAGGCCCTGCCCTGGCGCGACTCGGCGCGGGTCGCGGCGCAGTCGCCGATCACCAAGGTCGCCGACGTTCGCACGCCCACCCTGGTCCTCCAGGGCACCGACGACGTCCGCTGCCCGATCGGCCAGGCCGAGCAGTGGCATGCCGCGCTGCGCGAGCGCGGGATCCCCACCCAACTCGTGCTCTACCCCGGCGGATCGCACCTGATGATCGTCAGCGGGCCGCTGTCGCACCGGCTCGACTACAACCAGCGCATCGTCGACTGGGTCGAGCGCTACGCCGGTGACGCGGCCGGGCCCCGGCCGGCCCGGCTGGACGCGGGCCACTGGCAGCGGCGGCTGCGCGCCCTCGCCGAACGGCACCAGGTGCCCGGCGCGCAGCTGGGCATCCTGCGGCTCGGCCAACCCGAGGACGAACTTGTCGAGGCCGCATATGGCGTACTCAACGTGGACACGGCCGTCGCCGCCACCACCGACGCGGTGTTCCAGATCGGGTCGATCAGCAAGGTGTGGACCGCCACGGCGGTCATGCGGCTGGTCGACGAGGGCAAGCTCGACCTGGACGCCCCGGTCGTCGACGTGCTGACCGAACTGAAGCTCGCCGACCCGGAGGTCACCAAGAAGGTCACCCTGCGGCACCTGCTCACCCACACCAGCGGCATCGACGGCGACATCTTCACCGATACCGGCCGCGGCGACGACTGCGTCGAGAAGTACGTGGACCTGCTTGCCGACGCCGCGCAGAACCACCCGCTCGGCGCCACCTGGTCCTACTGCAACTCGGGATTCGTGCTGGCCGGCCGGATGATCGAGAAGGTCACCGGCAAGACCTGGGACGCGGCCATGCGCGACCTGCTGTTCACCCCGCTCGACCTCGAGCACACCGTGACCCTGCCCGAAGAGGCACTGCTGCACCGGGCCGCCGTCGGCCACATCGGTGACGGCGACGCGGAGCCGACCCGCGCCAAGTCGTGGATGCTGCCGCGCGCGGTCGGCCCGGCCGGCATAATCACCTCCACCGTTGGCGACATACTCGCCTTCGCCCGGATGCACCTGACCGGCGGCCTGGCCGCGGACGGCACCAGGCTGCTGAGCGCCGAGTCCGCCGCCGCGATGGCCGACAAGCACGCCGACCTCCCCGACAAGCACAGTCTCGGCGACTCCTGGGGGCTCGGCTGGATCCGCTTCGACTGGTCCGGACACGACCTCATCGGCCACGACGGCAACACGATCGGCCAGTCCGCGTTCCTGCGCGTCCTGCCCGAGCAGGGCCTTGCGGTCGCCCTGCTCACCAACGGTGGCCACGTCCGTGACCTCTATCACGACCTGTACGGGGAGATCTTCGCCGAGGTCGCCGGGGTGGAGATGCCGAAGCCGCTCACGCCGCCCGCCGAAGGAGTCGACGTCGACATCACGCCCTGGCTGGGCACTTACGAGCGCGCTTCCGCGCGCATCGAGGTGATCGCCGGCGACGACGGACCGGTGCTGCGGAACACGGCCACCGGTCCGATCGCGGAGTTCACCGAGCGCGCCACCGAGGAGTACCCCCTGATCCCGGTCACGCCGCAGGTGTTCGTGGTGCGTGAGCCCGGGACGCTGACCTGGCTCCCGGTCACCTTCTACCAGCTGCCGAACGGCACGCGGTACGTCCACCACCATCTCCGTGCCACGCCGAAGGTCAGCTGAGGTGACCCACCCGGCGCCCCTGCCGAGTCTATTGTGGACAAAAGACATCGGCGCAGGTCAGTCGCGCCGGGAAAGAACGCGACGGCGGGCGGTCAGCGCGGTGGCGACCAGATGACCTGATCCTCCGCCGAGCCCCGGCCCAGGGTGGGTGGACGCGCCGATATGCCACAACCCGCGAACGGGGGTGGCATGTCGGCCGGAGCCGGGCAGGGGTCGCCACAGGTAGCTCTGATCCAGCTCGGCCGAACCTCCATACGGATCGCCGTGCACGGCGTTCGGGTTGTACGTCGCAAGATCCCGCGGCGTCACGACGTCGACCGCGCGGGTCTTCGGATGCAGGTCCGGAGCGTGCCGGGCGATCCGGTCGAGGACCCGGCGCGCGAAAGCCTCTGCCAGCTCAGGCGTCCAACCCTCGCCGGTATCCAGCTCACCGGCGGCGTCTCCGGCCGGCTCGAAGGGCACTTCCTGCAACTGCAGCCAGAGCGCGGCCGCACCGTCGGGCACCCGGCTCGGGTCGAGCACGTGCTGCTGGCCGACCACCACCGTGGGGCGGCGCGGGAGCAGGCCCGCCTCGGCCTCCGCACAGGCGATGCCGGTACTTGCCGACCCGTCGGAGACGTGCACGAGCGGGATAGCGCTCAGCTGCGGATCGTGCCAATCCAGCGGTTGGGAAAGGGCGACATGGATCTGCATCTCACCGCGGCCGTAGCGGAACCTGGCCGCCTGTTCCCGGACCGCGGCGGGCACCGCCTCGGGCGGAAGCAGCCGCCCGTAAAGGGCGCCCGGCGTGACGGAAGCCAGCACCGCACGCCGGGCGCGAAAGGTCTGTTTCCCAACCACCACACCGGTGGCACGGCCTTGTTCGACAAGTATCCGTTCCGCTTCGGCGCCGGTTTCGATGTGCACGCCGAGCGAGTCCAGCAACCCGCGAAACGCCAGGACGAACTGGCCCGCGCCACCCGCGACCACGGGCAGCCCCGCAGCGTGCAGGGTGCCGGCGAGCAGCGGCACCATCAGACCGCCGGAGGCGTGGTCCGGAGACAGCCCGGCATGTAGCAGCCACGGCACCCACAGGTGGTCCACCTCCGGACCGCGGAACTCGGTGCGGCAGAACGCACGCCCGCTCGTCAGCGCCGCACGCAGCCAGCGCTCCGCGCCCACCCGTCCGGCGGCGCGCCACAAGTTCGCCGCCTGCCGCGCCAAAGCCGGTGAACGCAGTTCGCTGCCCATCAGGCCGCCGATCGAGGGCAGCGCTTTACCCAGCCGGTCGAGCATCGCCAGGTAGGCGGCCGCGTCCTCGTCGTCAGCGAACCTGGCAGCGGTCTTCTCCGGGTCGCGGTGTGCGAGCGTGACACGCCCGTCGTCGGCAACGCTCCCGGTGACCCAGTTGTCGGTATTGCGGTACTCGAGTCCGTGCTCGTGCAAGGCGGCGCCGAGGCTGCCGTACGCCGCGCCGGTAACGAACAACGGGTGCCACGACGAGTAAGTATCGTGCCGGTAGCCGGGCAGGGTACGTTCCTCTGTGGCGATGAACCCGCCGACCTCCGCATTGCGCTCGATCAGCACCACGGACCAGCCGGCCCGCGCGAGTTCCGCCGAGGCCACCAGCCCGTTGATGCCGGATCCGACCACGACCGCGTCGGCTTCTGCCGTCATGACCGGTAACTTTACCGCTCGCGCCGGAGAAATCGCCGCCATGGCGCTGCTGCCACGACCAGGCCGATCAGCGCGGTCGCGACCCCGGCGACCAGCCAACTCGGCGAACCGCCGGTGACGGGCTCACAGTCCGCGACGCAAAGGATCGGCTCGATCCGCACCAGGTCTGCACCCTGGAGTATCCACAGTAGACCTAAGAGAGTCAGGGCAACTCCCGCGATCGCCCGCTCACCACCGGCCTCACCAAAATCATCAACGCGGATTCGACCCCGTCGACCTCGACAGCGTGAGCCCGGACCGCACCCATCATTTCGATGCGGCCGGAGTTCGGCGAGGGAATCATGCTGGCGAATGACATCGCCGTCGCCGTGATCTTCGCGTTGATATTCTCCCTGCGAAGGAATTCCCGCAACAGAACCGGGATCGCGCCGGTCGCCTACCCGCTCCCGTCGACAGCGGGCCAGGACGGGTCGTTCGACGCACGGATGGCCAGTTCCCCGGAACTCTTGATCTGTCCTGGCACCGGGCCACAACGTCGCTGGATGGCAGACTCGCCGCGTGTGGACGGAAACCTTCCTGACGACATGCGTCGATCCGCAGGTAAGCCTGTTCGTCGCACAGACCGCTGGTGGTGCGGACAACGCTGTCCTGGTTATCCACGGCGGTCCCGACTGGGACCACAGTTACCTGCGGGAACCGCTGGGAGAGCTTGCCGGGCGACACTTCTGCTGCTGCACGGCCGGCAGGACATGACCTTCCCGGTCGCGCTGGTCGAACAGACCACCACCCTGATCCCCGCTGCGCACGCTGTCATCCTCGACGGCGCTGGGCACATGGCCCACATCGACCAACCCGCGCGGTGGATCACGGCAGTCGCCGAATTCCTGGATAACTGACCACGCCACCGCCCGAGCACGTGACGCTGGTCAGGGCCGGAGCCAGCGATCGAACCAGGTGCGGGTGCGGCGCATGACGTCGAGTTGGTGGTTGCGTTCTCGGATCGAGTGGCCCTCTCTCGGATAGATCACGAACTCGTGCTCGACGCCGAAATGGCGCAGGGCCCGGTGGAAGTACACGGCCTGCCCGAGGGGGACGTTGGTGTCCTCGGCACCGTGCAGGATGAGCACCGGGGTGTGGATGTGGCTGGCGAAGGAGATCGGGCTGACCGCGTCATGCGGGTGCGGGCCCATGCCGGACCAGCCGGTGCTGCCGCCGAGCGCGGCCTCGAACTGGCCGTTCTCCCCGGTCGCGGCGAGCATGCCCCAGTCGATGACACCGGCATTCACCAGGGCTGCGCGGAACCGGTCGGTCTGGCCGACCGCCCAGGCTGCCATGAATCCACCGTGGCTCGAGCCGGCAATGCCCAGCCGATCGGAGTCGGCAACGCCCTCGGCGATGAGCAGGTCGATGCCGCTCAGGATATCGGTCCACTCCTCCCGGCCGACCCTGCCGGCGACGCTGGTGGCGAACTGGTGGCCGTGGCCCTGACCGCCACGCGGGTTAGGCAGGAAAACGGCGTAGCCAGCGGCGGCCAGCCACTGTGCGCTGGGGAACCAAAACAGCTGGCAACGATCGGCGTATCGATCGTACGGACCTCCGTGCACGATGGTGACCATTGGGAACGGGCCTTCCGATGCGGTTTTTCCGACCGGTAGCACGAGCAAGCCGTCCAAGGCGACGCCGTCGGCGGCCCGGTAGGCCAGCGGTTGCTGAGTGCCAAGAGTGATGCCATCCAGTTCCGGGCGGGTGTCGGTGAGCTTCCGCAGCGGCCCGGTTGGTGGTCCGATGTGGACGTTCGCGGGCTGGTAGCGGGTGCCGGTGAGTACCGCGATCTTCTCGCCGGTAGGTGTGGTGCTGAGGTCGTCGAGGCGTCCGGGATGACGCGACAGGATCGTTGGTCCGGTGGGGTCGAGTTGCGCAAGGGCCGTGTTCAGGCCGTCGGCGAACAGAACCAGTGGTGCTGCGTTGGTCTGGCGTAGTTCGGTGGGGCACATCGAGAGTCCAGTGGTGCGGTTGCGCAGGACGCCGCTGCCTATGGCCAGGTCGAACACGGCGGTGCCGGCCTGCAGAAGCGGTGGGGTGAGTGCGAGGTAACCGAGGTGCCAACCATCCTCACCCGCCCACCAGATCAGAGATCGTGCTTCGGCATCGACCGTTCCGAGGTCCTCCGCGGTGCCGGTCATGGGGTCGAACAGGTGCAGCTGGCCGGTGCGCGGGCCGTAGTCCTTATCGGCGCTGGCCTGGGTGAGCACGGCGAGCGGGCCGCCGTCGGGACGTTGCCGCAGTTCCACGACGTGCCGACCGCCGAGCACATCCGGGGTGGAGACCCGGCCGGTACGCAGGTCGAGCATGCGCAACCGGGCACGCGGTTCGCCCTCGCCGACGACAATGGCGTCGTCACGGTCCCGTGCGCGGCGCGCGTCCTGCTCGGTGGGTTCGTCCTCGGCGAGCAGAGCGACCAGGTTGGCGTCGGCGAGCGGCAGGTGGTCGACGATGCCGGCGCACCAGTTGGTCAACGCGGTCACGGTGCCGTCGGCGAGAGTGAGCCGGTGCACCTGCGGGATACCGCGGTCGGCGCGGTCGGAGAGAAAGAACAGCGCGTCCGAGTCCAAGGACCAGCGTGGCCGAGACTCCGTTGCGATGTCAGTGCTCGCCCGGCGCAACGCGGTGACGCCATTGGTGTCGGCGAGCCACAGTTCGGTGTCGAGATGGTCACCAATCCGGCTGGTGGGGGCAAGAACGTAGCAGACCAGACGCCCGTTCGGGGCGAGCACCGGAGTCTGCGGGATACGACCATCAACCACGAGTTCGGCGGTCAGACCTGTCATGCGATCAGTCTGCCAAACATCAACAGCGCAACGAAACCATGGCTGCAGCCATGAAATCCGTTTCCTCTCGGGATCTCTCACCGTCATAAGCCGAGACCTCACAGCCACCTGGACTGAAGCCGACTGTCCCGGCAAGGCAGGCTCCGCCTCTCGGTGCTGAAGCGACCTCGTGGCTGCCTGACGTCGGCGTATACGTGAATGTGCCCAGTCACGGCAACTGAATATGTCGGTCGGATATGGCAGGGTAGGCCCATGACGACCCTCGCCCAGTTGCGCAAGGCTGCCCTTTCCTATCCCGAGACCGTCGAGCACGCCGACGACTCGGGAATCGTCGCATTCACGGTGCGCGATAAGCGCTTCGCCTCGATGAGCAAGGACAGCCTGGTGGAGCTCCGGCTCCCCGCACCGGATGCGAACGAGGTTCTTGCCACGCATCCAAGCGCACAGCCGCTGGCCCGCGGTGCGACGCCGATCGGTGTGCGTGTCCCGATCAGGGACATCAACGGTCAGCAGCTCAACCACTGGGTCCGTCGCGCTTGGCTGTCGCAGGCACCGAAGCCACTGGCGGCACAGGTGGCCGCTGGGAATTCCGCGACGCCCGGCGAGGTCGGCGACCTGCCCAAGGCCATCGGAGCACCCGCCACCCGAGCCCTAACCAGCGCCGGCATCACCACGCTCGCCCAGGTCGCCGCCCTGGCCGACACCGAGTTGTTGGCTATGCACGGCGTCGGCCCCCGAGCTGTTCGCATTCTCCGCGAGGCGCTCGCCTGAACCAGGGTGCCACTGTTGGCCACCGGTTTTCCAGACGCCCCAGTGGCCGATTTTCACATCGTGTTCGATGGAATGCCGCTCGTTTGATCGATATGATAGGGCTATTCCGTCTACGAGCACAAAGGAGCCCCTATGTGTCACCTGTTTTCGCTGTGCGACGACGATATCGCCCGCATGTCCGACCAGGCCGCGATAGAGGCCATGACCGCGGCGCGGGAAGTTGTGTGCCGGGCCCAAGCCATCCAGGTACGTGCGATCGCCCGATTATGCACGATTCGAGGACATACCCGGTGGGTTACCGACGAAGTCGCGCTCGAACTGTCCGTCAGCAGGCAGACCGCCGCCGGTCTGATCGATGCGGCAGAGGTGTTGACCACTCGTCTGCCTCGGTTGCTGGTCGCCATGGAAGGTGGTGAGGTCGACTTGCGTACGGCGGTCAAGGTGTGCGATGTGACCGCAACGTTGTCGGACGAGCAGGCCCGGCAGGTGGACGAGAGAATCGCTGGACGTTTGGCGGGCAAGGATTCCGAAAAGGTACGACGGATCGCTCGGGATGCCGTGTGCGCCATCGATCCCGACGGCTACGCGGAGCGGGCGAAGAAGCGTCGGAAGGATCGCCGGGTGGAGCTGATCCATGCCGAGGAGGGAATGTCTTCACTCTTTGCGTATCTTCCCGCCGAGATCGCCAGTGCGATCTATGCGAAGGTCGACGGCATCGCCCGCAAACTGAAGACCAAAGACGAGGAGCGCACACTCGACGAGCTGCGGGCCGACGTCCTGGCGGATCTGGCGCTGGGTAAGCACGAGGGCCTACCCGGCGTGCTCGCACAGGTGTATGTCCACGTGCCGATCGACGCGGCACTGGGCATCACCAACACCGGCTGCGAACTTGTTGGACACGGCCCGATACCGGGCGAGATCGCCCGCCAGATCATGGCCGATCCCCGCAGCGTGTGGCGCAAAGTCACCTGCGACCCCACCTCCGGCGCAGTCCTCGACGTCGGCCGCACCCGCTACCGGCCACCCGCCGCCCTGGACGAATTCGTCCGCGTCCGGGACCACACCTGCCGCATGCCGGGCTGCCGCCGACCCGCCCAACGGTGCGACGTCGACCACCACCGCGACTTCCGGCGTGGCAAGAACGGCCTTACCTCCCAAGGAAATCTCACCAGCCTGTGCAGGAATCACCATCGCCTGAAGGATGTTCAAGGGTGGGGTTTCAATTTGGACAGCGCGACGGGCGAGCTGACCGTCACGACCCCGACCGGACGCCGGCACACCACCCTGCCGGAGACCACCCTCAAGCCGACCGTCGGAAAATCCGACGAGTCCACAAGGGACAACCACCACGACGACGACACTCAGGAGCCGCCATTCTAGGTCGTGTTTCGAAGCCGTGGCCAGGCAGGGATGCTTCCGCCCGTGTATGGGTCGTGGCAAGCGATCTATGGATTGTTTCGACGCTGGCAGCGTGCCGGGGTCCGAGCAGCGATCGTGGCGGCGTTGCAGGTTCGGGCTGGTGCCGCCGGGTTGATCACCTGGGATGTCGGCGTCGGCTCAACCGTCGCCCGCGCGCACCAGCATGCCGCTGGAGCGCGTAAAAAGGGGATGTTCAGACCGAACCACCCGGTGGGGTGGGCAACCCGGAACCGGACGATCACCGTTACCTGCGATGGCGCAACGCCAACGCCCGCCACCCGGATGTTCTGGCCGCGCAACGCCGCGAACGCGCCCGGATCCGCGGCCAGAAAGGCATCCGCTGGGGAGGACGGACCCTGGCAACAGCGGCCTGATCATCACGGTTGCGCGGTCATAGCGGCAGAAGCCGAGCCGCCTGTCACCTGACATGTGCGGCGATGGCCCGTGCGCACTCCATCGACTCGGTATGCGTGGTGTCCACCTCCAAGTCATAGACCACGCCCCGGTGGACCACATCCGCCTGGGACGCGGCCATCCCGGTGACCCGATCGCCTCGTGCGACCTCACGGCCTGCGGCCACCGCACCGTCACACCGGACGCCGACCCACAGCACCCGCAGGTCGCGCAAAGCCTTCTGCCATCGCTGCTGCGACTCCGCTCCGCCGAGGAAGACCTCATCGACAATGACCCGGGCGCCCGCACGGGCCATCGCGGTGATCCCCTCGATCCATGCCGCTTCCAGCGTCCGGAACTCCGGGCCGACGATCACCTCTCCGTCCGGAGCGAACTCGATCCCGGCATCCGACGCCCGCATGGACGCGGGCATCGCGCCAACCAGCGTGTCGGTCCCGAGAGCCAGCCACGGATCCGGCAGGACCGCCTGCAGACATCGGGCGATGCCGGACTTCCCCGAGCTGGAACCACCGTTTAGAACGATCACCTCAGCCATCACCGCGCCACAGTAGAGGCACCGCAGCGACTCTCGAAACGGTTTCCGCGAATGCTGCCCGCCTCCTACAACCCGGTGAACCTTCCCGGTCAGAGCGCTACAGAGCAGGCTCAAAAGTCCCTCTCGTTGGTCGTCACTGCGGGGCAGCGCGGCGACTCGCCGCAGTTTCAGGTGGTGCTGGGCCGTAAGGCCGACCAAGATCCGCCACCGTAAGCGCACTCCCCAGGTGCGAGGGCCACCATGCTGATCGGAGCATCCACCGTTCGGTGGATGGGCGGATCCACCGCGTTCGGCTGAAGCAGTGGCCGCGCAGCCGATTCGATGCACCCCTGACGAACGGCATGGTTCTCGTATGGCAATCATCGAGGTAGACAGCCTCGTCAAGCGCTACGGCGACTACACCGCGGTGAACGGGGTCAGCTTCACCGTCGAGCAGGGCGAGATCTTCGGCATCCTGGGCCCCAACGGGGCCGGCAAGACCACGACGGTCGAGTGCGTGGAGGGGTTGCGCACTCCGGACGGCGGCGCCATCCGCGTCGATGGCATCGACCCGCAACGCGACACCGGTGAGCTACGGCACCTGCTCGGCGCACAACTGCAGGAGACGGAACTGCCCGAGAAGCTCAAGGTCGGCGAAGCGATGGAACTGTACAGCTCGTTCTACCGTGCGCCGGCCGACTGGCGGGAGCTGATCGAGACCCTGAACCTCACCGACAAGCTCGGCACCCAGTTCCGACGGCTGTCCGGCGGGCAGAAGCAGCGGCTGTCGATCGCGCTCGCGCTGGTCGGCAATCCGAGGATAGCCGTGCTCGACGAGCTCACCACCGGACTCGACCCGCAGGCACGACGGGACACGTGGGACCTCATCGAGCGCATCCGCGACCGCGGCGTGACGATCCTGCTTGTCACGCACTTCATGGAGGAGGCGGAACGGCTCTGCGACCGGCTGGCGGTCGTCGACCGCGGCAAGATCGTCGCGGTCGACACTCCGGCCGGGCTGGTCGCCAAGGTCGACGGCCACCAGCGGATCCGGTTCCGGCCGTCCGCGCCCATCGACCACGCCCTGCTGACCAGCCTGCCCGAGGTCACCGGCGTCGAGCGCGCCGGCAGCCAGCTCGTCGTCACCGGCACCGGCAATTTGCTGCTCGCCGTCACCACCGTGCTCGCCCGCAACCAGGTCGTCGCCGGCGACCTGCGCGTCGAGCAGACCTCTCTCGACGACGCCTTCGTCGCCCTGACCGGCCGCTCGATCCACAACTGAGGAGCTACCCGACATGTCCGCCCTGGCCCGACTCACCAAAACCGAGACCAAGCTGTTCTTCCGGGAACCGAGTGCGGTGTTCTTCGCGCTCGCGTTCCAGCCGATCCTGCTGATCATCCTCGGCTCGATCCCCGCGATGCGCGAGCCCGACAACGCGCTCGGCGGCCTGCGGTCGATCGATCTGTACGTGCCGATCATCATCGCGATGGCCATCGCCATGTTCTCGACGTCCATGCTGCCCCAGCAGTTCGCCTCCTACCGGGAAAAGGGCGTGCTGCGCAGGATGCGGACCACCCCGGTCAAGCCGTCCGTGATGCTCAGCGCGCAACTTCTGATGTGCACCTCCATGTCCGTCGGTGTGATGATCGTCGTGCTGGCCATCGGCCGGTTGGCGTTCAAGGTGAACCTGCCGGCCCAGCCACTCGCCTACGTGCTGGGCTACGTGCTGTGCACACTGGCGATGTTCTCGATCGGTCTGCTCGTCGCCTCGCTCGCGCCGAGCGGCAAGGGTGCGGGTGCGATCGGAACGCTGCTGTTCTTCCCGGTCATGTTCTTCGGCGGCCTGTGGGCGCCGAGGGCCACCATGAACGATCTCCTGCGGCACATCAGCGACTTCACGCCGTTGGGTGCCGGCGTGCAATCATTGCAGGACGCCACCGCCGGTCATTGGCCACAGTTGCTCCACATCGGCGTCATGGTGGGATGGACGATCGTCGCGGGTGGGCTGGCTGCCCGGTACTTCCGCTGGGAGTAAACCTTGAGCATCGAGGCCGAGTTGCGTGCGGAGAACGCCCGGTGGGAGCGCCGGGAGACCGTGGTGGGCAAGGTCCTCCCCTACCCGCTTCTGGGCGCCGGCACCCTCTTCACGCTGCTGCAGGCGCTGTGGGGCGAGCCGGTGCCCTACTGGCCCGTGTTGGGCCTCGCGGTCACGGCCATGATCTGGCTGCTGTGGTTCCACACCCTGCACCCGGAATGGCACGACAATGTCCCGCTGATGGGCCTGTACTACGCGGGTCTGCTGGTGCTGGCCTTCGGACTGGTGGCGCTCTCACCCTGGTACGGCTTCTTCACCTTTGTCGGCTACGTCCAGGCGTTTCAGTACCTGAAGGGTCGCTGGCGGTACGTCGGCGTCGCCGCTACGGCGACGGTCGCGTCGGTGTCATACCTTGGCGGGCTATCCAGCATCAAGGCCTCGAACCTGTGGTGGGGTTGGGTAATCCTCGCCGTGATCGTCACGCTGCTGGCCTCGTCGTTCACCTACTTCGGCGAGATGGCCGAGCGGCGCAACGAGAAGCAGAAGAAGGCGCTCGCCGAGTTGCACGAGGCCAACGTCAAGCTCGAGGCGGCGCTGGAGGAGAACGCCGGCCTGCACTCCCAGTTGCTGGTCCAGGCCCGCGAGGCCGGGGTGCTGGACGAGCGGCAGCGGATGGCGCGGGAGATCCACGACACGCTCGCCCAGGGGCTGGCCGGCATCCTCACCCAGCTGCAGGCCGCCGAGCAGACCCTGGATGAGCCGTCGACGTTGCGCCGGCACCTGACGAACGCGACGGATCTGGCCCGCGAGAGCCTCACCGAGGCCCGGCGTACGGTCCACGCGGTCGAGCCGGTGGTGCTCGCTCAGGCCCGGCTCCCGGACGCGATCAACGACGTGGCCAAGCGCTGGTCCGAGGTGAACCACATCGACGCGGTGCTGACCACCACCGGCGACGCCCGGCCGATGCACGCCGACATCGAGGTGGCGCTGCTGCGAACCGCTCAGGAGGCACTCACCAACGTGGCCAAGCACGCGAACGCCAGCCGGGTCGGTCTGACCCTGTCGTACATGGGGGACATCGTGAGCCTCGACGTACGGGACGATGGCGTCGGCTTCGAGCCCAATGTCAAGCGCACCAACGGTTCCACGAACGGCGGGTTCGGGCTCGCCGGCATGCGGCAGCGGGTGCAGCGCCTGGCGGGACGGCTCGACATCGAGTCCGAGCCGGGCGGCGGCACGGCCGTTTCGGCGAGCGTGCCCGCGATCCCGGCCGGAGGTGGGGAATGATCAGGCTCTTGATCGTCGACGATCACCCGGTGGTGCGTGACGGGTTACGGGGCATGTTCAGCGCGGACCCGCGTTTCGAGGTGCTCGGCGAGGCCGGCGACGGAGCGGAGGCCATCGCGGCCGGGGAGAAGCTGCAACCCGACGTGATCCTCATGGACCTGCGGATGCCACGGACCGACGGCGTCACGGCCATCAAGGAACTGGCGAAACGCGGTGTGCCGGCACGCGTTCTGGTGCTCACCACCTACGACACCGACAGTGACGTCCTGCCCGCCATCCAGGCCGGCGCCACCGGCTACCTGCTGAAAGACGCACCAAGGGACGAACTGTTCCGCGCAGTGGAGGCGGCCGCGCAGGGACAGGCCGTGCTCTCCCCCGCCGTCGCGACCCGGCTCATGGGGCAAATGCGCCAGCCCGCGTCTGAACCGCTGTCGCAGCGTGAGCTGGAGGTCCTGGAGCTGATCGCCAAGGGCTCGACGAACCGTGAGGCGGCGAAACAACTGTTCATCTCCGAAGCGACGGTCAAGACGCACCTGCTGCACGTGTACGCGAAGCTGGGTGTCAAAGACCGAGCGGCCGCCGTGGCCACCGCGTTCTCCCGCGGCTACCTGACACCACCCGGCTGATCGGATCTTGCCTACAGAGCT
Organism: Amycolatopsis taiwanensis DSM 45107; assembly: GCF_000519205.1. Lineage (GTDB taxonomy): Bacteria > Actinomycetota > Actinomycetes > Mycobacteriales > Pseudonocardiaceae > Amycolatopsis_E > Amycolatopsis_E taiwanensis. The sequence goes on along the minus strand of NZ_JAFB01000032.1, from coordinate 1,324 downwards.
GCACTGGACCGCCAGGCATCGGACACAGCCTGGCGGTCCAAGTTCGGGATGAGGACGACTCCGGTGGCCTGGCTCAGCGGTCTCCGCCGTGGTCGTCTCCGACGTCATGCCCGGGGCCGTCGTGTCCGCCGTGGTCGTCACCGACGTCATGGCCCGGGCCGTCGTCGTGACCACCGTGCCGGCTGGTGCTCGGGTAGTAAGGTACCGAGACCGTGGGATGAGGCTGCGGGACACTGGTAGCGGACCGGTCGTCGCCGAGGTCGTGGTTAGGGCCATCGTCAGAACCATTGCGCCCATCGATGACCGAGCCCGGATTGCGGTCTCCGCCGTGGTCGTCGCCGAGGTCGTGATTCGGGCCATCGTCCAAACCACCGTGCCGAAGCGTGGTCGTACCGGTTCCGAGCTGCTGCGGGACCGCGGTGCTGATCCGCGGGGTGTCGTCCGTACCGGTGTGCGACGCCGACGCCAGCGCGGTAGCTCCGCCTGCGGTAACGGCCACGGCGGCTGCGGCAATCACGAGTGCCTTGCGCATGTCTGCTCCTTTTCCTTGTCGGGCAACGAAAACGAGCATGCCGGAGCCGAGGATATCGGCGCACTGCGGCGAGTTTAACGAGAGCTTAATACTGCAACGGCACTTGCTTGGTCTGTAGTGGATCATGGTGTGCGTGGTGTTGGATCTTGTCGTGGGTCAGTTGGATGGGTTGTGCGAGCGGATCGCGGGCCGGTTCACGCGGTCGGAGCCGCGGGCTCGGGTGCGGGAGTATGTGTCGGGGCTGGTCGCGGGCCTGGAGCGGAAGAACGGGTGGACGCTGGCGGAGCGGGCGGGCGAGGTCAGCCCGGATGGGATGCAGCGGTTACTGCGCCGCGCGGACTGGGATGTTGACGGGGTTCGCGACGATGTGCGGGATTACGTGATCGAGCACCTGGGTGATGCGCAGGGGGTGCTGATCGGAGACGAGACCGGTTTTCTGAAAAAGGGTGTCCGCTCCGCTGGGGTGCAGCGGCAGTATTCCGGGACTGCGGGGCGGATCGAGAACTGCCAGATCGGGACGTTTCTGGCGTATTCCTCGGTGCATGGGCACGCGTTGATCGATCGGGAGTTGTACCTGCCGGAGTCCTGGACGTCGGATCGCCAGCGGTGCCGGGCTGCGGGTATCCCTGACGAGGTGGAGTTTGCGGCCAAGCCNCNNCAGTTGATGGCCATGCTGGCGCGGGCGATGGAGGCGGGGGTGCCCTTCGCGTGGGTCACCGCGGACGAGGCCTACGGGCAAGCACCCTATCTGCGCGCCTGGCTGGAGGATCAGGACGCCTGGCATGTGCTGGC
>NZ_JAFB01000031.1 GCF_000519205.1 Amycolatopsis taiwanensis DSM 45107 | reverse complement strand
GTTTCGATGTCATTTTGATCATAACGACGCGTCTTCGATGGTTCACTTGTATTCGCCTTCCCGACCCCCACCTGACACCGTCTCGCAGTGCCTTTTCCCTGTCGCTCACCACCACGACTCATTCACCGCAGCAACACAGGGCGGTTTGAGATCTCCGCCTGCACAGCGATCCCGAAGGGCCCACCTTCATCACAAACACAGCACCGCTCCAGTTCAGATCTCGCCTTCTACACCGAAACCCTCCCCTTTCACGTTCATGGCACACACAAGGTGTGATCCCGGCTCATGCGTAGCGCGGCGGTGTGCCGGAGGTCGTGCATCGACCAGTTGGCGCCCAGCGCGGCGTTGACCCGGCGAAAGACCGCGCGCAACGCCTCGTAGTTCAGCGGATGTCGGCGAAGCCCGTCCCCATGATCGCGGCTGCGGAGTGTCTGCCACAGCGGCTGGGCAGGCTCCACCGGAGTAGTCAGGTCCGCTAGGTAGAGGCGGATCCAGACGAACGCCTCCGGGCTGGCCGGCAGCCACTGCTCGGCCTGAGTGCCTTTGCGGACCACGCGAACGAGTTGCTCACCCCAGTCCAGATCGGCGCCTCGGATCCCGAGGATCTCCGAGGCGCGAGCGCCGTTGCTGATCGCCAGGGCGAGGATCGCGCGGTCCCGGTTGGACCGCAGCATGGCGAACAGTTCGTTCCACCGCTCGTCGGGCATCTCCCTCGGCCTGCCCTTGGGCAGTTTCGGGTTGTAGCGCAGGCGGCCCTCGGCCTTGAACGGCTCCAGCGGGTTGTGGTGCGCGTTCGGCCTGCGCCCCCGCCGGTCCAGCGGCACCGGGTTGATCAGTGGGCCCGCGCCGACATCGTCGATCCAGAACCGGTAGAAGCTGCGCAGCACAGCGTTCGAATGCCGGATCGTCCTCGGCTCGTACTGGTCACCGAGATGGCGCTTGCGAGTCACTGGGTTGACGCGGCCAGCCGTCGCCGCTGACGTGGTTCGCGCCGCAGTCCTGGGCTTCGTGGCCTGTTTGAGCCACAGCACCAGATCCCGCACCTCGGCAGGCGTCGCCTTGTCCCACTCGACGCCAACGACCTGCAACCACCGCCACCAACGCAGCAGGTCATAGGCGTAGCTGCGTACCGAGCCCAGCCGATTGTCCTGGGCCACGAAATCGACGAGGAACCGTCGGATCGGCTCCACCGGCACACCATCAGGGCCGACCACCAGCCACGGCACCACGCCCTCGGCCGGGGCCACCCGGCCCCATCGGGGAAGCCGAATCGAGCTGACATCCCGCTCGACATGATCGAACACGCCATCCACCTCTCTGTGATCAAGGTGGATGAGGTCTACCGGTCAACAGCCCCCAATGACCTCCACGATGTCGGCGTGTCGCCCCGTAGTCCGGTCAACAGGTAGCTCGAACACGGTGTTGGCCACCTCGCGGATGGTGATCCGATCCGGGTCGGCTTCGACCGACAAGCCCGCTACCCTAATTTCCGGAACCTGCTGCTGCGGGAGCACAGTGGTCATGGTGCGCACACCGGCCGGATGCCGCCGTCGTCACGCAACTCGGCGATATCGTTGGCCAGGCGTACGACGGCTGCCTCCAGGGTGAAGCCGGGGCCAACCCCGGCGCATGCACCCCACACGATGAGAGAATCCACTGTGGACTCTGTGTTGGTCATCGTGAGCTTGTCCGACCGGCACCGCCGCCCGCAGTTCCTCGGCCGACTCCGCACTCACCACGCACAACCGGTCACTACCCCGGAGCACCCACAACTGGGCCGTCTCGCCGGTCTTCGCCTGCAGATCGCCCAGCACCGGCGCCGCCGCAACCGTCAGCGCCGACGAGGCGAAGCGCGGCCCAACGTGATGAGGCGATCGAGCATTCCCACACCAGTCGAGCCGTTGTCCGCCTTCGCCACCACCACACCGTAATGCCAGTGGTCCACTCGGAGTACGATCTGCGGCCCGACGACTACGTGGCCCGGGCGGGCGCTCGCGACAACCACCGTGAGGGAAACGGATGTGCTGCACCGCCGCCCGCAACGACCGACAATCACCGAAGAGCAGTACCCTCGCACACCCTTGATGGACCTTGACGACCAGCACGCCGAGACGCGAGACGGCTCACGATGCTGCTGACGAGGTGATGGTGATGGCCGTGGCAGAACACGATGGAAACACAGACGTGGTCTTGGTCGCCGACCGATCCTGGGACGGGATGGCAGACCAGCCAACGGGTCATACCGAGGTGCTCATCCGCGGCACCCGCGTCGCCGAGCTCGGCCCGCAGGTGGATCGACGGCAGGCCAAGGTGTCGGAGCTCGGTGACCGTCTGCTGCTACCCGGATTCATCGACTGCCACATCCACACCACCCTCGATCCAGCCCACCTGCTCGGTGCCTTCGTCTCCGATCCGGCCACCGTGATCGCCTTACACGCGCTACCGGTGCTGCGGGACTTGCTGGACCGTGGTTTCACCACCATCCGGGATCTCGCGGCCTTCACCAGCGAGCCGATCACGCTGTACCTACGCGACGCCGTCGCGGCCGGGTTCGTCAGCGGGCCGCGCATGATCGTGGCTCCGCATCTGATTTCCGCTCGTGGTGCCCATGGCGACTTCTCCTCCCTGCTGGCTCCGGAGTTCCGCCGGGAGATCGGTGTGCTCGCCGACGGGCCCGCGGCCGTCCTCCGGGCGGTGCGGGAAGAGATCCGAGCCGGCGCCGACTGGATCAAGTTCGGCGCTACCGGCGGGTTCGGCACGCCCACCGACGATCCCGGCCAGGCCACCTACAGCCAGGACGAGATGGACGCCCTGGTGGCGGGCGCCCGGGATCTGGGCGTCCCCGCTACTCCGCACGCCTACGGCGACGAAGGCGTCGCGCGGGCCGTGCGCGCCGGGGTGCGCTCCATCGAGCACGGCAACCTCGCCTCCAAAGAGACGCTGTTACTGATGCAACAGCGCGGCGTGTTCCTCGTACCGACCCAGTTCATGGTCATCGACGCGCTCGACCACCTCGAAGACGACACCTACTGGCAGGGCAAGGACCCCGCCGAACGCGAGAAGTTCGACCGCTACGCAGACCAACTCCGCGAGTCCGCACGCAACGTCGCCGCCAGCGACGTCCACGTCGCCTTCGGCACCGATGCCGGCATGTTCCCCCACCGCGAGAACTGGCGAGAGTTCCCCACCATGGTGGAAGCCGGCATCACCCCGCTACGAGCCCTCCGCGCCGCGACCAGCGTCGCCGCCGACCTGCTCAACCGATTCGACCTCGGCCGGCTCCAACCTGGCGCCACCGCAGACCTCATCGCACTGCCCGGTGACCCCTTCGACGACATCGAGGCCACCAGGCAGGTCGATTTCGTCATGCAGGCCGGCACCATCCACCGCCCAGCCGGCTGACCAAAACACCACCGGCCGAGAGAAGCACCCCCTCTGCCGCCGGCGCGCACAACCGCAGCGGGCTGGGAACCTTCCCTCTTCCCGGGTTTGCACCAGTCGCGCGGGGGTAAGCAGTTTCCGCGGCGTGGAGCTGGCATCCCTTCTGCCGGCGACCGTTCACGATCTTGCTGAGAGTGATCGGTCAGGGTGGTATGGCTGCACCGCTCTATCCTGCAGACGCTGGCGCCATGCGCACGCTGATGCGCCGGCGACGACGGAGAGCCGAGACAATGCGGGTGCACCGTGACACAGTCGCCCTTCGAGCTGCGTCGGCGAGCGGTGCTGCGGTTCTTGGACAGTGAACCGCTGGCTGCCGCAGTACTCGGTATCGTCACCGTCGCCGCGTTGGTGTGGGCGAATCTCGGGCACAGCTACGAGGCGTTTTGGTCCACCAAAGCAGGGGTGGGAGTCGGCGGGCTGGACCTGTCGATGCCCGTGGCGAAGTGGGTCGACGACGGGGTCATGGCGGCGTTCTTCTTCTCCGTCGGCTTGGACGTGCGGCGCGAGTTCACCCTGGGCGAGCTGCGCGACCGTACGCGGGCGGTACTCCCGGTGTGTGCCGCGCTGGGCGGTATGGCCGTTCCGGTGCTGGTGTTCTTCCTGGTCAACGCTGGGAGCCGGACCGCGGACGCATGGGGTGTGGTGATCTCCACCGACACCGCGTTCGCGCTTGGCATGCTGGCCTTGGTCGGTCCGGCCCAGGCGCCCCGGCTGCGGGTCTTCTTGCTGACGCTCGCGGTCGTGGACGACATCGGTGCATTGAGCGTGATCGCCATCTTCTACACCCGCGCCCTGTCGGCCATCTGGCTCGTGGTCGCCGGCGGAGGCCTGATCGTCATCTGGCTACTGCAACGGGCCCAGGTATGGCGGGTCATGCCATATCTCGTGGCCGGGGCGCTCGTATGGCTGGCGATGTACCGCTCGGGGGTGCACCCCACGCTTGCCGGAGTGCTGATCGCGCTGCTGATGCCCGTCTACCCCACGCGCCTGCAGGACGTCGACACGGCCTCACGCATCGTCCACCTGTTCCGGCAAGCCCCGGTAGCCCGGGCCGCCCGGCTGGCTCGGTGGAGCATCGACCGGTCGGTACCGATGAATCAGCGCTTGACCGATCTGATCCGTCCGTACGTGAACTATCTCGTGGTGCCGCTGTTCGCCTTGTCCAACGCAGGAGTACCACTGTCGGCGCAGGCACTGTCGGCCGCGCTGTCATCCCGGCTGACCTGGGGCATCGTAGCCGGGCTGGTGCTCGGCAAGTTCGTCGGGATCACGGGGACCTCGACACTGGTCCGAGGGCTGCTGCCCGGCAAACGCACACCCAGCCTGGACGGACCGCGGCTCGCCGGTGTCGGGACGCTGTCCGGGATGGGCTTCACGATCTCGTTGCTGGTCGCGAGCCTGGCACTAACTGATCCTCGGTTGCAGGACGAGGCGCGTGTCGGTGTCTTGCTCGCCGCCGTGCTCGCGCTAGCGCTGGCGTGGGCCGTGTTCGCCATCGGGAACCAGGTCCGGCCGCTGCCCACCCCGGCGGACAGGAAGCTGCAACGGCAGGTGGACCCCGAGCGGGACCACATTCGTGGCCCAGTCGAGGCCGAGACGACCATCGTCGTCTACGCGGCGCTGGATCATCGATACCGGACCCGCACGTTCGAGGTCGAAAACGAAGTCCGCGAAGCGCTCGGCGACGAGCTCCGCCTGGTGTTTCGCCACCACGCCACTGAGCAGGCCGATCTGGTGCAGGCACTCGCGCTGGAAGCCGCGGCAGCGCAGGGGCGGTTCTGGCAAATGCACGACGAGATCGCTGGTCGTCCAGACGGGTCAGACGCCCGCACGTTGCGCCAGCTCGCCGGCGGCCTCGGCCTCGACGTGGAGCGGTTCTCGCACGACGTGCGCACATACGCCCAGCTCGGCCGCGTTGAGGACGACAACCTCGATGCCTCTACAGCCAGCCTGCCCAGCTACCCGGTGTTCTACGTTGACGGTCGCCGGCTCGCCGGCCCGGCCAACTCCTGGAACATCGTCCGAGCCGCACACCAAAGTCAACAGAACCAGTAGGCCGGCGCTGAAGATCGTCTACCCGGCCATCTGTCGGCCGGTGCGGGGGTGGCCATGGCTTTGGGTTCTCTCCGGGGCGAAATGTGAGTAGCTCCTCGGGCCGGCGCAGCGGACGACCAGCGAGGACGAGCGGCGAAACGGTCAGGCCGTGGCGTTGGGGGCAGTCCGGTGACCAGTTCGGCGAGGACGGCGAGTTCGTCCTCGCCGAGGTCCACCAAGGGGGTGCGGACTGGGCCGGCCGGACGGCCGATGACCTTAAGACCTGCCTTGATAATGCTGACCGCGTAACCCTCGCGCCGGTTACGCAGGTCGCAGTAGGGCAGGACGAAGTCGTTGAGGTGCTTGGCCACGAGGTCGTACTCGCGGCCGCGGACCGCGGCATAGAACTCAAGCGCGAACTCGGGCAGGAAGTTGAAAATCGCCGAGGAGTAGGTGGTCACACCCAGCTCGAGGTAAGGCAGGGCGAACAGCTCCGCGGTCGGCAGCCCGCCAATGTAGGTCAGCCGGTCCCCGACGCGGGCACGAATGCACGTCATCTGCTCGATGTTGCCGACACCGTCTTTGAAGCCGACCAGGTTGGGACAGCTGGTACGGCGGGAACAGCAGGATACCGTCGGCGCCGGCGCGCTCCGCCGCGCGAGCCAGTTCGATAGCGGTGGCCGTGCCGTAACCCGCCGGTGCGACGATCGGGAGGCCGGCCGGTGCCTCCTTTACGGCGGCGGTGACGACCCTTTCGACCTCCGCAGGGGTCAGCGAGAAAAACTCACCCGTGCCGCCAGCGGCGAACAGGCCGGCGGCCGGGCGCTGCGACAGCCAGGCAATGTGCTCCCGGTAGCCGGCCTCGTCGAAGGAGTAGTCGTCGCGGAAGTGGGTGACGGGAAAGGACAGCAGGCCGGAACCCAGCTTCCGGGCGAGCGCGGCGGGGGTGTAATCGGTCACGAGGGCCGTTCTCCCGGGTGGTAGAGCTGTACTCGTGGGTAGTGGCGCTCAGGGCGCTTCGAAGGTCGTGGTGCGTTCCTGCGTCCCGACCGCTGGCGCGGATGCCGCGGGTGCGTCGTCGGCGCTGCGGCGAGGACGGAAGGCGAAGACGGAAGCGGCGCCGAGTAGGCAGGCAAAGGCCAGCGCGTACAGGCCGCCGGTGACCTGCCCGGTGGCGGACTTGACCAGACCGAAACCGTAGGGGGCGACGAAGCCGCCCAAGTTGCCCAACGAGTTGATCAGCGCGATGGCGGGGGCGACCACCGCGGGGGCGAGCCCGTTCTGCGGGAAGGACCAGAACAGCGGGCTGGCGCTCTTGAACCCCATCGCGGCAATGCAGAGGAATACCAGCGCCAGGACCGGGGAGACGATGGCGGCGAAGAAGGTACCGACTGCCGCGGTGAGCAGCGCCCCGACCAGGAGACCCTTGCGATTGCCCCGGCGGTCACCGATACGGCCGGTGATGTACATCGCGATGATCGCGCAGATCCACGGCAGCGCGGAGAGCAAGCCGACCGTGACGTCATTGGTGCCCTTGATCCTGCCCACGATGGTCGGCAGCCAGAACGTGTTGGCGTAGATGGCCAACTGGATGGCGAAGTAGACCCAGCAGAACAGCAGCACCTTCGGACTGACCAGCAGCCGCCACCGGGACACGCCGTGTGCCCGGCTGTCGGCGGTCTTGGCCGCGTCCTCGCGGCCGATCTGCTCAGCGAGCGCGGTCTTCTCGGCGGCGGTGAGCCAGCGGGCGTCCCCGATGCGGTTGTCCAGGAGGAAGTAGGCGATGACGCCGACGACCACGGACAGCGCTCCCTCGATGCCGAACATCCACTGCCACCCGTGCAGCCCGGCCACGCCGTCGAGGGTCAGCAGCGGGCCGGACACCGGGCCCGTGATCGCGGTGGCGATCGAGGAACCGGCTATGAACAGCGCGGTGGCCCGCCCGCGGTGGCTGTTGGGCAGCCAGCGGGTGAAGTAGTAGATCACCGCCGGGAAGAACCCGGCCTCGGCGACCCCGAGCAGGAACCGCAGAACATAGAACGACGTCGGGCCCTGCACCAGCATCATCGCCGCAGACACCAGCCCCCAGGTCACCATGATCCGGGTCAGCCACATCCGGGGGCCGAACTTCTCCAGCAGCAGGTTGCTGGGGACCTCGAACAGCGCGTAGGCGATGAAGAACAGGCCGGCGCCGAGGCCGTACGCCGCAGCGCTCAGGCCGATATCGGTGTGCAGGTGCTTCTGCGCAAAGCTGATATTGCCACGGTCGATCTGGTTGCAGATCAACATCACGATGAACAGCGGGACGACGCGGCGTGACACCTTGCGCACCGCGCCTGCGAGCGCACCGTCGCGCTCCTGCGTAGAAAGGGTCATCGTTGACTCACTTCTGACGGATGCGGTGCTCCGCAGTCGGCCGGCAGCTTCAGCGCCGGTCGTGGCGGGCGCCATGGACGGATGCGAGTCACGGTAATAAGCGCGACCGATACCTGTCCAAGTCTAATTTGGCAGCTTCTGATACCTTTCGTGCATATGTTCACATTGGCTCAGCTTTCCGGCTTCGTCGCGGTCGCCGAGGAGTTGCACTACGGCCGTGCTGCGGCGCGACTTCGCATGACCCAGCCGCCGCTGACCCGGCAGATCCAGGCCCTCGAGCGGGAACTGGGCGTCCAACTGATCGACCGCACCGACCGCGCGATCCGGTTGACCCCGGCCGGCCGCGCTTTCCTCCGCGACGCCCGCCGTCTCCTGCACGATGCCGACAGCGCCGTGCTGGCCGTGCGCCGCGTGCCGACCGGCGAGGCCGGGACGGTGGCTCTGGGATTCACCGCCGCCTCCGCTCCCGCCGCCCTCGGCCCGATGCTCGCCCGCATGCGCACCCAACTCCCGCAGGTCGACCTCGTGTTGCATGAGATGGTCACGGCCGACCAGTTGGATGCGCTCTCCGGCGGGAACCTCGACCTCGGCCTCGTCCGGCCCCCGGTCACCCGCCCCGAACTGTCTTCCCGAGAGGTCAGGCGAGAACCGCTCGTCGCCGCACTGCCGGCTCAGCACCGACTGGCCCAGCGGGACAGCCTTCAGGTGGCGGATCTCGACGGCGAGGACGTGGTCATGTGGTCCCCGACGGAGTCCCGCTACTTCCACGAACTGCTCGTCGGCCTGTTCCGCGATGCCGGGATCGCGGTCCGCTATAGCCAGCACCTGACTCAGGTCCACAGCATCCTTGCCCTGGTGGGAGTCGGCGTCGGGCTGGGTCTCGTCCCTGAAGCCGCAGCGCGGGCTCGCTTCACGGGTATCACCTTCCGGCCCCTGATCACCCCGGACCCCGAACCCGTGCGACTGCATGCCGTGTGGCGCACCACCAATGCCAACCCGGCACTGCGGGCCATGCTCGACCTGCCCTGGACCGCACCCGACCTCCGGACCCACAGCGGTCTATAAGACGAGCGGCTCTGTCCAACGTTTATGATCACTTGCCGGGTTGGCCGCGGGGACCGACGCGGTGTCCCGGCCGGCACTGTGTGCACGGGCGATCAGGTGTCGACGGCCGTGCGGTCGGGGTTCCCGCGGAGGCGACGCACGAACGGGGCGCATAGCACGGCGATGATTCCCAGGCAGCCGCCCACGGCGTCGTAGATCCGGCCGATGATCGGAGATAGCACACCCTGGATCAGGCCGCCTGACAGCAGCAATGGTGCGTGGGTGACGGGCGGCCTCACCTACGCGTCGCCAGGCTTGTGCACGAGCACTCCGCCGACCACCAGGCCAACGGCGAGTGCGGTGACGATCGTGACCAGCTTCAGCAGGTCCCGGAAACCCTCGACATAGCCACCGGCCAGAGTGCTCAGGCCACGCAGGCCGAGCGAGCCGACCGTGAGCGTGAAGAAGCCGGGCAGCATCAGGACCAGCCGGGGCGGGCGGCGCGGCCCGCGCGCGATCACCGTGGCCGCGGCGGCCAGGACGACCGCGGCTACGAAGGTGCCGCCCGTCTCCCCGACGAGCTTCGTCAACGCCGACTGCACGCCGACGGCGACGTAAACAAGCAGGAGCAGCACCCAGAAGAAGCGCAGCGGGATCGCAAAGGCGAGCAGGGTTCCCACGACGAAAACGATCCAGGCCAAAAACAGCGCCCACCTGGGCAGATCGGAGTGGCCGGCGACATCGAAGAGAGCGTGGGGGGAGGCACCGGCGAAGAAGACGCCGAAAAGGACACCGACATACAGCTGGATCAGCAGGAAGATGGAGTACACGAGCCGTATCGCACCGGTCGTGATCAGACCGGCGGCCAGTTCGGCGGTCGCCGCGCTCAAATAGTCTCCGGGGACGAAATAGAACAGTGCAGGGAGCATCAGCAGGACGGGACCGCCGTGCGCAGGGTCGTTGGCGAACAGTTCGATCGTGGCGATGGAGACCACCGTCGACACCGTCAGCGGAAGGATCCGGTGCAGCCGGGGCACACGGTCGGCAATGACCACCAGAGCCGCGGCGAGCGCACCCAGCACGGCCGTCGTGGCGACCTCGTACCAGGTTGGCTGCATCGCCGGCGCGAACCCCAGCGCGAACAGCACCACGCCGAAGAACTTCAGCCACCACGGGTACGGCGCCGCCGCCGTCTCGATCTCCGTGAGCCTCCGGTCGGCCTCCGCGATGCCCATCCCGCCAGCCCGCAGCTCGGCGAGGAGCGGCCCGGTCGCGACGAGTTGGTCGAGGCGGAAGGCTTCCGGAAAGCCATGCACGATGACGGTGCGGGTAGCACCGTCCGCTGCGGTGACCGTGAGCGCCGCCCCCTCCGGCACCAACAACAAGGACGCGGCGCCGCCGAAGGCACGGGCGCTTCCGGCCACGGCTCGCTCGACGAGATGGGCACCCTCGCCGGACGAGCGCAGCAGCAAACCGGTCAGCCGGGCCAAGAACGCCGTAAGGTCATCGAGACCCGCGACCGCACGCTCCTCCATGCCCGTCTCCTCGCTCCGGGGTCAGGAATTCCTGCTTACACAAACGGCTGCTTCTGGGCATCTCAGGCAGCACGGCGCCCGTCACTCAAACGGCTCACTCGTCTGTTGTCCGGCCGCGCCCCGTCATCCTTGTCCCGTCCGGTCGTCAGCCACGGGAACCGACACCACCTGGGCCACTAGAGCGTCTCCAGCTAAAGATGACAGGCCCCGTCGCTTACCGTTTGAGAACGCCCTCGTTCCCTTTTCTTCGGCCACGGTTGTCACGCACGGCCATTCCCATAGACGACCCGGATGTGCGAGTTCAGCGAACAGCTCACCCGGCGCGCGTTCACCCAGGTCGCGCTTCGCAAGACGACTCGCAGAACTGTTGGGGGCGGTGCGGAGCTGTACAGCCAGGAACGCGGCTGAAGGCACAGGACGCGACATGTTCGAACAGCACGGTGGGACACGTCTCTACCGTGCACTTCTCGGCCGCGTCACGACAAAGCGTTGGTTGACCGGCGCGGTCGGGTCCGGATCTGCGCCGGGCCCGAGGGGCCTCTTGGTCTTGGTCAGAGCCGATTCCTCTACCCAAGCGGGCGACGCCAGCCGCGTGCCACGCGGGATCGTCGCTCCACATTGCCCACATCGACGTGAAGACTGGCGTCAGTCCGCTGCGAGCCGGGGTCAACCCGACATGGCGGGTTTGAGCACGACCTTTGTCCAGCCGTCGTCGCGTTTGTCGAAGTGCTCGTAGGCCTCCGGAGCCCGCTGTAGCGGCAGGTCCTGGGAGACGATCCAGGACGGCTTGGCCCGGCCCTCGTGGATAAGATCGCGCAAATACCGGTTGTAGCGCTTGACCGGGGCTTGGCCGTTACCGATCTTCTGACCCTTGAGCCAGTGCCACCCCATGTCGAAGGCGATCTGCCCGCTTTTCTCCAACTCGTCCTTGGAACGGGGATCGGAGGGCAGGAAGATGCCGACCACCCCGATCCCGCCGGTGAACTTCACCGAGGCCACGAGGCTGTTCATGGTCATGTTGGGGTGTTCGACGCCTTGCGGGTCGTGCGCCTGGTAACCCACGCATTCGCAGCCCCGGTCCGCGCCCCGCCCATTGGTGTGGTCGAGGACCTGCTGGACCGGATCGCCCTGGGAATCGTCGATGGGGATCACGCCGATCTGCTCGGCCAGCCGCAGCCGGTCGGGGTGGCGGTCGACGATCATCACCCTGGACGCGCCCTGGAGCATCGCCGAGTAGGCCGCCATCAGCCCCACCGGGCCGCAACCGTAGACCACGCACGTTTCGCCGGAACGCAGCCCGGCCAACCGGGTGGCGTGCCAGCCGGTCGGGAAGATGTCCGCGACCATGACGTAATCGTCTTCCTTCTCCTCGGCATCCTCCGGCAGACGGAGGCAGTTGAAGTCGCCGAACGGCACCCGCAGGTATTCCGCCTGACCGCCGTTGAACGGCCCCATCCCGGCGAACCCGAACGCCGCCCCGGCCATGTTCGGATCCGGGTTGACCGTCAGGCAGTAGGAGCTCATGCCCTCTTCGCAGTTGCGGCAGAACCCGCAGCCGATGTTGAACGGCAGGCACACCCGGTCACCGACCCGGATCCGCTCGACACCGCTGCCAACCTCGGCCACCTCGCCGAGGTTCTCGTGCCCCAGAACCATCCCGGGCGCCAGGTCGGTGCGGCCCTCGTACATGTGCAGGTCCGACCCGCAGATGTTGCTGGACGTGATTCGCACCAGCACGTCGGTGGGACGTTCGATCCTCGCATCCGGCACGTCGGTGACCGCGACGTCCCGGGCGCCGTTGTACACCAAGCCCTTCATGATCTGCCTCCAGGACATGTCGTCGAAAACAACCAAATGCGACGAGCCCGGCGACGGGTAACAGCGAAGAAGCCTTGATTCGACCCGGCAGAGCGGGCCGGCCGCACCTAGGTAGTACCCTGCCGCCACCTGGAAAAACCCGGGTCGAACCAAGCAACAGCGGACCTATCGCGTCGAGAGGACCGCAAAGAGAAGCCAGGGTGGCGGCAAAGTCGGTAGCGCTCGTGCCCGCCCTTCACCGACCCCGATCCCGCGTTCGACGCGATGCTCGACGCCGCCTGCCGGGAGATGGACGAGGACCACAGCGGGGCAGTCCGGGTGTCTCCCGATGAAGATCCGCGGTTTCGCGATGGGCGGCGCGGTTTCGTGCCGCGAATGGTGAAATTCGCCATTTCCATCTCCTTCCCCGTGCTCACCACCTCCCTGGGGCCGACCTGGACCTTCCTGGTGTTCGTCCTGCTCGGCGTGCTCGGCATCGCCTTCATCTCGACGTCGATGCCCGAGACCAAGGGCAAATCCCTGGAAGAAACTCGAACACGGGTTCCGCGACCGATACTCATCCTGAGAAGCAGGCCGGGGCAAGCCCGGCGGGCCTGCCCCGGCACCCTGACGTGCTTGCGGCGTGCTATCTCGCGACGTCAGACGGCCTGGTGAAGCTGTGCATCCGGTCCTTGCTGAGGTAGGCATCGGTGTGTTCCAGTTCCCGCAGCGTCGCCGGCTGGTTGGCGAGGAACCCCATGCGGACGTAGTCGTCCCCGGACGTGGCGTTGAGCAGCCAGTTCGTCAGCACCCGCGTCTTCGCGACGGGCGTGTGCAGCGCCAGCATGTGGTAGCCACGTGTCACGGCCTGTGCGGGCAGGCCCTTCAGTGGCACACCGAGCGGGTTGGCCACCGCGTCCGCGCCTCCCAGGTCCACGACCAGCCCCATAGCCCGGTGCCGATACGGCTCCATGGGGTGGCCGCGGAGCGTCGCGGCGACGTTCCGGGCGACCACCCGTCCCTGGCGCTGTGCGTGTTGCGCGGTGGGTGGGCAGACGGCACCGTCGCCCTTGCCCGGGTCGGGCACCGCGGCGGCGTCGCCGACCGCGAACACACCGTGGTATCCGGGGACGTCCATGTACTCGGTGACCCTGAGCCGTCCTCGCACGGTCTCCGCGTCGAGCGTGCCGATCAGAGGGCTCGGTTGCACCCCCGCCGTCCAGATGAGGGTTCGGCACGGCAGGACCCGGTGGTCGGTCAGCCGCACGGTCTTCTCATCGACCTCGGCCACCGACACGCCAAGCGAGACGTTGATGCCACGTCGCTGCAGCAAGTTCATGGCCTTCTCACCCAACTCGTCACCGAGTTCGGGCATGAGCTTGTGGGCGATGTCGATGAGATGCCACTTGATCGCGTGCGGGTCGAGTTGCGGATACCGCTCCGCGGCCGCCGACGTGAGGCGGTGCAGGGCCGCCACGGTCTCCGTACCCGAATAGCCGCCGCCCACCGCCACGAACTGCAGGCGGGCTTCCTTCTCTTCGTGATCCGGCGCGGCCGCCGCGATGTCGAGCTGTGCGATCACGTGGTCACGCAGATACGCCGCCTCGGCCAGGGTCTTCATGCCGAGCGCCTGCTCAGCGAGGCCGGGGATGTCGAACGTGCGTGTGACGCTGCCCGGAGCCAGCACGAGATAGTCGTACGGCTCGGTGACGATCTCGTCTGTGATGGCCCGGACGACGCAGACCTTGGCCTCGAGGTCCACGCCGATCGCAGCACCAGGCGCCACCCGGGTGCGGTGTAGCAGCCTACGCAGCGACACCGCCACCGACTGCGGCGTGAGCATGCCGGCCGCCACCTGCGGCAGCAGCGGTAGGTAGAGCTGATAGTTACGCGGCGCCACCAGCGTGATCGACGCTTCGTCCGGTGCGAGCAACCGTTCCAGCCTGCGCACGCACTCCACGCCGGCGAACCCGCCGCCGACCACCAGGACGCGCGGTGGTTCCATGGTTTCCCTCCACGAAAGCTCGGGCGACCCGCGCGCGGGGCGCCAGAATGCCTGGCCGATCGACTACCACCGCCGCCACAACGGGAAACCCGCCGGGCCGCCCAGGCGGGACCGGGCCTCGCACTACGGTTGCGTCTCGGCCCGACGCCAGGCATCGGTGACCGCGGCGGCGAGGTCATCGCTGGCCTCCACCCGTCCGGTGCGTGGTGCATCGACACCGAGTGTGTGCTTGAACTGCTCGGTGTGAGCTGCTGCGTAATCGCGGGCGGCGGCGCGCTGCTCGGCGACGAGGTCGAAGATGCGTACGTCGGTGCCGCCGGCGGCGAACACCGTAGCGATGCGCCTGCCAAGCGTCCCGGCACCGTCGATGGTCACCGGTCGATCGTCGAGATCGGATGGGAGGTGGTAGGCCATGGGAGTGCTTCCTTGGATCCGTGTACCCGCAAGCGGCACGGGTATACCCGCTGAAGGTGCGGCCGCGTAGCACCAGCGCGTACGTGGCCAGGTGCGTTTCTTTCGCGCTACGCGTCCATTCGGTGGGAAGGGGTGTTCTTCTCATGGCAGACGTCTCGATCATCGGGGCCGGCAACATGGGCCAGGCGATTGCGAGTGTCGTCGGCAAGGGCGGCAGCAGCGTCGAAAAATTCGACGAGAGCGACGCCGACAAGCCGGCCAGCGGCCACATTGTTATCCTCGCCGTCCCCTACCCCGCCGTCGACGAAGTGCTACGCCAGCGCGGTGACCAGCTTGCCGGGAAGATCGTCGTGGATATCACCAACCCGGTGGACTTCGACACCTTCGACTCCCTCACCGTGCCCGCGGACTCCTCGGCCGCCGCGCAGATCGCCGCCAAGCTGCCCAACTCCCGGGTGCTAAAGGCCTTCAACACCACCTTCGCCGGGACGCTGGCCGCGGGGACCGTCGGCCCGCTGACCACCACCGTCCTCATCGCCGGTGACGACGCCGATGCCAAGGCCGCCCTGGCTGGGCTGATCACCAGCGGCGGTCTGAAGGTCATCGATGCCGGCACGCTGAAGCGGGCTCGGGAGATGGAGGCGATGGGCTTTCTGCAGATCGCCCTGGCCGCGAGCGAGAAGATCCCCTGGACCGGCGGGTTCGGGATCATTGACTGAGGCCTGCCGTCATCATGATCAGCGCCCCCCCGGCCGCCGGCGCGCCCTACGCCACGACACCAGCGGTCAGCGCCGCGTCCGCTCCATGAGGTCGTCGACCACCAGCGACGCCCCGATGCCCAGCAGCCAGACATCCTTGGCCAGGCCGAGCCCCTCCTCGGTCGGCCGGATGCTGCCCTGTCGCCGCATGCCGGGCGTGCCGAAGTACAGCCCTACCAACCCTCCGGCGAATGCGGCCAGACCCGCCCCGGCGACCGCCGAGGGAATCACCGGGATCAGTAGCGCCGCGCCGAGCAACATCTCACCGCCGGACAGCAGGCGTACGAAGATCTGCGGATCGACCTTGCGCAGCCCTGGGTAGGTTCCGGAAGCGAAGCCGTGCAGCCGGCCCGCCGCTGCGGCGTCCGCACTGCGCATCGTGTATCCCGAGTTGAGGATGAAGGCGCCGGTCATCACCCGTACCGGCAGATGTGACGGCTTGACCAGCCATATCCGCTTCCCGCGCTTCACGATTCACTCCAAAACGATGATTGCGGTCCTTCCCGGCGGACCGTTGCGCCTCCGACTTGGTATTCCCCCACCGTCGGCGGTCTAAGCGCCCGCTCTCACCGTGCGCTCCTGGACCGCTGCTGCTCCTTGACCCATACGCCGATGCCGATGCCTGGCAGCAGCACGCCGCGCTGCTGACCTCGGTCGATCGGTTTCGCCTCGAGGTCGACGCCGCCGTCCGTCATCCCGAGGCCCACTGGCGGCCGCCGACCTTCACCGGCCACGCGCGGGAAGCGCTGCGTCGGCAACGGGAACAGTGGCAACGACGCCGGCGGGCGAAGCAGTTCGAGCGACAAGACAGTACTGGCAGCAATGGCGGCCCGCCCGAGAACTGACCCCGTCGGAGATCGAGAACACAGGATCGATTGACCGGCGGCACCAAGCAGCGCGATACGGCCGCGTGAACAACTGACTCAGGAATCCGGAGAATCGTGATCGTTGCCTGTTCGTGGCGGTCGTGGCGCTTGGAGGCCAAAGTAGACGCCGAGCATCCGGATGACGAAACAGACCGCCGCGGCGCCCAAAGCGGCCGGTAGACCGTAGACACCCGTTTCGACCGTGCCCACTGTGATAGCGGCGGCAACCAGAGCGGGGATGGCGTACAGGTCGCTCACTAGCACCGACGGCAGCTGCCGGACGAGGGTGTCACGAATCGTTCCCCCACCCACACCGGTGATCACCCCCAACGCCAGCGCGGGCCCGATCTGGAGCCCGAAGGACAGCGCCTTGCTCGCTCCAATAACGGAGAACACGCTCAACCCGACCGCGTCAAGCACCGTGATCGGCATCCCCAGCCGATCCAACCGCCTACTGAGGGCGAACGCGATCAGCGCGCCGCCGGCGGCGAGTACGAAGTAGCGCCAGTCCTGGAACGTAGCAGGCGGGATCGCACCGATTAGGACGTCGCGAATAACCCCGCCACCCAACGCCGTGATCATGCCGAGTGCGAGAACACCAACAACATCGAGCCGTGCAGCGCGGACCGCCGTCAGGGCTCCATTTAGCCCGAAGGCAAAGGTGCCGGTCAGGTCCAGCGCAGGCAACAACGCTGACTCGGTGGACATACCCCGTGCCTACCACAAGGCGACCGGGTGAGCTGGCACGACGACTAGTTCGGCACCGGCGGTAACTCGCTGGTCACCACCGGCCTGCGCCAGCTGCGGGGCAGGACATCGCCGAGCGGCTCGGCGTCACCAAGCAAACCCCGCAAGTACGGCCGACGAGTCGGGGGCGATGATGTTCGAGCGCTTCACTGTGGACGCCCGCACCGTTGTAATCCATGCCGAAGAGCACGCCCGCCGTCTCGGGCACCGCTATATCGGCTGCGAACATCTCCTGCTCGCCGTGGCCTCCACCAGCGCGCCCGCTAGCGCTGTCCTGTGCGAGCAGGGGGTCACGCCAGAACACGTCGAGGAGGAAATCGTCCGCCATGTCAACCTTGGTGGCGCGGCCGGCCTATCCAGTGACCTCGACCGGGATGCGCTGTCGGCCATCGGGATCGATCTGGACGCCCGGGCGCCCGTCGCCCCGAACAACCGTGCTCCACACCAACTCCAGACACTCCCACTCGCCAATGAGCTATCAGGCTCCAACCCGGTCCGTGCCGGCTCTGAACCGCGAACCCCAGGACGTGCAGCCGTCCAAGGAGCCGCCACGCCAGCTTCAGAACTTCCCCGGGCGAGGTGCCGTCTTCGACAGCTCTCTCAACCATCTTCAGAAACTGCTTGTGCCGCTCACGCACCGGCTTGGACCAGCGGCCATCCACATCCATGGACGCTTGAAACGATTCCGGGTCAGCATGGGCTCGCGCGATGCCGCACACCGTCGCGAGCTGCTCCCACTGATTGGACCAACCGGCCGTCGCGACCGCCACCTGCTGGGAATCAGTGTCGAACTTCTCGACCTCGGCGAGCAGCGACCCGACGAGCTTCACCGTCTCATCATCGCTCTGGACGAAGTTCGGCGTGGCTCGACAGGCCACGGCGAGCGTTACCTCGGCTGCCTCGTCGCCACACTCGACAAGAAGGTCATCGACTGGGTGCGCGGGACCGGTCTGAAACGACGCCCTTCGCACCGGCAGGTTCTTACGTCTTGACCAATCGACCCCCTTCTGGAATCTCGCGGTTTTGCAAGTGTTGATACGGATATGAGCTTGCGTCTTTCCGTGCTGGATCGCTCGCACGTCCGGCAGGGGGTGAGCCCGCAGCAGTCGCTGCGGGACACGGTTCGCTTCGCCCAGCAGGTCGAGGACCTCGGCTACCACCGGTTCTGGGTGGCCGAGCACCACAGCGTGCCCGGCGTCGCCGGGGCGGCGCCCACCGTGCTGGCCGCGGCCGTCGCCGCCGCGACCAGCCGGATCCGGGTCGGCACCGGTGGCGTCATGCTGCCCAACCACCAGCCGCTCGTGGTCGCCGAGCAGTTCGGCGTGCTCGGTTCGCTGTTCCCCGACCGAATCGACGTCGGGCTAGGCCGCTCGGTCGGATTCACCGACGGCATCCGGCGCGCGCTGGGGCGCGGTAAGGACGCCGCCGAGCGGTTCGGCGAGCAACTCGCGGAGTTGCTGGACTACCTGAACGGAAAGGCGGCTTCCGGTGTGCACGCCGTCTCGGCTGAGGGACTGGATCTGCCGGTGTTCCTGCTCGCCACCGGTGCCGGCGCGGGCACGGCGGCCGAGTTCGGATTGCCGCTGGTGATCGCGCCCGCCCACGGCGACGACCGGATGATCCGCATGATCGAGGAGTATCGGGCGGCCTTCCGCCCGTCGGCGCAGGCCACCGAGCCGTACGTGGTGCTCGCACGGTCCATCGCGGTCGCCGACAGCACCGAGCGGGCCCGGCGGCTGCTCGTCCCCGAGGCGTGGGCGACCGCCTACTCCCGCACACACGGCGAGTTCCCGCCGCTGGAGCTCCCGGAGCAGGTCCTCGCGCGATCGATGTCCGACCGACCGCGCGCGCAGTTCGAACGCGCCTTGCGGGGGCACCTGTGGGGCACCCCGGACGAGGTCGCGACCGCCCTGGACGAACTGGTCGCGCACACTGGCGCAGACGAAGTCCTGGTCACCACCACCGCCCATGACCCGGCCGACCGGCTCGACTCCTACCGCCTGCTGAGCAAGGTCTCCGAAGCTCGCTCTCCAGCGCTGAGCAGGCCCGCAGTCAATTGATTCCGGTTAACCGCGACGCCTTCGGAAATAAATGACGAATGAACCGTCGCAAGCACGTAGCGCTTAGCCAACAACCCGTGTGTTGTACTCAGTGTCAACGCAACCTTGCGGCCATCGGTTAGTACGGTTGTCCGGTCCGTGCCAGGTGCGGTCGCTTCGGCGATGAGGCTGGTTGTCTCCTCGTTCCAGGTGCTGGCCTGGTCCAGATCCCAGCGTGGAGTCGCCGGAGTTACGAACGATGTCCGCACGGCCAATTCCAGCTGTTTGATCAGGCACAGCAAGGTCGGCCGGCCGTATTCGCGGGCCGCATGCGACAAATCGGGCTTCCACACCTTTCCATCTTGGCTCACCGTCCGGTCCACCGCCGAAGGCCGGAAGAGGCCGCCGGAAATTTACACAGGGTATATGTATTTCGGCACCGGGACGTGGCACAGTACCCATGGTTTTCTCAGCACCGACGCTGATCCGCCCTGGAGGCACGCATGAGCAATGTCGCCACCGGCGCCCGCCGCGCGATCCACACGCCGTCGCTGAAGCCGGGCACCCGGATCGCCACCGCTCTTGCCGTGCTTGTGGCGCAGGTCGGCCTTGCCATCCCCGCCGTCCTCAACGGTCTCTTCCAGGAAGACCTGCACACCACGTCCTCGCAGCTCACCTGGATCTCCGACGCCTTCCTGGTGCCGGTCACCCTGCTGGAGTTGACGTTCGGCGTGCTCGGTGACCTCTTCGGCCGCAAGCGGCTGCTGATCGGCGGAAGCCTGCTGATGGCGGTCGGGGAACTGCTCAGTGTCCTGACCCCCGGTGTGCAGGGGTCGAACACGGCGGCGATCGCGACGCTGTGGACCGGCCAGGCGCTGACCGGTATCGGCGCCGCAGTGTTGTTCCCGACAACACTGGCCATGGTCGCCGCCGGCACCCACACGGCGCACGACCGGGCCAAGGGCATCGCGATCTGGGCTGCGGCGCTGTCCTCGGGCGGGTTCATCTCGCCCCTGCTCGGTGGTCTGGTCACCAAACTGTCGTGGGGCAGCGAGCCGACAGCAAGCTGGCGGTGGGCGTTCCTCGCGGTCGGTGTCCTCGCCGTGATCAGCGCCCTGGTGGCCTTCACCGCCCAGAACTCCTCGGCACCCCAAGGCCGTTCGCTCGACTGGCCGGGGCAGATCACCATCGCGATGTCGCTGTTCGCCTTGCTGTTCGCAGTGATCCAGGGCGCCAACGGCGGTTGGTCGGACGCCTGGGTCATCGGGGGATTCGTCGTCGCGGTCGTCTTCTTCATTTTGTTCGTCGCCGCCGAACGCCGCTCGTCGGCGCCGCTGCTCAGGCTGGATCTGTTCCGCAACAACGCGTTCGCGGTCAATTCGATCATCACCGTCGTCGGCATGTTCGCCTTTCTCGGCACCGCCTACGCGACCAGCATCCGGCTCTCGGCGATCCAGGCGTTTTCGCCGATGGAGACCGCGGTAGCTTTCGTGCTGTTGCAAGGCTTCGCGTTGGTTCTCATGCCGCTGACGGCGCGGGTCATCCACTCGTTCAACCCGCGGTGGGCGCTCGGCGGCGGTTTCCTGCTGATCGGCGCCGGTGACCTGTGGATCTCCACACACTCGGTGGCCGACCTGTCCATCCTGCCGATCATCGCGCCGCTGGTGCTGGTCGGCGTCGGCTTCGCGTTCGCGCTCTCCAGCGTCACCGCGGTCGCGGTCAACACCGTGCCCAATCATCTGGCGGGCATGGCTTCCGGCACGACCAGCCAGCTCCGCGACTTCGGCTTCACCCTGGGGCCGGCGGTCATCGGTGCGGTCGCACTGAGCAAGGCCGCGTCGGAGATACAGGGCGCGATCGCGTCGGACCCGGGGCTGCGGTCCGCAGTGGACGGATTCAGCAAGTCCGCGCCGCCTTCCGTGGCCGGTGCGGTGCAGTCGGGGCCGCTCGGTGCCAACGCCATTCCCGGAAACCCGCTCAAGGACGCCGCGTTCCATGCGCTCGACCACGCCTACTCGTTGGGCTACGTCGTCTGCGGGGTCGCCGCGCTCGTCGCCGCGGTCCTGGCCGTTGCCGCGCTGCGCGGCGCTGCGGACAAACCGCTGGTGACCACCGAGTCGCTGACAGACTGACGAATTCCTCCGCGACGTCTGTCGTTAGTGGACGGTCGCGGCGATCAGTACTCGGTGCCCGCCTGCACCAGCGCCGCGACCCGGACATCGCGCGTGCGTTCCAGGTGCGCGGTGAACAGCGTCCGGGCGGTGTCCTGATCGCCCCGGGCGATGGCGTGAGGCGATGCGATTGGCCGGGATCCCGGAAGACGCCGCACCGATCGACGTGATCAGCACCGAGTCGGGCCTGCAGTACAAAACGGCCGGCCTCATGACGTGTGAATGGTCGTTCGTCGCCGCCAACCTGATCCCCCTGGCACACGCGAACGGCAACGGTTTCGTCGCGGCCACCAGGAACTGGACCGGCGTCACAGTCGTCGATGTCGAGGAAGAGGATGGCGAAGTCGTCTTCCCGATAGAAGCGTGGGGCGTTTTTGTCCGCCGTTGGCACTGCAGCCAGCGCACACCGTGATCGGGAAGTGATTGCCCGGCGGTTGCGACCTGGTCAGAAGCTCGTCGCCGTCTACTGGTGCCAGGCCAGTCCGGGTAACTGCTTCGCGGGGAAACCTGCGGGGTCAGAGCCCAGCGTCGAAAACCCCATTGGGGAAGCAACTGAGCGGTCATGGCGGAAGCGAAGCCTGCCGCGTCGTTAGAGACTGTCAGCGACCCAAGCGATCGAACCAGTCCGCTCACGTAGGTCAAAACGTTGCGCACGGTGGCGGTGATCTTGGCCAACCCGCGTTACACCGGACGTCAGGTCTGGAACCGCCACCGCACCGACCACCGCGGGCACCAACGGACACATCGATCAAACCCGACCGGTACCTGGGTCATCTCCGCAGCGATCGACACCTGACCACCCACCGGATTCCCTCATCGTGGAACGGAAGCGGTCTTCTTCTTTTTTGATGTAGACCATCTCAGGGTAAACCGTTGTCTCGTTCCGGAGTGATCCCATGAGCCTCGTGCGGACCTATCTCAGACCCAAGGTGTTCGGCCTCGCCGTCGTCGGTGCCCTGGTACTCGGCGCGCTGCTCGGCCTGCTCGCTCGGCAGGCGTCGGCCGGCTGGCCGGCCACCACCCTCGAGACCATCGGCACGATCTTCACCGACCTGCTCCAGGTGACCGTGCTGCCGCTTGTGTTCACCGCGATCGTGCTGGGGATCTCGAGCCTTCGTGAGCTCGGCGGCGCACGCACGGCCGCCCGGCTCGGCGGGAAGACCGTGTTGTGGTTCGCCACGACCTCGCTGATCGCGGTACTCATCGGGCTCGCGGCCGGCACGATCGTCAACCCGGGCAAGGGCGCGTCCATCACCCCCGACCAGTCCACCGTCGACAAGCTGGCCGCACGGGACCACGGTTCGTGGCTCGACGTGGTGCGCGACCTGGTGCCTGACAACCTGTTCGCGGCGTTCGCCGACGGGCAGGTCCTCCAAGTCGTGGTCATCGCGGTGACGGTCGGGCTGGCCGCCTACGGCCTGGGCGAGCGCGCCGAACCGTTCGTGCGCTTCAACCGCGTCATCTTCGACCTCGTACAGAAAGTGCTGAGCTGGATCATCCGGCTGGCCCCGCTGGGCGTGCTAGGCCTGATCGGGCACGCGTTCGCCAGCTACGGCAACCAGTTCCTGCGGCCGCTGCTGACTTTGATCGCGACCGTGTACGCGGGCGCACTGCTGGTGCTGTTCGTGGTCTATCCCCTGCTGCTGCGATTCGTCGGCAAGGTGCCGCCCGCACTGTTCTTCCGCAAGGCCTGGACCGCACTGCAGTTCGCGTTCGTGTCCCGCTCCTCGGGCGCGACGTTACCGCTGAGCAGGCAGACCGCGATCAACCTCGGCGTCGATCCCGGATATGCCAGTTTCGCGGTGCCGCTCGGCACAACGACCAAAATGGACGGTTGCGCTGCCGTCTACCCCGCCGTGGCCACGATCTTCATCACCAACCTCTATGGCATCTCCCTGTCCCCCGGCGATTACGTGCTGATCATCGTGGTCGCTGTGTTCGGCGCGATCGCGACCGCGGGCGTCACCGGCTGGTTCACCATGCTCACGCTGACCTTGACCACCCTCAACCTGCCGCCCGGGGTCATCGCCACCGGGATCGCCGTGGTCTACGGCATCGACCCGATCCTCGACATGATGCGCACCGCAACCAACGTGGCCGGGCAGATCGCCATCCCGACCTGGATCGCGCGGACCGAGGGCCTGCTCGACGACGAGACGTTGCATGCACCAAGCGCTCCTCCGCTGCTGGAAACCGCTCCGGTCCCCGCAGGCGGGTGACATCAGGCCACAGTCGTACTCATGCCGAGTCCGGGAACACGCGGGTCATGGAGTCGTCGTCGCCGGCGGGGACGCGGTCGATACCGACCATCCTGTCGATGATCATATTCTGGAAGCGGTGCAGCGGTTCCTCGAATCGGAAGCACATCCGCCCGCCCCGGTAGGCCGGGTTCTCGATGCCCTGCTGGACCTTCTCGATGATCTCCAGATCCTGACGGTTGACCAAGTCCCAGAACTTCTCGAGCTGATCGAGGCCATTGGCGATATCCGGGTCATCGAGGGACTCGGGATGGGTGAGCAAGACCGCCGTCTCGACCGTGCGGTTCGCGGCGATGGGCCGGCTGAGCAATACGAAGGCGTGGTTGGGCAGGACGACCAGTGCGGTGCTGGGAAACAACCAGACGAACCGTCCGCTGTCGGCGTCCTGCCGGCCGAGCGAACTGAGCGGGCGCAGACCGTCCCAACCGCCGGCCTCGGTGTTGCGCGACACCGGGGTGGTGCACATGCCGGTGTACATGCCGGTGCCCTGCCAGCGGTAGTGATCGGAGAATTTCGACACCTGGTTGAGCTCGGGATGCACCGAAGGCAGGTGGTAGTACTCCATGAAGTTCTCGCCGACGAGCTTGTAGTTCGCGGCGACATCATAGGTGCGTCGGCGTTGCGGCACCCATCGGTCCAGCTGGTAGTCGAGGAAACGCTCCGGGAGATCGCCGAGTTGGGTGGCCAGCGGTCCGGGGTCGGTGGCGAGATTGACGAACAGGAAGAAGCCCCACGTGTCCACGGCGACCGGGAGCAGGCCGTAGTCAGCGCGGTCAAAGCCCTTGGCCGCCGAGGTGTCGAAGATTTCTTCCCGGCCGGCGGGGATGCCGGAGCCCTCGAACAGCGGTGCCCCGAGACACGTGCCGTCGGTGTCGTAGGTCCAACTGTGATAGGGGCAGCGAATGCGTCCACGCTTGCCAACCTCGCGGGCGTCCGGGGCGAGCAGCCTGGTCGCTCGATGGCGACACACATTGTGAAAGCCATGCAGCCCGCCCCGCCGGTCGCGGGTGATGATGATCGAGCGGCCGCCGACCTCCACGACGACGCAGGCGCCGGGACGGTCGACGTCGGTAGCGAAACCAACCGCCACCCAGCTTGTGGCAAAGACCTTTTCCTGTTCGAGGGCGAAGAACTCCGGTGCGGTGTAGGCGTCGGGAATCAGGGTCGAAGCCAGCTCCACCGGCAGGCGGGTGGCGCGGTAGGTGCTCTCGTCGGTGAAGCGGGCAGGGTCGACGGGGCGGGCCGGGAGTGCGGCGTACGGGTCGACGCGGTGAGCTGTGGTGGTCTCAGCGGTCATCGCAGCGGGTCTCCTTTCTCGGTCGGGCTGGGGAGGTGTCGGGCCACGAACTCGGCTTAACGCTTGCGCCGCAACGGATCGGACTCGAACGAGCAATCGTGCTCCTGCGGATTTCCCGAACCCGAGTCGGATAGCTGACGAGATGCACACTGGCGCCGGCGTGTGGTGGTCTCAGTGTCGAGCCGGCCACTTTTCTCGTCTATCGAAGAATTGAACCAGGGATCTTGTACGTTTGATACATGATCGATCGGCGTCTCCGCGTCCTCCGAGCGATCGAGCGGCACGGGACTGTGACCGCGGCGGCGGAGGTGTGCCGGCTGACCCCGTCTGCGGTCTCGCACCAGATCCAGGCGTTGTCGCGGGAACTCGGCGTCACGTTGCTCGAACCCGTCGGGCGCGGTGTGCGACTCACCGCCGCTGCGCGGACCCTGCTCGCGCACGGCGAGACGCTCGCCGCTCAGTGGGAGCAGGCACGCGCCGACCTCGCCGCACACCGCACCGGCGGGGTGGGTGGCACGCTGCGGTTCTGCGGATTCTCCACAGCCGCCGCGGCCGTCGTCCCGCAAGCCATGGCCCAGCTGCGCCGCGATCACCCCGCACTGCGGTTGCACCTGCGAGAGACCGAACCGGCCCGGTCCTTCGACCTGCTCGCCGCCGACGACACCGACATCGCCGTGGTCGTCGCAACTCCCGACATCCCGGCCGCCACTGACGGAACCTTCGACCAGCACGTCCTCTACGACGAACCACTAGACATGCTCGTCGGTCCCGAACACCCGGTGGTCGGCCGCGCGGACATCGCCCTCAGTGAACTCGCCTCCGATCCCTGGATCGGCAGTAACCCCGGGCGCGCCTACCACCAGTTGGTCACACTGGCGTGCACCAGCGCCGGTTTCGTACCAAACATCGCCCACTACGCTGACGAATGGGACACCGGCGCCGCCCTCGTCGCCCGCGGCTTCGGCGTCGCCCTCGTCCCCCGGCTGGCCGAGCTACCCGCCCGGCACGACACGCGCCGCGTCCCAGTCGGCGCCCCACCCGTCCCGATCCGCCGAGTCATCGCCGCCATCCGCGCCGGCTCCCGGGAACAGCCCGCCATTGCCGCCGGACTCGCCGTGCTGCGACAGGTCTGCGCCGACCTGTCGACAACCCTCGACGCACCCAAGTAGCAACAACCCACCTTGTCGAAGGTGCTCGATCACGAGCACGACTTCCTGCGCTCGTCGTGGACAAGCCCGTCCCGAGCCGATCCGCGGCGATTTCGCCGCCGTGGCAACACCTCTCGCGTTTTGACTGCCGGTGGACCCGACGCAGTCCGCCGGTTGAAAACCATGGCCACGGCGGCAGGGCGATCCGCCGTAACCCGCCAATAGTCCTATGTGGACATTTTCCGAGAATCGGGACTGAAGTTTATTGATCCGCTCGCCTTCCCAGGCTCGCCGGCAACCCCCACAACCCTAGGAAGCGAGACTGAGCAAGGTGGTCAGCAGCACGTTGGCACCGCGGACGAGTTGCTCGGGATCCGTGTATTCGACCGGGCAATGGCTGCGCCCCTCGTGGCTCGGTACGAAGATCATCCCCGTGGGCGTGATCGTCGCGAGGTTCTGGGAGTCGTGGCCGGCCCCGGAGGGCATGTCCTGTCGCGAGAAGCCGTGTGCGTCGCAGGCGTCGCGAATCGCCTGTTGCTTTCCGGCATCCATCGGTGTCGGGTCGATGATCTGGTCCGGCTCCCACACCACGTCGACGCCGTGCCGCTCGGCCACCTCACGGGCGGTGGTTTCGACCGCGGCGTGCAGAGCCACGATGCCGGCGCGGCTCGGCTCACGGAGGTCGAGAGTGCAGACCGCACGCTCGGGTACCACGTTGGCCGCGTCCGGAGACAGCCGCAGGATTCCGCAGGTGGCCACCGCTGCATCGCTCACCTTGGCGGCGAGTTGGGGCAGCGTGGTGAGGAAGTCGGCCGCGGCCTGCAGCGCGTCGGCGCGCAACGGCATGGGTGTGGTGCCCGCGTGGTCGGCGCGGCCCCGGAACTCCATCCGGCCACCGCCCAGGCCCACGATCGAGCTGACCACGCCGATGTCCAGCCCCGCAAGCTCCAGTTTGGGACCTTGTTCGATGTGAAGTTCGATGAAGCCGGCCACCGTCGCCGGGTCGAGCGGGGTGATCGGCTGTTCCGAGCGAAACGGGAAATCCTGCCAGGTGTCGATCAGGCGGTCACCGTCGCGGCCCACCATGCCCGCGAGGTCCTCGGCGCGGTAACCGTTGACCAGTCCATACGACCCGAAGAGGTGGCCATAGTTGCCCTCCTCGTCGGTGAAGACGAGCGCGCGGACCGGGCGGGCCAGCGGCAGGCCCTCCTCGGTGATCCGGCGCAGGCACTCCAGCGCCGCCAGGGTGCCGTACGCTCCGTCGAGCGGACCGCCGTTCGGCACCGTGTCAATATGCGATCCGCTCCAGACGGCCGGGGTCCGACCCTCGTCATCGGGGTGGTGGGCCGTCATGTTCCCCAAACCGTCGAAGGTGAGTTTGAGGCCGGCCTCCTGGCAGCGGTCGCGGTACCAGCGCCGGGCAAGGATGTCCTCGGCGGAGAAGGCGGTGCGGCTGATGCCTCCGCCGTCCCGCGCACCGATGCGCGACAGCGCCCGCAGGTCGGCCAGCAGCCGATCGCCGTTTATCTCGATCATCGCAGCGCCTCATCTCTGGCTACCGAGTGGCCCAACGTCCCGCTGCCGGATCTTGACGGGCGTCGAGCCGAGTGACGGGCTGAGTATGGCGGGGCGCGAACCGCTTCGCGCCGGCCACCGGATCAGCCGCTGACGAAATCATTGGTGTACGTCTTGCTCAGGTCGATCTCCTTGTCACCGATTTCGGGGTTGGCCACGCGCTGGGTCTTGAGGACCGCCTCGACGCCGTCCTTCGAGAAGGTGCCGTCCTTGCTGAGGGTCTTCTTGAGATCTTCGATGACCTTCGCGTACTGCCCCTTGTCACCGGCCGCGAACTTCTCAGGCATCTTGTCCGCGATCTCCTGGCCCGAGTGCGTGGCGACGTAGTCGAGCGCGCGCTTGACCGCCTTTGCCAGCTTGCGCGCCGTGTCTTGGTTCTTCTCGAGCCAGTCCGTCTTGGCGTAGAGGCATGCGGACGGCCACGAGTCGGAGCCGAAGACTTGCTTGAGGCCGTCGGCGGTCCGGACGTCCTCGAGGATCACGGGAGCCTTCCCGAGTTGCTTCGCGAGGGCCGAGATGTCCGGCTCGAGCATGACGGCGGCGTCGACCTGGTTGTTCTGGACGGCGGCGACGGCGCTGGAGCCCGAACCGATCCCGGACACCGCGGCGTCGGTGGGCTGGGCGCCGTTCTTCGACAGGAGGAACTTCACGAACATGTCCGTGGAGGAACCGGGCGCGGTGACACCGACGTTCTTGCCTTTGAGGTCCGTGATGCCCTTGATGGTCCCCTCGTTCTTGGGCGCCACGACGAGGGCGAGACCCGAGGAGAGGCCCATGTCCACGAACGCCTTGATGCTCTGGTTCTTGGCCTGCATCTGGATCGCGTGCTCGTAGTAGCCGGACGTCACGTCGGTGCTGCCGCCGAGCATCGCGGTGAGAGCCTTCGCCCCGCCCTGGAGGTCCTGGAGCTCGACGTTGAGGCCCTCCTCTTTGTAGTAGCCGAGCTGCATCGCGAGGGTCGTGGGCAGATAGGTAAGGAGCGTCTGGCCACCGACGCCGATGATCACCTTGGTACCGGAACCGCCGTCTGTGCTGCCCGCCTGTCCGGGCGGGGCCGATGCCGGAGTGCCGCACGCGGCGAGGGCGAGGACGGCTGCGGCAGCCATGCCGGCGACCGCCGTGACGCGCCGCCGGCTCAGCAGCCGGGAACCCGCCGGGAGGGCGCCAGCATTCCGGGATTCACGGGACGACGACGTCATGAGAAATAGTCCTTCCTTGGACTGTGGTGCGGTGTGGTTACTAACTCGAGCGAACGGGGCGCCAGCGGAGCAGGTGGCGCTCCAAGCGGTTGACCGCGAGGTCGACGATGAGGACGACGATCATGAGGATGAACATGCCCGCGAAGACGCCCTTCGTGTCGAAGACCCCCTGGGCTTGGGCGATCGCGTAGCCGACGCCGCCCGAAGCGCCGAGGTACTCACCGACGACGGCGCCAGTGATCGCGAAGCCGACGCTGATGTGCAGACTCGAGAAGATCCAGGTGAGGGCGCTGGGGATGAAGACGTGGCGCAGGAGCTGTTTTTCGGTGGCCCCGAGCATCCTCGCGTTGTCCACGAGAACGTGGTCGACGCTCTTGACGCCCTCGAGCGTGTTGAAGAAGACGATGAAGAACACCAGTGTGAAGCCGAATGCGACCTTCGACCAGATACCGAGGCCGAACCACAGCAGGAAGATCGGAGCGAGGACGACGCGCGGCAGGGCGTTGAACATCTGAAGGAACGGCTGGAAGAGCCGCTCGAGCACGTTGACGCGAGCGAGGACGAACCCGAGGGCGAGGCCCGCCGCGCCGCCGATGAACAACGCCAGGACCGCCTCCTGGAGGGTGAACCACAGGTGCGGGAACACGTAGCCCGAGGAGGTCCATACCCAGACGGTCTTGAAGATCTCCGAGGGCAGCGGGAAGAAGAAGTCGTCGATCACGTCGGTCCGCACGAGGACTTCCCAGATGACGAGGACGACGAGGGCGAGCGCGACCTGGAGCAGCCGCATGCCGACGCTCACGGTACCCCTGCGGCGCGCCTTGCCGTGCGTCGTCGTGCCCGCCGGTGCAATGCCGTCCTTGCCGGTGCCGGCCGCGGTGGCCGGCCTCTCGGGGTTGAGGTCCGCGCGCGTCACGCTCCACCTCCCGCGACGGCCGAGTTCTCGTAGGTCCTGGAGACCTCGACGCGCAGGCGACCCCAGATCTCCCGATGGAGTTCGACGAACTGCAGGTCGTCGCGGATCTCGAGGAGATCGCGTGGCCTGGGCAGGGTGATCTCGTAGGTCCCGACAACCGTGCTGCCGGGACCCGCGCCGAGGATCACGACCTCGTCCGAGAGGGCGATCGCCTCGTCGAGGTCGTGCGTGATGAAGATGACCGCCTTGGCGGACTCCTGCCAGAGGGTCAGGAGCTCGTTCTCCATGATCTGGCGCGTCTGGACGTCGAGCGCCGAAAACGGCTCGTCCATGAGCAGAATGTCCGGGTTGCCGATCCAGGCCTGCGCGATGGCGGTGCGCTTGCGCATACCGCCGCTGAGCTGGTGCGGATAGCGGTCGGCGAAATCCTTGAGCCCCACCTTCGCGAGCCAGTTCAGAGCCTCGGCGCGTGCATCAGCCTTGCTCACGCCGGCCAATGTGAGCGCGAGGCTCACGTTGTCGATGACCGTCTTCCATGGCAGGAGCGCGTCTTGCTGGAACATGTAGGCCGCACGCCGGTTGACTCCGCTGACCTGCTCGCCGAAGCTCTGCGCCGTCCCAGCGGTCGGCGCCAGCAGCCCGGCCGCGATGTTCAGGATCGTGGACTTGCCCGAGCCCGTCGGCCCCACGACCGACACGAATCGTCCGGGCCTGACCTTGAGGTTGATGTCGCGCACCGCACAGTAGGTGTCGCCACTCGGAGTCGTGAACTCCTTCGTGCAGCCTTCGAGGTCGACCGCGTACTCATCGGCAGGCGGCTGTCCAACCATCCCATCCCTCCCGATCCACCACATTGTGGATTAAGATCCATATTATGGGCAGACCGTAGCAGCGGTGTGTGTCACACTCAAGGCCGTGACGGACCCAAGTCCCGGGGTTGCGCCCCTGTTGGTGCTGAAAAAGATCACCGCGATTCTGAGCACCTTCTCGCTCCCCATGCCGGAGCTCGGGCTTGCCGATATCCGCGCCGCAACGGGCATTCCCCACTCGACCGTCCAGCGGCTCGTGGCCAACATGGTCCAGGAAGGTCTGCTCGACCGGCACGGCGACAGGTACCGCGTGGGACTCAAAGTGGCCCACTGGGCGGCGCCCGCGACGACGGGACTCGACTACCTCGAGATCGTGCGGCCGGTGCTCCAACGCCTCCGCGACCAGCTCGCGGAGACCGTGTGCATCTTCCGCGAGTCCGGGAATCAGCGAGTGTGCGTCGCGATGGCAGAAACGCGCCACGTGCTCCGCTGCGCCGTCGAGGTCGGGAGCATCAGCCCGCTGTATGTCGGATCGGCCGGCCGCGTGATCCTCGCATGGAACCAATCCCTCGCCGACGAGATCTACGCGTCCGGCCTTGATGCGTTGACGGAGGCGACCATCACGAGCCCGGAAGCGCTCAAGAAGGCCGTCACCCAGACGCGCGCCGACGGTTTCGCGATCACGGCCGGCGAGCGCGTCACGAGCGCGAGCGGCCTCTCCGCCCCGATCTTCGGACCTCATGCCGAGCTGTTCGGCGCGCTCACGGTCATGGGGCCGTCCGTGCGGATGCCGCGCGAGGTGTGCGAATCGTTCGTCGAACCGGTCCTCGCGGCAGCAGACGAAGCCACGCGCCTCCGTAGCGGGAGAATCCCGAAGGGCGAGTGAGCCCACAGCGACAGGGGGAATCGTTTATTCCACAGTGGACTGTCGTTAGTGGATGATGAACTCGACCCGTCCGACTCGCCGTGGATACCCGCCGCGCCGCGGTAGTAGGTGTATTCGTTCCCGTTCAGCTTAGGCGGTGACGATCTCCACCGAGTGGTCGTCCAGAGCGGCTTTCAGCTCTCCGTCGGGCTCGGTGTCGGTGACGATTCCGGTCAGTTCGCCGAGCGAACACACGCGGTGGCCGGCGATGCGGCCGAACTTCTCGGCAGCGACGAGAGCATACGAGCGGCGGGCGTTGTGGAGCACCGTCTTCCGGACGGTGATCTCGTCGAGGTAGTAGTCGGTCAGGCCGACCTCGTGGTGGAGACCACCCGAGCCGAGAAAGGCGAGGTCCGGGTAGACGTTGGAGAAGAACCGGACGGCGGTGGCGTCCGACAGGGCCAGATCACCGGACCGCACCCGCCCGCCCGAAACCAGCACGTCAAGACCCGGACGATCGGCCAGCTCGGTCGCGACCACCAGCGAGTTGGTCACCACGGTGGCTTCGAGCTTCGGCGGAAGCGCGTGCGCGACCGCGGCGGCGGTCGTGCCGATGTCGATCATGATGATCTGGCCGTCACGGACCAGTGAGGCCGCCGCCTGCCCGATCCGCCGCTTCGCCCCGGCGCCGAGGCGACGGCGCTCCTCGACCGGAAGTTCCTGGAACACCGACGGCTCGGCCGACGCGGCGCCGCCGTGGACCCGCTTGAGAACGCCACGTTCCTCCAGTGCGAGCAGGTCGCGGCGGATGGTCTCGGCGGACACCCCGAGCTCGCGTACGAGCACATCGGTCCTGACGATTTGGGCGCTGTGCACCATCTCCGTGATGCGTGCATGTCGTTCGGCGGCGAGCACACCTCATCATACTGTGGAATTCTGTGGAATCGTGGCCGGACCACACAGAAACCCAACGCCTCAGCGGCGACCCCACCGAACTGTCTCCGGCTCGCTGCCCAGACGTCCGGCGGCCCTGCGGTACACCGCATCACTCGGGTTGACCAGGATTCGCCGTCCGGCCCGCGCCAGCAGCGGCAGATCCGACAGCGAGTCGGTGTAGGCCAGATCCCATCGTGGGCAGCCGGCGAGTTCGAGCTGCCGCACTTTCTCGGCTCCGTAGTTGTGGAGGACGAAACGGCCGGCCGCGGGATCGAGCCGGGACGCGATCAACTCGACCGCACCGAGGCCGGCGCCGTGCAGATACGCCGAGGCGAGTTCGTGTTCCGACGCGGTGACGACGATGACTCGCCATCCCGCCTCGCACAGTGCGGTCAACACCGCGACACCGTCCCACGCGACCCGGCGCGAGCACGCCATTCGCTTACCCAGTTCCCGGGCGAGGGCGTCGTAGCTGGGCCGTGGCATGCCGGCAACCGCGCGGACGGCAAGTTCGCGCAGCACGCCAGGGCGCCGATGTTCGTGGCACCAGGCCCTGGCCAGGCGCGGACTGTTCGCGGCGACGGCGAGCGCCCGCCCGGGCGACCGCAGGTACCGGTGCCGGGCCAGAACGGCGAACGTGTCGCCCGTGTACAGCACGCCGTCCAGATCGACGACAGCGGTGCGCGAGGTCACCGGCGCAGCGAGATCCGCACGTCGCCGTGCCCGGGACGAGCGGCGTCAAGCAGGTCGCCGGGGATGCGGAAGACACGGCCCGGCGCGGCCGGCCACATCAGCCGCTTCTCGGCGATCACCTGGGCGCCCTGCGTCGCCACGACCCGCGGGAACGGGACGTACTCATCGACCCAGGCCAGGTACCGGTCGCGGGCGGGGCGGCGATCACCCGGCCGGTACATCGTGGGGGCTACCCACCGCAGCGGTGCGTCGGCGACGATGCGAATTCCCTTTTCCAGCGGCCGGCGGTCACCGCGCAGGTACTCCAGGACAGTCGCGGCGACGTGCTTCCCGTCGAGTGCGGCCACATCGGCGGTGTCGACCGGGTGCAGCATGTTCCCGGCCGCGAACACGCCAGGACGCTCGGTGCGCAGCCCCGTGTCGACGACCGGCCCCAGCGTGGCCGGGTCGAGTTCGAGCCCGGTGGCGCGGACCAGTTCGTTGTCCGGGATCCAGTCACCGGTGAACACCACGGTGTCGCAGGGCACCGTCGTGCGTCGCCCGGTGTCGAGATCTTCGATCTCGACGGCTTCAACGCGGTGCTTGCCCAGAATTCGGGTCACCTTGGTGCGGGCGCGCACCGGAGTCCGCAGGGCCAGCTTGCCTGGCACCGAAAACACGGCGTATGCCTCGGGCTTCGGGTACTCGCTGGTCATGAGCACGGTGGCACAGCCCGCCTCGCGCAGGGTCAGCACCGCCGACCACGAGACCAGCTCGCTGCCGACAATCACGGCCCTGCTGCCGACGTGCCGGTGGTGGAGGTGCACGAGGTTCTGCAGCTGCCCGGTGGTGTACACGCCATCCGGACGGTCACCGGGCACCATCCTGGCCGGGCGCGGCCGTTCGCGCGCGCCGGTGGCCAGCACGACTGCTTCCGGATGCACCTCGAACAGTCCGTCGGGGGAAGTGACCTCGAGCGCGCCGTCGGGCGACCACCCGGTGACCATCGCGCTGGTGCGAATCACCGCGCCGGCCCGTTCGGCGCCGGAAACCATGCGGCGGGCGTAGTCCGGGCCGCGGTGGAACCGGTGTAGGTCGCGTATCCCGAAGCCGGGGTGAGCACAGTGCCGTGGAATCCCACCGGCCTGTTGTTCCCGGTCCAGTACCAGCACTTCGCCCGGCAACACCGGAGCCAGTTCCTGCGCCGCGCGCAGACCGGCCGGGCCCGCTCCGACGATCGCGACCGCCGGTGTCAGCCGGGTGCGTGCCGTGCTCATCGGTGTGCCTTCCTTTCGTTGCCCTGCAACATCTCGGTCACATTGGCGCCGCAGTAGAACCCCTGACAGCGTCCGTTCATCGCGCGGGTGCGCCGGCGCAAGCCGTCGATGTCGCAGGGCGGAATCACGCTGTTCAGTGCGTCCCGGATCTCGCCCTGGGTCACCCGCTCGCAGAAGCAGACCACCGTGCCGTAGGCGGGGTCCTGCGCGATCCGGTCTCCATCCGCGTGGGGCCGCAGGCGAGCCTCCCCGATGTTGGGCATTCGCGGTGGCGCCGGCAGATCGGTGCGCTCGCGCAGGTCCAGACCCGCCTTGGCGAGCAGTTCCGACAAATACTCGGCGATGGCCATGCTCGAGGTGAGCCCGGTTGAGCGGATGCCGCCGGCGACCGCGTACCGCTGCTCGGCGTCGACCTCGACGGTGTAGTCCGGTGCGTCGCTGGCCGCACGCAGCCCGGCATAGCTCGCGGTCACCTCCTCCTGAAGGAGCCGCGGCATGATGCGTTCGCCCTTCTCCCGGAGAAACCCGAACCCGTCCTCCGTGGTCGAGGTGTCCGTGCGGTCGGTCATGTCCTCGGCGGTGGGCCCCAACATGACGTTGCCGTAGATGGTCGGCGACACGAGCACGCCCTTGCCCAATTTGGACGGCACCGGCAGCACGATCTTGTCCACCAGGGGCCGGGCCTGCTTGTCGAAGACCAGGAGCTCGCCCCGTCGGGGATACAGGTGGAACCGGTCGTGCCCGAACTGAGCGTCGATCGTGTCGCTGCCAAGACCGGCCGCGTTGACCACCCACCGGGCACGGAGGTCGCCTTGGCTGGTGTGCAGCACCGTCGACTCGGCGCCGACGGTCACCGAGTCGACGCGGTGCGATCGCAGCAGTCGCGTGCCGCGCCGGACCGCGTCGGTGGCGAGCGCGAGATTCGTGGTCCACGTGCAGATGATGGATTCGCCGGGCACCGTCAGGCCGCCGAGCGCACCCGGGCCCAAGGTCGGCACCTGCCGGTACACCTCCTCGGACCCGACGATCTCGCTCTCGGCGTACCCGTTCTGCTGGGCCTTTTCGCGCAGTCCCGGCAGCGCCGCCAGTTGCTCGTCGTCCCAGGCCACCAGCAGCGCACCGGTCGGCTCGTACGGGATGCCCGTCTCGTCGGCGAAGGCCTTGAGAAGGTGATAACCGCGTGCCACCAGACGCGATTCGAGGGTGCCCGGCTTGGCGTCGAACCCGGTGTGCAGGATCGCCGTGTTGGCCTTACTCGTGCCATCGCCGACGTCGCAGCGGGACTCGATCAGCGCCACGTCCAGCTGATGTCCGGACAGCAGCCGGGCAATCGCGGAACCGACCACGCCGGCGCCGATCACGGCGACATCGACGCTTCCCAAGGCGGGTACGGAAATCATGCGTTCTCCTGGTTCTCGCGGATAAGCGTGGCATCGACCGCGGCTCGCCAACGGGCACGGAAGGCGGCCGCCTCGACGGCACGCATCCGGGGGGTGAAACTGGTGTCCGGGGTCCAGCGGACGATCGCCTGCCCGAGCGGAAGGCCGGGCTTGGCCGCGACTCGCGCGAAACCGGCTGCGCCGAGCGCGGTAGCGTGCGCCGAGGGGTACACGTCGACCTGGACCTGGAGCAGATCGGCGACCGCCTGCATCAGCACCCGGCTGCGGGTGAGACCACCGTCCACCCGCAGCCGTGACAACCCGCCGCCGATGTCTCGAGCGGCGCAGTCGGCGAGTTCGGCTACCTGGGCGGCGATGCCGTCGAGCACCGCCTTGACCACGTGTCCGGCCTCAGTGGACAGTGTCATGCCGCTAAAGCTCGCCGTGGCGTCGGGTGCCCACCACGGGGCGGACAACCCGGCCAGGGCGGGTACGCACAGCACGCCGTCGCTGTCGGCCGCCGCGACTCGGTCCAATTCGGACGCGCCCTGGATCAGCCCGAGACTTTGCAGCCACCGCACCGCCGATGCTGCCGTGGCAACCTGACCGTCGAAGCAGTACGAGGTCTCGCCGCGTATCCGCCACGCGGCTGAGGCCGCCAGCCCGGAGGTCGACCGGACCGGCGCCTGCCCCATGTTCGCGAGCAGGAAAGCGCCGGTGCCGAAGGTGCACTTGGCCTCGCCCGGATCCAGGCAGCGTTGCGCCAGTAACGCAGCCTGCTGGTCGACGACGAGGCCGCCGACCGGCACGGTCCCGCCGAAAAGCGTCGTCTCGCCGACCAGTTCGTCGTTGGCCACGATGCGCGGCAGCTCTTCCCCGGCAAGGCCGAAGAGCGCGAGGAGTTCGGGGTCCCACGACACGGAGTCCAGGTCGGTCAGCAGCGACCGGCTGGCGGTGCTGACGTCGGTGACGAACTCGCCGGTGAGCTGGTGAATCAGCCAAGTGTCCGAAGTGGTCACCACGCCTTCGGTGGTGAGGTTTTCCCGGACCCAGCACATTTTCGGCGCCGAGAAGTAGGAGTCCAGCACCAGCCCGGTGCGTTCGGCGACCATTCCCGCGGAGTCGCTGCGTTGCGCGCAGATCTCCGCGGCCCGCCGGTCCTGCCAGACGATGGCTTGGCTGAGCGGGCGCCCGCTCGGCCGATCCCAAGCGAGCACGGTCTCGCCCTGGTTGGCCAGGGTGACGCAGTCGATGGGCACGCCGGCCTCGGCGACCGCCTGCCGCCCGGAGTCCAGGACCGAGTCCAGCAGTTCTGCAGGGTCCTGTTCCACGCCGCCGCCGGAGAGGTAGCGCGGGCGGATCGGCAGTTCGACGACGCTTCGCACCTGGTCCGCGCCGTCGACCACCATCGCCTTGGTGCCCGAGGTCCCCTGGTCGATCGCCAGCACGGTCGTCATGACCGGCCGCCTTCCGAGACGGAGCGCCCCTCGTGCGGGTTGGCGTCCAGCGCCCTGTCGATGTCGTGCATGTCCGGCATGGTCAGGCTCTTCGCGCCGTAACGGATGAGCAGGTAGCCGAGATAGAGTGCACCGATGCCGAACATGATGAGCACGTAGATCCACGGTTCGGCGAACGAGGCATCCCGGAAAATCAGCAGTTCGTAGCCGAGCCAGGCGACCGCCAGGACCAGGACCGGGACCTCCCAGCGGCCCAGCTCGAAGCCCTTCGACGGCGGCAAGCTCCGGCGCTTGACGATGTACAGCAGCACAGTGGCCGCGTAGATCAGCGCGGGTAGCAGGGTCGCAGCCGAGAACAGTGAGAACAGCGCCTGCGTGGAGCCGGCGAACAGCGCCAGCACGATCTGGCTGACGACGAACATGAACATCGAAGCGTTCATCGGCGTGCCGGTCTTACGGTTGATCTTGTTCAGTAGTTGCCAGCCGGGGAACCGCTTGTCGCGCGCCATCGCCCACACCAGGCGGGCGCCGCTGAGTGAAATCACCAAGCCGCAGGAGAAGATCGAGATCACGACGAGCACCAGCAGTGCGTTGCCCACGTAGGAGCCGAGTACGCGAGCAATGACGTCTGCGACC
The DNA here is from genome assembly GCF_000519205.1 of Amycolatopsis taiwanensis DSM 45107. GTDB lineage: Bacteria > Actinomycetota > Actinomycetes > Mycobacteriales > Pseudonocardiaceae > Amycolatopsis_E > Amycolatopsis_E taiwanensis. The sequence goes on along the minus strand of NZ_JAFB01000031.1, from coordinate 68,164 downwards.
GGGGTATCGGACTGTGCCAGCGCCACCGGGTCACCGGCCAGTGCGGTCACCGCGATGAGGAACAACATGCCCAGGACACCGAGCCCGAGCACGGCCTGTGCCATGGCCTTGGGCACCACCCGGGCCGGGTTCTTGGTCTCCTCCGCCAGGTTCGCCGCCGACTCGAAGCCCACGATGGTGAAGGCGCCGAGCAGGAATCCCAGCGCCCACGGACCGGCCGAGGTCAGTCCGCCGAGCGCGAAGTAGCCCTCGCTCGGGACGTCGCCGGTGCTGAACAGGGTGCCGAAGTCGAGCACACCGGTGACCGCGCCGACGATGAACAGCAGCACGGTCAGCGTCACCATCCCGATCATCTGGATGGTGACCGCGACGTTGTTGACCCGCTGGCTGGCCCGGGTGGACAGCGCGACCAGGATGGCTTGCAGCAGAAGGACAACCGCGGTGATGACCCAGGCATTCTGGTTGGTGCCCTGGTAGTGGAAGAGCACCGGCAGGATCGTGGCCGCAATCGTGTAGTCCACGGCGACGACGACCACCCCGAGGAAGGTGAACGACACCCAGCCCATGATCCAGCCGAGGACCGGGTTGGCCAACCGGGAAATCCACTGGTAGGCGTAGCCGCTGACGGGAATGCGCGCGGCGAGCGAGCCGAAGACCAGCGCTACGCACAGTTGCCCGAGGACGACGACCGGCCAGGTCCAGATGCCCATCGGGCCGGACGAGCTGAGCACCGATCCGTAGGCGGTGAAAATGCCGGTCGCGATCGACACGAACCCGAACGCCACCGCGAAGGACGTGTACCAGCCGAGCTCTCGTTTCATTTCCTGCGCGTAGCCGAACTCCGAGAGACCGTTCGCACCGCGTTCACCAGGCGACGTCATGGGCGCCCTTCCTCCGATCGTGGACAGCGGTACGGGGATCGACGACGAGCATCTTTGACCGCTTCTGTGGATATCTGTGGGGAGTTGTGGAGAGTATGGAATTAGTCGCACGGTCAAGCAACGGGTCTGCGAGGTGGCTCACACCGTCCGTCGAGGAAGGCATGGAAGACCGCGTCACCGATCAGCTGGGCAGCGGCCAGGAGGTTGTCGCGGGTGGTCTCCGCGTGATTGGCCGACCGCAACGTGCGATCCCAGTCACGCAGGTAACCGGCCCACGTCTTCGACAGGCCAAGGGTGATCTTGGTCAGGTCCAGCAGAGGCATCGGGCAAACCCTCCGAGTCAAGGTGTCGAACAGCGGCGTGCTCCACCTCGAGAACTCACCAAGATCACGCAAAGAGACAGGCGGAGATGCCCCTGTTTGGTCACACCGAACACGCCGCGACCGTCACGACGGATGACCAAGAGCCCGCCCGATTCGCAGATGTCCAGGCGGGTGCCGGGCACCCAGCCCAACGCCGTCATCACCGCGTGATCGGCCACACTGCCCCGGCAGTCCACCGCCGCCAGCCCATACACAACACTGCTCACGCGCGGCGGGTCCAAGCCCCGATCGCGCAGCACGCTCTACGCCTACTTCGAACGCGTCCGGCCGCACCTGATCACCTGGTCGAACCACTAACAGAGCCTGCGCGAGATCACCGAGAGGGACGTCGCCGACGTGCTCAACAGGCAACGCGGGCACGACCGGCAAGGCACGTTCACCTCGCTACGATCACTGTTCAGGTTCGCCCACCGGCACCGCCCGGTCTTCACCGACCCGGCCCGCCGCCTGCATGTCGGCCAAGCCCCGAAGCACGCGACGATGCCCATGACCGAGCAGAAAATCGCGATAGTCAAACGCGCCGCGGTCACCGCGGTACAACGGCTCACGGTAGCGTTGGTGGCCATCTACGCGGCCCGCGCCACGGCCATCCACCAGCTCACGCTCGACGACATCGACTGTCCCGACCACGCATCCGTATCGACGGTGTCGTACGGCCAGAGCCTGAGCTGATGCACCGTCCGCTGCGCGAGTGGCTGACCAAGCGGCATCAGCTCTGGCCGCACACTCCGAACCGGCATGTCCTGCTCTCCCTGGCGACCGCGGCCGGGACCGAGCCGGTCAGCGACTACTTCCTGTCCTGGCATCTGTCCATGCAGAACGTCGCGTTGGAACGCTTGCGCGCGGACCGCATTGTGCACGAAGCGCTAGCGGTCAACGCCGACCCGCTGCACCTGGTCGCGGCCTTCAAGGTGTGCATGCAGACCGCGGTCGAACACCGACATCGCGCGCAAACTCCTCGCCGGCCCGATCGAGGGCACACCAGCAGGTCCGAACCAGTAGGTCGACAACGCCTTGCGTCGTCCCATGCCCCACGTCACGAGACCGGGTTCACGACCAGCCCGATGCGATTCGTGCGGTAGAAACCAGAAGTTGCTTGAGTTCCCACAGGTCCAGCTTCAAGGTGCGTGAACATGAGCACTCCGGCTACTGGCCGCAGGGCCGGACCGGGAGCGTCGACGAACAGGGCTGGCGCGCCCCCAGGATCACACCGTCTTCGGCGCCGAAGGCCAGCCTGGCCACGTCGGTCGGGTCGGTGATGTCGGGGTTGTCCGCACGCATGTCGATCAACGTTACGGGCTCAAAGCGCACCCGCGTGGCGGATTCACGATCGATGTGCTGACCAACGACGAGCTGGCCACCGTCCGGGAACAGATCGTGAGCACAGCGCGGTCTGCAAGTCGAATTCCCGCGCACTCTTCGAGGATGGCGACAGACGTGAATATGTCGCGGAGGTCAATACTGGTAGCGGCTTACGGCCTCCGGGTGGATGACAACCCGGACCATGTCGGCCGCCATGATCCCGGCCAGATCGGCGGCGCGGACCGGATCGTCGAGGTCCCAGTAACGGGCACCAAGGCGAGCGGCCAGGTCGTGTGCTCCGTCGGGTTCCACCGTGGTGCGGCCGGCGACCGACAGCCAGCGCTCGTGTTCGCCCACCGGGGCGGCGACGACGATCGAGGCGCGAGGGTCACGGCGCAGGCGCCGCACCTTGAGCGAGTCCGGCTCGGTGAACAGGTGGATCGTGCCCTCGGCGGTGACCTCGAACCACACCGGCCGAGGCTGGGGCGGGAGCGGCGCCCCGGCCACGGACAAGAACCCGTGCAGGGGACGCCGGAGGAACTCGAGGTCCTCGGTGGTCAGCGAACTGGTGTCGGTGCTCATGAGGTCGATTCAACACGACCGGCTCGGACGAGCCCATAGGCAAGAAGCCGGATCGCCTGTGTATTCGTCTAACCTCGGTGAGGTGGACGTGTTCAGTGACCTGATCCGCGGGGTGCGAGCCCACGGCTCGTTGTTCGGCAGTTCGACCCTGTCCCCGCCCTGGGCGTTGCACTTCGTGGACGGCGCGCCGCTGACTCTGTGCACGGTCCTCACCGGGGCGGGCTGGATCGTGCCGGAACACCATCCGCCCGAGCCGCTTCGTGCCCGCGAGACGATCATCGTGCGTGGTCCCGCCACGTTCACCTTCGTCGACGAAGTCGGCACCGGGGCCGAACCGGTCGCGTGCGGCGAGCATTGTGCGACGCCCGAGGAGGGCGGGACCCGGCACCGGCGCGGCTGGCACGACCGCGACGAGGACGGCAGCGCCGGATCCGGGGCGACGACCTTGATCGTCGGCGCGTATCCCGTACGTGGCGAGATCAGCCGCCGGCTGCACGAGGCGCTGCCCGTCGTGCTGCGCGTGGACGCCGGGGGCGCGGCCGACGCCGTGCTGGACCATCTCGCCGCCGAGGTCTCCGTCGACACGCCGGGCCAGCAGGTGGTGCTCGACCGGCTACTGGACTGGATGCTGGTCTGCACGCTGCGCGAGTGGTTCGACCGGCCCGGCGGCGAGCCGCCGGCCTGGTGGGCTGCCCAGCGGGACCCGGTGGTCGGTGACGCGCTGCGCCTGCTGCACGCCGAACCGGCGGCACCGTGGACGGTCGCCGCGCTGGCCGCGCACACCGGGGTGTCGCGTTCGACGCTGGCCAAGCGGTTCGCCGATCTGGTCGGTGAACCGCCGCTGACCTACCTCACCCGCTGGCGCATGACGCTCGCGGCGGACCTCCTGGCCGAGCAGGAAACCGCAACCCTCGCGGACATCGCCCGCACCGTGGGGTACGCCGACCCGTTCGGGTTCAGCGCGGCGTTCAAACGGATCCGAGGCGTCAACCCAAGCGAGTACCGGCGCATCGCTGTCTCCTCGGCGGCCGAGCCATCCGTCCCGGCCCGCGGCAGCTCGACGCGGTGCTGCTGGAGCTGCACACCGAAACGCCCTACCGCCGCGCTCGCCCTACGCCTGGCCGACCTCGATACCGAGCAGTACCTGGTCCAGGTACGGGAACCCGCTGGCAACCCATCAGCCACGCCTGGCACAGAGCCTGGCCGACCACGCCGCCAGCCGCGGCCCGATCCTGCCCACGACCAACTCCTGCGTTACCGCGACGGCCGTGCCTTATCCACTCGCCGCTACGACCACCTGTAGAAACGCCTCGGCCAACTGCTGCCCTGGAGCGCCACGCAAACCACCTCTACCCACTGGCTGCGCCCCAACGCGACAGACCAAACTGGTCGGGGGCGGGACTAGACGTAGATACGACGTCGATTACCAGGTGTAGGGACAGCAATAGCAGCCGCAGATGTCTATCGCCGGGTCGCAGGGCGCGTACCCCAGGCAGCACAGCGAGAGCCAATACTGACACATGCTCGACGCATACGGCCTGCTGCAGCATTCCCACCAAGCTTGCGGCACTATGACGTCCGCCTCGCGTGGCGCTGATGCATATTCGGAAGTCATCCAGTAACGCTGCTGTGACCGTTCGGTAACGTCAGCTGTAAAACCAGGCACTCCCATCTCCAACAACTCCTTAAACTAACTTCGGCGCTTCTTCGCTGATCCATTCATGCAACCTTAAATAGCGCGATAGTGAAGTTATTCTGTTAGTGAAGGGTAAAGATCTAGCCGCTCCCGCAATCGGTTGTGCCATACCAGACCCCATCGTAGAACCAGTTGCACATACAGTCACCACTGGCTGTGTAGAAGCAAGTGTAGCAAAGCCGTCCATCAGGGCTACAGTTGCTCCAAGACTGTTGCGGCATGATTCTGCGAACATTAATGGGCCAGCTCGATCTCCTGGCAATATATCTAGCGGTGGCCCGCGCTATGTTGCTTTGTGCCGTGAAGCCTGGCAACATTTTTTCTCCTAAAATTCGTTCTCCTTGTGGAACTGTTCTGTACGATATTCATGTAGGTTTTGTTTGCCGTGAGTGAATTCCTTCCCTGCCTCCTCGCGCTTTCACGTGAATAGTTCATTCTCGTAGTACCTCCGTTCGCGGTCAGGGGCGGTCGTAGTATGGTGAGAGCTTGGTGACAAGAAATGGGAACTCCTCGGTCACGTCAACTCGCGCGAAGTATTTCTCGGTTACGTCGGTACGCCGGTCGGTGTACGAGAAAATAGTGTCGACGATCCGTCGGGTGCGACTGAGTGGTGAAGGCCGAACCTGGACTTCAGTGAGCGAGGCGCCAGCGCGATGGGCCTCGGCGGTTCTGACATAGATAGCAGGGTAGCGCACCGCCAAAAAATTGAGTGCTCGGTGCTCATCGGTATTTCCGGCATTATCCGCGATACGTAGAATCCTGTCCAGCAACTCGGCAGCCGTGGCCCGAAAGTACTCCTCGTCTTCCTCCTCCGGTCGGGGGATTGCAGTGATTAGTTCGTCGCGCTCGAAGGAGTATAGATTGTCGAATGCGACAACGGGGACTATCAGTCCTCCACACGCTTCCGCTGGGGCAAGGGGCCCGCGCTGACCGATCACAACGTCGAGATCGGCGGGTTGGGGTTCAGGTCGCACGGCCTCGATCAATAACTCGACGTCGGCAGGGTCACGAGGGACTAACAGATAGGTTTCTAGCCCCTCGATTGTAAACACCCAACACATTTGACGCGCCAGGTAGCGGTTGTTCCGCTCTCCCAGCACGGAACGGAGCATCTGTCGGTCGGTTTGTCCCTCAGTCTCCTCCCGTGCGGCCACCTGGGTGAATTCTTTTTCCACCGAGGGACTGGGGAACCGCGGCTCCACTTTACCCAGCGCAAACACGAAGGAAGGCGTCGTCGGAGGTTCTGTCGTATCGGAGCCGGGAACAGCGGACAGCCCTCCATCGGCAGGCCTCGCCGGTGCAGCTTCACCGGCCGCCGCGGAGCCTGCGTAATCTTCACCCGGCGCGGAGGACGGGTTTTGCTGCTCGGCAATTTCAACCTGCTCCATTATTACCCCATATCTCGCGTCGCGGCCTTAGGAACTACTTCGAGAAAGTGATCCAGCGGTTCAATCGACGAGCGCGTTCAGCGCACCCGGCACATGGCCGGATCCCGATAACCGAGGTCGCTCTCTTGACGACATCACCCAAACCAATGTCTTCCTCTTTGATAAACCCAGGGAGTCTTACCCGATGTGGAGGCTTCCGCTCTTCGCTGCCCGTGCAGTTGTTTCCAATTCGTTTCTCATGTGTTGTCAACGGGTCCTCCTCTCGGCACCCTTGTCAACATCTGATACGCATTCCAGGAGTCCAGCAACGGAGCCACAACATTTCAACAACGTTGTCTCGGAGAAGAGACGACGGCACTTTTCACCTCGAGCGCCGAAGCATGTGGAAATAGTGACCACAATAACGCAACTGACGCCGTGACAACGGCCGCAGCAACGCTCGTCCCACTTAACGTCACCGACCCACCGTCGGGGGCAATGCTGGTAATACCCTCGCCGGGAGCTCCCACACCACGTTTCCCTGACGAGCTGCCAAGGTTCGACTGCGGCATCAGCCGCCCATCGGTACCATACCCCACTACTGGGATCACCCAGGGATGGCGAGTAATGGCGCTGCTGCCGAGACTTCCTTGATTGCCCGCCGCCGCAACCACCAAAACGCCCTTACCGGCCGCGAAATCCAAAGCCTCGCACAATTGGTGCTGGGCACTGGCGGACGGCGCTGCCATGGATGAGCTTAGGTTCACTATCCAGGCGCCGGCCCTGACGCAGTCGCAAAGAGCTTGGGCTAACTGCTGAGGTGTCGCGCTTGGCAGCTGCTCACGCTCAACGACAGACTCGCTGAAAATCGGTCGGACGAGCAGGCTGCAATCAGGACAGATGGCCGGGGCTGACGAACGCCGAGTCGCCGCAAAAATCCCAGCGACGAACGTTCCGTGACGACACGCCAAACTACTCGTCCGCGTGCATCCGCCCGACATGCGCGGAATCTCCCGAATACTCGCCGTAGCCAAGTTCTGATGACCTAGGAAAACAGGTCCGTCAATTAATCCAACTACGACCTGCCTCCGGCCACTGGATATCGCCATAAGCGCCGGAAGTCCCACCAACCCCAGAACCTCCATTAACTTGCCTTCCAAGACGGGTGTGCCCGAGATAGGCATTAAAAATTTAACTTCATCACCACAAACGACGTCGCACATCACCCATCGTGGGTGATTTGGGCGGCGACGTGACCACCGAGCGGTTCCCAGGAACTCCAGCCTGGTCTCGTGTTCGTACCAGGCCCAGTTGTGTGTCGTGGCCGGATGACGGGCGAAACCCCTGAAAGGAAGCAGTCTGTCAAGATCAGCTTCATCCCGTGAGGGCTCCCTGGTTACCTATCCTGCCATACTCGACGCTGCCGCGCGAACTGGTGTGGTTCCTGTCGCGTCTGTTGGCCGCCCACCGCCGTGAGCTGGGCACTCGTCCGGGATCGCGGGCGTTGTCGTGCTTTCGCCAGGCACTGTTCGCGTTGGTGTGATTCCGGGAACGGCGGCCTCGAAGGTGTTCGATGTTGTCGGCCTGTATCTTGATCCGCCCGAGGGGCGATCGTGCTGTCGGTGGACGAGAAGAGCGGGGTCCAGGCGCTCGATCGGGCACAGCCGATGTTGCCGCTGGACTTCGGCAAGACCGCGCAGCGCACCCACGAGTACGTGCGGCATGGCACCACGAATCTGTTCGGCTCCCTCAATGTCGGCACCGGTGAGGTCGTAGGACGTTGCTTCCCGCGCCGACGTGCCGCCGAATTCATCAAGTTCATGGACGAGATCGTCAAACCGCACGGCGATCGCGAAATTCATGTCATACTCGACAATCTCTCCACCCATGACGGCACCGATGTCGAAAAATGGCTCACCAAGCACCCGAACGTGAAGTTCCATTTCACCCCCACTGGAAGCTCTTGGCTCAACCAAATCGAAATCTGGTTCGGCATCATCACTCGCCAAGCAATCCGCCGGGGAACCTTCGGGTCTCTGCGGCAACTCATCGACACCATCAACAACTACATCATCAACTGGAACCAGGATGCTCAACCGTTTACCTGGACTGCCAAACCCGGCGACATCATCACCAAAGTTCGCCTGCTTCACCGAGACTTCAGGAAAATGATCGCCAACAACTCGTAACACCCATTTCATTACGACACACTAGGCTCGCGATACTCTCTTCGCGCTACACCGGAGTAAGCAAGAAGGCTCCATATTGACCGCTACTCTTGTAACCCGAGCCCACGATCTGTCCCTTGTCGTTGATATCCGACGCTTTCCAAAGTTCCCAACCGGAACCCGGCGGAATAAGATCATTCAAGTCATACATCGCGCCATCCCACAAGATGAACGCTTTCGACTTCGACGATCCGATTTGATCTGGCTGAGTGTTACTTGCGCCCACGATCTCGCCGAGGTCATTAATCCCAAAGGCGAAGGTCTGGGAGCCGAACAACGTGGGAAGCTCAGTCATTGCGCCTCCGTCGTAGATAAAGGCGCGCCTATCTACGTCCTTGTTGCTTGCGGTATATGAGAAACCCACAATCTGCCCGCTGCTATTAATGTCATACGCGCTACACCAGTTTCCGCCTAGGCTACCGAGGTCGATCATTTCTCCATTGCTGTACAGGAAAGCGTCGCTGTTGTTGGGGTTACTGGGGGCTTCTGACATCCCAACGACTTGACCCGAATCGTTGGCCGCGTTTGCTATCGACCTACGTCCGCCCACATTCAGAGTCCCTAGATCAATAACGGTTCCGCCGCTCTCCAAAAAGGCCTGTCCTCGATACGTCGTACCGCGGCCGTGCCACGACATCCCAACAATCTGACCCTGCGGATTACTGCGCCCTGCTGAGTTAAGCAAATCGCCTGGCAGCATTTTGACCGGTGTCATGGTTCCCTTGTCCCAGGAAAAAGCTCGCTGGGCATCCCACGTGTCGACTATGCGGGTATATGATCCCGAAGTGCCGGCCACTCGCCCAAAGTTATCAATGCCGGTGGCGTAGCTGTAGTCATCATTGTCCAGCGTACCCAAATCGATTGGTTGTCCGTCTTGCCACAGCACGGCATGTGTGGTCTTGTTGTCAACTAGTTTGGACCAGCCGACAACCTGCCCGGATTCACTGATGGAATATGCGTCGGCGTCTCCTCCAAGCGAATCTAACTCTGTTATCGTGTATGTCCTGCGCGGGGCAGGGCGTCCGGTGAAGAGCGACGGGGCGAAAGCGCCGTACTGATGGGGGTAGATGGGCCTCCAAGAAGGCCCCTTGGGCTCAGGCATCCTTTCTATGTGTCGGCTTGTCTCATGCTTCCTTGGATCTATGTCTCTGCGCATCTGCTGTTCCATTCCGTGATTAACTGGCACTGCACGTTGACGAACCCGCGTCAGAACCCCTGTAAGACTCGGACTGACTCCCTGATCGACGAGTGCCCGCTCCGAAGCTCACGAGTCGATCTCGAGTTGTTGGTCGAGCCATCTGGCCGAGCGCCATCAGGTCGAAGCGCACTTGAGGCGGCAAGCACGTGCGCACGTGGCTACAGCCCTGGCCTCGATTTGACGAGGGAGTCCCTACAGTCAGTTGACAGGTTGGCGACTTCATCTCGTCGTTACTAGCCTCCCACGAGGGATTCGGCCGGCCACTGAATACGTCGATCTCGACCTCCATTGGACTATCCTCCCGATAGTCGCACAACGCGACAATCATTGCTCACTCTGTGGCCTTCAGAGTCTCCGAGATCAAACGATACGAACGGTACCAGACACGAGCCTATTGGCACGATAAGGGCCAAGTGATCCGCTTGGATCTTTCTGACTGTCTGATCGTGCTACTTTTTGTAGATTAGTCGATCGTCTAGCGACAGAATTCCATTTCTTGCTCCACAACACTAGGGGCGAAAGTCACTCGATTGTTTCTACACTGAGCCCGGATCCACCGATCGAATGAGCGTGCTGCTTCCAGGGGAGACGGCGGCGCAGGTCGGCGAGGTGGCGCTGTGGTGGGGATGGCGATCTCGTTCCCTCCCTGTCGCCGGTCGGCCGGGTGGTGCAGGGGTTTGAGGGTGTGCCGTGCCTGCCACGTGCGGGTCGCAGCGTCGTGTCCCGCTCGGCCAACTGGAGCAGCTCGCACACAGCCTCCTGACATGCACGACCCCGCCATCCCGCGCTGCGGCAAACCAGCAAGAGTGGCTCGCGTTCTCGCTGCCCCTACTGACTCTTGAAATTACCTGCCCAACGCACTCACACCGATGCGAGCCCGCCGACGTACCGCAACGCGGAGATCCACGCTGTCCGGGCTGACCAGCAGGCTCCGCGTCGCTACCAGCGGTCGCGCGGGCCAATCAGATCAGCGCGCAGGAGCCATGACCGCGGCCGCGGCGACGAAGGTGTTGGGGCGCGCTGAGCACACAACGGCACCGCCGACCAGCGGCCACACCGCGTCGGCGAGGAACGACCCGCTCAGGTCCATCAGCACGTCGAGCGAGCGGCAACAGCGGCATCCGCGACCACGGCCAGGGTGAGTCACGGCATCGCTCCGGCCACCCACCGCTCCGGCACCTCCATCAAGGGCAACACCCCGCCAGAACCGGAAATCGCCGCCTCAAACGAACGTTCTTCCTCGCCGCCTTCGCCGCCCTTTCCGACCCGGTCAGCCGCGCCTACTACGACCGAAACGAGCCAAAGGCAAGAAACACAACGCCGCCCTCATCTGCCTCGCCCGATGCCGCTGCGACGTCCCGTTCGCCATGCTCCGCAACAAAACCTGCTACCGAACCCCCGCCTCTCCCCTTGCCCAAACGACATGAACGCACAGCTACCGCTTACCAACCTGCACCTGATTAAAATCGGCCCCATGCTGACCACGCGAAAGGGCGATGCCGCGTAGATCGCCGGCCCGTGTTCGGGCACACACTCCCCGCCGTTGCCGGCCCGACGAGGCGGCAATCCCTACGCTTGCCGGCCTCTCGGCACGAGGCCGCGCGCAACTCGTCCACATCGAACGCAGCCGGCTCTGGCCCGGCGCCGCCGCCGAAGCACTGCGCGCCTGGGAGCAATTCGCCCGCGACCCCATGCACCGTCTATGGGATCCCAGCCACGGCTGCGGAGTACTGCAGTGCTGCCCCGACCCCGATGAGCTACGCCGAATCCTGCAACTCGTCGCAGCAAACCTCCCAACCAAGGACGCTAGAGCTTTCCGCAAGCACCTCACGACCCTCGACGAACTATGGTGACCGGGACCTACACCGGTTGACAAACCCATAGGGACACCCCCGGACGGGTCGTCGGTGGCGTAGGTCATCGCCGCCCGGCCGCTCGCAGAGTCCCGATCGTGGCGATCTCGCGACGAGCGGCCTCCTTGCCGGAACCCGACTGGCACAACAGCAACGCGGCCACCTCGCCACCCGAACCGGCTTCGGCCTCGAGGTAGGTCTCGGCCGCCTTGATCGAGGAGGCAGCGAGGGCACCACGCCCTCCCGCACTACGGCAGCGTCACTGCCGCTCCGGCGGCCTCGGCGAAATCGAACGCCGCCACAAGCGTGCACGGCGCCTGTAGCCACGGCCACAGCACATCGGGCACGCTCACCCGCTTTCGACCGGAATGCGTATCACCGTCACAGGAATTGTGACCGCCGCCCGAAAACAGGACTCCCCTGGAGTATCCCGAACAACGGTTTGACATCTACCTGACGAGGTCTTTCCCCAATGTTGGACCGCCTGTGCGCAAACGCTTCGGGCTGCCGGTGCCGTCGGTCCCTTGACGACGGTTGCGCGGGGTGAAAATCCAGCGGGCGAGGACGTCGAGCAGGTAGCCGAGCACGCCGATCACCAGGATGACCGCCATGACCTTGTCGTAGGCGAGCTGGTCGCGCGAGTTGAGGATCTCGTAGCCGAGCCCGGAGGTCACCCCGAGCATCTCGGCGGGCACCAGGACGACCCAGGCGATCCCCAGTGCCAGGCGGAATCCGGTGAGCAGGTGCGGGCGGATCGCCGGGAGCGCGACGCTGGTCAGGGTTTCGGTCCGGCCCGCCCCGAGCGAGCGGGCCACCAGCAGGAACCCGCGGTCGATCGAACGGACCCCCTGAGCGGTGTTGAGCACGATGGGCCAGATGGCCGCGGCGGCGACGAGGAAATACACCGGACGGTGCCCGATGCCGAACAGCCCGATCGCCACCGGCGCCCACGAAAGTGGTGAGACCATCCGCAGGAACTGGAACACCGGCCTGGTCGCGGCGTCCAGCTCGGGGATCGAACCGACCGCGATCCCCAGCACCAGACCCAGTACGGCGGCGATCAACAACCCGGCCAGCAACCGGAACAGGCTGGTGAGCACGTCCTCGGCGAGCACCCCCTGTGCGGCGAGGTCGCCGATGGCGGGGATGGCGTGCTGCGGGCCGAACGCCGACAGCAGGCTGTCCGGGCGGGCGATCACCGAGGTCACCAGCCACCACACGGCGACCGCGACGACGATCCCGGCCGCCCCGAGTTTCCAGTTCTTCACTGTGGCTGCACCTCTTCGGTCCTGGTCAGTCCAGCGGGCAGGCCACCGAGACTGGCCCGGACGAACCGGTCGTCGACGAGATCCCGATGCACCTCCCCGGCACGCAGACCGTCCACAAACGACTTGTCACCGTCGACGACGGTTTCTCGCATCGCGTTCACCAGACTGGTGGTGTAGCTCGCGTACGGATATGGCTCGAACCCGATCCGCTGCCCCTGCCAGTCCGGGTGGTGTGGTGCGCCGTGTCCGGCCGGATAGCTCAGCGCACGGGTAATCGCCGGCAACGGCTGCGGCAGATACCGTTGCCCGGACAGCAGTTTCGCGGCGTCCGGCCGGTGACCGTCGACCCACCGCTGCGCGGCGACCAGACCGTCGGTCAGCGCACGGGCCCGGTCCGGAGACTGGTCGAGCAGATCCTCCCGGGCGACGACGACACAGCAGGCGTGGTCGCGCCAGACGTCGCCGACGAACCGCTGGATCCGGCCGACGTTCTTCGCCTCGGCGACGGCGTTGAACGGGTCCGCGACGATATAGCCGCCGATGGTGCCGACCTGGAGCGCCGGCACCATGTCCGCCGGGCTCAGCACGAGCAGTTGCACGGTGCCCTGATCGGCAGCGGGCGCCTGCCGGACGACGGGCGTCAGCCCGGCGGCGCGGAGCATCTGCTGGACCACGACATTGTGGATCGACCACCAGAACGGCACCGCGACCTGGCGGCCGGCCAGCTCGCGCAGATCGCGCACCCCGTTCGAGACGGTGAGCGCGGAACCATTGGTGTGGTTCCAGGCGAGGATCTTGACCGGCGCGCTGAGCGCGTATCGCAGTTGCACCGCGAAGGGCATCAGCAGGTGCACGACTTCGACCTCACCAGCGAGGAAGGCCTGCGCGAGCGATTCCCAGCTGCGGAACAGGACCGGTCGCTGCGTGGCGACCCCGGCGCGCGCGAAATGTCCCTGTTCGTGGGCGACCAGCAGGGGCGCGGCGTCGGTGATCGGCAGGTAGCCGATCCGCAGCGGTTCGCCGGGACTCCGCGCGCCCGCGTCCGAAGCGGCAAGATCGGCGATGCCCGCCAGGCCACCGGCGGCGCCCAGGGCGAGCCCGGCTCGCAGCGCGACTCGGCGCGTCACCGCTCCTGCCGTCACGGCGTTGCCGCCGGTGCCGAGCCGAGCTGGGAACGGTACGCGTCCAGCAGTTCCTGGCGCAGCACGTGCCCGGCCAGCTCGTCGTGGTCGGCCGGCGGTTCAGTGTGCCAGCGCCGGGCGATCCGGCCCGACCCGTCCAGCGCCGCGATCGAGGTGGCGAGGAACAGCGCCTCGTCGACGTCGTGGGTGACTATCACGACGGTCAGACCGAGCGAGCCGACCGCCTCTCGTAACCACCGCTGCAGGTCGCGTCGGGTCGCCGGGTCGAGCGCGCTGAACGGCTCGTCCAGCAACAGCACGCTCGGCCGGATCGCCAGTGCCCTGGCCACGGCCACCCGCTGCGCCTGCCCACCGGAAAGCTGGTCGGGGAACGCGCCGGCGAGCGGGCCGAGGCCGAACAGCTCCAGCAGGTGAGCGACCCACTCCTGCTTGAACCGCGCCCGGTTGCCGCGAAACCGGCCGCCCAGCGCAACGTTGTCCCGCACGGTCAGCCACGGCAGGAGCAAGGGCTGCTGGAAGACCGTCGCGGTGATCTCGGTGCAGGCGAGTTGCCCGGAATCGAGCGGTTCCAGGCCGGCCAGCATCCGCAGCAGCGTCGACTTGCCGGTTCCGCTCGGACCGAGCACGGCCAGTCGCTCGCGCGGCTGGACGTCGAGATCGAGCCCGTCCAGGACGGCCTTGGCGCCGTAAGTCTTGACCGCGCCGGTCAGGCGAAGTGCCGCAGCTCCCATCGCAACTGTCCTTCCGTGGGTGACTGGATGGGCAGGAACGCGGCCTCACGCAGGCGCCGGCTGGTGCCGCTGGCGGCCACATAGCCACCCCCGCCGGCGACCGTCGCCTCCAGCCGGGTCGCGGCGACCGCGAGCCGCGCGCCGTCGAGGCGCAGCCGGATGAATTCGCGCACGGCGTGGCGGCGCGTGTCCTGCGCGAAAGTCCGCGAGCGGGCTCGCAGGTCGTCGAGCAATGCACTTTGCTCGGCCAGGTCCGTGGCCAGCTCGGTGTTCGTGCCTTTTATCCGTTGTTCCGCCTCGGTCAGCGAACGTGCTGCCAGCCCAACGCAGAACGCCGTCTGTGCCAGCAGGAACGTGGGCCGGAAAGCGGCGACGAACGCCGGCAGGTCGGTACTGAGCACGGCTTCATCGGGCACCTCGACGTCGTGGAGCCGCACCGACGACGAACCGGTGCCGTTGAGCGCGAGCAGTTTCGGCGCGGCTGCCGTCTCGACTCCGGGGTCATCGAGCCGCACAAACACGACGGCGCGGCGGTCATCGGGCAGCCGTGCCGGAAGCACGATCACCGCGCCGGGGAACAGGTTCGACGCCCACGGAATCGGTCCGCTCAGGCGGAGCCCGCCGCGCACCGGTTCCGCCACCACCGGCACCGGTGCGATCCCGGCGATGTCCCGCAACGCGGTCGCCATCGCGGTCGAGCCGACCAGCACACCCTCGTGCAGCGCGGGTTCGATCGTGGCCGTGAGCGCCGTGGCCCGCCCGCGGGCCAGGTATTCCAGCACCATCCGGTGCGCCCACAGGGAGAACGCGGAGCTGAGACATTCTCCTGCGACCTCCGCGATCACCTCGATCGTCTCCCCAAGCAGATCGCCGCCGTCGGCGCCGGCGCCGAGCCCGAGGACACCCAGCTCACCGAGCAGGCGCAGTCCGGGGCGGACATCACCGTCCACGGAATCCGTCTCGGCGGCACGGGCGGCGAAGAACTCGCGCACCCTCACCGCGGTGTCCTCTTCAGCGAGGCGCACGGTCACCGCCCCGGTCCTTCGAGCGCGTGCAGGCGGTCGATCGGAGTGTCCACGGCCTTTCGCGCCGCGCGGACCACGTCTTCGTCTGGTGCGTCGTAGAGGCACAGGCATTTGGCCATGTCCTCCCGCACGTAGGTGCGCAGGAAACTCGCCTCCGGCACGTCGGCGTACAGCGGCGCCTTCGCCTTCTTACGCGCGAGGTAAGTGTCCATGTCCAGCTCGGCGGGCAGGTCCCATTCCACGAGGTACCCGGCCTTCGGCCGCGCGGCCTTGAGTTCCGCCAGGTCGGCGCCCACCAGCCGGACCTCGTCCGGGCCGCGTGCGTCGCTGCCCGGAAACTGCCCGCGCAGCGCCTCGGCACCAGCCCGCTCCGCTTCGACGATCACGAACAACCGCTCGTGGCCGGCGGCGACCTGGGACTCGATCAGTTCACCGCCCACCGAGGCGGCGAGCTCCCCGATCCGCGCCAGCACAGCGGTCACGGCCGCGCGCTCGGCACGCTCGGGTGTCACTTCGAACAGGTACAATGGCATGATCGGCTCCTCGCCAAATTCGTGCTCATCAAAGGAAAATTGCGACCGAGACCCCGGCCGCGCGCGCCCGGAAAGCGACTATCGGCACACGGCGCTGGCGACCCGTTGAAGGTCGATATGGCGCCGCTGCACCAGCGAAATCATCCGCACACCTCGCACCGTAACGAACAGACCGGTCAGCCTGCCAGGATCCGGCGCTATTCCCATGGTCATGTCCACTACGCGGGATCACGCCCTGCCGGCGTAGCGACTGCTTGACACGGCGTCGATCCTGTTCGCCAAAAAAGCACCCGAGCCATCGGGATCGACCGCATCCTCAGCGAGGCCAAGGTCGCCAGACGAGTCTCGACCAGAACTACGGCACTGGTGGTCGCCTACGTACTGCCGAGGACAGTGCGTTCAGAGGTTGTGCAGGCTCTCGGCGAGGTGAGGTTGGGAAGGAGGCGTCGGGGCGTTGCTTGGCCAGCTTCCGGTAGATCTTCACCGCCTCGATGATCGTCGCCATGGGGCCGGCAGCCACGCCGACGTCAGGCCTCCCAGCTGACCGGGAGCCGCTCCAGGTCGTACATGTTGGCTTCGGTGCGCAGCGGCACCTCGTGCGCCGGGATGGCGAGGCGCAGGGTGGGAAACCGGGTGAGCAGGGCAGGCAGTGCGGTGCGCAACTCGATGCGGGCCAGGTGCTGACCGAGGCACTGGTGGATGCCGTGGACGAAGGTGAGGTGCCCGGCGGCGTCACGGCGCAGGTCGAGCACGTCCGGGTCAACGAACCGCCGGGGATCGCGGTTGGCGGCGTTCATGGAGATCATCACGGTTTCTCCCGCCTTGATCGCCTGGCTGTCGATTTCGACGTCCTCCAGGGCGACCCGTACCGTGCCCGCGCTGATACCGGTGTAGCGCAACAGTTCCTCGACGGCACTGTCGACCAGTTCCGAGTCGCTTCGCAGTGCGGCGAGCTGACCAGGGTGGAGCAGCAGGGTGTAGACGGCCATTCCCAGCACGGTGGCGGTGGTGTGCAGGCCGGCGCCCAGCAGGAAGGCCCCGACCCCGGCGAGTTCCTCGTCGGTCAGATCGCCGGAGGTCAGCTCACTCAGGATGTCGTCGGTGGGCTCGGCCCGCTTGGCCGGGATGAGATCCCGGACATACTCCTGGATCGAGTTCCACGCGGCGGCCATGCTCTGCGGGGTAACGCCCTCGCGCACCAGCAGTCCGTTCACAAGGCTGCGGAAGTAGTCGCGATCGGCGAGGGGGACGCCGAGCAGTTCGCAGATCACCAGTGCCGGGATGGGCCGCGCGTAGACCTCCATCAGGTCCGCCGGCCGGTCTTCGCGTTCCAGCGCGGCGAGGCGGTCGGCGGTGAAGCCGGCGACCTGCTCGGTGAGCAGGCGCATCCGGCGGGCGGTGAACTTGCCTGCCAGCTGCTTGCGGAAGCGCGTGTGCTCGGGTGGGTCGATCCCGAGGAAGTCGCCCGTCGGCGCGGGCGGCGGTGTTTCGGTCATGCCCGGTATCGGAAGGTGCATGAGCTCGTACCGGTTGCTGAAACCGGGGTGCGCGAGGACCGCGCGGGCCTCGTCGTAGCCGGTGGCCAGCCAGCCGTTGTGCCCGTCGGGGTAGAGCATCCTGCTCAGCGGCCGCTCGTCGCGCAGCCGGACCAGCTCCGGCGCGAGCACAAACGGGTGCTCCCCGGACCACCGGAACAGCAGCTCGGGTTGGGTGAACACGTCGGTCATCGTCGACTTCCTTTACTCGTAAGCGTTTGCGGGATCGGCCGCGTGGCGCACCATGCGGCCCGCGGCGCGGACGCCGCGAGGGTGCGCACCCCGGCGAGGCCGGGCTGTCCGCGCAACGCACGGGGCACCAGGCCGGTGGCAATCACCACCACGCCGTAGGACAGGACCTCGCCCCCGTCCAGTTCCACGGTGTGCTGGTGCGTCCGGAGCCGCTCGGCGCGCCGGCCGAGCAGCCAGTCCACCTCCAGTGCGTCCAGCCGTCCCTGATCGCGCAGGAAGACCTTCTCGACGGGCCACCGCCCGGTCAGGATTTCTTTCGACAGCGGAGGCCAGCCGTAGGGCGGGTGCGGTTCCTCCCCGACAATCCGGATCCGGCCCGCGAAACCCTTGCGGCGCAACGCTTCCGCCAGTGTGAGGCCACCGACAAAGGCACCCACGACCAGCACGTCGTCCGACAGGTTCACGTCGCGTCCTCGATGTGGATGGCGGCGGCCGGGCACAGCATCGCGGCCTCCCGCACCTTGTCGTGCAGACAGGCGGGCGGCGCCGGATCGAGCAGCACCACGATGCCGTCCTCGTCGCGCTGGTCAAAGACTTCCTCGGCGGCGATCGCGCAGTGGCCGCCGCCGACGCACTTGACCTCGTCCACGCTCACTTTCACGGTGTTCTCCTCTTCGATTCCTCGGCGTCCGCCGGGGATCACGCGTCCCACGTGACCGGAAGGCTGTTGATGCCGGACAAGCCCTTCACGGCTCCGGGCCGCAGCGAGACGTCCTCCGCCGGAACGGCCAGGCGCAATGAAGGGAACCGCGCGAACAGGGCGGGAATCGCGGTCCGCAGTTCGACGCAGGCCAGATGCTGGCCGAGGCACTGGTGGATGCCATGGCCGAAGGCCAGCTGACCCGTGGTGCTCCAGCGCAGGTCCAGCCGATCGGGATCGGGGTACCTGCCGGGGTCGCGGTTGGCCGCCCGGATCGAGAACGTGACGGTCTCGCCCGCCTCGATCAGCTCGCCGTCGATTTCGACGTCCTCCAGCGCGGCCCGCAGTGCGGTGTGGGCGATGCTCAGGTAGCGCAGCAGTTCCTCGACCGCGTTGTCGGTCAGTTCCGGATCGGCGCGCAGTTCGGCGAACTGGCCGGGGTTTCCGAGGAGGACGAGGGTGCCGAGGCCGATCATGTTCGCGGTGGTTTCCAGGCCCGCGCCGAGCAGAAAGGCCCCGACCCCGGCGAGTTCGTCGTCGGCCAGGTCGCTGGTGAGCAGCTCGCAGATCATCAGTGCGGGAATGGGCCAGGCGTACGCCTCGACGAGATCGAGCGCCGGGCCGCGCCGCTCCATGGCATCCAGGTGGTCGGCGGTGATCCGCTCGACGCGTTCGGTGGGCACGCGCGTCCGCCGCGGGGTGAACTTGCCCGCCAGGAGCTTGCGGAGACGAGTGTGCTCCGGCCGGTCGGTCTTCTGGATGTCGCCCGGTGTCCCGGCAGGCAGCTTGCCTGCCAGCGGGTGGTGCATCAGTTCCGGCCGCGAGCTGAACCGCGTGTCGCCGAGGACGGCGCGGACGTGATCGTATCCGGTGGCGAGCCAGCCTTCGCTCCCGTCGGTGTGGGTCAGCCTCGTGATCGGCCGGGTCGCACGGATCCAGGCCAGTTCGTCCGGCGGATCCAGCAGGCGCCCGGCGGGGAGTTCGGTCGGCAGTTCCGGGACAGGGTTGGTCATTCCGGTACCTCCTTTCCGTGGGATATCAGGCTTGTGTGGCGGTCTTTTCGGGTTCGGGTGCGGCGGCGGGCGCCCTGCCCCTCATGACGAAGCGGGCGAGCACGGCGGCGGCCAGCACGAGGACGGCGGTGGTCCCGCAGGTGACCGTCATTCCGGCGGTGAACGCCTCCCGGGCGGCATGGGCGATCCCGGCATCGCTGAGGCTGAGCGCCTCGCCGATCGAGGCGCGGGCTTGTGCGGGCGCAGTCGCGGGCATCCCGGACGTATAGGTCGCCGCCAGGAGGCTGCCGAGGATGGCGACGCCAAGGGCGCTCCCGGCCTGCTGCATGGTGTCGTTCGCCGCGGAACCGACACCGGCATGTTCCTCGGGCACAGCCCCCATGAGTGCCGCGACCGCCGCCGGCTGCGCCAGGCCCGCCCCGGCACCGAACACGGCCAGAGCCGCCACCACGATCCCGAAGCCGCTGTCCGGCGAGAGGCTCGCCAGCAGGCCGAAACCAGCCGCCGCGACGGCGAGTCCGACGGCCGTCATGGTGCGGTTGCCGATCTTCTGGCCGAGGGTCGCGCCGAGCAGGTTGGTCAGGATCGTTCCCACCGCCATGGGCACCAGGACCGTGCCCGCCTTCGTCGGGCTGTAGCCGAGCACGAATTGGAGGTACTGCGTCAGCACCAGAACCAGACCAGCGAGCCCGATCTGGGTCAGGACGAGGGCGAAGCTGCCGCCACTGAAGTCGCGGTTCCGGTAGAGCGCGAGCGGGACCATCGGGGATGCCGTCCTGGTCTCCCACACCGCGAACGCCACCAGGGTGACCACGGCCACCCCGAACCTGATCAGGGTGGCGGGATGGGAGAGGCCGGTCACCGGCAGTTCGATGATGGCCCAGACCAGCGTGGCCAGACCGATCACGGACAGGACCGCGCCGACCGGATCGGCCTTACGCGCGGGCGCCTTCGACTCGGGCATCAGGGCCAGCGCCGTGATGATCGCGAGGATCGCGACCGGGACGTTGACGAGGAAGACCGAGCCCCAGCCGAAGCTCGTGACCAGGGTGCCGCCGAGGATCGGGCCGCCGATCAGGCCGACCATGACCACCGACGACCACACCGAGGTGGCCTTGCGGCGCTCCTCGTCGTCGAACACGGTGATCAGGATCGACAGCGTGCTCGGCAGGATGAGCGCACTGCCCACGCCCATCAGCGCGCGGCAGCCGATCAGCTGAAGCGGACTCGTGGTGTACGTCGCCCCGAGCGAAGCCAACCCGAAAAGGACCAGCCCGATGATCATCACGCGCCGTCTGCCGTACCGGTCGGAGAGGCTGCCCGCGGTGAGCAGCAAGCCGGCCAACGTCAGGATGTAGGCGTCGGTGATCCACTGGATGTCCTGGGCGTTCGCCCCCAGGTCCCGGATGAGCGCCGGGATCGCCACGGTCAGCACCTGGCTGTCAATCGTCAGGACCAGCGTGCTGAGGCACAGCACGATCAGGATGAGCCAGCGCCGGGGATTTCGTTCTGTATTGGACACAGATGTAACGATGTCGGCCGGTACTGAAAGCCGTCTTACAGCGACCTGACAGCCAGACGCGGGGCGCTGTCAGACTCGGTCAGCTCCGGTCATGCCTGGTCGGGCGCCAGCCGGGCGAGTGCGTCCTCCCGGGGCATCTCGGCGCCCCGGCGGAAGGCCTCGTCGTAGCCTGCCCGGCCGAGCCGCCGCGTCAGCTCGCCGACGAGCCGGCGCAGTTCCGGGTCGCCGTGGTCGAAGGCGCCGCGGATGGTCTGGCTCATGCCGAGCGCGGTGGCCGCACCGGCCGGATCGTCTTCCAGGAACAGCAACCCGGCCAGGTGCTGGGCGGCCGGTGCGGGGTCGTGGTGGGCGAACGCCGCCTGAACGGTCCTCGGCAGCAGTTCCCGCGCGCGAGCGACGTCCCCGGCCGCCAACCTGTTCGCCATCCGGGCCGGCGCGATCCGGTCCTCGATCATCGCGTCGGCCATGGGCACCGTCTCGCGAGCGAACACCTCCAGCCGGTCGAGCTCGGCGTCGGACCGCTCCGGCTCACCCGAGCGGCGGTACAGCTCGGCCAGGCAGATCACGGCTTCGATCTCCGCGAAGCCCTGGCCGCGGTCCCGTGCCGTCCGCGCGGCCGTGTCGGCGTCACGCCGGGCGGTGTCCAGATCGCCGATCCGCATCCGCTCGGTGGCAAGCGCTATCCGATAGGGGATCTCGTCCTGTGGGGCGAGCGCGATGCTCCGCCGGTAGGCCTCGATCGCCCGCTCGTGGTCGCCGTCGACGGAACAGGCCTGCGCCACTCCGGCCAGCGCCATCGCCGTCCACAGGTGATCGCCCGTCTCTTCGAACCTGCGCAGTGCGGTCGCTCGCGCGGACACCCCGCCCGCCCAGTCGCCGCGATCGTGCCGGAGAACCGCCTCCACCAGATACGTGCAGGCGATCGCCCACCGGTCGGAACGGCTCCGCACCCCTTCCATCACGCCCTCGACCAGCTCGTCGAGACCGAGAAAGGCGCCGACCGAGAGCGTCACCACCAGCAGCATCGGATAGCGCTCGTGCGCGCCGGTGCGCGCGCAGTCCTCGATCACGGCCCGCACCACTTCGACGTCCGCGGGCGGTTCGCTCCCGGCCAGCAGCTGGGCCGCGGTGAACGCGGCACGAGCGGCCGCGGGCATCACGTCGCCGAACTCGAGCACCCTGGCCACGAACGTTTCGGCCCGCGCGTCGTACCGCGACGTGTTCCAGTACCAGTACAGCGGGCCGAGGAGCATGACCGCGGTCTGCGCGTCGCGGACGTCGACCGCCGATCCCAGCGCGGACACCAGGTTGTCGTACTCGGCGTCGAAGAGAGCCAGCGAATCCGCTTGCCGCGCGGTGCGCAGCAGCGGCTCGTGTTCGGCGGCCAGCGCGGCGAAGTGCCCCGTGTACCGGCCCCTCACCGATTCCCGCTCACCGGCCAGCAGTAGCTGGTCCGCCGCATATGCGCGAACGGTCTCCAGCATCAGGTAGCCGTTCCCGGTCTGCTCCACAATGGACTTGTCGACCAGCGAGCCGAGCACGTAGACAACATCGCCCGGCGGGAGAACACGCTCGTCCGAGCACACCGCCTCGATCGCGGCGTCACCCGTACCCGCGGTGAACACCGACATGCGCCGTGCCAGCACCCGCTCCTGCTCGCTCAGCAAGTCCCAGCTCCACTCGATCACCGCGTGCAGCGTGCGCTGGCGCGGCTGCGCCGCCCGGTTGCCGGTCGACAGCAGCCTGAACCGGTCATCGAGCCGTCGCGCGATCTGGTCGACGCTCATCGAGCGCAGCCGCGCCGCGGCCAGCTCCACGGCGAGCGGCAGGCCGTCGAGCCTGCGCACCACGTCCACCACCGAGTCCACTGTGGACCCGGTGAGCACGAACCCCGGCCGTACGGCGGCCGCGCGGTCGACGAACAGCCGTACCGCGGCCGACTCGGCGGCGACGGCGCTGTCCCGGGGCAGGGCGAGTGGGCCGAGACGGCACACGGCCTCGCCCATGACCTCCAGCGACTCCCGGCTGGTGGCCAGGATGGTCAGGTGCGGACGGCGTTCGAGCAGCCTGCGCGAGAACTCCGCCGCGGCGCCGACGACCTGTTCGCAGTTGTCCAGTACCAGCACGGCCTCGCCGCCGCCGAGAAATTCGGCGACCCGGTCCACCGGCTCGGCCCGGCCGCTGCCGGGCGATCGCCCGGCAGTGGTGCTAAGTGCCCCGAGGACGGCAGCGGCCACCCCGTCCTCGTCACGCACCCCGGCCAGCGGGACAAGCCACAGCCTGCCTTCCCGGTAGGCCCGGTGCCGCGACGCAGCCACCACGGCCAGCCGGGTCTTGCCCACCCCTCCGGGACCGGTGACGGTGACCAGCCGGGCGGCGTCCATCAGTTCGGCGAGCAGTTTCAACTCGTCGTCCCTGCCGAGGAAACTGGTCAGCTGGGCGGGCAACCGGCCGGGCGGCGGCTCAGCGGAGGCGGCCGGTCGATCCGGCCCGCCGCGCAGGACGGCCAGATGGGCTTCCCGCACCTCGGCCGAAGGATCGACGCCGAGTTCGTCGGCGAGCTTTCCGCGGACCTCCTCGTACAGGGCCAGTGCGTCAGCCTGGCGGCCGACCGCGTGCAGCGCGCGCATGCGCAGCGCGGCCAGCCGCTCGCGCAGCGGGTGCTCGGCGGACACCGTCTCCAGATCCGCCAGGACGTCGGTGGGGTGGCCGAGCCGAAGTTCGGCCTCGAAGCGGTCCTCCAGCGCAGCGATCCGCAGTTCGTCCAGCCGCGCGGCGGACGCCCCGGCGAACGGAGCCCCGAGCACGTCGGCGAGCGCGGGTCCCCGCCACAGCGCGAGCGCCTCGCCGAGCAGACCGGCGGCCTCCCGCGGCATCCCGGCAGCGAGTTCCCGCCTGCCGCGAGCGGCGAGCGTCTCGAACTTCAGCGCGTCCACGTTCTCCGCGGGCAGCACCAGCCGGTACCCCAGTCCCGTGGACTCCAGCGTCCCGGCGCCGCCCAGCGCCCTACGCAACCGGTACACCAGCGCATGCAACGCGTTCCCGGCGTCCGACGGCGGATCCTCACCCCACAGGTCGCCGATCAGCGAGCCGGACGAAACCCGCTCCCCTGCGCTGAGCGCGAGCCTGGCCAGCAACATGCGCGGCCTGGCACCCGGGACGTCGATCGACGTCCCGGCGTCCGCATGAGCACGCACCGGCCCCAGCACCGCTACCCGCATACCCCCACCAGCTTCACACCTCGCCCCGACCAACGCATCGTAGAATGATCCCGGCGAACCGGGCCCCACCGGACTGCCATCCGCACGACGCCCCGAGCCAATCTCTTCGCAAGCCCTATGGTTCTTCGCACACGGCTACACCGACACCATCGCGGCACGATTCCACACCGCGCGGACGCTCACGATCGACAACGCCAGCCACCGGCCACACACCGAACAACCAAAGGCAGCCGCCACACGCCTGCCCCGCTTCCTAAGCCACGACCTCGCCGAGTGCGAACCGGGCAAGCGCGGGTCTTTCGCGGATCCCCAAGCCGCTGAGGAACAAGCATGCCGCTCTTCACTGATTCCACTTATTCCGCTGTCCCCGCCGTCGCGGGCACCCAGGTGCCGTTGGTGACCGGCACCGTCATCGATTACGCCAATCTCGACCACACCGTGTCTGGAAGCCGTACGGGAAGCCGTCGACGAGTTCCTGCCCTGGTACGCGAGCGTGCACCGGGGCGCGGGATTCGCCTCGCAGGTGTCCACAACGGTCTATGAGCGCGCTCGGCAGGCGCGCGCCGCTTCGTTGACACACGCGAGAACGACGAGATGATCTTCACTCGTAACATGACGACGCGCTGAACCTGCTCGCACGCAGTCCGCCGCCTCGCACCTCGGTAGTGCTGTTCGACACCGAGCACCACGCGGCACTTCTACCATGGCCCGCCGAGACCACCCACCGCATCGCCACACCCCGCGCCCGGACCGAGGCAGTAGCCGAAGTGGATCGTGCGCTCGCGGCCTGCCCGGACGAAATTTTACCTGGTGGTCCTGGCCGACGCGTCCAACGTCACTGGCGAGGCGCTTGCCATCGCCGAACTCGCCGCCGTCGTCTGGCGGCACGGCGCGCGGATCGCGCTGGACGCCGGGCAAGCCGAGTTGGTCATCATTTCCCTGTATGGCAAGGATTTGACGACCAGCGCGTGGTTCAAAGGTGGGTGACCTGTTCGAGACGACCAGTCACGCGCCGTGCATCCCGGCGGCGACGTATCCGGTGATCGTGGCCAGCCGGGTGCCCTGGATGCGAAGGGCTTCCAGCGTTTTCTTGTCCGGCTGGGCAGACTTGCGGGAGACGAAGGAGCCGCCGTAGGGGTTGCCGGATTCCAGTAGGTGTGGCTCGGCGTAGCCGAGCGGGACGACGATGGCGCCCCAGTGGTAGAAGATGTTGTTGATCGCGAGCAGTGTGGACTCCAGTCCGCCGTGCGCGGTGGACGCGGTGGTGAACGAGGTCGCCACCTTGTTGGCGAGTTTTCCGTTGGCCCACAACCCGCCCGTGGTGTCCAAAAAAGACTTGAGCTGCGCCGCCGGGCCACCGAAGCGGGTGGGGCTGCCGACCGCGAGCCCGTCGGCCCACTCCAGGTCCTCCAGCGTCGCCAGCTCCGTGTGCGAGCCGGAGTCGACATAGGCCTGCCAGCGCGGGTTGGTCGCGATCGCGGCCGCCGGGGCGGTTTCGGCGACCGTGCGCAGGCGCACCTGCGCGCCGGTCTCGCGCGCACCGTCCACAAGCGCCGAGGCCAGTTGTGCGGTGTTGCCGGTGGCGCTGTAGTACACGACGAGAATCCGGGTGCTCACCCGCGCCAGCCTAGGCGATCCGGACGCCGCGTCTGGAGTATCCGAACCAATCCTAGGATTTGGTCAACGTTTCCAGCAAAGTGAGCCGGCCCTACCTTTCGGGGCGTGACGACCACAACTCCGGTTCCCCGGCGCACCGCCCCAAGGACGGCGGCGCTCGGCAGCATGGTCGGTACGACCATCGAGTGGTACGACTTCTACCTCTATGCCACCGCGACCGCGCTGATCTTCAAGCCGCTGTTCTTCCCGAACATCTCCTCGACCGCGGGCACCCTCGCCACCTTCGCCACCTACGCCGCCGGGTTCGGTGCGCGGCCGATCGGTGCGGTCATCTCGGGGCACCTCGGCGACCGGCTCGGCAGACGCACGGTGCTGGTCGGCGCGCTGCTGGTGATGGGCGTAGCCACGACGGCGATCGGCGTGCTGCCCACGTTCGCGCAGGTCGGACTCCTCGCTCCGGCGCTGCTGGTGGTGCTGCGGGTCTTCCAGGGGCTCGCGGTCGGCGCCGAATGGGGCGGCGCCGCGCTGTTGTCGGTCGAACACGCCCCCAGCGGCAGACGTGGCCTGTTCGGCAGTTTTCCGCAGATCGGTTCGCCCGCCGGGATGCTGCTCGCCACCGGTATCTACGCCGGGGTGCGCGCGCTGGCCGGCGGCGACGCGTTCGTGTCCTGGGCCTGGCGGCTGCCCTTCGTGGTCAGCATCGTACTCGTGGCCATCGGCCTGGTGATCCGGTTGCGCCTGACCGATGGTCCGGAGTTCGAGGAAGTCAAGCAGCGCAACGAGATCGCGCGGCTGCCGGTGGTGGAAGTGCTGCGTACCCAGCCGCGGAACGTGGCGCTCACCACCGGCTTGCGGCTCTCGCAGATCGGCCTCTACGTACTCCTGACCACCTACTCACTCACCTATCTGCAGAACTCGTTCGGCAAGCAGAGCCAAGTCGGGCTGTACGCGGTGATGGTGTGCTCGGCGCTGGGCCTGATCAGCACACCGCTGTGGGCGCATCTGTCCGACCGCTACGGCAGGCGACCGATCTACCTGTTCGGCACCGTCGCAGGCGTCGTCGCGTTGGTGCTGTTCTTCATCGCCGCGGACTCGGGCTCCGAAATCGCGGTGGTGCTGGCGATCGTGTTCGGGGTGAACATCGCCCACGACGCGATGTACGGCCCACAAGCCGCGTGGTTCAGTGAGCTGTTCGACACGCGTGTGCGCTACAGCGGGGTTTCGCTCGGCTATCAGGTGGGGGCGGTGCTCTCCGGCGGGTTCGCACCGCTGATCGCGGCCGCTCTGCTGGTCGCCGGGGGCGGCAGCCCGTGGTTGATCGTGATCTATTTCGCGGTATTGACCGTGCTGACGTTCGCGTCGGCCTATTTCGCAAAGGAGACTGCTCGTTGAGCCGGATCTATCTCAACGCCTTCGACATGGCCTGTGTCGGGCACCAGTCGGCAGGGCTGTGGCGGCATCCCGAGGACCAGGGACATCGCTACACCGATGTGCGGCACTGGGTGGAGCTGGCGAAACTGCTCGACGAAAGCGGTTTCGACGCCTTGTTCCTGGCCGACGTGCTCGGAGTCTACGACGTGTACAACCGTTCGCGGGACGCCGCAGTGGCCGACGCCGCGCAGGTCCCGGTCAACGACCCGACGCTCGCGGTGTCCGCGATGGCCGCGGCCACACAGCGGCTCGGCTTCGGACTCACCATCTCTCTGACCTACGAGCAGCCGTACCAGCTGGCCCGCCGCCTGTCTACTTTGGACCATCTCACCGACGGCAGGGTGGCGTGGAACATCGTCACGTCCTATTTGGAAAGCGCAGCGCGCAACCTCGGCCTGGACGGGCAGATCCCGCACGACGAGCGGTACGAGATCGCCGAGGAACACGTCGATGTCTGCTACCAGCTGTGGGAGTCCTCCTGGGAGGACGACGCGGTGGTGCGGGACGCCGAGCGCGGCGTGTTCACCGACCCGGCGAAGGTGCACGACATCAACCACAAGGGCAAGTACTTCACCGTGCGCGGCCCGCACCTGTGCGAGCCGTCACCGCAGCGGACGCCGGTGCTCTTCCAGGCAGGCGCGTCCCCACGCGGCATGAAGTTCGCCGCCTCGCACGCCGAGGCCGTGTTCGTCTCGGGCCCGTCGCCCAGCGTGGTGCGCAAGACCGTGGACAGGCTGCGGAGCGCGGTTGCCGAACAGGGCCGGGACCCGCGTTCAGTCAAGATCTTCACCATGCTCACCCCGATCACCGCGGAGACGAGCGAGCAGGCGCAGACGAAGCTGCGCGAGTACGAGGAGCTGGTGAGCGTGCCGGGCGCGTTCGCGCTGTTCGGCGGCTGGACCGGCGTGGACCTGGCCGAACTGGACGTGGACAAGCCGCTGACCTACGCCGACGTCGACGCCAACCGCTCGGCGCTGGCGTCCTTCACCACCGCGGACCGGGCGTGGACGCCGCGCGAGCTGGCGGGGTTCGTCGGTCTCGGCGGCCGGGGCCCGGTCATCACGGGTTCCCCCACCGAGGTCGCCGACGAGCTGGAACGTTGGGTGGACGAGGCCGATGTGGACGGGTTCAACCTCGCTTATGTGACCACGCCCGGCACTTTCGCCGACTTCGCCCGCTGGGTGATCCCCGAACTGCGGCGGCGCGGCCGGGTGCCTGAGCACACCGAGCCCACCACGCTGCGGGAACGCCTCGGCTTCCCGTCGCCGCGGCTGGCCCCGCCACACCCCGGGGCGGCGTACCGGCGGTCCTAAGGGATGTCTCGTAACTGTTTTTGTGGTTGGTGGGGTTGGTGTTGTGGTCAGCCGAGGAGGTGGATGTTGTGCAGGTGGGCAATTCCGGAGACGGTGTCGGCCAGAGTGGTGGCGGCGCGGCGGTAGTCGCGCAGGATTCTCCAGCACTTCATGCGCGCCAGGGCGTGTTCGATCCGGGCACGGACCCTGCGGTGGGTGGCGTTGAGTTCGTCCTTCCACGCCGGCAGTTCGGTGCCTTTGCCCGGCTTGCGATAGGGCATGATCACATCGAGGTTGCCCCGGTAGCCGCCATCGGCCATCACCGGGCGCTCGGCGAGGGTGTCGGCGATACCGGAATCGCGGTAGACGGTGCAGTCGTTGCGGTTACCCGGTTGCGGGTCGCCGGTGGCGATCACCAGACGGGTCTCGGCATCGATGGCGACCTGCACATTGGTGGAGTACCGGTAGTTCTTGCTGGGCGCGGCGAGCCGGTGATCCCTCGTCGGGACCAGGGTGCCGTCCACGATGGCCACCGAGTCGATGCGGCGTTTGCGCACCGGCGCCAGCGCCAGCAGCGGGCTCAGGCTGTCGATCACCCGATGGGCCGCCGAGTGCGATACCCCGAATAGCGGCCCGATCTGGCGCATGGTCAGGTTCGTGCGCCAATAGGTCGCCACCAGCAGCACCCGATCCGCCAGCGGCAACGCCCACTGCCGACCAGGCCGACCATCGGCGATCTCCTCCCCACCACGCTGGGCTACCAGGGCCACCAGCTTGCGGAACTGACCAGGCTGCAACCCCGTGAACGGAACGATCCACTCCGAACGCGACGCCGAGATCACCTGCACCACAACGTGATCAACTACCACACCACCCCAGCCACTCCCAAGCAGGGGTTACGAGACATCCCTTAGACTGTGTTTTATCAGCGCGCCATCGTATTTGCGCTGGCAGGCCGTGCCGACGTGAGTTTCTAACGTGTGCTGTTATTTTGTTCTGCACCAGAATGTCGTGGTCGCATACAGCCTGTCAACAATGTCCAGCCCGCGGACGCGCAGTTTCTTTTCGCTGCGGAAAGAAAGAATTCCGTCCAGCTGGTGGGATGACCGGCGAGGCAGCGCCGGGCCATGTCACGATCCCCGCGTGATCCGGTTGGTTTTGACCTGGTGCGACCGCACCGTCGATTTTCTGCTCGTCGCCTCAGGTAGCTGTCGTCGTGGCTTGGACAGGGCCCATACGACCGACCACCGGAGCAAAACCCATGATCTCGAAAACCGCATCGGTCGACGTCCACCCGGACGCCGATCTGCTGCCGCTGCGTCGCCTCATCCATGCCGAGCGTGACCTGTGGACACCCGCTCAACTGCGTGAGCTCACCACCAAGACGGCCGCCGAACTGGGCACGCCACTGCTGCGCCTGGCGCGGTTCGTCCCGGAAAAACGGTGGTGGGCACGGCTGGCGCTCACCACGGGGGTCGAGCTGTGGCTGCTGTCGTGGCTGCCCGGGCAGGGAACCCGCCCGCACGACCACGGCGGCGCGGCCGGCGCGTTCACCGTCCTCAGTGGATCACTGAGCGAAAATTACCGTTACCCCGGCGGGCCGATCCGTCACGCACACCGGCACCAGGGCGCGGCGGTCGGTTTCGGTGCCGGTCATGCCCATCAGGTGGCCAACCGCGGGGACCTGCCGGCCTCCAGCGTGCACGCCTACTCCCCACCGCTGGTGCCCACCCGGGAGTATCGCAGCCTGCACGAGATCCCGGCCGAGATCCCGCCGCTGGCAACGAGCAACCTGCCCCTGGCCGAACTGCTGGCCCTCATCGATCATGACGAGCCATGAACGTAGAAGCATTTCTCGCCGATGCGCGGGCGGAGATCGACCGCGTCGCCCCCCGGGCCGCGTACGAGCTGCTCCAGGCCGGCGGGCTGCTGGTCGATATCCGTCCCCACGCCAACCGGCTGGCCGAAGGGGAGGTCCCGGGCTCGCTCGTCATCGAGCGCCTGGTGCTGGAATGGCGGCTGGACCCACAGGGGGCTCACCGCGTCCCACAGGTGCAGCCCGACACCCGGGTCGTTGTCATGTGCAACGAAGGCTATGCGTCCAGCCTGGCCGCGCGGGACCTGAAGCGGATCGGGCTGCGTCACGCCACGGACCTCATCGGCGGTTTCCGCGGCTGGGTAGGTGCCGGCCTGCCCAGCCGGCCGGGCGGCTCACCGGCCATCACCTGACGAGCACACGATTTCCGCCGACATTCGGCCCTGGCGGGTGCGCACCATCAGTCGGCACTTGGCCCATCTGAGGCTCAACCGCCGCCGGTTTCTCGATCCAGCCACATCACCCACCCCGGCACCCACAGCGACCGGCTGCGGGCGAAGGCAATGGAGCCGGGCACGTGGTGCTCATCCCGGCGGGGACCGGACGGGCCGCGGCGGAGTCACCGGCTCGCGGGCTGCCGTCATCCGTATCGCTGACCGGAACGGGCAGGGGTCGCGCGCGGGTTCGGAAACGGTAAAGTGTAGGAAGCAGTTGACCACCCACGTTCCCACCAACGGAACGCGAGCAGGATTTCGAGGACCACCGGTTTGAGCACCCACAGTACCGTCGGACGCAAGCCCGCGGCGCCGGCCGAGAGCTCCGGAACGGAGGCGGCCGCGCGGGTCGCCGACGTGCTGCTGCTGTTCACAGGCGGCCCGCGATACCTGGGGGTGAGCTCGATCAGCCGCGAGCTGGGGCTGGCCAAGGCGGTGGTGCACCGGATCCTACAGTCGCTCGTGTCGCGCGAGATGCTGGCGACGGATCCCGGCGTGTCCGGGTACCGCCTGGGGCCGGCGGCCGTGGCGCTGGGCGCGAGTGCGTTGCGGCGGTTCGACGCGCGCACCGTCGCCACGCCCGTGCTGCGGCGGCTGCGGGACGAGACCGGTGAGACGACGACGTTGTCCGGGCTCGTCGGTGACGAGCGCGTCTACCTCGACCAGTTCGAAAGCCCGCGCGAGATCAAGATGACCGTCGACATCGGGCGGCGGTTCCCGTTGCATGCCGGGTCGTCGGGCAAGGTGATCCTCGCGTTCCTGCCGGCCGACCGGCAGGAGGCGTTGCTGGCCCGGGAACTGCCCGCGTTGACGGAGAAGACAATCACGACTCCCGATGACCTGCGGGCCGTTCTCGCGGAGACCGCGCGGGACGGCGTCGCGGTGTCGCTCGGTGAACGTCAGCCGGGCGCGGGTTCCGTCGCGGCGCCGCTGTTCGGGCCCGACGGTGAAGTACACGGGTCGATCAGCGTGTGCGGGCCGCAGTACCGGTTCACGCCGGACGTGGTCGCCCGGTACCGGGATCTGGTCCGGGCCGCGGCCGAGGAGATCCGGCACGACTGGGCTTGGCTGCGTGAATCCGGGGGCGCCGAAGGCCGCTGAGCCGCGGCCCGCCCCAACGGCGACTGGGCCCTCCGTCCCGGAGGACGAAGGGCCCGCTGCAGCCGGGTTCAGCGGCCGCGCTTGAGGTAGCGGCCGATCGGGTCGCCGGTGATCTTGCCGTCGGTGTAGACCTGGTGGCCGCGGACGAAGGTGTCGGTGACCTTGGCGGTCATGGGGAAACCCTCGAACGGCGTGTACTCCTGGGTCGATTCCGAGTCGGCGGCGTGGACTGTCCACCGGACGTCCGGGTCGACGAGGGCGAAGTCGGCGTCGTACCCCTCGGCGATGGTGCCCTTGTTCAGCAGGCCGTAGCGGCGGGCGGGGTTCGTCGAGGTGAGCTGGGCGATGCGCTGCAGCGACAGCCCCCGCTTGGTGCCTTCGCCGACCAGACCCGGCAGGAGGTATTCGGCGCCGCCGAAGCCCGACTTGGCGAGGAAGACATCGTCGCGGTCTGCACCGAACTTGAGTTCGTCGCGGCAGCAGGCGTGGTCGCTGACGATCCAGTCGACCTCGCCGGCCAGGACGTGGCGCCAGAGGGCCTCGACGTCCTCTCGTTCGCGCAGCGGCGGGTTCACCTTGCCGCCGATGCCGGATGCGGTGTCGACGTCGGCGAGCAGGTGGCCGATCGTCACCTCACGGCGGAAGTCGATGTGCGGGAAAGCCGAAGCCATCGTCAACGCGGCCGATAGCGCCTTCTCCGATGACAGGTGCAGCAGGTTGATGTTCGGCAGACCCGTCTCGTGCGCGAGGTACGAGGCGATGGTCACCGCCAGCCCCTCGGAGTGCGGCGGCCGCGAAGCGCTGTACGCGCGCAGGCCCGTCAGCGACTTGTCCTGCTCCACCAGCTTCGTGTACGCCGTCATGATCTCCGCCGTCTCGCAGTGCAGCGAGAGCGACAGGTGGGGTGCGTACTCCGTGAGGATCTCGCGGGCGTTCTGCACTCCGCGCATCACGAATTCGAAGTGCGCAATGTCGTAGCGCTCGTCCGGTGGGATCATCAGGAAGTCGCTCTGGCTGGTGGAGCGCCCGTGCAGGCCGTGGCTGCCGTAGAACATGAAGATCTTGAACGACGTGACGCCGTGCTCCTCGACGAGGAACGGGATCTCCGAGATGTGCTCCGAGCTCATCGGCGCGAGGTGGAAGGCGTAGTCGACGTACGCGTTACCGTCCGAAGCGGACAACACCTCGGGGAAGAAATCGCGGTAGCTGCCACCCTTGTTCAGGTAGTACTGGCCTGTGCGCATGTAGGTCAGCGACGTCGTGACGCCGCCCTGCGCGCTCGCGCGGCTCTCGGTGCGGGTGTCGGTGGCGAGGTCGTTGTAGATGCCCCAGTGCTGGTGGGCGTCGACGACACCGGGGAACGCCAGGAGGCCGCGGCCGTCGACCACGCGGGCGGCGTCATCCTCGGGCAGGTTCGGCGCCACGCGCGTGATGGTGCCGTCATTGACGGCGATGTCCACGAGTTCCGGCTGCGTACCTTCGGGGTCCTCGGGCCGGACGACGCGGACGTTCTTCACGAGCAGTTCCGTGGTTGCCATTCTTCTCCTCCGCTTGCGGTGTAAGGGAAAGTCAGTTGCGGCGCCGTGCGACGTCGACGGCGGCCAGGTACGCGAGGCCGAATGCCGGCAGCAGGCCGTTGCCCGGCAGGTAACCGGCGGCGCCGTGGCCCGAGATGCTCGCGGCCGCGCCGCCGGCGGCGTAGAGCCCGGGGATCGGGTTGCCGTGCGTGTCGACGACGGCCGCGTTCTCGTCAACCAGCAAGCCGCCCTGAGTGTGGAACAACGCGGGCACCACGCGCACCGCGGCGTACCGGCCCGCGAGCGGGCGTTCCCAGTTGGTCCGGCCGAACTCGTCGGCGCGTTCGCCCCGCGCGGTCGCCGCCGCCGTAGCCAGTTCCTCGGCCAGCGCATCGGCCGGCAGGCCGGTCGCCGACGCCAGTTCCACCGCGTCGCCGGCCCACACGAGCGCACCCGACTCGACAGTGTCGCGGAAGTCCTGGAACTGCTGGCACTGCTGGAAGATCGTCTCGTCGAGCACGATCCAGCCGGTCGCGCCGGGCCGCGCGGCCAGCTCGGCGGCGTACTCCGAGTAACCGCGGGTTTCGTCGCCGAAGCGGCGGCCGTCCAGGTCGACGAGGACCGCGCCGTGGATGATCGTCGCCCAGCCGACGAGCGTGCCCGCATTGGCCGCGACGGCACCGTGCCCCTGGTACGCGTCGAGGAAACCCGTTGCGGCGCCGAGCTTTTCACCGATGCGCAACGCGTCACCGAGCGACTGGTCACTGCCCTGGTACAGCGCGTCCGCGATCTCCGGCAGGTACCGGGCGACCAGTTCCTTGTCGGCGCCGAACCCGTTGGTGGCCAGCAGCACTGCCCGCGTCGGGATCTGCTCCTCGACCCCGTCGGGATAGCGCACCACAACCGCACGCACACCGTCCACATCGGACAGAACCTCGGTCAGCTTCGCGGGCACGAGCAGCTCGATGTTCTCGTGCTCCGCGACGCGCCGGGCGAGGTGGTCGATCACACCCGAGCCATGGCGGCCGGGGATCGAGTGGCACCGCGTCACGGCATGGCCTGGGTAGTTGAAGTCCGTGACCAACGACAGCGGCAGCCCGGCCGAGTCGGCGAGCCACTCCGCGAGTGGTGCGCTCACTTCGGCCAGCGTCCGGGCGAGCCGCGGGTCGGCCTGGCCCTTCGTCTTCGCCATGATGTCCGCGACGAACTGCTCCGGCGAGTCCTTGACGCCCGCCGCGGCCTGCCAGCGCGAACCGGCACCGGGGAACATCGCGGTGGACATCGACGTATTGTTGCCGCGCCGGAAGTGCTCACTCGCCTCGACGACGAGCACGTTCAGGCCCAGCTCGGCCGCGCGCAGCGCCCCGGCGAGCCCGCCACCCGCACCGGCGACGACGAGGTCCGGTCCGTCGGTCACCGCGCCCCCTCAACGGTCAGCAGCCGCATCGCCAGCTCCGTCGGATCGACGATGCGCGCCGGCAGGTCGGCGGGTTCGACGTCCACGGCCGAGCAGCCGTTGATCACGGCCGTCGCGCCGAGCGCGGCGAGCTCGGCCACCGCCGCACCCAGCGCTCGGTTCCACACCTCGGTCTCGGCGATCGCGGAGAACGGCAGGTCCAGCACGCGGATCCCGACGAAGTACGCGTCGAGCGCGAACGCGCTGATGCGGCGCTCGAATTCGGCTTTGATCGCCTCGTTGCGCACCACCGCGCCGAACCGCACGCCCTTGGCGGCCAGGTAAGTAGCCGACA
The DNA here is from genome assembly GCF_000519205.1 of Amycolatopsis taiwanensis DSM 45107. Classification (GTDB taxonomy): domain Bacteria; phylum Actinomycetota; class Actinomycetes; order Mycobacteriales; family Pseudonocardiaceae; genus Amycolatopsis_E; species Amycolatopsis_E taiwanensis. The sequence continues at coordinate 32,773 of NZ_JAFB01000031.1, read as the reverse complement.
GCTTGAGGATGCCGTGCACGGGCCGCGACGGCTCGGCGACGGCGTTCGGCACGGCCGGGTCCAGCACGCAGTCGGGGAACGCGAGGTCGAAGCCGTCGGCAGCTTCCTTGAGCAGAGCGGCGACTTCCCGCTCGGAGTCGCGCACGGCCTCGTCGGTGTCCAAAGTGACCGGTGCGGAGGGACCGACGTTGCGCAGCTCGATCCGCAGGCCCGGCGGCGCGAGCCGGTCGTAGCGCGCCTGGCGCCGGGCGACCTCTTCGGCTGGCAGGTGGATGGGCGTCACCGCGAGGGCACGCATGAGTTCAGCTCCTTCTCATCGGTTCCGGCCAGCTCGCGCAGCGCCGCGCCGACGCGGGGCAGGCTGGGCAGTTCGCGGCCGAGCGCGGCGGCCCGGTCCACGAGTGCGGGCTGCCGCGGCAGCCACGTCTTGAGCAGGCCGAGCACATCGCGCTCGGTCAGCGGGTGGTAGTCGGCGTCGCCGACCGGGTTGGGCAGTTCGCGCGTGAGCGTGGCGCCGTCGTCGAAGCACACCTGCACGCGGGTCGCGCGCTCGTCGGGCAGGCGCGCGGTGAGGTCGGCGGCCTCGACGAGCCGCACCCGCCGCGCCAGCGCCCGCACCGCCGGGTCGTCGACGACGCTGGCCGGCCCGACCGCACCGGTGAGCGCGGCGGTCGCCACCACGAACGGCGTGGAAAACATCGCCGAAAGCCGGTTCGACCAGTCCACTCCGGACAGTCCGGCGCCCAGCACGTGGCTTTCCACCACGATCTTCGTGATGCCCTCGGTGCGGAACCCCGGTTCACCGCGCAGGTCCAGCACAGCGTCGGCCGCCGGGTGCGTGAAGGAGCACGACGCGTGGCGTTTGAAGTAGCCGCGCGTGATGTCCCAGCGCGACCCGAGGTCGGTGGTGAGCTCGGCCGGGTCGAACGAGCCGAGCAGCGTGCCGAGCGAGAGCGCGGCTGTTCCGGTAACGCGGGCTAGGCCCGCCGCCGCCATCCGCGCGGCGGCGAGCCCCGCGGTGGCCGAGGCACCCATCCACGCGTTGCGCACCGGGTTGCCCTGCGTCGCCGAGTCGAAGTGCCCGGCGATCGCCATCCCCGCCGCGGTGTCGATGGCCGCGGCGGCCGCACCCGGTGCGAGGCCGAGCAGCCGCGCGCACCCGGCCGCCGCACCCGGCACGCCCCAACTGCCGTGCGGGTGCGCGCCCGCCTGCAACGTCGTCGCGCGACCGAAGCGCGACGCCACCTCGTAGGCGGCCAGCAGCGCCGCCGCGGTGTCGGCGCCCGTGCTGTCCAACTCGGCCGCCAGCGCCAGCACGGCCGGGAAGCCGTGCGCCGCGGGATGCCCCTTCGCGTATTTGTTGCCCTCGTCGAGTTCGAGCGACACGAGCGCCATCGCGTTGAGCCACGCCGCGGAATCGGTGGCGACGAGCCGCCCGGTGCCGACGAGCGGCGCCGGGCCCTCCGGCGCGCGCCAGGCCGCGACGAGCGCCCGCTGTTCGGGCAGCGAAGCTCCGACGGCGGTCACACCGAGCACGTCGAGCAGTACGAGGGCGAGCCGGTCCAGCACCGCTTCTGGCGCGGCCGAGGCGTCCACTTCGGACACCCACGCGCCGAGTGCCGCCGTGGCCTGGGCTGCCTGTTCGCTTTTCACAGTCCCAAATACGCCTTCCTGACCCGATTGTCATCCGCGAGCTCTGCACCCGTCCCCGCAAGCACAGTTGCCCCGCTTTCGAGCACGTACGCGCGGTCCGCGATCGCGAGCGCCTGCTTCGCGTTCTGTTCCACCAGCAGCACTGCCACGCCGGTGTCGCGAATCCGCCGCACGGCTTCCAGCATCGTCCACGTGAGTTTGGGCGACAGCCCGGTCGACGGTTCGTCGAGCATCAGCAGCCGCGGCCCGGCCATGAGCGCGCGGCCGATGGCGAGCATCTGTTGCTGCCCACCGCTGAACGTCTGCGCGACCGTCGTGCGGCGCTCGGCGAGCACCGGGAACAGCTCGTAGACCTCGGCCAGCGACTTCGTGGCCTGCGCGGAGCTGCGAGTCCAGGCGCCCATGCGGAGGTTCTCCTCCACGGTGAGCGTGCCGAACAGCGCACGGTCCTCCGGCACGTGCACGAGGCCGTCGCACACGAGCTGGTCCGGGCGCCGGCCCGCGGTGGGCACGCCATCGAGCGTGATGGAACCCGACATCGGTTTCAGCTGGCCGCAGATGCTGCGCAGCGTCGTGGTCTTGCCGGCACCGTTGGCCCCGACGAGCGCGACGATTTCGCCTTCACCCAGCTCCAAGTCGACGTCGTGGAGGATCCGCATGCGCCCGTAGCCGGCGCAGACCTTGTCAAGCTTCAGCACGAGTCGGCTCCTCTCCGAGGTAGGCGTCGATGACCCGGGGGTCGCTGGTGACCTCTTCCGGCGACCCGACGGCGAGCATGCGGCCCTGGTCGAGCACCAGCACGCGGTCGGCCAGGCGCATCACGGCGGCCATGATGTGCTCGATGAACACGAGCGTCACACCCTCCTGCTCACGCAGCGTCGCGAGGAGGTCGAGCACAGGTTCACGCTCGGCCGGGACGAGCCCGGCGAGCACCTCGTCGAGCAACAGTACCTTCGGCCGCATCGCGAGCGTCCGCGCCAGTTCCAGGCGCTTGAGCCCCGCCGTCGGCAGGTCAGGTGCCGGGCGATGGGCCCACGGCCCGAGCCCCACTCGCTCGATGACGTCGAGTGAATGCTGCCGCAGTTGCCTGGCGCCGAACCGGTGGTGCTGCGCGGCCAGGGACACGTTCTCCAGCACGGTCATGCTCGAGAACGGCCGCATCAGCTGGAACGTGCGCACCATGCCGGCCCGCGCGATCCGGTCCGGCGACCGGCCCGTGACGTCGGCGCCGGCGAGGTGCACGCGGCCGGTGTCGGGCGTCAGCGCGCCCGAGATGACGTTGAACAACGTGGTCTTGCCGGCGCCGTTGGGCCCGATCACGCCGAGGATCTCGCCTTCGGCGACCTCGAAGTCTACATCGGACAGCGCCCGCAGCCCGCGGAACGCCTTGCCGACGCCGTTCACCTGCACGATGCTCATCGCCGCCACCTCGCCGCCAGCGTTCCGACAATGCCCTTCGGCAGGAGCCGCACGATGAGGATCAGCAGCACGGCGTAAAGCACCACGTCGAGGCCGCTGCGGCCCTGCAGGAACCCGAGGAATCCGGGTGGCGTACGCAGCAGCGTCGCCGTGACGTCGGTGAGCGAGCCGACGATGATCGCGCCCACCACCGGGCCCCAGATCGTACCGATTCCGCCGATCACCACGGGCACGATCGCCTGGATCGACACCGCGGAGCCGAACCCGAGGTCGGGGTTCACGAACAGGTAGTACTGCGTGTAGAAAGCCCCGGCCACGGCCGTGATCGCGGCGGACAGCGCCACGGTGACCAGCTTGTGGTGCAGCACCGGCGCACCCAGCGACGCGGCCGCCAGCTCGTCGTCGCGGATCGCGGTGACGTAGCGGCCGGTGCGCGAGTGCAGGAACGCGATGCTGATCGCGACCGCGGCCCCGGCCAGCACGAGCGCCACCCAGAAGTACGCGGGCGAGTCGGCCGGGAACTGGATCAGCCCCAGCGACGAACCCTGGATCAGCGGCACGTTGAAGCCCACTGCCTTGTTGGCGAACGCGCTGCTCGTGGCGATCAGCCGCAGCATCTCGGCGAACGCGAACGTAGCCAGCGCGAAGTACGCGCCCTGCAACTTGTAGCGGAACGAGAAGTACCCGACGAGCACGGCGACCGCAGCGGCCACCACCATGCCGGCGAGCATCCCGAGCCACGGTGACACGTTGTGCTTCACCAGCAGGTACGCGCTGGTGTACGCGCCGAGCCCGAAGTACGCGGCGTGGCCGAAGCTGAACATCCCGCCGAAGCCGCTCATGATGTTCCAGCCCACCGCCATGAGCAGGAAGATCAGGATCCGTACGGCCACCGCGCCCTGCGCCGCGGGCAGGATCAGCGGCAGCGGGATCGCGACCAGCACGAGCACCGCGAGGATGAGGTACTGCCGGTTCTGCGGGCGCAGCGGCGGCGCCTTCACGCTCCCCGTCGTAGCCGGTCCCGCGATCGTGATGGTGCTCATGCTCGCCTCCCGAACAGGCCCTGCGGCCGGAGGAACAACACCAGCACGAACACCACGAACACGCCGAGCAGGGAGCTCTGGCCGCCGAGGTAGATCGTGGTGAGCTGTTCGACCAGCCCGATCAGCAGGCCGCCGACGAGCGCGCCGACGACATTGCCCATCCCGCCGAGCACCACCACGACGAACGCGGTGATGTTGAACTGCTCGCCGAGCGTGGGCGTGACAGTCACGAGCGGTCCCGCGAGCGCGGCCGCGGCGCCGGCACACGCCGTGCCGATGGCGAACGTCAGCGTGTGGATGCGCCGGACGTTGATGCCGACGAGCTCCGCGCCCGGGCCGTGGGCGGCGACCGCGCGGATCGCCGTGCCGAGGCGAGTGCGGCGCAGCAGCCAGAAGAGCATCGCGCCGAGCAGGATCGCGCCGATGAACGCGTACAGTCGCGAACCCGCGACCACGGCACCCAGCAGGGAGAACTGGAAGTCGCCGGGCAACGCGATGCTCTTGGGCTCGGCGCCGAAGAACATCAGCAGCAGGTTCTCGAGCAGCAGCGAGAGCCCGAGCGTGATGAGCAACTGGTTCTCGAGTGTCTTGCCCGCGTTGCCCGACAGCAGGCCGCGGTGCACGGCGGCGCCGAGGAGGAACAAGGCCGGGACCGCGACGATCAGCGTGACGTACGGGTGCATGCCGGTCGCCTGCACCATGCCGAAGGAGATGAACATTGCGACGGCCAGCAGTGCGCCGTGCGCGAAGTTGACGATGTCCAGCACGCCGAAGATCAGCGTGAGGCCCATCGCGATGAGGCCGTAGAGTCCGCCGGTGAGGATGCCGGTGACCACCGACTGCCACACCACCAGCTCGCTGCCCGACATCAGCAGCGCGACGACGATCGCGACCACGACGAGCGCGCCGACCACGCCGGCGCGGCCGAGGAAGGCCCGCTGCTGTTTCACCTTGTCGTCCGGAGGGGAGATTTCGGGGGCGAGTGTCGCCCCGGGGGAGGTGTCGAGTTCGCTCATGGCCGCCATGTCACCGTGTAGTCGGGCCGGGATTCGGCTTTGTCCGGGGGAAAGACCTGCTTGACCTGCCCGTCCTGCACCTGCATGAGGACGGGGAACGCGTTGCGGTTGTCGCCGTTCGTGGCGAAGGAGATCGGTCCGTGGCCCACGGTCAGGGGCGCGACCTGGGACGCGGCGATGGCGTCGCGGACCTTCTCGAGGTCGGTGCTCGCGGCCTTGTCGACCGCCGCGGCGATGACCTGGACCGCGTCGTAGGACAGCACCGCTCCGGTGCGCATGGGGTCGCCGAACTGGCGCTGGTACTGGGCGCGCAACGCGACGGTCTGCGCGTTGGTGGCGTCGTAGTGGTAGTTGGTGCTGAAGTACAGCGCACCCAGCTTGCCCGCATCGGTGACGAACTTCGGCTGGTCGTAGGCGCCGTTCGAGACACCCCACACCGCGTTGAGGGGTGGTTTCACCGAGTCGATGGCCTTGGCCGCGAGCAGGCTGTCGCGGTAGTAGCCGGCGACGGCGAGCACGTCCGCACCCGAGGTCTTGACCTGCGTGATCTGGGCTGTGAGGTCGCTGACGGTGGTGGCGTCGTAGCTGATGTCCGGCCCGACGGAGAAACCGAGCTTCTGCGCGGCCGCGGTGAACGCTTCGGCAGCACCGCTGCCGAAGTCGCTCTGCTCGTGGAGGAACGCGACCTTGTGGACCGGTTTCCCGGCCTGCTGAGAAACCTCCTTGAGGTACTGGGCGGCGGCGCTCGCGATGGCCTCGCTGCCCGGCTGCACACGGAACGAGTACCGGTAGCCGTGGCTGAAGATCGCGTCCGAAGCGGTCACGTCCATGACGAACGGTACCCGGTTGCGTTCCGCGACCACGGCGGCGTTGGTGCTCACCGCGCTCTGGTAGGTGCCGACGAGGGCGACCGCGCCGGCGGAGATGAGCCGCTGGGCCTCGCTCTGCCCGATGTCGGCCTTGCCCTGGCTGTCACCCGTGATGAGCTCGACCTTGCGGCCGCCGAGCGACTTGATGCCGCCGGCCGCGTTGATGGCGTCGACCGCCAGCTGCGCACCCCGGCGCATCTGGAGGCCGTCTACGGCGTTCGACCCGCTGACCGGGTGGAGCGCGGCGATCTTCACCGGGCCCACGTCCCGGCCCGCGGCCGCACCGCCCGCCCCCGCCGGGGCCGAACCCCCGCACCCGGCGGCCGCGAACAGGGCGCACGCGCTGAGCACGGCGATGAGCTTTCGCGCAGACATGTCACCTCTTCCCAATGGACGCCTCTTCCTACCGAAGGGGCTGGCGTTCCGCTTGGAGAAACGTTAGAAATGTTGTCGGCTATCGTGACACCGGCCTCGCGGTCAGGTCAATATCTGCGCATAACTTGACGGACGCCGCTATCAGTGCAAACTTGAAAACCAGGCCGCGACACAGGCCAGAAACATCGCGTTGACTCTTGTTCCTACTGGCGAAACGATGAGCGCAGGCTCACGCGTCGGAGGAGAAAGGCAGGTAGGCCCCATGACGGGCGCTTTGTCCGGGATCCGGGTACTCGACACCGCCACCCTGTTCGCCGGCCCGCTGGCCGCGACGCTGCTGGGCGACTACGGCGCCGAGGTCATCAAGATCGAACACCCGAACGGCGACCCGGTCCGCAGCCACGGCGCGCAGCGCGACGGGGTCGGCCTGTGGTGGAAGATCCTCGGCCGCGGCAAGAAGGCCATCACGCTGTACCTCGGTTCGCCCGAGGGCCAGGACGTGTTCCGCCGGCTGGTGGCCGACACCGACGTGGTGGTGGAGAACTTCCGGCCGGGCACGCTCGAGCGCTGGGGTCTCGGCTACGACGAGCTGAGCAAGATCAACCCCGGTCTCGTCCTCACGCGCGTGACCGGGTTCGGGCAGATCGGCCCCTACGCCAAGCGGCCCGGCTTCGGCACGCTCGCCGAAGCGATGAGCGGGTTCGCCGCGATCACCGGCGAGCCCGATGGCCCGCCCACGCTGCCGCCGTTCGGCCTCGCCGACGGCATCGCCGCGCTGACCACGGCATTCGCGGTCATGACGGCGCTGCGCGCGCGTGAGCAGACCGGTCGCGGGCAGGTCGTGGACCTCGCCATCATCGAGCCGATCCTCACGCTGCTCGGGCCACAGATAATCGCCCACGACCAGCTGGGCACGCTACAGCCGCGCACCGGCAACCGGTCCACGAACAACGCGCCGCGCAACACCTACCGCACGCGCGACGGCAGCTGGGTCGCGATCTCCACGAGCGCACAATCGATCGCGGAACGCGTGATGCGGCTCGTCGGGCGCCCCGAACTGGTCGACGAGCCGTGGTTCGCCAGCGGCGCGGAACGTGCGAAGCACGCCGACGAACTCGACGAAGCCGTGGGTTCGTGGATCGCCGAGCGCGACCGCGACGATGTGGTGAAGGCGTTCGAGGAAGCCCAGGCCGCCGTCGCCCCGATCTACACCGCGGCCGACGTGATGACCGACCCGCAGTTCGCGGCGCTCGGCAGCATCACGACCGTCGACGACGTAGAACTCGGTCCGGTGAAGATGCAGAACGTGTTGTTCCGGCTGTCGCAGACGCCGGGCTCGATCACCTCGGCCGGCGCCCCGCTCGGCGCGCACACGGCGGAGATCCTCGGGCGCTACGGGTTCGGCGAGCCGGAACTGGCTTCGTTGCGCGAAAAAGGCGTGATCAAGTGACGGTGATCCGCAGCTGGCTCTACGTTCCCGGCGACCGGCCGGACCGCATCGCGAAGGCGCTCGCCGGCCCGGCCGACGCCGTGGTCGTGGACCTGGAGGACGCCGTCGCCGTGGCTGCCAAGGAGGACGCGCGCCGCACGGTGCTGACGACGCTGGCCGAGGGCGCGGAGTTCTTCGTTCGCGTCAACGCGCCCGCCACACCGGCCGGCGAAGCGGACGTCTCCGCACTGGCCACCGCGGAGGCCAAACCGGCCGGTGTGCGCGTGCCCAAGGCCGAAGACCCGGCCGAGCTGCGCCGCGTCGCCGATGCGCTCGGCGTGCCGGTGTATCCGATTCTGGAGTCGGCGCTGGGCGTGGAGAACGCGCTCGCACTGGCCACCGCGCACCCGCTCGTCGCCGGGATCTCGCTCGGCGAAGCCGACCTCGCGGCGGATCTGCGGGTGGCGGGCGGCGGGGACAGCACGGCGTTGACCTGGCCGCGCTCGCGCGTGGTCGTGGCCGCCCGCGCGGCCGGGCTGCCCAGCCCGGTGCAGAGCGTGTGGACCGCCGTGCGCGACCTCGACGGGTTGCGCACGAGCACCGAAGCGGGGCGCCGCGCCGGGTTCTTCGGCCGGTCGGTGATCCACCCCTCCCAGATCCCCGTGGTGCACGAGGTGTGCGCCCCCGACCCGGCCGAGACGGCGTGGGCGAGCGAGTTGCTCGGCCGCCTCGCGTCGTCGGGCGACGCCGCGTGGATCGATGACCACGGACAGTTCGTCGACGCCGCGGTCGTGGCGCGCGCCCAGTGGGTGCTCGCGCTCGCGGGGTCGAAAGAGAAGCACGTCGAGGAAGGCACGCACTCATGACAGGTACCCAGGATCCGTTGCTGGCGGCGATTTCCGGTGGCGTCCGGCTGATCGAGCTCGGTCAGCCGTTCTTCACCGGGATGCCCTGCTCGCCGAACCATCCCGGATTCCGGATGACCCTGATCCGCCGCCACGGCGACATGCGCCGCCCGGACGGCGGCTCGGCGGCCAACGAGATCATCGTGACCGGCGGGCACGTCGGCACCCACATCGACGCGCTCTCGCACGTCAGCCACGACGGCGAGTTGCACGGCGGCGTCGACGCTGACGAAGCCCAGCAGGGCGGAGTCTTCCGCACACACGGCGCCGAGCACTTGCCCGGCCTGCTGCGCCGTGCGGTGCTGCTCGACGTCGCCGCGGTGCACGGTGTAAAAACACTGGAGCCGGGTTACGGCGTGACGGCCGAGGACCTCGACTCCGCCGCGAAGCGCGTCGGCACCGAGCCCGGCCCCGGGGACGTCGCGCTGATCCGCACCGGCTGGGCGCGCAACTTCGGCGACCCGACGGCGTACCTGGGTAAGGAAACGGGTGTCCCGGGCGCGGACACGTCCGCGGCGGAGTGGCTGGCGGCACGCGAGGTCGTCGCGACGGGTTCGGACACCACGGCGTTCGAGCAGATCCCGGCTGGCACCGGGCACGCCGTGCTGCCGGTGCACCGGATCCTGCTGGTGCAGTCTGGCATCTTCATCATGGAGCACCTCAACCTCGAAGCCGTCGCCGAAGAGGGGCTGGCGGAGTTCGCGTTCCTGCTGGCGCCGCTGCGCATCGTCGGCGGCACCGGGTCACCCGTGCGTCCGCTCGCGGCGGTGACGGCATGACACAGTCGATCGTCCAGCGCGTCGCGGAGTTCGCGGCTTCGATGCGGGTCAAGGGCCTCCCTGCGGAGCTACGCGACGACGCCGCGCGCCGCGTGCTCGACGTGCTCGGCAACAGCCTCGCCGCGACATCCGAACGACCCGCGAAGGCCGTCGGCGCGCTCGTGCAGGAATGGGGCGGCTCCGGCCGGGCCACGGCCATCGGACTCGGCGCGAAGCTACCTGACCCGAACGCGGCTCTGCTTAACGGCACGCTCGCGCACTCGCTCGACTTCGACGACACGCACCTGCCGTCGGTGCTGCACCCGTCGGCGTCAGTCGTGCCGGCGGCGCTCGCCGTCGCCGAGTCCCGCGGTGCCACCGGGGCGCAGCTGCTCGACGCGATCGGCATCGGCGTGGAGATCACCGTGCGGCTCGGCATGGCCGGCTACGACCAGGAGCTCGGCAACTCCGTGTTCTTCGAGCACGGCCTGCACGCGACGGCCATCTGTGGCGCGCTCGGCGCCGCGGCCGCCGCGGCCCTGCTGTCCGATGTGGACGAAGCCGGGATCGCCGACGCGCTCGGTATCGCGGCCAGCATGGGCTCCGGGCTGCTGGAGGCCAATCGCACCGGCGGCACGGTCAAGCGCGTGCACTGCGGATGGGCCGCGCATGCCGCGGTGTCGGCGGCCGGGATGGCGCGCCACGGCATCACCGGCCCGCCGACCGTGCTGGAGGGCCGCTTCGGTTTCCTGCAGGCGTTCTGCGGCGACCAGGTCCACGTCAACGAGATCGTCGACGGCCTCGGCACCGACTGGGAGCTACCGGGCATCTTCTTCAAGCCTTACCCGTGCAACCACTTCACGCACGCGGGCATCGACGCCGCGCAACGGCTGCGGGCGCGCGGCGTGGACCCGGCGGACATCGAGCACCTCGAACTCGGCGCGCCGACGGCCGTGCTGCGCACCATCGGCGAGCCGCGTGAGGACAAGATCCAGCCGAAGTCCGGTTACCACGCGGCGTTCTCCGGCCCGTACACGGTCGCGGCGGCTTTCCTCGGCGGCGGCGGGCTCGGTGTGTTCCACGAGGACTTCACCGACGACGCGGCGGCGAACCCGGACCGGCTCGCGCTGGCGGCGAAGGTGCATTGCGTACCCGACGAACGCTGCGACGAGATCTTCCCGCACCAGTTCCCCGCCGTGCTCCGCGCACGCCTGCGCGACGGCAGTGAACTGGAGGAACGCGTGGACGTCAACCGCGGCGGGCCCGACAACCCGTTGTCAGCCGAGGAGTTGGCCACGAAGTTCCGGCTCAACGCGACGCGCGTCGTCACCGAGCAGGCCGCCGACCGGATCACCGAGCTCACCTACGGGCTCGCGGGCCTGGCGGATCTGTCCGAGCTCACCGGGCTGCTGCACGCCTGAACCCCCGGCCGGGCGGAGTGCCGACCCTCCGTCCGGCCGATCCCACCGTTTCTCATTCTTGACGATATGGGGATAAAGACTTCAATCTCGAAGATCCACACTATTACACATGAACAAAGTTCCGAGCTGATCGACAAACGCTTGACGCAAAAAAGGTCGGCGGTAAACGCTACAGGGTTCATCGTGAGCACCCCTTGCCTTTTTTTCCAAGTTTAGGGATAGCTTATTTGCAGAGCTAGCACAAGCCCTCGGTTTTGAAGTCCATCATCCGCGGCAAATTTGGCCCCAGGCAGGTAGTTTTCCAGATTATCCTCCCGTACTCCTTGCCGCCCTCAAGAGAGGCCTCACAAATTCCCTAAAGGAATCCACTTGAGGCACCAATCATCCGAACTCTCGACGGAATTTCTCTGCAAAAATTCGATACGACTGAGTATACATGTCACCCGAACTCGCGACGCGCTCTAGTGGCCGTTTGCCTCAAGCTCAGCGATCAATCGCTGAGTGCCGTCATCACCCTTTCCCGGAGATCCCTCCCCGCCGGCATTGTGAACCAGGACCGGCGTATCCCCTGCCAGAACCGTCACACCTTTGGAACCAGTTCAGCGACTGTCTGGAGTGGTGCCGCAGGTAACGCTCGTTCATGCCGATGTGTTGATGGTGCGTGCGGCGGTGTCAGGCTGGCGGCGCAGCGGCTCAGCGCCGGAATTGCCGCTGTTGTGGGGAGTGGTCTTGGTGATCTGGGTGAGGAACTCGGCGTTCGTCCCAGTGGCGCGCAGTCCGTTGAGGAGCATATCGATGGCTTGGTGGGGATCCCGGCGGTACAGGGCGCGGCGCAGTGCACCGCCGGCCGCCAGTTCCCCGGGCGAGCACAACAGTTCCTCCTTGCGCGTGGCGGTTTTGCTCACGTCGACCGCAGGGTAGACACGTTTGGTCGCGATCGTGCGATCGAGCGCGAGTTCGGCGTTGCTGGTTCCCTTGTATTCCTCGAAAATCAGCGTGTCACCGATCGAGCCGGTGTCGACCAGCGTGGTGGCGAAGATGGTCAAGGAGCCACCCCCCTCGATTGCCCGGGCGGCACCGAGGAATCGCTTGGGTGGGGTGAGGGCGGCGGAATCGATACCACCCGACAAGATGCGTCCTCCAGGTGGCGCGGCCAGGTTGTAGGCGCGGCCCAGCCGGGTCAGCGAATCAAGCATCACCACCACATCGCGGCCCATTTCCACCAGACGTTTGGCGCGTTCGATGGCCAGTTCGGCAAGCGCGATGTGCTCACCAGGTGGACGGTCGAAGGTGGCGGCGATGACCTCGCCGGGCACGGCGCGGGTGAAGTCGGTGACCTCTTCCGGGCGCTCGCCGACGAGCACGTGCATGAGGTGGCATTCCGGGTGGTTCTTGCCGATCCCGTGCGCGACCGCGTGCAGCACCGAGGTCTTGCCGGCCTTCGGAGGCGCCACGATCAAGGCTCGCTGGCCCTTGCCCACCGGCATGAGCAGATCGATCACGCGCGTGGTCAGACCGTGTGGCTCGGTCTCCAACCGCAGGCGCTCGTGCGGGTAGACGGGGACCAACTCGGAGAACTTCGGCCGGGTGGTGGCCCGCCGGGGGTCCTGCCCATTGACGGCGTCGACCTCGGCCAGGGAAGGGCGTTTTTGGCCGTTGATGGCGTGCTTCACGCGGCCGGTGATGGTGTCTCCACGGCGCAGACCATGCGTGCGGATCAGCGTCGGTGGGACATGGACATCGTCCGGCCCTGCCAGGTAGCCGTCGATACGGACGAACGCACGGTTGTCCACGATGTCGAGGAGTCCGGCGACCGGTTGCTGTGCGTTGTCGTGGTGTGATTGACGGGGAACATCGTTGCTGTACATATGAATTTCTTTCTAAGATGCTTGAGCATTGTGAATGCGGGCTGGCCGGAACAAGCCGGCACAGCCGCGGAGAGAGCCCGTTCGCACCGGGAACGGCTTGATAGGCAAACCGGCTCCCGGGGAAACCTCAGGGAATTCAAAAAACGCTTTTGGGGGACACCATCCTGAGCCCGCAAGCGAAAGACGTAACGGAGAGTACCAGCTTGGTGAGCAAGAGCGCAACTACGTGCACTCGGACGCGCCTGCACGCCCCGGACCTGACGGACCCATCCGCGTCCGCCCACTGGTAACTGGGCCATCATCGGTTCGAAGGTCTTGTCATGCCGCTGATCGCCGAACCAGGCCACGATTGTCAGAACTATCTGGCCAGATCCTTCATGCCACCGCCGCCGCTATCGACGTTCTATCCTGGGTGAGTCTTTCCTGAGGGTCAAGGACGACGACGGCCTACGGTCTACGGGGATGGATCCCTGGCTTCACTATCTGCCTGTGGCTGAGGCGTGGCCCCCTTGTGTAGCTGGTCATTGATTGCGTCGGCGACCGAAGGTGGCAACATCGTGCCCGGCTCAAGGGGATAGCCGAGCTTCTCGGCTAGCGCCCGGTGTTGCAGGGCGCTGTGGCTGGGGCGCTGGTGCGGCCCCACGGTGGCCGCCGAGAACGGATCACTGGATGCTTTTCGTCGGCCTGCCTGGTTGCCAAGTGACAGAGATCGCTTGTAGTCACATCGATCCGTCACGGCGTGATGGTCCTGCCCGAAAAAGAACGGGTGCCCGGCCGCTGACGATGACGTCGACTACGGACACCGCGCCGGCGGCGAGGCTCATGGGTTCGGTAGGTAGGCCCGCGACGGTCGGCGTAGCGCGAAGCATCCGGCGCCGGGCAGCCGCAGCGCCGCGGCCACCCAATAGCCGCAGGTCAGGAAGGCCGACGGCCGACGGTAGGGCATCCACGGTGGACACGGTTGATTCCTGTTCCGGAAATGTTCAACCAGTTGTTCCCGGCCACGTCATTCGCGGTCCCTACGTTTCGTGAAAGTTCACGAAGGAAAGGAACCGATGGACATCACGCTCGCGGTCCGGGCTCGCGGGATCACCAAATGTTTCGGTGATGTGGTCGCGCTGGATGGCATCGATCTGGATGTGGCCCAAGGGCAGATCCACGGACTGGTCGGCCCGAACGGCGCCGGAAAGACGACCCTGCTCGGCCTGCTGCTGGGACTGGCGGTCGCCGACGACGGCCGCCTCGAGATCCTGGGTACGCCGGTCGGCCGGGCGCTGGACACTGCCGACGGTGTAGCCGGTTTCGTGGATGGACCAGGCCTCTACCCGTCGCTCACGGCCAGGCAGAACCTCGCCGCGCTGGCCACCCTCCGCGACACGCGGACAGTGGGGATCGACGACGCGCTCGACCAGGTCGGGCTCACCGATGTCGCCGACGACCGGGTTCGGGGGTTCTCCCTCGGCATGCGCCAACGACTCGGGCTCGCCGCGGCCTTGCTCACCTCACCACGACTGCTGGTGCTCGACGAGCCTTCCAATGGGCTGGACCCCGCCGGCAAGAAGCACGTACACGGCGTTCTCACTCGGCTCGCGGCGGAAGGCACCACCATGGTGCTTTCCAGCCACCGGATGGACGACGTCGAGGCGCTGTGCTCCGAGGTCACCATTCTCGCGGCCGGGCGGGTCGCCTTCTCCGGTCCGCTGAGCAAACTGTCCGCCAAAAACGACGAACTCGACTATCGGCTACGCACGTCCGACCCGCAGGCCACGCGCCGGGTGGCTCTCGATACGCCAGGACTCCACGTCGTGGACGGCTCAGACGCCGAGGTACTTGTCGTGCGCGCGCTGGTACCCGCCCTCGACGAACTCGTTGTCCGGCTGGTGAAGGCGGGCATCGCGGTGCGCGAGCTCATACCCGTGGTGTCCCCGCTGGAAGCCGCGTTCCTCGCCCTCATCGAGCAGGAGACCAACCGATGACCGTGAACATCGCCGATGCCCCGGTCGCCGCTGCCCGCCCCGTCTCGGTGGCGCGCGGCTACCGCTTCGAACTGGTCAAGCTGCTCTCCCAATGGCGGATTCGCCTGCTGGTCCTCGCCTGCTGGATCGCGCCGGCGCTGTTCGTCGCTGGGGTGAGCCTGCAGAGCTCACTCCCGACCGACACCCTGTTCGGTCGCTGGATGAACGCCACGGGGTGGGCCGGACCACTGGTGATGCTCGGTTTCGCGGGCATCTACGCCCTTCCGCTGTTGACCTCGCTGGCGGCCGGGGACGTGTTCGCTGCCGAGGACCGGCTCGGCACCTGGCGCCACCTGCTGGTGGCGGTCCGGTCGTACCGGCGAATCTTCGTGGCGAAGGCATTGGCCAGCCTCACCGTGATCCTGGTGCTCGTGGCCGGGATGGCCGTTTCCAGCTCGGTCGGCGGGCTCGTGACGGTGGGCAACCGGCAGCTGGTCGGCCTCGACGGCCATCTGCTGGCGCCGGGCGACGCCGCTCTGCAGGTCCTGCTCGCGTGGATCTGCATGCTCGCCCCGACGCTGGCCCTCGCCGCGATCGGACTCCTCGGGTCCGTCGCGTTAGGACGGTCGCCGATGGGCCTGCTGTTGCCCGTCGTCGTCGCGCTCGCGATGGCGCTCGCGCAGATGCTGCCGCTGCCCGTCGCCGTCCGCCTCGCCCTGCCCACCTCCGCCTTCATCACGTGGAACGGCCTGTTCACCAGCCCGGCACAGGGCGGTCCGCTGCTGGTCAGCATCGTGGTCAGCCTGGTGTGGGCGATGGCCGCGACCGCGCTGGCCTACCGGCTGTTCATGCGACGCGACTTCACCAACCTCACCTACGACGGCTCGGGGCGTCGCGCGATCGCCGCCGGGGCGCTGCCGCTGGCCGGGCTCCTCGGCGTCACGGTCGTGGTCATCGCCGCCTCGACCCCATCCCTGGGTTCCGGGATCGAGCAGGACAAGCTGCAGCGGTCGCTCGCCACGGCGTTCGCCCACCTCTACCGCCTGCAGACCGCACAGCTCAACCGCCCCGACGTCACCGAGGCAAAGCTGGCGGTCACCGCGAACTGCACCAAGGGTGACGGGCTGGTCGCCCCCGAAGGCCCGGGCAACGACTGGCGTTGCGTCGTTTCCTGGCATCTCCCCGGCGTCGAAGCCACTGGTTCGGCCATCTACCAGCTCGACGTCACCTCGGACGGGCGGTTCGTCGCCGACGGCGACGGACCGAAGGAAGTGAACGGCTACTTCCAGGTGCGGACCCCAACCGGGGACCAACCCAACCCGCTATGGCAATTCGACGGGAACGTCGAATTGCTTTCCTCCACCCCGAAGGGATAACCAAATGCAGGTAACACGCCGTAGGCGTGTCGAGACAGGCGGTCTTCTCCGTAGAACCATCCGTCATCGGATTCCCCTGGTAACGGCAGGCACCACCGCTGTCGTCATGGCTGCCGCGGGCACCGGTATCGGTTACGCCTCGACGCAACAGTTCGGCACCGACCAGGTCGGCCAGATCACCGACAAGGGCCAAGTCGTCTCCGGCGACCAGTACATCGCCCCGTACGGCGACCGACTCGTCATCGACAACGGCAAGATCATGTCGTCGGCGGTCAGCCCGGACGGCACCCACCTCGCGGCCTCGATCACCGACGGTGGCATGGCGATGTCCATTGTGGACATCAAGAACTGGAAGGTTCAGCAACTCGTCGGCAACTCCGCGTCGGCGAACCTGCGCATCAAGGGCAACGACGTGGGTCAGGAGGGCCCCACGTACTCACCCGACGGTAAGCAGCTGTGGCTGGGGCAGACCGACGGGTATACCAAGTTCACCGTGAACCCGGACGGCACCGTCGCCAACCCGACGTTCATCTCGATCCCGGCCGACGGGCCCAAACACGCGCTGGTGGCTCAGCCGGTGTTCTCGGCCGACGGCTCGACCGTGTACTCCGCCGTGAACGGCCAGAACCGCGTGGTCGCCATCGACACGGCGACCGGCGCCATCAAGCAGAGCTGGGCCGTGGGCAACGCCCCACGTAGCATGGTCGCGGTCGGCAACAAGCTCTACGTGAGCAACGAGGGCGGGCGTCCGGCGCAGCCGGGCGACACCACGATGAACTCGTACAACACCCAGGTGCCGGCCAACCCGGTGACCGGCGCCACCACCACCGGCACGGTCAGCGTCGTCGACCTGGCGAACCCGGCCGCTCCAGTCGGGAGCATCGACGTCGGTCTGCACCCGACCGCCGTGTACGCCAAGAACGGCGCGGTGTTCGTCACCAACACCGCCACCAACGACGTGTCGGTCATCGACACCGCCAACGGCAAGGTGGTACAGACCATTGCCACTCAGCCGTGGCCGGAGGCCTCGGTGGGCTACGAGCCCGACGCGGTGACCCTTACCGATGACGGCCACCTGCTGGTGACGCTCGGCCGCGCCAACGCGGTCGCCGTCTACCGGTACACGAACCCGTTGGAGCCGGTCAGCTACGTCGGCCTGCTTCCGACGGACTACTTCCCCGCGGAGATCACCACCGTCGGCGACGAGGTGGTCGTGTCCAACACCCGTGGTATCGACGCACGCCGTCCCACCACCAAGGGCGGGTACGGGACCCACGACACGACGTCGAGCCTGACGCACTTCAAGCTGCCGGACGACAAGACCATCCGGCAGCAGACCGACAAGGTCTTCCAGCAGAACGGGTGGACCAACAACTCCGTCCAGCTGGCCACGAGCAATGGCAACAAGAAGCCGGTGCCGGTCCCGAAGAAGCTCGGCGACCCTTCGACGATCGAGCACGTCTTCCTGATCGTCAAGGAGAACCGGACCTACGACCAGGTCTTTGGTGACCTGCCGCAGGGCAACGGCGACCCGTCGCTGGCGCAGTTCGGCGAGAACGTGACGCCGAACCAGCACGCGTTGGCCCAGCAGTTTGGGTTGTACGACAACACGTACGACGTCGGCACGAACTCGGCCGAGGGCCACAACTGGCTGATGCAGGCCGACAACCCGGAGTACACCGAATCCTCGGCCGGTGAGTACCTGCGCAGCTACGACACCGAGGACGACGCTCTCGGCCATCAGCGGACCGGCTTCATCTGGACCGGTGCGCAGGCGGCGGGGAAGACCGTGCGGAACTTCGGTGAGTTCCAGCAGTTCCTGACCAAGCCGTCGGACGCGAGCTGGCAGAACCTGTACTGCGACAGCAAGAACATGGCGGCCACCGGGCAGAACACCGCCTACCCCCTGGTCTCGTCCTCGCCGATCCCGTCGCTAAACGACGTGTCGGTGCCTGGCTTCCCGAAGTTCGACACCAGCATCCCGGACATCTACCGGTACGAGATCTGGAAGCAGGACTTCGAGAAGAACGGGCCGGCGAACCTGAACATGTTCTGGCTCTCCAGCGACCACACCGGTGGTCCGGCGAGCCCGGCCGCTCAGGTCGCGGACAACGACCTCGCCACCGGCAAGATCGTGGACGAGATCTCGCACAGCCCCTACTGGAAGAACTCGGCGATCTTCATCGTCGAGGATGACTCCCAGGCCGGCCTGGACCACATCGACGGCCACCGTGCCCCGATCCAGATCATCAGCCCCTGGGCCCAGCACGGCACCGTCGACAGCCACTACTACTCGCAGATCACGATGATCCGGACCATCGAGCAGATCCTCGGGATTCGCCCGATGAACCAGAAAGACAGCGCGGCCACCCCGATGGCAGCCGCGTTCACCGACAAGCCGGACTTCACGCCGTTCAACGCGGTGCCCAACCGGACGTCGCTGACCGACGGTCTGAAGACCCCGCCCGCCTGTGGTGTGGACACCCCCGCGCCGCAGAACATCAACGCCGCGCCCGCGCCGTCCGCGACGGTGCCGGCGGACAAGCAGCAACTGGCGGCTCAGTGGGCGGACTGGCAGTCACGGCAGCGCCTGACCGGTCCGGACGCCGTGCCGGACTTCGCCAACCCCGCGCAGATGAACCACCTCACGTGGTACCAAACGCATGGGTGGACGCAGCCCTACCCGGGTGAGGACAAGGTCTACGCGCCGGCCGAAGTGCCGGGTGCCTACATCCCGTCCTCGGAGTCCGACGGCTGACACCGCCTGAACATCTGAAGTAGACCCCTGGCCGGTGTCCTCACCGGCCAGGGGCTTTCCAGAAGCGCTGGACTGCACCTGCCGTCTCTACCTGGACAACTCCTTCTGACCGATCAAAACCACCCACGAAGAACTTCCGAAACCGACCAATAAGTCGCGGTGACGTTCGTGGGGCGGGACAGCGCATTACGCCGTGGCGGTGTGGGGCCTCGGGACGATGGCGCCCGGCACCATGATTACCTCTGCGGCGCACCGAGCCGCGGTGTGGACGGCCTTGTCGGGTGGTTCGCCGTTGAGCCGGGCGGCGAGGTAGGCGCCGTTGAAGGAGTCCCCGGCGCCAGTGGTGTCCAAAGGCTGCCCTACGCGGCGGACCGGGAACCGCCGGACCTGGTCCGCGGTCGCGAGGACGGTGTCGCCAGGGCCGTGCTTGACCACCACCTCCTCGGCACCTGTCCGGCGATAGCGGTCGATGGTCTCGTCAACGGTGTCGCCCCAGAGCGCGAGTTCGTCTTCGGCGCTGGTGAGCGCGATCGTGACCCAGGGCAGGACACTTGCCACGGCATTTCGGGCGGCTGCTGGATTGTCCCAGCCTCGGGGGCGATAGTTGAGGTCGAACGCGATGTGGCCGTGGCTGTCGCGAGTGCGGCGGAGTGCGTTGAGCAGGCGGGTTCGTGCGTCGGCGGTGAGGGTGGACAGGGTGATGCCGGACAGGTAGGCGAGGTCGGCCGAGGCGATGGCGTCGTCGATGTGCCGCGGGTAGGCCGCGGTGAAGCAGTCGCGGGCGGCGGAACGGTCCCGGTAATAGGTGAAGCTGCGTTCGCCGTGGGAGTCCGTGTGGACGAGGTAGAGACCGATCGTGCGGGTGGGGTGTCGCCAAAGCAGGTCGGTGCGGAGCGCTTCGTCGGCCGCCGCACGGGCGAGGCCATCGGAGAGGTCATCACCGCCGATGGCGGAGGCGAAGGCGACCTGGGCCTTGGGCGCGCCGCGTTTGAGGTAGACGGCGGTGTTGAAGGTGTCACCTGCGTAGCCGGGGCGCAGCAGTCCGTCGTCACGCCGGACGAGTTCGAGCATGCATTCGCCGATGGTGACCACGAGTGGGCGGCTGTTCATCGGGTGCCGCTCCTGGTGGCCTGGGCGAGGGCGACGGTGATGTCCTCGGCGTTGTAGAGATCGCGGCCGACACCGACCGCGAGTGCGCCGGCTCGCAGCCATGAGCCGACGTCCCCCACATTGATGCCCCCGGTCGGGATGATGCGCGCACCCGGCAGCACGGACAGCAGTGTCGTCAGGTAGGCCGGGCCGCCGAGATGAGCGGGAAACAGTTTCGCCATGCCCCGCTTGGCCGCGGCGGCCACCTCGGCGGGGGTGCTTCCCCCTTCGACGAACAGCACGTCGGCGTCATCGGCCGGGCCCCGCACAGTGGGCGCGGGAAAGGGACTGACCAGAAAGTCGGCGTCCAGCTCGAGCGCGCGGTCGGCATCGGTGGCGTTCAGGACGGTACCCATGCCAATAAGCACGCGGTCGCTCGTCCTGTCGCGCAGTTCGGTCGCGGCGGCGAGGACCTCGGTCCAGCCGGGGATGGTGGTTGTGAGCTCGACAGCCTTTGCGCCTGCCCGCACGAGTCGGTTGACCAGGGCGATGGCCGATCCGATGTTGTCGGCGCGGAGCACGGGAACGACCGTGGCCGCGGCGAGGGCGGCGATGGTTTTCTCCTGCCGGTCGGTCAGGTCGGGTGAAGGGGAGTTCATGCCGTCCTTCCGGAATGGGTCGTCCGCTGACAGCCTGCGGTTGTCGATCGAGATCGCTGGACGGTCAAGCCCGGGATCGCGTTCGTCCACAAGCGTCAGGCGCCGGTGAAGCGCGCCTGACGCTTGTGGACGAACGCGTCGATGCCCTCACGTCCGTCGGCGCTTTCGAACAGGCGACCGAGGGCACGTTGCTCGGCGGCCAACGCGGCCCGCCGGTCCCCCGCGATGCCGTCGTCGATGACCGTCTTGGCCTCTCGGACCGCGAGCGGAGCGTTGGCGGCGAGGGTGCTGGCGAAGTCAAGTGCGCGAGGCATCAACTGCTCCGTCTCGGTGATATCGATGAGCAAATCCCGGCGCAGCGCCTCGTCGGGGCGGATGGTGCGGCCGGTCATGACGATTTCCTTGGTGAACCGGACACCCGCGGCGTGCGCTAGGCGTTGGGTCCCACCGCCACCGGGTATCAGGCCGAGTTTTATCTCGGGTAGGGCGAAGCGGGCGCGCTCGGAGGCGATGATGAAGTCGCAGCACAGCGCCACCTCGAAGCCGCCGCCGAACGCGTAGCCGTTGACCGCGGCGATGGTGGGTTGCGGCAGCGCTTCCAGCGACTCGAACACCTGGCGAGAAGTGAGCTGGTACTCGGTGAACTCTTGCGTGGAGACCTGGAAGTACTCACCCACGTCGGCACCGGCGATGAAGCCGCGACCGGTCCCGGTCACGATCACCGCCCGGATCTCGGGAGCGCGCCGGATTCGAGCGATCTGCGTGCCGAGCGCGACGACCAGTTCACGAGAGAGCGCGCCCAGCTTGTCTTCCCGGTCGATGCGCAGGACCCGTACGACGGCGTTGTCACCGATGGCATGGTCTTCGAGCGCCAGATTCGGGTGCGGATATTTGGGCTTGTTGTTCGACGACATGGGATTTCCTGCTCGCTCCGGTCAGTGGGCGTGGTCGGTTGATTCGCTCGATACCCGATCACCGAATGCGTCGCCCAGGATGGCCGCGGTGTGCTCGCCGACCCGCGGTGGCGCAAGGCGCTGCCGCCACGGGGTGGCGCTGAACGTGATGGGGCATCCGATGAGTTCGATCGGTGCGCCGTCCGGCCCGTCCACGGTGACGAGCAGGCCGGAGTTCGTGAGGCGCAGTTCGTCGACGGCGTCCTTGGTGCTGCGGACTTGGGCGGCCCAGATTCCGTTGGGCAGCAGAGCATCGAGCCAGTGCTGGGTGGTATTCGTCCGGGTGACCGCTTCGAGAGCCCGCTTGACCGGGTCGCGTTCGGTCCACGCGTCGAATGTGGCGAGCTCGGGTCGTTCCACCGCGGCGGCGACGACGTCGAGAGGCGCCATGGCGATGGCGATCCAGCCGTCGCTCGTTTCGTATATCCCGAACGGGGCGGACAGCCAGGACTGGCCGATCCCGGACTCCGATCGGTGATAGTCGGTGTGCTGGTTGACCATTGCCGAGATTTCCTGGCATTGCATGGCGATGGCGACCGAATACAGATCGACCTCCACGCGCTGGCCCACTCCGTGGGTGTTCCTGGCGACGAGGGCGGCGAGGATCCCGGTGGCCAACGTCAGGGCGGTGGCGTGATCGACGATCGCGGTGCCGGCGGGAGTGGGCGGGTCGCCGCGCCGGCCGGTCGAGGCGGCAAGCCCTGACATCGCCTGAATGAGCAGGTCCTGTCCAGGCCGGCCGGCTTCGGCCAATGCCGTGTCCCGACCCCAGCCTGATCCGGAGCAGTAGATGATGTCGTTCTTGACGGCCTTGAAGTCGTTGTAGCCCAAGCCGAGCCGGTCCATCACGCCCGGCCGGAAATTTTCGACGACGACATCGCAGGTACGCGCGAGATCGAGCAGGGCCGACGTGGCGCGGGGGTCCTTGAGGTCGACTGCGATCGAGCGCTTGTTGCGATTCATGGCCAGGAAGGCGGCCGATTGCCCGGCGACGTAGTCGCCCATCATCGCCAGGTCACGTTCCCATTCGCCCGCCGGCCGCTCGACCTTGATGACGTCGGCGCCAAGGTCGGCGAGTAGCTGGGTGGCGAACGGGCCCAGCATCATCTGGGTGAAGTCGAGCACGCGGATGGAGTCGAGTGCTTGCATATCAGTCCTTTTCTCGGTGCGACAGCAGATCTCGCAGCGCGGCGCGGTCGATCTTGCCCGCGGGATTGCGAGGCAGTGCGGCGACAATGTGCACTGCAACCGGCTTCTTGTAGCCGGCGATCTGCTGTGCACATGCCGCGGTGATGCGGCCGAGCAACTCCTGGGACGACAGCGCACCCGCGGCGGGTTCGAGCACCACGGCGGCGGTGACGCCCTCACCCCACACAGGATGCGACAACCCGACAACGGCAACCTCGCGGATCTCTCCCAGTTCCGCGAGCACGCGCTCCACCTCGGCGGGATGCACGTTGAAACCGCCAGTGATGATGGTGTCGGTGCTGCGCCCGAGCAGGTGGACGTACCCGTCCTGGTCGATCCGGCCACGGTCACCGGTGCGGAACCAGCCCTCGGACAGCACCGCGGAGGTCAACTCGGGCCGGTTCCAGTATCCGGGCATCACGGTGTCGGCTCGGACGATCAGCTCGTCGTCGTCGGCGACGCGGAGTTCGACGCCCCGGCAGACCCGTCCGGCGGACCCCAACCGGTCGGCCGCGGACGAATGATCACGAGGTGTCAGGACAGTCAGCGGAGCCAGCGCCTCGGCGAGCCCGTAGAACTGGACGAGCGAACCGGGAAAGACGCTGTGCGCCAAGGCCAGTGCCTCCCGGCCGATCGGCGAGCCGCCATAGGGGACGACACGAAGCCCGGTCGTCGAGGTGCCGGATTCGACTGCGGCGCGGGCGAGGCGTTCGAGCATGATCGGCACCAGTGGCAGCACCGTCACGCCGAACTCGCGGATCGCCTCGAGCACGGTGTGGGGCTCGAACCGCGCCATTGTCAGGGTGGCCGCACCGCATACCGCGCCGTCAAGCCCGATGGAACCGCCGAAGTGCGTCATCGGCGCGACCGCCAGGACCACATCGTCCGAACCCAGCGGCGGCAGGTACTCGAGCGCGCGGTTCGTCTGCGCCACCCAGGTACGATGGGTGACCACTGCCGCCTTGGGTCTGCCGGTGGTGCCGGAGCTGTACATCAGCATCGCGATGTCGCCGGGCAGCGGGGCACGCTGCGAGATCGCCGACGCCGGCGAAGATGCCCGTAGAGACGCGGGCGACATCGTCCCGGTGGCGGGCTGATCCCCGGCGACGATCAGTGTCGCCGCCGATCCCGCCTCGGCGAGCGCTTCGGCGACGGCGTCACGGCTTTCCGCTGTGCAGCAGACGATTCGGGCGTCGCAGTCGACCGCGATGGCCGCGATCTCGCGGGCATGCAGTCGCGGTGACAGCGCCACCCGGACCATACCGGCGCCGAGCACGCCACGTTCCAGGATGCGCAGGATCACGCTGTTGGGCAGGGCGAGCACGATCCGGTCTCCGAACGCGGCCGCGTGTTCGGCCAACAGGGCGGTGGCGGCACGGGCGAGCTCGGCGACTTCGGCGAAGGTCAGCCAGTGGCCATCTGCCACGTCGGCCGAACGCAGAGCAGGGTGGTCGCCCCGGGCATGTTCGATTGCCGCGAACTGCTCGGCCACAGTGGCGGCACGGCGCCTCGCCACGGTGTCAGTGCTTGTTTCATAACCCGCCCACCCGTCACCCACCGCCACCCTCAACGGAAGCGCTTCGCGCTGCGGTTCTTCGCCGATCTCGTGGCCAGCGCTCTCCTGGGTGCGTTGCTCGCGTTCTTCCTGGCCGGAGCCCTGCCCCCAAGATCGGGTACCTCCGGACGGCGGGTTCGAGGACTCACCTTGACCAGGAACCTGGCGGTTCAGGAACCAGCTCTCAGACGCGGACATGGTTGCGCCACAGGCGGTTCAGGCTGGACACGATGTCACCGGTGGGAGTTCCGTTCGTCAGCGCGGTGTGCAGTGTGTGGGAGGCGGCCCGCTGGTAGGCCGGATACCCTGGCAGGCGCGGGCGCAGGAAAGCGCGATCCATAGTGGCCACGGTTCCGCGGTAGAAGTCCGCAACCTGTTCGTTGATCCTGTCGTCGGTCCACACCGAACGGCGCCCGGCCTGTCCGCCCGCCGTGCTGTAACGGCCCCGCTGCACCGGCGCCGAGGTCGCATAGCGAACGAATTCGGCCGCGTCGCCGGGGAATTCCGACTCCGCCGAAACCGAAAGGCCGACCCCACCGGCCAGGGTTCCGACCGTTGCGTCAAGGCCGTGGACCGTGGGTGCGTCGGTGAACCGCACGACCGCGGCGCGCCCGCGTGAGCGCGAATACGTGATGTACCCGAACACCAATGGGCTGTAGATTGCGGTGTCGGCGCGATCCGCCAGACGCTCGAGCACGGTGATCGGGTCACTGGCCAGCGATTCCGGGGCACAGTGCCGCAGCAGCGCCGCGGCAAGTTCCAGTGCCGCCGCGAGCACTTCGGGATCGATCCCGGTGTCGCGCCACCAATCCGGCCGGCCATCGGCCTGGCGCTTTTGCGAACGATCGGGAGCGGCTGCGGCGACGGCTTCGCACAACGACAGCAGCGTGCACCACAGGTGGGTCGGATTGGCGGCGAGCAATACCGCCTCGCGTCCGTAGCGGAGGGCGAACTGCTCGACAGCGCCCCATCGCCTGGGGACCTCGACCGGGTCGACGCGTCCGTCCTGGTATGCGCTCACCATGCAGGCGGCATCGACCGCGCCGCCCCACAGCCGGCTCTTCCAGTGATAGCTCGCGTGGCTGGGCCCGGCGGAATCGCCTTTCCGGTCGGCGATGTCGACAGGGTCCCAGTAGGCGTCGAGCGGTGCCAGTACGCCACCGGCGACCGCGTCCCCGACGAAGGGGTGGTCGAGGGCCACCAGATCGTACTCGCGCGCCGGTTCGGCGATCGGCGCGTCCTCGAATACGTGCAGCGGCCGCGCTGTCCACTCCACCGCGATACCGGTCTCACGATGGAACTGTGCGGCGCACGCGGACAGGGCGGCGATTCCGCGGGGGTGGTCCCAGGTGATTCCGCGCAGCCGCGTCCCGGTCCGCACGGACGTGCCACCGTGCTCGCCCGGCCTGACGCCGGTTGGGCGGGGCTCGTTCATGGGACAACCTCCTCGTATTTCGCGGATTGGCACGAAGGATCGACCGGGAGCGGAGCCGCACCCTCGGTGGGTCGGATGTCGCGCACCGCCGGACGGACGCGCCGACGGCAACGACCTTGGTAATACGATTTACCAAACGTGCCGCATTGTCAAGGGTGGCGCGGTGCTGATCCGGACTAGGTTGTGTTTAAAGCGGCGGAGCCGCTTGCAGTGAGGCACGCAGCTTGCACCGCTGCGGGCTCTGAGGTGGTTCCTGGCGAGGACAGCTCCGCCGTGGTGAATTGACCACTACCCGCACCGCCACGCAAACCACTTCAAAACAGTCTCTAGCGGGTGCCGGGCGCGGCGCTGGACGCCCGCACGACCAGCACCGGGCCTGGGTCGTCGATGGACTCGTGTCGCGCCGGCTTGTCGTCGAGTTGTTCAAGCATCAGGGCGACCGCACGCACCCCCATCTCAAACAGGGGAAGCCGGACCACGGACAGTTTGGGGTGCAGGAAGTCGGCCAGGGGAAGGTCGTGCAGTCCGACGACGGACAGGTCAGCGGGAATACCGACTCCGAGGTCGTTAGCGGCGCTGAGGGCGCCGACCGCCGACAGCGAGTTCGCAACGAAGACCGCGGTAGGCCGGTCCGACGAGGTGAGCAACGCGGTCATGCCGCGATACCCGGCCTCTGGGGTGTGTCCGCCGCCGACGACACGTGCGGCCGGCGCGGGAAGTGCTGCCGCCGCAAGGGCGTCCGCCCACCCTTTGCGCCGCTGGCTCGTGCGGCTTCTGGGCCCGTCAACCTGCAGGAGGCCGATATCGCGGTGGCCCAGGTCGATGAGATGGGAAACCCCGAGGCGAGCGGCGGCGTAGTCGTCGACCGCCACGCTTCCGATCGGACCGCGCGAGCGATCGTTGAGCAGGACGGTCGGCACCCGCTCGGCCGCGATCTTCGCCACCAGGGCATCGGCGGGCGTGCCCGCTCGCTGGAGCAGCAGGCCGTCGATGGCTCCGCTGGCGACCACGCGCTGGAACAGTGCGTGATCGGTCGCGAGCGCGTCCACGTCAGCCAACATCAGGGCGTACCCCGCCCGGGTGGCCTCCGCCTGGGCTCCGGCGATGATCTGGCTGTAGATGGGGTTGCTAGCATCATGCACCGCCAGGCCGATCACGCCGGCCTTCGCCTTCCGCAGTGCCCGGGCGGCGAAGTTGGGGGTGTAGTCGAGCTGCATGGCGGCTCGTCGCACCCGTTCTTTGGTCTCGTCTCGCACCCGGAGCGTTTCGTCTCCGTTGAGCAGCCTCGACACCACACCGGGCGACACGCCCGCCAGCCGGGCCACGTCGGCCGCGGTAGCCGTCGACGATCCTCGCGAAGGGACGGCCACGCGCTACCTCCTGATGAATCCGCCTGTGGTTCGCCTCACTCTACGGCCTCGGCACATCCGGACACCCCGCGCGCGGTGGGAAGACCGCTCGCGGCCGAGTCCCGCTCGCCCGCGGAACGCGCGTGGTTGTGCGACCACGGCGTTGACAGTGACTCAGGCCATATGTACGGTCCGGTAAATCGAATTACCAATGACTCGCTCCACTTCACCTCTCGAATCTCCGGAGAAGCCTCAATGCCGTCATCGCCCACACCTCGCCGCACATCGTCGTCGGTGCCGAAGGAGACCGCGTGAACGCCACCGACACGACCACCCGGTCGACCGGGAAAGTCAAGATCATCGCAGCGGCGGCCATCGGCAACTTCGTCGAGTGGTACGACTTCGCGATCTACGGATACTTCTCTCCCGTCCTGGCCACGGTGTTCTTTCCCGAGTCCACCGGCCTGAGCGGGCTGCTGGCCACCCTTGCGGTGTTCGGCGCCGCCTTCGTACTGCGCCCGGTCGGTGCCCTGATCTTCGGTAACCTCGGTGATCGCCGGGGACGGCGCTGGGTGTTGTCGGTCGTGATTTTGACCATGGCGGGCGCGACCAGCCTGATCGGGCTATTGCCCTCGTACGCCTCCGTCGGCGTGCTGGCTCCACTCGCGCTCGTCACGTTACGCCTGATCCAGGGCCTGTCCGCGGGTGGAGAGTTCGGAGGCGCGGCGTCATTGTTGTTCGAGCACTCGGTTCCCGGCAAACGAGGCCTGTTCGGATCCGCCCAACCCGCCAGCATCGTTGCCGCACTGGCCGTCTCGGCGGGACTGGGCTCCGCGCTGACCTCAGGCATGTCCACGGATTTCCTGCACTCGACGGGATGGCGCATTCCGTTTCTGCTCGCGTTTCCGCTGGGCGCTGTCGGGTGGTTCATTCGGCGCGGTATCGACGAGACCCCCGCGTTCACCCGGATGCAGGAGCAGGGGACGGTGTCGGAGCGGCCGTTGCGGGAGGTGTTCGCAAGCCAGTGGCGGCTGATCCTGGCGGGCACTGCCGCGCTCGTATCCTGGACCGCGGGCGGATATGCGACGCTGCAGTTTCTTCCCGCCTTCTTCGGCGGTGTCCTGCACAGGCCGCTGTCGGCCGGGCTGACCGCCTCCCTCGTGGGGTTGAGCGCCTATGCCGTGTTCATCGTCTTCGGCGGCTGGCTTGCCGACCGCATCGCAGGCTGGAAGGTCATGACCGCCGGCGCCGTGGGACTGGCCGTTGTCGCAATTCCGTGCTACCGCTTGATAATTCACGGCGGCACGGCTCAGATCGGCACCGCGGTCATACTTTTCGCGGTCTTCCTCGGCCTCACCGCCGGGCCCACCACCACCGTGCTCTCCGAACTCACCCCCGACAGCATCCGCAGCTCGTATCTGTCGATCGTCTACGCCATCGCCAACGCAGCCTTCGGCGGCTTCGCCCCCTACATCGTCACCGCGCTGATCTCGTCCACCGGAAACCTGTTGTCGCCGAGCTACTACCTCATCGCGCTCCAGTTGTGCGCGGTGGCCGGACTGGCCGCCGTCGGAGTCCACAACCACCGCCGTTCTCGCACCGGATCAGATCCGGCAGCCTGAACAACGGACTTCGGGATCCACGCACCCACGGCAGGAAGGTCTTCTCCAGTCTCCGGGCCGCCCGGCCACGGACGCCGGGCCAGAAACCCGGTCGACACGTCTCCTCGCAACGGTCTTTCCGTTGTTCGAGCAAGTGCGGTTCAAGCAGCTCAGGATGTTATGCCGCGGTGCGTGTGGCGAGGTACGCAAGATGATGTGAGGTCGCGAAGGCGACCGGCTTGTTGGTAGAGCCGAGGCCGGTCCCTCGCCCGTCGGCTGCTTCAGAAATCTCATGGTCTCCCCAAGAAAAGTCTGGACCTGAGAAGCTGTCGGACTCGACGAGGTGGCGGCAGACGATACGAAGAGTGCTTGCACGAGGGTTTTCGGTGCGCGGTTGACGTGCCTCATCGCCTGAGTCACCCATCCGTTCTCTGGAGTACAGCCAGTGATCTGGGCATGTGTACGTCATACTGACGTGCTTGCTGGCATATGCGGTCGTCGACAGAGGATGCACCACGCCATAGTCGCCAAGGCGGACCTCGACAACACCGCCCCGGACCAGCGACTCCCATAGGCGCTCCTCGGTCCGAGGCTGCTCCCATGTCGAGGTTTGTGTCAATGCAGGAGGGACGGAGCCGCTCAACACACTCATCGACCGGAACGGACCGAACTCGCCGAGAATCCCGATCGTGGCGCCCACACGGTCGGTCAGCTGAATGGTCACGTCCGGGACATACTGAAGATCGATGATGAGATCAAGATCGGGGCTCTCGACCCGAAGTTGTTCGAGAATCCTTTCGAAGGTTGCACGGTCCGCCTTCGCTGTTCGGACCCGGAGAGCGCCACCGAGACCCAACTCGTGACACAGGCGGCCAACCATGGCGACCTGGTGGCCGGTGGTGTCACTCCGAATGACGGGAATGAACGGGATCGGCTCCTGCTGGTCGAGGAGATCTACCGGGTAAGCAAGCCGGTCGGCCAGTTCGCCGAGCGCCCCTGCCGGTCCACCACCGAAGCCAGCCAGATGAACAACGTCGGAGGCATCGACGATGACGTGGCGGCCAAGTTTGTAGAGCTTTCGCACGGCTGCCTCGATCTCATCGAACTGCTTCGCCGGCGCCATACCCGCTGCCTCCAGTTCGAGCAGCGACTGAAGGGTCCGGACGTGTTCCATGTCATCAACGGCGTTGATCGCCATGAACTCGCCTTGCTTCGCGCGGAGCGCGACCAACGTGCGGAACTCCCCAGGTGCGATCACAGCCCTCCAGTTACCGATTGCAACAGGTAGGTTACAGATTTCAGAGTAGATCCCGCGCCGTCGGAGGGCATCCGCCACAAGCCTGAAACCGACCAAACGCGGGTTGGCCAGTGTCAGCCACCAGAAGGCCGACATGGCGCGGGATAGGCACGCGAAGGCTCTGTAGGGCCGCCGAAGATGCATGGCCGCCGGGCGGGAAGCGGAAGTCCGGACCAGGTCGATGAAGACGCAAGCCTTGCCGAGACTGCTAGGCGGTGTTTTAAAAGCGTAGCCACTCGTTGATCGCGGCGATCTGGATCGTGGATTCGTAGCGAACCGGCAGCTTGTCGTATCGAGTTGCCACGGCCCGGTTGCGTTTGAGGCGGCGCCAACGGATTCCGCCGATAAGTTGTCGTTTGGTCCACATCGGCGGGCGCCCCGGCTTCTGCCCAACCGGCAGCACCGTCTCCAGCACCGCCCACTGCGCGTCGGTCAGATCGGCTCCCCCGTCACCGCTACGCTGGCCACGAGGTCTCCGATGTTCACGATCGTCTTGGTCGATGATCGATATACCGGAGACCTCGACTATTTGATCAACAACACGCCGACATCGCCCACCCCTCCACGTCTCCGCTGGCCACACCATTGAAACGCGCCCCTAGGGGCAAGGAACCGCCGGCGTCGGCCTAGCGATGCGGCTCCGATAGCAGCGAAGCGAGGCCGGACCGGGGAATGCCTCCCCTATGATCCCAACACACCGGGCCTGGCATAGGTACGCCAAGGAAACGCAGCTCCTCCAGCCATCGGGACCGTCGATCGCGACGGTGATTCGTGTCCCCAGGGACTTGAACCCCCACGGTGTCCGAGGAGGAAGATGCACGCTAACCACACTGATCCGTCTGCAGGCGTGACGGCCTCGTGGGTTTGTCGCGGTGGTCCCACGCTGCACCTGCGGAAGACTAGGGTGTTCATCGTTATGGGTGCGGTAACCAGGCACTGACTTCGGCGATGGCGTCAAGTGTGGCGTTGTCGAAATGCCCTGTGGCGGTTTCCGCTTCTGCGACCGCCATAATGGTGCGTTCACGGTGCGAGCCATAGTGAAGGCCGGTGAACGAGATGTGAGAGAGCCCGAGCAGAGGTGCACCCAGCGGTTCGATGTCCCCGGAGCCCTGGACCCGCTCGACCCGCTCGAAGTCTTCTGCCTGTGCCCGAGTGCGGAATCCTACCCACACGACGGAGACCACCACGGCGTTGCCGTGGCCGTCGCCGAGCGCCCAGATCACCCGACGCAACGAGGTGCACGGCGTCCTTAACAGGAAATCCCGCACCTCACCGGTGGCTGCAGCCTCACACCTGAACTGCTTGACTTCTTGGCGTACGGCCTTCCTAAGTTCCTTCAGACCCAACTTCGACCACGTTTCGCCAGTCTTGCCGTGCTGTGCCGACTTACGGCCTTCCGCCTTGCGGGTAGCAGGGTCGCGACCAGCCAGTGCGTCGGTCACATCGCCGGCGGAGTTTCCAGCAAGCACATCACCCGCCGCGCCAGTCCCACCGGCGCCAAGACCGAAGCCCCCACTCACACCCACACCGCCGGCAGCGACCACACAGACCACCACAACAGCTGCCACGAGCGTCTTCGCGCCGCGGCCACCCGACGGTTTGTCGTCACCGACAGGCACTTTGACGCCATTGATGGTCCTGACCATGCGGTGAACCCCTTCCCTCGTACGTGGCAACCACATCAGCAGCAAACCCCTGCCCGGTTACCGCAGGACCGCAATAATGACCGAACCAGTCTCCACAACTGCCCGGTCGATGGGGGCCAAAACTCGCGAACGCAAGTCGGAATCACCCGTTTGCCGCACCGGCCGTTTCGGACACGCTTAGTCCGTTTTTGGAAGGCGGAGGTCGATCTGGAATCCACGCTCACCGTGGGTTATCTCTGCCTCGCAAATTGCGTGGTTTCCATTTTCTTGCGCTGCGACGACGAGGTTCTTGTACCGGGAGCTCATCGCTGCGGTGAGCTCACCGACTCGCTCGCCGTCAAGCCGGACTTCGACCGCGTAGGCGCCTTTGTGCTTGCCGCGCGACACGCTCGACGACACGAGTTCGGCTGCCACGCGGGTTAGGTGCCTTATCGCCGAATGGTAGCGTGCCAACGCTTCCTGGTGATTCTCTTCTCTAGTCACGGTGACGTGTCGTCAAACATTGATATGTACCAGCGTCACTTGGGTCGAGTGAAGCAGTAGGGGCAAGATATGTTGTCATGGCAGAGAACGACGCGACTTTCGTGCTGGTAACTGGCTCAGGGGCTACATCGTTTCTGTGGAACCCGGTGGTCAGAGAGATCGTGCTGGGCGGGCATCGCGCCCTGCCCGTCGAGTTGCCCGGCCACGGGTTCGACACGGTATTCCCTGCGGGCTATGGAACTCCACAGGACCTCGAGCTTTTCGCCGGGTCGCCCTCACCTCTGGCGGGGTTGACCCTCGACGATT
Source organism: Amycolatopsis taiwanensis DSM 45107 (assembly GCF_000519205.1). GTDB lineage: Bacteria > Actinomycetota > Actinomycetes > Mycobacteriales > Pseudonocardiaceae > Amycolatopsis_E > Amycolatopsis_E taiwanensis. Next base: position 367 of record NZ_JAFB01000031.1, on the reverse strand, counting down.
ACCACCATCGACCGCGCGGCATTCTGTCCCGGATCCACCCAAGCGGCACCTCTGCAGCTCAGCGTTGGGGGAAAAGCGCCGGTCACAAGTCCAGATGAACCAACAGCTCAAGATAATGTATCCTTTAACCAATCCACAGCGGGTTGATCCTGATAGCTCGGCGACATACACATCACGCCGTTACCACAACGCACCGCGGTGGACGATTGTCAATCGTGGCCCAGCCGGAGAGCACGGTGTCGGCCGCAACCGGCGCGGTATCGACTACTCCTTTGGACGACTCGGTCGAGTCCGGCCCGGGCAACGGCCGCGCCGACGCCACGTCCATTCGCTGCCCCAACTCCGGTCCCCCGCAGCCCAGCGTGAA
>NZ_JAFB01000030.1 GCF_000519205.1 Amycolatopsis taiwanensis DSM 45107 | reverse complement strand
AATGGGTCGTGCGGCGCTACCACCCATATCAAGGATGGCAGCCCAGCACCGACGGAGTGGATCTCTACCAACCCGCCACCATGGCAATCCAACGCTACCGATGGCGCGGAACCATAATACCCACCCCCTGGACCCAGACACCCCGACACGCCACAACCTGACCGACCCGTGGAGAGCCGGATGCGGTGAAAGTCGCACGTCCGGTTCGGAAGAGCGGCATGGGGAAACGACCCGACGAAACCCGGGAACCGCGCCCCATGCCGACTCTTACGAGGTGAAGATGAACGGGCATCTGCCCGAGTTCATCCCGCCACCCTGGATCAGCAAAGAGCGAAAACCCATGCGCAACCTCGCCCACGCACCCCCACCCGGATACCAGCAAGCCGCCTAACCACACAGAGCGTCAGCGCCCGGACACACGACACGCCTGCCCGGGCGCTGACCCTGTGTCCGGCCGCTCTGTGCTGGCCCGATCTAGATGGCAGCGGCGGGCGGACGCTCCACGGCAGGGTTTGGGATGCTCACATGGTGTGGAAAGGCAGGATCAGTCGGAGATGGTGTGGGCGGGTTCCTTCGGCTTGCCTTTGCTGCCCAGTGCCGAGAAAGCGCCCTTCAACGCCTTCGCCAGCACCAGGTAGCTCCTGGGTTTGGCGAAGTCCAATCCGCCCAGCAGTTGCTTCAGCATCGTGAGGACGTCGAAGTAGACTCGCTCACAGATAAGTGTTTCACCTTCGAAGATGAAGAACGCGGTCATGCGCACCTTGAACTTGCTACCGGTCGCGGGAATCGCACCGAACGGACCGAGGTGGGTGCCCAGCAGGTAGAACTCGCAGATCACGGCGTCGTCGCTGTGCCGCAGTTCGATCATTTGGTGTCGCTGGTCGGGAAAGGCGACCCGCGTGTCGTGGTAGTACCCGCGCACCTCGGCCTCACCGTCGTGCACAACCCCCATCGGGATCAGTTCGTAGTGCGGGTGCGGGAACGTCGACAGCACCTCGTCCCACTCCTGCCGCACCTCGCCCTCGAAGTGGTCGAGAACGATCTTCTCGCGGATCGCGCGCAACTCCGGGGTCAACGCGGTCATGGCGACTCCTCAAGCTCAGTGGTTGGGACAACCTACCCCAGCAGATCCTCGCGGCTAGCCGATGCGCCACCATGCCGCCGAGTCGGGCGGCAGGACCTTTCCGTCCATCGGGACGCTGCTCACCAGCAATTCCCCCGGTCCGTCCACTGTGATCGAGGAACCGGTGAAGTTCGCCGTGCAGCGGAAATTGCTGCCACGCCGGAAGCTCAGCACGCCGTCTGGCGCGTCGACCCAGCCGAATTCGCCGCGGATCGCTCGGCGAAGACGCAACGCCTTGCGGTACAAGGAAAGCATGGACGAATCGTCGGCGTCCTGCGCCTCGACCGTCAACTCGGCCCACGATTCCGGCTGCGGCAGCCAGGAACTCGTCGCGGAGAACCCGAACGGCGGCCGGCCGCCCGACCACGGCAGCGGAACGCGGCAACCGTCCCGGCCGCGGTCGGTGTGTCCGGAGCGCTCCCACTTCGGATCCGCCAGGACCTCTTCTGGCAGATCCGTCACCTCCGGCAGGCCGAGTTCCTCGCCCTGGTAGACGTAGCTGGACCCGGGCAGCGCGAAGGTGAGTAACGCCGCGGCCCGCGCACGGCGCACGCCGCCGAAGCGGGTCACGTGGCGCACGATGTCGTGGTTCGACAGCACCCACGTGGACGGCGCGCCGACCTTTGCCACCGTGGTCAGCGACTCGTCGATCACCCGCCGGAACTGCGCGGCATCCCAGCCCACGTGCACGTAGTGGAAGTTGAACGCCTGATGCAGTTCGTCGGCACGCAGATACAGCGCGAGCCGCTCGGCGTTGGGCGCCCACGCCTCGGCGACGCCGATCCGTTCCCCGGGGTACGAGTCGAGGATCTTGCGCCATTCGCGGTAGATCTCGTGCACACCGTCCTGGTCGAAGTAGGGCAGTTCGGCCCGCCCGACCAAACGGGACTGCGTGGGGCGGCCGACGTCGGGCAGGCCATCGGCCTTGACCAGGCCGTGCGCGACGTCGATGCGGATGCCGTCCACGCCCAGGTCGAGCCAGAACCGCAGGATGTCGGCGAACTCGGCGCGCACCTCGGGGTTGTCCCAGTTGAGGTCGGGCTGCTGTGGGTCGAACAGATGGAGGTACCACTGGCCGTCGGCGACGCGGGTCCACGCGGGCCCGCCGAACACGGACTCCCAGTCGTTCGGCGGCCGGTCCCCGGCGCCGTCACGGAACAGGTACCGCTCGCGGGCACCGGGCTTGCCGGCGAGAGCGTCCTGGAACCACGGATGCCGCGACGAGGTGTGGTTGGGCACCAGGTCCACGATCACGCGCAGACCCAGCGTGTGCGCGTCCGCGAGCAACGCCTTGAACTCGTCGAGATCACCGAAGAGCGGGTCCACGTCGCGGTAGTCGGCGACATCGTAGCCTCCGTCGGCCATGGGCGACGGGTAGAACGGGGTGATCCACACCGCGTCCACGCCGAGCCCGGCGAGATGGCCGAGGCGGCTCCGAATGCCCGCCAGATCGCCTAACCCGTCACCATTGGCATCGGCGAAGCTGCGCACGTAGACCTGATAGATCACCGCCGTCCGCCACCATTGACCCGCCTCGGTGGTGTTGTTTTCGCTCGCGGCTGGACTGCTCATCAACTTCCCTTCACACCGCCGGACGTCAGCCCGGCCACCGGATGACGCGGATGTTCACCGAGCATCGGGTGCACGACATTCCCAGCGCAACCTGGTCCCTGTCGTCTGGGGGGCGCAATCCCCCAGACCCCCTTCAAACGTTCTATTCTGGGAAGCAGCCCGGTGGAAAGACTCCGGCCCATCCGCGACTGAAAATCTCAGGCGGAACCCATGCCACTGTTGATGATCCTGCGGCACGCGAAGTCGGCATGGCCCGACGTCCCCGATCGCGAACGCCCGCTCTCGGACCGCGGCCGCCGGCACGCGCCACGGGCCGGGCGATGGCTGCGGGACACCGGCATCATTCCCGACCACGTCACCTGCTCCACCGCCTGCCGCGCGTACCAGACCTGGCAACTCGTCGAGGGCGCGCTCCGCACCTCACCACCGGTCACCTACGACGACCGGCTCTACGCCGCCGACCGCGAGGACGTACTGGCCGTGATTCGCGAAACCGCGGACTGGGTGACCCGGCTGCTGATCATCGGACACGAGCCGAGCATGCGCGACGTAACCCTTCACCTCGCCGGCAACTCCGGTGGCGAACTCCTCGAGCAGGTGCGCACCAAGTTCCCGACCGGCGCCCTCGCGACGCTGCGGATCCCGAGCGGGTGGGCCGACCTGGACGAAGGTTGTGGGACGCTGGTCGGTTTCTTCACCCCCAGGCAGGGCGGGGTGCACCCGTAAGACATTCCATTTCGGACGGCCCGCGAGGGTGCAGTCTGTACGGTTCAGTCCGCGGCGTGGCGAAGGGGCTCGCGTCCGTGCACCGGCACGTGCCACGCGTCACCCACTCGAGATCACACGCACAGGCTGTCATGAGCGTACGAGCCGCTGCCGATAGCGCCATCGAAGCTGCAACCGACCGGTGACGTCGGTTCCGATGGGAGAAGGTATGGGCTTGACCGCGCCCCGACCGTCCGATGTGCACATTCCGGATTACCAGGACCGTTACGTGATGCGGAAACTTCCGCATGTGACAGCGTTGTTCTGGGCGATCAAGATCGTGGCCGTGACGCTGGGCGAGACCGCCGGCGATCTGTTCGGGATCACGCTCGGCGCCGGCTACCTGACCACCGAGTTGATCTTTCTCGGCTATTTCCTGGTCGTTCTCACGCTCCAGGTCAACGCCGGCCGATTCCGTCCCGCGCTCTTCTGGGCGGTGGTCCTGGGCACCAGCATGGTCGGCACCGAGATCTCGGACCTGCTGGACCGCGGGCCCGGCGACGGCAGCGAGCCCAACGGCGTCGGGTACGGCTGGGGCGCGATCATCCTCACCGGCCTGCTGGCGGTCATCTTCGTCGTGTGGTGGCGCACCGGACAGTCCTACGACGTGGAGAACATCGCCAGCCGCAAGGGCGAGATCCTGTACTGGATGGCGATCCTGGTATCCAACACCCTGGGCACGGCCAGCGGTGACTGGCTCTCGGACGACACCGGCCTTGGTTTCGGCAACGCCTTCCTCGTCATCGCCGGCATCATGGTGCTGATCGTGCTCGCGCACTACCTGACCACCATCGACACCATGCTGTTGTTCTGGCTGGCCTTCATCCTGACCCGCCCGCTCGGCGCCGCCGGCGGCGACTCGTTGACCAAACCGGCCGACGAGGGCGGACTCGGCTGGGGCACCCTCTGGGGTTCCACGGCGCTACTCGGCCTGCTCGTCGTCCTCGTCCTCTACCAGAGCGTCGTCGTCCACCGCCGGCCCCTGAATCCCTTGCCCTACCCCAAGAACCGGCTCACCGGCGAACCACAGAGACCCAACGGAGCGGTCGTCCCCCGGAAACCCTCGCACGCCGCGACGACGACCGGCGCCGAACGAGAGTGACGCTGGTCAGCGCGTGCGTTTGGCCGGAATACAGGCGACGATCAGGGCGCCGGCGACCACGAGTCCGGCGAGGGTGAGCAGGCTGAGCCACATGCCGTGGCTGAAGGCGTCGCGGCCGGCGTCGGCGAGTTGCCGCCCCGCGGGGCCCGACCGCGCGGCGACGGTCAGGGCACCGGCGATGGAACCGGACACTGTCCGGGCCTCCTCGGGCGGCAGGGCCACCGTCGCGGCGGCGATGCGACCGGTATAGCCGGCCGACAGTATGGTGCCGGCCAGCGCGATGCCCAGTGCGCTACCGACCTCGCGGGTCGCGTCGTTGACCGCGGAGGCGACCCCGTACTTGTCCGGCGGCACGTTGTCGAGGATCGCGGCGGTGGCCGGTGGCGCGGTGAAGCCGAGGCCGACCCCCAGGACACACACGGCAACAGCCAGCTCCGGATAGCGGCTGTGGGCGTCGAGGCGGCCCACCGCGACCACACCCGCCGCGACGATCACGAGTCCGCCGCAGGTGATCGCGCGCAGGCCGAATCGCTGGGCGAGTTGGGCCGCCACCAGCGTGACCGGCAATAGAGCCACGATCGGCCACAGCACCAGCCCGGACTTCAATGGCGAATAGCCCTGGATGAGCTGGAGATACTGCGTCAGGGCGAACAGCCCGCCGAAGGCCGCGGCGAACTGCAGCGTCACCGAGAGCGATCCGGTGGCGAACTCCCGGTTGGTGAACAGGCGCACGTCCAGCAGCGGGTCAGTCCGCCGCAGCTCCAGCAGGGCGAAGGCCGCGGCCAGCAGACCGCCCGCGGCCAGCGCCCCGATGACTTCCGGACTGGCCCACCCGACGTCGGCCGCGCGCAGGATCCCGAACACCAGCACCCCGATGGACACGGTGCTCAGCGCGGCGCCCGGCAGGTCGAAGCGGTGCGGCCGGCTCTCACGCGACGTGGGCACCGTGCAGGCGGCGATCACCAACAGCACGGCCATTGCCGCCGGGGCGACGAAAACGATCTGCCACGACCAGTACTGCAGCAGCACGCCCGCGACGACCAGACCGCCCAGCCCGCCGAGCCCCGCCACCGCCGCCCACACGCCGATCGCCAGCCCGCGCCGGCCCGGCGAGAAACTCGCGTTGATGATGGACAACGTCGCCGGCATGATCAGCGCCGCGCCGACCCCGGTGATCGCCCGGGACACGATCAGCGCCGTCGCCGACGCGGTCGCCAGCGGGATGCCGCAACTGAGCGCGAACAGCACCAGGCCGGCGATCAGGACACCCCGCCGGCCACGGCGGTCGCCCAGAGCGCCCGCCGGGAGCACCAGCGCGGCCAGCGCCAGTGTGTAGGCGTCGACGATCCAGGTCTGCTCCGCCTGGGTCGCACCGGTGGAGCGAGCGATCACTGGCAGTGCCGTGTTCACGATCGTCACCATGCCGATGACCAGGCCGACAGCGGCGCACATCACCGCCACCGCCCAGATCTGGCGCCCTCGCGGCAGGTCCGATGTGGAGCCCTCGACGGCTCCACTCCCTGGCAGTGCCCGCATGGCACCCCCGCTTCGAGTAAGTAACGAAACCATCGGTATCGTAGCAGTACCGTCAGTTCTGAAACCTGCGGCGAGGGATTGCGCGGCCAGAAACCTGGGCGGAGCACACTAACGAGTGATGACCACGCACACACGGCCGTCACGGGACGACGGCACGGGGGCGCCCGCCGAGCGGCGCGACCCGCGACTGGACCGATCACGAACGGCTCTTCTGGACGCCGCTGCCGCGCTGCTGTCCGAAAGCGGCATTCGCGGAGTGACCATCGAGGCGGTCACCTCACGCAGCGGAGTGGCCCGCTCGACCCTGTACCGTCACTTCCCGAACAGCGGTGAGTTGCTGGCCGCGGCGTTCCAGCAGCTGCTCCCGCCGATACCGGCGCCGCCGGAGGGCGGCACGCCACGCGACCGGCTGCTGGGCCTGGTCCTCGACCAGGCCCAGCAGATCGAGCACGCGCCCACCACGGCGGCCGCGATCTGGCTGGCCACCAGCGGACTGTCGGCCGAGTTGCCCGCGGACCCCGTCGAGCGCACCCAGTTCGCCGTCCTGCGGCAGCGCATCATCGACCGCTACCGCAAGCCGTTCGACGCCGTGCTGCGCGACTGCCTCGGCGGCGTCCCGCGTGTGACCGCCGGCGACATCGACCTCGCCGCGGCCCAGTTGATCGGGCCGCTCCTGTTCAACACCATGATCGTCAAGCGGCCCAACGACCGGGAGTTCTGCACCCGCCTGGTCGACGACTTCCTCACCGTGCACGGTTCGCCGACCATCTGACCACCCATCGGGACGCGGCTCAGCGGGGCTCCTGGCCGGTGTCTTCGTCGACCACGGTGTATCGCGCGTCGACGATGGCGAGCATGTCGGCGTCGGCCGGCTCGACGACCAGGCCGTGGACCCGCAACAACGTTCCGGGCTCCGGCGGATGGCCGGGCGCGCGCGGCAGCTCCACCGCCACGGCACCCGAGTTGTCGGCGAGCGTGCCGGACAGGATCGGCAGCCCGTCACGGGCCTGTTCGGTGACCTCCCGCAAGCGACCCTCGACGGTGGCGAAGCGGCCGGGATGCAGCGAGGCGACCGGGACCGCCCGCCCGTCGGGTACGGGCTGCTCGTATTCCGCGACGTCGGCCTGTTCCTCGAAGGCGACCCGCTCGGCGATCCGTTCGATGGCGCCGGACAGGCGCTCCTCGGGCAGCTCCGGGAACTTCTGCCGAAGCTGGGCCTGCACGTCGAAGGGGACGATGGTCGCCGCGGCGTGCGGGATGCGACTGATCGCCCGGGCGATCTGGTCGGCGGTGCGGTCGTGCAGCAGCCGGCCCAGCAGCGGGGGGTAGATACGGCGGGGCAACAGCACCGTGACGTGCGTGCCCTCCTGGGCCGTGGTATCGACGACGAGATTGGCGACGGCGCGGGCGACCCGGCGATCGGGGCAGTCGATGACCTGCAGCGGGACGCCGATCCGCAGCTCCTCCCAGCGGCGCTGGAGCCGCTCGGCGTGTGCCGCGTCCACCATGATGTGCACCGCCTTCAGATCGGTGCCGCGCAGGCTACGGCCGTAGCGCAAGGCTTCCAGCACGGCCAGGTCAACGCTGTTGACCATGACGTAGAGCTGGTGACGCGCGTAGTTGGTGGCGCGTAGCTCCTCCTCCCGCACCTCGTCCAGAATCGCGGCCTCCGCCCGGTACTCGCGGTTGAGCCGGATCAGCACCGCCACCAGGATCGGGAACACGACCACGATCAGCCACGCACCTTCGGTGAACTTGGCCACCGCGAAGATCAGCACGACCACCGTGGCCGCCACCCCGGCCGACAGGTTGATCAACAGCCGGTGCCGCCAGCCCGGCTCGCGGTGCCGGAGGTGGTGCCGGGTCATGCCGTAGCCCGCCATGGCGAATCCGGTGAACACGCCGATCGCGTAGAAGGGCACCAGGCTGTTCACCGATCCCCCGGTGAACAGCAGGAGCCCCACCGACAGCACGGTGAGCACGATGATTCCGTTGGAGAACACCAGCCGGTGGCCGCGTTTGGTGAGCTGGCGGGGCAGGAACCGGTCTTCGGCGACGAAGCTGGCCAGGAACGGAAAGCCGTTGAAGCTGGTGTTGGCGCCGGTGTACAGGATGAGCGCGGAGGCTGCCTGCAGCAGGGCGAACAACACCGTGCCCGCCGTCCCGGCGCCGAACACGACGCGCGCTTCCTGCGCGAGCACAGACGGATAGCCGCTGGTGTAGGGCGTCGCATGCGTCGCGAAAGCCAGGTACGACACGCCGGCGACGAGGAAGCCGAGAATGCAGGCCATCACCGTGAGCACCTTGCGCGCGTTGCGGCCCCGGGGGCTTCGGAACGCGCTGACCGTATTGGAGATCGCCTCCACCCCGGTCAGCGAGGATCCGCCGTTGGCGAACGCCCGCAGCACCACGAGCACGCTCGCGCCCATCACGAGCCCGTTGCCGGTGTGGACGTCGACCGCGCCGGGCAGCGCGGTGGGATCGAACCGGGGCAGCCCGGTGACGAGTTGGCGGATCACGCCGGCCACGATCATCGAACCGACCATGAGAACGAAGAAGTACGTCGGCACCGCGAACGGGCGACCGGCCTCGCGCAGGCCGCGCAGGTTGAGGTAGCACATCAGCAGGACCACGCCGATGGTGATCTCCTGCCGGTACGGTCCGAGCACCGGCACCGCGGACACCACCGCGACCGTGCCGGCCGCCGCCTGAACCGCGACGGTCACGACGTAGTCGATCAGCAACGCGGCCGCGGCCACCTGCGCCACCTTCGGCCCGAAGTTCTCCCGCGCCACCACATAGGAGCCGCCGGCCTGCGTGTAGGCCACCACGACCTGGCGGTAGGACGCCGTGACCAGGACCAGGATGAGCAGGATGACCCCGGTGATCGGCAGCACCAGCGTGAACGCCGCCAGCCCCGCGAACGGCAGCAGTTCGAGCAGGATCTCCTCGGTGCCATACGCCGAGGACGAGATGGCGTCCGGGGACAGCACGCCGAGCGCGACCGGGTTGGCCAGCCGCTCGGTGCGCAGCTGCGCGGTGATCAACGGCCGCCCGAGCAGCAACCGCTTGAGCGCGTACCCCACCGTCTCCGGCAGCGCCCCACGCCCCTGCACCATGCGATCTCCTCCGGACGTTCCCGACGACGCTCGTCCATGTCCTGCTGTACCCGTAGCCGTGTTCCACTACGCGCGGCACACCTACCGAAGCGTGCCCCGCCGGTGTCACGTCGTCCACTTCGGACGGACCACCGGTCGGGTGCAACTCCGGATTCGCTAATTCAATCACTTGACTTAATTGCACGGTGTCGGTTCACTGGTCCCGTACCATCGGTCGACCTGGCGGAGGATGTGCCGTGAGCACCAGCGAAAGCGAGCAGTTGCTGACCTATCCGTTCCCCGGCCCGACAGCCCTGGAGCCACCCGCCCAGTGGGCGGAACTACGGCAGAAGTGCCCGGTGGCGAAGGCGACGCTGCCCAGCGGCGACGAGGTCTCGCTGCTCACCCGCTACGAGGACGTGAAGCAACTGCTGTCCGATCCCCGCTTCGGGCGCAGCCTCGACGCAGCGGACGCGGCCCGGATCTCCGACACCGAGTCGGGCGGCCTGTTCAACAGCGATGTGGCACTTACCCTGCCGCAGCACGGCGAAGCACACAAACAGTGGCGGCGGATGATCATCAAGTGGTTCACCGTCCGGCGGATGACCGCGCTGCGCCCGCGGATCGAGGCGATGGCCGAGCGCCTGATCGACGACATGGTGCTCGGCGGGGCGCCCGCCGATCTCAAGGCGGGCTTCGGATTTCCGCTGCCGGTGTGGGTCATCTGCGACATGCTCGGCGTGCCCGACAGCGACCGCGACCGGTTCTCCCACTGGTCGGACGCACTGCTCAACCTCACTCGTTACACGGGTGAAGAGGTCGAGGCGGCGCAAGCCGAGTTCTTCCGGTACATGAACGCCCACATCGCCGCCAAGCGCGCCGAACCGGGCGAGGATCTCCTCAGCGAGCTCATCACGAACACCGACGCCGACGGCAGGCCGCTGCCGGACATGCTGCTCGCGGCCACCGGCCTGGCCCTGCTGATCGCCGGGCACGAGACCACCGCGAACATGATCGGCAAGATGGTCGCGATGCTCCTGTCCGACCGGCGGCGCTGGGAGCGGCTGCTGGCGGACCCATCGCTGGTCAGGTCCACAGTGGAGGAGGCGCTGCGGTTCGACGCCAACGCCGGGCTGGGCATGGTCCGTTACGTGCACGAGGAGACCGAGGTCGGCGGGGCCGTGCTGCCGGCGGGCACCACCGTGATGTGCAGCCTGGCCGCGGCCAACCGCGACGAGTCCGTCTTCGACGGCGCAGACGACATGGACCTGGGCCGCACGCCGAACCCGCACCTCGCCTTCGGCTCCGGACCGCATTCGTGCCTGGGACAGGCACTGGCGCGCACCGAACTCCAGGTCGCGCTCGAGGTCCTGCTGCGCCGGCTCCCGGGCCTGGAACTGGCCGTCCCCGCCGGAGAGTTGCAGCGGGTCGAAGGACTCGTCGTCGGCGGCCTGGCCGAGGTCCCGGTGCGGTGGTGACCCGGACCGCCCGGCCTGGCGAAGTAAGCTGACCTTCATCGGCGGGCCTGGGCCGGGGGTCTGGGGTTGCACCCCCGGACAACACAGGTCCGCGAGCGCGACGAGGTGGTGACCATGGCAGGCGGAGCCGTGCGCGCGGAGCGCGCGACCGCGACCCGCGAGCTGATCCTGCTCACGGCGGAGCGACTGTTCGCCGAGCACGGCGTCTACGCGGTGTCCAACCGGCAGATCAGCGAAGCGGCCGGGCAAGGCAACAACGCGGCGGTCAACTACCACTTCGGCACGAAGGTGGATCTGGTCCGTGCGATCGCACGCAAGCACGGTGAACAGACCGAGGAGCTGCGCCTTCGCATGCTGGCCGAAGTCGACAGCGGCTCGCGCAACGTGCGGGACTGGTTGGCCTGCCTGGTGCGGCCGCCGTTCGAGCATCTGGAGGCACGGGGCAACCCGACCTGGTTCGCCCGGTTCAGCGCGCAGGTCATGACGGACCCGGTGCTGCGCGACATCATGGTCGAGGAGGCCCGGAACTCGCCGACGCTCCAACGAATCCTGGCCGGGCTGAAGCGCTGCCTGCCCGAACTGCCGGCCGAGGTGCGGGCCGAGCGGGACGACATGGCCCGCCAGCTGATGGTGCACATGGGCGCCGAACGCGAACGCGCGCTCGCCGAGGGCGGGCCGACGCCGCGTGCCACCTGGCAGGACGCGGCGAACGGCCTGATCGACGCGCTCGTCGGCCTGTGGACGGCCCCGGTCACGTCTGCCTGAGAGCCGGTTCTCGAGCTGCCAGGCCCCCGGTCAAGGTGAGTCTCGCCGCCGGCCGCCGGTCACACGGCGGCCTGCTCCGGGTCCGCGGCGATGAGGTCGAGATCGACGACGGCCTGGTCGCCGGCGGCGAGGGAAACCTGCTGCACGGCAGGCGTGTAGAGGGTGGTGACCACGGTGTATTCGCCGGGCGCGAGGTCGCGGAGCTCGTAGTTTCCGTGGACGTCGGTGACGACGCTGCCAATGAGGCTGCCGTCGTCGTCGGTCACGGAGATGGTCGCGTTGGCCAGCCCCTCACCGTTGGGGGCGGTGACGGTGCCGTACAGCCGCCCGATCGACTGGCCGGCCAACTCGAAGTCACGGACTGCGCCCGCCCCGTTGAGCGAGACCGATGCCGCCTCCGGTCCGAACCCGCTCGCGGTCACGATGATCGTGTAGATGCCGGGCTTCAGGCCGGCCACCGTGTAGCGCCCGGTGTCGCCGGACCGGACCCGGCTGATCTGCTGCCCGCCGGGGCTGGTCACCGTGACCACCCCACCCGGCACTGCACCGCCATGGCGGGTGCGCAGCGTCCCGGTGATCTCACCGATTCCCGGCCTGGCCGCGGTTTCGACCGCAGGCTCCGGCGCGGCGTGCCGCGGCGAGCTCTGCTGCGCCGCCCGCCGGCGCGCGGGGAGGAAGACCGCGATCACGAAGGCGCCGAGCGCGGCTCCCGCGCTGACGGCCAGGACCACGTGGAACCCGTCCTTCGCGGGAACGTCGACCGGGCCCAGCCTGGTGGTCATGTTGGCCAGGATGACGCCCGCGACCGCGCTGGAGGTCGACGTGCCGATCGACCGCATCAGGGTGTTGAGACTGTTGGCCGCGGCGGTCTCGGACACCGGCACCGCGCCCATCACCAGGGCGGGCATGGCGCCGTAGGCCAGCCCGACGCCGGCACTGATGACCCCGGCGACGATCATGACCTGCCACACGGCCGACATCAACATGGTGCCCAGGCCGTAACCCGCCGCGACCACGATCGCGCCGATCATCAGGGTCACCTTGGGACCCATGGTGCGGGAGATCCGCGCCGACACCGGCGCGGTGGCCATCATCAGCAGCCCGCCGGGCGCCAGCGCCAGGCCCGCCACGATCATCGACTGTCCCAGCCCGTAGCCGGTCGCCTTCGGCAGCTGCAGCAGTTGCGGAAGCACCAGCGACATCGCGAACATCGCAAACCCGAAGACCACGGACGCGAGGTTGGTGAGCAGCACCTGGCGACGCGCCGTCGTGCGCAGGTCCACCAGCGGTTCCCGGGTGCGCAGCTCCCACCAGCCCCAGGCCAGCAGGATCACCACCGCCGCGGCCAGCAGCCCCAGCGTCAGGCGGCTGCCCCAGCCCCAGTCGGCGCCCTTCGAGATCGCCAGCAGCAGGCACAGCAGCGCGACCGACATCCCGAGGGCGCCCAGCAGGTCGAACCGGCCGCCGGTGCGGACCCGCGACTCTCCGACGAGCGCGACCACGAGCACGGCGGCGACCGCGCCGAGGCCCGCCGACGTCCAGAACAGCACGTGCCAGTCCGCCCACTCGGCGAGCAACGCGGCCGCGGGCAGGCCGAGCGCGCCACCCACACCGAGTGAGGCGCTCATCAGCGCGGTCGCCGAGGCAAGCCGCTCGGCCGGCAGCTCGTCGCGCATGATGCTGATGCCGAGCGGAATGACGCCGGCCGACAGGCCCTGCAGCGCCCGCCCGACGACCATGAGTTCCAGGCCGTTGGACAGGCCACAGACGACGGATCCGCCGACCATCACCACGACGCTCAACAGCAGCATGCGCCGCTTGCCGTACATGTCGCCCAGCCGGCCCATGGTCGGCGTCGCCACGGCGGCCGCGAGCAGCGTGGCGGTGATCGCCCAGCTCGTGTCGGACGCGGACGCCTTCAGCAGTGCGGGAAGCTCGGGAATCACCGGGATCACCAGGGTCTGCATGAACGAGACCACGATTCCGGAGAAGGCCAGCACCGCCACGACGGCGTTCGGCCGGACCTTGGCCGCCTGCGGCGATTCGGCGGACCTGGCATGGGCAGCGGTCATAAGGAGAGTCTCCCGGTTCGGTGTTCCCCAGCGTTCCCGCGGAGTTAAATCAAGTGCTTTACCAACCTTAGCAGACCCGCGCCGCGGTGAAAGCGGCGGCGCCCTCTCGGTCGAGCCAGGTGGCAAAGTCCATCGTGACGGGCGGCGCCGGAGATCCTGCGCGACGATGGGTGTTACGACGGCTTAGGGAGGGATCTCGTGACAACCACTACGCCTGCGGCCACGACGGAACTGGAGACGGTCGCTGAGCTCGCCGCCCAGTTGCGGGTCGACTCGATCCGCTCCTCGACGAGCGCCGGGTCCGGGCATCCCACTTCGAGCATGTCCGCGGCCGACCTGATGGCGGTGCTCGTCGCGCGGCACCTGCGCTACGACTGGGACGACCCTTCCTCGCCCGCGAACGACCACCTGATCTTTTCGAAGGGCCACGCTTCGCCCTTGCTGTATTCGGTGTTCCGGGCGGTCGGCGTCGTCTCGGAGGAGGAGTTGCTGACCGGTTACCGCCGCTTCGCGCAACGGCTGGAGGGCCACCCCACACCGGTGCTGCCGTGGGTCGACGTCGCGACCGGCTCGCTCGGCCAGGGGTTGCCGGACGGGGTGGGCGTCGCACTGGCCGGCAAGTACCTGGACCGGCGACCGTACCGGGTGTGGGTGCTCTGCGGAGACAGCGAACTCTCCGAGGGCTCCATGTGGGAGGCCCTGGACAAGGCGTCCTACTACCAGCTCGCCAACCTGGTCGCGCTCGTCGACGTCAACCGCCTCGGCCAGCGCGGCGAAACCGAATTCGGCTGGAACCTCGACGCCTACGCCCGGCGTGCCGAGTCCTTCGGCGCGCGGGTGATCGCCATCGACGGCCACGACCTGACCGCGATCGACAACGCCCTCACCACCGCGGCGGAGGACACCGGCGACCGGCCGACGGTGATCCTGGCGAAAACCATCAAGGGGCGCGGGTTTTCCGAGATCGAGGATCGCAACGGCTGGCACGGGAAGCCCTTGCCCGAGGACCTCGCGGACCGGGCGATCGCCGGACTGGGCGGCGTCCGGGACCTCGTGCTTCGCGGACCCCGGCCGGACCCGGAATCGGCCACGACCACCGCGGAAACCGTGACCGGCGACGGGGCACTGCCCCACTACGGGGTCGGCGAGAAGGTGGCCACGCGCAAGGCGTACGGCGACGCGCTGGTGGCGCTCGGCGCCCGTGACCCACGAGTCGTCGCACTGGACGGGGAGGTCAACAACTCCACCTACGCAGGCGAGTTCGCGCACGCCTACCCCGAGCGGTACTTCGAGATGTTCATCGCCGAGCAACAGCTCATCGCCGCCGCGACCGGCCTGAACGTGCGCGGCTATCGCGCGTTCGCCTCGACCTTCGCCGCATTCCTCACGCGGGCCTACGACTTCATCCGGATGGGCTCGATCTCGAGGGTCGACCTGCGGCTCGTCGGCTCCCACGCCGGAGTCGAGATCGGTGCCGACGGCCCGTCACAGATGGGACTGGAAGACCTCGCGATGCTGCGCGCCGTGCACGGCTCCACCGTGCTCTACCCCAGCGACGCGACCAGCGCCGTCGCGCTCGTGGACGCCATGGCCACCACTGCCGGCGTCAGCTATCTGCGCACCACTCGTGGCGCCTACCCGGTTCTGTACCCTGACGGGGAAACCTTCCCGGTCGGCGGCGCCAAGGTGCTCCGCGACGGCGACGATGTCACCCTCGCCGGTGCCGGGGTGACCGTCCACGAATGTCTTCGGGCGGCCGATCTCCTTGCCCAGCAAGGAATCCGTGCCCGGGTGATCGACTGCTACTCGATCAAGCCCATCGACACCGCCACGCTCACCGCGGCCGTGACCGCCACCGGTGGCCGCATCGTGGTCGCCGAGGACCACCACCCCGAAGGCGGCCTCGGTTCCGCCGTCGCCGACGCCCTCGTCGCCGCCGGGCAGGCCCCTCTTTCCCTGACCCGCCTCGCGGTGACCGGCATGCCGGGCTCCGGCACCAGCGCCGAACTCCTCGCCTGGGCGGGTATCGACGCCGACCACATCGCCGAGGCGGCCCGCGACCTCCTCGGGTGAGGGCCTGCCTCGGCTACGGCCGGTGAGCCCGGCACCGGGCTCACCGGCCGGCCACTTACATGCGTTTGATCTTCAGATACCGGATCATCGCCGGGTATTCCCGCCACAGCACCACGGACAGGCCCGCCGCGACGAGCATCAACAGCAGTGTGCGTCCCTTCATGATGACTCCTCTCGTACTCACCCGCTGCCGCCTCATCCGGGCGGAAGGTTGGGCATGATCGACATGATCGAGTTGTGTTTCTTCGGGCTCACCCCGGTGGAGCGGCGGGCGTCGGCCGTGCCGTCCTTGTGGTGCCCGATCTGCTTTTTGTAGGAGCCCGGCGTGTTGCCCTCGTGGACACCCTTGGTGTGCGACGGGGTGTCGGGTTTGACGTCGGGCTTGCCCACCCGGATCTCAGCCATCTCGACTCCTCTCGTTGGGAACGGGTCTTACTCGTCGAGGTCGGCGAAGAAACCGTCGATCGCCGGCCACACCTCGCTTCCGCCGGACAGGCCCCGCCATTCGCGGCGAATCAGCGCGACCAGTCGGTAACAGTCGTCGATGGGCACCAGCCAGTGCTCACGACGGCCACGTGCGGTGTTCACCAGCAGCGCCTGCACGCCTGGCAGCATTTCCCGCACGGGCGGGCAGGTGCCTTCGACCGCCTCCCACGCGGCGGCTTCGACCTCCCACCGGGTGGCGCCGGCGGGGCTCGGATAGTGCGCCACCACTCCCCCGCCCGGCTGCCGGACGAAGAACGCCAGGCCCACCGGGACCCCGAGGTCCGCCGCGACGAACTCGGGCACCCTCAGACGTCTGCCGGGGATGAGCCGGTAACGCCCTTCGGCAGCGGCGTCGCGCTCGAACAGCAGCGAACACGCCTGGCAGACGCACCGCGGCTCGCCATGCCGCACGTCAAGGACGTGCCGATGCTCCACGGGCACGGCCAGGCCGCACATTTCGCAGCGCTCGGCCACGTCCGCAAGGCCATCGGCCGGGCGCTGGATGACACGGCGCAACGCGCTGCTCACGTTGCCGTCCGCCCCGGCAATACGGCTTCGAGTGGGACGAACGTGGCACGCGACCCGGCCGGCGCGACGATCGCGACTTCCGACAACTCGGGAGCCGCGGCGAGTACGGCCTCTCGCACCGCGTTCCGCACACTGTCCACAGTAGACCCGCAGCCGCCGACGGACAGGGTCACCGTCGCCACCTCGTCGTCGATGCCGGTCAGCTCGACCGTGCCCCCGCGTTCGGCCAGGACCGGACGCAGGCCGTCGACCGCGCGGGCGACGCGGCGGCGGGCGGGCTCGGGATGGATGTCGTGCAGCACAAGGAGATGACCGAGCAACTCGTCCCGGACGAAGGCATCGAGCACCGCCGGGGTTTCGGCCGCGTAGCCGCTGGCCCTGGCCAGCGCCTCGCCGTAGACCCGGGTCAGTTCCGACACCGCCGCGAGCGCGACCTCCCCGGCCGGACCGGGCGTCGCCTCCACCTGCCCGAGCAACTCGTCGAGCCGGGTGAGCCGCGCGGCCACCGCGTCGTCGGCCAGCCGGGGCCGCTCAGGCATGGCCGGCTCCCCACATCGGTGAGTGCAGCTTCTCGATCGTGCGGCCCTGCCCGACATACATGTGCACCCCGCAGGGCAGGCAGGGATCGAAGCTGCGCACCGCGCGCATGATGTCCACGCCCTTGAAGTTCTCCGGGCCGTTCTCCTCGAAGATCGGCATGTCCTGCACCGCGTCCTCGTACGGCCCCGGCGTGCCGTAGCTGTCGCGCGGGCTGCCGTTCCAGGGTGTCGGCGGGTACGGGTGGTAGTTGGCGATCTTCCCGTCCCGGATCACCAGGTGGTGGGACAGCACACCGCGCACGGCCTCGTGGAACCCGCAGCCGATCGCCTCGTCGGGCACCTTGAACTCGGTGAACACCCGGGTGTCCCCGGCACGCACGCGTGCCAGGCCCTCTTCGATGAACTGCACCGCCATCGCCGCCGCGTAGGCGACGAAGTAGACCCGGGCCCGGTTGCGCTCCAGCGCGTTGGACCACTGCGGGATCGTCCATTCCAGAGTCATCTCGGGCAGGGTGCGGCTCTTGGGCAACGAAATCTGCACGCTGCGCCCGGTGGACTTCACGTACGGGGTGTCCACCAGACCGGCCAGTGCGGTGGTGTAGAGCCGGGCGAACGGCCCGCCGCCGGTGTCCAGCGCCAGGTGCTGACCGCTGTTCCGGTCGAACCACCGCGGGCTCATCACCCAGCTGTACCTGTCCCCGAAGTCGCGTTTCCCGGGTTCGGGCAGGGTCGTCTGGTTCCACGGATGGCGCATGTCGACCGGGTTGCCGAGCGGGTCCTGGGTCACGAACGGTTCCTCGTTGACCCAGTCCTTGTAGTACGAGCTGCCGAGCAGAATCCTGATGCCGAGGTTGATGTCGACCAGGTCCGTGGTGAGCAGTTGCCCGTCGACCACGATGCCGGGGGTCACGTACATCGCCCGGCCCCAGTTGGTCATGTTCTCGTAGCGGTAGTCCACGACTTCGGGGTTCTGGAAGCAGCCCCAGCAGCCCAGCAGCACGCGGCGGCGACCCACCTCCTCATAGCCCGGCAGCGCCTCGTAGAAGAAGTCGAACACGTCGTTGTTCAGGGCGACGGCCTTCTTCACGAAGTCCAGAATGTCCAGCAGCCGCGAGAGGTAGTCGGTGAACAGCGTCGGCTGCGGCATCGTGCCGACCCCGCCGGGGTACACAGTGGACGGATGGACGTGCCGTCCTTCCATCAGGCAGAACATTTCCCGGGTCGTCCGGCTGACCTTGAGCGCCTCCCGGTAGACCTCGCCCTCGAACGGGTTGTACGCCCGCATGATTTCGGCGATCGTGCGATAGCCGTGCACGGCGGCGCCGGGTGCCTCGGCGTTCTCGGCCCTGGCCAGCAGGCTCGGGTTGGTCTCCTTGACCATCGCCTCGCAGAAGTCCACGAAGACGAGGTTGTCCTGGAAGATGGTGTGGTCGAACATGTACTCGGCGGCCTCGCCGAGATTCAGGATCGTTTCGCCGAGCGGCGGGGTTTTGATGCCGTAGGCCATGTTCTGCGCGTACACCGAGCACGTGGTGTGGTTGTCGCCGCAGATCCCGCAGATGCGGCTGGTGATGAATCCCGCGTCGCGGGGATCCTTGCCCTTCATGAAGACCGAGTAGCCGCGAAACAGCGACGAGGTGCTGTGGCACTCGGTCACCAGCCGGTTCGCGAAATCGATCTTCGTGTAGATCCCGAGGTTCCCGATGATGCGGGTGATCGGGTCCCAGGACATTTCCATGATCTGTGGTTGCTTCTTGGCCGCGGTGCGCTCCGGCTTGGTCGCCGTCATAGCTGGTCTCCTCGCTCGTCGGTCCGGATCACGGGCGCCAGCGCGGGTTGTAGCCGCTGGTCAGCTCTTCACGGTTGTGGCGCCACCGGGGTTCGGTGTTGGCCGTGCTGTTGGTGATGCCGCGCATGCGACGGATGAAGGCCCCGTACGGCTTGACGATCGCCGACGACAGGCTGCCGCCGGGCGGCATGTCCATGAAGGGCATGAACTTGTCGGGAAAGCCCGGCATGGTGCAGGCGATGCAAATGCCGCCGACGTTGGGACAGCCTCCGATCCCGCCCATCCAGCCGCGCTTGGGCACATTGCAGTTCACCACGGGCCCCCAGCAGCCGATCTTGACCTGGCACTTGGGCGAGTTGTAGTCCTTGGCGAAATCACCCTGCTCGTAGTAGCCCGCCCGGTCGCATCCCTCGTGGACGGTCTTCCCGAAAAGCCACTGTGGACGCAACATTTCGTCCAACGGCGGCGGTGGCGCGGAGCCCGCCGCGTGGTAGAGCACCCAGGTGAGGGTCTCCATGAAATTGTCCGGCTGCACCGGGCAACCGGGCACGTTGACGATGGGCAGGCCCCCGGTGGAGCGGAAGTCCGAGCCGAGATAGTCGGCCAGCCCCATGCAACCGGTCGGGTTGCCGGCCATCGCGTGGATCCCGCCGTAGGTGGCGCAGGTGCCGGCCGCCACCACCGCCCACGCCTTCGGCGCGAGGTTGTCGATCCACCAGTTCAGAGTCAGCGGCTCGCCGGTGTTCGGGTGGTTGCCGAACGAGGTCCAGTACCCGTCGCCGTTGATCTTCTCGTTCGGGATGGATCCCTCGATCACCAGGATGAACGGGGTGAGCTCACCCCGCGCGGCCGCCCGGAACGGGGCCAGGAACTCCTCGCCGCCCACGGTCGGCGACAACACCTTGTTGTGCAGGTGGACGGTCGGCAAACCGGGCACCAGCCCGGTCACCACGTCCTCGATCGCCGGCTGCGCGGCCGCGGTCACCGCGACCGTGTCGCCGTCACAACTCATCCCTTCCGAGATCCACAGGATGTGGATCTCGTCGAAACCATGGGGCTGGGATTGCCCTGCCTGCGGCGATTTCGCTGTGGTCATCTCCGGTTCCTCCGTCCCACCGTGTGTTCGGGTCGGTACTCGTTCGCCTTACCGGCCAGGTCGGCGGCAAGATCGAGAGTCAGCCGCGCAGCCGGTTCGACGGCCGCGCGCACCACGTCCGACAGCCCCAGGCGCTCCTCGAGAACGGCGGGGCGGCAGCCCACCACGCGTACCCGCCCGACCGTGCCGCCGAGCCTGCGCAGCAGGCCGAGCACGGTGACCGGGTCCATCCCGTGCGCATCGACCGTGCCGGGGATCCGCGCATCGTCCGGGGCGACGTCGAGCACCGCGACGGTGCCGGGCGGATCGTCGAGTGGGACCGCGTCCACGAGGATCAGCCCGCCGAACTGCCCGTCGAGCAGTTCGTAGGCCAGGTGCATGCCGCGGATGCCGTACTCGCCGACGACCACTCCGGGCGGCAACGGCAGGTCCGCCAGCCTGCGCGCCACCTCGACGCCGAAGCCGTCGTCGCCGAGCAGCACGTTGCCGATCCCGGCGATGAGCACTCCTGCCCCGGGCCGGCTCATGGCGCCGGCTCCCGGTCTGGATCCGGGTCTGGCGCCGGGTCCGGCTCGGGCCGCAGTTCCTCGGGCGAGAAATAGTGGAACCGGCCGTACCACCGGTGCAGGTCCGCGCCCGGATCGTCGGCCAGCGTCACCGCCACCTGCCGGGCACCGTCCACATCGGTCAGTACCTTCTCGACGACACCGATCCGGCCGTCGAGGAACATGTCGTGGGCGTCCGTGCCGTGCGTACGCGGGCGCAGCCGCACCCGGCTGCCCTGCGAGAGGCGAACTCCGTCGACGACCACGGAGCCGGTTGGAGGCTCGTCCGCCGGACGCAGTGACCGGACCGTGCCATGCAGGCGGTCCATGACCTCCGGCGGGATGCCCTCGATCCGGTCGATGATCGCCGCCGCGCGCGGATCGGTGGCCCGCGCCTCGCGCTTCTCCTCGTCGGTGAGGGTGAGCGTGCGCAGCGACAGGATCTCGTCGATCTCCGTGGCGTCGAACAGGTCGCCCGGGCTTTCCGGGCTCACCCGCGGGTGGTCCTCCATCAGGATCGGCGTCGAAAGCACCACGTCACGTTGGCTTCGGGGGCCGACCAGGACGGGGAAGGTGTGCACGTTGTGGCATTCCCGTGCCGCCGCGGCGGCCCACTCCGGCGGGTCGAGCAGCGACAGGAACGAACCTCCACGCACCAGGATCAGGGAGTGCGTCGCGGCCAGGGAGAACCGCAGCGCCTCGGGCCGCGGCGCGCCGCGCTCCGGCCCCTCGGCGGTGTTCTCGACTTCGCATCGCAGCCGTAGCAAGGGAAACGGAGCCCGCGCGGGCCGGGCCGACACCCGCACCCTCAGCCGCAGCGGCCACCAGGTCCGCACGATCCGGCCCGCCTCTCCCAACCGCTCGACCTCCTCGCCGCCCGGCACGGTGACCTCGGCGACGTGCGGGTCGCGAAGCAGTTCGCCGGCGGTGGCGACGACGTCGTAGTCCCGGGGTACCGCATCGTCGAAAGTCAGGTGCCGGCGGCCGTCGACGGTAAGCTCGCTCACCGGCCGGAACCCACCGTCCACAGCGGACTCGACAGACCGGTGACGCACCTGCAGGAACCGAAGTCTCATGTGGACTGTCGCGCTGGCGCTCGCCTCCAGCAGGCACTCGGTTTGCTGGCGCCACGCGTCCGCCGAACCGGCAACGCTGTCGTCCGCCGCCGCGGCGGGCGACAGCCACGGGCGCGGCACAAGCACGCCGAACTGCCAGCGCACCCGGTTCTTTCCGGACGAACGGCGGTACGGGTAAAGCAGGTAGCCCTCGTACAGAATCGCGTCCGCCACCGCGCGGGCGTGCTCCAACTCGGTGAGTGCCTGTGCTGTCACAGCATTGCCTCCACCGCCGCCGCCAGTACCCGTCGCCGGCCGGCCAGCCAGCTGTACCACTCGCCGAGCCCGTCGCCCCGCGTCGCGGACACCGGGAGCACCGCGGCCGCGGTGTTGACCTGCCGCAAGAGATCGCGGAAGCGGTCGGGATCGAAGTCGACGTGCGGTAACAGGTCGACCTTGTTCAGCAGCACCACGTCGGCCGTGCGGAACATGTGCGGGTACTTCAGCGGCTTGTCGGCGCCTTCGGTGACGGACATGACCACCGCGCGGTGGTCCTCGCCGAGGTCGAACATCGCGGGGCAGACCAGGTTGCCGACGTTTTCCACGAACACCACCGAGCCCGGCGCGGGGCCGAGGTCCCGCAGCGCACCGGCCAGCATCGCGGCGTCGAGATGACAGCCCGCCCCGGTGTTGATCTGGACCGCCGGGCAACCGGTGGCGCGAATGCGATCGGCGTCCAGCGGGGTCGCCTGATCCCCCTCGATCACCGCGAGCGTGAGCCGATCGCGCAGGTCCTCGATCGCGCGCTCCAGCAACGTGGTCTTGCCCGAACCGGGCGAGCTCATCAGGTTCACCGCGAGGATCGCGCGGTCGGCCAGCCACGCCCGGTTGTGCTCGGCCAGGTGGTCGTTGCGGTCCAGCACCCGCTCCTGGACCGTCACCGTCCGGCCGGTCTCCTCGCAACCGCAACTACCGCACATTTCAGGCCACCTCCACCGAGAAGATCCGCAGCTCGCCGCCCGAGGTCACCTCGACGTCGGCGCTGCCGCACGGGCACATCAGGATCGGCTGGTCGATCTCGAACAACCCGCCGCAGGTCCGGCAGGTCGCGCAGCCCGCCGGCTCGTCGATGTCCAGTCGCGCGCCGGCCACCGAAGTCCCCTCGGCGACCAGGTCGAAGCAGAACCGGACCGCGTCCGGCACCACGCCGGACAGCTTCCCGATCTCCAGCCGCACGGCCAGCACCCGGCTGTCGGCGAACCGCTCGGCAATGGCGTCGACGACGCATTGTGTGATTGACAGCTCGTGCATCAGCAGATCCTCGGGAGCGGGTCGCCGACGAGCAGGTCGACGACGCGGGTTCCGCCGAAGGCCGTGTTGAGCAGGACCATGCCCGGCGGCTCGGCCCGTACGCGGCCAATCACCGCGGCCCCTTCGCCGAGGCGGTGCCCGCGCATCGCCGCGAGCGCGGCGTCCGCCTGGGCACCGTCGACCACGGCCACGATCCGGCCTTCGCAGGCAACGTAAAGCGGGTCGATACCAAGGAGTTCGCAAGCACCGCGGACCCCGGTGCGCACGGGAACCGCGTCCTCGTCGACGACGACCGCCGCGTTCGCGGCCGTGGCCACCTCGTTGAGCACCGTGGCGACGCCGCCGCGGGTCGCGTCCCGCAGCATCCGCACGCCGGGCGCGGCGGCCAGCAGGCCGGCGACCAAGCCGTGCACGGGCGCGGTATCGGAGGTGAGCTCGGCGTCGATCTCCAGCTCACCACGCGCCAACATGATCGTGACGCCGTGTTCGCCGATCGGGCCCGACACCAGCACCGCATCGCCGTCGCGGACGGTGGCGGCGCCCAACTCGCCAGGGTGGCTCACCACGCCGATCCCGGCGGTGTTGATATAGCAGCCGTCGGCCTTGCCACGCTGCACCACCTTGGTGTCGCCGGTGACCACGTCCACGCCCGCCACACGAGCGGCGTTGCGCATCGACTCGACCACACGGCTCAGGTCGGCGACTTCGAAGCCCTCCTCCAGGATGAAGGAGGCGGTCAGATATTTCGGCGTGGCACCGGATACGGCGAGATCGTTGACCGTGCCGTTGACCGCGAGGTCGCCGATGTTCCCACCGGGGAAGAACAGCGGCGACACCACGAACGAGTCGGTGGTCAGCGCGAGGCGAGCACCATCCAAACGCAGCTGGGCCGCGTCGTCGAGTGGTTCGAGCAGTGGATTGCGGAAGGCCTCCAGGAAGATGGCTTCGATCAGCGTGTGGGTCGCCTTGCCGCCGGAGCCGTGCGCCAGGGTGACCCGCTCTCCCCGGACCCGGGCCGGGGCACGGCGCACCCGGTCGATCCGGTCGAGCACGAGCTGCTCACGACCATCCTGTGTGGACAATTCGGTGCCGGTCATGTGTGACTCACCTCCTTCTCCGCGAGTTTGCGCGCGACCGCGATCGTGTCGACAGGGCGCTCCTGACGAACTCGGATCACGTCGTCCACACTGGCGCCCTGCCGCCCCGATAGCGGGGCCTGGCGGCGGCGCGCTCTGTGGTCACCCTGCCAGCCGCGAGTTGGCTTCATGCTCCACTCGCCTCCTTTACCCGCTGCCGGGTGAACCGGCCGAAGTTGTAGTAAGCGGCGCAGGCGCCTTCCGGCGACACCATGCAGGTCCCGATCGGGGTCTCAGGTGTGCACGCGGTGCCGAACACCTTGCACTCCCACGGTTTCAGCACGCCCTTGAGCACCTCACCGCACTGGCACGCCTTCGGGTCGGCGACCCGGACCCCGGGCAGGTCGAAGATCCGCTCGGCGTCGAAGGCCGCGTAGGAGTCCTTGATCCGCAGCGCGGAATGCGAGATGAACCCGAGCCCGCGCCACTCGAAGTACGGCCGCGGCTCCATGACCGTGCCGATCGCGCGCAGCGCCACCGGGTTGCCCTCCGGCGGCACCACTCGCGAATACTGGTTCTCCACCTCCGCACGGCCCTCGGCGAGCTGAAGCATCAGCAGGTAGATCGACTGCAGGATGTCGAGCGGTTCGAAACCCGACACCACGACCGGCTTCCCGTAATCCCGCGCGACGAACTCGTACGGCCGGCAACCGATCACAGTGGACACGTGCCCTGGCCCAAGGAAGCCGTCCAGCCGGAGGTCCGGCGAGTCCAGGATCGCCTTCATCGCCGGGATGATCGTGACGTGGTTGCAGAATACGGAGAAGTTCCGCAGGCCTTCGGCCGCCGCGCGCAGGAGCGTCATCGCGGTCGACGGCGCGGTGGTCTCGAACCCGATGCCCATGAACACGACCCGCAGGTCCGGGTTCCCTCGCGCGAGCTTGAGCGCGTCCAGTGGCGAATAGACCATGCGGATGTTGGTGCCTTCGGCGTTGGAATCGAAGAAGTTCCCGCCAGAGCCGGGCACACGCATCATGTCGCCGAACGAGGTCATCAGCACGTCCGGCTGCCGCGCGATGTGGATGGCGTCGTCCACCCGGCCCATCGGGATCACGCACACCGGACAGCCCGGCCCGTGCACCAGTGAGATCCGTTCGGGCAGGTAGTCCTCCAGGCCGTGCTTGTAGATCGTGTGGGTGTGCCCGCCGCACACCTCCATGAACCGGTACTCCCGCCCGGGCTCGCACAGTCCGGCGATCTTCGCGGACAGCGCGTGGGCCTTGTCCGCGTCCCGGTACTCGTCGACGAAGCGCATTGTTCCTTCCCGCCCTATTCGATCCGCGAGGCTTTCAGCGCGGCCAGCTCGTCCTGATAGGACTGCCCGATTCCGTCCAGGAAGTCCAGCACCGCCTTCGCCTCGGCTTCGTCTATCTTGGACAGTGCGAAACCGACGTGGATCAACACCCAGTCGCCCACCGCCGGCGGCGCGTCACCGAGCAGCCCGGTATTGATCACCCGCCGGACCCCGCTCACCGCGACCGTGGCGAGGTCGGGCCGGAGGGCGTCGATCTCGACGACCTCTCCCGGAATGGCCAGGCACATGCTGCGCTCCGTTCCGCTCACCGGCTCGCCGCGGCGTCCGCACCGGCGGCGAGGGCGTCGACGGTGAGTTCCCACAAGGCGTGGTACAGGGTTGTCTGCGCTTCCTGGACGCGGTGCACCGACGGGGAGGGCACCACGAACAGGTAGTCGATGCTCTTCGACTCGGCCATCTTTCCGCCGTCGTAGCCGGCGATTCCGATGGTCAGCAGGCCGCGCGTGCTCGCCTCGTCGAACGCGCGCAGCAGGTTCGCCGAGTTGCCGCTGGTGGACAGCCCGACCGCGATGTCGCGCGGGCGGCCGAACGCACCGATCTGCCGGGAGAACACGACGTCGAACGAGA
Source organism: Amycolatopsis taiwanensis DSM 45107 (assembly GCF_000519205.1). Classification (GTDB taxonomy): domain Bacteria; phylum Actinomycetota; class Actinomycetes; order Mycobacteriales; family Pseudonocardiaceae; genus Amycolatopsis_E; species Amycolatopsis_E taiwanensis. Next base: position 85,092 of record NZ_JAFB01000030.1, on the reverse strand, counting down.
CGTCGTTGGACAGGGCGGTGATGACCGCGATGTCGTTGGTCAGCCCGAAGGCCGGCAGCGGCGGCGCGTCCATGCCGCCGGGGTTCAGGAACAGGCCCGCGAGGTCCTGGGCGTCGGTCGAACTCCCGCCGTTGCCGAACGCGAACAGCCGCCCGCCCGCGGCGAACCGCTCGGCCAGCTGCCGCGCGCAGTCCCCCAACCGCCGCGCGTCGCGGCGGCAGACCGTGCGGCGCAGCGCCACCACCTCCGCGATCTTGTCCACAGTGGACGCCTGTGCCTCGGCCAGCACGCTGTCGAGATCCGCCCGGCCGGCGTGCAGGAACGGATAGAGCGACTCCGCGCCGCCGTCCGGGCCGGGCTGATCAACCACGTCGATCATCTGGTTATCACTCCGATCGCTTCGCCTGCGTGGACGAGCACCGTGTCGCCGGCCTGTGCCGTGACGAGCGCGACGCTGATCTCCTCCACCCGGCCGTCTCCGGGGTCGACCTCGGCGAGCGCGTCATCGAGCAAGCGCACCACGGTGACCGCCACCGCACGGTCCGAACAGGTCACGCAGGTTCCGCCGGAGCACGCGCCCGGCCCGGTGTTCACCGGACCATCCCCGGCTCGAACAGGCCGGGTTGCTCGAACAGCACGTGGACCAGCTCCCACAGGATGTGGTAGGCGGTGACGTGCACTTCCTTGACGACGCGTGGATCGGGCGACCGCGCGATGAGCACGTGGTCCACCGCGTCGCTCGCCGCGATCAGGCCGCCGTCCCCTCCGGTCAGCGCGACCGCGAGCATGCCGATCTCGTGGGCGGTCTCCAGGCCACGCAACACGTTCGCGCAGTGACCGTCGGTGGACACGCCGAGCGCGATGTCCGCGGGTTCGCCGAGGCACTTCAACTGGTGCGCGAAGATCTCCGCGACGCCATGGTGACTGGCCACGCCGGTGAGCGTCGCGACGTCCGCGGTCAGGGAGATCGCGGGCAGCGCCCGCTTTCCCATGATCACCGGATGCACGAACTCCACCGCGATGTGCTGGGCATCGGTGCTCGATCCGCCGTTGCCGAACACCACGAGCTTGCCGCCGCGGTGAAACCTCCCTGCCATGGCGTGACAGGTCACCGCGATGTCCCGCGCATGTGCGGCGAGCTCCTCGACGGGGCCGGTGCGGCGCTCGAACAACGCACCCACCGAGTCGGTGCCGGTCGGCGAAATCGTCATGTCAACTCTCGTGTCAGCCGAAGCGGGTGCGGATAGTCGGATCAGCGGGGATCAGCGGGGATCACTGCCATGAACATGGGTAGCAACCGAACGTCACACCGGGATCCCCAGCGGTCGCCGGGGCGGCCGGGCAAGCGGACACTGTGAGAATGCGTTGCGCCGGTCTTGTCCTGCATCCACAGCGTGATTCCGAGGCCGCGGTCACGGCGGTGCTCGACTGGGCGGCCTGCCGCGACATCGAGATCCTCGGCATCGACGGTGAGATCGCCAGGCTGCGTTGTGCCGCGGTCCCGGTCGCCCCGGAGGAGCTCGGGCGCCGGTCCGACCTGGTGGTCAGTCTCGGCGGTGACGGCACGATGTTGCGCGCGATGCGTCTTGCCTCGGGGCAGGCCCCGGTCCTCGGCGTGAACCTGGGCAAGCTCGGGTTCCTGGCCGAGGTCGACGTGCCGGATCTGCCCGCCGCGCTGTCCGCCATCGACGCCCGCGAGTTCACCATCGAACCCCGGTTGGCCATCACCGCGGTGCTGGAGGGACGGACCATCACGGCGTTCAACGACGTGGCCGTGGTGCGCGTGCCGGGGGACCGCAGCGCCATCGTGTCGGTCCGCGTCGACGACCAGCCGTTCGTCAGCTACGCCGCGGACGCGGTCATCGTCGCGACTCCGACCGGGTCCACCGCCTACAGCTTCTCCGCCGGCGGGCCGATCACCAGCCCCACGGTCGAGGCGCTGCTGGTGACCCCCGCCGCCCCGCACTCCGCGTACAACCGCGGCGTGGTCCTCTCGGTGGACGAGCGGGTCACGCTGCACATCCTGCCGGGCAGCGGCCGGCTGGCCGTCGAGGTGGACGGGCAGGTCGGCGGGTACGTCACGCCGGGCGAGCGCATCGACCTGTGTGCCCGGCCGGGTGCCGCCCGCGTGGTCCGGCTGGGCATGACCACCTTCTACGAACGCGCCCGGCGCAAGTTGCGGCTGGTCGACTCCGCGGAGATCCCGCCGCAACCCTGACCCGTCGCCGTTGTCCGCTTTCGGCCAGGATTCGCCAGGGTTCTTGACTGACCGGTGGCCACGTGGTTGAGGTTGTATTCATGGTCCGGACCACTGGCATGTCGGTACTGATGACCGTGTTGGCGCTCGGCGGGGTGGTGCTCGGAACGCCCGCCACGGCCGCACCGGCCACCATCGCCTTTTCGTCCTCGTTCGAGCCCGGCGATCCGCAGCCCACCTGGGTCGACACCGTGGAGACCGACCACGGGCGCCCGAAGACCTCCGGGGTCAACGGCGCCAACGGGTCCGCGATCCCCGGCGATGTCCGCGGCAAGGTCACCGACGTGACCGCCAGCGACGAGAACACCGGCGCGGGCGAAATCGCGGTGAACCTCCTCGACGGCAACCCGGACACGAAGTGGCTCGCGTTCGCTCCGACGGGCTGGGTGCGGTTCCAGCTCTCGGAGCCCACCACGATCACGCATTACGCGGTCACCTCGGCCAACGACTTCGCCGAACGCGACCCGAAAGACTGGACTCTGGAAAGCTCGGACGACGGCAACACCTGGACGCCGGTCGACCAGCAGGCCGGGCAGTCGTTCACCGACCGCTTCCAGACCAGGTCCTTCCGGCTCGGCACGCCGGTGACCGCCCGGTTCTACCGTCTGGAGATCACCGCCAACAACGGCGGGCCGCTGCTGCAAATGTCCGAACTGTTGCTGGCCAACGACGATCCGGCCCCGCCGCCGCTGCCGAACGTGCGCAGCTTTCCCGACGGCGGCCCGCTCAGCGGCTACAGCAGCAAGCCGCATGCGGGATACACCGGCCTGCGGGCGCTCCACTACTCGGGCACGCAGACCGGCCAGGGCCACGGGTACTCGTACGACAAGGTCTTCGATGTGCACATCCCGGTGGTGCCGGACACCGAGCTGTCGTACAAGATCTTCCCCGAGTTCACGCAGAGCGACCTGAGCTACCCGAGCACGAACGTCGCGATAGACCTCGCCTTCACCGACGGCACCTACCTCAGTGACCTCGGCGCCACCGACCAGTACGGCTTCACCCTCTCGCCACAGGGCCAAGGCGCCGGAAAAGCGTTGTACACCAACCAGTGGAACCTGATCCGCTCGGCGATCGGCCGGGTGGCCCGGGGCAAGACGATCGCGCGCATCCTCATCGGCTACGACAACGCCGCGGGCCCGGCGAGCTTCAACGGCTGGGTCGACGACATCGCCGTCGCGCCGGTGAAACCGCAACCGGCCGCGCGCCTGTCCGACAACGTGCTCACCACCCGCGGCACCAACGCAAACGGGAACTTCTCGCGGGGCAACAACTTCCCGGCCACCGCCGTACCGCACGGGTTCAACTTCTGGACCCCGGAGACCGACGCCGGGTCCACCAGCTGGCTCTACCGGTACCAGGAAAGCAACAACGCGCAGAACCTGCCGGCGCTCCAGGCGTTCGGGCTCAGCCACGAACCCAGCCCGTGGATGGGCGACCGGCAGACCTTCCAGGTCATGCCCTCGGCCGCCGCGGGCGTGCCCGACGGCAACCGCACCGCGCGAGCGCTGCCGTTCCGGCACGAGAACGAGACCGCCCGCCCGTATTACTACGGCGTGAAATTCGAAAACGGCGTGAGCGGGGAGATCGCGCCGACCGACCATGCGGCGATGTTCCGGTTCACCTTCCCCGGCACCGACGCGAATCTGATCTTCGACAACGTCAGCAACGCCGGCGGGCTGACGCTGGACCCGGCCACGAACTCGGTCACCGGCTACTCCGACGTCAAGAGCGGCCTGTCCGCGGGCGCGGGACGGCTCTATGTGTACGCGACGTTCGACCAGCCGGCCACGGCCGGGTCGATGCTGCCCGGCGACGGCCGCGACAACGTGCGCGGCTACCTGAGTTTCCGCGACCACACGGTGACCATGCGCATCGCCACGTCACTGATCAGCGTCGACCAGGCGAAGAAGAATTTGGACCTGGAGATCGCGCCGAACACGAGCTTCGATTCGGTGCGCGCCGCAGCCCAGTCGGCCTGGGACCGTCAGCTGGGCGTGATCGAGGTGCAGGGCGCGAGCCAGGACCAGCTGACCACGCTCTATTCCAACCTGTACCGCTTGTTCCTTTACCCGAACTCCGGTTTTGAGAACGTCGGAACCGCGGACCGCCCGAAGTACGCCTACGCGAGCCCGTTCACGCAGCAGGTGGTGGATGGGCAGCTGTACGTGAACAACGGTTTTTGGGACACCTATCGCACCACCTGGCCCGCCTACTCGCTGCTGTCGCCGGACATGGCGGGCAAGATGATCGACGGGTTCGTGCAGCAGTACCGCGACGGCGGCTGGATCGCCCGCTGGTCCTCCCCCGGCTACGCCGATCTGATGACCGGCACCAGCTCGGATGTCGCGTTCGCCGACGCCTACCTCAAGGGCGTGCGGAACTTCGACATCCAGTCCGCCTACGACTCGGCGATCAAGGACGCCACGGTCGCGCCGCCGAACTCCGCGGTCGGGCGCAAGGGGCTGGACAGCTCGATCTTCCTCGGCTACACGCCGACCACCACGGGCGAGGGCATGTCGTGGGGGCTCGAGGGCTACCTCAACGACTACGGCATCGCCAACCTGTCGAAGAAGCTCGCCGACGAAGCGGCACCGAACGATCCGCGAAAGCAGGAGTATCTGGACAACTACACCTACTTCCTCAACCGCGCGCAGAACTACGTGAACATGTTCGACCCGGGCGTCGGCTTCTTCCAGGGCCGCAACCCCGACGGCAGCTTCCGCCTGCCGGCCGGGCAGTACGACCCGCGCAACTGGGGCGGCGACTACACCGAAACGGACGGCTGGGGCATGGCCTTCACGGTGCCGCAGGACGGCCAGGGCCTCGCCGATCTCTACGGCGGCAAGCAGGGGCTGGCGGACAAGCTCGACCAGTTCTTCGCGACCCAGGAGACCGCGACCTTCCCGGGCGCCTACGGCGGCACGATCCACGAGATGCGCGAGGCGCGGGATGTGCGGATGGGCCAATATGGACATTCCAACCAGCCCGCGCACCACATCCTCTACATGTACGACTACGCAGGGCAACCGGCGCAGACGCAGGCGAAGGTGCGGGAAGCGCTTTCCCGCCTGTATGTCGGCAGTGAGCTCGGGCAGGGCTACCCCGGCGACGAGGACAACGGCGAGATGTCGGCGTGGTACATCTTCAGCGCGCTCGGCTTCTACCCGCTGCAGATGGGCAGCCCGGACTACGCCGTGGGCTCGCCGCTGTTCACCAAGGCGACGGTCCATTTGGCCGGAGGCCGCGACCTGGTGATCAACGCACCGAAGAACAACGCGAAAAACGTGTACGTGCAAGGGTTGCGGGTCAATGGCAAACCGTGGACCTCCACTTCCCTGCCGCACGACCTGCTCGCCAAGGGCGGCACGCTCGACTTCGACCTGGGCCCGAACCCGTCGAAGTGGGGCACCGGGCCGCAGGACGCCCCCGTCTCGATCACGAAGGGCGACCAGCCGCCGACACCGCTGGCCGATGTGACCGGTCCCGGCAAGGGCACGGCTTCCGACCCCGTGCTGTTCGACAACACGTCGAAGACCGAGGCGCAGGTCACCACCGTGCAGTACCAGCTCGCCGCGCCCGGCAACGCGGTCTCCTACTACACGCTGACCTCCGGCACCCAGGGCACGGATCCCAACGGCTGGGTGCTGTCCGGCTCGACCGACGGGCAGCACTGGACCACATTGGACACCCGCACCGGCCAGACCTTCCGGTGGCGGGACCAGACCCGGCCGTTCCAGGTAGCGCATCCGGGCAGCTACACCTATTACCGGCTGGAGCTGACCGGCGGACCGGCCACACTGTCCGAAGTGGAACTTCTCGGCCGGCCCGGCTGAGCTGAGCGATCGGTGTGGCGGCCTCCCGCCACACCGATCCGCTCACAGAGGTCAACCGCTCAGTGCGGCCGCCTCCGCGACCAGCGCCACATCGGCTTCGGTCCAGGGGTGTGGGCTGAGCACCACGGCATGATCGATGCCCAGCTCGGTGAAGCGCGCGCACCGTGCGGCGAACTCGGTGGCCGACTCCGCCGGGTTGAGCCTGGTGCTGATCGTCTTGTCGATCTCCTCGTAGGGGCGGCCGATCTCCGCGCAGTGCCGGGCCAGCACCGCCAGCTTGTGCTTGACCGTCCGGCCGCCGTCTGGGATGTCGAAGACGTTGCACGCGTCGGCGTACTGTGCCACGAGCCGTAGCGTCCTGCGCTCGCCGGCCCCGCCGATCAGGATCGGCGGCCGCCGCACCGGTTGGGGACTGCTGACGGGATTCTCCAGGTGGTAGTGCTTTCCCTCGAACCCGCCGCCCTCACCCGACCACATGTGCAGCGCGATCCGCACCGTCTCTTCCATGCGCTCGAACCGTTCCCCGGTCGGCGGGAAGGGCAGGCCCATCGCGCGCGCCTCGCCCTCGTGGTGCCCGGCGCCGATCCCGAACCAGGCGCGGCCACCGGAGAGCACATCGAGCGTGGTGACCGCCTTGACGGTCACGGCGGGCGGGCGGAACGTCGCGCCGGTGACCATGGTGCCGAGCCGGACCCGTTCCGTGCGCGCGGCCAGGAAGCCCAGCGTCGTGTATGCCTCCGGCATCTCGCCGTCCAGCGTCAACTGCGGGTCTGCCTGCAGCAGATGATCCGGCACCCAGAGGGTGTCCACGCCGAAGCGGTCGGCCGCCGCGGCGATCCGGCCGAGCTGGACGGTCAGGTCGGGCCAGGAATAGTCGTTGACGGTGATGCTCACTCGCATGGTCACACCCCCTGCTGCGCGATCGGGCTGAGGTGCAGTCCGGCCAGGAGCCACTTGCCGCCCCGGTGCACCGCGATGTGGGTCGCCCGGAAGCTGCCGTCGGCCGGCCTGCCCTGGTACTCGGCCCGCTGGGTGTGCCGCCCGACGACGACCGCGGTGTCGCCGTAGTCACGGACCGTGGTCTCGTCCCACACGAGCGAGAAGGTGACCAGGCCGCCACCGCGGTAACGCGCTAGCCATGCGGGCTTGTTCAGGACGAACCCGAGCGGCCCGACCAGGGTGAAGTCGTCGGTGGTGAGCGCGTCGAGCGTGGCGGTGTCCCCACGCTGCTCGGCCTCGGCCCAGCGGTGTCCGAGCTGGAGCACCTGATCCCGGGTGGTGTTCATGATCGCCTCCTGGCAAGCTGACTGACGACGCCAAGATTAGGTATCTAATCATTAGATGTCAAATGCTTAGATCATGTACGATGTGGTGGTGCAGACGCCAACCCGCGCCCCGATCGGTCTCCTGTTGGCCAACACCGCCAAGGCGGTCAGCCGCGCGTTCGACGCCGCACTCGCGGACGCCGGCGGCTCCAGACCGGTCTGGCTGACCCTGCTCGCGCTGAAGAGCCGGCCACAGGCCAGCCAACGCGAGATCGCCGACTCGATGGGAATCCAGGGCGCGACGCTGACCCACCACCTCAACGCGATGGAGAAGGACGGACTGATCACCCGCGGCCGGGACCCGGAGAACCGGCGCGTCCACCAGGTCCGGCTCACCGCGAAAGGCGAGGCAATGTTCCAGCAACTCGCCGAGGCGGCCCGCGCGCATGACGAACGGCTGCGGGCCGGATTCGGCGACGAAGAACTCGACACCCTCGAACGGATTTTCAGTCAACTGCGGACCAACATCAACGACTGAAGGCAGCCAATTCCGCGGCAAGGCACGCGATAGACTCACCGAAATCAGTCGTTCACCTTCGGTACTAATGATCTCTGTCGGTATCGAATCCCGATCGTGACCTGATCTTGATGCTGTGATCGAAAACTGCGTCCTGGTGGCTTGTGCGTGATTGTCGACCGATCATGACGCCGGAACTAGGACGAACGCCGAACGTCGAGTTTCTTGCGCACAGCACGACGTGATCTATTTTCGAAAGCCTTCCCAGCCGTACGAACGATACGCACACGATCAGTCACAAAATCATCGAAAATGTGCGCCTGCCCACTAAGTGGTTACATTCCCCCGTTGCGACTTCGTAATCTTCTCGCGCTTTTGCGGTGACCTGCGATCTACCCCGAGGATCAGCGGCCGCAAAGTCACCGCGGAACACCTCTGGTGGCTTCCCCCGATTCTCGGCGGACGGTGCTCGCTGCGCCGGCTGCCGCGGGCTGCCCGAGGCGGACGTGGTGCTAGCGAAAGGAACCCCGCGTAAGTGGGACGTCACACCAAGCCCAGCAAAGCGAAGACCCTCCTCAAGCGCACCGGCGCCAGCGCCGCCCTCGCGGGCGCTGCCGTCGCAGGTTTCGGCATTGTCGGCGCCGGCACGGCCGACGCCTTCCCCGGACAGGCCGGACTCGTCCAGTGCGAGAGCAGCGGCAACCCGACGGTGGTCAACAACACCGCGGCGGGCCTGGCGGCCGGGCGGCCTGCCGGCCTGTTCCAGATCGTGACCGGGACCTGGCTGGCCAACGGCGGCGGGCAGTTCGCGCCGACCGCGGACCGGGCCACCCCGGCGCAGCAGCAGATCGTCGCGGACCGGATCTTCGCGAGCCAGGGCGCCTCGCCGTGGGAGTGCAAGACCGGCCCCGGACCGGCCGCCTACGCCCACTTCGGCGGTTCGACGATGGCCGCAACGGAGTCCGACTCCGAGCCCGCCTCCTCGCCTGCTCCGGCGACCCAGGCGGTCAACTCGGGCAGCACCTACACCGTCGTCGAGGGCGACACCCTGTCGGCCATCGCGGACAAGTTCAACGTGCCGGGCGGCTGGGCCGAACTCCAGCAGCTGAACTCGATCGATGACGCCAACCTGATCCTGGTCGGCCAGCAGCTCAACCTCAAGTGACCCATCGCGGCCACTGAATCACGCCGGAAGCGTCCCGCCGCCTTCCCCCGAGCGGTGGGGCGCTTCCGGCATTCCATAATTTCCGGCAGCGTGCCTTTCATCCTTCAAGCCGCGAACCCCAAGGCGAGGGAAACGGCTACGGGCGCCAGGTACATCAGCGGAAACGGGATGTGCGCGTACGAGCGGGCCCGGATCACGGTGATCACGGCCCCGAGGAAATACAGCACCACCCCGATCCCGGCCGCGACCCCGAGGACCGGCACGAACAGGCCGGCCACCAGGCCCACCGCGCCGGCACCCTTCGCCGTGGCCAGCCAGGGCCACCAGGAACGGGGCACGCCGTAACCCCTCAACGCCCCGGCCACGAACTCCACGTTGAAAGCGAGCGCAACGGCAGAGAAGCCCACCATGGCGGCACCGACGAGAGTGACGACCACGTACGCAGTGGACATGAGAACCGCTCCTTCACAAGGGATTTCTTCGTCACTGCCCTGACACCGCACAACGTGCGAATGTGACTGATATGGCGCGGCTCACAGTTTTTGTTCAGACCGTGCTCGGACAGCCAGGGTTCACCTCGCGTTGTGAAGCCCCCAGCCGGTGGCGAAGACCCCGTCCCAGATGGTTCGTTCTGCCGGCTTCGGGTCGTTCACGACCTGGGAGGTCGTGTCGAAGCGCATGACCGGTCTGCGATCCAGGTCATAGCTCGGCCAGCCTGGGTTTTCCCGCTCGCGAAGGCGATCCAGGCGGCATACATGTCCTCAGCCAGGCGTACCACCAGTCGCGTTCCGAGTGGATACCTGCGGTCTTGCTGCCTCGGACGCGCCTGAGCCGGTCCTGATGGCCGGGCTTGCGGTCATGGTGTCGGCCGCTTCGCGCGCCAGAGCAGGACGATCGCCGCGAGGCCCGCCACCGTGGGGAGCATGCCGAGTGTGCCGTGCAGGGTCGGGACGATGACGCTGTATTCGGCTCCCCCGAGTGTCAGGTCGGTCAGGGCGATGATGGCTCCCAGGACGAACATGATCGTGCTGACCGCGCGCGCCCACCGCGCGTGCCTCCGGACTCCTGCGATCGCCAACAGCCAGCCGGCGATGCCGAGGACTCCGACGACGGCCAGGTAGCCGACGATCGCGTTGCGGTCGGCGGCGACCAGGTCGTCGGGCCAGTTGGGGTAGGCGTTGCGCACGTGGTCGGTCACGGTGTCCACGGTCACCATGTCGAGCACCGGCGCGAGCGTGGCGATTGCCGTGAGCGCGAGCCCGACGTACATGAATACGGTGGCCCGCCTGTCCACGGGCATCTTGGCGGTGGTCATGATTCCCCTTCGAGGTCACTGTGGAACATTCTTACGTTGTAAGTTCCCCTGCCCGCCACGGTAGACTTACGGCGTAAGAATCGCAACCGCGTCGAGGGAGCCGCCATGCCGAGCAACCGAACCCGTGGCCAGCGCGCGGGACTTACCCGCCAGGCTGTGCTCGAAGCAGCTATGGCGCTGGCCGACCGCGAGGGCTTGAAGGCGTTGTCGATGCGCCGGCTCGGCACCGAACTCGGAGTGGAGGCGATGACCCTCTACCACCACGTGTCCAACAAGGACGCTCTGCTGGACGGCCTGGTCGAACAGCTCCTTACCGAAGCGATCCCGTCACGGATAGAAAGCGAATCGTGGCAGGCCGGGTTGCGCGGCTACGCGCATTCCCTGTTGGCGACGCTGCTCGCGCATCCGAATGTGACCTCGCTGATAGTCTCGCGGCCCGCGGTGACCGCGCGGAATCTGCGGATCATGGAGGACCTGCTCGAGGCGTTGCGCGCGGCGGGATTCCCGCTGGACGTCGGGCTGGACGTGCTGTACTCCCTGGCCGGCTTCGTGGTCGGGCACGTGGTGACGCACCCCGAAAGCGGGGAAACGCTCGGCCAGGTACGGCAGCTGTCCGATGTGGACGCCGAGGAATTCCCCCTGCTGGCCGAGGCCGCCGCCCGTACCGAGCGGCGGCCCGGACCGGACTCGCGCTTCGATTTCGCGCTCGACGCCATGCTGACCGGATTCGAAGCCGCCCGGACAAACTCGACCGCGAGCCAGTAGCTCACGCACCCGCCCGCCCGCCCCAGCCGTACCTAACCCCAGAACTCACCCACCCCAACCCAGAACTCACCTCCCCCAACCCAGAACTCACCTCCCCGAACCGGGGACACGCCGAGGCCTGGCGTGTCCCCGGCTCAAGCGCGCGAGTCCCCGATTCAGGCGCGCGAGTTCCCGATCCAGGCACGCGAGTTCCCGATTCAGGCGCGCGAGTTCCTGGTTCAGCCGCGCGAGTTGCCGGTTCAGGCCAGTGTGTCCCCGGTCCAGGCAGGCGAGTTCCTGGTTCGGGCGGGTGTGTTCGGGGTTCAGGCGGGTGTGTTCGGGGTTGTGGGTGGGCGGTTCGCGGCGGCGAGCATGGCTTCCTGCACGACCGGGTCGTCGTCGGTGCCGAGAATGCGCCAGTCCTCGCCGGGCTCCAGGTTCTTCTCCGCGGACCGGATCTTGCGGAAGTCGTGGTCCGGGCCGGCCAGCGCGGGTGGCTGTCCCCCGTCCGGCAGCCCCTTGGCCGCCTTCAGCAGGATGTTACGCATCCGGATGACGGCCTTGTCCGTGGTGGCCAGGTGTTCCTTGGTGCGGTCGTAGATCGGGCCCATCGACTCGGTGACCATGAAATCCTGCGAGACGAAATCACGGATACCGCTGAAGGTCGAGGTGCGCTGGTCCTCGCGATCGATGAGGTAGTCGTTCTCGGCCGTGTACTCGCGCGGCGTGATACCGCTGCCGGGGTTCCTGAACGGCGTCTCGAACGGAGACACCGCGAAGAGGTTCTCGCCGCCGTAACCGTTGGGGTTGAGATCCACCTGGGTGGTGAAGTTGTAGCGCCAGCAGTTCTCGTCGTCGATCGGGACGACCATCAACTGCCGGGTGGTGAACGGGTTGCTGGCCACCACGGTGGAGTAGGGCACGCAGTACTCGGTGATCCGGACATTCGTGTTGCCGTTGGGTGTCGTCCGGATCGCCGCGTAACGATAGCCGTACCAGGTGTCGTGCACCTCCAGCCGCGGGGCACGGTCGTGCGCCCAGAACTTCCACGCCATCGCGTTGGAGGGATAGCCCGGCTTGTCCGTCCCGTCGTCGGGGAGGTCGGCCACCCCGTTGAACTGGTGCAGCCAGGAGATGTGGGCGCTGTCCAGGTTCCCTTCCATGGTCTGCACCCAGTTACACCTGGCGAGCTGCTTGCGCGCGTACACCTTCTCCTCGGGCAGGGAGTCGGTGCCGAAGTCGCGGAAGGGAGTCATGGTCTCGCGCGGACCCAGGTACGCCCAGACGATGCCGCCCGACTCGTGCACCGGGTAGGAGGTGAGTTTCATCTTGTACTTGAACGTGCTGTCCGCCGGCTCGCTCGGCATGTCCACGCACGTGCCCTCGGTATCGAACTTCCACCCGTGATACGGGCACCGCAGCCCGCACTCCTCGTTACGGCCGAAGTACAACGATGCCCCACGATGAGGACAGTTCTCCGCCACCAGGCCGACCTTGCCCTCGGTGTCACGAAACGCCACCAGGTTCTCACCCAGCAGCCGCACCCGAACCGGAACGCAGTCCGGCCCCGGCAGTTCCATCGACAACAACGCCGGCGTCCAGTACCGGCGCAACAGATCACCCATCAAGGTCCCCGGCCCCACCCGGGTCAGGATCTGGTTGTTTTCCTCGGAGAGCACCCTTGACCTCCTTCCGGGCGGCGAGCCCGCGGGAATGATCAACCGTGGCCACGGTTTCGAGGCGACGACAAGACCATGGTCCAAAGTGTCCACTTCGGACCGCTTCGAGCCGGCCAGGTCAAGTCGGCCAATTCAACGACAATAATGTTAGCACGATTGTCAACAAAATAATTGGCACTCTTCTGCTGTACGGAGGCGCCGACCTGCGGTCAGAGGACCGCCGACAACAGCAAGGTGATCACGAAGGCGACCAGGGAGACCGCGGTTTCCATGACCGACCAGGTTTTGAAGGTCTGCCCGACGGTGAGGCCGAACGATTCCTTGACAAGCCAGAAGCCGGCGTCGTTGACATGGGACAGGAACAAAGACCCGGCGCCGATGGCCAAGGCGAGCAGCGCGGCGTGGGTCGGCGACAGCCCCGTGGCCAGCGGCGCCACGATGCCGGACGCGGTGACCGTGGCGACGGTGGCTGAACCGGTGGCCAGGCGCAACGCGACCGCGACGAGGAAACCCAGCACCAGCACCGAGATGTGGCTGCTGTTGGCGAATTTGGCCACCGAGTCCCCGACGCCGGCACCGATGAGGGTTTGCTTGAACCCGCCGCCGGCACCGACGATGAGGATGACCATGGCGACGGGGCCGACGCTCGCGGCGATCCGCGCGGCGATCGCTCCGCCTTCGAATCCGACCGCGTAGCCAAAAGTGACCATGGCCACCAGCGCGGCGAGGGTCAGCGCGGCCAGCGGTTCGCCGACGAAGTCGAAGACCGTGCGCACCGGATCCTTGCTGTCGCTGATCAGGATGTCGACCAGACCCTTGGCCAGCATGAGCACAACCGGGAGCAGCACGGTGAACAGCGTGACCCCGAACGACGGCGGGCGTTTGACGTCAACGCTTCGGGTGGTGGGCGTGGTGGTGTCCACTCCACCCGCCCGCACGGGCGCGGGCACCGGCACCAAGCGCGCGAGCGTGATGGACAGCAGCGGGCCGCAGATGATGACGGTGGGAATGGCCACGACCAGCCCGAGTGCCAGCGTGGTGTCCAATTCCGCGTGCACCGCGCTGATCGCCAGCAGCGGCCCCGGGTGTGGCGGGACCAGGCCGTGCAACACCGACAGCGCCGCGAGCGCGGGGATGGCCACGCGCATCAAGGGCAGCTTCGCCCGCTGCGTGACCAGAACGATCACCGGGAGCAGCAGCACCAGACCGATTTCGAAGAACATCGGCAGCCCGACGATCAGGGCGACCAGGGTGATCGCCCACGGGATCGCCGCCCCCCGGGCCCTTGCCAGCAACTTGTCGATGACCTGGTCGGCGCCGCCGGAGTCGGCCAGTAGCTTGCCCAGCATCGCGCCGAGCGCGATCAGCAACCCGACCTCCTGCAGGGTGCTGCCGACGCCGGACTCGAAGTTGGCGATGATCTTGCCGGTAGGCACGCCCGCGGCGAAGCCCACGAACGCCGACCCCACCATCAGGGCCAGAAACGGGTTCATCTTCAGCCACACGATCAGTGCCACGATGATCGCGATCCCGATGACCGTGACCGCGATGAGCCGGGTGTCCTGCGAGTTCCAGGTCGCGGCGGCGAAAACCGACGTGGTCATGGTGTGGCTGCCCCCCTGTTCGCGCCTGCCGCACGCAGGCCCAGCATCGTGATGATCCGCGCCACGTCCGTGCTCGCGCTCGCGGAGATGTCGACGGTGATGGCTCGCTCGCCCGCGCCGGGCTCCTCCAGCGTCGCGAACTGGGACTCCAGCAAGGAAGCCGGCATGAAATGCCCGTGCCGCACGGCCAGCCGGCGCGCGATCTCCGCGCGCGTGCCCGCGAGGTAGACGAAGATCACGTGCTCGCCGCGCAACACGTCGCGGTAAGTTCGTTTGAGTGCCGAGCAGGTGATCAGGCCGGGCCGCCCGGCGCCGGTGCGTTCGGCGATCCACTCGGCGACCTTGGCCAGCCACGGTTTCCGGTCCTCATCGGTGAGCGGCTGCCCGGCGGCCATCTTCGCCACGTTTTCCGGCGGGTGCAGGTCGTCGCCTTCCTCGAAGTCCCAGCCCAGCCGCCCGGCGAGCAGACCCGCGACGGTGGACTTGCCGCTACCCGACACCCCCATCACCACGAGCACGACCGGCTCGGCCGCCGGCGAAGGAAACCCGGTCACCCGCACTACCTCCAGCGTCAGCTTGTCGTCACTATCCCAGCCGTGCCTGCGGTTGAGGAAGCCGGGTCACCGGTTCGGCCGAGCGGGTTCGGCGGTTTCAAATTTTCCGTTGCACGGTTCCGTCACAAATACCTGAACAAAAAACACTAATTAGTGTTACGCCTGAACGAGCTATTTCAACGCGGACTTCTCGCGCACGCTGGCGGTTGATATTGCGGCAGCGGATCGGCTCGGAGTTCACTGAATGAAAGGCCCGTACAGACGAGCCTGCACCCGTCACCGCGATTGTGAGGAGATTACCGTGGCCCGTCAGATGACCAGCCCCGTCCAGCAGTGCATCGACATGTGTAACCAGTGTCATGACATGTCCGAGCGCATGATCACACACTGTATGGAAACGGGCGGGGACCAGATGGTGCGTATCGGCAACATGATGATTTCGTGCGCCGATATGTGCCGCATGTGCGCGGACATGCTGATGCGTTCTTCCAGCATGAAGAGCGATCGCGACATGATGCGCATGTGCGCTCGAATGTGCGAGTTGTGCGCCGACATGTGCCGGATGGGCTCCGAGATGTTCCAGAAGGCGAAGGACCCGCGGTTGACCGAGGCCGTCGACATGATGAAGCGGTGCGCCGACGCCTGCCGCGCCGTGACCGAGGACGCCATGACGCGCTCCGCGTAACCACTGCAACGCCGCCTGTTCTCTACCCGATGCGGTGCGGAGAACAGGCGGTGACGCTATGGGGTACTCGAGTTGTCCGGCGGCACGACGGGTGCCGGGTTCGGGGTCGCGCCCCGGACTCCGAGCGTCGCGAGGTTGTCGACGGCGGGGTGGTTTCGTCCGGTGGGGCCGGCGGCGAACGCACGCAGCAACCGGAGTGTGATGGCGGAGATGGCCGCCCGCGTTGTCGAGTCGTCGTGGTCGGCGGCGCATCGCGGGCCCAGCGCGCAGATCCAGTTCTGGGTCCCGGCCGCGAACACGGCCGCGCCACTGGGCACGGTGTAATAGGTGGTGTCCGCGAAATCGGGCCGTCCCTGGCAGGTCAGCGGTGAGTGGAAGAGGACCTCGATCGGCCGGGGGGTGGCCACCGAAAGGTCGACGCTCTGATACTCGTTGCCGACCATCCCGGGCAGCGACTGCCCATTGTGGACGATGGCGGCGAGCAGCCAGTTGGCGTCGTCGGCCACCCGGAAGTCGGCGTGCACCGGGTTGCACTGGTAAAAACCGCCGACCAGCACGCTTTCCGGGCGCGGAAACGGCGGGGACCGCCATTCCGGCGTGGCCTCCAACGGGTTCGTGATGTGGTAGGGGTCTTCGGCGAAGGACTTGTAGTCCACTTCAAGCCGGTCGGGGCCAAGGGGCGTCGGCTCGAACCGGATGTGGCGATAGACCTCGTTGCCGCCGAAGAACGCGAGGTTCACGCCGCGATCGCGCGCAGCGGTCGCGTTGCGACGCATCGCGGCCGACCAGTACTCGTCGTGCCCGAGCGTCACCATCGCCGCGGCGCCGTCGGCCAGGTGCGGATCGGCGTGCAGGTCGACGTCGGTGGCGTAGCCCAGGGACAGGCCCGAGTTCTCCGCGAACCGGACCAGGGGCAGTTCGAAGTAAAGGAAGTCGCCCGCGCCCTGCATGTCCGCGGCCTGGTAGGGCCGGTCGAAGGAAACCGCACGGGCCCGCTGCGCCTTCCCGCCGGAGGGCGAGGTGTAGAGGCTGTAGCCGCCCCAACGGTTGTATGCCTGCCAGGTCGTGACGGCATTGATGATGACGATCTTTCCGGCGTTGGACGGGGTGCGCACGGTCAGCGGGACGAACTGCTGGGCCCCGTTGTCGCCGTCGAGGCGGAAGAGGTAGTCCCCGGGCCGCCAGTCCCGAGTGGACACCGTCAGCGACGGCTGCCACGGCGCGACGACGGTGTTGGTCGGTTCCTGCACCGTCGGGGGCGGCTGCTGGTGCCCGGGCTGGGGCGCCGACACCCACACCCGTTGGGCATCGGCGTCACGGTAGGCGCCCATCCGGTATGCCGTAACCGTGTAAGAGGTTGCCGTGGTGTTCACGAACAGCCGTACGTCGTCGCCGGGCAGCACCGATACCCGGTCGGCGAAGCCCTCGATGGCATGCTCGGGCCCGGCTTGCGTGATCTCCCAGCCCGGCGTGCCCGCCGCCGGAGCGGCCGCCCGGGGCGTTACCGGGGTCGCGGGCGCCAGCGGCGGCGCGGCCGGGCCGCTCAGCCAACCCGCCGTCACGGCCAGGACCACAGCCAGGCCGAGCATCGCCCCCCGCCGCTTCATAGCCGTAGTATGTTGCCGCGACCGAATACCGGCCACCCGCGTTTTGCGAATACGGAGGGCGCTGCTCGCCCGGGCCGGGTGGTTCCGCCGGAAGTTCCCTTTCCACAATGCGATCCGCCCGGCCCGAAGACGGCGCGGTGATGTGGCCACCGGTTTCCTTGAGGGCGGACGGTCATTCAAAAGTCCGTGTTCGCGCTGACACAGGCGGTATGCCGGCCGGCAGGAAGGACGGGAAATGGGTCGCATCGACGGTGAGATCGTGATCGGCCGCACCATGGACGCGGTGTTCGACTTCGTCGCCGACCAACGCAACGAACTGCTCTACAACCCCGCGATGACGAGTGCGCAACAGGTCACCGGAGGCCCCATCGGGAAAGGCACCCGTTTCGTCGCGTTTGCCGAGTCCATGGGGCACCCGCTCGAAATGACCATCGAATTCACCGACTTCGACCGGCCCCGGCGGCTGTCCAGCCGGACCACCACGGCCAGAGCCGACGTGACCGGAACGCTGATCTTCGAACCGGTTCCCGGCGGCACCAGGATGAGGTGGTCGTGGCGGATCCGGGTCAAGGGGTTGCGGAAGCTGATCGCGCCCGTCCTCGTCGCGGTGGCCAGGCGGCAGGAAAAGACGATCTGGGCCAGCCTCAAACGTCATCTGGAAACAACCACCCTGCCACAGGTGACGGTGCCGCTGCCGGCGATGAACCCGGACTCGGCGGACGAACCGGATCGCCTGCCGCCACCCACTCCCCCACGGCAGCGATCGGCACCGACCGCGGGTCAGTCGGGTGACGCTGAGCCGACGCGGCCACCACGATCGCCCGCTGATCGGCCAGGTCCGGCGCGCCGCTGAGCCGGGACCCAACGCCACCCGCGCGACGCGGTCACCCTGCGCGATCGCCTGGAACAGCGACTGCCTGCCCGGCCTCACCGAAGCCCCGCGATCTCGCCACAGCAGCAGGAACGCTGCTACCGTGATTTCTTTCTCCTGGAATCGCGGCCGGGGAAGGAGCAGGCTTCGATGTTCACCAGTTCCGAGGAAGTCCTGCGGTTCATCGCGGACGAGAAGGTGCAGTTCGTGGATGTCCGATTCTGCGATCTGCCGGGGATCATGCAGCATTTCACCGTGCCGGCAAGCGCCTTCGACGCCGACGCGTTCGAGGAAGGGGTGGCTTTCGACGGCTCGTCGGTGCGCGGCTTCCAGTCGATTCACGAGTCGGACATGCTGTTGCTGCCCGACCCGTACACGGCCCGCCTCGATCCTTTCCGGGCCGAAAAGACGTTGATGATGAACTTCTTCGTGCACGACCCGTTCACGCGGGAGCCCTACAGCCGCGACCCGCGCAACATCGCCCGCAAGGCCGAGCAGTACATCGCGGAGTCCACGATCGCCAACCGCGCCTTCTTCGGCCCGGAAGCGGAGTTCTACATCTTCGACTCGGTCCGGTTCGCCAACACGGAAAACGGCGCCTTCCATCAGGTCGACTCCATCGAGGGCTGGTGGAACACCGGCCGGGAGGAGCCCGACGGCAACCTCGGCTACAAGACCCCGTACAAGGCCGGATATTTCCCGGTCCCGCCCCGGGACCATTTTTCCGACTTGCGCGACGCCATGGTGGTCAATCTCGCCGCGGTGGACATCGAGGTGGAAAAGGCGCACCACGAGGTGGGCAGCGGTGGCCAGGCCGAAATCAACTACCGGTTCAACACCTTGTTGCACGCGGCCGACGATTTGCAGCTGTTCAAGTACATCGTCAAGAACACCGCCTGGCAGGCCGGGAAAACGGTGACGTTCATGCCCAAGCCGTTGTACAACGACAACGGATCGGGCATGCACTGTCACCAGTCGCTGTGGGACGAAAACGGCCCGCTGTTCTACGACGAAACCGGCTACGCCGGGCTGTCCGACCTCGCCCGGCACTACATCGGCGGCATCCTCCACCACGCGCCCAGCCTGCTCGCCCTCACCAACCCCACCGTCAACTCCTACCACCGGATGGTGCCCGGCTTCGAAGCACCGATCAACCTCGTTTACTCGCAACGCAACCGCTCGGCGTGCGTGCGCATCCCGGTAACCGGAGCCTCCCCGAAGGCCAAGCGCATCGAGTTCCGGTGCCCCGATTCGGCCGGCAACCCGTACCTGGCGTTCTCGGCGATGCTGATGGCCGGGCTCGACGGGGTCAAGAACAAGCTGGAACCACCGGCACCGATCGACAAGGACCTTTACGAGCTGCCGCCCGAGGAGGCCCGCGAGGTGGCGCAGGTCCCCGCGTCCCTGGACGCCGTGATCGACCGGCTCGAAGCCGACCACGAGTTCCTGCTCGCCGGGGGCGTGTTCACCCCGGACGTGGTGGAAACCTGGATCGAGTTCAAGCGCGAACACGAAATCGACCCGCTTCGCCTGCGCCCTCATCCCTACGAGTTCGTGCTCAGCTACGACGTGTGAGGCGAAACCGTTTCAGGAGCCTCGGGCAGGGGTACTTCCGCTCTCGTGCGAGGAGGGAGGAAGCACGAGATGCGGCGAAGTCTCGAGCTGGGGACCTGGTGGGCGGTACTCGTGCTGTTCTGGCTCGCCACGGTCACGGAGATGTCCTGGCAGGAGGTGGTCGCCGCCGGGGCGATCGCCGTGCCGGGTGCGCTCGTGGCCCGCGTGGCCGGCCAGGCAAGCCGGAACGACTGGCGTCTTCGGTTGAGGTGGGCGCGTGGGCTCCTCGTGCTTCCATGGGCCGTAGCGAAGGACGCGGCGCGAGTGTTCGCGGCGGTCCTCAAGCGCGATAACAGCGTGCTCGAAACCGTCCGGTTGTGCGGGGACGACACGAAGGCCCAGCGGGCCGCGCACGAAGCCGTCGCCACGGTGATGTTGTCGGCGACACCGGGCACAGTCGTGCTCGACGCGAGTAGCGAGCACGACGCGCTGCTGGTTCACCGGATGCCGCCCGGCAGGCAGGGGTGGGAGCGGACGGTGGTGCGGTGAACTTCTGGCTGTGGGCGGCCGGCGCCCTCATGCTGGGTGGCCTGGTTCCGGCGGTGATCGCGTCGTCCCGGGGACCGGCCCCGCACCGGTTGGTCGGCCTGCAACTGTCGAGTTCGTTGTCCGTGTTGCTGCTCGTCCTGCTGAGCATGGGGGTCGGCCAGTCCAGCTATCTGGTGCTGCCGCTGGTGGTGGTCGTGCTGTCGTTCGCCGGGACCTTGGTGTACACGCGCTTGCTGGCGCCAGGCCCGCGGAACCGGCATGGGTAGCGGGGTGGCGGCCGAGGTACTCGTCGGTGCCGGCACGCTGGTCGCGGTCCTGGCGGCACTGGCCGTTGTGCTCTCCGGCTCGGTCTACCGGCGGCTGCATTTCCTGACCGTGCTCAACTCCGCCGCCGCACCGCTGATCGGAGCCGGTGCCGCCACGGCCGGCGGGTTGAGCCTGACCACCGCGACCGTGTTGGTGATCGTGCTCCTGCTCGTGCTCACCGGCCCGGTCCTGGGCGCGGCCATCGGGCGGGTCAACGCGCAACGAAGCGGCGACACCGTGGAGGAATCCCCGGAATGACCGCGCTGGCGCTGATCATGCTGACGCTCGTTGGCGTGGGCGGAAGCATCGTGGCGTTGACGGGCGATCCGAAGCGGCAGGCCGTCACGCTGTCGGTTTACGGGCTGCTGCTGACCGTGTTGTTCATGGTGCTGCAAGCGCCGGATGTGGCGTTGTCGCAGTTCGCGGTGGGCAGCGCCATCGTGCCGCTCATGGTGCTGCTGACTGTGCGCATCACCTCGGGCAGGCGCCGATGAAGGGAAGCACCCGCAGGCTGGTCTTCGCGCTCGGTGCCGTTGGCCTGGGTGTGATGCTGGCACTGGCTCTGCTGCGAATGCCCGCCTTCGGCGGCACCCAGCACGGCTACCGGGATGCGGCGGTCGCGGCCGCGCTCGCCCGCAACACGGCGAACGTCGTGTCCTCGGTCAACTTCGACCTGCGGGGGCTGGACACCCTCGGGGAGGAGGCCATCCTGCTGGCGTCGGTCATCGGTGCGGCCGTGTTGTTGCGGCCCGGTGAACGTGAACACCGGCTGCGCCCACCGGGTGGGGGCCGGACGCTGCGGGCAACCGCGCTGGCGGGCTACCTGCTGTTGCCGATCACGCTGGTACTGGGGGCGGACGTGGTGTTGCACGGGCAGATCACGCCGGGCGGCGGTTTTCAGGGCGGCGTCGTGCTGGCCACCGGATTGCACCTGCTCTACGTGGCCGGCAGCTATCCGGCCCTGCGGCGCCTGCGCCCGCTGCGGTGGTACGAGATCGGCGAGGCGGTGGGGATGGGCGCCGTGGTCGCGCTCGGGATCACGGGATTGGCCCTGGGCGCGGGATTGCTGGCCAACGTCCTGCCGACCGGCCAACTCGGCCAACTGGTTTCCAGCGGGACCGTGCCGATCTTCAGCGTGGGCGTAGGCATCGCGGTCGCCTCCGGGATGGTCGTGTTGCTGGCGCAGTTCCTCGAACAGGACCTCGCCATGCGCCGCGACGGGACCGGTCGATCGTGATGTCCTACTACCCCTATTTCGTCGCGATGTGGCTGGTCTTCGCCGGTGTTTTCGGCGTGGTCCGCAGCAAGAACCTGGTCCACGCAGTGGTCTGCGTGTCGGTCGCACAGTCCGGCACCTATGTCCTGTTACTGGCCATCGGCTATCAGAAGGGCGCGCTGGCCCCGATTTTCGGCTCCAGCGAACCACCGGGGTCGCCGGTGGTCGATCCGGTCGTGCAAGCCATGACGCTCACCGACATCGTGGTGTCGGCGACGGTCACGGCCTTGCTGCTCGCGCTGGTCATTCAGGTCGCGAAACAGCACGGCACGGTGGTACCCGACGAACTGCATCACCTCCGGGGCTGAGCGTGTCGGCGATCCTGACACCCCAGTCGCTGCCGGCGGTGCTGATCGTCCTGCCGGTAGGCGGCGCCTGCGTGCTGCTCGCCATCGGCCGATGGCTGCCGCGGGTCGCGATCGACAGCATCGCCACCGCCGTCGCGCTGATCGGTGTGTTCGTCGCCGGCGTGCTGGTTCACGTCACGGCCGGCGACCGGGTCGTGACCTGGTCGGGTGGCTGGCAGCCACGTCCGGGCCTGACGGTCGGTATCGTGCTGGTCTCCGACCGGGCCGCCGCGGCGCTCGCGTTGCTGATCGCGGCACTCACCGTGTGCGCGCTGCTGTTCGGCTGGCGCTACTTCGACGATGTCCAGGCGCACTACCACGCCCTGATGCTGCTGTTTTTGTCCGGCATGACGGGGTTCGTGCTGACCGGCGACCTGTTCGACATGTTCGTGTTCTTCGAACTCATGGGGGCCGCCGCCTACGCGCTGGCGGCCCTGAAGATCGAGGAGCCCGAGTCCGTGCAGGGTGGACTCACCTTCGCCGTGATCAACTCACTCGGCGGTTACCTGGCCCTGGTGGGCACTGGACTGTTGTACGCGAGAACGGGCCAACTGGGTCTGCCACAGTTGTCGGTCGCGCTGGCCGGGCAACCCGCGGACATCCTCGTTCGCGCCGCGTTCGTGCTGATCGTCACCGGATGGCTGGTCAAGGCGGCCGCGGTGCCGTTCCATTTCTGGCTCGCCGACGCGCACGCGGTGGCTCCGTCCCCGGTCTGCGTGCTGTTTTCCGGCACGATGGCGCCGCTGGGTGTGTACGCGGTCGCCCGGCTGTACTGGACGGCCTTCCGGAGCGTGGTACCCGAGACCGCAATCCACCGCACGCTGCTCGTCATCGCGGTCGCGACCGCCGTGGTCGGTGCTTCGATGTGCGTAACTCAGCGGCATATCAAGCGAATGCTCGCCTACTCGACCATCGCGCACATCGGGTTGTTCCTGCTCGGCCTGGCGGCCCTGAATGCGCTGGGGCTGGCCGGATCGGGCGTCTACCTCGCGGGGCACGCCGCGATCAAGGGCGCCCTGTTCCTGCTCGCCGGGGCCTTGCTGAACCGCTATCGCAGCCTGGACGAGGTGAGCCTGTACGGCCAGGCATGCGACCGCCGGCTCAACGGCGCCCTGTTCGTCCTCGGCGGGCTCGCCCTGGCGGGACTGCCGCCCTTCGGCACCGGGCTGGGCAAGTCCCTGGTCGAGAACGCCGGCGGCCAGGCCTGGCTCACGGCCCTGGTGATCGCGGTGTCGGCGGTCACGGGAGGCACGGTGCTGCGCGTGGCGCTGCGCGTCTACTTCCGCATTGGGCCGCCACCGCCGGAGCGGCAAACCGCCGGTGAGGTCGTCACCGGACGCGATGAGCAACCGGACGAGCGGCCGCCGACCAAGTACACCCCGTTGCCGATCCTTGCCGCGATCGCCCTGCTCCTGGCCGGTGGCCTGGCGCTGGGCAGCGTGCCGGGCCTGGCCCGGGCGAGCGGTCCGGCCGCCGCGTTGTTCGCCGATCCCGGCGGCTACACGGCTCAGGCATTGGGAGCGGCAGCGGCACCTCCAGCCGGCGGCGTGCCGGAAACCACCTGGGAGCCGACCGGACTGATCCTGGGCTTCGTGTCTGCCGGGGCAGCGTGCGTAGTGGCCTTTCTCGCGCTGTACGCGTCACGACTGCCATGGTTGGTCCGCCGCCCGTCCACGGCGATGGGTCCTGTCGTCGCGGCCCTGCACCGCCTTCATTCCGGGCACATCGGCGACTACACGGCCTGGCTGGCGTTCGGCTCCGCGGTACTGGCCGGCCTGCTCATCCTCGGTTAAGCCTTCTCACCCGCCACTTCCGCGATGGCCGGACGCACCTCGCGCTCCCAGAAACGGAAGAACGCCTCCTGCCCTGGCCCGATCTGCTGGACGTAGATCTCGTCGAAACCAGCATCGACATAGGAGCGCACCGCCTCGACGTACGGCTCCGGGTCCGGGCCACAAGGCACCTGCTGGGCCATGCTCTCCCGGGTCACCAACTGGGATGCCTGCTCGAAGTGGCGAGGTGATGGCAACAGTTGTGAGAGCTCACCGGGAAGCTGGATATGCGGCCAGGTCCGGTGCGCGATCCGCAGGCCCTCCTCGGCGCTGTCCGCGTGGCACACCTTGATACCCGCCTGCGCCGGCCGGTTCCCGCCCCCGGCATCGCGGAACGCCCGCACCAGCTCGGCATTCGGCATCATGCAGATAAAGCCATCGCCGATACGCCCAGCGAGCCGAGCCGACTTCATCCCGAAACCGGACACATAGATCGGCACCGATCGCGCTGGCAAGGTGTAGATTCGTGCGTTCTCCACCGTGTAGTGGCGCCCGCGGTAGGTGACCTCACGGCCGCGATGCAGTGCCCTGATCACCTCGACCGCTTCTTCCAGCATCTCCAGCCGGACATCGGCCGGCGGCCACCGATCTCCCAGGATGTGCTCGTTCAGCGCCTCGCCGCTGCCGACGCCAAGCACGAACCGCCCCTCGTGCTGCACCGCCGCGGTCGCCGCGGCTTGTGCGATCACCGCGGGGTGTACGCGCACCGTCGGACACGTCACCGCCGTTGTCACCGGCAACCGGACGGCCTCCGACAACGCTCCGATCACCGACCACACGAACGGACTCTGCCCCTGCTGGTCGTTCCACGGATGAAAGTGGTCGGAAATCCACAGTCCCTCGAAGCCGGCCTGTTCGGCCAGCCGCGCCTGCGACACCAACTCCGCCGGCCCGAATTCCTCGCAGGCCAGTATGTAACCCGTACGCATCAGGTAGAACTACCCCTGGGTGTCCCGAGTATGCAGGGCAACGGCCAGCAGCACCATCAGGTAGATCACCACGCCAAGATGTCGTAAGAAATCACGACTTCCAGCGGCCAGGCTTCGGGCGGCGCGAGTCCCACGTTCCCGTCGTCTGAGTCCCACGTTCCCGTCTACCGGAAGGCGGAACTCGAGCGACGGGAAGGTGGAACTCGCGCGACGGGAAGGTGGGACACGCGCGACGGGAGTGTGGGACTCGCGCAGCTTGGAACTATCAAGTAATCGCTCAGGTATGCGTGCGAATAGTCGCTGGTCCTTTCATTCCTGCGTGGCGACGATGGTGACGTTCAGGGTCACCGCCATCGACAGGAGCGAAGATGACATCGGAGGGAAAGCCCACCGAACGTTGGGGTGCCGGGGTCATCCCGTACGCGGAGATGGGGTACTGGCAGCCGGACTACGAGCCGAAGCCGGCCGACGTGCTGGCGGCGTTCCGCATCACCCCACAGGACGGGGTGCCGCCGGAGGAGGCCGGTGCCGCGGTGGCCGGCGAATCGTCGACGGCGACGTGGACGGTCGTTTGGACGGACCGGCTCACCACGTACGACCGCTACCAGGCCAAGTGCTACGCGGTCGAGGCGGTGCCCGGACGGCCCGGTGAGTACATCGCCTACATCGCCTACGAACTGGACCTGTTCGAGGAAGGGTCGATCGCGAACCTGACCTCCTCGATCATCGGCAACGTGTTCGGCTTCAAGGCACTCAAGGCGTTGCGGCTGGAGGACATGCGGATCCCGCCGCACTACACCAAGACGTTCCAGGGCCCGGCGCACGGTGTGGTGATGGAGCGCGAATACCTCAACAAATACGGCCGCCCCCTGCTCGGCGCGACGGTCAAGCCCAAACTCGGCCTGTCCGCCCGTAACTACGGCCGCGTGGTGTTCGAGGCATTGCGTGGCGGGCTGGACTTCACCAAGGACGACGAGAACATCAACTCGCAGCCGTTCATGCGCTGGCGCGACCGTTTCCTGTTCTGCCTGGAGGCGGTGAACCGGGCACAGGCGGACACCGGCGAGATCAAGGGCCACTACCTCAACGTCACCGCCGCCACGATGGAGGACATGTATGAGCGTGCCGAGTTCGCCAGGGAGCTCGGCAGCGTGATCGTGATGATCGACCTGACGGTCGGCTACACCGCGATCCAGTCGATGGCCCGCTGGGCGCGCCGTAACGGGGTTCTGTTGCATCTGCACCGCGCCGGCCACAGCACCTACACCCGGCAGAAGGCGCACGGGGTGAGCTTCCGGGTGATCGCCAAGTGGATGCGCCTGGCCGGGGTGGACCACGTGCACGCCGGCACGGTCGTCGGAAAGCTGGAGGGCGACCCGAACTCGGTGCGCGGGTTCTACGACACGTTGCGCCTCAACGAGGTTCCCGCCGATCCGGTCAAGGGCCTGTACTTCGACCAGGACTGGGCATCGCTTCCCGGCGTCATGCCGGTCGCCTCCGGCGGGATCCACGCCGGCCAGATGCATCAGCTCCTGCACTTCCTCGGCGAGGACGTGGTCCTGCAGTTCGGCGGCGGCACCATCGGCCATCCGATGGGCATCGCGGCCGGGGCCACGGCCAACCGCGTCGCGCTGGAGGCGATGATCAAGGCGCGCAACGAAGGCCGTGACTATCTGGCCGAAGGCGAGGACATCCTCAAGGCCGCGGCGAAGCACAGCCGGGAACTCGACATCGCCCTGTCCACCTGGGGCGACATCACGTTCAACTACACCTCGACCGACGTGCCCGACGTTGTCGAGACACCCACGCCGCTGTAACTCCAGGAGCCGAGCATGCGCATCACTCAAGGCACCTTTTCCTACCTGCCGGACCTGACCAACGACGAGATCGCACGGCAGATCCAGTACGCGCTGGACAACGGCTGGTCGCTGGCCGTCGAGCACACCGACGATCCGCACCCCCGCAACCACTACTGGGACATGTGGGGCCTGCCGATGTTCGACCTGCATGACGCGGCTGGCGTGCTGTACGAGGTGAACGAGTGTCGCAGGGCCTATCCCAACCGGTATGTGCGCGTGAACGCCTACGACGCGTCGTACGGCCGGCAGACGACGGCACTGTCATTCATCGTCAACCGGCCGCCGGAGGAACCCGGATTCCGGCTCGACCGCCACGAAGACGTGGACCGGCGGCTGCGCTATGCCCTGCACCCGTACGCCCTTGACGCTCCCGCCGGCGAGCGGTACCCGGTCGAGCCACGATGAACGGCACCCAACGCGGCTTCGCGATGCCCCGGCGGCCGGGTGAACCACCGGACGAGCCGCCACCGGAGAAGCCGAACGAACCGGACAAGCCGGCCGAGACGCCGCTCCCGCCCGACGCGACGGTCGACCTCGCCGCCGCGCGCAGGGAGTCCAACATCGACGAGGTGCTCGATACCCTGGACGCGGAACTCGTCGGGCTGGCTCCGGTGAAGGCGCGCATCCGGGAGATCGCCTCACTGCTGCTCATCGACCGGGTGCGCCGGCGGTTCGGCCTCACCGCGACCCGGCCCAACCTGCACATGTGCTTCACCGGCAGTCCCGGCACGGGCAAGACGACCGTGGCCCTGCGCATGGCGGAACTGCTGCACCGGCTCGGCTACCTCGACCGTGGCCACCTCGTGGCGACGACGCGCGACGACCTGGTCGGCCAGTACATCGGGCACACGGCGCCCAAGACCAAGGAGGTCCTGAAGCGAGCGATGGGCGGTGTGCTGTTCATCGACGAGGCGTACTACCTCTACCGCGCGGAGAACGAACGGGACTACGGCCAGGAAGCCATCGAAATTCTGTTGCAGGTCATGGAGAACCAGCGCGACGACCTCGTCGTGGTGCTCGCCGGATACCCCGACCGGATGGCCGATTTCTTCCACTCGAACCCCGGCATGAGTTCACGCATCGCGCACCATCTCGATTTCCCGGACTACGCGCCGGACGAGTTGATGGCGATCGCGCACCGCATGCTGGAGCGGGAGAACTACCGTTTCTCCGCGGAATCCGAGGCGACCTTCCGCGAATACCTGGAGATCAGGATGCGGCGGCCGCTGTTCGCCAATGCCCGCAGCGTCCGCAACGCGCTGGAACGCGCCCGGCTCCGGCAGGCCGGCCGGCTGGTCGCCGCCACCGCCCGCGCGTGCGGGAAGCAGGACCTCATGACCTTCGAGCCCGAGGACTTCCTGGCCAGCCGGGTGTTTTCGGAGCACCGGACCGGCGAACCGGCGACGCCCTGACCCGGACGACCACGGTCAGCGGGTCGGATCGAGCAGGTGGTACAGCAGCAGAAGCTGTGTGATGGCAAGGGGTTCGCTCCGGGCGTCGCCGCCGAGGCTGCCCAGCGTCACCGGCGCTTCCCCGGCGTCGACCCCGAGACATTCCCAGATGGCCTTCTTCACGACGACGGTTTCCTCTTGGGGCGCGTACCCGTGGATGTGCAGGGTGTCGACCGGGCGCCCGTCGGAATCACGGGTGAGCTTGAGGTGGATCGCCCGCGGTTCGGAGTCGGCCAGCACGCAGGTCAGGTCCGGGTGCCGGACCGTGGGGCGCAGCATCAGCTCCGCCGACAGCGGGGTGCCGGGGGGATCGTGCCGGCCGGCGATCGGAGCGAACCGGACGACGATGTCGGCGTGGGTGCGCTGGGGGCGGATGAACGCCGCCGACTCGAGCTCGCGCCGCACCAACTCGTCGAGCACCGCTTCGGTGGAGTAGCCGCGATTCGCGGTGTCCCGCTTGACTTTCCACTCGCGGCGGATCTCCTCGGGCGGGTCGAGATAGATGGAGATGTCGAAGCACGCGCGGCTCAGCTTGGTGTGCAACGGAAGCAGGCCCTCGACGATCACGAACTCGTGCGGCTCGACCAGTTCGGGCCGCGTCAGCTGACCCGTGTGGTGATCGTAAACCGGCTTGAGAATGGGCCGGCCGGTCGCGAGCAGTTGCAGGTGCTGCTCCATGATTTCGACGTAGTTGCAGTCGGGGTGGAGCGCGGTGAACGGCAGGTTCTTGCGTTCGGACCGGTCGTAACGGTGGTAGTCGTCGACGCACAGCGTGGTGACCCGCTCGGAGCCCAGCGCTTCGGCCAGTCCCTCGGTCATCGTGGTCTTGCCGGCCGCGCTGTCCCCGGCTACGGCGACCATGACCGGCCGCCGGGCGCGGTCGCTATCGAGACGCTCCATCCGAATCTGCTTGTGCGACATGCGATCTCCATCCCCTAGCGGGCTATTCAAAACGTGAGACGAGCACGCTTGCTGACCCAGCACAACGCTGCACGTGGGCGGGGAGGCAGGCCGCCATCGTGGTCAACCGGCGGCCGACGACCAAAGTCACGGCCTGGCTACCCGAACACGTTCCGAACAACACAGCGTGCACCGAAGGTAAATCTGGGCGGTGGCGCTGCGATCCCCCGCACGGGGGTGCGGGCGGGGGATTTCGCGGCGCGCCGGAAAGGCGTGTCCGGCGCGTAAACTCCAGACATGAACAGCCAGCCATTGCGGGTCGTGGTGGTTGACGATCACGCGATGGTCCTCGAAGGACTCAAGGCCGTGCTGGGACGGTTTCGCGGCCGGGTGCGAATCGTCGGTCAGGCGCTCGACGCGACCGAGGCCCAGGCCCTGGTCACCACCCTCGACCCGGACGTCGTGGTCGCGGACGTGCGGCTGCGCGGCTCCATGAGCGGGCTGGATTTGTGCCGTCGGCTGATCGAAGCCGACCCGGGCCGCAAGGTGGTCCTGCTCAGCGCCTACGACGACGAGCAGTACCTTTTCCAGGCCATGCGGGCGGGCGCGGCAGGATACCTGCTCAAGTCGGTCAGCGGCGAGGAACTGGTGCGCCAGCTCGAACTCGTCGCGGACGGCGGAAAGGTGGTCGACCCGACGATGGCCGGGCGTGCCGTCGCGTCCGCGGCCCGCCTGCAGGCCGGTGAGTTCTGGCCGGGCGCGCACCTGAGCCTGACCCAGCGCGAGAGCGAGGTCCTCGGCTACCTGGTGGCCGGCCTGTCCAATCGCGCGATCGCCGCCCGGCTCGTGCTCGGCGAGGAGACCATCAAAAGCCACGTGCGGGCGATCTTCCGCAAGCTCGAGGTCAACGACCGCGCCGGCGCGGTCGCCACCGCGCTGCGCGAGGGAATCTTCCGATGAGCAGCCCCGGGTCGGGTCGCGGCCCAGCGGTGCGGCAAGGACTTGGCCTGGCCGACCTGGAACGCGAGAACGCGCTGCTGGTCGGCATCATCGAAGCCATCTCCGCCGGGCCGGAGCTGACGCTGCTGGCGGCCAGGGTGGCGCCGCTGATCGCCGCCGCCACCAACACCGACGTCTGCTTCGTCCACGTTCTCGACGACTCCGGCCGGTCTCTCACCTTGGCCGGCGCGACGCCCCCGTTCGACAAGCAGGTCGGGCAGGTACGGCTGCCGCTCGGGGAGGGAGTGGCCGGGTGGGCGGCGAGCCGCGGCGAGCCCGTCGTCCTCGTCGAGCACAAGGAGCGGGACCCACGCTACCGGTACTTCCCGCAGTTACGCGGCGAGGACTACACGTCGATGGTGTCGGTGCCGATGTCGAGCAAACCCAGTGGCCTGGTGGGTGTGCTCAACGTGCACACCCGGAACCGGCGCGACTTCACCGACCGGGACATCCGGCTCCTCACCTCGATCGGCAGCCTGCTCGCGGGCGCGGTTCACCAGGCTCGCCTGCACCGCCGGCTGACCGCGCGCGAGCGCGCGCACGAGCGGTTCACCGAGCAGGTCATCGCCGCGCAAGAAACCGAGCGGCGCCGGCTCGCCGCGGATATCCATGACGGCATCACCCAGCGGCTGGTCAGCCTCCGCTTCCACCTCGACGCGGCGGCCGGCGCGCTGACCGACTCGTCGGAGTTCGCCGGCGCGCAGCTCGCCCGGGCGCGGGAGCTCGCCGAGGGCACCTTCGACGACGCCCGAGCGGCGATCAACGGCCTGCGGCCGCCGGTACTGGACGATCTGGGGCTCGCGGACAGCCTCACCAGCCTGGCGCGCTCGCTCGATGCACTGGACGTGGTGGTCGACGTCGAGGATTGCCCGCTTCCGGAACACGCCGAGATCGCCCTGTACCGCATCGCACAGGAGGCGCTGCAGAACGTCGTCAAGCATGCCCGGACCCGGGCCGCACACCTAAGGCTGCGGCGCGAAGAAGGTGAGGTCCGGCTCCGGGTCAGCGACGACGGCCGCGGCTTCGACCGGGACGGGATGTCCTTCGGCGACGACCCCGCGTCCGGCGGCTACGGCATGATCAGCATGGCCGAGCGGGCGGAAATCATCGGCGGCCGTCTGGAGGTCACCTCCCGTCCCGGCCTGGGGACCACGATCACCGCCCGGGTTCCGATCCGGTAGCGCTCATCTCCCCCTGGCGGTGGAACGCGCCAGGGAACCGCGTTGCCGCCGCCAGTCACGGCCGGCGAGCAAGTGCGCCACCAGCAGGTCGACGCTCGCCGGAGTTCTGCGGTGGGTGACCGCATGCCACGGCCGGCGCAGCGGCGTACCCGCCAGCGGCACGGTCACCAGCTCGCCGGCGGCGAGTTCGCGCGCCACCGCGTCGCGGGACACCAGGGTGACGCCCAGGGCGGCGACCGCGCCGGCGACGACCGCGCCGTTGGAGCCGAGGGTCAGGCGCGGCGGATCGACCTCCAGGCCGGTGAGCAGCGCTTCGCACGTCGACCGGGTGCCGGAACCGGCCTCGCGCATCAACCACGTGGTCGCGCCCGCCTCGAACGTCGCGGCGACGGACGGCGCGGCGACCGGGACGAGTTCGTTGGCCCGTACGGCGCGAATCACGACGTCGGACGTGCCGCGTGGCGGTCTCCCGGCGATGACCAGATCGGTCGCGTGGCTGTCCAGCAGCGCCCACACGTGTTCGCTCGTCCCCACGTCCAGCCGGAGTTCGACCTCCGGATACTCGCCGCGGAAACCGGCCAGCGCGGCTGGCAGCAGGTGGTCGGCGGCGGTGGTCACCGCGGCGAGCCGGATCTGACCGCGTGCCGGGTCGATGTCCCCCCTGGCCGCGGAGAACGCCTCGTCGTGCAGGCCGAGGATGGCGCGGGCGTACCCGGCGAAGGTCACCCCCGATGGGGTCAGCCGCACGCCCCGCCCGTCCCGCTCGACCATCGGTACGCCCACCTCGTCGCTGAGCGCACCGATGGCCGCCGACACCGCGGATTCGGTCAGCACCAGCCGGGCCGCCGCGGCACGCACCGAACCGGTGTCGGCCACGGTGACGAAGGCGCGCAGTCTCGCTGTGGTTGTCATCCCCTCGTCTTACCGAGCACCTGCCTGCGTGGCCAGCCCTTCCCCGGCGGTGCCGGACTCGTCGCGTCCGGACTCGGTGCGGCCCTGGCGCAGGAGCACCATCGCCTGCACCGACGCGAAGGCGAGCAGGGCCGCGCCCCCGACCGCACTGACCTGCAGCCCGTGCACGAACGCCTCCCTGACCGCGGCCAGCAGCGGCGCGGCCTGCTCGGCCGGCAGGTGGGCGGAGGTGGCGACGGCGCTGCCCAAGGTCTCGCGTGCGGCATCCCCGGCGTCGACGGGCACACCCGCCCGGTAGACGGCGGCCGCGATGCTGCCCATGATCGCCGTACCGAGCGCGCCGCCCAGCTCGTAGCCGGTTTCGGAGATCGCCGAGGCCGCACCCGCACGTTCGGGAGGAGCCACCGTGATGATGAGGTCGTTGGTGAGCGTCTCCGACAGCGGCACGCCGAAACCGACCAGCACCAGGCCGAGCACGAGCATCGCCAGGCCACCGTCCACACCGATCTGCACGAGCACCAGGAATCCCGCGGCTCCGGCGAGCAACCCGCCGCCGATGAGCCAGGGCAACTGAACCCGTCGCGCCAGCCGCGCCGCCGCAAGCGAGCCGGCGACACCCGCCGCGGTGGTGGGCAGCAGCCACAGCGCCGCTGTCATCGGGCGCAGCCCCAGCACGAGCTGAAGGTACTGCGGAACCAGGAAAAGGAGCCCGGCAAGCGCGAACACCCCGAGCATGTTCGTCAGCACCGAAACGCTGAACGCGCGATGCCGGAACAGCGTGAGATCGAGCATCGGGTCGGGTAGCCCGCGCTGCCTGCGCACGAACACGACGGCGAACACGAGCCCCGCGAGCACGGCAAGGACCGCGAACGGATCGGCCCCGTGCGCGGCGAATCGCTTGATCCCGAAGACCACCGGCAGGATCGCCGCCAGCGACAACAACGCCGAGATCGGGTCGAAACGGCCAGGCGCCGGGTCCCGCGCCTCCGGCAGGAGCAACGGTCCGGCGACGAGCAGCACCAGCATCACCGGCACGTTGATCAGGAACACCGAGCCCCACCAGTAGTGCTCCAACAGCCAGCCGCCCACGACCGGGCCGGCGGCCATGCCGCCGGAGAACCCGGCGCCCCACACGGCGATCGCGACCCGGCGCTGCGCGGAGTCGGTGAAGATGCTGCGGATCAACGACAGCGTGGACGGCATCAGCGTCGCCCCGCCGACCCCGAGCAGCGCCCGCGCGGCGATGAGCAGCGCCGGGCTCGTGGCGAACGCCGCCAGCACCGAGGCGCCGCCGAACACCACGGCGCCGGAGAGCAGGAGCTTGCGCCGCCCGATCCGGTCGCCCAGCGTGCCCATGAGCACCAGCAGCCCGCCGAGCACGAACGAATAGATATCGACGATCCACAGTTGCTCGGCGCCGCTCGGCCCGATGTCCTCGCTCAGGTACGGCAGGGCGAACCCGAGCACGGTCATGTCGACGCTCATCAGCAGCACGGGCAGCACCAGCACCGCCAAAGCGATCCAGTGCCGGCGACCCGTTGTCGTCATTCCCTCTTCCCTTTCTAACTGAACAGTCCGGACGGTATAGTAACCGTCCTTGCAAAACTATACCGTCCGGACGGTATAGTCAAAGGGTATGGGACGACCATCAGCGCGGGAGCAGATCCTCGACGCCTTTCAGGAGATCCTCATCGAGAGCGGTTCGGCCGCCGTCACGCTGGACGCCGTCGCGGCGAGAGCCAAGGTGTCCAAAGGCGGCCTGCTGTACCACTTCGGCTCCAAGGACGCCCTGCTCAACGGCCTTCTCGACCGCCTGCTACGGCTGACCGCAGCCGACATCGAGCACGCCCGCACGGCGCCCGAGGGCGTGCTGCAGTACTACCTCCGGTCGTCGGTCACCGACGCGAGCATGGACAACCCGGGGCACCGCTGCTCGGTTGCCGTGCTGCGCCTGCTCAGCAGCGAGTCGAAGGTAGCCGAGACCATGGTCGAAGTCGGCCGGCGCTGGACGGCCCTGCTGGCCGAGCACATCGACGACCCGCTGACCGCCGAGATCGTCAGCGTGCTCGGTGACGGGCTCTATTTGCGAGCGACGATGGGCGGACCGGCCCCGCAACCGTTGCTGGAGCGCCTACCCGAGGTCCTGCGCCGCCTCGGCGCGACCTGACCCTGCGGACGCCGGCCAGGTCGCGCGACCCGCCCAGCTCGGGCGGTCCTCGATGGCGACCAGCCTGCGGCCGACTAGCTGCGGGCTTGCTCGATCAGATCACGCACATAGCGGCTCGTTGCGGGTCCGTAGCGATCGTTGACCTCTCCGATCAGCTCGAACAGTTGACGACCCGGCCAGTCCTTCGGCAGCAGCTCGGTGGGCAGGCTCGGCGCCAGCAGGGTGTCGATCATCGGTCCGTTGACCAGTTCGGCAAACCGGCGCAGGGCCGCCGCGCCCGGCTCCGGTCGAGCCGAGCGGGCGAGCGCCTCCCGCAGGTCGTGGCAGTGCCGCAAGTAGCGCTGCTCGATCTCGGGCAGCGCCCACGCCGCGGCGGCGGCGCTGCGCGCATCGGGCAGCGCCAGGTGCAGGGTGGCCGGGTAGATCGTGGCGGCCGACGGACGGCGGGCCAGAATGGCCGCCAGGGACTCGGTGCGGTCGGCCGGCGCGATCAACACACCCTGCTGGAGCAGACCGTAGCCGACCAGCAACGCGTTGCGGCGGAAATGGTCGCGGAACGCCCGTGCCGACTCGGGCACCTGGTACAGCAGCGCATGGAACGAGCCCCGCCACTCCGGTGGCGAAGCGCCCATGCCGGAGCGGATCCGGTGGAAGGACTCGCCGAACGGGCCGGCCAGCTGGTAGTCGACGGTGCGGCCGTGCCGGGTCGCGGTCAGTTGGCCGCGCTGGCGCATCCGGGCCAGTTGGGCCTTCGCGGCCGCCGCCGACATACCGAGATCGACCAGCAGGTGGTTGATCACCTTCGCGGGCACAGACTGCGTGCCGGCCAGGCCGAACAGGAACGGCACCAGCCCGATGGAGCGGCCGCGTTCCCCTGTTTCAAGCTCGGGATAAGTTGCGCTACTGTTCACGAGCGTTATTCTTTCTGCAACTCCTGGGAGGCGTCGACGTGAGCATGCCGCAGCAGGCTCCAGAGCAGGTTCCACCGCGGGCTCGCGCGAGTAGTGGCGCTGCCATTGCAGTCGGGTGGATCGTCACCGTTGTCTTCAACATCGCGTTACCCATTGTCACCTACGACGTGCTGGCCGATCGCGGCGTCGGTCAAGTGCCGGCACTACTGCTCAGCGGCGTGTGGCCGGCGGTGGAGATCGTCTTCCGGCTGCTCAAGGACCGGCGGGTGGACGAGTTCGGCCTGATGGTGCTGGTGTTCATCGCGGTCGGGGTGATCAGCATGCTCGCGTTCAACAGCCCACGGCTGGTGCTGGTGAAGGAGTCCGCGGGCTTCGGGCTGTTCGGGCTGGTGCTGCTCGCGTCGCTGCTTGCGCCCCGGCCCCTGATGTTCTACTTCGGTCGCCGGTTCGCCACGAACGGCGACCCGGCACGGATCGACTGGTGGAACGGGCTTTGGCAGTACCCGGGGTTCCGGCGTTCGCAGCGGATGCTGACCGTGGTGTGGGGCGTGGCGGTGTTCCTCACCGCGGCGGTGTGCATCGCACTCACCTACCTGCTGTCGGTGGACACCATGGTGGTGATCACCAACGTGGTGCCGTATGTGGTGATGGCGGGGTTGGTGATGGGCACCGCGGTGTACGGCAAACGATCCGGCGAACGGCGACGCCAACAGGCCGTCCAATAAACCGCTGCCAGGTGGTCGCCGGGGCCGATGCCGTCAGCTCCAGCCACGAATTCCGCACGTCCCTTCCGCACCCGTGAAAAAAGGCCGGTTCCGTGCAGGTGACGGAACCGGCCGTGTTCAGACCTCCTACAGGAGATCCTCGATGGCGATGGGGAGGTGGCGGACCCGGATGCCAGTGGCGTTGTAAACGGCGTTGGCGACGGCTGCCGCCATGCCGACGACACCGATCTCGCCGAGTCCTTTCGCGCCGACGGCGTTGTGCAGTGTGTCCGGGTACTCGACGAAGTGGACGTCCACATCGGGAATGTCGGCGTTCACCGGGAGCAGGTAGCCCGCGAAGTCACCGTTGGCCAGGCGGCCGTTCGCCTCGATCTCCAGGCCCTCGTGGAGCGCGGCCGACACGCCCCAGATCATGCCGCCGACGATCTGGCTGCGAGCCGCCTTTTCGTTGATGATCCGGCCGGAGTCGAACACGCCGAGCATGCGGGACACGCGGGCTTCGCGTGTCCACCGGTGCACGCGGACCTCGCAGAACTGGGCGCCGAACGAACTGAACGAGTGCTTGGTCAACTCCTCACCGGGGGCGGACGAACCGGTCGCGGAGATCGACGAGCGGTGCAGCGCCCGCAGCAGTTCGCCGAACGTCATCGCCCGGCCGCCGGCCAGCACGCGACCCTCCGCGTACGTGACCTCCATTCCGTCGAACGGTGCGCCTGCCGACGAGGCCAGCGCCAGCAGTTCATCGATCACCTTGGCCGCGGCGATCATGATGGCCGTACCCGCGCTCGCCGTGGCGGTCGAGCCGCCGGACATGCCACCGGCGGGGAACGCCGAGTCGCCCAGCCGCGGTGTGATCCGCTCGGGCGAGATGTCCAGTGATTCGGCTCCCACCAAGGAAAGCACGGTCAACAGGCCGGTTCCCGGGTCCGCTCCGCTGGTCGCGACCACCGCCGTGTCGTCCGCCTGCAGACAGATCTCGACCGTGGCCGGGAACCGCAGGGCGGGGAACATCGCGGTGGCCATGCCCAGCCCCACGAGCCAGTCACCGTCGGTGTGGCCGTGTGGCGAGCGGTTCGCCCAGCCGAACCGGGCCGCGCCGATGCGGAGGCACTCGTCGAGATGCTTGCTCGACCACTGCAGATCCTTGCCGAGCGGTGCGGTCGAGTTGTTGCGCAGACGCAACTCGATCGGATCCATGTTCAGTGCGACCGCGAGCTCGTCGATCGCGCTCTCCAGCGCGAAGGAGCCGGGTGCCTCACCCGGCGCCCGCATGAACGTGGTCGGTGGGATGTTCAGCGGCACGATCTTCTGGCTGATCGCCAGGTTCTGGGCGGCGTACCACTCTCGCGAGCCGTGCGAGGTCGGTTCGACGAACGACCGGTCCGCCGCCGTGCTGCACCACGAGTCGTGGCGGAGCGCGATCAGGGTGCCGGTGGCGTCCGCGCCGAGGGAGATGTTCTGGACCGTCGCGGCGCGGCCCGCGGTCGCGGTGAAGACCTGTTCCCGGCCGAGCACGGCCTTGACCGGACGGCCGAGGACCCTGGCCGCGGCGGCGGCCAGGAGCGCCGGCGCGGACGCGCGGGCCTTGCCGCCGAAAGCCCCGCCCACGAACGGATTCACCGCGCGGACCGACTCCTCGTCCAGTGCGCTGCCCAGGTCCAGTGCCAGGAGGTCGGACGCCTGGTTTCCACTGTAGATGGTCAGTTCGCCGGAGTCCCACACCGCGACCGCGGAATGTGGCTCCATGGCGGCGTGGTGCTGGGTCGCGGTGGCGTAGGTCGCCTCGACGACCACCGGGCTTGCGGCCAGTGCGTCCTCAATGGACTCGACTCCGGGCGCCAGGACGGTGAAGGACGCCGAGTCTTCCCGGCCCCCTGGGGGCGGATCCTCGGCCGAGGCAAGGCCATCCGCCAGCGAGGTCAGCGCCGGCCGAGCGTGGTAGGAGACCTCGACGAGCATCGCCGCGTCCCGGGCCTGTTCGTAGGTCTCCGCCACCACGAAGCCGATCGGCTGGCCGTAGTAGGTGACTTCCTTGTCCTGCAAGGGAACCCACGCTTCGCCGAACATCGGGAGGTTCGCCGGGCGTAACTCCAGAGGGTCGAACGGCGAGTACACACCGATCACTCCGGGAGCGCTCTTCGCGGCCGTCACGTCCATGGCTTCGATCTCGCCGTGGGCGATCGTGCTGAGCACGACGTATCCGTAGGCCATGCCCGGGAAGTTGTTGTCCGCCCCGTACTTGGCCCGGCCGGTAACCTTCAGCGGGGCGTCCACCCGGCTGCTCATCGATGGCTCTCCTCGGTCAGTCCGGTGAGTTCGAGCAATGCGCGGACAATGGTCCGCTTCAGCAGGGAAACCTTGAACCCGTTCGCGGACAACGGCCGGGCGCCATCGGCCGCCACGGACGCGGCGTCCTCAAAGGACTCCAGGGCCACGGGCGCACCTCGCAGTGCGGCCTCGACCGCGACCAACCGCCACGGGACGGTCGCCACTCCCCCGGCCGCCACCCGGGCGTCGACGATGCGCGAGTCCTGGATGTCCAGTGCGACCGCGACGGAACACAGCGCGAACTCATACGATTGCCGGTCCCGCACCTTGACGTAGGTGGAACGCGACGCCCAGTCCAGTCGCGGGACCAGCACCTCGGTGATCAGTTCGCCGGGGCGCAGGTCGTTCTCCACCTCGGGAGTCTCACCCGGCGTGCGGTAGAAGTCGGCCAGCTTGACGGTGCGGGTTCGGCCGGCGCTGGCCAGCCGGATCTCCGCGCCGAGTGCGACCAGGGCGACGGCCACGTCGCTGGCGTGCGTCGCCACACATTTCTCGCTCGTGCCCAGCACGGCGTGCATCCGGTTGGCGCCCGTGATCGCGGGGCATCCGCTGCCGGGCCGGCGTTTGTTGCAGGGCATGGCGACATCGCGGAAGTACGTGCAGCGGGTGCGCTGCAGGAGGTTTCCGCCGATGCTGGCCATGTTCCGGAGTTGCTGGGAAGCGCTCGACAACAAGGCACGAGAGATCACCGGATACACCCCCGGGTGCTCGGCGATGTCGCTCATCCGTTCCAGCGCGCCGATCCGCAACCCGTCCCTGGTGTCGATGCCACGCAACGGCAACCCGTTGATGTCCTGGACATGTTGTGGGGTAAGGACATTGAGCTTCATCAGGTCGACGAGGGTCGTCCCGCCGGCCAGGAACGTGCCCGGCGAGGCGAGCGCGGCCTCGACGGTCGCTGGTGCCGTGAGTTCAAAGGGACGCATCGGCCTGCCTCGCTTGTTCGACTGCCGCGACGATGTTCGGATATGCCGCGCAGCGGCAGATGTTGCCGGACATGAACTCCCGGACGTCCTCGACGCCCTGCCGCACCGCGGCGACGGCCGACATGATCTGCCCCGGCGTGCAGAACCCGCACTGCAGGGCGTCTGAGTCGACGAACGCCTGCTGGACCGGATGCAACCGGTCCGGTGTGGACAGTCCTTCCACCGTGGTGACCGGCTGTTTCACGGTGGCGACCAGGGTGAGGCACGAAAGCACGGTCCGGCCGCCGACGTGCACCGTGCAGGCGCCGCATTGGCCGCGGTCACAGCCCTTCTTCGGGCCGGTGATGTCGAGGCGCTCCCGTAACGCGTCCAGCAGCGTCACACCGGGATCGACACTCAGGTGTTCGGTCTTACCATTGATTTCGAGTGAGATGTCCACCGGATCTCTTTCCCGCAGATCGTCACCGAGCTGTACCGGATACTCATCCGCTCGGCGTCGTCGCCGAGGCTAGCGGATAACAATCCGCTTCGCAACGGATGCCCTCACCCCGGAGCCACTCCAGGTGCAGCGGTAGATTTCAAGGCGGACGAGACGGGAGGGACGATGACGACGGGATCGGTCAGCCCCCGGCGCGCGGACACCCGGCGCAACCACGAGCGCATCCTCGCCGCCGCCGCGAACTCGCTGGCCGGCTCGGGCGAGGTCTCGTTCAACGCCATCGCGAAGCAGGCCGAAGTGGGCGTCGGCACGGTGTACCGGCACTTCCCCACCCCCGAAGCGCTCATCCTGGCGGTCTACCGGCGCGAGGTGCGGCACCTGGTCGAGGTCGTGCCACGCCTGCTCGAAAAGCACAGCCCGGAACAGGCTTTCCGCATCTGGACGGCCGATCACCTCGCGCACTACATGATGACCAAGCGTGGCCTGGCCAACGCCCTTCGCGTCGCGACGGTGTCCGGCGGGGAACTGCCCGCGAACGCCTACCAGACCGTGGTCGACGCGGTCTCCACGCTGCTGAAGGCCAACGTCGAGGCCGGAACCGTCCGTGCCGACCTCGACCCGGAGACGGTCCTGCGCGGACTGGGCGGCCTGCTCTACGTCGACCCCGACGGCGACTGGCGGAGTCAGACGGTGAGCCTTGTCGACCTCCTCTGGCGAGGTATGCACACGGACTGACCGGCGCGAGGCGGTCAGCCGTGGATGCGGCTCTCGTGGCCGCGCCAGTCACGCTCGCGGAGTTGGAACTTCTGGATCTTGCCCGTCGAGGTCTTCGGCAACTCCGGCACGAATTCGATCACATCCGGCACCTTGTACTTCGCTATCTGTCCCCGCACGTGCTCCAGCAACTCCTCAACCCCGGCCGAGGAATCCTTGCGGAGAACCACATACGCCTTCGGACGCTCGCCCCACTTCTCGTCCGGAATGCCGACCACGGCGACCTCCAGCACCGCGGGATGCGAATCGATGGCGCTCTCCACTTCGATCGTCGAGATGTTCTCTCCGCCGGAGATGATGATGTCCTTGGCCCGGTCGCGCAGTTGGATGTATCCGTCGGGGTGCCAGACACCCAGATCCCCGGAGTGGAACCACCCGCCGCGGAAAGCGTTTTCAGTCGCCGCCGGATCGTTGAAATACCCGGACATCACGTTGTTGCCACGCATCACGACTTCGCCCATCGTGACACCGTCTCGTGGCACATCCCGCATCTGCTCGTCGACGACCCGTACCCCGTCGGTGACGATCATGCCGACACCCTGCCTCGACATCTCCTTGCTGCGCGCGGCGACATCCAGCGTGAGCCAGCCCTCCTGCGGCTCGCACACCGTGTAGGGACCGTAGGTCTCGGTCAGGCCGTACACGTGCGTGAGCCGGGCGCCCAACTCCGAGATCCGCCGGATCACTGTCGGCGACGGTGGCGCACCCGC
The DNA here is from genome assembly GCF_000519205.1 of Amycolatopsis taiwanensis DSM 45107. GTDB lineage: Bacteria > Actinomycetota > Actinomycetes > Mycobacteriales > Pseudonocardiaceae > Amycolatopsis_E > Amycolatopsis_E taiwanensis. Next base: position 43,918 of record NZ_JAFB01000030.1, on the reverse strand, counting down.
GGTGGTCACCACGATCTCCCGGGTGAGCGGATGCGCCCCCTCGTGGTTGGTGATCGCCACCAGCACCGTCGGCGCGCCGTTGAAATGCGTGACCCGCTCGGCATCGATCAGCCGCCAGATCTCCGCCGCGTCGATCGCTCGCAGGCACACGTGCGTCCCGCCGATGGCGGTCACCGCCCACGGCGTGCACCAGCCGTTGCAATGGAACATCGGCAACGTCCACAGGTAGCGCGACTCCGGGGTGTGCCGGGAATGCACGATCTCGGCGAGCGAATTCAGATACGCGCCCCGGTGGTGGTACATGACCCCTTTGGGCCGCCCGGTGGTGCCCGAGGTGTAGTTGATCGAGATCGTGCCGCGCTCGTCGTCGACCGTCCACGGCAGTGGGCGATCGTCGCCGCGCGCCAGCAGTTCCCCGTAGGAGATCCCGCCGACGCCCGGATCCGGCGAGGCCCCCGACGCCGGATCGAGCACCGTCACGATCTCGGCGAGATCCACGCCCGGCGGCACGGAGCCGTGCAACGCGGCATCCACCACCAGCACCTTGGCGCCCGAATGCTCGAGGATGTACCGGATCTCGGCCGCCGTGAGCCGCGTGTTGATCGCCACCAGCACCGCGCCCGCGAGCGGCACGGCGAAGTGGGCGATCAGCATCTCGGGAATGTTGGGCAACAGGTACGCCACCCGATCGCCCGGACCGACCCCGCAGGCGCGCAGCGCGTGCGCGACCCGGGTCGCCTCCGCCGCGAACTCACGGTATGTCAGGCGGCGCTCACCGTAGACGATCGCCTCCTTGTCGGGGAAGACCTCGGCGGACCGTTCCAGGAAGGCCAGCGGGGTGAGCGGCGTGAACCAGGTGTCAGCTGTGACGGCCATGCCCCTCATCGTTGTGGGGCGCGGCCCGCCGAACAAGCCGTTCCACGTGCCGGATCCGGACGCGGGCCAGCGCTCTTGTCCGGAAACACCTGCCGCAGCCGTAACCCTCGGCAAGGCGATCGCCACGGACGGCGTCCGTCCGCTAGAGGACGATCAATGACCCCCCGCTCAACCCCAGCGAGTTACGCGTCGAGGAGCCGTGCAGGAGTGATCGGCAGCTCGCGCCGCCATCCGGGCATCAGCGATCAGGCCAGGCGATCCCGGATGAGGCCGATCACCGCGTCCTGATGGTCGGCCAGGAAGAAGTGGCCGCCGGGGAAGATGTGGAAGTCCAGCTCGGCCTCGGTGTAGGCACGCCACTGGCGGACCTCGTCGAGGGGCGCCACGGGGTCGTCGTCACCGGCGAGCACGGTCACCTGGCAGCGCAGCTTCGGGCCATCCGCGTAACGGTAGGTCTCTACTGCCTCGTAGTCGGCGCGGATCGCGGGCAACGCCATCTCCATGAGCTCCTCGTCGTCGAGGACGCGGGAATCGGTGCCGCTCAACGCTTTCAGCTCGGCGAGCAGGCCGTCGTCGTCGCGCTGGTGCACGTTCTCGTTCCGCTGCACAGACGGCGCGGGCCGGCCGGAGGCGAACAGCCGCACCAGCTCGGCAGCGCCGGCGGTCTCGATGCGGCGCGCCAGCTCGAACCCCAGTGCCGCCCCCATGCTGTGACCGAAGATCGCGAGCGGCCGGTCTGCCCACGGTCCCAGCGCGGCGAACAGCTCGTCGGCAAGCACGCCGAGATCGCGGATGCAGGGCTCGTGGTGGCGGTCCTGCCGACCCGGGTACTGCGCCGACAGGACCTCGACTGCCGGGCCCAGCGCCCGCGCCATGGGCAGGTAGAAGCTCGCCGAGCCACCCGCGTGCGGCAGGCATACCAGGCGGACCTGGGCGTCCGGGGCGGGTTCGAACCGCCGGAACCACAGGTCCCCGTGCGCACTCGCCGGAGCTGCCATCGTCTACCTCCGCTCGGCCGGAAAGTCACACCGGAATGTTGCCACGGCGCCCCCGGGCGCGGAGGCTCCGACGAGATCCCGGCCGGGTCGCTCACTTCGCGGAACGTAGCCCCGCGTAGATGACCGCGAGGGCGCGGTGCTGGAGTTTCCGGCTCCACCCCGACCGGAGGGCCGCTTGGCTGGTGGCGGTGAGCAACGCCATCACCTCGGCGAGCTGGACGTCGTCCCGGACGGCCCCGGCCCGTTGCGCGCCGGCCAGCAGTGCGCCGATGGCCTGCCGCAGCGCATTGACCGGCTTGGCGACGTCGAGATCGACACCGGCCTGGGCGAGCAGGTCGACGACGGACTTCTTCGCCGCCGCCTGCTCGACGACCCGGGTGAAGAACTCGAAGAAGGCCGTCGCCGGGTCGCCGACTTCGACCAGGGAGTTCACCTCGGCGGTCAGCCGCTCCATGAGTTCCTTGACGATCGCGGCCAGCAGGTCCTTCTTGGTCGGGAAATGCCGGAAGACGGTGCCGATCGCCACCCCGGCCCGCCGGGCGACCTCTTCGGTGGACGCCGACGGTCCCCCTTCGGCGAAGACCGCCTCGGCCGCCGCCAGGATCCGGGCCCGGTTGCGCTGAGCGTCCGCCCGGACCGGTTTTCCGCTGGCTGGTACGGGTTTGTGCGCTGACATCCTGCCACCGATTCCCTGTTCTCGTTGACAACCTGAGTGGTGACTCATTATCGTAACTGAGTCATCACTCATGTTAAGGGGTTTACATGCCCGGATCGACCAGTGCACCGGCAACCGGCCCGGTGCTGATCCATCACACCACCGACCCCGACGTGATCGTGGTCGAGTACGAACTCGTGGCACGCGTGGAGAACGGACCCCGGGGCGCCGCGCGATTCATCGGAGTACTCACCGCCCGCGACGGCCGGATTGTTCACTGGCGTGAATATCAGAACGTTCTGGCCATGGCCGAAGCGATGTCGCCCAGACAGTGACCGCATTGTGGGCGTCGCAGGCGCTGTGGATCGATAGCGGCAGAGCGTCTCGCTATGACGCGCACACTCGCCACAACGTGGAGGAGTTCGCCGGTTCATTCGGCGACATCGCGCCGATCGCTTTCGCCTGCACCGCATGGCGCCTGAGCGTTCCTCCATCGCTGTGCCCCGGCTATGTGCGGTGGCATCGCCGAATCCTGGACGCGGCCTGTATCCGAAACGAGTGGGACGGCACCCTGACCGCGCAGCTGACCTTGGTGTCGCCGTGGCCGGCTGCCCTCGCCTGGCCGAGGGACTGGTGCCGCGATCGGAACTGGCAGAACTGGCCCAACCTGTTCGGCCAGTTCGTGCACCCCACGCCGAGAGACATCGCCACGACGCCATACCTGCGAGCGTCATTGCTCATCGAGGCACCGATACCGTTCGACGGCCTACCGCCCGCGCCGGACGATCCGCGTCATGCCGTGGAAGAGACGGCACGCCGCGCGGTCACGGTCCTGGTGCGAGAACTGAACGAACTCGTGGCACCGATCATCCAGAAACTCGAAGAAACCAGACCGTAATGACGGCTCGACGCCGTCATTACTCCTGTCCAACTCGTCCTGCGAGAACCAGCGGCCCAGTCAGCTTGCCTGCTGAGGAGATGTCGGTGTACTGCGTGACCCGATGAGGAGCGCACGCCCGCTGCCGGTGACCGCGTGACCGATTTACCGCTGAGGTCGCCAGACATAGCGGATGTCCGGCTCACGTTCCTCGTTACGCAGTCCGTCAGTGCGCTCGACCGCGACAAAACCATGCCGCCGGTAGAACCGCTGCGCCGGTTCGTTGACCTGAAATGTCCACAGTTCCAAGCCTTGGGGACGCCGGTGTTTGGCCAAGGCCATGAACCGGTCGCCGAGTCCCCGGCCACGCCAGGACGGGTCGAGGTAGAGCTGCTCCAACTCCGTGTCCGCCAGCACCAGCAGCCCGGCCACGGAGGCCCCGGCGACCGCAACCCATGCTTCCTGCTGTGGCACGACCACCTGGGAGAACCAGTTCCGTACCTCGTCATCGTCGTGTGCGCGACGCACTGTCGGCAGCGCGGCAGCGAAGGACCGCAACCACACGGCGGCCATGTCGATCGCATCGGAGTCACCGGCACGCCGAAGCACGACGTCATCACTCTTCACAGCGCATGACTATCGCAGACGAGTGTTCCCGCGGAGACCACCGGCAGCCCCGTTGAACTGCGAAAACCAGGTTGCCTGGGGGCGGCAGGCGGTGGGCTGGACAACGCCGGGAAACGCCTCTTTCGCAGGGGTAAGATCCGAGGTACGTTTGCATACAGTATGGGACCGACCGTCCAGGAGACCGAACCTCGGAGTGGAGGCGGCATGCCGGGTAGTCCAGCGCTTGCCGAGCGCGTGCGGGCCGTCGTCGCGGCACATCGGGATGAGCGCGGCGCGCTGTTACCCATTCTGCACGATATTCAGGGCGAGTTCGGTTACATAGACCGCGAAGTGGTGGGGTTGCTGGCCGCGGAGCTGAACCTGTCCCGCGCCGAGGTGCACGGGGTGATCAGCTTCTACGCCGATTTCCGGACCGAACCCGCCGGGCGGACACGGCTGCGGTTGTGCCGCGCCGAGGCGTGTCAGTCGGTCGGCGCTGAAGACCTACTCGCCCACGCCCAGCAGGTGTTGGGCATCAAGGCCGGGCAGACCACACCGGATGGGTCGGTGTCGCTGGACGAGGTGTTCTGCCTCGGCAACTGCGCGCTCGGCCCGGCCGGGCAGCTCAACGGCCGACTCCACGGCCGGTTGGACCGGGCCCGGCTGGATGATCTGCTGGCGACGGAAACGGCGGGGTCATGACGGATTCTTCGCAGGTGCGGGTCTACGTTCCTCGCGACTCTGCCGCGTTGTCGGTGGGTGCCGACGAGGTAGCGGCCGCGTTGGCGCGCGAGGCGGACCGGCCGGTCACCGTGGTCCGTAACGGTTCTCGCGGCATGCTGTGGCTCGAACCCTTCGTCGAGGTCGAGACCGATCGCGGCCGGATCGGCTACGGGCCGGTAACCGCGGACAGGATAGGTGAGCTGGTCGCCGCGGGCATGCTCGACGGCGCCGACCACGAGTTGTGCCAAGGCGTGGTCGAGGAGCTGCCGTGGCTGCGTGACCAGCAGCGGGTGTGTTTCGCCCGAGTCGGCGTCACCGATCCACTGTCCACTGAGGACTATGTGCGGCATGGCGGGCTCACCGGCTTGCGCGCGGCGTTGGACCGTGACCCCGACGAGGTCGTAGCCGAGGTCACCGAGTCCGGACTGCGCGGCCGGGGCGGCGCGGGGTTCCCGGCCGGGATCAAATGGAAGACGGTCGCGCAGACCCCCGGCGAGCTGAAATTCGTGTGCTGCAACGCCGACGAGGGCGACAGCGGCACCTTCGCCGACCGCATGCTCATCGAGGGCGACCCGTTCTGTCTCATCGAAGGCATGACGATCGCGGCATACGCGGTCGGGGCGCGCGAGGGCTACATCTACCTCCGGTCCGAGTATCCGGACGCGATCGCGACCCTGCGCCGGGCCATCGACCTGGCCCGCGAAGCGGGCTGGTTGGGCGAGAACATTCTGGGTTCGGGGCTCTCCTTCGACCTGTTCGTGCGCGTCGGCGCGGGCGCCTACATCTGCGGCGAAGAGACCTCCATGCTGGAAAGCCTGGAGGGCAAGCGGGGCATGGTGCGGCCCAAACCGCCGATCCCGGCGATCACCGGCCTGTTCGGCAAGCCGACGATCATCAACAACGTGCTCACGCTGGCCAGCGTGCCGGCGATCCTGGCCGACGGCGCCGCCGCCTACCAGGGTCTGGGTGTGGGGCGTTCCCGGGGCACACAGGTGTTTCAGCTGGCGGGGAACATCGCCCGTGGCGGCGTGTTCGAGACCGCGTTCGGGATCACGCTGGGCGAGCTGGTCAACGACTACGGCGGGGGCACCCGCTCCGGCCGGCCGGTGCGTGCCACACAGGTCGGCGGGCCGCTGGGCGCGTACCTTCCGGTGTCGCAGTTCGAGTTGCCGATGGACTACGAAGCCTTCACCGAGGCCGGCGCGATGCTGGGGCACGGCGGCATCGTGGTCTTCGACGACACCGTCGATATGGCCGCGATGGCACGGTTCGCGATGGAATTCTGCGCCGAAGAATCGTGCGGCAAATGCACTCCGTGCCGGGTGGGATCGGTACGTGGCGTCGAGGTGATCGACCGGATCGTCGCCGGTCAGGACGCCGAGGGCAATCTTGCACTGCTGAACGATCTGTGTGAGCTGATGACCGACGGGTCACTGTGCGCGATGGGCGGGCTGACCCCGAATCCGGTGCGCAGCGCGCTGCTGCACTTCCCGGAGGACTTCACCGCGAAGGAGGGCTCATGAGCTTGTTGAAGGAGCCGGACCTGGGCACCCCGGCCAAGGCGGGACCCGACACCGTCAACCTGGAGGTCGACGGCCAGCCGGTGACCGTGCCGGAAGGTACCTCGGTGATGCGCGCAGCGGCGTTGGCGGGTGTGGAAGTGCCGAAGCTGTGCGCGACCGACACGCTGGAGGCGTTCGGTTCGTGCCGGCTGTGTCTGGTGGAGATCGACGGCCGCCCCGGCACCCCCGCGTCGTGCACCACCCCGGTGGCCGAGGGCATGAAGGTGCACACGCAGACCCCGCGGGTGGAAAAGCTCCGGCAAGGCGTGATGGAGCTCTACATCTCCGACCATCCCCTGGACTGCCTGACCTGCTCGGCCAACGGGGACTGCGAACTGCAGGACATGTCCGGACGGGTCGGGCTGCGCCAGGTGCGCTACGGCTACGAAGGCGCCAACCACCTCGACGCGGAGACCGACACCAGCAACCCGTATTTCGACTTCGACCCGTCGAAGTGCATCGTGTGCTCACGGTGTGTGCGGGCCTGCGACGAGATCCAGGGCACCCTCGCGCTGACCATCGAGGGCCGCGGGTTCGACTCGAAGGTCTCCGCCAGCGCCGGTGAGCTGTTCTTCGACTCCGAATGCGTGTCCTGCGGCGCCTGCGTGCAGGCCTGCCCGACGGCCACGCTGGAGGAGAAGTCCGTGGTGAACCTCGGGATGCCGAGCCGGAGCGTGATCACCACGTGCGCCTACTGCGGGGTCGGCTGCTCGTTCAAGGCCGAGTTGCGCGGTGACGAACTGGTGCGCATGGTGCCGTACAAGAACGGCGACGCCAACGAGGGCCACTCGTGCGTCAAGGGCCGGTTCGCCTTCGGCTACGCCACCCACCCCGACCGCAAACTCAACCCCATGGTCCGCGACACCATCGACGACGAATGGCGCGAGGTCGACTGGGATACCGCCATCGGCTATGTGGCCGACAAGATGCGCGAACTCCAGGCACGGTACGGGGTCGGCGCGGTCGGCGGCATCACGTCTTCGCGCTGCACCAACGAAGAGGTCTACGTGGTGCAGAAGATGGTGCGCGCCGCGTTCGGCAACAACAACGTCGACACCTGTGCGCGGGTCTGCCACTCCCCCACCGGCTACGGCCTGAAGCAGACCTTCGGCACGTCGGCGGGCACGCAGGACTTCCGGTCGGTCGCCAAGGCCGACGTGATCGTGGTGATCGGCGCGAACCCCACCGACGCCCATCCCGTGTTCGCCTCCCGCATGAAACGCCGGCTGCGCGAGGGCGCGAAGCTCATCGTGGTCGACCCGCGGCGGATCGACCTCATCCGCTCGCCGCACATCGAGGCCAGCCATCACCTCCAGCTCAAGCCGGGGGCCAACGTCGCCGTGATCAACGCGATGGCGCACGTCGTGGTCACCGAGGGCCTGGTCGACCGGTCCTTTGTGGACGACCGCTGCGAGGAGTTCGACGCCTGGGCGGAGTTCATCGCGAGCCCGGAGAACAGCCCGGAAGTGACCGAGCCGATCACCGGTGTCCCCGCCGAAGAGCTGCGCGCCGCCGCACGGCTGTACGCCACGGGTGGAAACGGGGCGATCTACTACGGGCTGGGGGTGACCGAGCACAGCCAGGGCTCCACCATGGTGATGGGCCTGGCCAACCTCGCCATGGCCACCGGCAACATCGGCCGCGAGGGCGTCGGGGTGAACCCGTTGCGCGGCCAGAACAACGTGCAGGGCTCGTGCGACATGGGCTCGTTCCCGCACGAACTGTCCGGCTACCGGCACATCTCCGACGACGCGGTGCGCGGCGTGTTCGAGGACCTGTGGGGCCGCAGCCTCGAACCGGAGCCGGGACTGCGCATTCCCAACATGTTCGATGCCGCCGTCGCCGGCACCTTCCGTGGCTTGTTCGTGCAGGGCGAGGACATCGCGCAATCGGACCCCAACACCCAGCACGTGACCGCGGCGCTGTCGGCCATGGAACTGGTCGTGGTTCAGGACCTGTTCCTCAACGAGACCGCCAAGTACGCGCACGTGTTCCTGCCCGGCACGTCCTTCTTGGAAAAGGACGGGACGTTCACCAACGCGGAGCGCCGCATCAACCGCGTCCGGCCGGTGATGGCGCCGCGCAGCGGCAAGCACGAGTGGGAGGTCGCCTGCGAGATCGCGACCGCGATGGGCTACCCCATGACCTATGCGCACCCGCGCGAGATCATGGACGAGATCGCCGCCCTCACCCCGACCTTCGCCGGGGTCTCCTTCGCCAAGCTCGACAAGCTGGGCAGCGTGCAGTGGCCGTGCAACGACGCCGCGCCCGAGGGCACGCCGACCATGCACGTCGACACCTTCGTGCGCGGTAAGGGCAGGTTCGTGCCGACCCCGTTCGTGCCGACCAGCGAACGCAGCACCCGAAGGTTCCCGCTGATCCTGACCACCGGCCGGATCCTGAGCCAGTACAACGTCGGCGCGCAGACCCGCCGTACCGGCAACGTCGCGTGGCATCCGGAGGACGTGCTGGAGATCCACCCGCACGACGCCGAAGAACGCGGCATCACCACCGGCGACGAGGTGACCCTGACCAGCCGGGTCGGCGAGACCACGCTCCACGCGGTGATCTCCGACCGGATGCCGGTCGGGGTCGTCTATACCACCTTCCACCATCCAGTGACCGGCGCGAACGTAGTGACCACGGAGAACTCCGACTGGGCCACCAACTGCCCCGAATACAAGGTCACCGCGGTCCAAGTCGGACTCAGAACCTCGGCCGGGCGACCCGAACGCGACCAGCTGAGCGAACCGGCGCTGGTGGACTGAATGGACACCACCACCTCTCCCCAGGTCCGGTTGGCCAACGAGATCGCGGTCCAGTTCCACCACCAGGACGCCAAGGCCGCGGCGACGGCGATCGCGGCGCACATCCGCCAGTTCTGGGACCCGCGGATGCGCGCCGATCTCCTCCACCAAGCGGAAAGCGATCCCGGCTCGTTCGATCCGCTGGCACTCGAAGCCACCAAACTCCTTTGACCCCAGAATCGTCCGGAATCAACCGCGCGGTGGTTTCGCCACTGGCGGAATCTGTGGCGTCCGCGGCCACCGCGAGGGTCCAATGGTGTGGTGGCGACGGCGGCATACGACGAGATCGCGGATTGGTATGAGGAGCAGTTCCTCAGCGCCCAGCGGTTGGAGCTCGGGACACCGGGTCACGACCCGCTCGGCATTGGCCGTGCGCTGCGCGATCTTCTCGGCGACGGCAGCGGAATCTGTCTCGAAATCGGCTGCGGCACGGGTCTTGGGGCATCGGCTCGTCCGACATCGCCAACGTCCGCGAACTGGCCACCGGACTCGCACCCGCCACCTGTCGCTCCGGCTCCACCAAAAGCGGGCCTCGTCCGGTTTTTGGGGGTCTGCGGGCGGTACTGATCCGACGGTGAACCGGCGCCCGAACTACTGAACCGTTGACTGATTCGCCGCCGTCGAGCGGTCCGTAGCGTCCTGGCTGTCAGAGATCGACACTTTGGACAGGACGAACGTGATGACGGACTACACCGGTATTGCCCAGCGCTACCTCGCCGCCTGGAACGAGACGGACCCGGCTGCCCGCCGCGCGCTGGTCGACGAGCTATACACAGTGGACGGACGCTACGTCGACCCGCTCGTCGATGCGGAGGGGCGGGATGCCATCGACGCCACCCTGGCGGCGGTGCAGGCGCAGTTCGCCGGCATGGTGTTCACCCTCGGCGGATCGGTGGACGGCCACCACGACGTGGCCCGGTTCACCTGGAACCTCGGGCCGGCCGGCGCCGAGCCGATCGTGGTCGGTTTCGACGTGGTCGCGCTCACCGAGGACGGCAGGATCCGGCAGGTGCACGGGTTCCTGGACAAGGTTCCTGGCCAAGCCTGAGCCACGAGCGAAAACGCTTCTGAGCTGAGCGGCGCGCCGGCCTGCTGCGGCCCGGTGGTCTCCCGCCGTCGGTGGGGACCATCGGGCCGGGTCAGTCCCCGGCCACGGCAGGCAGCTCCGCCCGCGAGGTCACCCCGAGCTTCGGGTATGCCTTGTACAGGTGGTAGCCGACCGTGCGGGGGCTGAGAAACAGTTGCGCCGCGATGTCGCGATTGGACATGCCGGAGGCGGCCAGCCGCACGATCTGCAACTCCTGCGGAGTGAGGCCGGCCAGCGCGCCGGATGCCCGGCCGGTCGCGGCGGCACCGCCAATGGCGTTGAGCTCGGCTCGGGCGCGGTCGGCCCAGGGTTCCGCGCCCAGCCGGTCGAAGGTGTGCAGGGCTTCGCGGAGGTGCCGGCGGGCGTCCGAGCGGCGGCGGGCCCGGCGCAACCATTCCCCGTACAGCAGCTGGGTACGGGCGGCGTCCATCGGGTGGTTGTCGTCGCGCAGCGCCAGCGCCCCGAGGTAGTGCTGCTCGGCGTCCTCGTCGGTCGCGAGCAACGCCGTGCAGCGCAGGACGAGTGCGTTGAGCCAAGGTTGCCCGGAGTGCGCGGCGAACGCCGCCAGCCGGTCGAAGGGTTCGGCGGCGCGTGCCGGTTCGCCGAGGCGGACGGCGGACTCGATGAGATCGGGTGTGCTGCGGATGATCGGCAGTTGGCAACGCAGCGTGCCCTGGGTGAAGGTCTCCAGGTGGGCCAGTGCCGTCCCGGCCCGGCCCAGCCCGAGTTCGAGCAGTCCGAGTGCCCACCGGCCGGCCAGCGCGCCGATGGAGTTCGGGGTGGTCGCGTCGCGGATCGCCACCTTCGCCGTTTCCCGGCAGCGCTGCTGGTCACCGGTCACCGCGGCGAGGCAGGCCAGCACCGAGTTCGCCTGGCTGTGCCACTCGTGCTGTTCGGTGTCCTGGGCCATCCGCGCCGCCTCGGCCGCCATGGTCAGCGCGTCGCGGTGGTTGCCCAGCGTGAACCGGGTCCAGGCCAGGTAGACCAGCGCGGGTGCGAGGAGACCGATCCTGCCCTGGTGCCGCGCGGTCCGGCTCACCGCGGCCGCCAACTCGGCGGCGCGCGCATCGTCCCCGACGACCAGGGCGGCGGCCACGGTCAGCAGCAGACCCCGCAGGTTGGCCGACGCCGTACGGGCGGCGCGTGCCATCACGTCGGGAAGCCGGGGGAGGCCGTCGGCCGGCCGGTCCGACGCCAGCACGACCAGCCAGCGCAGGAGGTCATGGTGGGGCGCCAGCGGATCGGTGGCCGGCAGCGGCAGGGAGTCCAGCCGGGCACCGGTGGTGGCGGCCAGGTCCCGGTCGTCGGCGTGCCACGACAGGAAGACCATGTCGGTCAGCATCCACAGCGTCCGATGTGGCTCGTCGTTCGAGACGAGATCGACGCCGGTACACAGCTGCGCGAAGGCGGCGTGCAGCGCGCCCTGCCCGAAGTCGGCCGCCGCGCGTACGTGTGCCAGCCTGGCCAGCAGTGCGGTGTCGTCGCCGCGGCCGGCCGCGCGCTCGGCCAGTTCCCGGGCATAGTCCAGATCCCCGACCTCGCCGGCGGCCTCCGCGGCCAGGGTGAGTCGTCGGGCGCAGGCGATCGGATCGACGCTGAGCTGGGCGGCGCGCGCATACGCCGCGGCCGCGGCGGCGTATCCGCTGCGCTGCCCTGCGCGGACCGCGGCGCCTTCCAGTTCGGTGGCAACCTGTTCGTCCGGCCCGGTCACGGCCGAGGCGAGATGCCAGCTACGGCGGTCGGCTTCCGCCGGCGTGTCGAGGACCTCGGCCAGCGCCTCGTGTGCCGCAAGCCGCCGGGCAAGCGGCGCTCCCTGGTACACCGCCGCCCGCACCAGCGAATGGCGGAACGTCACGGCCTGGTCGGTGACCCGGACCAGACCGGCCCGTTCCGCTGCCGCCAGGTCGGCGAGCCCGGCACCAAAGGATGCCGCGGCGCGCAGGATGGTACCGAGGCCATCACCACCCGCCGCGGCGAGCAGCAACATGGTCTGCGTGGCCGGCGGCAGCCTGCTGGCCTGACCGTGGAACGCGATGCGCAGCCGCGTGGTCAGCGGAAGGCTGCCGGTCCGAACCGCTCCGCCGTGGCCCTGGCCGGCCAACGCTGCCGGAAGTTCCAGCAGCGCCAACGGATTCCCGCCGGACTCGGTGAGCACCCGGTGCCGGACGCCGGCGGCCAGCTCACCGCCTTGTGCGTCGAGCAGTGCCGCGGCGTCGACGGCGCTCAACCCGGTGAGGGTCAGTTCCGGCAGCCCCGGGGCGATGGCGGTGTCCTCGCCGTCCCGGGCGGCGAGCAGCAGGGCGACGCCCTCAGCGTGCAACCGTCTGGCGGCGAGCAGCAGCGCTCCGGCGGATGCCCGGTCCAGCCACTGGGCGTCGTCGACGACACAGAGCAGGGGCCCGTCCTCGGCCAGTTCGGAAAGCAGCGACAGCACGGCGAGCCCTACGAACAGCCCGTCGCCTGGTTGGGCGGACGCCAGCCCGAACGCCCCCTCCAGCGCCCGCCGTTGCGGGCCGGGCAGGCGGGGCAGACAGTCCAGCGCGCCGCCCAGCAGCAGGTGCAGCCCGGCGAAGGGGAGTTCGGCCTCGGACTCCACACCGGCGCTGCGGAGCACCCGCATCCCGCTCGCCGAGGCGACCGCGTACTCGAGCAGCGCGGTCTTGCCGATACCGGGCTCGCCGCGGACGACCAGGGTGCCGCTGCTGCCCGACCGGGCACCGGCCAGCAGCCGGTCGATGACCGCCTGCTCCTCGCCGCGGCCACACAGCATCGCTTCTCCCCCTCCCGTCCCGGACCACGCCGACGGTTTCCGCCGGCTCGTGCACGGTATCCGGCCCCGTCGCTCGTCATCGACGGCGCTTCCCTTTGCCGGACAGGCATTCCACCCAGGTCACCACAAACCGCATGAAAGCGGCGGGCTGGCGAATACTAGGGCCGCACGCCCGGCCGGACTTGCGTTGACGTCCACGTCAAGCATCAGAATCGTCCGGTGTTCACTGAAGCAGAACTGGACTACCTGGCCGCCCAGCCCATCGGGCGGCTGGCCACCATCTCGCCGGACGGGCAGGTGCAGAACAATCCAACCAACTTCTTCGTCGACGACGGCACGATCACCATCGGCGGGCACGCGCTGGGCTCATCGAAAAAATTCCGGAACGTCCAGCGAGGCAGTACGGTCGCGTTCGTAGTGGACGATGTAGCGACGGTCGATCCGTGGGTGCCCCGAGGCATCGAGATTCGGGGCACCGCGGTGGCATTGACCGACCACGAGCCACCCCTGCCCTACTTTTCCCGGGAGATCATCAGGATCACTCCTGTCAAGATCGTTTCATGGGGCCTGGACGGACCACGGGTGAGCCGTACGGTGTGAATCGCTAGCGCTAGGCCGGCCGGATTCCCGGCCATTCGCCGGCCGCGGCCATCTGCCGCGTCACGACCGAGATACCCTCCCGCACCGCCGCCACCGCATCCCGGGCCGGGTAGTACTCGACGGCGGTGCAGACCGCGACGCTCCGCGAGATGACCGGGTTGCGGATTCGCCGCACCCCGAGATCACGGTGGTTCGCCTGGTCCGCGACGCTCGACAACGGGAGGATCGTGCACGCCTCGCCGCCGGCCGCGATGCGGATCATCGCGCCCAGCGAGTCCACGTCCGCGACGATCGAGGGCACCAGGCCCTGGGCGGCGAAGGCCCGGTCGATCAGCGCCCGCAGGTTGCTGCGCCCGCCCGGCACCACCAGCGGCGTGTTCTGCAGGTCCACCAATCCGATCTCGTCCGCTTCGGCGGCAGGCGGCTTCGGTTGCCCGATGAGGAACAGGTCCTCCGAGTACAGCAGCGTTTCGGCCGGGCGGACGGCATCGTCGTCGCGGTACAGCACGGCCAGGTCGAGGCGGCCGAGGGTGAGCAGTTCCTGGATGTAGCCGCTCATCGACTCGAAGAGCTGCAGGTGGATGCCGGGGTGGTTGGCCTTCGTCCAGGAGTACAGCGCCGGAGCCAGGCGCACCGACACCGTCGTGGGCAGCCCGACCGCGACGGGGCCGTGGATGTGGTCGCCGTTGAGCACATCGCCGGCGATCCGGTCGAACTGCCGCACGAGCTGCTGAGCGTCCCGGTAGAGCGCGCGGCCCGCCGCGGTGGGCGTCACGCCACGCGGCCCGCGCTCGAGCAGCCGGACGCCGAGTTCGGCTTCCAGCTGGGCGATCCGCTGGCTCAGGGCCGGCTGCGAGACGTAGAGCCCGGCGGCGGCGCGGGTGAGGCTGCCCGAGTCGACGACCGCGATGAAATCGCGCAGGTGGGCGATGTCCAAGTCGATCCCGCTCCAAGTACCTCGTTTACCACCCTCAACCGGGATTCATACCATTCTGCGCTCGGCGCGGTCCTACTCCGCCGCCTGCAGCAACCGCCGGGCGCGCTCGACCACGGGCCGGTCGATCATCGCTCCGTCCAGCGATACCGCAGCGCCCTGCGCTTGCTCGTCCGCTTCGATCACACGCCTTGCCCACGCGACCTCCTCGGCGCTCGGCCGCATCGCGTCGCGAACGACCGCTAGTTGCGCTGGGTGGATGCACAGTTTCCCACCGAAGCCCCACGCCTTCGCCCGGCGCGCATCCCGGTCGATGGCCGCCACATCGTCGATCGACGGCGTGACGCCGTCGAGCGGCGCGGGCAGCCCGCACGCCGCGGACCAGCGGACGAGGTCGCTGCGCGAGGCGTCCAATGCCGCGTCGGCCGTGGTGCCGAGGTCCAGCGCCAGGTCGATGCTGCCGAACACCAGCCTGGCCAGCCCGGGCGCGGTGCAGATCTCGCCGAGGTTGACGAAGCCCCGCGCCGTTTCGACGAGGCCGAGCACCGGACAGCCGGTGCCGTCGGCGACGGCCTGCACGTCCTGGGCACTCTCGGTCTTCGGCAGCATCACCGCGGCCGGGCCGAGATCCCGGCAAAGCACCAGGTCGGCGTCGAATTCCGGGCTGTTGTGCGCGTTGATGCGCACCACCACGTCCGGACCGATCGGCCACGCCGCGCGCAGGTTCTCCCGGGCGGCGGCCTTGCCCTCCGGCGGAACGGCGTCCTCCAGGTCGACGACGACCACGTCCGCGCCCGCCGCGACGGCCTTGGCGAATCGCTCGGGCCGGGACCCGGGCACGAACAGCCAGGTGAGGCCGGACTTCATCACACCACCCCGTCCCGGATCAGTTCGTCCACAGCGGATTCGTCGTGCCCCAGTTCGGCCAGGATCTTCCGGGTGTGCTCGCCCGTGTCCGGGATCGGGTCCATCCGCGGCTCGGGGTTGACCGGCCCGGGCGGCGCCAGCGTGGGCACCGGGCCGCGTGGCGTGTGCACCTCGTGCCACCGGCCACGCGCCGCCAACTGCGGGTGTGCCCACACGTCGGCGAGGGTGTTGACGCGGGCGCAGGCCACCGGCACGGCGGTCAGCAGTGCGGTCGCTTCGTCGCCGGTCAGGGCCGCGAAGCGGGCCGCGATGATCCGTCCCAGCTCCTCGCGGTTGGCGTTGCGGTTGGCGTTCCCCGCGTAGTCGGGGTGCTCGGCGAGTTCCGGCCGGCCGAGGAAACGATCGCAGAACGCCCGCCATTCCCGCTCGTTCTGGATGCTCATCATGATGACCTTGCCGTCGCCCGCGGTGAACGGGCCGTACGGGAAGATCGTCGCGTGGGCCGCACCCGCCCGCGGCGGCGCCTCGGCGCCGTCATAGGCGTAGTAGAGCGGGAAACCCATCCATTCGACGGTGGACTCCAGCATCGAGACATCGATGTACGCGCCCTTACCGGTGTTCGCGCGTTCCAGCAATGCCGCGAGGATCGAGCTGTAGGCATACATCCCGGCGGCGATATCGGAGACGGAGATGCCGACCTTCGCCATGTCGTCGCCGGAGCCGGTGACCGACAGCAGACCGGCCTCGCTCTGCACCATCAGGTCGTAGGCCTTCATCGACTCGTACGGGCCGCCGCGGCCGTAGCCGGAGATGTCGCACACGACCAGCCTGGGGTTGTCGGCCTGCAGTTCCTCGGCACCGAGCCCCATGCGAGCCGCCGCGCCCGGCGCGAGGTTCTGGATGAACACGTCCGCGGTGCGCAGCAGTTGGCGCAGCACGGCCATACCGCGCGGATCTTTGATGTCGAGCGTCAGCGATTCCTTGCTGCGGTTGACCCACACGAAATGCGAACTCAACCCGTTGACTCGGGTGTCGTACTGGCGCGCGAAATCGCCGGAGCCGGGGCGCTCGACCTTGATCACCCGGGCACCGAGGTCCGCGAGCTGGCGGCTGGCATACGGCGCGGCGATGGCCTGTTCGAGGGCCACCACGGTCACGCCCCGGAGCGGTTGCACTTTCTTTCCACCTCCAAGGTGGTGTTCAAAGCGGCGGAGCCGCTTGCGGTGAGACACGCAGCTCGCGGGTTGCGCTACCCGCACCGCCACGCAAACCACGCCGAACCGATCTCTAATGCAGGTTGGCGTAGACGATGAGGGCGATGGTCACCGTGATCGCGCCACCGATGCGGGTGGCGATCTGGGCAAACGGCATCAGGGCCATGCGCCGGGTGGCGCTGAGGATCGCGACGTCGCCGGTGCCGCCCAGCCCGGTGTGAGTGCCGATGACGATCGCGGTGTCGACGGGGTACATGCCGATCCAGCGGCCGACCAGGAACGCGGTGGCCATCATGGTCACCACGGTGGCGATGATGGTGATCACGGTGGGGATGTTGAACGCCTTGAGCAGTGCGTCCCACGGCGTGGACGACACGCCGATGGCGAACATCAGCGGGTAGGCCACGGCGGTCGACATGAAGCCGTAGACCAGGCCCGAGTGGTGTTCCAGGTTGCGCGGCAGCCAGCGGGTCAGCTTCAGCGCGATCGCGGCCACCAGCATCACGATGGGCGCCGGCCAGCCGAACAACGCGTGCGTGGCCTCGCCCAGCAGGTACAGCGCGACGGCCATGAACCCGGCGGCCGCCAGCTGGCGGATGTCGAACTTGACGTTCCCGCGTTCGGTGAGGTCGAGATCGTCGTCCCCGCCCGGCTGGATCTTGCCGTTCCCGGTGGTGTGCGGGAAGCGCTGCCCGATCATGGACAGCACGCTGGAGAACACGATCGCGCAGACGTTGGCCAGCAGCACCACCGGAAGCACCTGGGCGAGCAGCGTTTCCGCCTGACCCGCGCCGGACTGCGAGTAGCCGAGGGTCAGCGGGACGGCGCCCTCGCCGAGACCGCCGCCCATCACCGGCACGACGATGTAGAACACGGTCCGGTGCAGGTCCCCGGTGATCGCCCAGCCGACCAGCGAGCCGACGACCAGCGAGGCTATCGAGCCCGCGATCAGCGGCACGAAGATCTTGAGGAAACCCCTGATCAACACCGTCCGGTTCATGCTCAGGATGGAGCCGACGATGATCCCGGCGATGAACAGGTACAAGAAGTTCGTGGACTTGTAGAACGTCGTGATCTGCTTGGTCAGGTCGGCGGGGATCCAGTGCGCGGCGACCAGGTACGCGGGCAGGATGGTCACCAGGACGACCGGGCCGCCGATCGAGCGGAAGACCGGAATGCGCCGGCCGACCTCGTAGCAGGTGTAGCTGCAGACACCGAGCAGCGCGGCCATCGTCGGGATGTCGGCCTTGAGGTCGTCCTGCCAGGCGAGGACCGCGAGCACGACGACCAGCAGCGCGTAGAACGGCAGCGGGATGACACCGATCCGGATGGACCAGATGGAGCGGGATCGCTCCGCGGGGGCTACGTCTTCCGCCAACGGCGCGTCCGGGCGTGATGCCATCTCGTACCTCCTTGTAGGGACAGCAGCTTGTAGGGACAGCAGGGATCAAACCGTCCGCTTCCGGACCGGAGTAGAGGCCGATTCCCGAGGTGGGTATAAGTCAGGCTTATGGCTCGGCCAGAGCGCTCAGGTCGAGCGCGGTTTTAGCGAGGTTGAAGCCGTCCGCGGGCACGCCCTTGGGCGAGTTGAGCCACCCGGCCCGGTCACGCGGCCGAGACGATGACCGGTTGCCGCCGAGCAACAACGACACATAACAGCCGTAGTCGATGGCGAACCCGTCGTACAGCGTGCCCGGCTGCTCGTGGTCCACCAGCCCGCGACGGAGGACATGGAGCAGCCGAGCGTCGTGGAGCTCCCCGATCGTCTCGTGGCGCGCCCAGCTCAGCTGGTCGAGCAGGAAGGTCCGCGAGCGCCGCCGGCCGACCACCTCGTCGATCAACGATTTCAGCATCCTCCGCGCCGGTCCGTCGGCCGCCAGCGCCGCCTGTTTGTCCCGCAGGTACCAGTCGCGCGCCGCCATCCTGACCTCACGCAACCCGATCGGCTCGTCGTGTGCGTGCTGCGCGGCCAGCGCCGCGATGTTGATCCCGTCCCGCGGCACGCCCTCGGCCGCGCGCACCAACTCCGCGAAAGCGTTGCCCCGGAAGCATTCTTCGAGGAACGCGGCCACGTCGGGCGGCGGTTCGGGGATCATCGCGGCAAGCCGCACGACCGCATGGTTGAACAGCAGTTGCCCGAAGAACTCCTGCGCGCGGGGCCGCGAGTTGTCGAAGATCAGGAAATCGTCGAGGCTCAGTGCCGATGCCGCGTCCGCGCCCACCTCGATGCCGAACTGATCCCCGGAGGGCGAGGGCGCGCGAAACCGCGACCGGCGTTCGATCGCGGCGATCTTGACCGTGATCCCGGCCGTCGGCAACACGCTGCGCCGCAACAAGTCCGCCAGCAGCGGCTGGAGGTCGAGCGGCACACTGCTCCACTCGTCGAGCAGCAGCCACAGCCGCGAGGGAGCCAGCGCATCGGCGATGGCTCGCAGCGCACGTCCGAGTGGGCCGAACACCACGTGGTGCTCTTCCGTGCCGGCGCGCCGCAACCGGCTTTCCATGTTCGCCGCTCGCCGTCCGCCAACGCTCGCCTTCGCGCCCGGCGAAAGGGAAAGCTCGACCCCGTAAGAGGATTCGACCGTGCCGCCGATTTTCGTCTCGCGTTCGACCTCACCGACCACCCGCACCGCCGTGGCCGATTCGGCGAGGTCGTCGAGCGCCTGGACAAGCCCGTCGCTCTCCCCCAGCTCCCCCTCGATGACCGCGGTCAGCAGCGCCTCGTGGATCGCTTCGAGGGTGTCCACCAGCAGATGGGTGCCACGCACTGTGGGACTGAGGCTGCTGTCCGCGTACATTCCCCCTGCCGTGCCGATGGTCCGCAGGTCCAGATACACCGCGACATCACCGGTCCGCTCCACCAGGTCGGACAGATGCAGTAGGGCATGCGTCTTACCCGCGCCCCGCCGGCCGTAGATGATCTGGTGGTCGGTCGAGTGCAGCATCGCGGAGAAGGACCCGGCCGCCACGAAGGTGGAAGTCAGCGTCGCCCGGTCAGCGCTCTCCGCGCGCCGCGGAATCCGCATGAGCGCCTGGTTGAGGTGTTTGCGCCGCCCAGCTCCCATTGCCCTCGAGCCTGCCGGAACGGTCGCCGCGGTGACTACCGCCGCCAGAGTGGATCATGGTCCGCCAGCGGTCAACGGCGTCAACGGCTCTTCTTGGGCTTCTTCTCCCGGACGCGGACGTTTATCCGTACCGGGCTGCCGGCGAAGCCGAAGCGCTCGCGGAACTTCCGCTCGATGAAGCGCCGGTAGCCCGCCTCCAGGAACCCGGTGGTGAACAGCACCAGCGTCGGCGGCCGGATCGAGGCCTGGGTCGC
This sequence comes from Amycolatopsis taiwanensis DSM 45107, assembly GCF_000519205.1. GTDB lineage: Bacteria > Actinomycetota > Actinomycetes > Mycobacteriales > Pseudonocardiaceae > Amycolatopsis_E > Amycolatopsis_E taiwanensis. The sequence continues at coordinate 24,023 of NZ_JAFB01000030.1, read as the reverse complement.
GAACAGCACCTTCGGCTGCTTCCCGCCACGCACCGGCGGCGGGGTCGCCGCGACCAGCTCGGAGAGCCAGCCGTTGAGCTGCCCGGTCGGCACCCGCTGGTCCCACGACGTCAGCGCGGTACGCAGCGTGGGGGCGAGCTTGCGCACCGCACGACCGGTGAGCGCCGAGATGTTCACCCGCTCCGCCCAGGGCACCCGCACCAGCCCGCGGTCGAGCTCCTTTTCCAGCTGATACCGGCGTTCCTCGTCGACCAAGTCCCACTTGTTGAGCGCCAGCACGCAGGCCCGCCCGGACTCCACCACCATCGTGAGCACCCGCAGGTCCTGTTCGGACAGTGGTTCGCTGGCGTCCAGCAGCACGATCGCCACCTCGGCGGCGTCGATCGCGGCCTTGGTGCGCAGCGACGCGTAGTACTCCGTGCCGCTGGCGGTGCGCACCCGCTTGCGCAGCCCGGCGGTGTCGACGAACCGCCACGTCTGCCCGTCCAGTTCGACCAGCGAGTCGACCGGGTCGACCGTGGTGCCCGCCACCGCGTCGACCACCGAGCGCTCCTCGCCGGTGAGCTTGTTGAGCAGGCTCGACTTGCCCACGTTCGGCTTGCCGACCAGCGCCACCCGTCGCGGCCCGGCCACGCGGGCACCGTCCCGTGGCGCCTCCGGCAACGCCTTGACGATCGCGTCGAGCAGGTCCCCCGAGTTCCGCCCGTGCAACGCGCTCACCGGGAACGGTTCGCCCAGCCCCAGCGACCACAACGACGCGACATCGCCGAGCAACCGCTCGTCGTCCACCTTGTTCGCCGCGAGCAACACCGGCCGCTTCGACCGGCGCAGCACCCTGGAGACCGCCTCGTCCGTCGCGGTCGCGCCCACCGACGCGTCCACCACGAGCAACACCGCGTCCGAAGTGGACATCGCCAGTTCGGCCTGCGTGGCGACCGCGCCCTGTAGGCCGGTGGCGCCCGGCTCCCAGCCGCCGGTGTCGACCAGGGTGAACCGGCGCCCGTTCCACATCGCGTCGTAGGCCACCCGGTCCCGGGTCACGCCGGGCACGTCCTGCACCACCGCCTCCCGGCGGCCCAGGATCCGGTTGACCAGCGTCGACTTGCCCACGTTGGGACGCCCGACCACGGCCAGCACCGGCTGGCCGAGTTGCTCGTCAGCCTCGTCCGCCCCCACGCCGTCGCCACCGGCGTCCAGCGCGGCGAACTCCGCCTCGTCGGACCACGTCCCGTCAACCTCGGTCATAGCTTCGCTTTCTGTTTCGTCCGCGGCTGAGCCGCGCGCATCTCGTCGAGGGCGCATACGAGCGCCGCGAGCTCACCGCGCAGGCGCTCGGTGGCCTGCTCCAGCCCGGCCTTTCCCTTGCCGACCTCTACCGTGAACGGCTCGCCGACCAGCACGTCCACCCGGGGCCGGAACCGGCGCCGCCCGCCGGCCGGGCGCCGGGTGCCCCGCGTGGCCACCGGCAGCACCACGACTCCGTTGGCACCACAGCTCCGCACCAGCCAGGCCGCGCCACGCTCGGCGTTGGTCACATCCCCCGCACCGCGACTGCCTTCCGGGAACACCCCGACCAGCCCGCCCTCACGCAGCACCTTCGCGGTGGTCAGCAACGGCGCCCGGTCGGGCTCCCCCCGGCGAACCGGCACCTGGCCGATCCGCCGGAGGAACCGCCCGACGACGCCGGTGAAAAGCTCCTCCTTTACCAGGAACACCGAGCGGCGCGGCAACATTCCGAAGATGACCGGCGGCTCCAGCAACGAGCTGTGGTTGGCGATCAGCAGGACCGGCCCGGTCCGCGGCACCCGGCCCAGGCCGTGGATGCGAACGCGGAAGGCGGGGCGGAACAAGTAGCGCCCGACGAGCCGCCCGACGTCGTGCAGCCGGCCGGACGCGCCTTCGGGCAAGCCCGGACTACTCAATGTTCCTCCGCGAGTCACCCTGCTCGCCGCAACTCGGCACCGCACTGCTCACCTCGTGACCTCGGCGGTGTGGTCGTTGAGCATCCCGCGCTGGCTGGCCAGTTCCGCCAGCGCGACGATGACCTGGTCGATGTTCAGTTCCGAGGTGTCCACGTGCACGGCATCCTCGGCCGGCCGCAGCGGCGAGGTGACGCGGGAGGAGTCCAGCCGGTCGCGGCGGTCCACCGAGGCGAGCACGTCGGCGTGCGTGGTGTCACGCCCGGCGGCGGAATCCTGCGCCCTGCGCCGCGCGGCGCGGATCTCCGGGGACGCGGTCAGGTAGATCTTCAACGGCGCGTCCGGCGCGACGACGGTGCCGATGTCGCGCCCCTCGACCACGATGCCGCCGATTTCCGCCAGCAACTCGTCGATGACCTTCCGTTGCCGCGTCACCAGCAGTTCGCGCACCGCGGGCACCGCCGACACCGCGGAGACATCTTGATTGATGTCGCGTCCGCGGATGGCCGCGGTGACGTCTTCACCGGCGAGCGTCACCGACGGACGGTCGGGCCGGGTGCCGATGGTGAACTCCATGTCGGCTGCGACGGCGGCCACGCGGACCGAGTCCGCCGGGTCCACACCCGCGCGCAACACCGCCAGTGTGACCACGCGGTACATCGCACCGGTGTCGAGATATCCGGCGCTGAGCCGGTCGGCAAGCTTGCGGGCCACCGTGGTCTTCCCGGTTCCCGACGGACCGTCCAGCGCGACTACGCCACGTAGGGCTCCCGCCACCGATATTCTCCTTGCCTGCGACCCCGGGTACCTGCAGTGTTCAATTCTGCCTGGCCCGCGACGACGGGATCGCACCGGGACCGCGCGCACGTCGCCCCGACCCAGTCTTCGAACTCCTTGAACAGGTTCAGCTCGGCAGGTCGGCCAGGACGGCGAGGATCGGCTCTCCGTACTTGGCGAGCTTGTTCTCGCCGACGCCGCTGATCCCGCTGAGCTCCGCGAGCGTCGACGGACGCTCGGTGGCGATCTGGCGCAACGTGGCGTCGTGGAAGATCACATACGCGGGGACGCCCTGTTCCTTGGCGGTCGCCGCGCGCCACGCACGGAGCTGCTCGAAGACCGGAGCGGCCTCGGCGGGCATGTCCACAGCGGCCTTCGCGGTGCCGTTGGCACCGGCCTTGGTGGCCTTGGCCGCACGCGGCTCGCGTTTCGGCTCCCGCCGCAGGCGGACTTCGCGGCGGCGGCCCAGCACCTCCGCGCTCGCGTCGGTGAGCACGAGGGTGCCGTAGTCGCCCTCGACCGTCAGCAAGCCCTGGGCCAGTAACTGCCGCACCACGCCGCGCCACTCGCTCTCGGACAGTTCGGTGCCGATCCCGAACACCGTCAGCGAATCGTGGCCGAACTGCGTGACCTTGGCCGTCGTCCGGCCGAGCAGGATGTCGATGACCTGGCCGGCACCGAACTTCTGCCGCCGCTCGTGCTGCAGGCGATACACAGTGGACAGAAGTTTCTGCGCGGCGATCGTGCCGTCCCAGGACTCCGGCGGCGCCAGGCAGGTGTCACAGTTGCCACACGGTGCGGCCTGTTCACCGAAGTAGTTCAGCAGCTGCACCCGGCGGCATTCCACCGTCTCGCACAGGGCCAGCATCGCGTCCAACTGGCGGCCGGCCTGCCGTCGGTGGGCCGCGTCGCCGTCGGAACCGTCGATCAGTTTCCGTTGCTGCACAACGTCTTGCAGCCCGTAGGCCAGCCACGCGGTGGACGGCAGGCCGTCCCGGCCCGCGCGGCCGGTCTCCTGGTAGTAGCCCTCGACGGACTTGGGCAGGTCGAGGTGCGCCACGAACCGCACATCCGGCTTGTCGATGCCCATGCCGAAGGCGATCGTCGCGACCACCACCAGCCCCTCTTCACGCAGGAACCGCGCCTGGTTCGCCGCACGGGTCGCCGCGTCGAGCCCGGCGTGGTAGGGCACCGCCGCGATCCCGTTCTGCACCAGGAATTCCGCGGTCTTGTCCACCGAAGACCGGGTCAGGCAGTAGACGATCCCGGAGTCGCCGGCGTGTTCGGTGCGCAGCAGGTCGAGCAGCTGGCGGGTGGGACTGTTCTTGGGCACGATCCGGTACTGGATGTTGGGCCGGTCGAAGCTCGCCACGAAATGCCGGGCCTCGCCGAGGTTGAGCCGCTGCGCGATCTCCGTGCGGGTCCGGCTGGTCGCGGTCGCGGTGAGCGCGATCCGCGGCACGGTGGGCCAGCGCTCGTGCAGGTCGGACAGCCCCAGGTAGTCCGGCCGGAAGTCGTGGCCCCACTGGGAAACGCAGTGTGCCTCGTCGATCGCGAACAGTGAGACCTTGCCGCGGTCGAGCAGGTTCACTGTGGACTCCACCCGCAACCGCTCCGGCGCGAGGTAGAGCAGGTCCAGCTCCCCGGCCAGGAACGCGGTCTCGACCGCCCGCCGCTGGCCGAAATCCTGGGTCGAGTTCAGGAACCCGGCCCGCACGCCCTGCGCCAGCAGCGCGTCCACCTGGTCCTGCATCAGCGCGATGAGCGGCGAGACCACCACGCCGGTGCCGGGTCGCACCAGCGCGGGAACCTGGTAGCACAACGACTTTCCGCCGCCGGTGGGCATCAGCACGAGCGCGTCCCCGCCGCCGATGATGTGCTCGACGATCGCCTCCTGTTCGCCACGGAAGGCGTCGTAGCCGAACACGCGGCGCAGCACCGCCACCGCCTCGGAGGTCGTCTCGAGGGAACTCACCGGGCGATAGTAGGGGAAATCACCGACAGTTCCACACAAGCCCCGCCGTGGCCAGGTGGTGTTTCAAAGCGGCGGAGCCGCTTGCGGTGGGCCGTCAGCCTGCACCGCCGCGGGTTCTGAGGTGGTTTCTCGCGAGGACAGCGCCGACGTGGTGAATTGGACATTCATGAGGAGGCGATCCCGGAGCGAGAAACCACCTCAGGTTCCGCTACCCGCACCGCCACGCAAACTGAGTGTCATAACAGTCTCTAGAGTTTCACCAGGCGGTAGAGGCCTCCTACCTCCTGCCGGGTCAGCCTGCGCAGCGAACCGGGCTTGCCCTTGCCGAGCTGCACGTCGCCGATCGCGGTGCGCACCAGCTTCCGCACCGGGAACCCGGCCTCGGCAAGCAGCCGCCGGACGATGTGCTTGCGCCCCTCGTGCAGCACCACCTCGACGAGGGTCTGCCCGCTGTAGACGTCCTTGACCCGGAACTCGTCGACCTTCACCGGGCCGTCGTCGAGTTCGATCCCGGTCCGCAACTGCCGGCCCAGCCCGCGCGGCACCGTGCCGTCCACTTCGGCCAGGTACGTCTTCGTAACGTGGTAGGACGGGTGCATGAGCCGGTGCGCCAGGTCGCCGTCATTGGTCAGCAGCAGCAGGCCCTCGGTTTCGGCGTCCAGCCGGCCGACGTGGAACAGGCGCTGGGCCCGGTCCCGCACGTAGTCGCCGACGCATGGCCGCCCCTGGTCGTCGGTCATCGTGCTGTGCACGCCGCGCGGCTTGTTCAGCGCCAGGTACACCAGGTCCTCGCGCAGGATCACGCGCGTGCCGTCCACGTGGATCACCGCGCGGTCCGGGTCGACGCGGACGCCGAACTCGCGCACGGTCCGCCCGTCCACGCTCACCCGGCCCTGCGCGATCAGCTCCTCGGCCGCGCGCCGGGAAGCCACGCCCGCCTTCGAAAGCACCTTCTGCAGGCGGACGCCTTCGGCGGTGTCAGTGCTTGTTTCAGAACCCGCCCACCCGGACGGCGGGTTCGACGACTCACCTCGACCACGGACCTGGCGGTTCCGGGTCCGGTTCTCAGATTCAGATGTCATCGATGGCGTCCACTTCCGGTAGCAGGGGGGCGATCGGGGGGAGGTCGTTCAGCGACGACAGCCCGAGCCGCTCCAGGAACAACTCAGTCGTCATATACAGGGTGCCACCGGTCTCGCTGTCGGTCCCGGCCTCCTCGATGAGCCCGCGCGCCAGCAGGGTCCGGATCACGCCGTCCACGTTCACGCCCCGCACGGCCGCGACCCGGGACCGAGTGACCGGCTGGCGGTAGGCGATCACCGCGAGGGTCTCCAGCGCCGCCCTGGTGAGCTTGGACCGCTGACCGTCCAGGAGCAGCTTCTCCACGAACGGGGCGTAGACGTCCCGCGTGTAGAACCGCCAGCCCTCGCCGACCCGCCGCAGGTCGATCCCGCTGGCACGCTCGGCCAGCCGGGCGGACATGGCGCGCAACGTCTCGGTCACCCGGGCCACGGGCACGTCCACGGCCCCGGCCAGGGACTCCTCGTTCACCGGCGAGTCCACCACCAGCAGCAGCGCCTCCAACGCGGCTTCCAGCGCGGAATCGCCGGTCAGATCCGGCGAACCCCCCACCGCGACCAGCTCGCCGGCCTCGGCGTCCTCAGGGTCTGTTTCGGGTTCCGGCGCCGGGTCCAGATCGACCGGTTCTTCGGGACTCACCCGTACTCCTCTTCCTCGTCGGCGGCGGGATCCCCTGCCGCCGCAGCGGCCTCCCTGGCCTGGTCGACGGACCCGCCCGTCCACCGCACGGTCAGCACGCCCAGTGCCTCGTCCTGGTCGAACTGCACGCTCGCCTCGCGGTAGAGCTCCAGCAGCGCCAGGAACCTCGCCACCACCTCGATGGTGTGACCGCAGTCGCTGACGAGCTCGGCGAACGTCGCGGTGCCGGTCTCGGCGAGCCGCACGCGCAGCAGGGCCGCGTGCTCTCGGACCGAGACGCGGCCCATGTGCAGGTGATCCAGCGACACGGTCGGCGGCGGCTTCGGCCGGAACACCGCCAGCGCGATCTCGGCGAACTTCGCCGTGTCGACCCCGAGCATCACCTCGGGCAGCAGGCCGATGTACCGCTCCTCCAACGCCACCGACCGCGGGTACCGCCGCAGCGCGCCTGCCTCCAGCTCCGCGAACAGCTCGGCGACCTGCTTGTAGGCGCGGTACTGCAGCACCCGCGCGAACAGCAGGTCCCTGGCTTCCAGCAGAGCGAGGTCGTCCTCGTCCTCCACCTCGGCCGCGGGCAGCAGCCGGGCCGCCTTCAGGTCGAGCAGGGTCGCGGCGATGACCAGGAACTCGGTGGTCTCGTCGAGGTCCCAGTCTGCGCCCAGCGCCCGCGTGTGGGCGATGAAGTCGTCGGTGACCTGGTGCAGCGCGACCTCGGTGACGTCGAGCTGGTGCTGCGAGATCAGCTGCAGCAGCAGGTCGAACGGTCCCTCGAAGTTGGCCAGCCGGACCTTGAACTTCGTGGACGAGCCCTCTTCGGTCGCGGGCTCGGTCACTGTCCGGAGGCTTCCTCGGTGGCCTCGAGCGCAAGACCGTCCGCGCGCAGCCGCTGCATCAGCACCGAGTCCGGCCCGTGCTGCTCGAAGTCGGCCAGCAGCACGGCCACCGCCTCGCGCACCAGCCGGCCGCGATCGACGACCATGCCGTAGGTGGCGCGCAACGCCAGCCGCGCCTGCTCCATTGCGACGAGCTCGTCACCGGAGAGGTACACGGTGATCTTCGTATCGTGCTTCTGGCGCCCTGTGCTGCCACGGACCGACGAGCTGCGCTGTAGTTGCTCCTTCTGCCCGGTGTGGGCAGCCGGCTCCGGGGTGCTGGTGAGGCGGAACAGTTCGGCGGTCGGGGGCAGCGATGCTCGCCTGCTCACCGGGCGATCACCTCGCGGGCCAGCGCGCGGTAGGCGAGGGCGCCGGCCGACTTCGGTGCCCAGCGGGTGATCGGCTCGCCGGCGACGGTGGTCTCCGGGAAGCGCACGGTCCGGTTGATCACCGTGTCGAACACGGTGTCGCCGAATGCCTCCACCACCCGCGCCATGACCTCCCGTGAGTGCAGCGTCCTGGGATCGAACATGGTGGCCAGTATGCCGGTGATGTCCAGTTTGGGGTTCAAGCGCTCGCGTACCTTCTCGATCGTGTCGATCAACAGGGCCACGCCACGCAAGCTGAAGAATTCACACTCCAGCGGGATGAGCACGCCGTCCGCGGCGGTGAGCGCGTTCACCGTGAGCAACCCGAGCGATGGCTGGCAATCGACCAGAACATAGTCGTACCCGCTCATCACCGGGTGCAGCACCCGCATCAACGTGTGCTCGCGACCCACCTCGGCCACCAGCTGCACCTCGGCCGCGGACAGGTCGATGTTGCTCGGCAGCAGGTCCACGCCGTCCATTTTGGTCTTCAGCAGGACGTCGGAGGCGGTAACGGCGCGTTCCATGATCGCGTTGTAGATGGTCTGCTCCAGCTCGTGCGGCTGGATGCCCAGCCCCACCGAGAGCGCGCCCTGCGGATCGAAGTCGACCAGCAGCACACGGCGGCCGTACTCGGCCAGCGCGGCGCCAAGGTTGATGGTCGAGGTGGTCTTGCCCACCCCGCCCTTCTGGTTGCAGATCGCCAGCACCGTCGCCGGACCGCGCCGGTCGACCGGCGGCGGCTCGGGAATCTCCCGCAGCGGCCGCCCGGTCGGGCCGACCAGGCGCTTGCCGTTCACCTTCCCGCCGCCTGCCTCGGCGGCCTCCACGGCGGTCTCCACGGCGTCGGGCTCTCCCTCTGTCGCGATGGTCAGCTGGTGGAGGTTCGCGGCGGCCGACCTGGCCGCGACCGATCTGGCCGTGGGCTCCGGTGTCGACATAGGCGCGAACGCTCCTCAGCCGTTATTCGATATACGCGCCGAAGCCTATGCCGAGAGCCGTTTGTCGCCAAAGCGGCTCGCCGACGCCTGCCCGCTCAACCCAGCGCACGAGGATGCGCATGCGCATATATCTCACGCAGCGTGTTCACGGTCACCAGCGTGTACACCTGGGTCGTGGTCACCGAAGCATGTCCCAGCAGCTCCTGGACGACCCGCACATCGGCGCCCCCCTCCAGAAGATGGGTGGCAAAGGAGTGACGGAGCGTGTGCGGTGACACGCTCGCCGAGATTCCCGCCCGCTCGGCGTTCGTCTTGAGCACCTGCCACGCGCTCTGCCGGGACAGCCTGCTGCCGCGCGCGTTCAGGAACAGCGCCGCGCTGCCGCGGCCGCGGCCGACCAGCGCCGGGCGGGCGCGTACCAGGTACGCATCCAGCGCCGCCAGCGCGGGTTTGCCGATCGGGACCAGCCGCTGCTTGCCGCCCTTGCCGTCCAGCAGCACGGTGCGCTCGCCCGAGTCCACGTCGTCGAGGTCGAGCCCGACGGCCTCGGAGATCCGCGCGCCGGTCGAGTACAGCAACTCCAGCAGGGCCCGGTCTCGCAGGGCGCGTTCGCCCCCCTTACCGGCTGCCGCCGGCATGTTCAGCAAGCGCAGCACGTCGTCCACGGGCAGCGCCTTGGGCAGCCGCCGGCCCGTGGTGGGCGGGCGCACCTCGCGGGCCGGGTCCTCGTCGGTGATGCCTTCCAGGTGCGCGAACCGGTGCAGCCCGCGCACGGCCACGAGTGCCCGCGCCGCCGACGACACGGCCAGCGGGGGATGCTCGTCGTCGCCCTCGCGCAGGGCCGCGCCGAACGCCGCCACCTCGGCCTCGGTGACCCGGCGGAAGTCGGTGACCTCCGCGCGCGCCAGGTGCTCGGCATAGCGGCGGAGGTCACGGGCGTAGCTCTCCAACGTGTTACGCGCCGTGCCCCGCTCCACCGAGAGGTGGTCGAGGTAGGCCATGACCACCTGCGTCATCGGCACACCCGCGTTCGGCACGGGGCCACTGTATCCCTGGCCGGCCCGCGCCCGGCCGAGACTCGATCATGTGCCGGCCCTGCCGTCCCGGGGTGCCGCCCCGGACCCTGCCTGGGGCTCACCCCCAGACCCCCTTCACCGCCTTTTGCGGCGGGCAAAGGTATCAGGGCGGTCCGGCCACGGCGCGTCGGCGGGACGAGCCTGCCCGGTTCCGGTCAGCACGGTGTGCGCGGCGAGCACGCCGGCGACGGTGGATGAGTTCACCAGCTCGCCCGACAGGGCCATCCGCACCGCCTGCGCCAACGGAACCTTGTGCACCACCAGGTCGGCCTCTTCGTCGTCGGCCGGGAGTTCGCGGGGCACCTCGGCCAGATCCCGGGCGAGGAAGACCCGTACCACCTCGTCGGTGAACCCGGGCGAGGCCGCGGTGTCGACCAGCACGTCCCACCGCCGGGCGGTGAGCCCGGCCTCCTCCATCAGCTCGCGGCGTGCCGAGTCGAGGGGCACCTCGCCGTCCACGTCGAGCAGGCCGGCGGGCAGCTCCCACAGGCGGCCGCCCAGCGGGTGCCGGTACTGGTGGATCAGCGTGATCGCGCCGTCGTCGTCCACCGCCGCGATCGCCACCGCGCCGAGGTGCTCGACCACCTCACGCTTGGCGACCGAGCCGTCCGGCATCACCACGTCGTCGACGCGCAGTGCCACCACCCGTCCGACGTGAAGGTCCTTTGTGGACACGACCCGGAAGTCGTGCCGTGTTTCTTCGCGACTTTGCGCGCGACTCACCGGCCCCTCCGTCGCGCTCACCGGACCCCCGTCGGCTCGGGCAGCTCCACCGGAAGCCGGTCCGCCGTGCGGTACCGCACCGCCGCGTTGATGAACGCGTCGAACAGCGGATGCGGCCGGGTGGGCCGGCTCTTCAGCTCCGGATGTGCCTGCGTGCCCACGAAGAACGGGTGCTTGTCCTCCGGCAGCTCGACGAACTCCACCAGGCGGTCGTCCGGCGAGGTGCCGGAGAACACCAGCCCGGCCTCGGCGAGCCGGGCGCGGTAGGCGTTGTTGACCTCGTAGCGGTGCCGGTGCCGCTCGGACACCTCGGTGGTGCCGTACGCCTTGGCCACCTGTGATCCGGACAGCAGCTTCGCCGGGTACGCGCCCAGCCGCATGGTGCCACCCATGTCGCGCTCCCCCGCGATGACGTCCATCTGGTCGGCCATCGTGGAGATCACCGGATGCGGCGTGGTCTCGTCGAACTCGGCCGAGTTCGCGCCGGTGAGCCCGGCCAGGTTCTGCGCCGCCTCGATCACCATGCACTGCAGGCCCAGACACAGGCCCAGCACCGGGATCCCGCGCGTGCGCGCGTAGGTGATGGCACCGATCTTGCCCTCGATCCCCCGCACACCGAAGCCGCCCGGCACCAGCACACCATCCACTCCGGACAGTGCCGCGGCCGCCCCGGCGGGCGTGGTGGCGCGGTCGGAGGCGATCCAGACGATCTCCACCTTCGCGCGGTGGGCGAACCCGCCCGCGCGCAGCGCCTCGGTCACCGACAGGTAGGCGTCGGGCAGGTCGATGTACTTGCCGACGAGCGCGATCCGCACGGTCTCGGCAGGGTTGTGCACGCGGTCGAGCAGGTCACCCCACACCGTCCAGTCGACATCCCGGAACGGCAGGTCCAGGCGCCGCACCACATACGCGTCGAGCGCTTCGGAATGCAGCACCCGGGGAATGTCGTAAATGGACGGCGCGTCCGGGCAGGCCACCACGGCCTCGGTGTCCACGTCGCACATGAGCCCGATCTTGCGCTTGAGCTCGTCGGGCAGATCGCGGTCGGCCCGGCAGACCAGCGCGTCGGGCTGGATACCGATGTTGCGCAGCGCCGCGACCGAATGCTGGGTGGGCTTGGTCTTCAACTCGCCGGAGGGCGCGAGGTAGGGCACGAGCGACACGTGCAGGAAGAAGCAGTTGTCGCGGCCGATCTCGTGCCGAACCTGCCGGCACGCCTCCAGGAACGGCAGCGACTCGATGTCGCCGACCGTGCCGCCGACCTCGGTGATCACCACGTCGGGTCGCCGCCCGGTCCCGTCGGAGGAGGCCACGGCCATGATGCGCCGCTTGATCTCGTCGGTGATGTGCGGGATGACCTGGACGGTATCGCCGAGATACTCGCCACGTCGCTCCTTGGCGATCACCTCCGAGTAGACCTGACCGGTGGTCACGTTCGCCGATCCGGACAGGTCGCGGTCGAGGAAGCGTTCGTAATGCCCGATGTCCAGGTCGGTCTCGGCGCCGTCCTCGGTGACGAACACCTCACCGTGCTGGAACGGGTTCATGGTGCCCGGATCCACGTTGAGATAAGGATCCAGTTTCTGCATCGTGACGCGGAGGCCACGCGCGGTAAGAAGCTGACCGAGGCTGGAAGCCGTGAGTCCCTTACCCAGAGAGGAGGCGACGCCCCCGGTGACGAAGACGTACTTTGCGGTGCGCGGCTGAAGTCCCACGGGCTTCCACCCTATCGCACCTGGTACGCGGCGGCCCGCAAGCCATGCTTGGCTAGTCGTGTCACACCTGTGGCAGAAAGAACCGAACGCGTGGCAACAGGCACCGAACAAGGAAGAAGGCGATGTTGATGTGGACTGCACCCGGCGCGTCCGGACCTCTCGACGCGACGGTGGAGATCCCGGGGTCCAAATCGATCACCAACCGGGCCTACGTGCTCGCGGCGCTGTCGAGCGGTCCGACCCTGGTGCGTGCGCCCCTGGACTCCAGGGACGCCGGGCTGATGCTCGGCGCCCTGTCGGCGCTGGGCGCCACCCACGAAACGACCGAAGACGGCGTCGTGGTGCAACCGCTGGCCCGCAGTTCGGCCGAACCTGCCTCGGTGGTGCTGGGCAACGCCGGGACGGTCGCGCGGTTCACCCCAGCGCTGGCCGGGCTGGGCTCGGCCCTGGTGCACTTCGACGGTGACGAGGCGATCCGGCAGCGCCCGATCTCGCCGCTGCTGGTGGCGTTGCGGGAGTTGGGCGCGGACATCGACGACGGCGGCCGTGGCGCCCCGCCGTTCACCGTGCGCGGGCACGGCGGTATTGCGGGCGGCAAGGTCGAGCTGGACTCCAGCGCGTCCAGCCAGTTCCTGTCCGCCCTGCTGCTCGCCGGCCCGGCCTTCGACTCCGGTGTGACCGTGCGGCTGGTCGGCCAGGCGCCGCCGAGCGAACCGCACATCGCGATGACCCTGGACCTGCTGCGCCGGTTCGGTGCGAGCCCGGAGCGCGACGGCCACGAGTTCCACGTCGCGCCCACCGCTCTGTCGTGCCCGGAATACCGGGTCGAACCGGACCTGTCGACGGCCGCGCCGTTCGTCCTCGCCCCGGTGCTGGCCGGCGGGACGGTCCGCGTTCGGCGCTGGCCCGGCGCGTCGACCCAGCCGGGCGACTGGCTGCGCACCCTGCTTACCGACCTGGGCCAGCGGGTGGAGCTGGATTCCACCGGGCTGACCGTGACCGGCACCGGCAGCCTGCCCGGAGCCGAACTGGACCTGCACGAGGTCGGCGAGCTGACCCCGGTGATCGCCGCCCTGCTCTGCTTCGCCGACGGTCCCTCGGTCATCTCCGGGGTGGCGCACCTGCGGGGCCACGAGACCGACCGGCTCGCCGCGCTGGCCACCGAGCTTTCCGCGCTGGGCGGGCAGGTCAGCGAAACCGAGGACGGCCTGCGCATCACCCCGGTGCCCCTGCACGGCGGGGTGTTCCACACCTACGACGACCACCGCCTGGTGATGGCCGCAGCGGTGCTGGCCCTGCGCGTGCCCGGCATCGAGGTGGAAAACGCCGCCACGGTCGGCAAGACGTTCCCCGGTTTCGTGGACGCCTGGACCGGGATGGTCGCGCCCCGCTAGCGTTCGCGGCGGAAGTTGACCCCAGGACTGGTGGAGGACGAGGTGGCTGAACGCCGTTTCCGGTTCGGGCTGGTCGCCGCGCCGACGGCGTCGGCGAAGGAATGGACGGAGCTGGCCCGGCGCGCGGAAGGCATGGGCTTTTCCACCCTCCTGATGCCGGACGCGCGCCGGCTGCCCTCGTCGTTCCCCGCGCTGACGCTGGCCGCGGCGAATACCGAAACGCTGCGCGTCGGCAACTTCGTGCTCGCCGCGCCGCTGCGCTCTCCGCAGTCGATCGCCTGGGACACGGCCACGCTCGACCAGTTCTCGCACGGCCGGTTCGAACTCGGGCTGGGTGCGGGACGTCCCGACGCCGAGGGTGACGCCCACATACTCGGCGTGCCGTTCGGCACGCCGGGCGAGCGGGTGCGACGGGTCGCCGAGACCATCGAAACGGTGCGCGGCATGTTCGACGACGCGGCCGGCGGGAACGAGGAACTGCGCGCCTACCGGCCGGTCCAGCGGCCCGCGCCGCCGATCATGGTCGCCGGAAGCGGGAACCGGCTGCTGTCCATCGCTGCCCGGCAGGCCGACATCGTGGCGATCGGCGCCGGTCTGGAACCGAATCTGCGGGAAAAGGTCGGGTTCATTCGCGAGACGGCCGGCGACCGTTTCGACGACCTGGAACTCAGCTTGAACGTCTTCGCCATCGGAGACGGGGAACTGCCGCCGTGGATCCGGAACTTCGGCCTCGACCCCACCCTGGCCGTCGAGAACCGGCTTCTCTCGGTGCTCAACGGCGACACCGCGACAGCGATCGATGTGCTGAGGCGGCGGCGCGACCAGTTCGAGACGTCCTACATCACCATCAACGCCTTCGCCCTGGAGGCCGCGGCCCCGATCGTCGAGCAGCTCGCCGGTCGCTAGCGGGCCTGCGAGCTCCTCGACCGGCCCAGCACACCGACCATCAGCCGCTTTCCACGGTGAGGACTTAGCGACCGGACATGCCAGGAGCCGGAGCCTGCGCGTTCCCCACGACGCCGTACCTGCCCGCCTTGCCATCGAGCTGTTCGGCGAGCGCCAGGATCACCGCGATCCGGCCCGCCGCGGTGTCCACGTCATCCACAGTGGACAGCGTCGAGGGGGCCGAGGTGTCGGCCCGCGCGAAGCCGATCGCCCCGTTTCCGGATGCCGACGCCGGGTCTCCGGCGAGCACCGCGCCCGCGCCGGACCGCTCGATTTGGGCGGCGAAGCGGGCCAGCGTCGCGGCCCGGTCGCCCTGGTGGTCGCCGCCCGGTTGACCGCCGGTGAGCACCACGGCGAGCTGACCGGGGCCGAGGTTCGAACTCGCCCGGACGAAGCCCCCGGCGGTGAGGCCGGAGATCGTGGCGGCCAACTCGTCGGCCGAGGACTGCGGCTGTGCGGTGCCCTTGTCCAGCACCAGCACCGAGCCGATGAGCGCACCGGCCAGCGTGCCCGGATCGCCGACGGTGGGAAAGGTCGCACCAGCCGGCTGCAGGCGGATGGCCAACTGCCGCAACTGGTCGGAGCCGGCCGGATCGGTGAACGCGCCGGTCAGGTGAAGCTCACCGCTGACCGTCGCGCCGGCCTGCCGGATCAGCTGCTCGAGCGCGTCCCGGTCGGCGGGCCCGGCGTCGTCGGTGGTGATCACCAGCACCGATCGCTGGTCGAGCAGCCCCGCGACGATCTTCGGCCCGACCGAACCGGCGAAGGCGTCGGCGTTGGCCAGCCGGGCGGTCAGGGCGTTGCGCTGAGCCTGCAGGTCCGACACCTGGACGGCCAGCTTTCCCTTCTCGTCGGACAACCCGGACAATAGGGTTCCGCTCAACGCGGTCGAACCGAGCACCACCCCCAGTGCCAGGGCCAGGAAGACCGCCGTCAGGGAGACGACGTGGTACCGCAGCGAGATCACCCGAAGATCCCCTTGAGCCAGGCGACAACGGAATGCCAGGCGGAGCTCACCCAGGTGAAGAAGGCGTCGCCGGCCCCGGACAGCAGCAGGGCCGCGCTGGCCACCACCGCGGCGGCCAGCACCAGCAGCAGCACCAGGCCCAGCGAGATGTGGTTGCGGTGCAGGGCGGCGACCGCCCTGCCGTCCACGAGTTTCGTGCCGAGCTTGAGCCGGGTGAGGAACGTCGACGGGTTGGAGCCGGATCTGCCGTGGTCGAGGAATTCCCGCAGGGTGGCCTGGGCGCCGACGGTGACCACCAGACGCGCCTGGTGGGCGTCCGCGATGAGCAGCGCGAGATCCTCGGCGTTGCACGAGGCCGGGAAGGTCACCGCGCCGATCCCGAGGTCCTGGATCCGGGCGATGCCGGGGGCGTGGCCGTCGGGCTGGGCGGGCACGACCACTTCCCCGCTCGATTTGAGCGTGTCGGCGTCGATGCCGTTCGGATCGCCGACGATGATGTCCGGCCGGTATCCCCGCGCGCGCAGGGTTTCCGCGCCGGCCTCCACGCCGACGAGCACCGGGCGATGCTCGGAGATGTACTTCTTGAGCGCCTTGAGGTCGGCCGCGTGCCCCGGGCCCGGGGCGACCACGAGCATGTGGCGGTCACGCAGCTCCACCCGGACGTTGGGCACCCCGACACCGTCGAGGATGAGGGTCCGCTCGCGGCGCAGGAACTCGATCGTGTTGGCGCAGAAGGCCTCCAGCTGGGTCGACATCCCGGCCTTGGCCTCGATCATCTGGTCGGCGACGCGGTCGGAGTTCTGCTCGGTGCCCTCGGCGATCGGCCGCTCGCCCTGGAAGACCACACCCTTGTGCACCCGGATGCGGGCACCGTCCTTGATCCGCCGGAACACCTCGCCACCGACGTTGTCGACGAGCGGGATGCCCGCGGTCACCAGGATTTCCGGGCCCAGGTTGGGGAACCGGCCCGAAATCGACGGCGACGCGTTGACCACGGCCGCCACCCTGGCACCGACCAGCGCGTCGGCGGTCGCGCGGTCGAGGTCGATCTGGTCGAGCACCGCGATGTCACCGGGAGCGATCCGGCGCAGCAGGTGCTGGATCTGCTTGTCCACCCGGGCCACGCCGGTGATCCCGGGCAGTTGAGAGGTATTCCGCGCGAGCAACTTCATGCTGCCGATGGTGACAAATCGGAACAGGCCAGCACGGCCAACACGCGGGCCCACCCCACAGTATTTGAGGCCAGGTAGACCATCCGGGTTATCCCATTCACCCGGATCGGCGACGTTTCCTGCCTTCGGTCCCGGCCTTCTTCTTGTCTGCCTCGGCGGCGGCGAGCAGTTCCTCCGCGTGCGCGCGACCGGTCTCGGTCTCGTCCATGCCGGCGAGCATCCGGGCCAGCTCCTGCACCCGCTCGACGGCGTCCAGGGTCCGCACGTCGCTTCGGGTCACTCCCTTCGCGGTGCCCTTGTCGACCACCAGATGCCGGTCGGCGTAGGCGGCGACCTGCGGCAGGTGCGTGACCACCAGCACCTGGTGGCTGCGCGCGAGCCGCGCCAGCCGACGGCCCACCTCCACCGCCGCCCGGCCGCCGACCCCGGCGTCCACTTCGTCGAACACCAGCGTCTGCACCGTGTCCGCGTGGGCGAGCACCACTTCGATGGCGAGCATGACCCGGGACAGCTCGCCGCCCGAGGCGGCCTTGTGCACCGGCAGCGGCGGGGCGGCCGGATGCGCGCGCAGGAGCAGTTCGACGTCGTCGATGCCCTCGGCGCCGGCGTGTACCCGTTCACCGTCCACGAGAAGACCGTGCGGGTCCGTGGCGTCCGCCGGCCTCCGCCGCACCGTCACGTCGATCTCGGCCTGCCCCATGGCCAGGCCGGACAGCTCCCCGCTGATCGCGGCGGCGAGTTCGGCCGCCGCCTTCGCGCGGGCCGAGGAGAGCGTGGCGGCATGCTCGGCCAGCCGCCCGGCCAGCTCGTCCCGGCGGGTCGCGAGCTCGGCCAGCGCCTCCTCCGAAGTATCCATTGTGGACAAGCGTTGCCGGGCGTCCTCGGCCCAGGCGAGTACACCGTCCACGTCCGCCGCGTACTTACGGGTCAGCTTCTTGAGCTCGGCCTGGCGCGCCAGCGCCCGCTCCAGCCGCTCCGGGTCCGCGTCGAGGGCGTCCAGGTAGGCACCCAGTTCCGCGCCGACGTCGGACAGCAACACCGCCGCCTCCGCCAGCCGGGGCTCCATCGTTTGCAACACGGGATCCTCGGCGGCCGACAGCCGCCGGCGCGCCTCCCCCACCAGGCCGAGCGCGCCGGGCATGTCGGGGTCGGCGTCCGCCGCGCCGGACACCGCGGCCTGCGCCGCCCCCGCCGCGGCACGCAACTCGTCCACCGCGGCCAGGCGCTTGATCTCCGCGGACAGTTCGGTGTCCTCGCCCGGATGGGGGTCGACCGCCGCGATCTCGCCGAGACCGTGCCGCAACAGGTCCGCCTGCTGGGCGAGCTCGCGCGAGCGGCTCGACCGTTCCGCCAGCTCGGCGACCACCGCCTGCCATTCCTCCCGGACCGCGCGATAGTCGCGTAGCGGCCCCGCGACCGCGTCCATGGCGAACCGGTCGAGTACCTCACGTTGCTCCGCCGGGCGCAGCAGCCGCAGCTGGTCATTCTGGCCGTGCACGGCCAGCAGCCGGTCGGCCAGGTCGGACAGCACGCTCACCGGCACCGAACGGCCGCCCAGGTGCGCCCGCGAGCGCCCGTCCGCGCCCACCGACCGCATCGCGATCAGGCTGCCGTCCTCGTCGGTCTCGCCACCGGCGTCCGCGACGATCCGCGCGACGTGCTCGGCCAACACGCCTTCGAACCTGCCCTCGACGGTGGCCCGCCCGGTCCCGTTGCGGACCTTGGACGCCTCCGAGCGGCCGCCGGAGAGCAGGTGCAGACCACCGACCACCATCGACTTGCCCGCACCGGTCTCGCCGGTGACCACTGTGAAGCCCGGGTGCAGTTCGAGCAGGGCGTCCTCGATCACGCCCAGCCCTTGGATGCGCATCTCGGCCAGCACGGTCACCACCGTAGCGGCACCCGCCGACACTCGGGGAGAGGCAACGAAGATTGAACCGTGCTCAATCCTCGTGCCGGTGACGCCAGCTCTTCACCGGCAACGCGAACTTGTGCACCAGGCGGTCGGTGAACGGCCCCGGCCACAGGCGGGCCAGCCGCACCGGGACCCGGCCGGACACCACCTGGACGCGGGCGCCCTTCGGCAGCGCGATGTGGCGCAGACCATCGCAGCTGAGGACCGCGGACGAGCCGTTGGGGTCGATCGTCACGGTGATCACCGAGCCACGGGAGACCACCAGCGGCCGGGCGAACATCGCGTGCGCGTTGCTGGGCACCACCAGCAACGCCTCCACGTCCGGCCAGATGATCGGGCCGCCCGCGGAAAAGGCGTACGCGGTGGAGCCGGTCGGAGTCGCGCAAAGCACACCGTCACACCCGAACGCCGACACCGGACGGCCGTCGACCTCGAGCAGCACGTCCAGGATCCGCTCCCGCGAGCTCTTCTCCACGCTCGCCTCGTTGAGCGCCCACTCGGTGGCCACCAGCACGCCGTCGAGGGTCACGGTGACGTCCACCGTCATCCGTTCCTCGACCTGGTAGTCCCGCTCGACCACCCGGTGCACGGTCTCCTCCAGCGCGTCCGAATCGGCTTCGGTGAGGAAGCCGACCCGGCCCAGGTTGACCCCCAGCACCGGAACCCCGGCCGGGCGGGCCAGTTCCGCCGCGCGCAGCAGGGTGCCATCGCCACCGAGCACGAGCACCAGCTCCGCGCCCTTCGCGGGATGGTCGTGCGGGTCGACCAGCCGGCACAAGGTCTCCCCGGCACCGGTCTCGACGAGCTCACACACCTCTTCGTCGACGACGCGCAGGCCGATGCCCGCGTCGGCGAACCGGGTGGCGACCTTGTGTGCCGCCTCGCGAATGGCGTCCCGGTCGGGGTGCACGACGAGCAGCACCTCGCGGTCTGACATCACTGTGGTCCTTTCCCGACCGCGTCCCGGACCAGCGCCACCCGGTCCAGGGCGGACGGATCACGGCGCAACCAGACGAAGTATTCGACGTTGCCGGCCGGCCCGGGCAGCGGGCTGGCGACCACCCCGTGCGCGTACAGCCCGAGTTCCTCGGCGGCCGCCAGCACCGCCAGCACGGCCTCCGCCCGCAGCTCGGGATCCCGGACCACACCGCCGCTGCCGAGGCGGTCCTTGCCGACCTCGAACTGCGGTTTGACCATGGGCACCAGATCGGCGCCGGGCAGCGCACACGCCGCCAGCGCGGGCAGGACCAGGCGCAACGAGATGAACGACAGGTCGGCGACGACCAGATCCACGCCACCGCCGATCTGCTCGGGGGTGAGGTTTCGAACGTTCGTCTTGTCCAGCACGTCCACCCGGTCGTCGGTCCGCAGCCGCCAGTCGAGCAATCCGCGCCCGACGTCGACGGCCACCACGGTGCGGGCCCCCCGCCGCAGCAGGACATCGGTGAAACCGCCGGTCGAAGCGCCCGCGTCCAGGCATCGCCGGCCCGCCACGGGCAGCTCCGCGAACTCCGCCAGCGCGCCCAGCAGCTTGTGAGCACCGCGCGATGCCCAGCCCGGGTCGTCGCCGCCACGCACGACGATCGCGCTGTCGGCGGAAACCCCGGTCGCCGGCTTGCTCGCGATCATGCCCTGGACGGTCACCTTTCCCTCGCCGATCAGCGTGCTCGCATGCTCACGCGACCGCGCGAGGCCACGACGCACGAGCTCGGCGTCGAGGCGCGCCCTCCTGGGCATGTCAGACCTTGTCGATCGTGGATAGGGCAGCGGTCAGCTCGGTGTGCACCGTGTCGAACCGCTCGACATGTTCAGCGAGCGGCACGCCGTCGAGGCCGTCGAGCCCGGCCATCGCCGCGGTGATTCCCGCCTGCGGATCCGGTGGTTGCGGATTAACTTCTTCCTGCACCGTACAACGCTAACCGATCGCGCCGGGCTACCGCGCCAACCCCAGGTCCACCAGCGCGCTCCGGGCCTGCTCGTCCGCCGCGCGCACCGCGGTGACACCGGTTTCCCAGGCCGTGTGGCACAGGGCGCGCAGCAACTGGAGGCGGTCCGCGGAGCCGTTGGCGGAAACCATCAGGGCGTCGTCCCCGGCCAATACCCGCCAACCCGGCTTCGGGCCGATCAGCGACTGCTCTGCCGGGGTGGCAAGCCCGGACATGTCCGCCGCGAGGTAGCGAGGACGCGCGGTGGCGGGCGCGGCCAGCAGCGTCGCCGGTGTCGCGACACCGGTGAGCACCGCCAGGGAGTCGAGCCCGGCGGCGATCGCCCCGGCTATGTCGGTTTCCAGCCGATCGCCGACCACCAGGGCCCGGCGCCCGCCCGCCGAGGCCGCCGCCGTGGTGAACAGCGGGGCCTCCGGCTTGCCCGCGACCTCCGGCTCGGCACCGGTGGCGGCGCGCAACGCCGCCACCATGGAACCGTTGCCGGGCAACTCTCCCCGCTCGGTCGGCAAGGTGGCGTCCACGTTGGCGGCCACCCACAGCGCACCGGCTCGGATCGCCAGGCACGCCTCGGCCAGATCGCCCCAGCCGGTCTCGGTCCAGTGCCCCTGGACAACGGCGGCCACATCGTCGTCGGCCTTGCGGACGGGGCGCAGCCCGGCCGCTTCGACCTCGGCCTCCAGCGCCGGAGCGCCGACGATCAGCACGGCCGAGCCGGACGACAGGTGGTTCGCGAGAACCGTCGCCGCCGCCTGCGCGCTCGTGCTCACCTCGGCGGGCTCGGCGTCGATCCCGAACGCCCGCAGGTGCGCGACGACGTCTTCCGGGCCCTTGGAGGCGTTGTTGGTGACGAACCGAACGGCGACTTCCCGGCCACGCAGGGCACGCACGGTTTCCACCGCGCCGGGAACCGGCTCCGAGCCGCGGTACACCGTGCCGTCGAGGTCGAAAAGAACGGTGTCGTAGCAAGCGTGCAGCGGTGTGTGGTCCACGGCCGGTGTTTCGCCGACAGGATCAGGCATTCGACAACTCCGCGGCACGTTCGGCGGCGTCGGTTTCATCGTTCTCATCGGCTTCGGCGGCATGCAGGAACCACTTGACCGCCTCGTCCCGGCGGCCCGCCGCCGCGAGGTTGTCGGCGTAGGCGTAGAACAGCCGGGCGCTCCACGGCTCCCGGCTGGCCGGGTTCAGGTCCGGTCCCTGGAGTGAGACGACGGCGGCGTCGAGTTGGCCGAGGTCGCGGCGGGCGCCCGCGGCGACGATGCGGAGTTCGATCTCGACGTCGCGCGGCAGCCGCTGGGCCTTCGCCTCCTTGGCCAGATCAAGAGCGCGTTCGGGGCGTCCGAGCGCGCGCTCCGCGTCGGCGATCACCGCGATATGGCTGTCTGTCCGGGTCATGCGCCGAACCGCACGAAGCTCGGAAAGTGCTTCCGCCCAGTTGCCGGCATGGTAGGAGACCAGCCCCAGCGCTTCCCGCACGATCGGCACACGAGCGGCCTTCGCCTTGGCGTACCGGGCATGCTTCAGCGCGGCTTCGGGATCGGCGTCGACCAGTTCACCAGCGGCGACCAGATGCTTGCCGACGGTTTCGGCCAGTGCGCGGGGCAGCGTGCGCAGTTCCCGGCGAGCTTCCTCGTCGAGATCGGCGAAGTCGACGTCCTCCGGCAACTCCGGAGCCTCCAGCAACTGCTTGGCGAGCGACTCGTCGTCGAGCGGCAAGTTGTTCTTCTTGCGGCTGTCCCGTTTCGCCGCAGGCTCGCGGTCTTCCCGCCGTGACTCACGGCGTTCCCCGGGCGTGACGACGTTGGTTTCCCCGCCGGAATCCGCGTCGCGCGTTACTGCGGGCTCTTCCAGACGGTCACCGTCGGCGGGCCTGCCGGGCTCGACCTCGACGGGCTCCTCCAGGCTCTCGGCTTCGACCAGCTCGCCTGATGGCTCCGCGAAGTGTTCCTGTGGCCGATAGCTGTCCTCGTGCCGACGCCCCTCGCGGGCGCCCTCGGCGTGGCGCCGCTCGTCCCGTGTGGCGGAACGGCCTTCGTCGCGCGACGAGTACTCGCGCCCCTCGCGTCCCCGTGATCGATCGTCCCGGTGCGGCCGGTCACGCCGGTCGCCGTGGTAACCGTTGGCATGCCGCGTGTCCCGGGGGCCGCGGCTGTCGCCGCGACGGTCGCGGAAATCGCCTTCGCGGCCGCCCCGGAAGTCCTCGCGGCGGCGGGCGGCGGGAGCGTCATGCCGACGCTCGCCGCGGCCACCGGAGTAACCGCGGTCTTCGCGGGGCCGGTCCCGCCGATCGTTCCGGTCCGGGCCACGGCCGCGGTCGCCGGAGTAACCCCGGCTGTCCCGATTTTCCCGGTCGCCGCGGTAACCGCGGTCCTCTCGGCCACCCCGGTGCGCCCGGTCGTCCCGGTATCGACGATCGTCGCGGTAGCCGCGGTGGTCGCGCGGTTCGTCCCGATGACCACGACTGTCCCGATGACCACCCCGATCACCGCGATAGCCACGGTCATCACGGTGACTACGGTCATCACGGTGACCACGATCGTCGCGGTGACCACGGTCGTCGCGGTAATCACGATTGCCACGGTCGTCGCGGTAGCCGCCGCGACGATCATTGCGTGGTGCTGGGCGCCAGTCATCGCGCTGGCCACCGCTGCCGCGCCGGTCCGGGCGGAAGCCGCCCTCGCGGCGGTCACCTTGTGAAGCACCGCGGTCCCGGCCCTTGCCCCAGGGCTGCCGGTCCCGGTTCTCCCAGGACGGGCGGTCACCGCGACGTCCCTCGAATCCGCGCTCGTCCCGCGGCGAGAAGCCGCGGCGCGGCGAGTCGCCGCCCTGCCGGCCCTGCCGGTCGTAGCCGCCGGAACGGCCGCTGCCGCGGTCGTCGCGCCGCGGCCTTCCGGTGTTGCCACGGTTGTTGTCGAACTGGCGCGGCTTCCCGCTGGAGTAGCCGCGTTTGTCGCCCCGTTGAGCGCCCGAGCGACCCTGGCCGGAGCCTGAATCACGGCGGCGCGGGCGACCGGACGCGGCGTCGTCCGCTGAGTCGCGCCGACCGTACTCCGCCACCTGGTCCTCCTAGCGTGTGAGAGACGAAAAGATCGAAAAGTATCCGGACATGATTGAAGGGTCCGCTAGATTAGCCGGTTGGCCAGTCTAGCGGACCCTTCAGAAAGGGTGTTCGGCGGTGTCCTACTCTCCCACACTCTTTCGGGTGCAGTACCATCGGCGCTGGTGGGCTTAGCTTCCGGGTTCGGGATGGGTCCGGGCGTTTCCCTCACCGCTGTCACCACCGAAACTCTGTGAAACAACACACAGTGGTTGATCGTGTGTGGTGTTTCAGAGTTGTAGAGTGGATGCGTGAGCATGTTTGTGGGTAAGTCCTCGGCCTGTTAGTACCAGTCAACTCGTGAACACATTGCTGTGCTTCCATTTCTGGCCTATCAACCCGGTCGTCTTCCGGGGGCCTTACCCCACATTGGGGTGGGAGACCTCATCTTGGAACAGGCTTCCCGCTTAGATGCCTTCAGCGGTTATCCTTTCCGAACGTAGCTAACCAGCCGTGCCCCTGGCGGGACAACTGGCATACCAGAGGTTCGTCCGTCCCG
>NZ_JAFB01000029.1 GCF_000519205.1 Amycolatopsis taiwanensis DSM 45107 | reverse complement strand
CAAGTTCCCGGTTCCAGCACCCGAGTTCCCGGCTCAGGCACCCAAGTTCCCGGTTCCAGCACCCGAGTTCCCGGCTCAGGCACCCAAGTTCCCGGCTCAGGCCCTCAAGTTCCGGGTTCCAGCACCCGGGTTCCACATTTGTCGTCGGTATCGTGCGGCGGGGAGGACGCCGGGATGCGGCGAAGCCAGAACTCAGACACCTGAACCGAGAACTCAGACACCCGAACCGAGAACTCGGACACCCGAACCGGGAACTCGGACGCCCGAACCGGGAACACAGGCGCCGAGACTGCGGTACTGGTGGCGCCGCATTCGCCACCAGTACCGCCCTGGATCAGACAACCCTGACCCGGGACCATGGGGCCGCCGCCAGGCGGAGCGCGTCGACCCAGACGGCCGCGTCGCCGGGCAACGGCCGTTCCGGCAGGGCGGGGAGGCCGAGCCGGCTGAGGAACTCGGCGGTCTGTTCCTCCCAGGGAAAGCCGAGCAGCGCGACGCCCTGCGCGGCGGCCAGCGCCAGCGCGGGAAGCCGCGCTCCGGCCACAGCTTCCGCCTGGCCCACCACGGCCTTCGCCAGCCGAGGCGGCAGCAGGGGCCCGACCACCGGCAGGTCGTGGCCGAGTTGCGCGGACACCTCGCCGAGCAGCGCCTCGTCGCGGCGGGTCCGGTCGATGCCGAAATCGGCGTGCGCCGACATCGCGATGCCGGCGACCGTGCCGCCGTGACGGTCCCAGGCGCGCGCGGCCCCGGCCAGAATCCGGATCTCGTCCAGCGTGCGGCATTCGTCCGGCATCGCTTTCGGCGCGAGCAGCAACAGCGGACGTTGGGGCGGCACCCCGGCGGCGGCCAGCGCGCCCTGGGCGTACTCGGCGGGCTCGGCCGGCAATCGCGCGAAAACCTCGTCACAGTAGACGGCCGGGGTGTCGTGCTCGCCGGCCGACCGGCGCGAGCGCCGCACCGGTCGCGACATCGCGGCACCACCGCAGAAGGTGAGGTACGTGGCTTCCCGGCCCACGGTCAGACAGGCCGAGACGACGACCGGCCAGCCGCGGCCGGCGGACGGTTCGCCGACCACCACGACCGCGTCGCACCAGCACAGGGAGGTCAACAACGCCTGCGCCGACGCGGGGACGGCGCGCACCCGGTGAATGGCCTCCACGAGCATGGGATTGTGGGAGAGGACCCGCGGCTCGGCGTCGCCGCCGAGGGCTCGCAGCGCCTCGGCGAGCAGCACGTCGTCACCGATGTCACCGGTGCCGACGTCGCCCACGAGCAACACCCGTCGCCCGCGGGCACGGCGGTGCCTCCGGGCCCGGGAAACCCCGAGCTCCGACAATCCCAGATCGCTCGTTCCGGTCATCCGTGTCCTCCCGGAATTCGCCGACAGCGCCCGTGTCATTCAGAACGTGTTCATAACACTGGGGCACACATTTGATTTTCCGGCCACCGATCCGGTGAAGAACTCACCCCGGTCAGGTGACTTTCTGCCACGCGAAAATACTCAGGTCGCCTGGTAGACCAGCTCGCCGCCGATCACCGTGGCCAGCACGCGCGCGTCCTCCAAAGTGGACTCCTCGGTCGGGTCCGCGGACAGCACCGCGAAATCGGCGAGCTTGCCGGGCTCCAGCGTCCCGAGGTCGTGTTCCCGGAAGGCCGCGTAGGCCGAGCCGTAGGTGTAGGCGCGCAACGCCTGCGCGGGAGTCAGGCGCTCGTCCGAACCCAGCAGATGGCCCTGTGACGTACGCCGGCGAACCATGTCGATCAACCCGAGCAGCGGGGCGCCGTTGACCACCGGCCGGTCCGAACTGCCCGGCAGCACACAGCCGGCGTCCACAAGGGACTTCAAGCGGTAGCACCAGTCCTCCCGCTCCGGGCCCAGTGCCGCCCGCATACCGTCGCCGATTTCGGTCACGAACCGGCCCTGTGGCACCGGAATCAGGCCCAGCTCGACGACCCGCGCGAGTCCTTCCGGCGGCAGCACGGCGCAATGCTCGATGCGGTGCCGGTGA
This sequence comes from Amycolatopsis taiwanensis DSM 45107, assembly GCF_000519205.1. Classification (GTDB taxonomy): domain Bacteria; phylum Actinomycetota; class Actinomycetes; order Mycobacteriales; family Pseudonocardiaceae; genus Amycolatopsis_E; species Amycolatopsis_E taiwanensis. The sequence goes on along the minus strand of NZ_JAFB01000029.1, from coordinate 122,400 downwards.
TCCGGCCGGGGATACGCGGCGAGCGCCGCCGCGTAGGCATCCAGCACCGTCTCGATGGCGCGGTCACCGATCGCGTGCGTGGCGATCTGCCAGCCCGCCCGGTGCGCCCGCAATATCGTGCGAGCCAGCTCATCCTCGGGAAGCTGGAAATAGCCCCGGTTTCCGGGCTCGCCGGCGAAGTCGTCACGCATCGCCGCGGTGCGTCCGATCAGCGAACCGTCCGCGAACAGCTTCATCGGGCCGACGCGCAACCACTCGTCGCCCAGTCCGCTGCGCAGGCCGAGATCGAGACCGAACCCGCTGTCGTCGGGCAGGTCGTGCAGCACGGCCGACGAGACCATCAGCGTGGTCCGCACCCGCAGCACGCCCCGGTCCCGCGCGAGCTGATAGGCGGCCACCTCGACCGGGGTCTGCCCGACCAGCCCGCCACCGACCCCGGCCTCCTGCACGCTGGTGATGCCCTCGGACAGGTAGACCTCGCTCGCCCGGTCGATCGCGCGCACCACGCGCTCCTCCGGCACGGGATAGGTGAGCGGGCGCAACAGCAACTGCGCCTGCTCGCGCAGCAGGCCGGTCGGTGAGCCGTCGGTGTCCAGCACCACGTCGCCGCCGGCGGGCACGGTTGCGAGATCGAGCCGGTCCAGCACGTTCGAGCTGACCACGCACATGTGCCCGGAGGTGTGTTTGAGCTGCACCAGCCGTCCGGGCGCGGCACGGTCCAGGCCGTGCCGGGTGGGATGCCCGCCCACCAGCCGGTTCTGGTCGTAGCCGTGGCCCACGACCCAGCCACCCTCTCCGACCTCGGCCGCGCGCTTCGCGATCGCCGCGTACACCTCGTCGACGTGCGTGCACTCGCCGAGCGGCACCTCGTCGAGGTTGGTGCCGAACCAGACCATGTGGTTGTGGGCGTCGTGAAAGCCTGGTACCACCACGGCGCCGCCCAGATCCACCCGCTGCCGAGCCGAGAGCGCCTCGGCGTCTTCCCCCAGCGCGACGATCCGGCCGTGCAGCACCGCGACCGCCGACGTCGGAGTCCGGTCGCTCAACACCCGCGCGTTTTCGAAAACAGCGTCCACCCGCACGTGTCGACCATACTGTGACGCCCCACGATCTCCCCCAATCGATCGATCGATCGGCTAAGCTGTGGTGGACGGTGTAAGGAGGCGCATAGCACCACTTGTATCAACTCGCGGCAATCACGGTGACCACCGAGCGCGCGCTTTTGTCCCGTGTCTTGTGGGGGCTCGGCCCCGACTGGGGGCAAGCCCCCAGACCCCCTTATCGGGGCGGCAGGGCGCCCTCGTCACAGACCTGACTCGACCCCCTGTGCAGCGCCCTCTCGACACGATCGCGGTCGCGCGCAAACTAGCGAAGAAATGAGCAACCACATGACCTCGGTGGAAATCGGCTGGCACGACGACGTTGCCCGGGTCTGGCTCAACCGCCCCGAGCGGCTGAACGCGGTCGCCCCCGTGCTGGTCGACGACCTGCTGGCGGCCCTGGGCCAGGTGGCGGGCTCCGGTGCGCGCGCGGTGGTGCTGGGCGGGCGCGGGCGCGCGTTCTGCGCCGGCCACGACCTGAAGGAACCCACCCCGCCCGGGGACGCACGGGCCCGGCTGGAACGTCTCCAGGACGTCACCCGCCGCCTGCGCGCGCTCCCGCAACCGGTGATCGCCGCCGTGCACGGCTACGCGATCGGCGCGGGGGCGGAGTTCGCACTCGGCTGTGATCTGGTGCTGGCCGCCGAAGACGCGGTCTTCGCCTTCCCCGAGGCCGGACTCGGGCTCAGCGTCACCGGGGCGGCGTCCCGGCTGCTGCCCCTGCTGGTCGGCCCGGCCAAGGCCAAGGAACTCGTCCTGCTGGGCGAGCGGATCGACGCGGCCACGGCGGAGCGCATCGGTCTCGTCAACGCCGTGGTGACGGATGTGGGCGAGACGGCGATGGACTGGGCCGGAAGGATCGCGAAGCAACCCGGGGCCACGCTCGCCAAGCGTGCGCTCGACGCGTCGATCGACCTCGAGCCCGCGCTGGAACTCGAAGTGAGCCACGCGCTGATCACCGAGTATTCATCGGACGCCGCGCGGGCCGCGGCGGACTTCCGGAGCCGGCGATGATCGCCCTCGGCCAGGTCGACGACCTGGTGACGCTGGTCCGGCGGGCCGCGCGGACCTGGCCGGACCGGGTGGCCTGGATCTTCGACGAGACCGGCGCGCGGCTCACCTTCGCCGACGTCGACCGGGAAAGCGACCGCCTCGCGCTGGCGCTCGGGGACCTCGGGGTGAAGCGGGGCGATCGGGTCGCGGTGATGATGCGCAACGAACCAGCGTTCCCGTTGCTCTGGCTGGCGCTGGCGAAACTGGCCGCGGTGCTGGTGCCGGTCAACATCAACTACCGCGAGCTCGACGGGTGCCATGTGCTGCGGCAATCGGGTGCGCGGTTCGCCGTGGCGGCCCCGGAATTCGTCGAACTGCTCGAGGAAATCGCGCCCGCCACGACGCTGGAACGCGTGCTCACCGTCGACGAGCTGGCCAGCTCGGTCCCCGAAGGCGCACCGACCTTTATGGCCACGGGCGAACTGCCCGTCAACATCCAGTACACCTCAGGCACCACCGGCGCACCGAAGGGCTGCGTCCTGCCGCACCGCTACTGGCTGACCCTCGTGCGCGGGCTGGTGACCGAGTTCCCGAAGATCTCGGCACAGGACACGATCCTGACTGCCCAGCCGTTCCACTACATCGATCCACAATGGAACGTCGCGCTCGGACTGGCCGCCGGCGCGACCCTGGTCGTGCTGGACCGGTTCCACCCGTCGACGTTCTGGTCGAAGGTCCGGCAATACGAGGTCACCTGGTTCTACTGTCTCGGCCTGATGCCCGTGCTTCTGTTGCGGCAGCCGGAATCCCCGAAGGACGGCGACCACAACGTTCGCGCGATCAGCGCGTCGGCCATACCCCGCGACCTGCACGCAGCGCTGGAGAAACGCTGGGGCGTGCCCTGGTACGAGGCATTCGGCATGACGGAGACCGGCGGCGATCTCCGGGTATCCGAAATGGACCACGACGAGCTGGTCGGCACGGGCTGCGTCGGCACCCCCACCCGCGATCGGGAGGCGATGATCGTCGACGAGGCCGGGCACCCGGTACCGCGCGGCGAGACCGGCGAACTGGTGTTGCGCGGGATCGGAATGATGCACGGCTACCACGACGATCCCGAAGCGACCGCCCGTGCGTTCCGCGGTGGCTGGTTCCACACCGGCGATCTGGCCAGCATGGACGATCGTGGGCGCGTCTTCTACGTCGGGCGCACGAAGGACATGATCCGCCGCAGCGGCGAGAACATCTCCGCCGACGAGGTGGAACGCGCCCTGCTGCACCATCCCGCGGTCCGACTGGCCGCGGTGATCGCCGAACCCGACGAACTGCGCGGCGAGGAGGTACGGGCCTTCGTGGTGCTGAACGAGGCGGCGACACCGGACGAGCTGGCCGAGTTCTGCGCCACCAAGCTCGCCTATTTCAAGGTGCCCCGGTATTGGACCGTGACCGAGTCCCTGCCGCTGACCCCGTCCGAACGGGTCGCGAAGGGCGAACTGGCCTCCTGGAACCTGCCCCGCTACGACCGCGTGAGCGCGCAGTGGGAGTGAACACCCTGTTTTTGAGAACGCGCGATCGACGAACATGGACTCTCGCATGGCACCCCCTGGGTCAACCCACGGCAATCACGGTGACCACCGAGCGCGCGCTTTTGTCCCGTTATCGGGGCGGGGCGCCATCAAGGGCGACGTGACCCGAGTTCGTCAGGAGCGCTTTGGCGACACGATCAAGGGGGTCTGGGGGCTTGCCCCCAGTTGGGGGTGTGGGGGCGGAGCCCCCACAAGGCGCTGGGTCTGGGGGCTTGCCCCCAGTCGGGGTGCGGGGGCGGAGCCCCCACAGGACACGGTCGCGCGCAACTCGCGGAGGACACAGCATGACCCTCACTGAACAGCGGGTGCGCGCCGCCGCGGTGAAACTGTTCGCGGACAAGGGTTTCCACGGCACCGGGATACGGGAGCTGGCGCAGGCGGCGAAGATCTCCTCGGCGAGCCTGTACCACTACATGGGCACCAAGGAGGAACTGCTCGAAGGCATCATGTGCGAGTGCCTGGACCGCCTGCTGGCCGCGGCCCGGCAGGTGCCGGCCAGCGATCCGCGCGACCGGCTCGCCGGGCTGGTCGCGCTGCATGTGCTCACCCATGCGATCGAGCCCGCGCAAACCCGGGTGGTGGACCACGAGGTCCACGTGTTGTCCCCCGAGGCCAGGAGCGAGGTCGTCCGGCGGCGGGACGAATACGAGCGGCTGTGGGCGGAAACGATCGAGGAAGGCATCGCGGCCGGAGTGTTCCACGACACCCGCCCGACCCTTACCAGGCTCGCGCTGCTCGAGATGTGCAACGGGGTGTCCAGGTGGTATTCGCCGCACGGACCGCTGTCGCTGGAGGAACTCGCGACCCATTTCGCCCGGCTCGCGATCAGGATGCTCGGCGGGGAGGAAAACGATTTCTCGGCCACGGTGGGGCATGCCCGATCGGTGGTATCGACGGTGTGGAAGAGGACCCTCTAGCTGGGGATTCATCGTGGGTCACTTGCGCCCGACGGCTTGGGTGAGGGACCCTCGAAGGGTGACTGAGCAAACGATCCGCCTGGAACTGGACGACTCGGGTCTCGCCCCGGAGTTGCCGGTGCCGACCAACCCCCGGGACCAGGTACAGGAAGTCCCGTACCGCCCGGTGGAATTCCGCGATGACGACCTTGCCGCAGCACTGGAGCGCTGCGCGGCCTGGATTCGCTCGGCACAGGAATGGCTCGGCGAGCCGCTCGACGTGCTCGCCATTCACCTCGACTACGACGACCGCGAAGGCGCCCCGTACTACGACGTGAAACTGCTGTGCAACGAGGAGGATCTTGCCGGAGCGCCGCTGGCCCTGCGTGCGCAATCTCACGATTAGCCGGCTCTGGCAACAGGCGATGCGCTGCATGAGTGACCCGTTCATGCCGAATTTCGACAGTAACGGGTCACTCATGACATCTCCTTCTTGACTTTGCGCGTGACCGCGATCGTGTTGCCGCAATCGAGTGTCAGGATGGGTCGGAACCACGGATGGCGGCCCACCACAGGGCGACGGACGCGGTGACGGCGGTCGCACCCAGCCAGCCGAAAACACCGGAATCGTCGAGAAAGACCCAGAACAACCCGACGATCGGCGCGGTGACCAGCAGCACGGAATCCACCCGTAGCTGTCTGGGCCACCGTGCCGCCGTCCTCGCCCTCGCCGGTGCGTGCTCATCCGGCAACGCTGGGTTGTCCCCTCGCCGTCCGAGCGGCTGGGTGGTACGCAGCCGCCCGGACGGGTAGAGCCGCACCCCGTCGATCTCGACCGCCGCCAGCCGCTTCCCGTGCAGGCGCGCGGTGGCCGGCGACGGCAAGGTGACCAGCTCGGGCTCGAAAAACACCGGAATCCAGCACCGTGGGCTCTCCTGGGTCTCCAGCCACGAGCGGACGAGCAGTCCGCGCTGGATCCGAACCCGGCGAAGGCGGCACACCCGCCCTGGCCGCCGGAACAGCAGCACCCGGCGCAACCACACCCAGCCGCCCACCGCGACGACCACCACGGCGATCAGCGCGGGGTAGATCAGCCCGCTCAGCGCGCGACCGGCCGCCTGCGGAGTCCGTTCCGTGGCCAAGGAGTAGCCGGAGACCGCCGCGACGGCCCCGCAGACCACGAGCACCAGCGCCGTGGTCGCGAGGCCGTGCCGAAGTGGCCGTGGCATCGCGACCCGGCCGCGCTTGCCGAACACTCCTATTTCATCCAACCGACGGTCGTGTAGTCGGGGGCGCCGAAGCCGAACGCACCGAAATTCGCCAGCCCCTTCTTCACACCCCACGCATCCGGGCGCTGGTAAAGAGGCAGCGAGAAACCTTCCCGCCACAACGCCTGGTCGATCTCGTTACCGATCGCGGCGCGCTTGTCGTCATCGAATTCGGTGAATGACTTCTTGAACAGGTCCCCGATGCCTTCCGTGTCCGGGATGCGACCGTAGTTCTGCGCGATATTGTTGGGATCATAGATATAAATCCCGCTCGAGCTGCTGATCGGAAAAGGCGTCCCCTCCCAGGCCATGTTCTGCATCTCGAAGTTTCCCACCTGCAGGTACTGGGTCTGCCAGGCATTGAGATCCACCACGTTGAACGTGACATCCACCCCGATCGCGGACAGTTGTTGCTTGATGACCTGTCCCTCGTTGGCGCTGACCGGCGTGCCGGCCGGGTACATCAGGCTGATCGTGAGTGGTTTACCGTCCTTCTGCCGCACCTGACCACCGGCCGGCAACGTCCAGCCCGCGGCGTCGAGTGCCTTGCCGGCCGCGGCCGGGTCGTAACTGTACGGAGCGCCGTCGTCCTGGTAGTACTTCTGCCCCTCGACGTAGATCCGGTTGTTCAGCGGACGCACGTCCGGGACTATCGGGCCGATCACCGCCTTGCCCAGCGCCACCCGGTCGATTCCTCTGATCACGCCGATCCGGACTTGCGGATCGGAAAGCGGTGTACCGGCCTTGGCGTTGAAGTTGAGCACCCGCCAGTTCGGCGCCAGCGCCGTGCGGATTTCGGCATCGGCGTCCTGTTGCAGCGTCTGGAATGTGGCGACGTCGGGTCCGATGTCGACCGCGTCGAGCGCACCGCCGGCGAATGCTTGCGGCTGCGCCGAAGCCGAGACCTGCCGGAAGGTGATGGTGTCCAGCTTCGGTTTCGGGCCCCACCAGTTCGGGTCCCGCTCCAGGACCAGCACCTTGCCGGTGTTGTCGATCTGCTTGACCCGGTATGGTCCCGCGGTCACCGGGATCTGGTCGACCCAGTCCTTGTTGAACTGGTCCGGGGTCGAATAGTGCGACGCCGGGTAAATGAAGTTGGTAAGGCCCTTCCATTCCGAGAACGGCTTTCCGAACCGGACGAGGACGTCCTGGTCGTCGGCTCCGCGCTCGACGCTGTCGATGTCCTCCCACCCGGCGGTGTTCGCCGGCTGGTAGTCGCCGTTCTTGCCGTTCTGCGCCTGCCAGTTCGCCTGGATGTCGCGCCAGGTGATCGGCATCCCGTCGGACCACCTGGCCTTCGGGTTGATCTTCATCTCGACCACCTGCGGTGTGGTGGAGATCAGGTCGGCAGAGAGCAGAAAGTTGGTGTTGACCTTCACCGTGCCGTCCGCCTGCTGAGCGAACGGCTCGAACGAGATCGCGTGTCCCACCAGGAACAGGTCGACCGAAGCACCATCGACCTGGTTCAAGTTCCACTGCTGTGGCCACTGCGCGAGCGGTAGGTTCACGCTGCCGCCGTCCTGCAGGTTCTCCACCGGCTGGGCGTTGATGTCGGCCGTGCCCATCTCCCGGACCTGCGCATTGCCCCCACCGGTCGTGCCGCCGCCGCACGCGCTGAGCACCAGCGCCCCAGCGGCCAGTGGTGCCACCACCGCCGCCCATCTCTGCCTGTTCACGAAGTGCTCCTCTCTCCCGGGTGCCCATCTCGTGTTTCGACCTGTGGTGCTCCATCCGCGAAGTGACAAGCGACCTCGTGGTCGCCGTTATGACTGGCACGCAACGGTTCCTGCTCGACGCAGCGCGAACGCTCGCTATCGGGCAACGCGGCGAAGGTGAAGCACCGGGTGCGGAACCGGCAGCCGGACGGGGGATCCGTCGGGCTCGGCAGGTCCCCGGTGAGCACGATGCGCTCCCGCCGCCGCTCGGCCACCGGGTCCGGCAGCGGGATCGCGGACAGCAGTGCGCGGGTGTAGGGGTGCGCCGGAGCGGCGAAAACCGTGCGTACCTCCCCGATTTCCACGATCTTCCCGAGATACATCACCGCGACCCGGTCGGCGATGTGGCGGATCACCGACAGGTCGTGCGCGACGAACAGGTAGGACAGCGAGAGTTTCGCCTTGAGCTCGTCGAGCAGGTTGATGATCCCGGCCTGGATCGAAACGTCCAATGCGGACACCGGTTCGTCGAGCACGACCAGTTTCGGCTCCAGCGCGAGGGCCCGTGCGATGCCGATGCGCTGCCGCTGGCCGCCGGAAAACTCCGCCGGGTACCGAACAGCGTGCTCCGGCCGCAACCCGACGAGCTCCAGCAGCTCGGGCACCCGTAGCCGAATACGCGCCTTCGGGTAGCCGTGCACGCGCATCGGCTCGGCGATGATGTCGGCGATCGGCATCCGGGGGTCCAGAGACGCCATCGGATCCTGGAACACCACCTGCAGCTCGCGGCGGATCTCCTTGCGCGCGCCCGCGTCCAAAGTAGACGTTTCACGGCCGAAGACGGTGACCGAGCCGGCGGCGGGCGTGGCGAGATCCAGGATTTCCAGCAGCGTCGTGCTCTTCCCACAGCCGGATTCGCCGACCAGGCCGAGTGTCTCGCCCTCGACGAGATCGAACGAGATCCCGTCCACCGCGCGCACCGTGCCGACGCGGCGACGGAATACCGTGCCCTTGGTGACCGGATAATGCTTGACCAGATCCCGCACCTGGAGCACCATGGCGCGTTCCTCGCGCGGCACGGCGGCCAGGGCCGACGAGCTCACCACCGACGCGCCATAGACCTCCGCGGCCTCGGCAGCGACGCCGAGTTCCGCGCTACGGACACACGCCGCCGTGTGGCCGGGCGCCACCTCCGCCAACGGAGGTTCAGCCTCCCGGCAGGCATCCACCACCATCGGGCAGCGCGGGGCGAACGGGCAGCCTGGCGGCAGGTCGGAAAGCGACGGCGGCTGGCCCTCGATCGGCACGAGCGGTTGCTTCTCCGCAGCGTCCAGCCGGGGAATCGAGCCGAGCAACCCCAGCGTGTACGGCATCCGGGGCCGCGCATAGATCTCTTCGACCGGCCCGGATTCGACCCCCCGCCCGGCGTACATGACCAGCACGCGATCGGCGAAACCGGCCACCACACCCAGGTCGTGCGTGATGATCGCGATGGCCGCACCGGTGACCTCCCGCGCGGTCTTCAGCACATCCAGCACCTGCGCCTGCACGGTCACGTCGAGCGCCGTGGTCGGCTCGTCGGCGATGATGAGGTCCGGGTCGTTGGCGATCGCGATGGCGATCACCGCCCGCTGCCGCATGCCACCGGAAAACTCGTGCGGATACGCCTTCGCCCGCTGGGCGGCGTGCGGGATGCCCACCAGGTCGAGCAGTTCCACCGCCCGCCGGGAAGCGTCCTGTTTGGACAGCTTGCCGTGCGCGAGGAGAGCCTCGGCCACCTGGTCGCCCACGGTGTAGACCGGGGTCAGCGCGGACAGCGGGTCCTGGAACACCATCGAGATCCGCTTGCCGCGGATGGTCGAGAGGTCACGGTCACTCAACCCGATCAGTTCGCGCCCGGAGAACCGGATCGATCCGGACACCCGGGCCCGCTCGGGCAGCAGGCCCATCACCGCCAGCGACGAAACGGACTTGCCCGAGCCGGACTCCCCGACGATCGCGAGCACCTCGCCCCGGTCGATCCGGTAGCTCAACCCGCGCACCGCATGTACCTCGGTGTCCTGGCCGGGGAAGCCGACCTCCAGCCCGCTCACTTCCAGCACCGGTGTCACGACCGGCCTCCGGTGGGGTCGAGCGCGTCACGCAGGCCGTCACCGGCGAAACTGACCGCGAGCACGCCAACGATCAGCAGCAGCCCCGCGGGCAGGAACAACCACGACGAAGTGAGCGCGAACGGCGCGCCGTCACGGATCAGCGTGCCCAGCGAAACGTCGGGCGGTTGCACGCCGAACCCGAAGTAACTCAGGCCCGTCTCGGCAAGCACGGCCGTGCCGACGTTGATCGTCGCATCGACGATCAGCAACGACGCCATGTTCGGCAGGATGTGTCGCCCGATGATGCGCCACGCGCTCTCGCCCGCGTACTTCGCCGCCTTCACGAACTCGCGTTCCTTCAACGAAAGCGTCAGCCCGCGCACGATCCGTGCCGTGATCATCCACAGGAACGCGGCCAGCATCAGCACGAACATCAGCCAGCCCTGGCGCCGCAGCCACTGGCTCATGATCGCCAGGAGGAGGAACGAGGGCAGCACCAGCAGCAGGTCCACCAGCCACATCAGCGCCCGGTCCGCCCAACCGCCGAAATAACCCGCGGCCGCGCCGACGATCGCCGCCAGCCCGGTGGCGATCAACGCGACCAGGAGCCCGATGGACAGCGACTTCTGCAGGCCGTGCATGGTTTGCACGAATACGTCGCCACCGATCTGGGTGGTGCCGAACCAGTGTCGCGGGCTCGGCGGGGAAAGGTAGGCGTTCGGGTCCTGGCTGGCGTAGGTCCACGGCGAAAAGAGCGGTGCGACGAACGCGAGCGCGTACATCAGCAGAATTACCACGATTCCGCCGACAGCGAGTTTCTTCCGCAGGAACCTGCGCAATACCAGCTTGCCGCGGCTGACATGTTCCGGAACCGGCTGGCTTGGCGCGTCGGAAGTGCTGTGCGTCATGACCATGGCGCTACACCCGCACCCTCGGGTCGAGGGCGGAATACAACACGTCCGACAACCAGCCGGAGACGAGAATGCAAACCGCCACGAACAGCGTGACCGTCGCGGTTATGTTGGTGTCCTGCTGACCGATCCCGTACACCAGCCAATCTCCCATGCCGTACCAGCTGAACAGGTTCTCGGTGAACACCCCACCCGTGATCAACGTGCCGAAACCGAATGCGAACAGCGTGGCCATCGGGATCAACGCGGTCCGCATGCCATGTTTGAACAGTGCTTTTCGCCGGGTGAGGCCCTTGGCCCTGGCGGTGCGCAGGAAGTCGGAACCGAGCACGTCGAGCATCGCGCTGCGCTGATACCGGGAATAGAGCGCGATTTGACCGAGCGCGATGGTCAGCGTCGGCACGATGAGATGGCGAACCCGGTCGCCGACCGACGCCCAGAAGCCACCGGTGAAATTCGGCGTCGTCTCCCCCGTGAACTGGAGTACGTTGCTCCCCGCGGCCTGGTTGATCTGCAGCGCGCCCTGCTTGAGCAACAGGCCGAGCAGGAACACGGGGGTGGACAGGATGACGAACGATGCAATGGTGACCAGGTAGTCGCTGAACCGGTACTGGCGGATCGCGCCGATCACGCCGGCCAGCACCCCGACCACGATGCCGATCACGGTGCCGAGCAGGAACAGCCGCAGGCTCACCCCGACGCGGCGGCCCAACTCGCTGGTGATCGGGGCACCGTCGATCGTCTGCCCGAAGTCCCCGTGCAGCACCCCGCCCAGCCAGCTGAAGTACCGCGCCGGCACCGGTTCGTCGAGGTGCAGGTCGTGTGCCTTGGCGGCGAGCGTTTCCGCCGACGGCGGCGGGTTCCGGGTCAGCAGCACGTCGAGCGGATGGAAGGTCAGCGAGGCCAGCGTGTACGCCAGGAAGGTGGCGATAAGGCACAGCACGAGGTAGTTCACGAGGCGGCGCGTCAAGAATCCGGTCACGTACGAAGTTCCTTCCGCACGGCCCGTTTCGCCGCACCGATGTAGGCTAGGTCACATTCGTTGGTTACCAACCCTACAAAGGTTTGGACGTTCGTTACAGTCCGATTTCGATCGATAACCGTAAGTATTACGGCCCCACGCCGGAGCGAGAGCCGTGCGGGAGGCAGGCGTCAGCCCAGCACGCCACTGACCTTGACGTGCCCCTTGAGCAGGTTGCGCGCGATCGTCCGGCGCTGGATCTCGTCCGTACCCTCGTAGATGCGCAGCAGGCGCAGCTCGCGATACCAGCGCTCGATCGGCAGCTCACGGGTGTAGCCCATGCCGCCATGGATCTGCAGGACCCGGTCGACGATCTCGTTCGCCTTCTGCCCGCCATAGAGCTTCGCGACGGACTGGGCGTGGCGTGAGTCCATGCCCGAGTCCACCTGCCACGCCGCGTGCAACACCAGCCAGCGCAACGCTTCGAGTTCGACCCCGGAATCGGCGATCAGCCACTGGATCGCCTGCCGGGTGGCGATCGGCGCGCCGAAGGTCTCCCGCGTGTTCGCGTACTCGATCGCCATCGAGATCAATCGCTCGCAGGAGCCGATGGCCCGTGCGGGCAGCAGGTACCGGCCCCGCCCGATCCACTGCATGGCCAGGGTGAAGCCCTGGCCCAGCTCGCCGAGGATCTGCGTCTCGGGCACCCGGACGTCGGAGAACACCAGCGAGGCCGGGCCCCATTCGCCCATGGTGTCGATGGGTTCGGACTTCCAGCCCAGGTCGCGGTCGACGAGGAAGCAGGTCACCCCGCCATCGGCGCCCTTGGCCGGGTCGGTCACCGCGAAGACCATGACGAAGTCGGCCTCGTTGCCGCCGGTGATGAAGGTCTTCTCGCCGTTGATGATCCAGTCGGCACCGTCCTTGCGCGCCGAGGTCCGGATCGCCTTGGCGTCCGAGCCGGCGCCGGGCTCGGTGATCGCGAAGCACGACTTCCGCTCGCCCGAGATGGTCGGCAGGAGGTAGCGCTCCTTCTGCTCCTCGTTGGCGTAGTACAGGATGTTGTCCGCCTGGCCGCCGAACCGGAACGGCACGAACGTCTTGCCCAACTCGGCTTCCAGCAGCGCGGTCAGCACGGCGGAGAGCCCCATGCCGCCGTATTCCTCGGGTGTCTGCACGCCCCAGAACCCGGACTCCTTCGCCTTGAGCTGCAACGCCGTGAGTTCCTCGGCGGGCAGGCCGGGCTCGCCACGGCGTTCCCGCCGGAGGACCTCCGGCTCCAGCGGCATCAGTTCACGCTGGACGAACGTGCGCACCCAGTCGCGGACCTCGCGCTCCTCGGTGCTCAGGCTGAAGTCGACCATCGGACCTCCCATTCGGTCGCGGCTCGAGCGCACCTGGGCCGCCGCTCCCGTGACTAAGCGCTCGCTTAGTTCACGGTACTTACCGGCCGGAAACGACACAACCCACGCGAGTCCCACGCTCCCGTCGCGCGAGTCCCACACTCCCGACACGCGAGTCCCACACTCCCGACGCGCGAGTCCCACGTTCCCGTCACGCGAGTCCCACACTCCCGTCACGCGAGTCCCACGTTCACGGCGACCGGAAGGTGGAACACGCGCTACGGGATTGTGGGACTCGCGTCAGTAGGTAAGTTGGGCAGCGTGATCGAATGTGGCGTTTGGTGGGCGCTTCCGCTGCCGGTTGAACCGCGCTACCTGGACCTGCTGGATCCACTGGAGCAGGACCGCTATCACGCCTACCGCCAGGAAATCGACCGGCGCCGGTTCCTCACCGGGCGGGTCCTGGCGAAGACCGTCGTCGGCGAGTTCCTCGGCCGTCCACCCGAGGCGATGAAGTTCGACGCGACCTGCGAGGACTGCGGCAAGCCGCACGGCCGGCCGAGAATCGCGGGCGCACGGTTTTCCATCTCGCACTCCGGCGACCGGATCGGTCTCGCGGTCACCACGGACACGCCGGTCGGCCTCGATGTCGAGACCACCGGCCGCGGCGCGGACGATTCGCTGATCTCCTACTCGCTCAACGAAACCGAGCAGGCGGACCTGGCCGGGTTGGCGGGCGAGGAGCGCGTCCAGGCGTTCTTCCGGTACTGGACCCGCAAGGAAGCGCTGATGAAGGCGACCGGGCGGGGACTGAAGATCCCGTTGACGAGCATGACACTTTCCGGTCCGGGAGAACCGGCCCGGCTCGTCGCGTCGGCCGACGCCGCGCTGCGGCCCGAGACGACCCGGCTGGCCGACCTCGAACCGGGCGAGGGCTACCGCGCCGCGATCGCCGTGCTGACCGCCGACGAAATCAAGGTGACCGAGCAACGCTGGGATGCCCCCGCGTAACCGTCGCGCTCAGAGGTCGAGGCCCATTGCGCGCAACAGGGTCTGGAACTTGGCGGAAGTCTCGTCGAGTTCGGCCTTGGGATCGGAGGCCGGGACGATGCCGCCGCCCGCGTACAACCGCAGCGACCGCGGCCCGGCCTCGGCGCAGCGAATCGATACCGCCCATTCGCCGTCGCCCTGGGCGTCCATCCAGCCGACCGTGCCCGCGTAGTAGCCCCGGTCGAACGGCTCCAGCTCGTTGACCAGCCGCCGGGCCTCGGCGGTGGGCGAGCCGCAGATGGCCGGGGTCGGGTGCAGGGCGGCGGCCAGGCGCAGCGCGGTGACGTCCGGGTCGACCAGCTCACCGGTGACGACGGTGCCGAGGTGCCAAATGGTGGGCGTCGAGACGAGCGAGGGCTTGCGGGGCACGTCGAGGCGGCGGCAGAACGGCCGCAGCGTCTCCACAACCGCCTCGGTCAGCACCGCATGCTCGATGTGGTCCTTGCGGGAGGAGGCGAGGGTTTCCGCGTTTTCCCGATCGGTCACCGGGTCCGCCGAGCGGGGCGCCGAACCCGCGTGCGGATGCGAGACCACCCGTCCGCCGTACCGGGAAAGCAGCAGTTCAGGCGTGGCTCCGGCCAGGGTCCGGCCACCCGGCAGGCCCGCGGCGAAGATGTAGCGGCCCGCGCCGTCGGCCACGAGATTGCGCAGGATGGCGCGCAACGGGACGTCGGAATCGAAGTCGAGATCCAGCGCCCGGGCCAGGACGACCTTGCGCATCCCACGGTCGCCGAGCGTCTTGATCGCTCTGGCCACGGCCTCCACGTGGCGCACCGGCTCGGGCACCGCGCGCACCGCGACCGGCGCCGCGACGGCTTCGCGCGACCCGGCCCGCGCAGGCCCGGTCACATACGAGGTTTCAGGCAGCACGATGTGCCCGGGAGCGGCCTCGGTGTCGAAGGGAAGCACACCGACCGCGAGCCGCGGACCAGGCTCGGAGTGCATGAGTGGCCCGTTCCTACCGGATTTCGACAGTAACGGGTCACTCATCTCACTCAAGGCAGCGGAGACGGCATCGCTGAGGTATACGGCATCGGTTCCGGTGAAAGTCCGGTGAGAACCTGATCCGTAGATCGTGTGCCGGTCGGTGCCGAAGAAAAAGTCACCGGGGTGATAGTCCGCGAGCAGTTCTCCTGCATCCATACGGACATTCTCCCCCGGGCACGGGTTCGTGTCCGGCCTGCGAGTGGAAAGTGTCGCCAGGGCAACACTTTCCACTCATAAGCAGAAATTCCGAGTTACTTGAGGGCGTCGATGAGGGCTTCGCGCTGACGGTCGCCCAGGCCCGCGGCACGCCGGTCCGGGTCGATACCGGCCTGCTCCAGCAACGCCGCCACCTTGACCGCGCCCAGGCCGGGTACCGCCTTGAGCAGCTGCGTCACCTTCGTCTTACCAATGGTCTTGTCCTCCTTCGCCTTCAGAAGCACCTTGTCGATGCTCTGCTTGCCGGATTTGATCGACGCGAGCAACTCGGAGCGCGCCTTCCGGGCCTCGGCCGCCTTGGCCAGGGCCTCCGCGCGCTGCTCCGGGGTCAACGTAGGCAGAGCCAACGTACTAGTCCTTCCTCTATCGGCTGTCCCGCTTTCGCGGCGTGACCCGACTCCCAGCGTGCTTGCCCGAGCAAGCGCTGGCCAGACCGTCGGGTCCACGGCCCCAGTAAACGCCACCTGGGCCGATGCCGGAAATCGACACGCGCGCACTCGCCCGGTCGAGGGGTCCCGATCTAGAGTCTGCGGTGACGAATTTCATACCTGAGAGCCCGCGGGAGTTCCTCAATGTTGAGCACGATGCAGGACGGACAACTGTCCCTGGCCAACCTGCTCCGCCACGGCTGCCACGTCCACGGGGCCAGCGAAGCCATCACCTGGACCGGTTCAGAAGCGCGACGCGAGAGCTACGCCGAACTCGGCCGGCACGCCGCACGGCTCGCCAACGCGCTGCGCGCACTCGGCATCACCGGTGACCAGCGCGTCGGCACCTTCATGTGGAACAACACCGAGCACCTCGCCGCCTACTTGGCAGTCCCGGCGATGGGTGCCGTGCTGCACACCCTCAACGTCCGGCTCTTCCCCGAACAACTGGTCTACATCGCCAACCACGCCGAGGACGAGGTCGTCCTGGTCGACGGGTCCCTCGCGCCGCTGCTGTCCCGGCACCTGCCCGCGATGGAAACCGTCAAGCACGTGCTCGTCGCGAACGGCGACCCCGGCGCGCTGGAGGCACCCCGCGGCGTCGAGGTGCACGCCTACGACGAGGTTCTGACCGCCCAGCCGGACACCTTCGACTGGCCGTCGGTGGAGGAACGGTGGGCCGCCGCGATGTGCTACACGTCCGGGACCACCGGGGACCCGAAGGGCGTCGTCTACTCGCACCGGTCGATCTGGCTGCACTCGATGCAGGTGTGCATGACCGACAGCATGGCGCTCGCCCAGAGTGACAAGGCGCTGGCGATCGTGCCGATGTTCCACGCGATGGCGTGGGGATTGCCTTACGCCGCGATCATGGTCGGCGCGTCACTGCTCCTGCCGGACCGGTTCCTGCAACCGGAGCCGGTCGCCCGGATGCTCGCCGCCGAGAAACCCACCCTCGCGGGCGCGGTGCCGACCATCTGGCAGGGCCTGCTCCACCATCTCGAAACCAATCCACAGGACATCTCGCATCTGCGGGAGGTCATCGTCGGCGGCTCGGCTGCCCCGCCCTCGCTGATGCATGCGTTCGAGGAACGTCACGACGTGCCCATCGTGCACGCCTGGGGTATGACCGAGACCTCACCGCTGGGTAGCGTCGCGCGGCCACCGGTACAGGCCACCGGCGAGCAGGTCTGGGCGTATCGCTACACCCAGGGCCGGTTCCCGGCTTCGGTGCGCGCCCGCCTGATCGGCGATGCGGGTCAGGAACTGCCTTGGGACAACGAATCCGTGGGCGAACTGGAGGTCCAGGGTCCGTGGGTCGCGGCGTCGTACTACGGCGGCGCGGACGTCGACCCGGAGAAGTTCCACGACGGCTGGCTGCGCACCGGGGACGTGGGCAAGATCAGTCCCGACGGGTTCCTCACCCTCACCGACCGGGCCAAGGACGTGATCAAGTCCGGCGGCGAGTGGATCTCCTCGGTGGACCTGGAAAACCTCGTGATGAGCCATCCCGCGGTGGCCGAGGCGGCGGTGATCGGGGTGCCGGACGAGAAATGGGACGAGCGCCCGCTGGTGGCGGTGGTGCCGGCCGAGGGTAAATCGGTGACCGCCGCCGAGCTGCGTGATTTCCTGGCCGCCCAGGTCGCGAAGTGGCAGCTTCCGGAGCATTGGACGTTCATCGACGAAGTGCCCAAGACCAGCGTCGGCAAGTTCGACAAGAAGCGCCTGCGGGGCTCCTACGCCGAAGGCAAGCTCGATGTAACCCACTTCTAGCGCAGGACACACGCACCCGAACCAGGAGCACGCCCGCCTGAACCGGGAACTCGCCCGCCTGAACCGAGAACACGCGCACCTGAACCGGGAACACGCGATCCTGAACCGGGAACTCGCCCGCCTGAGCCGGGGACACGCCGGGCTTGGCGTGTCCCCGGTTCAGGAAGCTGTGTCCCCGGTTCGGGAGGCCGAATTCTGGGTTGGGGACGGCGAATTCTGGCTTCAGGCACCTGAGTTCGGGCTTCACGCACCTGAGTCGCGGGTTCAGACGCGTGACCGCGCGCCTGAACCGGGAACACACGCGCCCGAACCGGGGACACGCCGGGGCTGGACCGGGAACACACGCGCCCGAACCGGGAACACACGCGATCCTGAACCGGGGACACGCGCGCCTGAACCGGGAACTCGCGCGTCTGAACCGGGAACTCGCGCGCCTGAGCCGGGGACACGCCGGGCTTGGCGTGTCCCCGGTCCAGGAAGCTGTGTCCCCAGCTCGGGGTCAGAGGGGTTAGTTGCGGGGTCAGACGCTTGGTAGCCCGGGGTGCTGGGTGGTGCAGCGCTTGCTCGGCGGGGGTGCTGTCGCCATGATGGCGACGGTGACCGCCCTGCCCGCCGAAGCCCAGACCGCGCCCGTCGACTACCACGAGTTCGCCACGCCCGGCGGGCTGTGGATCGGCAAAGCCGGCATCGTCGACTACTCCGGCAAGACCTACTCCTACGCCCGGTGGACCACTCCGGTCCGGCAGCAGGGTTTCGACGCGACCCAGCTGATCGCGTCGTGGAACGCGCGGACCCCGGAGGGGACCTGGATCGAGGTCGAAGCGCAGGGCTGGACCAACAACGGCGTACGGACCGCCTGGTACGTGCTGGGCCGGTGGGCCAGCGGCGACACCGACATCCAGCGCACGAGCGTCGGCGGGCAGGACGACGCGAACGCGACGGTGGACGTGGACACGCTGGAGATGAAACCCGGCGTGACGTTGCGCTCGTATCACCTGCGGGTCAACCTCTACCGCGAGGAAGGCTGCCACGATGCCCCGGCCGTCATCCGGATCGGCGCGATGACCTCGGCCATCCCCGACCGGTTCGACGTTCCGGCGGCCAAACCGGGCAGGGCCACCGGAATCGAACTGCCGGTGCCCGCCTACGCGCAGAACCTCCACAAAGGACGGTTTCCGGAGTACGGCGGTGGCGGCGAAAACTGGTGCAGCCCGACATCGACGGAGATGGTCGTCGAATACTGGGGCCGGCGGCCCAGCGAGGCGGACATGTCGTGGATTCCCGCCGGATACCCCGACCGCACCGTCGCCTACGCGGCCCGCTACACCTACGACCACGCCTACGAAGGCACCGGGAACTGGCCGTTCAACACGGCCTATGCGGCGAAGTTCGGGCTGCACGGGCACATCACGCGGCTGCGTTCGCTCGCCGACGTCGAGGGCTACATCGCCCGCGGAATTCCGGTGATCACGTCACAGTCGTTCCTCGCGAGCGAACTCGACGGCGCCGGGTACGGCACCGCCGGTCACATCATGGTGGTCGTCGGGTTCACCGAGGACGGCGACGTGATCGTCAACGACCCTGCCCGCGACAAGGACGTGCGAAGCGTGTACAAGCGTGCACAGTTCGAGAAGGTCTGGCTGCGCACCAAGCGCTACACGGACTCCGGGTCGGTCGCGGACGGCTCGGGCGGCATCGCCTACATCATCACCACTTAGCCGAACTGTCCCGCTGACCTGCGTAAACGACTGAGGCCGGGCGTAGCATGCAGGAAGATGCGGGCTATCTCGCTATCGCGATCGCCATGGTTTCCGTGGCAAGCTCCAAAGGTCGCTATCCGCACACGTCCTCCAACGACACGCGCGAGAAAGGTGATCCACATGCCGCACGAGGTACAGGGAGTGGTTTCCCGGGCAAAGGGCGAGCCGGTCTCATTGGAGACCGTGATCGTGCCCGACCCGGGGCCTGGTGAAGCGGTGGTCTCGGTGAGGGCATGCGGGGTCTGCCACACCGACCTGCACTATCGCGAGGGCGGCATCAACGACGAGTTCCCGTTCCTGCTGGGCCACGAGGCCGCCGGCTACGTCGAGCAGGTCGGTGACGGGGTCACCGATGTCGCGCCGGGCGACTTCGTCATCCTGAACTGGCGCGCGGTGTGCGGCATCTGCCGGGCCTGCAAGCGCGGCCGCCCGTGGTACTGCTTCAACACGCACAATGCGTCACAGCCGATGACCCTGGCCGACGGCACCAAGCTCACCCCGGCGCTGGGCATCGGCGCGTTCCTGGAGAAGACGCTGGTGCACGCCGGGCAGTGCACCAAGGTCAACCCCGAGGCGGAGCCCGCGGCGGCCGGGCTGCTCGGCTGCGGGGTGATGGCCGGGCTCGGCGCGGCGATCAACACCGGCGCGGTCACCCGCGGCGACACGGTCGCGGTGATCGGCTGTGGTGGGGTCGGCGACGCGGCCATCGCGGGCGCGTACCTGGCCGGAGCGCGCACGATCATCGCGATCGACACCGACGACGGGAAGCTGGCCTGGGCCAAGGACTTCGGCGCCACGCACACGTTCAACTCCCGTGGGCGCAGCCACGACGAGGTGGTCCAGGCCACCCAGGATCTGACCGAGTCGTTCGGCGCCGACGTGGTGATCGACGCGGTCGGCCGGCCGGAGACCTGGAAGCAGGCCTTCTACGGGCGGGACCTGGCCGGCACCGTGGTGCTGGTCGGCGTGCCGACGCCGGAGATGCGCCTGAACGACATGCCGCTGATCGACTTCTTCGCGCGGGGCGGCTCGCTGAAGTCCTCGTGGTACGGCGACTGCCTGCCCTCACGGGACTTCCCGATGCTGGTCGACCTGTACCTGCAGGGCCGGCTGCCGCTGGACAAGTTCGTCACCGAGCGGATCGGCGTCGACCAGGTGGAGCACGCCTTCGAGCGAATGCACAAGGGAGAGGTGCTCCGTAGCGTCGTCGAGTTCGGCTGAGCGGTCTTGCCTTCCCGCCCCAGCAAAGAACATTTGTTCACCGACGAGGACTTTCCGGCCGACCCCTACCCCGGGGTCCGGCCGGACCGGTCCTTCCTGCACCGCGACGGCCGCGGCTACGAGTTGCCGGACCCGCTCGCGGTGGACGGCCGCATCCCCGTGCTCGCCTACGGCTCAAACGCGTGTCCGTCGAAGATCACTTGGCTGCGGGAGAACCTGGGCCTGCGCGGCGACGTGATCGTGTTGCGCGCCCGGTGCACCGGGATCGCCGCGGTGTGGGCGTCGGGTGTGCGGCTGCGTGACGGGCAGCGCACGGCGACGCTGGCCGCCATGCCGGGTGTGGTCGAAACGCACGCCGTGTGGCTCGCCACCCCGGAACAACTCGCCGTGCTCGACGTGTGCGAGGGCCGTGGGAAGCGTTACCACCTGGCCCGTCTCGGCACCTCGCGGCCGGCGGGGCCCACCGTCACCGTGGACGGGCTGAAGTACGTCTCAGAGTCCGTGTTTCCGCCCGATGTAACCACGGGCACGCGCGCCGGAGGCCTCCGATTTGGGGAGGTAGGCCGCCGACCTCGGAAGGCATGGATCACGCGGGAGTCACGGCCTGGCTACCCGAATCCGATCGCGTGCACTTTGAAACACTGGATGGGCCTGCCCGAGGTATTCGCCTACGTCGGCGCTTCTCCGGCCCGGATGCCGTTGCTCGTCAACGGCCGGCCGGTGCGGGTTGAAGAGTTGCCGCATCCCGGCGCCCAGGCGTTGAAGGGCGTGCCCGCGTCTTCGCACGGACTCAACGTTTCAGTCATTCAACGATGACGGAAGACCGGTCAAATCGCTCGCCATTTCGATAACATCACGCTCGTCAGGGGGCGTGGTCGTCGGAACGGCAAAGCGGGGTGCAATGGCTGAGGAAGCGCAGCGGGCTTTTGCGCCGTCCGCGTCCGAGGATTCCCCGGCGTCGAGTGCCGGTGCGGCCAATGGCCGGGCACGGCCGGGCGGGGTGCGGGTCTCCGACGACCTGCTGCTCGACGCCGCGCGGACCTGTGTGCTGGCGGCCGGCCTGCGCCGCACCACCCTCGCCGAGATCGCCCGCACCGCGGGGGTAAGCCGGATGACGCTGTACCGGCGTTTCCCCGATGTCGGCAGCATCCTGTCCGCGCTGATGACCAGGGAATTCGGCGCGGTGCTGCGCGAGGCCGACGCCGCGGGCGAGAGCGCACGCACCGCCCGCGAGCGGCTGACCCGCAGCGCCGTCGCGGCGGTACGCCTGCTCAACGCGAACCCGCTGCTGCGTGCCGTGGTCGACAAGGACGCCGAGGTCCTGGCGCCCTACGTGGTGGTGCGCCTCGGCCGCACGCAGCGGTTCGGTGAGCAGGTCATCTCCGCGCTGCTACGGGCCGGCCGCGAGGACGGCTCGATTCGCGCCGGCGACCTCGCGGCCCAGGCCAGGGCGCTGCTCCTGGTCATCCAGTCCTTCGTCCTGTCCCTGCGCGCGGCCACCTCCGGCATCGAGGCCGAGTCCCTGCTCGATGAGCTGGCCCAACAGCTGGACGGCGCCCTCCGACCCTGATCGACCGCACGACCTTGACGTTGGCCAGACTTGCCAACGTGTTGGGTTTTTGCAACACTACATTGTATGAGCCCAGTGAGACGTGGCAAAGAGCTACCGATTTACAACCGGCTCTCGGTACTTCGCGCCGAGCGAGGCATGAGCCGCGTGGCGCTGGCCGAGGCCGTCGAGGTGAACCCGCAGACCATCGGCGCCCTGGAACGCGGCGACCACTACCCGAGCCTCGACCTCGCATTCCGGCTCTGCACCGTGTTCGGCCTGCCGGTGGAGGCCGTATTCAGCCGCGAACCATTCGCACCACTGTCCACTCAGGTCTATGGGAAAGGGGAACGATGAACGCGATAAGGGTGTGGTGGGAGAACCGCTTCTTGGCCGAGCTGGAAGCGCGGGAGCGCAAGCGGGCACAAAGGATGCCGTCCTGGCGCACCAGGCAGCGACGCCGGGCGCTCGTCGCCGTTCTCGTCATCGCCGAGTTAGCCATCGTCGTCGGTCCACTGGCCGTCTGGCCACGCCAGCTCGATGCGGCCAGCCTGTCATTGGTGTTCGTTCCGTTGGTCGCCGTCGCTGTCGCGCATTCTCTGCTGCGTACCTTGACCGGACGGATGTCTTCCGGGTTCTCGTCATTGCTCGACGAGCGTGAGCGCAAATTGCGGAACCGGGCGAGCCATATCGGCTATCACGTCCTCGGCTGTCTCATGCTGGTCGAAATCGTCTACCTGCTGGTCATGCGGAACCAACCCGAGGTAGCCACCCAAGGTGCCGTGCTGCTGGGTGCGCTCGTCCTGATCGGGGGCACCGCGCCCATGGTCGTTCTCGGCTGGCAACTTCCCGACGACGAAGTGGAAGACGGGCATTGACCGGGAAACCGGAGCTGATGATCGCTCGAGTGTCCAAACGCTACGGTGGGCGCTCGACCGTGTCTCCGTCAAGGTTCGCGCCGGCGAGTTGTTCAGCTTCGTCGGTGGGAACCAGAGGCAACCAGCAGCCCGGACGTCAGTAGCGCGAAAGCGCTTTCCCTGACCCGTTCTTCGCCCCGATGTTCATGCCGACGCGCATGCGGCTGACAGGCCGTCACTGGTCCGGCCGTGATTCGAGGCAGATGAGGGTCTGCTGTCCGGTGGCGATGAGCGTCTTCTGGCCCTCTTCCTGACTGAAGACCTGCAGCTGGCATACCGTCAGCGTCCGGCCGGACCTGAGGACGGTTCCCACCGCCTCGATGCTCTCGCCCGCGGCCGGGGCCAGGAGGTTGATCTTGTATTCCACCGTGAGCACCGTGGAGTTCTCGGGGAAGAGCGTGAAGGCCGCGTAGCCGCCCGCGCTGTCGGCGATGGCGCTGGTGGCGCCGGCGTGGATGTAGCCGTGCTGCTGGGAGAGTTCCGTTCGCCTTGGCAGGGTGATATGCACCCGGCCAGGAGCGATGTGCGTGATGCGGGCGCCCAGATGACGCATGAGCCCTTGCCGGTCGAAACTGTCCTGAACGCGGGCCCGCACTTCGGGGGTGACCTGGTCCGGCAGCGTTTGCTCTTCCACGTCTCTCCTCGCATTGTCGTCATCGACGGTTGCGGCCTGGTGGCCGGAGACCAATGGCCGCTGACCGAGCGGTGCTCCGACCTCGGGGACAGGTCGCCGACCGGCCGGAGTCGGTGGGCGCCCTGTCCCCGAGATCGCGAACGCGGGTCAGCGCTCGCCGAGACCGACGTACTCGCGCGGCTTCTCGCCGGTGTAGATCTGGCGCGGGCGGCCGATCTTGGTGGCCGGGTCCTGGATCATCTCGCGCCAGTGCGCGATCCAGCCGGGCAGCCGCCCGAGCGCGAACAGCACCGTGAAGAACTTCGTCGGGAAACCGAGTGCCCGGTAGATCAATCCGGTGTAGAAGTCCACATTCGGGTACAGCTTTCGCTCGACGAAATAGTCGTCGGAAAGCGCGGTCTCCTCGAGTTCTTTCGCGATGTCGAGAAGCTGGTCACTGACTCCGAGCTTGGCGAGGATCTGGTCCGCGGTGCGCTTGATGATCTTGGCGCGCGGGTCGTAATTCTTGTAGACCCGGTGCCCGAAGCCCATCAGCCGGACGCCCTTTTCCTTGTTCTTCACCCGAGTGACGAACCGCGCCACGTCGCCGCCCTCGGCCTTGATGCCCTCCAGCATGTCGAGCACCGCGCTGTTCGCCCCGCCGTGCAGGGGGCCGAACAGGGCCATGATGCCGGCCGAGATGCTCGCGAACAGGTTCGCCTCCGACGAGCCGACCAGCCGCACGGTCGAGGTCGAGCAGTTCTGCTCGTGGTCGGCGTGCAGGATGAACAGCAGGTCGAGCGCGCGGGCGACCTCCGGGTCGATCTCGTACGGCTCGGCGGGCAGCCCGAAGGTCATCCGCAGGAAGTTCTCCACCAGGCCCAGCGAGTTGTCCGGGTACAGGAACGGCTGGCCGACCGACTTCTTGTAGGCGTAGGCGGCGAGCGTGGGCACCTTGGCGAGCAGCCGGACGGTGGACAGCTCCACGTTCGGTTCGTCGAACGGGTTGAGCGAGTCCTGGTAGAACGTCGACAGCGCGGACACCGCGCTGGACAGCACGGGCATCGGGTGGGCGTCCCGCGGGAAGCCGTCGAAGAAACGCTTCAGGTCCTCGTGCAGCAGGGTATGCCGACGGATCTTGGTGGTGAAGTCCTCGAGCTGTGTCGCCGTCGGCAGCTCACCGTAGATGAGCAGGTAGGAGACCTCGATGAAGTTCGAACGCTCGGCGAGCTGCTCGATGGGATAGCCGCGATAACGCAGGATGCCCGCGTCGCCGTCGATGAACGTGATGGCCGAGGCCGTGGACCCGGTGTTGACGAAGCCTGGGTCGTAGGTGATGTAACCCGTCGAAGCCAGCAGCTTCCCCAGTTCGATGCCGGGAGCGCCCTCGACGGCGTTGACCACCTTCAGCTCGTGTTCGCCGGTCGGCAAGCGCAGCGTTACCGTGCCGCCGCCGGACGCCGCAGTCGCGTCGGACATTCGAGTCCCTCTCACGGTCACACGGGCCGGCGGCGCCTGCAGGTCACACAGGCGGCCGTTTGTTCGCACGTGACCGTAAAATGGCCTCGGCGCACACCGCCCCGCTGGGGTATGAATTCCCTTCTCACGCTAGTCGACGCACCGGCTCCTGCGCAGCCATTGTGTTACGTAGCGCAAAGCCCGAGATCAGATTCACATCATTTCCTCAGCCTTCGGAGGCTCCGCACCACTGCGCGAGACTGTGATCGACGCCGCTTTCGCGGCGAAAGCAAGAGCCTCGCGCCACTCTTCTCGGGATATTTCAGTGAGCTGGCGCACATTTCGAGTATGCAACCAGGCCAGCAGTGCCCCCTGCACGGTGTCGCCCGCACCGATCGTGTCGATCACTCGGGCGGGTGCCGAAGGCACCGAGACCGGAGCGGATCCGGTGTGGACAGTGATCCCGCCGGCACCGTGCGTCAGCACCACCGCATCGACACCGGCGTCCAGCCAGGTCTTCACCGCGTCGGCCAGTTCACCCCCGGCGGCCAGCCACAGCGCGTCGTCGTCCGACAGCTTCAGCAGGCGGACATCCGGCAGCCAGGAGACGAACCGCTCGCGGTAGGCGGCCGGATCGGCGATCAGGTCCGCGCGGACGTTCGGGTCGAGCGCGGTGAGCACCCCGCGTGCCGACTCGCGCCGCAGCACCGCCTCGTATGCGGTCGCGCCGGGTTCCAGGACCATGCCGAGGGTGCCCAGGGACAACACGGACACCTCGGCGGGCAACGGGCCCGGGTCGGCGAAGAGCCGGTCGGCGGTTCCCTCGGTGTAGAAGGTGTAGCTCGCCGAGCCCCGATCGTCGAGCGCGACCACGGCCAGCGTCGTCGGCTCGTCGCCGTGCTGGATCATCGACAGGGCGACCTCGGAGGCGGCGAGCCGCTCGCGTAACGCCTGCCCGAACCGGTCGCCGGATATCCGCGACAGGAACGCCGTGGGCGCTCCGAGCCGGCCCGCTGCCAGCGCCACGTTGTACGGCCCGCCGCCGAGCCTCGGCACCAGCGCCCTTAGCCCACTGTCCACTGTGTCCTGTGGGGGCTCAGCCCCCACACCCCGACTGGGGGCAAGCCCCCAGACCCCCTTGAAATCTCCGGGCACCAGGTCGACCAGCGCCTCACCACCGACCACGATCACGGTCGTGATGGTAGCCAGCACCGGTTTCGAGCGGAACATTTCGCGTCGCCGGCACTGTGTTCTTCCAGACGCGATCGCGAACTACGTCAAGCGGCCTGCGGGAAGGGACGTCGTCCGGAGATGGCCAGCAGGATGTCCTTGGCCGGCAGGTCGATCGGCTCACCATCGCCCAGCCGTACGTCGGCGTCCGTGGCCCGCAACTGGACGCCGGTGAGGTCGATACCGAAGTGGGAGAGGCTACGGGCGTTGGTGGCCGCCAGCACGAGGGCCAGCCGCTCGACCGGGGGCGAGGGCAGGCCCAATGGCTCGGTGATGTCGAGTCCGTGGATGGTGTCGTGACTCAGCGCTCCGGCGTACCCGCCACCCGGCGGCCGCCAGTCGTGGGTGATGTTGGCCCGCAGGGACGCCAGGAGTTCGGCGTCGGACAGGCGAGCGGTGTCCTTGCGGGCGGTCCGGTCGGCGTACCGGTTGAAGGAGAACCCGGCACCGATCAGTCCCGGTAGGAACCGGAGCGGATTGATGCGGAACGGCATCGTGATATGCGCGACGACTTCCCGCACCCGCCACCCCTCGCACAAGGACGGACGGCCCCAGTCCTCGTCCCGGAGTCCGGCGAGCAGGTCGGCCAGTCGCGTTCGCTCGGCGTGGATGTGCTGCTTCAGGTCTGCGTCGGTCGGTGACATGAACATCGCCTTCGAGTCGTGTTGGACGTGTCGTCCCTTGTACGACCGAGACCGGCCGGACTCATCGGTTCTCGAGGACTTCCGGCAGGCCGAACTCACCGAAGCGGTCACCCCAGCCCAGGAACGTGACGATCTCGCTGATCCGGTCGCCCCGGAGTTCGAGCACCAGGAGAGCGAACGGCGACAGGGCGCCGGTCCCGTGCGGCCGGTACTGGCCGAGCGTCCAGCACCCGTTGGCCGGCTCGCCCAGGACGTACCGGTCCCCGGCGCAGGCATCCCCGCCCTCGGACAGCACTGTGGCGAGGTGAGCGGGCCCGTCCAGCCACCACAGGAAGGGCGGCATCCCCGACCGCACGTCGTCGGCCAGCACGCCGACCAACTCGTCGACGTCGTGTGCCTCGAAAGCATGCACGTAGCGCTTCAGAAGGTCGCGCTGAGCCACGTCGTCCGGATCCGGCGCGTCCGCGGGACGCGGCCGGTGCTCCTCCAGCGTCGCCCGGGCTCGCTGCAGTGCGCTGTTCGCCGCCGCGACCGACGTATCCATGACCTCGGCAGCCTCCACGGCGGTGAATCCGAGGACATCCCGCAGCACCAGCACGACCCGCTGACGTGGCGGCAGCCATTGGAGCGCGGTGATGAACGCCAACCGCAGCGTCTCGTGTCGCACCGCGAGGTCCGCCGGGTCGGCGGTGCCGGCCAGCCGCGAGTCCGCCAACGGCTCCACCCAGTGCGTGGGCGGAAGCGGGACGCCCAGGCCGTCACCGCTCGCCGCCGGCCCCAGATCCCACGGCAACGCCCGCCGTTGGGCGCTCCGCACCATGTCCAGGCAGACGTTCGTGGCGATTCGGTAGACCCACGTCGACAGCCCCGCTCGTTCCGGGTCATAACGGTCGAGTGCCCGGAACGCCCGCAGCATCGTCTCCTGCACAGCATCGTCGACCTCGCCGGAGGCGCCGAGAATGCGATAGCAGTACCCGGTCAACGGGCCACGCAACGACTCCAGCGTCGTCAACAGGGAGCCGGTCACGTCTCAACCGCCTTTCAGGCTCTCGAGCAGGGTCCGGGAGCCATTACTGGCGGTGTAGCCGTTCTCCGACATTGGTGCCTCGTTCCAGCCTGCATTCGAATCCACGGCGGATCGATCATGCCAGGAGATCGGTCAGCGGGTGGCCAGCCCTCCCAGGAGCAGCTCCGCGAGCGCCGTGAATGCCTCGGCGTCGGAGACCCCGGTCCGCGCGCCGAGCACCCCGGTCTGGATGCTCTCGACGAGCAGCCCGGCCATCTCGGCGATCAGCGTGGCGTGCACCTCCCGGAACACGCCGTCCCCCACGCCTTGCTTGATGAACTCGCGGATCCGCCCGGCGGCGGCCCGGCTGTTCATCTCGTACGCCGCCCGCGCGGGCGCGAAATCACCGATGTCACGCATGAACTCGGCCGAAGCCCGGTTGAGGTACTCGGAAATCCCGGCCAGGTACTCGCCGATGATCTCGCGTGCGTCGGTGAGCCCGGCGATGCGGTCTTCGAGCATGTCCGCGGCGCCCTTGAAGAACCGCGTCACGACGTGGACAGCGAGTTGTTCCTTACTCGGCGCCAACGCGTAGAGCGTGGACTTCGAACACCGCGTCTTCGCGGCCAACTCGTCGAGCGTGAACCCGAGAAAGCCCTCCGCGAGGAACAGCTCCTCCAGTTCGGCCAGCAGCGCGCGCTGGCGACCGGTGAGCTGCCGGTCGCGGGGAACCCGCGGGGTAACACGTTCGACCATTTCGCAACCGTAGGCGGGGTACTCTAGACAGATCTACAGTACTATGCGGAGTACTGCTGGGGAGGGAGGCAAAGATGCCGGTCGAAAGGTTGCTGCCGAGTCAGGAGGCGCGCGACCTGCTCGCGCTGACCACCGAACTCGCCCGGGACGAGCTCGCCCCGCTGGCCGCCGAGTACGAGGAGGCGGAGCGGTTTCCCCGCGAGCAGTTCCGGTTGCTGGGCAAGTCGGGACTGCTCGGCCTGCCCTACCCGGAACGCTGGGGTGGCGGTGAGGTGCCCTACGAGGTGTATCTCCAGGTCCTGGAGGAGATCGCGGCCGCGTGGATGTCGACCGGCGTCGGCCTCTCGGTGCACACGATGTCGTGCTTCGCGCTGGTCCACCACGGCACGGACGAACAGCGGGACCGGTGGCTGCCCGCGATGCTGGAAGGCGACCTACTGGGTGCGTACGCGCTGTCCGAACCGCACGCGGGCTCCGACGCAGCGTCTCTGTCGACGCGCGCGCGACGTGACGGCGACCAGTACGTCGTCAATGGGACCAAAGCGTGGATCACGCACGGCGGCGAGGCCGACTTCTACACGACCATGGTGCGCACGAGCGACGCGGACGTCTCCTGCCTGCTCATCGACGGCTCGACACCCGGCCTGGCCGCCGGGAAGCCGGAACGGAAGATGGGCCTGACCGGCTCGACCACGGCCCAGCTGCAGTTCACCGACGCCCGGGTGGACGCCGACCGGTTGCTCGGCGAGGAGGGTGCCGGCCTTCGCATCGCGTTGTCCTCTTTGGACTCCGGACGGCTTGGCATCGCCGCCTGCGCGGTGGGCCTGGCCCAGGCGGCACTGGACGAAGCGGTCGCCTACGCCAAGGGGCGCACCCAGTTCGGCCGCCCGATCATCGAATTCCAGGGCCTGGAGTTCCTGCTCGCGGACATGGCCGCGGCGGTGGATTCCGCCCGCGCCACCTACCTCGACGCGGCGCGCCGCCGGGACCGCGGGATGTCCTTCCGGCGCCAGGCGTCGGTCGCGAAACTGGTCGCGACCGACGCCGCCATGAAGGTCACCACGGACGCCGTCCAAGTGCTCGGCGGCGCCGGCTACACGCGCGACTTCCCGGTCGAGCGGTACATGCGCGAGGCCAAGGTCCCGCAGATCTTCGAGGGCACCAACCAGATCCAGCGGGTGGTCATCGCGCGCACCCTCCGCGACGCCCCCTGACCAACTGCGCGGGTCGGCGTCAGGCGTCGACGCGAGACATCTCCCATGGCGCCTGCGGGAGGACCTCGCCGGTCTCGAGCAGCGACTTGAGGTTCGCCAACACGGCCGGCCATCCGTCCGAAATGTCGGCGAACGCCTGAGCGTTGGCGAGCTTTTCGTGGGTCACGGTGAGGCGGACGATGTCCTGGTGCGGTTCGACGACAAAGGTGACAACCGACGGTTCTGCCGACGATCCGGGATTTGCGGGGTCCTCGAAGGTCATGACCAGGCGCGTCGGCGGCTCCGCCTCGATCACCTGACCGACGACATCGGCGATGCCTGATCCGTCGACCCGCTGGTGTTCCCAGGCGGAGCCCGCCTGCCAGTCCGACACGTTGGAGTGCCCCCAGTAGCGCGCCGTCAGGTCTGCGTCCGTCAGTGCTTTCCACACCTGTTCCGCGTTTGCGCGGATGTAGGTGACATAGACGTAGTTCGGCACGGTCTCGGTGGTCATGGCGTACTCCTCTGCCTGGTTCTTGATGGCACTGATCATTTGCAAGCGGGGCTTGTCGAACCCGGAGATCCAGCGTTCGTCGATCTCCTGGATCGGCACCGGATTGAGGTAGTGAAACCGCTCCCGTCCGCGTCGCACGACGGTCACGAGGTTGGCCCGCACCAGGATGTCGAGATGCTGTGTCGCCGACTGGCGCGCCATGTCCAGCCGTTCGCACAACTCGCGCAGCGTCTGGCCGTTGTGCTCGCGCAGACGGTCCAGCAGGAGTCGCCGGGTGGGGTCGGCCAGCGCTTTGAAGACCGAGTCCATGGCCCTCGCTTCGGGGTTCACGACGAAGATTATGCAGGCATTTACCTGCATATGCAACAGGAACCACCCCAGACAGACTTCGACCGGCCGATCATGGCGATCGGCCGGTCGAAGTGGACTGCGCTGGAAGCCCTCTACTCGCGGTAGCGGCGCTCGGTGACGACGCCCTCGCCGCTGGCCTCGTCGAAGCGGTAGACCTCGTTGCCGCGGACGAAAACGCGCAGCGCGCGGTTCATCACGTCCAGCGGATCGCCGGACCACACGACGACATCGGCGTCCAGCCCCGGCTTCAGCGCGCCGATGCGGTCGTCCAGGCCGAGCATGCTCGCCGGGTTCACGGTGAGCGCCCGCAGCGCGGCGTCCGGCTCCAGGCCCTCCTTCACCGCCAGGGCCGCCTGGTAGACCAGGAAGTTGATCGGCACCACGGGGTGGTCGGTGGTGATCGCCACCTTCACCCCGGCCCGGTGCAGGATGCCGGCCGAACGCAGGGTGCGGTTACGCAGCTCGACCTTCGAGCGCGTGGTGAACAACGGGCCCAGGATGACCGGAACGCCCTGCTCGGCCAGCACGTCGGCGATCAGGTGTCCCTCGGTGCCGTGGTTGACGACGAGCTTGTAGCCGAACTCCCGCGCCAACCGCATCGCGGTCACGATGTCGTCGGCCCGGTGGGTGTGCTGGTCCCAGTACAGCTCGCCGTCGAGCACCTTGGCGAGCGTGTCCAGCGTCAGGTCGACGTCGAACGGCTTGCCCTCGGACTGCGCGTGCTCGCGCTGGGCGGCGTAGTTGCGGGCGTTGGTGAACGCCTCGCGGATGATCGCCGCCACACCGAGACGGGTCGACGGGGTCTGCTTCTTCTCGCCGTAGACCCGCTTGGGGTTCTCGCCGAGGGCGCTCTTCACGCTGACCTGCTCGGCGAACACCATGTCCAGCGCGGTCCGGCCCCAGGTCTTGACCGCGACCGTCTGCCCGCCGATCGGGTTACCCGAGCCGGGCTTGATCACCACGCTGGTGACCCCGCCGGACAGCGCGTCGTCGAAGCCGACTTCGAACGGGTCGATGCCGTCGATCGCGCGGAACCGGGCGCCGTTCGGGTCGGTCATCTCGTTGGTGTCGTTGCCCGACCAGCCCTCGCCCTCCTCGTGCACCCCCAGGTGGACGTGCGCGTCAACGAAGCCGGGCAGGACCCAGGACCCGGCCGCGTCGACCAGCTCCGCGTCCTCGGGGACCTCCACATCTGCTTCGGACCCGACGGCC
Organism: Amycolatopsis taiwanensis DSM 45107; assembly: GCF_000519205.1. Taxonomy (GTDB): domain Bacteria; phylum Actinomycetota; class Actinomycetes; order Mycobacteriales; family Pseudonocardiaceae; genus Amycolatopsis_E; species Amycolatopsis_E taiwanensis. The sequence goes on along the minus strand of NZ_JAFB01000029.1, from coordinate 90,716 downwards.
ACGATGCGGCCGTCGGAAATCAGTACGGTCCCGCCTTCGATCGGCTCACCGTCGATCGGAACCACATAACCGCCAACAATCGCCCTCAACATGTTAGACACGCTAACGGATCATCGGCATGCCGCGGTTTGCGGATTCGCAACTCTCAACCGTGAATCTTCACGCCCCAGCTGCCGGTCCACGACGTGCCCGGTTCCAAGTCGATCAGGTCGTCGCCGGAGTTCAACGCGTCGGCCGGGCAGGTCATCGGCTCCAGCGCGATCGCCCGGCCCCGGCCCACCAGGTCCTCGGGCGTGAACACCTGGACCCAGCGGAAGTCCGGGTCGGTCCACACGTCGATGCTCTTCTCGCCGTGCGAGAGCACGTGGTGATGACGGCCGTCCCCGGCAGTGTCGTCTGGGGGTGCAACCCCCAGACCCCGCCTGGGGGCAAGCCCCCAGACCCCCTTGGCGAGCCCGGTGAAGGCGGTGTCGAGGTCGACTCCGGCCAGCAGCCGGCCGGCGCGGAAGTCGTAGTCGGTGCCGTCGACGTCCTGCTCGTCGCCGTAGGGCAGTTGCGCGTCGGGCAGCGCGGGCCGGACCCGGGTCGCGGACAGGGTCAGCGTGAGCTCGTCGGTGGGCAGGTCACCGAGCCGGAAGTACGGGTGGGCGCCGACACCCACGCCGATCGGCGAGTCGCCCTCGTTGCGGATGTCGTGGGTCACGGTCAGCTCGCGCGGGGCCAGCTCGTAGCGGATGCGCGCATGCAGCGGCACCGGCCAACCCGGCTGCACTTCGATCCCGATCTCGAAGGTGATGGACGACTCGGCGTGCTCGACGAGCGTCCACTCCGCGTGCCGGGTGAGGCCGTGGATGGCGTTGCCCCGCTCGGGCTCGGTGACCTCGAGCTCCTGCGTCTCGCCCTGGTAGGTCCACCGCGCGCCCTTGGTGCGGTTCGGCCAGGGCAGCAGGATCTGCCCGGCGCCCTTGGGCGGTGCGGCGTCGGCGGCGAAGGTCTCGACATAGGACACATCGCCGATCTCGAACACACGCAGCCCGGCGCCGATCTCGGTGATGACCGCGCGGGCGTCACCGCGCGTGATCTCGAACTGCTCTCCTGTGGGACCGGTGGGATTCGCCATGCCTGATTAAACCGTGGCGGCCGGAGTCGGCGCCGAAGGCGGGGCTGATCACGTGTGACGGGAGGTCGGCAAGGTTGAGCTGGACGACCGATAATAACTAGACCGGTCGTCATAGTTCAGCTACGCTTCCGGTATGGCCCGCAGAACCGACACCCGGCGGCGCATGCTCGAATCGGCCGCCGATCTGTTCCACGTCCAGGGCTACCACGCCACTGGCCTGAACCAGCTGACCGCCGCGGGCGGAGCCCCGAAGGGATCGCTCTATTTCCATTTCCCCGGCGGCAAGGAGCAACTGGCCGCCGAGGCAGTGGAGGTGTCCGGCGCACGCTGGGCCGGACTGCTCAAGGAGGCGCTGGAGGCCGCACCGGACCCCGCCACGGCGATCGAATCGGTGATCGAGACACTCGCCCACAACCTCACCGAATCGGACTTCCAACGCGGCTGCCCGATCAGCAACGTCGCCCTCGACGCGGCCCGGAGCGAGCCGATTCGCCATGCCTGCGAGGAAAGTTACGCCTCGTGGCGCGAAGTGATCGAAGAATACCTGGTGGCACAAGGAATGAAGCCGGACCGCGCCGGCGCACTGAGCATGGTCGCGCTCAGCGCGATCGAGGGTGCCCTGCTACTGGCCAAGATCCACCGAGACCTCGCCCCGCTCCGCACCGTGGGCGAGTACCTGAAGAAGGATTTCGCGTGAGTGCCAAGTCGCGGCAATCAGGCGAAAAAGAAGGAGTTCGCGTGAAGGGACCGGCATGGCACTGAAGATCCATCACCTCAACTGCGGCACCATGCGCCCGATCGGCGGCCAGCTCGTCGACGGGCGGGGCGGACCGCTGCGCCGGGCCGAACTGGTCTGTCACTGCCTGCTCGTCGACACCGGCAAGGAACTCGTCCTGATCGACACGGGAGTGGGCACACCGGCCGCGCTCCGGCCGGCGGAGTGGCTCGGCGGGCCGTTCACCCGCCTTGTCGGCCTGCGCACCAGTCTCGCGGAAAGCGCCGTGGAGCAGGTGAAACGGCTCGGATACGCGGCCGAGGACGTGCGGCACATCGTGCTCACGCATCTGGACCTCGACCATGCCGGAGGGCTCGTCGACTTCCCGCACGCGACCGTGCACGTCTACGCCGAAGAGTTGCGCGCGCTGGAATCCCGGCATCCGCGGTACCGGGCCGCGCAGTTCGCTCACCGTCCACAGTGGAGGTCATACGCGGACCTCGGCGAGCCCTGGCTGGGTTTCGACGCGGTGCGCGAACTCGCCGGGCTGCCGCCGGAGATCCTGCTGGTCCCGCTGATGGGGCACACCCCGGGCCATGCCGGCGTCGCGGTCGACACCGGTGACGGCTGGCTGCTGCATTGCGGAGATGCCTTTTTCTTCCACGGCGAGGTCGACCCGTTCCGCCCGTACTGCCCGCCGGGGCTGGTCCTGTTTCAAACGGTCATGCAGACCGTCGGCGAAATGCGCCGGAAAAACCAGCGCCGGTTGCGGGAACTGAACCGCCGTGACGACGTCACGATGTTCGCCGCGCACGACGCGCACGACTTCAAGCGACTTCGGGCTATTTGACGGCGGCGGCCCGGTATCGCCAGAACGCGGGTAGCAGCGCGATCGCGACGACGATCAGCACGATCACCAGCAACCCGCCCCCGGTGGCCGCGGCCGCGGTACCCACCCCGGCCGCCGTCCAGCCGTGAGTGAGGTCCGCGATGCGCGGCCCACCCGCGACGACCACGGTGAACGCGCCCTGCATCCGGCCGCGCATCTCGTCGGTGGCGGCGGCTTGCAGGATCGCCTGCCGGTAGATGGCGCTGACCATGTCCGCCGCGCCGCCCAGCGCGAGGAAGACCACCGCCAGCCACAGCGACCCGGCGAGCCCGAACCCGGCCACGGAAAGCCCCCACGCGCAGATCGCGACGACCACCGCGACACCCTGCCGCCGGACCCGGCCCAGCCAACCGGAGAACAGCCCGCAGACCACCGAACCGATCGGGATCGCCGCGAACAACCAGCCCAGGGCCAGCCCACCGCCGTGCGGGTCGCCGAAGGTCCGCTCGGCCATCTCGGGGAACAGCGCCCGCGGCATACCGGCGACCATGGCGATGATGTCCAGAACGAAGGAGGCAAGCAGCACCTTCTGCGTGCCCATGTAACGGAATCCGTCCAGCACGTCCCGCAACCCGGCCCGGCGTACCTGGCCGGACAGCGGCGGAAGCGGAGGAAGACGCCAAACCGTGTACATCGCCAGGATCAGGGCGATGGTGTCGATGAGGTACAGCACGGGCAGGCCGAACGCGGGCATCAGAGCGCCCGCGGCCATCGGGCCGAACACCGTGCCGAACATGCTCATGGTGCCGGACAGCGCGGTGGCCGCGGGCAGCAGCCTGGGCTCGACAAGGCGGGCGACGATCGCACTCCGCGTTGGCAGGTTGATCGCGAAGAACGCCTGGTTGAGCGCCAGTAGCCCAAGCACAAGCCAGACGGAGCCGATGTCCAGCCAGGCTTGGATCCACAGCAGTGCCGACACCACGGCGATCCCGGTGTTACCGACCAGCAGCAGCTTCCGCCGGTCGACGGTGTCCGCGATCGCGCCGCCCCACAGCCCGAAGACCAGCAGCGGCACCATCGCCACCGCGCCGGTGAGCCCGACGTAACCGGACGAACCGGTCAGGTCGAACACCTGCTTGGGCACGGCCACGGTGGTGAACTGGCTGCCGACGGCGGTGATCGCCGTGCCCACCCAGAGCCGGCGGAAGGCGGGGATGCGCAGCGGTTCGATGTCGATGACAACCGAGCCGAGTCTTCGCCGCTTCGTCCCCGTCCCAACTGTCACAGGGGGATATTTTAGGCGCGCTAACTAACCTTTCGCGCGTGATTTTCGACGCTCACGCCCACCCGGTCAAGATCCGCCACGGCATTGGGTTGCCATAAGCGGCGACAGCCGCTTGCGGTGGGCCGTCAGCTTGCACCGCCGCGGGTTCTCAGGCGTCTTCTCGCGAGGACAGCGTCGACGTGGTGAATTGGACATTCATGAGGAGGCGATCCCGGAGCGAGAAGACGTCTGAGGTTCCGCCACCCGCACCGCTACGCACGCCGCCGAACAGCTCTACGGAGCGACGCGCTCGATGCGCCAGCCGTCGTCCTTGCGCACGTAACGAAGTCGGTCGTGCAGGCGGTTCTGCTGGCCCTGCCAGAACTCGACCAGGTCCGGGCGGATCCGCCAGCCACCCCAGTGCGGCGGGAACGGCACCTGCTCGACGTCGGCGAACCGGCGCTCGATGGCGGCCAGCGCGTTGTCGAGGTCTCGCCGGCTCTCCACCACCTGCGACTGCGGCGAAGCCCACGCGCCCAGCTGCGAGCCCCGTGGCCGTGAGGCCCAGTATTCGGCGGTTTCCCGGATGTCCACCTTCTCCACCTCGCCACGCACCGTGACCTGGCGGTGCAGCGCGTACCACGGGAAGGTGACCGAGGCGTAGCGGGTGACGGTCAGGTCGTGGCTCTTCGCCGAGGTGTAGTTCGTGTAGAACACGACACCCCGATCGTCGAGACCCTTGCACAGCACGGTTCTGGACGACGGCCGGCCCTCGGCGTCGGCGGTCGCCAGCACCATCGCGTTGGCTTCGGCGACCCCGGCCGCGATCGCCTGGTTCAGCCAGCTTTGCAGCTGCTCGGTCCAGGTCCCGGCCAGATCGGCCTCGTTGAGGGAGTCCCCTTCGTAGGCAACGCGCATGCCAGGCAGGCGCACCGTCACGTCGTCGATGCCGCCGACTTCAGTCATGTCCCGACCTTTCCGGCAAATGAAAGTGGATAACTGCCGACGGTAGGGCCTTGACGCCGATGACGAAACCCGCCGAACGGTGACACGTACCACGCACGCCCCACCAGTCCCACCTTCCAAGCCCACACCGGCGCGAGACCGCCGACCGTACCTGTGCGTGAGGCCAGGGTCCTGGCCTTCCCCAAGTGCACCTGACCTCGCGACTCACTGGCACCAACGATGCCGAGCGTTACTCACGATCATGCGCGCGCGACGTCGAGTGGTGGGTTCCGGAAGTTCTTCGGGGGTTGGGCGGGCTGTCAGGCAGGGTCGTCGAGGTACAGCCCGCAGGCACGTGCTTGCTCATGAGACACGGTGGGCACCCGGCGGAATGCAGAAAGTGCCTTCCCACTGTGATGACAGAGACTTCGGGGCAAGCCTCGTCGTTCCAGTGGGAAGGCACTTCGCTATCCCGGTCAAGGCCCAGCGCTGGCGCGACCAAGCCGCGGGAGGTCGGGTGCGGTCGAATTTTCGGCTATGTGACGCGGATTTCGCCTAGCGGCGTGAATCCGGCCCAGCAGCCTGTCGGTGCCGTGTCCAGGCGCAGCCTGCCGGTGCCGCCGGCTCCGCCGTCGCAATAGACGTAGTAAGCCGGGGAGTTGACGAAGGCCCCGTTCGGGTCGATGTTCGCTCCGACATACGGCGATTCAGGGTAGGTGAACGCCCCGAGGTTGAGGTTGTCGTAGGGGCACCCAGGCGAGCCCGGTTGGGTCAACATGGCTTCGTAGCAGGGCACGTTCCCGCCGATGGGGTTGCTGCCCAAAGTAGTTGTGTTGAACGTGACTGTCCAGATGACCTCCCTGGGCAGAACGGTCCCGGGAGGGAAGTCGAACGTCAGCAGTTGCGGGCTGCTGAACACGCACCGGTCGTTGACAGGGTTGAACCACGCGCCCTCGGCATCCCCCGTGCATTCCGGGCTGGATGTGGGCCGGAAGGCGATGGCCTGGTTCTGGGTGACCGTGGCGAGGAGCGGACCCGGTTCCGGAACCGGGCCGCTGTTGTCCACGGCGTAGATGTTCGCCGTGATCGGGTGGATGAAGGTCTGTCCGGGGTCCGTCACACAGTCCCTGAACCATGCCCCGCTCACGCCGCACGCAAAAACCTGGAAATCCACCGTCAATGAGTCGAGGATGCCCGTCGAGCTGAGTTCCACGCCGTTGCCGAGCTCGCTCACCGGCCCGCCCTCGAAGGCCTGGCTGCCCGGGGGATCACAGGCGGGGAAGTTCGTGGGGATGGCCGAGTACACCGTTCCGGGGGCCTCGCCGCCGAAGTCGCAGGCGGTCGAGGGGGGAACAGGAGGAACAGGCGGAACGGGAGGAACCGGAGGAGCAGGAGCGGGCTTGCACTTCTTCTTTTTCTTCCCCTTCTCCGGCTTTTGGGATTTGCTCAGTTTGTGGCCGTGGAAGTTGTTCGAAGACTGGCTGAACGGACAGCCGTCCAACTGGCGGGGCGGCGGCGCGGCGGACGCCGCCTCGACGCTTCCCGGACCGAGCGCAGCCACCATCGCCAGCCCCACTATCAGGAGAATCCGTGACAGTGGGGATTGGCCTGGCCTTCCCCGTCGCCAGCGGACCTCGATGTGTGCCCTCATGCGTTGACCTTCCTCCGCGTTTCCGCGGCGTTCAATGCGCAGGAATGCCATTCTTGGCTGTCGGTGGCGGGCGGAACATCAACCGACCCGACATAACCGCGGCTGATCTGACACACCCGCGTGCGTTGAAAATCGACCTACCAAATTTGTGACAACCGGCCCAAGATTGGAGTTTTCCAGCTCCACACTTCGGCGACGTGCTATCGAGGGAGCGCCGCGATGTTCGCGGAGTGGAAAGAAAATTAATTTGGACCAGCAGCGTGAGTCCCCGAAATTCTGCCGTTCCTTTCCCCTGGCGGCTCCAGGTGATCAGCTCAATCGACAATAGTCATGAATCACCGCACGACCGCCCCCCTGCACGCCCCGGACTGCCCTCTCCTGGAACGCATAGAACCTACGTCGCCGCTCCGACACGGCCAATCCGTATCATCCATGCCTTCACAATCCGGGCGTGGAAACAGTCTGGTGACATTCAACGCATTCACCAGCACGACAACGTTACGGCCCAGGTCTCCGCGGCCAGCCCCATGCCCATTCACCCCGGGATCGACGCCGTAACGGCACGAGCCTGTCCAGAATCGACCGCCATGAACAACAAGGACAACACCAGGAACTCGCCGCCCACGTCCCACAGACCGCCGGATCGACCCCGAAAAACTTACGAAACCGACTGCTAAGTGAAGGGCGTCGAGGCCCAGCCGGGGTGGTGGCCTCGGGCCCGGGCGAGATCTCGCTCGGCCCCGATCGCATCGGCGGCCAGCGACACGATCAACGAACCCCCGGCCGCCAACGGGGTGAGCGACCACCAGTCACCGGAGACCGGTTCGGCGCCGTCCTCACCCCAGACCAGCAGCTCCGTGGCCAGGACACGGCGGCCGGCCAGGTGGGCGATGCTGTTCTCCAGCGACGGATCGCCGATTTTCAGTGTCTGATGCAGCAAAGGGACGCCACATCGGACAACCCGCTGGGTAGTGCGCAGCCGGCCCGGAGGTTCGCCAACGCGGCCGAGCACGAGGACCTCGCGGGTGCGCAGTCTCGCGTCCGGGGAAAGCGACATGATCAACTCGGCGGTGTGCCGGGCCCGAGCGGTGACCACTGTCGGTTCCGGCAGGTATTCCAGCACGGCCCCGAATCCGACCTCGATATCCACAGTGGACACGCTGCCGCCCGCGTGCGGGCCGGGTAAGGCGAGGATCGCCGCGACGCCGGACAGCCGGAGCCGGGCCCGCGGGCCGACTCGCACACTGAGGCGCAGCTCGTCACCGCCCAGCGGCGCGCTGGCCGAGTTGACCATGTGCACCACACACTCGCCGGGATCACCGACCGAAGCGTGCCGGGGCACGAGCGTGAGGGGTGACACCGAGCGAAGCTCCCGCAACACCGTGCGCCCGTCTCGCCACTCGGCGACCAGCCGGGCGTGCGCCTTCACGCGGACAGTTGCTTACGCACCCAGGCGGCGACCTCCGGCGCGTCCGGAGTGTCCACAAGGGACTGGGTGATCACCGGTAGCTCGCCGCGCATCCGGTGTGCGTCGGAGGTCATCACGTCCAGGTCCGCGCCGACCTGGTGGGCGAGGTCGATTTTGTTGATCACCAGCAGGTCGGCGGTGGTGACGCCGGGACCACCCTTGCGCGGCACCTTGTCCCCGCCCGCGACGTCGACGACGAAGATCTGGCTGTCCGCGAGGCCGCGACTGAACACCGCGGTCAGGTTGTCCCCGCCGCTTTCGACGATCACCAGTGCCAGCCCGGGAAACCGCGCTTCGAGACGTTCCACCGCGTCGAGGTTGGCGGTGATGTCGTCGCGGATCGCGGTGTGCGGGCAGGCACCCGTCTGCACCGCCTCGATGCGTTCGGTGTCGAGCACGCCCGCGTTGCGCAGGAAGTCGGCGTCCTCGGTGGTGTAGATGTCGTTGGTCACCACGGCCAGGTCCAGCTCGTCGCCGAGCGCCCGGCACAGCGCCGCGACCAGCGCGGTCTTCCCGCTGCCCACCGGCCCGCCGATGCCGATCCGGTAGGCCCGGCCATGCACCGGCGAAGACGGGTGGCGGTCCGGGCCGGCGACGGCCGGATCGAAGTTCACCGGGTGCCCATGTCCGTGACCATGTCCATGTTCCGTGTTCGTTCGAGGACCCGCGCTACCTTCGGACGGCGGGTTCGAGGAGTCGCCTTGACGAGGGATCCGGCGGTTCCGGAACAGATTCTCAACTAGCAAAGAGACGCACCTCTTCCTTGTGCCGCCGCAGCTGCGACTCGGCGAACAGGTCCAGCCCCGGCGCGCCGGGACCGGGCAGATCCGCCGGGTCCGCCGCGGCACCCGCGGCCGCGCGCTCGGCGACCGCCTCGAGTTCCGGCGCCAGCCGGGCCACCGTCGCGTTCACCACGAGCGGGTCCAAGCCCAGCAACCGGACGGCCGCGCTCGCCGGCCCGCTGACGGCCAGATAGGCCACGGCAAGGGCGGCGTCGCGCGGCGAACCGCCGGCGACCCCGGCCAGCGCGCCGGTGATCACCGCGTGATGTGGCCGGGGCGTGACCTCCAGCAGGTCGGCGATCACCGTGACGGGCCAGGCGATCCGGCCGGCGCGCGCGGTGCCTCGCCCCTGCGCACGCGAAGCCTCGCGCTGCGCGAACGACGGCGTGCGCGCGTCGAGTTCGGCGTCCAGCGCCAACCAATGTCGCTTGTGGACACGGCGACCGGCGGCGTGTGCCGAGGCCGCGGCGAAAGCCGACGCCAGCAACCCGGCGGTCCACAGCCGGCCGTGCAGGAAGGGCGGCAGGTCATTTTCGGCGGTGACCAGCTTGCGGGCGACGGCCTCCTCCAGCCCGCCGGAATGGATGTGCCCGCCCCCGGGGAATCGGGAGTCGGCCAGCAGCAGCGCAGGAGCGTCCATGATCAGAACAGGAAATATCGTTGCGCCATCGGCAGTTCCGGCACCGGTTGCGGCTCGATCAGCTCACCGTCCACGTACACCGAAAAGCTGTCCGGGTCCACCTGGACATTGGGCAGTTCGTCGTTGAGCACCATCTGTGCCTTGGTGACCGAACGGGTGTCCGCGACCGCCACCAACCGCCGTTGCAGCCCGAGCGTCCCGGCCAGATCCGCCTTCACCGCCGCCTCCGTCACGAAGTGCAGGCTCGACGCGATCGCCGCCGAGGGCTGTGCGCCGTACATCGGCCGCGCGAGTACCGGTTGTGGCGTCGGGATCGAGGCGTTGGCATCGCCCATCGCGGCCCACACCGGGAAACCGCCCTTGAGCACGACGTGCGGCTTCACGCCGAAGAACTTCGGCTCCCACAGCACCAAATCGGCGAGCTTGCCCACCTCGACGGAGCCGATCTCGTCGGCCATGCCGTGCGCGATCGCCGGGTTGATCGTGTATTTGGCGACGTAGCGGCGCGCCCGCCGGTTGTCCGCGGCACCGTCGCCGGGCAGGACACCGCGCCGCCGCTTCATCGCGTGCGCCGTCTGCCAGGTCCGGATGATCACCTCGCCGATCCGGCCCATCGCCTGCGAGTCCGAACTGATCATCGAGATGGCGCCCAGGTCGTGCAGCACGTCCTCGGCCGCGATCGTGGTCGGCCGGATCCGGCTCTCCGCGAACGCGAGGTCTTCCGGCACCGACGGGTTGAGGTGGTGGCAGACGATGAGCATGTCGAGATGCTCATCGAGGGTGTTCACGGTATGCGGGCGCGTCGGATTCGTGGACGAGGGCAGCACGTTGGCCAGCCCGACCACCTTGATGATGTCCGGCGCGTGCCCGCCGCCGGCGCCCTCGGTGTGATAGGTGTTGATCGAGCGGCCCGCGATGGCTTCCACGGTGGACTCGACGAACCCGGCCTCGTTGAGCGTGTCGGTGTGAATGGCGACCTGTGCCCCGTACTCGCCGGCCACGGTCAGCGCGGCGTCGATCGCGGCCGGGGTCGAGCCCCAGTCCTCGTGCAGCTTCAACCCGCCGGCGCCCGCGTCGAACTGCTCGCGCAGCGCGTCCAGCCGGACCGTGTTTCCCTTGCCCAGCAACAGCACGTTGACCGGCATGGCGTCCATGGCCCGCAGCATCCGGCCGAGGTTCCACGAGCCGGGCGTGATCGTGGTGGCCTTGGTGCCCTCGGCCGGGCCGGTGCCGCCGCCGACCAGCGTGGTGAGCCCCGCCGCCAGCGCGGTTTCCACCAACTGCGGGCAGACGAAGTGGACATGGCAGTCGATCCCGCCCGCGGTGAGGATCTTTCCGTTGCCCGCCAGCACCTCCGTCGCCGGACCGATCACCAGCGCCGGGTCGACCCCGTCCATGGTGTCCGGGTTGCCGGCCTTGCCGATGCCCACGATCCGGCCGTCCCGCACGCCGATGTCCGCCTTGACCACACCCCAGTGGTCGAGCACGACGGCGCCGGTGATCACCAGGTCGGGCGCGCCCTCGGCGCGGGTGGCCATTCCCTGGCCCATCGACTCGCGGATCACCTTGCCGCCGCCGAAGATCACTTCGTCACCCGCGCCGGCGCCCATGCTGCGGTCCTCGGTGACCTCGATGAGCAGGTCGGTGTCGGCGAGGCGGATGCGGTCGCCGACCGTCGGCCCGAAAAGCTCGATGTAACGCTCCCGATCGATGCTGGTCACCGAGGCTCCTCCGGCTTGCGCAGGCCCGGCACGACGCGGTTGCCGGCCAGCGGTACCAGGCCGACCTCCCGCTCGACGCCCGGCTCGAAGCGCACCGAGGTACCCGCCGGGATGTCCAGGCGGTGCCCTCGAGCCGCTTCACGGTCGACATCGAGCGCCGGATTCACCTGCGCGAAGTGAAAATGTGAGCCAATCTGGACGGGACGGTCGCCGGTGTTCACCACGCGCAGCCGCACGCGGGCCCGCCCCGGGTTCAACTCGACGGAGCTCTCCGCCGGAATGATCTCTCCTGGACGCACGCCATTCCCTCCACCCTGTGTTTTCCGAACGTGTTCGGGTAGTCAGGCCGTGACTTCTCCTCGTCGGCTGCCGGTTGACCACGTCGGCGGCCTGCCTCCCCGCCCACGTGACGGGGGTCTGGGGGTTGCCCCCCAGTCCGGGGTGTGGGGGCGGAGCCCCCACAAAACACTGTTGTGTGCTGTGTCACCAAGCATGCCCATCTTGCGTTTCGGATAACCCTCCTCATGGTTCAGGTGATGGGGTCATGCACGGTGACGAGCTTCGTGCCGTCCGGGAAGGTGGCCTCGACCTGCACCGCGTCGACCATCTCGGGCACCCCGTCGAGAACCTGGCCGCGGGAGAGCACGTCGCGCCCGCTGACCACCAGGTCGGTGACCGACCGCCCGTCGCGCGCGCCCTCGAGGACGTGGTCCGTGATGAGTGCGACGGCCTCCGGGTAGTTCAGCTTGACCCCGCGGTCCAGCCTCCGCCGGGCGACGTCGGCGGCGACGTGAACGAGCAATTTGTCGCGTTCCTGCGGGCTGAGGTGCATGGGCTAGGTCTAGCACCGCGAGCCGCCCACCGACGGCGATGAGACAGAGGATTTACGTCGATGTCCCACGGTGGGCTGAATCGTTCTCGTAATCGTGACCGAAACCACCATATCTTTCGCTTGTTACCGGCGCGTACGAGGAGCACCCTGTGGGCTAACCGTGCGATGGCGCGCGTCGGGCGCGTGTCACTCGCAGGTGGCTCGAGCAACTGTCGGGGAACGCGCATCGAAAGGTCTCCAAGTGACTACCTCAGCGCCTGTTGCTAACACCGTGTCGACCACGGAGGACGACGGTTTCCGGCCGGGTCTGGAAGGCGTGGTCGCGTTCCGCACCCAGATCGCCGAACCGGACCGCGACGGCGGCGCGCTCCGTTACCGCGGCGTGGACATCGAGGACCTGGCCGGAAAGGTCACCTTCGGTGACGTCTGGGGTCTGCTCGTCGACGGCCGGTTCGGCAACGGCCTGCCTCCCGCCGAACCGTTCCCGCTTCCGGTGCACACCGGCGACGTCCGGGTCGACGTGCAGGCGGCTCTGGCCATGCTCGCGCCGATCTGGGGCTACCGCCCACTGCTGGACGTCAGCGACGGACAGGCGCGCGACCAGCTCGCCCGTGCCTCGGTGATGGCACTGTCCTATGTGGCCCAATCGGCTCGCGGCATCGGCCTCCCGGCGGTGCCGCAGTCCCGGGTGGACCAGGCGGAGACCGTCACCGAACGGTTCCTGGTCCGCTGGCGCGGCGAGCCCGACCCGGCGCACGTCAAGGCCATCGACGCGTACTGGGTTTCGGCCGCGGAGCACGGCATGAACGCCTCCACCTTCACCGCCCGCGTGATCGCCTCCACCGGAGCCGACGTGGCCGCGGCGCTGTCGGGCGCGATCGGGGCCATGTCCGGCCCGCTGCACGGCGGCGCGCCCGCGCGGGTGCTGCCGATGATCGAAGAGGTCGAGCGCAGCGGTGACGCGGCGAAGCTCGTCAAGGGCATCCTGGACCGCAAGGAACGGCTGATGGGCTTCGGGCACCGGGTGTACCGGGCGGAGGACCCGCGAGCCCGGGTGCTGCGCCGGACCTGCAAGGAACTCGGCGCGCAGCGCTACGAGGTGGCCGCCGCGCTGGAGCAGGCGGCGCTGACAGAGCTGCGGGAGCGTCGCCCGGACCACGCCATCGAGACCAACGTGGAGTTCTGGGCGGCGGTGATCCTGGACTTCGCGGAGGTGCCGCCGCACATGATGCCCGCCATGTTCAGCTCCGCCCGCACCGCCGGCTGGGCCGCGCACATCCTGGAGCAGAAGCAGACCGGACGCCTGGTACGGCCCTCGGCCAACTACGTCGGCCCGGGCCCCCGCAAGCCGGAAGAGGTCGAGGGCTGGGACCTGGTCCACCGCCACTGACCCACCCCCGGCGTGTCCCCGCCCCAGGCACGCGAATTCCCGCCTCAGGCACGCGAATTCCCGGTTCAAGCACGCATGTCCCCGGTTCAGGCGCGCGAATTCCCGATACAGGAGCCGGAGATCTCCGTTCTCGGCACCGAAATCCGGCCTCGCGACGTGACCGCCCAGGACCGGTTTGTCCACCGTTCGGTGGACACCGGAATTCAGTGCCTCGGACGTCCCGGACGCACCAGGTGCACCGCCACGATATGAGGCATGACCTCAGCGGTACGAGTTCGCGGCCTGCGCAAGGAATATCCCGGCCAGGTCGCGGTGGACGGCATCGATCTCGACATCGAGCGCGGCGAGGTGTTCGCCCTGCTCGGTCCCAACGGCGCGGGCAAGACGACCACCGTCGAAATCCTGGAAGGGTACAGAAGGGCCACTGCGGGCCAGATCGAAGTGCTGGGCGAGGACCCGCGCACGGCGGGACGGGGCTGGCGCTCCCGCCTCGGCATAGTGCTGCAGACGGTGAACGACGCCGCACAGCTGACCGTCGCCGAAACCGTCCGGCATTTCGCGCGGTGCTACCCGAATCCGCGTGATCCGGACGAGGTGATCGAACAGGTCGAGCTCACCGAGAAGGCACGCGCCCGCGTGCGGTCCCTTTCCGGCGGACAACGCCGGCGCCTCGACGTCGCGCTCGGCATCGTCGGCCGGCCGGACCTGCTCTTCCTCGACGAGCCCACCACGGGTTTCGACCCGGAGGTGCGCCGCCGGTTCTGGGACCTGATCTCCGGCCTCGCCCACGGCGGCACCACGATCCTGCTGACCACGCACTACCTCGACGAGGCGGAGGTGCTCGCCGACCGGGTCGCGGTGCTGGCGGCCGGGCGCATCGTCGCCGAAGGCACCCCCGCCACCCTCGGCGACCGCGACCGCGCCGAGGCGCTCGTCCGCTGGCGCGACGACAACGGCTACCACGAGGAACGCACGCCGTTCCCGACGAAGTTCATCACCCAACTGGCCGGCGACCGCGAACTGGCCGAGCTCACCGTCACCCGCCCCAGCTTGGAAGACGTTTACCTGAACCTGATCGGAGAGGGCCGATGACCACCGCCACCGTGGCGCTACCCAGCACGTTCTCACTCGGTCTTGCCCGTGGCCGGGTGGAGCTGCGCCGGTTCTTCCGGCAGAAGGAAGCCGTCGTATTCACCTTCTCCATGCCGGCCTTCCTGCTGGTGCTGCTGGGCTCGATCTTCGACGGCACCCACGAGGGCACCGGCGTCAGCGCGGGCCAGTTGTTCGCGGCCGGCATGATCGGCTCGGGCATCGTGTCCACCTCGTTCGTGAACATGGGCACGGGTGTGGTGTTCGATCGCGAGGACGGCACGTTGAAGCGCCTGCGCGGCGCGCCGGTGCCGGCCGGCGCCTACTTCCTCGGCAAGATCATGCTGGTCGCGGTGGCCGGCCTCGCCGAAGTGGTGCTGTTGCTGGTGGTCGGCGCGCTGCTGTTCGGCCTGAAACTGCCCGCGACGCCCGAAAAGTGGCTGACGCTGGGCTGGATCTTCGTGCTGGCGGCGACCAGTTGCAGCCTGCTCGGCATCGCGGCCAGCGCGGTGGCGCGCTCGGCGACCGGCGCCGCCGCGCTGATGAACCTGCTCTACGTGGGTTTCCAGTTCATCTCGGGCGTGTTCGTCACACCCATCACGGTCCTGCCGGACGCTATGGTCGATTTCGCGTCGTTCTTCCCGGTCAAATGGATCTGCCAGGGCCTGCGCTCGGTGTTCCTGCCGGAGTCGATGGCCTCCTACGAACTGGCGGGAACATGGGAACTGGGCAAGGTGGCACTGGTACTCGGAGCGTGGTGTGTCGTCGGGGTGGTGCTGTGCCGGCTGACGTTCCGGTGGACGGACGACAGGTAGACGCCTGGCAGCGGTGGTTCTGGCTGTGGCGGTTGCTCTTCGCGGTCGACTATGTATTCGCGTCGTTGGCCGTGCTTACCGAGGACCAGTCGCTGGCTCTCCGGCTGACCAGTTTCGGCGCCCTGACCGCCCTCGCCATCGTGGTCGCCATCGTTCTCCCCCGGCCACTGGGAAACCGGGCGGCGCTGAGCTTTTCGGCGGCCGTGCTGGTGCTGATCACGGTGGCGATCTTCACCGACCCGTCCGCCTCGTTCGCGTTGTTCTCCGTTTGCCCCGCGGTGGCGATGAAGGTGCGGCAACCGGTGGCGTGGGTCGTCATGGCACTGTCGATCCTGCCGTCGCCAATGGCAGTGCTTATCCGCAGTGGTTTCGACGACGAGTTGCTGACCATGCTGCTGCCGATGACGGCGCTGTTGATCATCTTCGGCATCTGTGTGAGCATCTGGATCGACCGGGTGATCGTGCAGAGCACCGAGCGGGCACAACTGATCGAGCAACTCGATGCCAGCCGGGCCGAGCTGGCTCGGCTGTCCCACGAGGCCGGCATCTCGGCCGAGCGGGAGCGGCTGGCCCGCGAGATCCACGACACGCTCGCCCAGGGCTTCACCAGCATCGTGGCCCTGCTGCAGGCGATCGAGTCCGAATTGGACACAGACCTGCCGTCCGTTCGCCGCCATGTCGGCCTGGCGACCCGGACGGCACGGGAGAACCTCGCCGAGGCGCGGGCGATGGTCGCCGTGCTCCCACCGTCCGCGCTGACCGGCTCGCTGGCGGACGCACTCCGCCGGCAGGCCGAGCATTTGGCCGAGGAGACCGGGATCGAGGTGGACTGCCGTGTTCCCGACTCCCTTCCGCCGCTGCCCACCGCGACCGAGGTGGTCCTGCTGCGGGCCGCGCAGGAAGCAATCGCGAACGTGCGCAAGCACGCCAACGCCTCACACGTTTCCATGGAGGTGACCGTGGCCGATGACGTGGCACGCCTCGTCATTACCGATGACGGTGCCGGATTCGACCCGGACCGGCCCGCGCGGGGCTACGGGCTGGCCGGCATGCGGGACCGGGCCAGGCAGGTGGGCGGCGCGATGACCGTACGAACCGGGCCGGGCACGACCGTGACCGTGGAGGTGCCATTGTGATCGCGGTACTGCTCGTGGACGACCATCCGGTGGTTCGCGAGGGCCTGCGCGGGATGCTCGAAGCGGAGCCGGACCTGACCGTCGTGGGCGAAGCGTCCTCGGGCGAGGAGGCGGTCGCGGTGAGCCGGGCCGAGCGGCCCGACGTGATCCTGATGGACCTGCGGATGCCCGGCCTCGACGGGGTCGCGGCCACCAGGAAGATCCTCGCGGAGACACCGGAGCGGCGGGTGGTCGTGCTGACCACGTTCGAGACCGACGCCGACATCCTGCGTGCGGTGGAGGCGGGCGCGGCGGGCTACCTGCTCAAGGACGCCACCCGTGCCGAACTGTCCGGCGCGATCCGGGCGGCCGCGCGCGGTGAAACCGTGCTGTCGCCTTCGGTGGCCGGAAAACTGGTGCGCCAGGTGCGCAACCCGGCGCCCCAGCCGCTTTCCGCGCGGGAGATCGAGGTGCTCGGACTGGTCGCACAGGGCCACACGAACGCCGACATCGGCCGGAAGCTCTACATCAGCGAGGCCACCGTGAAGACGCACCTGCTGCGCATGTTCGGCAAGCTCGGCGTCTCCGACCGCACCGCCGCGGTGACCACCGCCATCTCCCGCGGCATCCTCTGATCCGCGGGCGACAGGGGATATATCCGGTCTCGGGTGCCGACGGCCTTCGGGCAAGATGTGGGCATGTTGCCCAGCACCGACACCGCCCTGCTGCGCCGGATCGCCACCGAGCAGTCCGCCAACCGCGTACCCTCGCTGGTCGCCGCCGTCGTGCGGGACGGCGAGCTGGTCTGGTCGGGCGCGCGGGGCTGGGTCACCGACGGCGAAGCCCCGGGCAGTGCTCCGGACAACGACACGCAGTACCGCCTCGGCTCGATCACCAAGTCTCTGGTCGCCGCGCTGGTCATGCGGCTGCGCGACGAGGGCCGGCTCCACCTCAACGACCCGCTCGACAAGCACCTCCCCGGCACCAGCTTCGGCTCGTCCACCATCGGCCAGTTGCTGTCGCACACCGGCGGCCTGACCGCCGAGTCGCCCGGTTCCTGGTGGGAGCGCAGCCCGGGCAGCGACTGGGCCGCGCTGGAGGCGAGCCTGACTCCGGAGACGATCAAGAACCGGCCGGGCAGCCGCTTCCACTACTCCAACGTCGGCTACGGCGTGCTCGGCGAGCTGGTCGCGCGGCACCGCGGCATGAGCTGGCTCGACGCGTTGCGTCACGAAGTCCTGACCCCGCTGGGCATGTCCCGGACCACGCCGCACCCCGAGGGCCGCCACGCCGAAGGCTGGGCGGTGCACCCGTTCGCCGACGTGCTGTTGCCCGAACCGGCGCCGGACGCCGGGGCGATGGCGCCCGCCGGGCAGCTGTGGTCCACGGTCAACGACCTCGCCCGGTGGACGTCGTTCGTCGGCGGGCACACCGGCGGGGTGCTGAACCCGGACACCGTGGCGGAGATGCGCGCGGTCGCGACCGTCGACGACGCCGATGCCTGGACCTCCGGCTACGGCCTCGGCCTGCAGGTCGTGCGGTACAACGGCAGGCGGCTGGCCGGCCACAGTGGTTCGATGCCCGGCTTCCTCGCCTGCACGCTCGTCGACGAGAACAGCGGCACCGGTGCGCTCGCGCTGGCCAACACCACGTCCGGCGCCGCGATCATGTCACTGACCATGGACCTGATCAGGATCGCCGACGAGCAGGAGCCGAAGCTGCCCGAACAGTGGCGCCCGGCCGAGGTGGACAAGGGCCTGCTCACGCTGACCGGGTTGTGGCACTGGGGTCCCACGCCCTACCACCTGCGGCTGATCCCCGGCGGGATGCTGGACCTGAGCCCGGTCGGCACCGGCCGCGCCTCCCGCTTCCGCCCAACCGGCGAGGACGAATGGGTCGGCCTCGACGGCTACTACGCCGGTGAGACGCTGCGGGTGGGTCGCGCCGCGGACGGCACACCCACCCACCTCGACCTGGCGACGTTCATCTTCACCCGCACCCCCTACGACCCGGGCGCCCCGATCCCCGGCGGGGTCGACGAGGCCGGCTGGCGTTGACCCGTCCTGCGATGTGGGATCCAGGCGACCGGAGGGCTCGCAGGTAAACGCGCCTGCAAGACTGGGAGCATGACCGAGCTGACCATCCCTGCTGAACTCAAGCCCTCTGACGGCCGCTTCGGCTGCGGGCCCTCGAAGGTCCGCGCGCAGCAGCTCGCCAACCTGGCCTCCGAGGGAGCGGCCTACCTGGGTACCTCCCACCGGCAGAAGCCGGTGAAGTCCCTGGTCGGCCGGGTGCGCGCGGGATTGTCCGAACTCTTCGGACTGCCGGCGGGCTATGAGGTCGTACTCGGCAACGGCGGCACCACCGCCTTCTGGGACGCCGCCGCGTTCGGCCTGGTCCGCGAACGGGCGCAGCACTTCACCTACGGCGAGTTCTCGTCCAAGTTCGCCGCGGTCACCAAGGGCGCCCCGTTCCTGGCCGACCCGATCGTGGTCAAGGCCGAGGCCGGCAGCGCCCCGGACATCACCTACGAAGCCGGCGCGGACCTCGTCGGCTGGGCGCACAACGAGACTTCGACCGGGGTGGCCGTGCCGGTGCGGCGGCCGGCCGGCAGCGACGGCGCGCTCGTCGCGATCGACGCGACCTCGGGCGCCGGTGGTCTGCCGGTCAAGGCCGAGGACTTCGACGTCTACTACTTCGCGCCGCAGAAGTCGTTCGCCGCGGACGGCGGGCTGTGGCTGGCGCTGATGTCCCCGGCGGCCATCGACCGGGTCGGCGAGATCGCCGCGAGCGGCCGGTGGATCCCGGAGTTCCTGTCGCTGTCCACCGCGCTCGACAACTCGCGCAAGGACCAGACCTACAACACCCCGGCGGTGGCGACCCTGTTCCTGCTGGCCGACCAGATCGAGTGGCTGCTCGGCAACGGCGGGCTGGACTGGGCGGTCGCCCGCACCAAGGACTCCTCGGACCGGCTCTACGAATGGGCGGAGGAGACCAGCTACACCACGCCGTTCGTGAAGGACCCGGCGCTGCGCTCGCAGGTCGTCGGCACCGTCGACTTCGTCGACGAGGTGGACGCCTCGGCGATCGCGAAGACCTTGCGCGCCAACGGGATCGTGGACGTCGAACCGTACCGGAAGCTGGGCCGCAACCAGTTGAGGATCGGCATGTTCCCGGCCATCGAGCCGGGCGACGTCACGGCTCTGATCAGCTGCATCGAGTGGGTCGTCGAGCGGCTGGGCAAGTAACGACGAGGCTTTCTCCGGGGCCGAACCAACTCATCGGGTGTCGGCGCGCCTCCCACGTCAAGCCGACGCGCCGTTCTACCGTGGGCCGACAGGAGTTGAGTCAGGAGGCGGGGATGCGAGCGCTGAGGGTTGTCGGGTTGCACGAGGACGGCAAGTCCATCGTGTGCGAAGACCCGGCGCGCGGCGAGCGTTTTCTCCTCCCGGCGGACGAAAGGCTGCGGGCGGCCGCGAGAGGAGACGTCACCCGGCTCGGTCAGATCGAAATCGAGACGGAGTGCCAGATGCGACCACGCGAGATTCAGGCCAGAATCCGGGCGGGCGAGTCGGTCGAGCAGTTGGCGGCCTCTGCCGGTATCCCGGTCCAGCGGGTGGAGCGGTTCTCCTACCCGGTGCTGCTGGAGCGTGCGCGCACGGCGGAACTGGCCCAGCAGGCGCACCCGGTTCGCGAGGACGGCCCGGACGTGCGCACGCTGGGCGAGGTCGTGGCGTACGCCTTCGGCGTGCGGGGGCAGGACTACTCCCGCGCGGAATGGGACTCCTGGCGTGGCGAGGACGGCAAGTGGGTCGTCGCGTTGCGCTGGCACGCGGGCCGGTCCGACAACAGGGCGCACTGGTCGTTCTCTCCCGGTGCGCACGGCGGCACGGTGACCGCGCTCGACGAGCACGCCGAGGACCTGCTCGACCCGCACCGCGCGCCGCTCACACTGCGCGCCGTCGATGCGGAGTCCCCCGACCAGCCCGGCCCGCCGACGCCCAGATCGGAGTCGGCCGGGTCCGGCTCGCGGGGTGCCAAGGAAGCCAAGCCCAAGGTCAAGAACGGCCACCCGGTGGTGCCCGCCTGGGAGGACGTGCTCCTGGGCGTCCGCTCCCGCCGCGGCTGAGTCCACTCGCGGCGCGGCCAACCCTGTTGTTCGGCGCGAGTCCCACCTTCCCAACGTGCGTGTCCCACATTCCCATCCTGCGAGTCCCACCTTCCCGACGTGCGTGTCCCACCTTCCCGGCGCGCGAGTCCCACCTTCCCGTCGACCGGAACGTGGAACTCACGCGACACGAGTGTGGGACACGCGCGACGGGAGTGTGGGACACGCGCGGGGTCAGAGGGCGATGGCGAGGACGCCGAACCAGGAGAGCACTATGCCGGCGGCCGCGCCGAGGGCGACCCAGCGGATGATCGGGAGCCGCCTGGCCAGCCACAACGATGGCGCCAGGCCCACCGTGACGATGAGCGCCGCGAGCAGCACCAGCCAGCCACTGACCTCCGCGGCCAGCGCCGCCGCCAGCGCGAGCATCGCGGTGATCACGACCACCGCGATGAACCCGGCGACGAGCAGTCCGGTGCCCCACGGCGTCGGCTGGCCGTCCGCCGCCGGCGCGCCGAAGAGCCGCCTCGCCAGTGTCGGCTCGGGCCGCCGGGGAGGCGGCGGCGCCACTATGAGTAACTCTTCGGTCACAGGATCAACGTAGTGCACCGCGCTCCCCATCGCCGCCGCCACACGCGCCGCCAGTTGCCGCCCGCGCTGGGAGACCACCGCGGCGGCCTGGCCCGGCTCTCCCATGTCCGGGACCCGGCGCACCGCGGCGGCGACCCGGGCCCACTCGTGCAGCGCGTCAGCAAGTTCCCCACCGAGCGCGAGGGTGTGCGGGTCGATCTCGCGCGTGTGCGCGCCACCATGCCCCTTCAGCACCGCGCGTTCCCCGCGGACTCTCAGCTCCACGCCTTCCTCCCGAATACGGCGTCGCCAATTTACCGCTCCGCGAGTTCGTAGAACGCGATGGCGGCGGCCGTCGCCACGTTGAGCGAGTCGACCCCCTCGGCCATCGGGATGCGCACGGCCAGGTCGGCCGCCGCGATCGCCTCGGCGGTCAGTCCCGGCCCCTCCGACCCGACCAGTACGGCGATCTTGCCGCCGTCGACCGAACTCAGCGGGATCGCGTCGGCCCGCGGGGTGAGCGCGGCGATGCGGAAGCCGTGCCGCCGCACGAGGTCCAGCCCCGCGGGCCACGGGTCGATCGACGCGAACGGCACCCGCAGCACGTTTCCCATGGACACGCGGACACTTCGCCGGTACAGGGGATCCGCGCAGCCCGCCCCGAGAAGCACCCCACCCACGCCGAGCGCGGCGGCGTTGCGGAACAGCGAGCCCAGGTTTTCGTGATCTCCCACGCCTTCCAGCACGGCGACGACCCGCGAGCGCGCCAGGATCTCGTCCACCTGCGGTTGCGGTGACCGATCGGCTACCGCCAGTACCCCGCGGTTCAGGTGAAAACCGACCACTTCGGCCATCATCTCGGCCGAGGTCACGTAGGCCGGCACGTCGGGCAGTTCTGGCGCCAGCTCACGAACCCGGCGTTCCACGCCCAGCACCGCCCGCACCGGATACGGCGAGGAAAGCAGCCGCCGTACCACCACCGTGCCCTCGGCGATGACCAGCCCGCGGCCGCCCGGGCGATCCGGCCGACGGTCCGCAGTGGACAGAGCACGGAAATCGTCGAGGCAAGGGTCGCCCGCGTCACGCGGGTAGATGAGAGAGGTCACAACGATCAGTGTCGCTCACGGGTTGATTGCCCCGTATGCCCTGGGTACCCAGGGCATACGGAGCTTGCCCCCAGTCAGGGCAGGCGCTCAGCGGACAACGCGGAAGGAGCAAAACTACAACAAGTTAGGTGCGGGTAGCGGAGAGCACCAGTTTGGCCGATGCCCCCGGATGGGCGAGTGTGTAAATCTTGTCCGCCGGGCCGTACCGCGGAAGTAGGGCGGAGATCTGATGAGCAAGGACCTCTCGGCGGAAAGCTCCCAGCCACGGGAACGGACGAGGTACCGCCGGAAGGTACAGCGTTGTCTGGACACGCTCGGCCGAATGCTCGCAGACGGCCATTTTTCCTTTCCTCGAAGACAAATCGGGCTCGAGGTGGAGCTCAACCTGGCCGACGAGAAGATGCGCCCGTCGATGTCGAACGCGATGGTGCTGAAGGCGCTGGGTAACCCGTTCTTCACCACGGAGTTGTCGCAGCACAATCTGGAACTGAACGTACCGCCGCGGCCACTGGCCGGCGACAGTTTGCTGCATTTGGAGCAGGATCTGCTGGCATACCTTGGCGAAGCCGGCGACAAGGCCGGCGAGTTCGGTGTCCAGCTCGCCATGATCGGCATCCTGCCGACGCTCGCGCCGAGCGACTTCGACCAGAAGTGGATCACCAACAACCCGCGCTACAACCTGCTCAACGACCGGATCCTGGCCGCCCGCGGGGAACGCACCGTCATTTCCCTGGACGGCGCCGCGCTGCCGGGATGCAAGCCGGAACGCCTGCGCGCCTACGCCGAATCGATCCTGCCCGAGGCCGCGTGCACCTCCATCCAACTGCACCTGCAACTGGCGCCGGAAGAATTCGCCGCGCACTGGAACGCCGCGCAGTGCCTGGCCGGGGTGCAGGTGGCCGTGGGCGCGAACTCGCCGTTCCTGCTGGGCAAGGCACTCTGGCACGAGACGCGCATCCCGTTGTTCCTGCAGGCCACCGACACCCGCCCGGTGGAGCTGAAGAACCAGGGCGTGCGCCCCCGGGTGTGGTTCGGCGAACGCTGGATCACCTCGATCTTCGACCTGTTCGAGGAAAACGTCCGGTACTTCCCCGGCCTGCTGTCCGAAACCGATGCCGAGGACCCGGTGGAGGCACTGGAATCGGGACAGGCGCCGAAACTTTCCGAACTGCGCCTGCACAACGGGACGGTGTGGCGGTGGAACCGTCCGGTCTACGACGTGGTGGACGGCGAACCGCACCTGCGCGTGGAGAACCGGGTGCTGCCGACCGGTCCGACCGTGGTGGACATGATGGCCAACGCCGCGCTGTTCTACGGCGCGCAGCGCGCACTCGCGGTTGCCGAGCGTCCATTGTGGACTCGAATGTCGTTCCAGGCCGCCGAGGAGAACCTGTACGCCGGGGCCCGCAACGGGTTCGACGCGCAGCTGTACTGGCCCGAGATCGGCTGGATCCCGCCGGACGAACTGGTGCTGCGCGTGCTGCTGCCATTGGCCCGTGACGGCTTGCGTGCCGCGGACGTCACCGAGGAAGTCATCGACCGTCACCTCGGCGTCATCGAGCGGCGCTGCGTCACCCGTCGCAACGGTGCCTGGTGGCAGCGGGAGACCGTCGCCCTCGCCCAGCGCCACGGCGCCGACCGGGACACCGCGCTGGCCGTGATGCTGTCCCGGTACCTCGAGCTGGCGCGAACCGAGCAACCGGTCCACACCTGGCCAATCGAGTGATAAGACTCACCTCGGTTTGACCTCTATCAAGGTCAAACTTGCATGCTTGCTTCGTGCGCCGGTTCGCTACGACATCCGGTTGCCGCTAGTTTTGGGCATACCACTGAACGTCCCACACCAGAAGGAGGGCTGATGGCCCGCTACGAGCTCCCTGAACTCGACTACGACTACGGCGCGCTCGCCCCGCACATCTCCGCTCAGATCAACGAACTGCACCACACCAAGCACCACGCGACCTACGTCAAGGGTGCGAACGACACTTTGGACAAGCTCGCCGAGGCCCGGGAGAAGGGCGACTTCGGCGGCATCGTCGGCCTGGAGACCACCCTGGCCTTCAACCTGGCCGGCCACGCCAACCACGTCGTGTGGTGGAAGATCCTTTCGCCGGAGGGCGGCGACCGTCCGACCGGCGAACTGGCCGCCGCGATCGACGAGGCGTTCGGGTCCTGGGACAAGTTCCAGGCGCAGTTCACCGCCGTGGCCACCACCATCCAGGGCAACGGCTGGGCGGCCCTGTCCTGGGACCCGGTGGGCAAGACGCTGATCACCCAGCAGTTGCGCGACCATCACAACAACCTCATCCTGCCGACCGTGCCGGTCCTGCTCGTGGACGTGTGGGAGCACGCGTTCTACCTGGACTACAAGAACGTCAAGGCGGACTACGTCAAGGCGCTCTGGAACGTCTACAACTGGGGTGAGATCGCCAGGCGGTTCGACAACGCCGTCTCTGGCGGTAACGGCATGCTCCTCTGAGCGAGCCGAGCCATCACAGGGCCTCTTCGGTGTGCGATGCGGCATGCCGAAGGGGCCTTCGTCATTCCTGGCTTGACCTCTAGTGCGGTCGAGATGGTGGAGTGGCGGTATGGACATCGACGCCTACCTGAGCCGCATCGACGCCGAGCGACCGGACGAACCCAGTCTCGAGGCGCTGCGTGAGCTGCACAGAAGCCATCTGGAGACGGTGCCGTTCGAGAACCTCAGCGTCCACCTGCCGGAGCGGATCGAGCTCACCGAGAAGGCGTTGTTCGACAAGATCGTGCGCCGGCGGCGGGGCGGCTTCTGCTACGAGCTCAACGGCGCGTTCGCCGCGCTCCTGCGCGCGCTCGGATTCGAGGTGACGCTGCTGTCCGCGCGGGTCTTCGCCAACGAAAATCCCGGCCCGCCGTTCGACCATCTCGCCCTGCGCGTCGACCTGGACGAGCCCTGGCTGGCCGACGTGGGCTTCGGGCGGCACGCGCGCTATCCGTTGCGGCTGAACGCGTGCGAGCCGCAACAGGACCCAGAGGGCGAGTTCCTCGTGCTGGACGCCCCGGACGGAGACGTGGACGTGCTGCACGACGGCAAGCCCGTCTACCGGGTGGAACGGCGGGCCCGCGAACTGGCCGACTTCGTGCCGGCCTGCTGGTGGCATGCCACCGCACCGGGCAAGACGTTCACCCGGAGCCTGACCTGTTCGCTGGCCACCGCGACGGGCCGGATCACCCTCTCCGGCGACCGCCTGATCGAAACCGTGGACGGCGAGCAGACCGAGCGGATCCTGGCTGGTGACGAGATCTTGACTGCTTACCGAACACATTTCGGGATCGAACTGAGTGAGGCCCCGGTGCTGGGTTCCTTCCCAGCACCGGGGCCTCATCCGTTCCCGATCTGACTGCCGCTCCCACCACGAAGCGGGCGAGATAAGGTTAGCCTACCCTGAATTTCGACCGCAAGTCGATCTTCCGTCAGGCCGCCACTTTCGCCGCTGTAACCTCCGGGCGTGAAGACGTCGACAGTGGGCGCGGTCGTCATCGGGGTGCTGTTGGCTTTCGCCTCCGTAGCCGCCGCCTCGGGCTACCTGTGGTCGCGAACCAGCAGCGCCGCACCTGCCACCACCTCCGCACGGCCGAGCACCGACGGCCAGGCGCTGCGGCCCGTCCCGATCCCGGCCGGCGAGCTGGTGACCGCGCTCCCGCCCGATTCCATCGGTCAGGTGCTGTGTCAGGCGCTGAGCCAGGACCGCTGGAATCTCGTTCTCGGCGGCGCCACGCTGCGCGAGGTCAGCGGAGACGGCTGCCACCTCGTCGCCGGCGCCCTCGATCTCAACCTGACCCTCGATCGCACGCCCGCCGCGCTGAACGGCGCGAAGGCGGTGAACATAGCCGGGCACCCGGGCGAGGTCGAGTTCCCCGAGCCCCGAACGAACGCGCGGCTCAACGTCCACCTGGTGACGGCCCCGGCGACCGAACAGATCCGGCCCTACCTCCGGATCGGGGTCAGCCACACCACGCCCGGCGTGCCCCTGGACGAACTGATCGTCACGGTGGCGCGCGAGGTGGTGGCCGCGACGATGACGGATGGGCCGGCTCTGCCGAAGGTGGGTCCGGGCCGCGCGATCCCGCCCAAGCAGGTCGAGCCGATCGCGGATCACGGCATCGTCGACGCGCCATGGCCGATGATCTCGTGGCAGTTGTGCACCGCGCTCGTGGCCGAGCTCGGCGGAACCGGCAAGCCCGAGTTCGACGGCCGCTGCACGGTGCGCGGAATCCAGGCCGCCTACACCGACCTCGTTTCGCCCCGCCGCTACCCCGACCTGATCGCCGGGCAGCCGGCACTGATCACCGACGACCTGGTCGCGGTCAAGCTCACCGGTGACTCGGCGCAGGAGCTGACCTTCACCGGAAGCGGCCGGTCACTCGAGGCGATCGCCGAGCACGTACTGCCGGCCCTTCTTGGGCGCTCCTGACTTCATCGCGGCCCTCGCGGCCAATCGGCCCGTGCGGCGCGAACCGCCGGGCAACAGGACGCGAAACCCCGTGACGGGACGGGCACGCGGTACCGGCTGAGGGCTTGGGCCCAAATCCGGCTGTATGCCACTGCGGCGGGCCAGGATGACGGCACCGGCGACGGCGGCGGCCACGGAGATCACCCCGCCGATCCAGAACGGCGACCGGCCGCCGAAGGTGCTGGCCATCCAGCCGACCATCGGCCCGCCGACCGGGTTACCGCCGATCATCACCAGCACGTAGATGCCCATCACACGTCCGCGCATCTCCGGGCTGACCGAGGTCTGGACCAGAGTGTTCGCGGTGTTGAGGAACGTGATGGTGGCGAACCCCAGCGGGATCAGGGCAAGACCGAACACCAGGTAGGTCGGCATGAAGCCGGCGACCACCTCGATCGCACCGAGACCGAACGCCGAGCCCACCAGAAGTTCCACTCGCGGGCGGCCGCGCGCGCCGCGCCGGGCGGCCATGAGGGAACCGGTGAAGCTGCCCACGGCGAGCAACGTGGAGAGCAGGCCGTAGCCGTCGGCCTGCGTGCCGAACACGTTCCCGGCGACGATGGCCAGCGAGGTGAAGAAGGTGATTCCGAACGTGCTGACGAAGAACATCAGCGTCATGACGGCCATCAGGTCGGCACGGCCCCGGACGTAGGTGAGCCCTTCCCGCAACTGGCCCTTGGCGCGCTCGACGGCCGGTGAACGCAACAGCTGGTCCGGGTTCATCAGCAACAGCCCGGCGATCACCGCCAGCGTGCTCACCGCGTTGGCCAGGAACATCCACCCGGTGCCCAGCCAGGTGATCGCGAACCCGGCGATCGCCGGGCCGACGATCCGGGCCAGGTTGAACACCGACGAGTTGAGCGCCACCGCCGCCGGAATCTGCTTCGGCCCCACCATTTCCGCCACGAAGGCCTGACGCGCGGGCACGTCCAGCGCGCTCAACGCGCCGAGCACGAGGCACAGTAGGTACACCTGCCACAGCGTCACCACGCCGCTCACGTCCAGCAGGCCGAGAACCAGCGCCTGGGTGGCCATCCCACTCTGGATCATCACGCACAGCCGCCGCTTGTCCACGCGGTCGGCGAGCACCCCGGCCCACAGCGAAAGCACCAGCGTCGGCAGGAACTGCAACGCCACCGCGATACCCAGTGCGAGCGGGTCGTTGCCGGAAAGCCGGAACACCAGCCAGTCCTGCGCGATCCGCTGCATCCAGGTGCCGATGTTGGAGATCACCTGGCCGGAGAAGAAAAGCCGGTAGTTGCGCACCCGCAGGGAAGAGAACATGCCCGGCGGGCGGGAAGATGGTGGTGGGTCTTGGCCTTGGGTAGCGTTCGTTCTCGGACTTTTCTGCTCGCTACCCTTTTCCGGCCGCACCGTTATTCGTTCCCCGCCATCCTGTCGATGATCTCCGCTGCCCTTGCCAGTACCGCGCGCTCTTCGGCGCCCAACTCCGCCAGTTTGCGGTCCAACCATGCCTCGCGCGCCGAGATCGTCTCCTCGACGTAACTCCGGCCCGCCGCCGTGACCGCCACGATGAACTGCCGGCCGTCGGTCGGATGCGCGCTGCGCTCGACGAACCCCAGGTCTTCGAGCGCGGCGATGACCCGCGTCATCGACGGCGGCTGGACGCCTTCCTTCGCGGCGAGCCGACCCGGGGAGAGCGGTCCGCATTTGTACAATGTGGACAGTGCCGCGAGTTGTGTGAGCGAGATGCTCTGATCGGCCCGTTGTGCCCTCAGCTTGCGGTTGAGCCGCACCACGGCTAGCCGGAGCCGGCTCGCCAGCCCCAACTCCCCGATATCGGACACATACTTAGCATACCTTACGATCGGCGAGCCAGGCAGACAGACGAACTACTTCAACGCCTCCTGGATCGGACCAACCGCGAAGTAGGCGACGAACGCGACCGAGATCGCCCACATCAGCGGGTGGATCCGGCGGGCCTTACCGGTGGCCACCTGAAGTACCGTGTAGGTGATGAACCCCGCGCCGATCCCGTTGGCGATCGAGTAGGTGAACGGCATCACGACGATGGTGACGAACGCGGGCAGCGCCACGGAAAAGTCGGTGAAGTCGATGTCGCGGACCTGGCCGATCAGCATCGCACCGACGATCACCAGCGCCGGCGCGGCCGCTTCCACCGGCACCGACGCGTAAAGCGGGGTGAGGAACATCGCCGCGAGGAACAGCACTCCGGTCACGATGTTCGCCAGCCCCGTTCGCGCGCCCTCGGCGATGCCGGACGCCGACTCCACGAAAACCGTGTTGGAACTGGCCGAGCCGAGGCCGCCGGCGGCACCCGCGAGTCCCTCGACGAACAGCGCCCGGCCCACCCGCGGCAACTGACCGTCCGGACCGAGTTGCCCGGCTTCCTTGGCCAGCCCGGTCATCGTGCCCATCGCGTCGAAGAAGTCCGCCAGCACCAGGGTGAACACCAGCAACAGCACGGTGATCGCCGGCAGCCGGGTCCACGCCCCGAACGACACGTCCCCGACCAGGGACAGGTCCGGCACGCCGAAGACCTGGCCGGGCAGCGCCGGGTAACCAAGGCTCCAGCCCTTCGGGTTCGTGCCGTTGGACGGCCCGGCGTGCACGATCGACTCGACGATGATCGCCAACGCGGTGGTGGCGAGCACGCCGATCAGGATGCCGCCGCGCACCCGCTTGGCCACCAGGATGCCGGTGATCAACAGCCCCACCACGAAGACGACGGTGGGCCAGGACGCGATCGACCCGTTGAGGCCCAGCCCCACCGGCACCGTGGTGTTCGCCGCGTCCGGCAGCCGGCGCACGAACCCGGCGTCGACCAGGCCGATGAAACAGATGAACAGGCCGATGCCGGCGGCGATCGCGGACTTGAGCGCGGCGGGTACCGCCTTGAACACGGCCGTGCGGAAGCCGGTGAGTACAAGCGCCACGATGATCAGGCCCTCGATCACCACCAGGCCCATCGCCTCCGGCCAGGTGACCTGCGGGGCGATGGTGACCGCGACCAGGCTGTTGATGCCCAGCCCGGTGGCGATGGCGAACGGGTAGTGCGCGACCACTCCCATCAGGATGGTCATCACGCCGGCCACCAGGGCGGTGACCGCGGCCACCTGAGGCACCGGCAGGATGCCGCCGAGCACGTCCCGGTGCGCCGCGGGCGACGAGGCCGAGAAGCTGCCGATGATCAACGGGTTGAGCACGACGATGTAGGCCATCGTCACGAAGGTGACCAGGCCGCCGCGAACTTCGCGGCCCACCGTCGACCCTCGTTCGGTCACCTTGAAGTAACGGTCGATCACGGACATGCTTCCTGCCTTTTCCACGGCCACGCGCAGCGCCGGCGCGGACCCACCGAGCCCCGGCGGGTAGCCTTCCTGACGTGGGCGATCCAATCAACTCTTCGGGGGCGAAGGACACACTGCGCCCGGTCCCGGAGTTGCCGGCTCGGTTGGTCGACCTCTTCCCGATCGTGGTCGTCGGCACAGTTCTGTGGCTGGCCGGCCTCATCGTCCTGGGCATCCGCTGCGCCGTCACCGGCCAGTCACCGGACGTGTGGCTGTGGACGACCGTCGCCGGTGTCGTGATCAGCTGCATGGGCCTGGGCATCATGTCCTGGCAGCGCGCTGCCGCCCGCCGTGGCTCCCGCGGCGCCCAAAACGGCCTCTGACCCGCGAGTCCCCCACTCCCGACCCGCGAGTCCCCCGTTCCCGTCGCGCGAGTCCCTCACTCCCGTAGCGCGAGTCCCACGTTGGCGACCCGCGAGTCCCACACTCCCGGCGCACGAGTTGCGCTCGGCGTACCGATTTCCCCCAAAAATTCACCCGGCGAGTTCTATTCTCATCACCACCATGACGATTCCGCCTCCGCCCGGCCACCCGCACCAGCCGGTGACCGAAGTCGCATCGCGAGAACGGGTCAAGACGCGCTTCGATGTCGAATCCGTGCGGCGCCGCGATGTCCGGCGGCTCCGGCAGTACGGCCCGCCGCCCGGTGTCTCGTTTCCAGCCAAACACGGTCGCGCGTCGGACCCGCGTTACCCGTCGCCGAGCAGCTTCCGGTTCGGCGTCGGATTCGCCATCGACCTGCTGCTGCACCTGGCCGCCGCGGTAGGCACCCTCGGAGCCCTCGCGGGTTTGCCCAACGTCCCCTTCTGGTACCCGCTCCTGGGAGGGGTGGGCGCGTACGTCGCACTGTCGATCATCAACCGCATCTTCGTCCAGTGGGCATTTCAAGCCACCGTGGGAAAAGCGCTGGTCGGCCTGTGCATGATCCGTGACGACACGGGCGGACGGCCGACCCTTTGGTCACTGACCAAGCTCTGGTTATTCGGCCTTTTCGGGACGATCGTCAACGTTTTGACTTCTTGGTGAGTGACGACGCTCGAAGCTCAACTCGCCCAACCGCACCGCCGAACTCGCACGACGGCAACGGGGGACTCGCGCGACGGCAACGGGGGACTCGCGCGACGGGAACGGGGGACTCGCGCGACCGGAACGGGGGACTCGCGCTACGGGAACGTGGGACTCGCGTGACGGGAACGGGGGACTCGCGCGGATGGGGTTAGGCGAGGGAGGCGGCGGGGTCGGGGTCCTCGAGTAGCGCGGTGATGAGGTGGCGGTCGGACCAGCGGCCGGTGGCCCAGGAGAAGGCGCGCGCGAGACCGAATGGCGTGTCCTCGGCGTGTTGTTCCCCGTGAAACGAACCACTTTGGACCCACCACGGCGCGGCGTGCTTGACACCGTCAACCTCGACCACCAGTTCCTCGTGCACGACGACCCCGCCGTCGGGCACCGGGATGTCGAGCAACTCCGCGACCATGGTGATGGCGGTCAGCTCCGACCACGGCACGTACTCACCGTCATCCGGCACACGAGCGGAGACCAGTTCGCTCAGCAGTGGCACGTCGAGCAGTTCGGCGAGTGTCTCGGCCCGGCCCGGCGCGGTGGCCACCAGGCGGGCAGACGGCCATACCGCGATCAGCCACGGCCGGTCCAGGACGGCAGCGTCCTCGGCGTCCAGCACCGTGCCGTCAAGCGCGCGAACCCGCTCGGGCGGGTCCAGGTCCGGCCATTCCAGGTCGGCGTCGACGACGGCGGCATACGCCCGCGAAGTCAGCCCAGGCGCGATCGTCCGGGCCTGATCGCCCAGGCGGTCCAGCAGGTCGGCCGCGTCGTCGAGATCGGCCACCGTCAACTCGGCGCGGACCCCGACTGCTGCGAGCACGTCGAGGCGCACGCCGACGTCCGGAACCGGGTCGTACAGCCCGGCCAGCGCCGAAGCGTCCGGCAGCCGCCAGTCCTCCGGCGCACGGCCGGCGAGCACGGCGTTACGGGCCAGCCACTGGCCCGCCGGACCGGTCAGCGCCTGCCACGTCTCCCGCTGCCCGGCGAGCAGCCGGAGCGCCTGCGGCCAGGCGTCGTCGGCCACCAGGTCGAGATCGCGGATCTCCCCCTCCGTCACCACGAAGCCGTCGAGCACGCCGACCCGGGTCAACGTCTCGGCCGGCCACTCATCGGCGAAATCCGCGTCCAGCACGGAAAGCGGGCCGTCGCCCTCGAGCGCATCGGGATCGAGGACCTCGAGGATCGGCGAGGTCGGCAACACCAGTTCGTCCGCTCGGCGCCACCCGTCCGACGCGGGCAGGGCGAGCGCACCCAGCCCGCTCGCCGACGCCTCGGAAGCCAGTCGCAGCACGGCTTCCACGAGTGGCAGGATGTCCAAACCGGACTGTGCGTCCTCGACGCTGCGGTCCACCGCCTCCCGCAGCGCGGGCGCGTCGAGCACCTCGGCCGCCTCGGCCCGGCTCGCGCCCAGGCGCAACAGCAGCGGGTGCGCGGCGTCGGGGTGGACCAGCCGCAGGCCGGTGACCTCCGCCCGGGCCAGCAACTCCAGCAGCTCACCGCCGAAGAGCAGGGCGCCGCGCGGGCCGGGCACGGTGCGACCGTCGGCGAGCGGCACCGGCAGGGCCCCGAGGTCGTCCGCGGACACCGCATGCGCTTCCAGCAACGTCTGCAACTCGTCGAAGAGCGAATGCCACCAGGGCGGCGGGCGATCGACGCCGGTCAGCATCTCGATCAGTTCCGGCAGGTCGAGCCGCTCGGCGCCCACGGCGGCCAGTACACGAGCCGGCTCGGGTCCGCACGCGGTGACCAGGCGCGGCACGATCGGCGCGAGCAAGCCGATCAGAACGGGCGACTCCACACCCAGCACGCGCGCGCCCGAACCGGCCAGCTCACCGCCACCGGCCGCGGGCAGCCAGGGTTGCTCGGCGAGCTGCCGCACCACGTATTCGCGCAACCTGCCGTCGGCTTCGGACAGCGGGAAGCCGGCCTTGGGCACCAGCGTGAGCCGGTCGTCCGGGGGAAGCGCTCGGACCAGTTCGGGATAGCCACGCGCGGCTGCCTCCAGTGCGGCTCCGGCGTCCGGCAGCAGGCGGCGGCGCGAGGGTTCCAGCGGAACCGACGCGATCAGCCGGGCAGGCAACGACAGGCGCTCGTCGGTCGGCGTCGGCGCGTGCAGGACGTCACGTTCCAGCGGAACCGGTCCGTCCTCGACCGGCACCGCCCACAGCCAGCCGGGGCCGGACCGGGTGAGCCAGCGCCGCACGTCCTCCGGCGTCGCCAGCACGACCTCACCGTCAACTTCGGACCGCGTCCAAACGACGCCGTCGACCTCGAACCGGGCCAGCCAGGGCAGCGCGAGCAGCAGGTCCTCGACCTCCACGGCGAGACGGTCGAGCAGGTCATCGGGATCGATCGCCGCGAGCAGCGGCAGCCGCACCTCGGTGTCGAACCCCTCCGGCGGCTGCTCGTCGACCGGCCACGGCAGCCGCAACACGGGCACATCTCCGGCAGTCCCGATGGCTTCCCGGGTACGCGACTCGGAAAACGCGACCCCGCCGGTACGCGAGATCACCCGGGGCTCGGTGCTGACCGCGAGCACGGCCGCGAACCCGACCCCGAACTGGCCGACGGTGCCCGCCTGTTTCGCCGAGGCACGCAGCGACGAGAGGGCTTCCACCCCGGGCGCGTCCAGCGGTGCACCGGTGTTGGCGAACCGCAACTCACCATCCACAACAGACACTCGGACGGTGCCGGGAGTGCCCGCGGTAAGCGCCGCGTCGGCGGCGTTCTGGGCCAACTCGACGAACAGCCGGTCCCGGTAGGCCCCGACCCGCAGGTCGTGCTCGACGTTGGTGTCCTCGGTGAGCCGGGTCGGCGAGTCGCGCCACGCGCGCAACACCGCTTCCCGCAGCGCCCCGGTTTCGAACGGATCTTCTTCGCGCGCGGAAACTTCCGCCGACTCGCTCACGAGGTGATCATTCACCGTCGCCGGCAGGCTTGCCCAGGGGCTCCATGTCGAGCAGCGAGTCGTCGTAGACGAGTTCGGCCACCGGCACCGAAGAGGTCACCTCGACCTCGACCTCGGAATGTGCGCCGCAGCCGTACTCGGTGTTCACCACGTGCCCGTCGGCCGGGGAGATCTCGTTGCCGCACACGCCGAACGCGGCCCGCAGCGAACCGGCCAGCTGAAGGTAGAAACCGCAGGTGCCGCAGGTCGCTGGCGCGCTGCGGGCCATGTCCGAGCGCGGCCCGAACTCCCCGTTCCGCCACCGCGTGGCGGCTTCCTGACGGCCGAACCGGGACAGCACGTGTACCCGGCCGAGCCCGATCTCGCGCGCCACCTCCTCGACGGCGGGATCGTCGGAGCTCAGGTACGCGGGGACGAGGCGCGGATCGTCCTCGTCGGTCGGGAAGATGTCGCCGACGCCGAGATCGCCCGCCCGCACGCGGCGCTCCCACGGCACCCACTTGGGCGCGACCAGCGCCTCCGGTCCCGGGGTCAGCATGACCTCGCTCACCGTCACCGGCTCGCCGGCGCCCGCCGTCGCCACCGTGACCGACCAGCGCCAGCCGCGGTAGCCGGGCATCTCGGCCTCGAACAGGTGGCTGACCGAGACCGCGTCCTCGGGCTGGATCCCGACGTGGGCGCCGACCTGCCCGGCCCCGGCCTCGTCGACCGCGGCCGCGCGGGCAAGCTCCACGGCGTCGGCCAGTGCCCGCCGGACCGCGCCGTCGTCCAAGGTGAGCAGGAGCGTCATGCCCCAATTGTGCAGTGTTCAGGCCAGCGCAGTCATGTCAGGGTGGGTCCCGTGCGCACGCTCCTCACCATCCTGCTGATGGCCACGCTGACCGCGTGCGGAATGACCGCGCCGAGCGGGCTGCCGAACCTCCAGATGGTGGTGCTCGCCACTTTGCCACACGATACGTCCGCGTTCACCGAAGGGCTTGAGTTCGCCGGTGACCGGTTGTACGAGAGCACCGGCCTGCAGGGCCGGTCCTCGCTGCGCGCCGGGCCGCCCGGGCAGCCACCCCAGGTCGATGTGTCGCTGCCGACGCCCTTGTTCGGCGAGGGCATCACCGTGATCGGGCCAAAGCTGTGGCAGCTGACCTGGCAGAACGGGGTCGCGATCGAGCGCGACAGCGCGACGCTTGCCGAGTTGCGGCGGGTCTCCTACCAGGGCGAGGGCTGGGGGCTGTGTCACCAGCCGGGGCGGCTGGTGATGAGCAATGGATCGGACCAGCTCACCTTCCGCGACCCGGTCACCTTCGCCTCGCAGGGCACCGTCACGTGCACGGCGACGGTCGGACCTTTTCGCAGCTCAACGAGCTCGAGTGTGTGGGCGAGGACGTTTATGCGAACGTTTGGCAGACCAACGAGATCCTCCGCATCGACCCGGGTTCCGGCACGGTCACCGGGCGGATCGACGCCTCGGGGCTGCTCACGCCGCAGCAGCGGCAGGATGCGGACGTGCTCAACGGCATCGCCGCGATCCCGGGCACGGACGAGTTCCTCGTCACCGGCAAGCTCTGGCCCACGATGTTCCGGGTCAAGTTCGTAACGGGGCAACTTGGGCAAGACCACGCATAACGCGACATGCGCGCCCGCGGTAACAGCAAACGACATTGGGAGGTAGGCCGCCGTCGTGATTGAGCGGCAGCCGACGACGGGTGTCACGGCCTGTCTACCCGCGCACGTTCGTTGAGGAACAGTGACGCAGACACCAATCACCCGTACACGCGCGGCGCGGTTAAGGCAAGATTGAGTCGTGGGGCGGAAGCGTAAATGGACACCGGAACCGGGTGCCGGCCGAGGGTGGCACCCGGCCGGCCCGCCACAGCGCCCGGTTCCGGCGGCGCATGATCCGTCCCGCCGCCCGCCACCGCCCTCGATGGACCCGGGTCAGGGCCGGACGTCGATGCGCCGGCCCGGGCCGGAACCGCGGCGAGCGGAGCCCTTCCCACCAAACGCCAGGTCCATGCCACCCCGTGGCGCGCGCCCGTATCCGCCGCCGTCACGCCGCACCGAGCCGCTCTACGAGCACTACGACACCAACGGCTACCCGCCGCAGCAGCCACGCGAAGAAAAGCGACCGCGCGAAGAAGAGACGCATTTCCACCGCAGCGAGGCCGCCGCCGGCGCGCTCCCGCGCATGCCGAAGAAGATCACGGTCACGCGAGTGGCCGCGTTGCGCGGCCGCCAACTCGGCGGCCGGGCGGTCAACGCGTTCCGCCGGGCGACCACGGCCGACGGCGCGGACCGTTCGGGGCTCACCAAGCTCACCTACGCGGTGATGCTGAACTACGCCAGCGACGCGGCCATGGCCGTGGCGCTGGCCAACACGCTGTTCTTCGCGGCGACCAGCGGCCAGGGCCGCGGGCGCGTCGCCCTCTACCTGCTCATCACCATCGCCCCGTTCGCGCTGGTCGCACCAGTCATCGGGCCGGCGCTGGACCGGATCCAGCGGGGCCGCCGGCTCGCCATGTGCGTCTCCTCGGTCGGCCAGGCGCTGATGGCCGTGATCATGGCGCTGCACTTCGACGACTGGGGCCTGTATCCGGCGGCGCTGGGCATGATGGTGCTGTCGAAGTCGTTCACCGTGCTGAAATCGGCGATCACGCCCAGAGTCGTGCCTCCCGAGATCACTCTGTCGAAGACCAACGCCCGGCTGACCGTGTTCGGGCTGGCCGCGGGCGGGGTGTTCGGGGCGCTCGCCAGCGGCGTGAGCTCGTTTGCCGGCTCGTCGGGCGCCCTCTGGTTCACCGCGCTGATCTGTGTCGCCGCCGCGTGGCAGTCGATGCGCATCCCCGCCTGGGTGGAGGTCACCGAGGGCGAGGTGCCGACGTCGCTGATGGCTCGGCCCGAGCCCGAGGCGAAGAAGCGGCGGCAGGTGCTGGGCCACGACGTCGTGGTTGCCTTGTGGGGCAACGGAACCGTCCGCGTGCTGACCGGCTTTTTGATGATGTTCGCCGCGTTCGCGGTCAAGGCGCAGGCCGAGGAAAGCGGGGACAGCCCGTTCGTTCAACTGGTGATGCTCGGCGCCATCGGTGCGGCGGCCGGAGCGGGCGGGTTCGTCGGCAACGCGCTCGGCTCGCGGCTGCAGTTCGGCCATCCCACCCAGGTGGTGCTGGCCGCGGTCGCCGCGGCCGTCGCGTCCACCATCCTCGCGGCGATCTTCGCCGGGATCGTCACCGCGGCCGTGGTCGGGCTGGTGGGCTCCACGGCGAGCGCGCTGGCGAAGGTCAGCCTGGACGCGGTCATCCAGGCGGACCTGCCGGAGGAATCGCGGGCGTCGGCGTTCGGGCGCTCGGAAACCGTGCTTCAGCTGGCCTGGTGCTTCGGCGGTGCGGTCGGCCTGCTGCTCCCGCCGGTCTACTGGGTCGGCTTCCTGGTGGTCTCGCTACTGCTGGTGATCGGGCTGGCGCAGACCTTCCAGGTGCAGCGCGGCGGTTCCCTGTTGCCCCGCCTGCGCGGTCGGTACCCAGCCCGCGCCGCCGAAGAGTAGTGCTCGTAGGGTTCTTCTCATGCGGCGAAGCGGGAAACTGTGGCGGGATCGTGGCGTGCTGGGCAGGAGGTCCTGGCGCGGGGTCCTGCTCCTCGCCGGCGCCACCCTCGCGTTGAGCGCATGCGCGCCCGCGGGCCCACCGGAGGTCACGTTCTACTCGGACGGGCACACGGTCAACGCCAAGCCGCTCGTCAACTGCGACGCCCTGGTGCGCGACTGCAGCAAGGACCCGAACGCCGCGGTCAACCTCAAGGTCCGGCCCGGCAAACCGGTGCAGGTGTCGGTGCCGGTGGAAGTCAGTGACACGCCATGGCTGGTGATCACCCAGTTCACCGACGCGAACGGCGCGCTGCAGGCCAAGCAGCAGTATTTCCCGCGCAACAGCAAGCTCGCCTACACCGCGACGCCGGACGCACCGGCCGACCAGATCGTCGTCGTCGAGGTCCAGCAACTCGGCGCCGCGTTCGCTGCGGACGCCTCGGGCAACCCGATTCTCGACGAGAGCGGCAACCCGCAACTTGTCGCGCGCGCCTACTGGTCGCTGCAGGTCCAGCCCGGCTGAGCGGTTTACGGGTCGAGGTCGCGGGCGATGGCGCGCAGGGCCTCGGCGATCGGCTTGCTGCTGCGGCGGTCCGGGTAACGCCCACGGCGCAGGTTCGGCTGCACCTTCATCTCCAACAGTTTGATCAAATCCTCGATCACACCGTGCAACTCCTCGGCGGGACGGCGGCGCGCCTCCGCCACCGACGGCGGGGCGTCGAGCAGCCGGACGGACAGCGCTTGCGGCCCGCGCCGGCCGTCGGCGACGCCGAACTCCAGCCGCTGACCTGCCTTGAGTGCCTCGACGCCCTGCGGTAGCGCGGTCTTGCGGATGTACACGTCCTCGCCACCGTCCTGGGTGACGAAACCGAACCCCTTTTCCGCGTCGTACCACTTGACCTTGCCGGTCGGCACTGCCCTCACCCAATTCCTTCACTCTGCTACACGACGAACGCGCCCTGGGCGTACCCAGGACGCGTGCCCTTCAGCCTATCCCGGTAGGCACCCTCGGGAGAAGTAGATACAGGATTTCTGACTGCGGTGCGCAGCCTTTCCGTTGCGGGCGGGGGTGGGTGACGGGTGGGGCTAACCTTTGTCTCATGGAAACATCGCCGAAGGCATACCTGCGTCAACCCTGGCTCATGCGGCTGGGCATAGGGGTGTTCGCCGTCGGTGTGCTCGCCGTGCTGACCGTGTTCATCATGTTCGCCGCGGGCCTGCGCGAGCTGCCGGTGTGGCTCAGCGCGGCCGCCGGGGTGGCCACGCCGCTGGGCCTGGTGCTGGGCTTCATCGCCCTGGTCCGCGAGCACCGGTCGCGCTGAGCGAGGTATCAGAGCCCGTTCGCCAGCCGCGTTTCCAGCCAGGCGGGGAACGCATCGAGGCTGTCGAAGACGACCTCGGCCCCGGCCGCGACGAGTTCGTCACGGCCGCACGGTCCGGTGGCGACGCCGACGGGAACGGCGTCCGCGGCCAGCGCGCCCCGGATGTCGCCGAGGTGGTCGCCCACGTAGACCACCGCGCCATGCTCCCGTAGCGCCACGGCCTTCTGGTGGGCCCACAACTCCCCGACCAACAGGTCGACCTCGAACTCGAGCGCCTTGACGTGCAGCGCGGCGTTCGGCGCGTACTTCCCGGTGACCACCAGCGTGCGGCCGCCTGCCCGGCGCACCGCCTCGAGCGCCGCGTGCGCGCCGGGCAGCGCCACCGTCCCGGCCACCACCATTTCCGGGTACAGCTCGCGAAACCGGGTCACCAGCTCGGGAATCCGTTCCTCGGGTGCGCCGCAGTCCCGCAGCACGTGATCCAGCGGCGGACCGAGGTTCGCCGCGAAGTGCTCGCCGTCCAGCGACAGCCCCGCCTCCACGCCGAGCGTGTTCAGCACCGCGGCCATGCCGGGCCGCGGATCGATGAGTGTCATGTCGAGGTCGAACCCGATCGTGATCGCCACGGCACCAAGGTATCGGGCTTTACAAAGTAACGGCTTGGGTCAAGCGTCTTGACATTGAGCGAGATGATGTCAAGCTCAGGTTCGTGACTGAGATCACCTTCTCGGAGCGAACGAAGGCGTCGTTGCGGGAAGCCCTGCTCGACGCGGCGGCGAACCTGCTCGCGACCCACGGCTACGCGGGGCTGCGGATGGCCGATGTCGCAGCGGCGGCCGGGGTGAGCCGGCAGACGGTCTACAACGAGTTCGGCACCAAGACCGACCTCGTGCAGGCCGTCACCCTGCGGACGACGTCGGAGTTCCTGGACGGCATCCACCGCCGACTGGAATCCGCCGGTGACCTGCTCACCGGCATCCGTTCCGCGGTCATCTACACGATCCGGCACGCCAGGGAGAACACGCTGGTGGCCTCGGCCCTGGGCACCCAGGCCGGGGAGGATCTGCTCCCCCTGCTCACCACGCGCGGTGAACCCGTGCTCACCGCGGCCACCAGCTTGGCCGCGATGCACTACCGGGAGTTGGTGCCCGGCCTCGACGCCGACGCCGCCGCGCTGCTCTCGGAGACCGTCGTCCGGTTGGCGCTGAGCCACCTGGTGCTGCAAACCCACACGGCCGCGGAAGCCGCGGACATGATCTGCGCCGCGGTCGCGCCCTTCCTCGCCCACCATCTGTCCAAAGTGGAGAACGCTGTTCAACAGGAGGACAAGTGACCGACACCCTGAGCCACCGCCGCACCGGCTTCACCTCCCTTCGAGAGGGCGGGCTGAACTGGGACTCGTTCCCGCTGCGCCTGTTCGTCAAGGGCAACCGCAAGTTCTGGAACCCGGCCGACATCGACTTCGGCGCGGACCCGGCGGGGTGGGAAAGTCTCACCGCGGAGGAGCAGCGTTCCGCGACCTACCTGTGCGCTCAGTTCATCGCCGGCGAGGAGGCCGTCACCCAGGACATCCAGCCGTTCATGAAGGCGATGGCGGCCGAGGGCCGGTTCGGTGACGAGATGTACCTGACCCAGTTCTGCTTCGAGGAGGCCAAGCACACCGAGGTGTTCCGCCGGTGGATGGACGCGGTCGGCCTGACCGGCGACCTCACGCCGTTCGTCTCCGAAAACCCGTACTACCGCAAGCTTTTCTACGAAGAGCTGCCCGAGTCGTTGAGCGTGCTGGAACGCGACCCGAGCCCGTTGAACCAGATCCGCGCGAGCGTCACCTACAACCACGTGATCGAAGGAAGCCTCGCGCTCACCGGGTACTACAGCTGGCAACTGATCTGCACCGAGAAGCAGATCATGCCGGGCATGCAGGAGCTGGTGCGGCGGATCGGTGACGACGAGCGCCGGCACATGGCCTGGGGAACGTTCACCTGCCGCCGCCACATCGCCGCCGACGACTCCCTCTGGGCTGCGGTCGAGCAGCGGATGGGCGAGTTGCTGCCGCAGGCGCTCGGCATGATCGAGTGGGTCCAGGACCAGTTCGAGGAACCGCCGTTCAGCCGCGACCCGCAGGAATTCATCACCTACGCCGCCGATCGCGCGAAGCGGCGCCTTGGTGCCATCGAGTCCGCGCGGGGCGTCCCGGTCGAGCGGATCGATCTTGACTACTCACCGGAACAGCTCGAGGACACCTTCGGAGAGGAAGACGCGAAGGCCTTCGCCGAAGCCGCGAGCTAGCTTTAGACTCGCCGTCGTCGACGCTGACGATTTCTCTGGGAGGCACCATGGCCGCCGCGCCCGCGGTTCCGAGCTACTCGTCGGGAACCTCGCAGGTGCCCCTGCTGGGAGACACGATCGGCGACAACTTCGACCGCACCGTGGCCGCCTTCGGCGACCGGGACGCGCTCGTGGACCGGCCGTCCGGGCGGCGGTGGACCTACCGGGAACTGGCGGCCGAGGTGGACGCGCTCGCGCTGGGGCTGCTCGAGGGCGGCATCGCCAAGGGCGACCGGGTCGGGATCTGGGCGCCGAACCGTGCGGAATGGACGCTCATCCAGTATGCCACCGCGAAGATCGGCGCCATCCTGGTCAACATCAACCCGGCCTACCGCTCGCACGAACTGGAATACGTGCTCAACCAGGCCGGCATCCGGTTGCTGGTGGCCGCGGACAAATTCAAGACCTCCGACTACGCCGGCATGATCGACGAAGTCCGGCCGCGCTGCCCGGATCTCACGCACGTGGTGCTGCTCGGCGGCGAGGAATGGAATTCGCTGCTACGGAACGGCCGCAACGGCGACGCCGAGCAGTTGGCCGGCATCGCCGTGACACTGAGCGCGGACGACCCGATAAACATCCAGTACACCTCGGGCACCACCGGGTTCCCCAAGGGCGCGACCCTGTCGCATCACAACATTCTCAACAACGGCTTCTTCGTCGGCGAGCTGTGCAATTACACCGAGGCCGACCGGATCTGCATTCCGGTGCCCTTCTACCACTGTTTCGGCATGGTCATGGGCAATCTCGCGGCGACCAGCCACGGTTCCTGCATGGTGATTCCGGCACCCGCGTTCGACCCGAAGGCGACGCTGCAGGCGGTGGCGGAGGAGCGGTGCACGGCGCTCTACGGCGTGCCAACGATGTTCATCGCGGAGCTCGCCGAGCCGGATTTCGACTCCTACGACCTGTCGTCGTTGCGGACCGGCATCATGGCCGGATCGCCGTGCCCGGTCGAGGTGATGAAGCAGGTCATCGAGCGGATGGGGATGGCCGAGGTGTCCATCTGCTACGGCATGACCGAGACTTCGCCGGTGTCCACCCAGACCCGCGCCGACGACTCCGTCGAACGCCGCGTGTCGACCGTCGGCCGGGTGGGACCGCACCTGGAGGTCAAGGTCGTCGACCCGGCGACCGGGCTCACCGTGCCCCGCGACACCCCGGGCGAGCTGTGCACCCGCGGATATTCGGTGATGCTCGGCTACTGGGAACAACCGGACAAGACCGCCGAAGTGATCGACGCCGCGCGGTGGATGCACACCGGAGACCTGGCCATGATGGACGGCGAGGGCTATGTGAACATCACCGGCCGGATCAAGGACATGGTGATCCGCGGCGGGGAGAACGTCTATCCGCGGGAGATCGAGGAATTCCTCTACACCCATCCCGACATTCTCGACGCCCAGGTGATCGGCGTGCCGGACGCGAAATACGGCGAAGAGCTCATGGCGTGGATCCGCATGCGGGCCGGCGCGACCCCGCTGACCGCCGAAGGCCTGCGCGCGTTCTGCTCCGGAAAGCTCGCGCACTACAAGATTCCGCGCTATGTGCACATCGTCGACGAGTTCCCGATGACGGTCACCGGAAAGATCCGCAAGGTGGAGATGCGCGAGCGTGCCGTCGAGTTGCTGGAGCTGGGTGACGTCGCCGGCATCCGGCATGCCTGAGCAAATTTGATCTTCGACGGTGGCGGCGGAGGGCTATCGTGAAGTCATGCGGATGTTCGTCGTCGATTCCTTCACTGGCAACGCGTTCCGGGGCAATCCGGCGGGTGTGGTGCTCCTCGACGCGCCGGCCGATGAAGCATGGATGCAGTCGGTAGCCGCCGAGCTGAAGCACTCGGAGACGGCGTTCGTGGAAACGGGCGGCGAAGGCCCGAAGCCGCTGCGCTGGTTCACCCCAACCGTCGAGGTCGACCTGTGCGGGCACGCCACCCTGGCCACCGGGCACGCGCTCGGCGGCGAGCAGATCTTCACCACGCGCAGCGGCGAGCTGCGCACCCGGGCGGAGAACGGCCGGGTCAGCATGGACTTTCCCGCCGACCCGCCGTCCACCGCCGAGGTGGACCTGGCGGCGGCGTTGCCCGGCGTCGGTGTCGAGGAACTCGTCCGCGGCCGGGACGACCTGCTGGCGGTGGTGGCCGACGCGGCCGAAGTACGCACGCTGAAGCCGGATCTGGACGCGATCGCCGGACTCCCCATGCGCGCCCTGATCGTCTCCGCGCCCGGCGACCGGCCCGGGATCGACTTCGTCAGCCGCGTGTTCGCGCCCGGGGTCGGCGTGCCCGAGGACCCGGTGACCGGATCCGCGCACTGCCTCCTCTCGCCGTACTGGTCCGCCCGGCTCGGCCGGCCGGAACTGACCGGTGAACAGGCTTCGCCGCGCGGTGGCGTGGTCGGGACCAGGCTCGAGGAGGGCCGGGTCACGCTGACGGGCCAGGCGGTGACCGTGTTGGAAGGCGAGTTGCTCGTCTGATGCGCCTTCTGTTGAACGTTATCTGGCTGGTGTTGTCGGGGTTCTGGATGGCGCTCGGCTATACCCTGGCCGGGGTCATCTGCTGCATCCTGATCATCACGATCCCGTTCGGCATCGCGTCGTTTCGGATCGCGAACTACGCGCTGTGGCCGTTCGGCCGCACCGTGGTGGACCGGCGCGATGCCGGCGCCGGCTCGTTGCTCGGCAACATCATCTGGCTCGTGTTCGCCGGGTTCTGGCTCGCCATCGGGCATGTGGTGACCGGGATCGCGCTCTGCGTCACGATCATCGGCATCCCGTTGGGCATCGCGAACTTCAAGATGATCCCGGTGTCCCTGCTCCCGCTCGGCCGGGAAATCGTGCGCGTCCCCTGACACCGCAACCCGTGTCCCCGCCCCAGGCACCCGAGTTCCCGCTCCAGACACCCGAGTTCCGGGTTCGGGCACCCGAGTTCCGGGTCCAGGCACCCGATTTCCCGCTCCAGGCACCCGAGTTCCGGGTTCGGGCATCCGTGTCGCCTGTTGGTTGAACCGAATCCCTGGGCCGCGAGCCCTGAACCCGGGACACAGCTTCCCGAACCGGGAACACAGCGGACTGAACCGGGAACATGGCGGACTGAACCGGGAACTCGGGCGCCTGAACCGGGGACACAGCGGCCTGAGGCGGGAAGTCGGTGGCCTGAGGCGGGGACACGGCAGGCTGGGCGGGGGCGGATTGGGCGGGCGTGGTTAGTCTTCGGGCTGCCACGGTAGGGGGACGACCAGGCAGGGACCGCCCGCGAACAGGCCGCCGTCGACGCCGAGCACCTTGCCGTCCGCGTACAGGAACGGCCCGTCGATCTGGGCGGGGTGGATGCCGAGCTGGTCGGCGATGACGCTGTGCCCGTGCACGATCCGCTCGCCCCCGAGCTGCGCGAGCAGCTCCTCGGCCACGTCCGGCCCGTCGGGACCGCGGAAGGCGTAGCGGGTGGTCATCCGCCGCCACACCTCCCACCACTCCTTGATGTCGTCGCCGGCCAGGATCTCGTGGACCGCCCGGTTGATCTGCCCGGCGTCCTCACCCCATCCGAGGTATTCGAGGGTGTCGGAATGCAGCAGCAGATGGTCCGCCGCGTGCGCCACCAGCGGCCGGGTGCTCAGCCATTCGACGTGCTCGAACGTGAGTTCGTCCTGGTCCTCCGGCTGCCCACCGTTGATCAGCCAGCTACGGGCGAAGCTGCGGGGCCCGAACCCTTCGGCCTCCCTGGGCACCTCGGCGTCGCCGAAGCGGTGCACGCCGAGCAGCAGGATCTCGTGGTTGCCGAGCAAGGTCCGCGCCGCGCCGCCGGCCTCGG
This sequence comes from Amycolatopsis taiwanensis DSM 45107, assembly GCF_000519205.1. Lineage (GTDB taxonomy): Bacteria > Actinomycetota > Actinomycetes > Mycobacteriales > Pseudonocardiaceae > Amycolatopsis_E > Amycolatopsis_E taiwanensis. The sequence goes on along the minus strand of NZ_JAFB01000029.1, from coordinate 45,735 downwards.
CGGCCTGTTCCTCCAGGCGCATCACCAGCTCGATCACGCCGATCCCGTCCGGCCCGCGGTCCACGAAGTCGCCGAGGAACCACAGGTGCGCGTCGCCACCGCACCAGTCCCCGGCGTCGTCGACCAGCTCGCTCTCGCGCAGGGCCTCGACCAGCTCTTCCCGATGCCCGTGCACGTCACCAACGACATACGTTTGGACATCCACACCCCGACGATAGGCCCTGCTGGTCAGGCGAACGGGTCCTGGGTGTGCCCTACGAGGTCGGCGATGGAGTCGATCACCATCGTCGGCCGGTACGGGTAGCGGTCCACGGAGTCCTTGGTGGAGATTCCGGTGAGCACCAGGATGCTCTTGAGCCCGGCCTCGATCCCGGAGTGCACGTCGGTGTCCATCCGGTCGCCGATCATGACGGTGTGCTCCGAATGCGCGCCGAGCGTGTTCAGCGCCGAACGCATCATCAGCGGGTTCGGCTTGCCGACGAAGTAGGGCTGGCGCCCGGTGGCCCGCTCGATCAGGGCCGCTATCGACCCGGTGGCCGGCAGCAATCCCTCCAGGCTGGGGCCGGTGGCGTCCGGGTTGGTGGCGATGAACTTCGCCCCGCCCGCGATCAGCCGGATCGCCCTGGTGATCGCGGTGAAGCTGTAGGTACGGGTCTCGCCGAGCACGACGTAGTCCGGATCGGTGTCGGTGAGCACGTACCCGACCTCGTGCAGGGCGGTGGTCAGTCCCGCTTCGCCGATCACGAACGCCGAACCGTTCGGCCGCTGGCTGTCCAGGAACTTCGCGGTGGCCAGTGCCGAGGTCCAGATCCGGTCCTCCGGCACGTCGAGGCCCGTGCGGAGCAGCCGGGCGCGCAGGTCGCGCGGGGTGTAGATGGAGTTGTTCGTGAGTACGAGAAAACTCGTGCCGTGGGCGCGAAGTTCGGCGAGGAAGTCGTCGGCTCCGGGCACCAGGTGCTCCTCGTGCACCAGTACCCCGTCCATGTCCGTCAGATACGTCCACGTCATGTCCTGGGATTATCCGCGACGTGCAGCAGCTCCGGCGAGGGCATGGCTGGATGGACGGTGACCGTGATGGCCTTGACGGACAACCGGACCACCGTTCCCGGTTCCAGCCGCAGATCCGCGACGGCGGCCGGGGTGAGGTCCGCGGACAGCCCGGCCGCCCACCCGTCGCCCGCGGTGCGCAGCCGGATCACCGTGCCGTGCGGTTCGAGGGTGCCCACGACCGCCCGGAACGTGTTGCGCGGGCTACCGGGATGCCCGTCCTCGGCCGGATACACCGAGACCGCGCTCGGTGCGAACACCGCGACCGCCGGGCTGCCCGTTTCCATGTCCGGCGCGAGCATCCCGGCGACCAGGCTGCCGTCGTCGGTCCGCAACCCGTCCTCGGTCGCCGTGCCGGCTACCAGGTTGAGCCCGGCGATGCGCGCGGTGAACGCGGTGCGCGGAGCGGCGAGGACGTCCCGGGTCGGGCCGCGTTCCACGGCTTGCCCGTCGGCGAGCACCAGCACGTGGTCGGCCAATGCCAGGGCATCCAGCGGGTCGTGCGTGACCAGCACGGTCACGCGGTTGCCGGCCATCCCGAGCACCCGGCGCAGCAGCCCGCGGATCGCGGGCGCCGCGTCCACGTCGAGCGCCGCCAGCGGCTCGTCGAGCAGGAGCAGATCCGGGTCCGCGGCCAGCGCCCTGGCCACCGCGACCCGCTGTGCCTGCCCGCCGGAGAGCTGCGCCGGGCGGCGGTCGGCGAACTCGGCGGCGTCCACCTCGGTGAGCCAGTGGCGGGCGAGTTCACGGGCACGAGCGCGGCCGTGCCCCTTCGATCGCGGCGCGAAAGCCACGTTGTCCAAAACGGACAGATGCGGGAACAGCAGCGGATCCTGTGACAGCAGGCCGATCGCACGGGCGTGTGCCGGCAGGTCGTGGAGGCTGCGCTCACCGAGCCTGATGGTGGCGCGGCTCGGGCGCAGCAGCCCCGACAGGCAGCCGAGCAGGCTCGACTTGCCCGAACCATTGGGGCCCAGCACCGCCAGTACGCCACCGGCGGGCACGTCCAGGCTGACGTCCAGGTCGAAGTTTCCCCGCGACAGCTCGATCTCCGCGTGCAGACTCACCGTGCTCGCCTGCCAGTTCCCTTCAGACGCTTGGCGCCACCGGTCGTTTCGGCATCGACCACCGCGTCCACCGCCCGTGGCCGGGCCACTGCGATGACGACGACGGCGACCACGACGAGCAGCAACGCCACCGCGACCGCGCTGTCCACATCGGACTCCGACCGGGTGTAGACCTCCAACGGCAGGGTCCGGGTCACGCCCTGCAGGCTGCCCGCGAACGTGATCGTCGCGCCGAATTCGCCAAGCGCGCGGGCAAAGCTGAGCACGGCGCCGGAGCCGAGCGCCGGCAGCAGGAGCGGGACCGTCACCCGGCGGAAGACCGTCCACGGCCGGGCGCCCAGCGTCGAGGCGACGCGCTCATAGGCGTCGCCACCCCCGCGCAGGGCGCCTTCCAGGCTCACCACGAGGAACGGCATCGCGACGAAGGTCTGCGCGATCACCACCGCCGCGGTGGTGAAGGGAACCTGGATTCCCGCCGTGACCGTGAGGAGGTAACCGAGAAAGCCCTTTCTGCCCAGCAAATACAGCAGCGCGAGCCCGCCGACCACCGGCGGCAGCACGAGCGGCAGCAACACCACGGCGCGCAGCAGGCGAATGCCGGGTATCGCCGAGCGCGCGAGGACGACGGCCAGCGGTACGCCGAGCAGCACGCACACAACGGTGGACAACGCCGCCGTCTCCAGCGACAACCGCAGTGCCTGGAGCGAGGCGTCCGAGACGATCAGGCTGGGCAGCCGCCGCAGGTCCGTGCGGGTGAGCAGGCCCACCACCGGCAGCACCACGAGTGCCAGTGCCAGCGTGGCCGGCACCCACAGCGGCCACGGCACCCGCCGACCGTCATGGCGTGCCAAAGCCGGCCTTCACCAGTTCCTGCCTGCCCTGCGCGCTCAGCACGAACTGCTCGAACTGCCGCGCGAGGTCGGGCTGCGGGGCGTCCTTCACGACCGCGATCGGGTAGTTGTTCGTCGCCCCGGCGGCCTCGGGGAAGTCCACCTCGGTGACCTTGCCGCCCGCCGTGCCGGCGTCGGTGACGTAGACGAGCCCCGCGTCGGCGTCACCGGACGCGACCTTGGCCAGCACCTGCTTGACGTCCTGTTCCTCGCTGGCCGGCTTGAGCGTGACGCCGGTGTTCTGCTCCACCTTCTGAGTCGCCGCCCCGCACGGAACCTGCGGGGCACAGGTGACGACGACCAGCCCCGCCCTGGTCAGGTCCGCGAAACCCGCGATGCCCTTGGGGTTTCCGGGCGCGACCGCGATGGTGAGCCGGTTGGTGGCGAACACGGTCGGCGTGCCGTCGATCACCCCGCCCTGCACCGCCTTGTCCATGTTGGCCTGATCCGCCGAGGCGAACACGTCGGCCTTGGCACCGTTGCTCATCTGCTGCACGAGCGACGAGGAGCCGGCGAAGTTGTAGGTCACCGCGACCCCGGGGTGCTGGGCCTCGAACTCGGTCTTCAAGGCGTTGAAGGACTCCGTGAGTGACGCGGCGGCGAAGACGGTCAACGACTTCGAATCGGCGGAACCTCCCGCCGACCCGCACCCGGTACCCACCAGCGCCACCACGGCGAGTGCGGCCAGGACCTTCTTCATTGAGCTCCTCCCGGGGTTTCCACGACCACCTGCGTTGCCTTCACCACCGCGACGGCGAGCACCCCGGGCCGGAGCCCGAGCTCCCGCACCGCTTCGCTGCTCATGAGCGACACCACCCGGTGCGGACCGCACTGCAGCTCCACCTGGGCCATCACCTTGTCCGTGATCACCTCGGTGACCAGTCCGACCAGGCGGTTACGGGCGGACCGGCCGACGGCGGAGGGATCACCGGGCTCGGCGGCCTGTTCCCGGGCGAACGCGGCGAGTTCGGCGCCGTCGATGACCTTGCGGCCCGCCGAGTCGGTACCGGCGGTCAGCTGACCGGCCCGCACCCAGCGGCGGACGGTGTCGTCACTGACGCCGAGCAGCCCAGCGGCCTCAGATAACCGGAATTGCGGCATAACCGCGACATTATCTCCGCAACTGCGGAAAAGCCAGGCGCAGACGTGTTCTCGGTGACTGTGGCCGGAAGCCGGCTACCCGAGGATGTCTTGGCGCATCAACTCGATGATCTCGCGCTGATACCGTTCGATCGCCGCGCGCTCCGCCGGGGAGAACCTCACCAGTACCTTCTCGGTGGCGACCATGGCCGACTCGAACAGCGGCGCGTACTTCTCCTCGTCCACCGGCAGGATCTCGACCAGGACCTTTCGGCGGTCCTCGGTGTCGCGCACCCGGCGGACGAATCCCGCCCGCTCCAAGCGGTCGATCACGCCGGTGACCGCGCCCGTGGACAGGCCGGTGAGCTGGGCGATCCGGCCGGCGGTGAGCGGGCCCTCCGCGCGCGCGGCCAAATCCAGTGCCTTGTGGTCGGTGCCGGACAGGCCCATCTGGTCGGCGATCCGGGCGTGCCGCAGGACGGAGAGGGTGCTCATCTCGCGCCCGAGTTCACCGAACCGTTCCAGCTCCTCGGGTGACACGGAGTACCTTGGCTCATGCTCCGGCATCCCGGTTCCCTCCAAGAGCAGAAACACTAGCTGTCTAGAATATTCTAGTGATCGCACGGAGCCGGTCCTCCGAGCTAGGCTGGTGACAATGAGTGTGGTGAATCTCGGGCTTCCTCGCGTCAACCACGCACGCGACCTGGCCAGCACGCCACGGCCGGACAATCCCGCCCTGATCGACACCTTCGGGCGGGTGGCGACCGACCTGCGTGTTTCCCTGACCGACCGGTGCAACCTGCGGTGCACCTACTGCATGCCCGCCGAAGGGCTGCCGTGGCTGCCCCACGAGGACGTGCTCACCGACGACGAGCTGTTGCGCCTGCTCAGGATCGCGGTGGAGCGCCTCGGCATCACCGACATCCGGCTCACCGGCGGCGAGCCGCTGCTGCGCCGGGGCCTGGAGGAGCTGGTCGGCAAGATCTCCCGGCTGCAGCCCCGCCCCCGGCTTTCCATGACCACCAACGGAATCGGGCTCGCCAAGCGCGCGGCGGCGCTCAAGGCCGCGGGCCTGGACCGGATCAACGTCTCGCTGGACACCGTCGATCCCGAGACCTTCGCCCGGATCGCGCGCCGCGACCGGTTGTCACACGTGCTGGACGGGCTCGCCGCGGCCCGCACGGCCGGGCTAGACCCGGTGAAGGTGAACGCGGTCCTGCTGCGCGGCATCAACGAGCACGAGGCGCCGAGCCTGCTGCGGTTCTGCCTCGACCACGGCTACCACCTCCGCTTCATCGAGCAGATGCCGCTGGACGCCCAGCACGGCTGGAACCGTGCCGAGATGGTGACGGCGGAGGAGATCCTCTCCTGGCTGCGGGCGGAGTTCACGCTCACTCCCAGCCCGGACGCGCGGGGCGGTGCGCCCGCGGAACGGTGGCTGGTGGACGGCGGCCCCGGCGACGTGGGCGTGATCGCCTCGGTGACCCGGCCGTTCTGCGCGGCCTGCGACCGGACCCGGCTCACCGCCGACGGCGCGGTGCGCTCCTGCCTGTTCAGCAATGACGAGACGGACCTGCGCGGCCTGCTGCGCGGTGGCGCCGACGACGAGGAAGTGGCCAAGGTCTGGCGGATGACCATGTGGGGCAAGCTCGCCGGCCACGAGATCAACGACGCCGGGTTCGCGCAGCCGATCCGGCCGATGAGCGCGATCGGAGGGTAGCGCGCGTCATGATGCTCCCGGCTTCGGCGACGACAGAGCGCGCGCCACGATCGCGCACGGAGGGAAAGGACGCCGCTTGACCACGGTGTTGGTGCGGTACTTCGCGTCCGCGCGCGCTGCTTCCGGAGTCGATCAGGAGGTGCTCCAGCTGCCCGTCGGGGCATCGGTGTCCGAGGTGCTGGGGTTACTGCGGGAACGCCACCCGGACGCCCTTGGGCGCATTCTCGAAGCGGCCAGTTTTCTCGTTGACGGTATTGCTGTGCGCGACTATTCCCGTCCCCTTCCGGACGGTTCGGAACTCGACGTTCTGCCTCCTTTCGCCGGCGGTTGAGTGACCGAGTCGGGTGTCGCACCAACGGACCAACGGTGCGAAACCGACGTGACCCGCGCCTCACGAAGCGTGAAATATCTCGACTCGGATACGGGTCGGTAACGACGCGCTGACCAGCAGAAACACCCAAATCGTAGTAGGTTGCGTAATGTTACTGTGATGTAGGTCACAGGCAGAATAATTTCCGATCACGCTGTTCGTTACGTACCGTCGCTTCTCGGCTGGCCCCGACCGGCCACGGCAAGACCAGGATTCCAATGCGCCAATCCTGTCCGGCGGAATCCTGACCCGATACCCCGAGCGAAAGACGGCTTCCGGACAGGACGAGGGACCCGACCCCCGAGGCGCTGGAGGCCGAGAAGGTGGAATGTCCTACCGAGGCAAGCACCGCAAGATGTCCCCCGCCGCCCGCAACATCGCCCGCTTCGCCGTCGCGGGCATCGCAGTCGGCACCCCGCTGGCAATCGCTGCGACCCCCGCGCAGGCCTCCAGCGTGAACTGGGACGCCATCGCGCAGTGCGAGAGCGGTGGCAACTGGAGCACCAACACCGGCAACGGCTACTACGGTGGTCTGCAGTTCTCGCAGAGCACCTGGAAGGCCTACGGCGGTGTGGGCAGTCCGCAGAACGCGTCCCGCGAGGAGCAGATCGCCGTCGCCGAGCGCGTCCTGCAGAGCCAAGGCATCGGCGCCTGGCCGGTCTGCGGCAAGAAGGCCGGAGACAACGGAACCTTCACCGGTAGCAACACCAAGGGCTCGACTCCCAAGACCACGCAGAAGAGCACTCGTACCGAAGCTCCGCGCAAGGCGCCCGCAGCTACGAAGAAGGCACCCGCTCCCGCGCCGGCCAAGATCGCTGCGCCGTCGTCGAACCCGAACGGTGACTACACCGTCGTCGATGGCGACAGCCTGTCGAAGATCGCCGACAAGTTCGATGTCCAGGGTGGCTGGCAGCAGCTTCAGAAGCTGAACGGCCAGTACATTCCGGACGCCAACCTGATCCTCGTTGGCCAGACGATAGCAACCAAGTGACCTGCTGAAAGGCCACTCACGGTGTCCCCACTGCTTTCCCCCGGGCGGTGGGGACACCGTTGGAAAAAAGCAGCTTGAAACGCATGACCATGGGCGCGGTGGCTCAAACCACCGAGAAAGCGGTTGCAGCCCGACGAACAGCGCTCAGGGCGAGTTGACCCATTCGTCGGTGCCGTCGGCGAAATGCTGGTGCTTCCAGACCGGTAGCCGGGCCTTGACCTCGTCCACCAGCTCGGCACAGGTGGCGAACGCCTCGGCGCGATGATCCGCCGCCACCGCGCAGGCGAGCGCCACATCGCCGATCGCCAGCGCACCCAGGCGGTGGCTGACCGCCACGGCGCGCACCCCGGTGCGCCGGCCGGTGACCTCGGCGACCACCTGGGCGAGTACCTCCGAGGCCGTGGGATGCCCCTCGTAGAAGAGGTCCTGCACGGTCTTGCCGCCATCGTGGTCGCGCACCACTCCGCCGAAGGTCACGACCGCGCCCGCGGCCCGGTCCTCGACGAGCGCGGCGTGCGCTTCGACGGACAGCGGCTGATCGGTCACCTGCGCCAGCGCGATCCTGGCCGGGCCCACCGCCGGCACTTCCCCCACGCCGGCGAGCGCTGAAGCCGCGGACTCGGCGACGGTCGACGAAGCGGCCACGGATTCGGCGGCGGATTCGGCATCGTGTGCCGACGCGGCCGGCTCGGCAGCCGGCGGGCGCGGGTGGTCCTCACCAGCCAACTGGTCCACCGCATGCGCCAGCACCCCGTCCAGCACCCCCAGGCCGTCCCGCACCCCACCTCGCGACCCGGGCAGATTCACCACCAGGGTCCGGCCGGACACCCCGGCCAGTCCACGGGAAAGCACGGCCGTCGGCACCTTGGGCAACCCGGCCGTCCGGATCGCCTCGGCCAGGCCCGGCAGCTGGTGATCCAGGACCGCCGCCGTCTCGTCCGGAGTGCGGTCCGTCGGCGAGATCCCCGTGCCGCCGGTAGTGATGATGACGTCGACGTTGTCGTTCAGGCAGTCACGCAGCGCCTTGCCGACCGGCTCGCCGTCCGGCACGACCAGCGGTTCGCCTACGTCGAACGACCGCGCGGCCAGCCACTCCGCGATGATCGGGCCGGTCGTGTCGGCGTAGACGCCGGCCGCCGCACGATTCGAGGCGACGACCACGCGGGCGGTTCGTTTCATGAACGCTCCTGTGTCTTGCGGGACACCCGCACCCAGTCGGCCCCGGCGAGCAGGGCTTCGCCGGTCTCGCTCATCGGGCCTCCAGTATTTTGCGGGACACCCGCACCCGGTCGGCCCCGGCCGTTCAAGGTCGCACCCAGGTGCCGGTCTTCCCACCATCCTTGCGCGCCAAACGCACCTCGTCCAAGGTGGCGGCGGGGTCCACGGCCTTGATCATGTCGTGCAGGGTGAGCCCGGCGACGGCGACCGCGGTCAGCGCCTCCATCTCCACCCCGGTGCGATCGGTGGTGCGCGCGGTGGCCTCGATGCCCACTTCCGCCTCGCCCAGCGAGAACTCAACCTTCACGCTGGAGAGCGCGATCTGATGGCACAGCGGAATCAACTCCGGCACCCGCTTCGCACCCATGATCCCGGCGATCCGCGCGGTGGCGAGCGCGTCGCCCTTGGGCAGCCCGTTCGACGACAGCAGCCCGATCACCTCCGCGGTCGTCCGCACGACGCCGGTCGCCACGGCCGTCCGGTCCGTCGCCTGCTTTGCGGAAACATCGACCATGCGGGCAGCGCCGGTATGGTCGAGGTGGCTCAGTTCGGTCATGCCGTTCCTCCGCGGTTCACGCGCCACTGTGTCCGGTGGGGGCTTGCCCCCGCACTCCGGCCGGGGGCAAGCCCCCGGACTCCCTTGACCGTCTCGACGCGACGCTCCTTACCAGCATGCCTCACCCGCTCCGGCCGGGCGCACACTCAGCGGCCCGGACGAGGCGGTGTTTCAAAGTGCGCGCGATCGGATTTGGGTAGCCAGACCGTGACTCCCGCGTGGCCCTTGCTTTCCGAGGTTGGCGGCCTGCCTCCCCAAATCCGGGGCCTCCGGCGCGCGCGCCCGTGGTCACCTCGGGCGGAAACACGGACTTTGACACACGCTCTAGGCCTCACGCCTGCGCGGTGGACCGGCGGACCGCGGCCTTGATCGCCTCGGCCACCGCCGGGGCGACCGCCGAGTCGAACACGCTCGGCACGATGAACGACGCGTTCAGCCGGTCGTCCACCACGTCCGCGATCGCGTTCGCGGCGGCGATGAGCATCTCGTCGTCGATCTCGGTCGCCTGTGCGTCCAGCAGGCCCCGGAACACCCCGGGGAAGGCGAGCACGTTGTTGATCTGGTTCGGGTAGTCGCTGCGCCCGGTGGCCACCACGGCGGCGTGCCGCTGCGCCTCCAGCGGGTCGATCTCCGGATCCGGGTTGGCCAGCGCGAACACCACCGGGTCCTTGGCCATGGTCGCGACCTGCTCGGCACCGAACAGGTTCGGCGCCGACACGCCGATGAACACATCCGCACCGACCAGCGCATCGTGCAGGGTGCCGGACAGGTTTTCCCTGTTGGTGTTCTCCGCCAGCCAGCGCAGGTTGTCATCCAGATTGGACCGTCCGTTGTGGACGATCCCGTCGATGTCGGCGGCGATCACGTCGCCCGGCTTCTTGTGCAGCAGCAGGCGGATGATCGCCGAACCGGCGGCGCCGGCCCCGCTCACCACGATCTTGCAGTCCTCGATCTTCTTGTCGACCACGCGCAGTGCGTTACGCAGTGCGGCCAGTACGACGATCGCGGTGCCGTGCTGGTCGTCGTGGAAGACCGGGATGTCCAGTTGCTCGCGCAGCCGCGCCTCGATCTCGAAACAGCGGGGCGCGGCGATGTCCTCCAGGTTGATCCCGGCGTAGACCGGCGCGAGCGCCTTGACGATCCGGATGATCTCCTCGGTGTCCTGCGTGTCCAGGCACACCGGCCAGGCGTCGACGTCGGCGAACTTCTTGAACAGGGCCGCCTTGCCCTCCATCACCGGCAGCGCGGCGGCCGGGCCGATGTTGCCCAGCCCCAGCACGGCCGAGCCGTCGGTCACGACGGCGACCGTGTTGCGTTTGATCGTCAGCCGGCGGGCGTCGGCCGGGTTGGCGGCGATGGCCTGACAGACGCGGGCCACGCCGGGGGTGTAGGCACGGGAGAGGTCGTCACGGTTTTTCAGCTGTACCTTCGGCGCGATCGAGATCTTGCCGCCCAGGTGCATCAGGAACGTACGGTCGGAGACCTTGCGGACCCGCACACCGGGAAGCGCGTCGAGCGCCTTCGTGATGTCCTCGACGTGATCCGCGTTGGAGACGTTCGCGGTGATGTCCACCACGATCGCGTCGGCGTGCGATTCAACCACGTCGAAGGCGGTGAGCACGCCGCCGACATTGCCGACGGCGGTGGTCAGGTCGCCCGCGGCACTGGCCGACGGGGGCGCCTCGACGCGGACGGTGATCGAATAGCCAGGGCCGGGAACCGGCACTTCGTCACCCCTTTACTTGTTGATCTCGGTCTCGGGGTGCACGTAGGGCACTGATTCGAGGGGGAAGGTCACGTCCCCGAACGGGGAAAGCGCGCCCTGCCGATCCGCGGCCAGCTCGCTCACCGGATGCGCACCGTCCCCGGCCTCCGGCCAGGTCGGGTCGACTCCCGCCTTCTTCTTGTTGTTGTGACCCTTTGCCACAGCGTCCTCCGTCTCCTGCTCGGGATGCCCGCACCCCAGCCGGTGCCTACGTCGCACAAGTCTGCCTCAACCCGCTGAGAAGCTCGTGGCCAGGGAGGTATTCTCACCTGTGATGCCCGCGACCTCCCTGGCGGACTGGCTGCGCTCGAAGTCCGACGACGAGCTGGCCGCGTTGCTGGCGGCCCGGCGCGACCTGGCCACCCCACCACCCGCCACCAGCATGGTGCTGGCCACCCGGGCGGGCAGCGCCGGTTCGACGGCTCGCGCGCTCGAAGACCTCGACACCTTCACGCTGGCCGTGTTGGACGCGCTGCTGCTCACCGACGCCGACACCGAAGCGGTGCCCGCGGACGCGGTCGCGGCGCTGCTCGGGGCCGATCCGGCACCCGCGCTGGACCGGCTGCGGGCCCGGGCGATCGCCTGGGGAGACGACGACGCGCTCCGGGTGGTGCCGGTGGTGCGGGACCTCCTCGGCCCGTTCCCCGCCGGTCTGGGCGCCTCGGTGCCCGAACTCGCCGGCGCCGATCTCGAATCGATCGGCGAGGACGAGCGTGCCGTGCTGCACACCCTGGCGGCGGGCCCGCCCATCGGCCGGACGCGAGACGCGAACAGCACGATGACGCTGGCGGAGGCGACCACCCCGATCCAGCGGTTGCTGGCGCGCGGGCTGCTGGTCCGGCGCGACGAGGGGACCGTGGAACTGCCGCGCGAGCTGGGCATCGCGTTGCGGGGCGGGCGGTCCTGCTCACCCGGTGCGCTGGCCGAACCCGAACTGCCCACCACCCCACCTCAACCCTCCACAGTGGACACCGCGGGTGCCGGCGAGGCGATGGAGTTCCTGCGCCAGACCGAGGCCCTGCTCGCCCTGTGGTCCGCGGAACCGCCGCCGGTCCTCAAGGCCGGCGGGCTCGGTGTCCGGGAACTGCGCAGGCTGGCCCGTGAACTCGAAGTCGACGACAGGCGCGCGGCGCTGCTCGTCGAGCTCGCCGCCGGCGCGGGCCTGGTCGCCGACAGCCAGACGACCACCCCCGAATGGGTGCCCACCACCCTGACCGACTCGTGGCTGGCCTCGGCGCCGGGGCAGCGCTGGCTCACCATCGCCCAAGCCTGGCTCGACCTGCCGCGGCTACCCGGGCTGGCCGGGCAGCGGGACGCCAAGGACCGAGTGATGGCGCCGCTGTCCGAAGAGCTGCGCCGCCCGCTGGCGCCGGTCGCCCGGCGGCGGGTGCTGGACGCGCTCGCCGACCTCCCGCCCGGCGTGGGGATCCGCGACACCGAGGACCTGGTCGCGGTGCTGGCCTGGCGCGCCCCGCGCCGCGGCGGCCGGCTGCGGGACGAAACCGTGCGCCAGACGATCGCCGAGGCGGCAGTGCTCGGGGTGACCGCACTGGGCGCCGTGACCACCGCGACGAGGGCGCTGCTCGCGGACGACCGCGGCGGGGCACTCGCCTCGATGGTGGACGCCATGCCGAAGCCCATCGACCACATCCTGGTTCAGGCGGACCTGACGGTGATCGCGCCCGGCCCGATGGAGCCGGAGCTCGCCACGGACGTCAAGGCCGTGGCGGACCTGGAGTCCGCGGGGCACGCCACGGTCTACCGCGTCACCGAGGATTCCGTGCGCCGCGCCCTCGACGCGGGGCGCACCGCGGACGAGCTGCACGAGCTGTTCCGCACCCGCTCGGCGACCGGCGTGCCGCAGTCGCTGAGCTACCTGATCGACGACGTGGCCCGGCGGCACGGCCGGTTGCGGGGCGGGGCGGCCGCGTCGTTCCTGCGCTGTGACGACGAGGTCCTGCTGGCCGAGGTGCTGGGCGGCCCGGTGGCGGCCGAATACGAACTGCGCCGGATCGCCCCCACCGTGGCGGTGAGCCCGCTGCCGCTGGCCGAGGTCCTGGACGGGCTGCGCGCCGCCGGTTTCGCCCCCGCCGCCGAAGGTCCGGACGGACGGGTGCTCGACCTGCGGCCGAGCGGGCGGCGCATCCCGGCCAGGGCACGCGCCACGCGGCGGGCGGCGACCGAGCCACCGGTCGATCCGGAGCAGGTGACCGCGGTGCTCGCGCACCTGCGCGCCGGGGACCGGGCGGCCACCAGCCGCAAGGGCGCGGAGGTCCGGTTACCCGGTGGCGGCGGTGGTTCGGACACCGCGGCGACCATGGCGCTGCTGGCCAGGGCGAGCCGGGAACAGCGCGAGGTGTGGATCGGTTACGTCGACTCGCACGGCACCGCCACCCAGCGCGTGATCACGCCCGCGCACGTCGGCGGCGGCGTCCTGATGAGCACCGACGACCAGCGCTACCCCTTGCACCGCATTACCTCGGCCGCGCTCGTCGAAGACTAGAGACTGTTTGAAGGGCGAACGCCCCGACCCGTGAGGGCGAGATTGCTTACGAGGTCGAGTTATCCCTGACGAGCGTGCTCGTTGTCGGGCTGGGTCACGACGTTGGCAGCCTCGGCTCGACGAAATCGTCGATCTTGCTCGCGATGTCGCACATCTCGTCGGTGGTGCCGCGCACAGTTGTGGCGTTGATGTCGACCCGGCCTGAACCAACGGCGACGGCTGCGAAGCAGGAATACTTAGCACCATTGTTCTTGAGTATTACTGCCTTACGGCCTGCGGTCGACATCGTATCCGTGCGCTGCGCGCCCTCCTTGACAACGACATCCTTGAGCCCTTGCGCGGGACGTACCGTGATGCTGAACGTCACCCCGCCCGTGCCTTCCACGTTGGTCGCCTGTTTGCTCCACTGACAGGCACTCGTTCCAGTGCCACCCATTTCGCCTTGATCAAGATGGGGCTCGGTGCCAGGCACGACCTGTTGCGCTTCGACGTCGGTGAGGAGGGTGCAGGCGTTGAGTCCGGTCAGGCCGTTCGTGGCGCCGGACGACGGAGACGAACTCACACTTGATGCAGCAGTTCGACCACTTGTCGGTGTTGCCTGACCTGTCTTGCTGCTGGTGCAGGCGGCGGCCGCCAATGCGGCGGCAACTATGACTGTGGTGAGGGCTGCGGTACGCACCGTGTCCTCCGCGTCGGGGTCTGTTACTTGAGCTTCCGAACAGTAGCGTGCTCGTTGTCTTCGTATGCCTGCTTGGCCTTGTTAAGGGCTTGTCGGACCTCGTCGAAGACCGTACGAAGCTGCTCAACCACCGCATCGGCGGACTGACCTCCCCCAGTTCCGCCTTTCTGGACGTGTGCAGCGACAGTCTTCGCGTATGCGCTGCTCCCCAGCTCCGGCGCCTGAGCCACCCTCCCCACGTTATCGGTCAGCTGCGCTATATGGCGATCACACTGGTTCAGCGCGTTGATCAGGATGTCGAAGCCCTCCGGCGTGATCCGGACCTGTCCGGACGCTGCCGCGTTCTTGAGGCCCTCGGCGGCTTGCTTGGCCTGGGTAATCGCCTGGTCGCTGATGCCAGCGGAGACGGCGTCGGCTGCCGCCGTGAGCCAGCCGGGCGCTGCACCTACCACTGCACCGACCGCTGCACCTGCCGTACCGGAGGTTGAGGTGTCGAATGCCATGACTTCCCCTCCGACTGTTGTGTTGGGTTTGAAGGTAGCAGCGGCGGGACGCGACTGTGCGCAGTTCACCGTGATTGAGCGCGGTCTCGGCCACGTTTTGCGCGCCCATCAAACACCAACTAAAAGGCCATCGGCCATGTGGAGCTGCAGAGTTACGTCGAGAACCGGGCTCAGCGCCGGGCAGGTCGGTAAAATGTCTACCGGCTACCACAAGATGCCCAGCACGTTCACCGGCAATTGCCACGACGCTGAACGGCGCGGTGAACAAGTCGCAGAGCGCGTAGGAGGACGACGCGGCGGATTCTGCGCGCGGTTTCTTCACCAGCCTGCGGAAGTGGTCGGACGGCAACGCGCAGAACGCGCGGCTGGCGAAGGATCACATCGAGCGCAGGCCCTTGAGGACACGGGCCATGAACTCGCGGGAAGACCGATCGCCGAAGCTCAGGCCGGGCTGGTGGATCATCACGAGCCCGAGGCTGTCCATGTCGCTGACCAGCACCTTCACCACGTTCAACGGCAGCGTCAGATAGGCCGCGATCTCCGCGATCGACCGGGTCGCCACACAGCACAGGTCGCAGATCCGCCGGTGCTGCGCGGAAACCGCGCCCTCGTACCGGCGCCCCTGGGCACTGGTGGAAACCAGCGCTTCCAGCGCGAGCTCGTAGTCGGGGCGGGTGCGACCGCGGGTGCGTGCGTAGGGCCGCATCAACATGCGACGCCGGCCCGTGCCGGAGGCGGCGGCCGGTGCGGCGTGCCGGGACGCCGCCGATCCCGCCGGAGCGACCGATCCCGTGCCGAACACCGGGCGCGGCGGCACCGGCTCGGCGGGCGGCACGTCCGGAGGCATCGGGGTGCTCGCCTGCCTCGCCGGGCCGTACCGGCCCGGCCCGGGCATGCGCACCGGCAGCATCACCGCCGAGGAGTTCAGCACGAACTTCGACGGCGAATCGATGCCCTCACGATCCATTCCCTGGTGCAGGGCTTCCCACGGGTCCACCGACGCGCTGTCGGGCCCCATTGACGACTTGTCCCTCATCGATCGTTACCTACGTACCCCGCCCTGGAGCTGGCTTCGCAGCTCCGGCGTCATCTGCTGCCCGACCCGGTCCACCAGCATGGTCATCTCGTAGGCCACGGTGCCGATGTCGGAGTGCGGTGAGGCCAGCACCGCGAGGCTGGAGCCGTCGCTGATCGACATCAGGAACAGGTAGCCCTTCTCCATCTCGACCACGGTCTGGTTCACCGCGCCCGCCTCGAAACAGCGCGCCGCCCCCTGAGTCAGGCTGATCAGCCCGGACGCCACGGCGGACAACTGGTCCGCCCGGTCCTTCGGCAGCCCCTCGGAGCTGGCGAGAAGCAGCCCGTCCGCGGACACCACCACGGCGTGGGCCGCCCCAGGCACTCTGCGGACGAAATCGGTGATCAGCCAGCCGAAGCTGCCCGACGAGTATGCCGGCGCCGTCACTGTCCCCTCCTCGCCGATCGGATCGTCGTCCCGGTCGCTGCCAGGGTATTCCCAACGGCGGCGTTGTCGACCCACTGTGCTTGGTGATGTGTCCCATTCACCCCAACGGCCGTACTGTTTTCCAACGGACGCACGGGGGTCGAGCTGCCTCGATCAACCGGGCTGGAGCGCGGTATCGCGCGAGATGGCGTGTTGCACCACGGAGATCAGGACCTGCTTGGCCGACTCGCGCTCCCGCGCATCGCAGGCGATGATCGGGACCGAGTCCGAGATGGTCAGCGCGTCCCGGACGTCGTCGATCTGGTGGTGCAGCAGCCGGTCGAAGCAGTTGATCGCCACGATGTAGGGCAGGCTCCGGTTCTCGAAGAAGTCGATCGAGGGAAACGCGTCCGACAACCGGCGCGTGTCGACCAGCACCACCGCGCCGATGGCGCCCAGCGCCAGGTCGTCCCACATGAACCAGAACCGATGCTGGCCCGGCGTGCCGAAGACGTACAGCACCAGGTCGTCGTCGAGCGAGATCCGGCCGAAGTCCATGGCCACCGTGGTGGTCGCCTTGTTCGGGGTGGCGGAAATGTCGTCGACCGAGACGCTCGCCTCGGTCATCTGCGCCTCCGTGGTGAGCGGGTCGATTTCCGAGACCGCGGTGACGAGCGTCGTCTTGCCTGCGCCGAAGCCGCCCGCCACCACGATCTTTGCCGACTGGGTCGGACCGCTGGCCGCCGACGTGTTCGCGTCGGAGTCAAATTCTCCGAAGCCCACTGAGCACCCTCTCCATGAATTCGATACTGGGTCGGTCGCCGACCACGGAGGTCGCGGAGTGCACCAGCACGAGACCGAGACCGGCCACGTCCCCGATGAGCACCCGCACCACCCCGAGTGGCAACCGAAGATACGCGGCCACTTCTGCCACCGAGCGCGTGTCCAGGCACAGGCTGCAGATCGACCGGTGCTCGGGAACCCGCACGCGGCCGATGGCACGGCCGCGCTCGCTGGTGGACACCAACGCCTCGATGGCGAGTTCCCGACTCGGCCTGGTCCGCCCGCCGGTCCGGAAGTACGGCCGGACCAGCCCGGAGGACTCGGCCGGCACCGGCGGCGGCGCCTGGGCCGGCACCGGTCTGACGCTGGGCATGCTCGGGTGGCTGGGCGGCCCCGCGTTGTCCCCGAACAGTTCCGACGCGGGCCCGGACAGCAGCCGGTCGCCGAAGTCGGTCACGCGGTAGTCGCCGGGGCCGGACTGCCCGACCGGACGGGCCGGGTGCTCCTCGTGCGTCACCTGCTCTCGTCGCGACCGCCATTCCCGGTCCACCCGCTCCCGGAAAGTGGTCCATTCCTCGTCGGCCAGCGGGTTTCGCCGCCCCTGCGCACCGGGGGAGTTCAGCCCCGCCCCGTCCCCATCCACGTGCGTCGGATGTCCCGCGTCCACTTGGCGTTCCTCCGTGCCAGGCGCGCTACTCGCGCGCCGCCCCCTGTAACTGGGCCCGCAGTTCCGGCGTCAACTGCTGGCCGACTCGTTCCACGAGCAGTGTCATCTCGTACACGACGAGACCGATGTCACTGTCCGGTGCACCCAGCACCGCGAGGCACGAGCCGTCGGAAACCGACATCAGGAACAGAAACCCGTTGGCCATCTCGACCACGGTCTGCGCCACCGGTCCACCGTCGAACACCTTCGAGGCGCCCTTGGCCAGGCTCGTCAGCCCCGAGGCGACGGCCGCCAACTGATCCGCACGGTCCTTGGGCAACCCACTGGACGAGGCCAGCAGCAGCCCATCCGCGGAAACCACCACGGCATGTGCGGCACCGGGCACCCGGTGCACGAAATCCGTGATGAGCCAAGCGAAACCGTTCTGCGCGGAAGTGGGCTTCTTGCTCCCCGACTGCGCCGCACCCGCCCGTGTCACTCGTCACTCCTTACTGCGGCCTGACGGTGAAGAGGATTCCCCACCGTTGACCGTAACCCCGTTGTCTGCCTTGCCTTCACGCACCGCGTGCCGGCCAGAGGTGAAACCACGCTGGAAACTCACCATGCGGTCACGTGCCGCCGTGGCCGAACGCGCGATGGCACTGCGCCCCGGTTGCCCCGTCGTCCGGTCGACGAACGAGTCCGGCTCGCCGCTGGAGATCGAGCCGGGCACGAGGTAGGCGTTCGGCACGCGCTTGGGCAGTCCGGCCGTGGTGATCACCTCCGGCTTCGAGTCCAGCAACGCCTGCGCGGCCCGCCAGCCCGCGTCCGCCGCGCTGCTCCAGTCGTCCTTTCCGGGCGCGCCGGCCGTCGCCGCCACTTCGGGTTCCGGCTCGCTTTCCGCAGCGGCTTCCGGTTCCGGCGTGACGTCGGCGGTCTCCTGGGCCATCGCGGTGGCCTCGGGCTCGATGCCGTCGGCGGCTCCCTGCGACTCCGTGAGGTCGGCCTCGATCGCGTTTTCGGCTTCCGCGGCGAACCAGCGGGAAACGACCGACTGGTAGATCGGCAGGCGCCGGGTCGGGGCGTCGTCCTCGGCCAGCGCGGACAGGGTGGACAGCTCGGCCGGCTCCGGGGCGGCGGGTTGCTCAGGCGCCAACGCGGGTTCCCGCTTCGGGAGCTCGGGCGCGCTGAAGGTGCCGGCCCCGTTGGCGGTGCCATTGGCCGTGTGCGGTGCGCTCGAGGACGACCTGCCCTGGCTCAGGTACGCGGCCTTCGACGAGCCGGCGACCAGATCGTCCAAAGTCATCGGCTGCGCGAGCGGCTGAAGCCCCCCGGCCGCGGACCGCTCGGCCGTCGAGGGCGGACGCGGGCGCTGCGCGGGAACCTCCGGCATGGGCTCCGGTTCACCGTCGGCGGCGGACGGCCAGGAGATCTCCGCGGCGGAGGGCGGGGGCGGCGGGGCCGGTTCGGACACCGGGCCCAGCAACTCGGCGGGCACCACGATCCGGGCGATCACGCCACCCTCGATGTCCTCGTTCTCCCGCAGCCGTACCTCGATGCCGTGCCGGCGGGCCAGCCGCGCGACCACGTACAGACCCATCCGGCGGGTCACCGAGACGTCCAGATCCGGCGGCTCGGCCAGCCGCTGGTTCGCCTCGGCGATCTTCTCCTCGCTCATGCCCACACCGCGGTCGGTGATCTGGACGGCCAGCGCGTGCCGCCTGGTCACCACCGCGCGCACGCTCACCTTGGTCTCCGGCTCGGAGAAATACGTCGCGTTGTCGAGCAGTTCGGCGAGCAGGTGCACCAGGTCGTGCACGGTGAGCCCGCGGACCGCGACATCCGGGATGACGCCCACTTCGACCCGCGCGTACTGCTCGATTTCCGAGACCGCCGCGCCGATCACGTCGGCCGCGGACACCGGCTTCGGCACCGACTTGGCCAGCCCCGCACCGGAGAGCACCAGCAGGCTTTCGCCGTTGCGGCGCAACCGGGTCGCGAGGTGGTCCAGTTCGAACAGGCTCGCGAGGTGGTCCGGGTCCTGCTCGTCGGCCTCCAGGCGGTCGATCACGCCGAGCTGGCGCTCGACCAGCCGCTGCGAGCGCCGGGACAGGTTGACGAAGATGCCGTTGACGTTCTCCCGCAACAGAGCCTGCTCGGCGGCCATCTTGATGGCCTGCTCGTGCACCACGTCGAAGGACCGGGCCACCTCGCCGATCTCCTCGCGAGTGGTGACCGGCACCGGCTCGACGGCGCTCTTCGACGCGGCGACCGGATCGGGGTCCTGCAGGATCTTGTGCACCGCTTCGGGCAGCTGTGTGTGTGCGATGTGCAGCGCGCTACGCCGCAGCACTCGCAGCGGCTTGAGCAGCATCTGCGCCACCAGGGCGCTCAGCAGCAGCGCGACGGCCAGCGCTCCCAGCACGATGAAGATGTCACGCCATGCCGCGGCGGAGGCTTGGTCGGCCAGCTCGTTGGACCGGGTACGAAGCTCGCCGAGCAGGTTCGTCTCGACCGAACGCAGCTTCTCCAGGTTGACGGCGCTGTTGGCGACGAGCTCGGCCTGGCTGATGTTCGGCGCCGAGCCGGCGGCGGCGTGCGCCAGTGCCGTGGCGGCCAGCCGGGCCCGTCCGTCCACCTCGGTACCGCTCACCGTGTCCGTGAAACTCTGGAGTTCGCCGGGGGTGGCGTAGGACCGGAACAGATCCAGCGCCGCAACCGTCTGGTACTGGGCTGCCCTGATGTCGTCGAGCAGGACGTTGGAGAACGAATTACGCAGCGCGGCGATCTCCAGCGCGGCGTCCTCGCCGACCATGGCCTCCTTGGCCTCGCTGATCGCCTGCAGGATGGTGCCCTGGCGCATCAGCTCGTGGTCGGGCACCGACGAGGTCACTTCCCGGCCCAGCTGGACCAGCGAATGGAGGATCGAGCTGTAGGCGGTGAACGCGGCCAGCTCGGGATAGGGTGGCGTGTTCACCGACGCCCGCAGCGCCGTCAACGCGTCCAGACCTTGCAGGCCCTGCTCGTAACGCTGGGCGCTGTCGGGGTTCTCGCCCTCGAACCGCGACGTTTCGGCGCGCAGCGCGTCCACCGCCCGGTCCACCTGCGCCATCTGGTTGGTCAGGGCGCCCTGAACCCGTGGATCATTCGGGTTGATGATCTTGGCGATGGCCTCGGTACGTTCGCCCTGCAGTAGCTGCACCACGTCGGTCACCTTGCTGGCGAGGTCGACCTGGGTGGCGGTCTGCTTGAACTGGTTGGCCCGGCTGAGTTCGTCGGATACCCGCAGGCCGCCGAGAATCAGCGCGGTCAGTGTCGGAATCGCCAACACCAATCCCAGTTTTGAACGAAGCTTCCAGTTTCGTAAGCTCAGCCTGGAGCTCGTGGATGAAGTGCCCGTTACGCTCGAGGTGTCATCGTTCGGCACCGTTGTACCCACCGTCGTTCCCCGCCAGCATTCGGCTTACCTGGTTTGCCGGTGCAGAGGGTAGCGAAGAGGCAGTGAAGATGTAACCCTTCCTGGGTAAAGCCGTCAATAAGCCACCCCGGGAAACGTCCTGACCTGAGCAAATACCCAGGCGCCGACCAGGAGAGAATACTGACGGTGAACCTTTGATCAACAAAGTACGTCACTTTGGTTCGATCCAGCAGGAGGCGAGAAGTGCCGACCATGCTCGAAGTCAGTGGGCTCGACCACCGCTTCGGCGACCATCAAGCCGTTCGTGAAGTGTCGTTCACGGTCGAAACCGGGCAGCTGGCGTGCCTGGTCGGCCCGTCGGGATGCGGCAAGTCGACCCTGCTGCGCTGCATCGCCGGGCTGATCGCCCCGAGCGCGGGCACGGTGCGCCTGCACGGCGACGCGGTGACCGGCGTGCCCGCGGACCTCGCCGTGGTTTTCCAGGATTACAGCCGGTCGCTGTTCCCCTGGTTGTCCGTGGCGGGCAACGTCGAGTTCCCGTTGCGATCGGCCGGGCTGTCCCGCGACGAACGCCGCGGGCGGGCGCAGGAGGCACTCGACTGGGTCGGGCTCGGCGACGTCGGGCGGAAGTTCCCGTGGCAGCTTTCGGGCGGGATGCAGCAGCGCGTGTCGATCGCCCGGGCGCTGGCCAGCCGGCCGGCCCTGCTGCTGATGGACGAGCCGTTCGCCTCGGTCGACGCGCAGACCCGGTTCGAGCTGGAGGATCTGCTGCGCCGCGTGCAGCGGGACCAGCAGAGCACGATTTTGCTGGTCACCCATGACATCGACGAGAGCGTCTATCTGGGCGACCGCGTGCTGGTGCTGTCCCCCTCGCCGGCGTCGATCGTCGCCGACCTGACGATCGACCTGCCCGCCGACCGCGACCAGATCACCACCCGCGAGTCGGCCCGGTTCGTCGCGCTGCGTGGCGAAATCGCGCGCCTGCTGCGGAGTCCCGCGCAAGGCGCGGCCGAACAGGATCTCTCCGAACGCGAACTGGCCGAACAAGACCTGGCCTCCTCCCTCGCCACCTCAGCGGATGCGGCTGGGCGACCCACCAGCGTTACCGACGGTCGTCGGTAGGCGATGGATCACCGGCCCGACAGCGAATAACTGAGGACCGCGATCCAGAGCAGTTCGAACAGGACGGCGAGGATGCCACAGACCAGGCCCGCCACGGCCATACCGCGGCCGCTTCCGTTCTTCGTGTTGGCGGTGTTGAGACCGACCCCGGACAAGATCACCGCGACCACCCCGAGGATGAACCCGATCTGAAACAGGTACCACCCGAACACGAGGCCGACGATGCCGGTGACCATGCCCCCGATCACGATCCGTTTGGTGACCTGCGGCTGGTAGGGGCCCTGAGGCAGGTGCGGCTGATAAGGCGGTTGCGGCATCGGAACGAGCGCCCTTCTCAACGGAGGTGGACCTTGAGCCGGCCACCCTTGATCGTGTTACGTAGCGGAGTCGAGTTTTCCGAACAGTGGCGACGTTTTGCTGGAACTGCCAAAAGAAGAACGATCGGAGGCTGGCATGACGACGGTGCGGGACGCGGTACGGGCGCTGATGCGGCAGTGGGGCCTGACCACGGTGTTCGGCAATCCCGGTAGTACCGAACTGGGCTTCCTCGCCGACTGGCCGGACGATTTCCGGTACGTGCTCGGCCTGCAGGAGTCGTCCGTGGTCGCGATGGCCGACGCGTTCGCCCAGCTGACTTCGAACGCGGCGATGGTGAATCTCCATTCCTCCGGCGGGACCGGGCACGGACTGGGCAGCGTCGTCACCGCCTTCCACAACCGGGCGCCGCTGGTCGTGCTCGCCGGCCAGCAATCGCGGTCGCTGCTGCCCCATGATCCGTTCCTGGGCGTGCTCGACCCGACCGAGTTGCCCCGCCCCTACGTCAAATGGAGCTACCAGCCCGCCCGGGCCGTGGACGTGCCCGCCGCGTTCGCACGCGCGTACCACCTCGCCGTCCAGCCGCCGAGCGGCCCGGTCTTCCTGTTCGTTCCCGCCGACGACTGGGAACAGCCCGCCGAGGTCCCGCCGGCCGCGCCGCGGGTCGCACCGTTCGCCGCCGATGCCGGCGCGCTGGCCAAGGTGGCGGCCGCCCTGGACGCCAGCGCCCGGCCCGCGCTGGTGGTCGGCGCGGCGGTGGACGCCGACCACGCCGTGTCCGAAGTCGTCGAGCTGGCGGAGAAAGCGCTTACCGCGGTGTGGGCCGCACCGTTCGCCGCCCGCAGCTCGTTTCCGGAGAACCACCCGCTGTTCGCCGGTTTCCTGCCCCCGAACCGCTCGGGCGTGGCCGCCGCGCTCGCGGGCCACGACTGTGTCGTGGTACTGGGCGCCCCCGCCTTCACCTACCACGTCACCTCCCCCGAGGACGGCCCCGCGTTCCCGCCGCTGCATGTGCTCAGCGACGACCCCCAGGTCCTGGCCAGGGCACCGCAGGCCGCAGGCGTGCTCGCACCGGCGAAGAGCGCCGCCGAAACCTTGACCAGACTCCTCGGCCGGACTTCTCGCCCGGCCCCGGAACCACGAACCCCGCCGCCCGCTGCCGGGCCGCCGGGAACCGGCGAACCACTGTCGGCGGCGTTCGTCTACCGGACGCTCGACGACCTGCTCCCGGAGAACGCGCTCGTCGTCGAAGAGGCTCCCACGCACCGGCCCGACCTGCAGGCGCAGCTGCCGATCGTGCCACCACGCGGGTTTCTCACGATGGCGAGCGGGGTCCTCGGCTACGGGCTCCCGGCGGCGGTGGGCGCCGCGCTCGCCCAGCCCACCCGCCCGGTGGTCGCTGTCCTCGGCGACGGCTCGAGCATGTACGGCATCCAGGCGCTGTGGACGGCCGCACGCCAGCAGACGGCCGTCGTCTTCGTGATCCTCGACAACGGGGGATACGGCGCCGTACGCAAGCATTCCGTGCGCAGCGGAGCCGGCAAGGTGCCCGGCATCGAACTCGGTGGTCTCGACTTCACGGCTCTCGCCCGGGGCATGGGCTGCGACGCTCAGCGTGTGGAAACGGCGGAGGAGCTCCGCTCGGCCTTGACCGCCGCACTGGCCTCCCCGGCGCCAACGCTCCTGCACGTCCCAGTGAGCTAGCTCTGACCGGCCGAGCCGCACGGCGTGCTGATACCCGTGTGCGCTTAGGCGACGCAGACGCTTCTTGCCGTAAACCTGGCCACGCTGTGTGACCGATGTCTTGAGCGACCTGCGGTTCGCGGATGACGCACAGTAGCCGTTGGTACGCGGCTGTCGACTCGGGGTATAGTTTGTTGCGAAGCTGGCCGGTCCGCGGACACGGCTGGAAGTGAGCCGGGGAACGTGCCCGATGGAATCGGGACCCCCGGCTTCGCGCTATCCGGGATCCACGATCGTCACGTCGACGACGTGGGCATCGCTGATGATCTTCCATGGGCCGCGGTCATCATGGTGATGGGCGGCCACGTACGCTGAGGCCAGCCAGTCTGCTGGCCAAAGCAGCGGCAACGACTTCGGCCCGTGGTCGATGCGGAGCGCGGCCGTGATCTGCCGAGACTGCCGGAGCCGGTCGCAGGTCCGGCGGTCATGCCGGTCGCCACCGGACCGGCTCTCAATGACGACCCGGTGCGCGTGCTCGACGTGTTCGAGCCGAGGGAGCAACTCGCACAGCAGCGCGCGGCGGGCAGCCTCCTGTCCGGTGTTGCTCGTGCTCGTGGTGAGCAGGATCGCGCCATACAGCGACGCGTTGGCGATGGCCTCGGCGATGAGGAGCCGGCGGCCTGGCCGTTCCGTGCGAAAGTGCAGCGGCTCGTCGGGGTCGAGCTGCAACGCGGCGAGCGCGTCGACGAGCTTCGGTTGCTCCGCTGGTGAACTGAGCACCGCGGCGAGGACGTACAGCCGACGGCCGTCGGCGAGCCGGGCGCCGGCCTCGTCAATGTACGCGGTGATCTGATCGCTCATCCCGTGAACAGTAGCGAGCCGATTACGTTGAGGAGTTGGTGACCGCGGCGTCGCACTCGTGAGCCCTCGGCCGGTTAACAGCGATGAACAATGCCCGGCTTCGGCTACCAGTAATTGCCAGCTTTCAGTCGAGGCGGTCGGCGCGGAACCCGGGGTGCCAGGCCAGTGCGCGTCGCTCCACATAGGACAGTAGGGTGTTCAGCGCGTACCCGAGCAGGCTCACCAGTACGATCCACGCCCAGGTCTCCGGCAGCAGCGACGAACCCAGCGCGTCGGTCATCCGGAAGCCGATCCCGCTGGTGCTGCCCATCAGCTCCGACACGACCATCAGGATGATCGCGATCGACAGAGCCAGGCGCATCCCGGCGAAGACCTTGGGCGCCGCCGCGGGCAGAACCACCCCGAACACCCAGCGTGGACCGCGAATGCGGAACGCGCGCGAGGTCTCGATCTTGACCTCGTCCAGTGACCGGGCGCCGTCGATGGTGTTGAGGAGGATCGGCCAGAGGGTGCCCCACAAGATGGTCGCGAGCTCCGCCCGCGGCCCGATGCCGAAGATCACCAGGAAGGCCGGCACCAGCAACGTCGCCGGCACCGAGCGGAAGAAGAAGAACGTCGCCGACACATAGTCGGTGAGCACCGGCGAGCGCCCGAGGGCCAGTCCGATGGGGACACCCACCGCGACCGCGATCAGCCAGCCGAGCAACAGCCTGCCCAGGCTGGGCAGCACATCGGCGGTGAACGCGCCGTCGGCGAACCAGGCATGCCCGGCGGCCTCGGCGATCCGCAGCGGAGTGGGGAAGTACGGGTGCGCGACGCTCGCGGTTATCCACTGCCAGACCAACAGAAACGCGATGAACACCAGCCAGCGGCGAAGAATGGGAAGCGCTTTCACACCGCGCCTCCGACCGCTGCCCAGCCCAGCCACCGCCGCTGCGCCCCCAGCAGCCCCATGTTCACCAGGTAGCCGATCAAGCCGGTGAACACAATGGACGCGAACACCACGTCCATCTGCAGCTGCGTGGTCCCGTAGAGATAGACGAAATGCCCGATGCCGATCTGGGCGGTGAGGAACTCGGTGCTCACCAGCACGATCAACGCCACCGCCGCGGACAGCCGGATCCCGGTCAGCACGAAGGGCGCCACAGCCGGGAGGATCACGGAGAAGAACAACCTGCGCGGCGGGGTCCGGAACACCCGAGCGGTCTCCAGCAGCTGCCGGTCGATTTCACCCACCGCATACACCGTGTTGAACAGGATGGGCCAGGTGGAGGCGAACGCGGCCAGCGAGATCTTCGTCTGCGCGCCGCTGCCCAGCACCAGGATCGCCAACGGGATCAGCGCGACCGTGGGCAGTGGCCGCAGGAACTCGATGACCGGGCCGATGACCAGCCGCAGCGGGCGGATGCTGCCCAGCAACATGCCGAGCGGCACGGCGATGACCGCGGCGAACACGAGCGCGATGACCCACGACAGCAGCGTGGACGCCGCGTCGGGCAGGAACCGAGCGTCGGCGAACAACCCGAAAAACCTCGCCAGCACTTCCGATGCCGGCGGAAGCACGCCGGCCGCGACCAGGCCCGAACGGCCGGCCGCCTCCCAGATCAGCAGGAAGGCGACCAGTCCGATCAGGCGACGAAACCCGCTCACACTAGTTCCTTCGCGAGCAAAACGCCGCGGATTGCCGCGGCCGGACACAACTGCAACTCACGCCTGCGGTGTCGGCACGGTGAGCTTGGTGGCATCGAGTTGCGCCTCCAGCCCACCGTATGCCTGCATCAGGGTGATGACCCGCTGGAGCTGCGTGGCATTCAGCGACGTCGGATAGGTGTCGATGTTGAGCAGGGCGGCGGTCGCCTGGTCGACACCGGTCAGGTCGGCCAGAACGTCGGACAGCTTGGCCCGGTCGGCCGCGTCGGTCTGGGCCGGGATCATCGCGCGCTGGAAGGCCGCCACCGTCTTCGGGTTCGCATCGATGAACTTGGTCATCGCGATGTAGCCGGTCTGCGGCATGTTCGCGGTCGACCCGGCCACGATCTTCAGCACCGGCACCAGCCCCTCCTTCTGCTCGGCGCGGGTCAGGAACGGCTCGACCTCGACCCCGGCGTCGAGCTGGCCACTGACGATCGCGGCGGGGATGTCCGGGAACTTGATCGGCAGGTAGTGCGGCGAGTCGGGCGGAACGTCGTTGTCCTTCAACGTCGCGCGGACCAACAGTTCGGCGATCGACCCGGCCTGCTGGATGCCGATCTTCTTGCCGATCAGGTCCCGCGCGCTGACGATGCCGGAATCCCGCTTCGCCACCAGGACCACGGAGTTCTCGTTCGCCGTGTTGCCGTCCACCACGATCTTCGCGTCGAGCGTGTTCTGCGCGACGGCCTGGAAGAACGAGACGTAGTTGACGACCGCGAAGTCCATCTCCCCGTTCTGCAGCGGCGCGAACGCCTGCGGGCCGGCGGCCAACGGCTTGAGCGTGACCTCCAGGCCCTCGCGCGTGAAGTAGCCGGACTTCTCGGCGAGCTTGCTCGGCGCGCTTCCCTGGCTGGACAGGACGCCCACGGTGATCTTGTTCTTCTCCACACCCGCCGCGGAAGGCGCGCCCGACGAGTTGCTTCCGCTGGAACCGTTGAGCACGCTGCAGCCGGCCGAAGCGGCGAGCGGTCCGGCGACGGCCGCCCCAAGTGCCAGCCGCACGAAGGCGCGGCGGGTCGTGGCCGCGCTTGCGTTCATGGTCATAGACGACGCTCCCGGAAAGATGATTCCGCTATTCTGCGTAACGAGTCGACTACTGAATGTGCAGGTCGCAAACCATCCTACCTATAAACAAAAGGGGTGAATATCCGACCTGTGATCGAGATCGCTCGTAACTTGCCAGCGCCAGGGCACGCGAGCAAGGTTTTCGAACCCTATTCCCGCCTATCGGAAAACAGCATCCGGTCGCCGAGCGCGAATACGCCGTAGAGGCCATTCCGCGGTCGGCTAGCCGGTGGAACGGTCGTCGCGCTCCCGTGCTCGGGCGAACCCGTACTGCAAACTGGCCATCCGGCGGCGCACGTCCTCCGGATCGAGCCGGAGAGTCCGTGGATCGATCGGCGCCGGGGCCGCGCCGTTGGGGCCGGGCGGGTACTCAAGGTCTTCTTCCGCCGGCCATTCCGGCGCCGCCTGGGGCTGCCGGAACGGCGAGTGCTCGCCCGTGCGGAACCACTGGGACAGCACCTCCTGGTACGCCGGCATCCGCTCGGTCGGCTGGTCGTCGTCGAGCGGGTGCCGCGGCGGGTCGTCGTCCTCGTCGGGCCACTCCGGCGGCGGCACGTCCCGCACCGGCGCCCGCCGGGTCGATTCCGGGATCGCCGGCAAGGCCAGCGTTTGCTCCGCCACCGGTTCGGGCTCGGGTTCGGGTTCGGGCTCCGGCTCGACCGGGATCGGGGCGGGAGCCGGCGGTGGCAGCGGCACGACCAGCTCGGTCGGTACCACGACGACGGCCTCCAGCCCACCGCTGTCGGCCGCGCTCAGCCGGACCCGGATGTCGTGGCGCCGCGCGAGGGTCGCCACGACGAACAGCCCCATCCGGCGGGAAACCTCCACGTCCACGGCCGGCGGCTCGGCCAGCCTGCCGTTCACGCGGCGGATCTCCGGTTCGGGCATGCCCGCACCGGAGTCGGTGATGTGCACCTCCCAGGAGCCGTCCGGCGCGATCGCGCTGACCACCGTGACCGTGGTCTCGACCGGCGAATACAGCGTCGCGTTCTCCAACAACTCGGAGATCACGTGCACGAGGTCACCGCATGCGTCGCCGCGTACCGCCAGCTCCGGCGCCGGGGTGAGCTCGATGCGCTGGTAGTGCTCGACCTCCGACAGCGCGGCGCCGATGATCTCCTCGGCCGCCGCCGGGTCTGCCGGCGTCTCGTCGGGATCCTGTCCGGCCAGCACCAGCAGGTTCTCGCTGTTGCGCCGCATCCGGGTCGCCAGGTGGTCCAGTTCGAACAGTCCGCCGAGAGTCTCCGGGTCCTGCTCCTCGGCCTCCATCCGGTCCAGCACCGTCAGCTGGCGTTCGACCAGTCGCTGGGTGCGGCGGGAAAGGTTGACGAACATCGCGTTGATGTTCTCCCGCAGGAGCGCCTGATCACCGGCCAGTCGCACGGCCTCGCTGTGCACGACGTCGAAGGCGCGTGCCACCTGGCCCAGTTCCTCGCGGGTGAACACGGGCACCGGGGCCACCCCGCGATGGGCCGCGACCTCCGGGTGCGGATCGGCGAGGATGTCCTCGACCGCGGCGGGCAGGCGATGCTCGGCGACCTCCAGCGCGCTCCGGCGCAACACGCGCAGGGGGCGCAGCAGCGACCGCGCGATGATCACCGCCAGCACCGCGCACAGCACCAGCACGCCGAGCACGATGCCGGCGTTGGTGATCGCGGAGCGGCGCGCGCCGGTGGCCAGCGTGTCGGCTCGCTCCTGGGTCAGGGCCTGCAACGCCTGCTGCACGCGGTAAGCCTGGTTGGTCGTGTAAGTGGCGGCGGTGTCCCACTGCTGCGGGTCCAGACCGCTCAGGCTCTGCCCGTTCTCCGCACGGGAGACCGCCGCCTCGAAGGTGTTGTTGCCCTGATCGACCAGCAGCCCGATCACGGTGTCGTCGTA
Organism: Amycolatopsis taiwanensis DSM 45107; assembly: GCF_000519205.1. Classification (GTDB taxonomy): domain Bacteria; phylum Actinomycetota; class Actinomycetes; order Mycobacteriales; family Pseudonocardiaceae; genus Amycolatopsis_E; species Amycolatopsis_E taiwanensis. The sequence continues at coordinate 16,439 of NZ_JAFB01000029.1, read as the reverse complement.
CATCCGCTGCTGGTCCGGGGTGGCGAACTTCTTGAAGTCGTTGCGCGCGGCGGTCAACTCGGCGTCGGCGCCGAGGAGCGCGCGCAGCACGTCGCCGCCCAGTTTGCGCTGTTCCAGGGCTTCGGCGAGCAGTGCCCGCTTGACCGACATCTGGTCCTTGACCCGCGCCAGCGCGTTCGCGGCGAGCCGCAGCCGGGTCAGCTCCGGGTTGGTGACGTCGGCGACGGCCTGGTCCGACAGGTCGAGCAGGCCGGAGATCAGTTCACTGTACGAGCGCAGCACCGAGTCGGCCGGCAGGCTCGAATGTTCACTCGAGAACCGCAGGCCGGTCAGCACGTCCAGGCGGGCCGTGGTCGCTGCCAGCCCGGTGACCCCGTTGGGAGACAGGCGGCCGCGATCGGCGTCGAACTCCTTGCTGAAATCGCCGATGGCGGCGTCTACCCGGCCACGCTGGCTCCGCAGCTCGGCCAGATCGCCCTGCCGGTTGTGGGCGACGTATCGCACGGTGAGGTCGCGCTCGCGCTGCAGTTCGTGGATGACCGCGTTGACCTTGTCGTCCACCCGCCCGTGCGCGGCCAGTTGGGCGAGCCCGGTGGCCTGGTCCAGGTCCTCCCGCACCTTGAGGCTGATCAGCGACAGCACGGTGATCGTCGGGATGAGCAGCACCACGATCAGCTTCGTCCGCAGTCGCCAGTTCCGCAGGCGCCAGCGGCCGCGCGGGCGCACGCCGGGTCGGCTCCCCACGGCGTCAGCGCCGTCCGATCGCTCGCGCTGACGGGCCAACTCGGTTCCTTCTCTGGCTTCAGGGGCGGCTGGGGGCTTGCCCCCCAGTACGGATGGTCACCGGCGACGAGTCGCTAACCTACTAGAGCCGTGCTGGAACGTGGCACGGCTGCGGTCCATCGCCGATGGTATTGGCATCGGGCTCCTAAGCTTTACCCAGGTTGAATTCTTCCGTCCGCTCGGCAGGGGGCGCGTGATGCGAGGGGTGGCGATCTTACTGGTCGCTACCTTTTGTCTGGTTACCGGCTGCAATTACCTGGCCGCATCGCCCAAGGCCGGCGACCGGATCGTCCCCGAACGCTCGACTCTGCGCGTCGGCGTCGGAAATCGGATCGACACCGCGCCCCTGCGGATCGCGGTCGCCGACGGCTCGTTCACGCGAGCCGGTCTGCACATCGAGCTCGTGCCACTGAAGTCCGATGCGGACGCCCTGCGCGGGCTGGCCAGCGGCAACGTCGACGTGGCCTTCGCGACAGACGTCGCCTTCTTCACCGCCGCCGCCTCCGGTACCGCGCTGCAGTTCCAGGCGGAGGCTTACACCTCTGCGCCGTTCACGATGGCGCTGGTGACCCTTCCCGATTCCCCCTACACCAAACTCACCGCGAAGAAATCGCCGAGAATCGCCGTCGACGAGCTCAACGGGCTGAGCGTGCTCGCCGTGCGCTCGATGTTCGCGGCCGCCGGTGGCGACCCCGACCGGATCAGGTTCGTGCAGTACCCGTTCGAAGGGATGCAAGCCGCCCTGCGGGACGGCTCCGTGGACGCGGCACTGATGATCGAATGGTTCATCACCCAGGCGCAGCAGAGTCTCGGCGCCCGCATCCTCGCCGACTCCTCGCACGGCGCGATGATGAACCTCCCGATGACCGGCTACGCGTCCAGCGGGCTGTTCGCCCAGGTCAATCCGCGCACCCTGGCCCTTTTCCGGCAGGTGCTCACCGCCGGCCAGCAACGCGCGTCCGATCCGACCGTGATCCGGCGGGCCCTGCCCCAGCTCGCCGGGATCGACGACGCGACCGCTGATCAGGTCGCGCTCGGCGAGTATCCGACGTCGCTGTCCGGGACCCGGCTGCAGCGGGTCGCCGATCTCATGCACAGCTCGGGCATGCTGGCCGACCGCCTCGACGTGCAGTCGCTGCTGCCCAAGCCCGTTCCCTGACCGGCAGCGGCCGATCCCGCAAGATCGGAGAAGACGGCCCCGCCCGGCTTTTCTACGCTTCACACCAGGTGTGTTCCGGGCGTGTGTCGGAGGGACATGGACGAGCTCGCAGCCGGCGCGATGAACCGCGGTGACGAAGTCGCGTTCACGACGTTGGTCGAGCGGCATCGCCGCGAGTTGCGGGCGCATTGCTATCGGATGCTCGGGTCGCTGGAGGATGCCGAAGACCTGGTACAGGAAACGTTCCTGCGGGCGTGGCGAAGTCGTGCCGGGTTCTCGGGCGCCTCGACGGTGCGGGTGTGGTTGTACCGGATCGCGACCAACGCCTGTCTGGACGTGCTCGCGTATCGCCGTCGCCGGGCACTGCCGTACGAGCTGTCCCGGCCCGCTGATCCGGATGTCCAGCTGCCGCCGGTGGCGGAACCGGTGTGGCTGCAACCCTTTCCCGACCGGTTGTTGGAGCCGATCGCTCCGTCCGAGCAGGGGCCCGATGCCGCGGTCGTGGCCAGGGAGACGATCGAGCTGACGTTCGTGGCCACGCTACAGACGTTGCCGGCACGGCAGCGCGCGGTGCTGGTGCTGCGTGACGTGCTGGGTTGGTCGTCGGCCGAAGTGGCGAGTGCCCTCGACACCAGCGTGCCGGCCACCAACAGCGCGCTGCAGCGCGCCCGGGCGACACTCAGGACACGGCTTGGCCGGAACCGGACGGACTGGTCGCGGCCCGTCGCCTCACCCGCCCGGGAACGGGAGGTTCTCGCCCGGTTCATGGCCGCCCTGGAACGCGCGGACGCGACCGCGATCGCGGAACTGCTGGTGGCGGACGCGCGAGGCTCGATGCCGCCCTACCCGATGTGGTACGAGGGACGAGACACCCTGCACACCACCCTCGCCCGTGGGTTTGACCTCTTCGGCGGGTTCAAGGTGCTGGCGACGCGGGCCAACCGCGGGCCGGCCGTCGCGCTCTACCGTCGTCGGATCGACGCGCCCACCTCAGCGCCGTTCGAGGCGGTGGGGATCAGTGTCCTGCAGGTCGAACCCGCGGGTCTGACCGAGATGACCTCGTTCATGGACCCGAACCTGTTCGCCCGCTTCGCGCTCCCAGAAGCCCTTCCAGCCGGCTAGGGAAACCTCGACCGATGAGTTCGCCCGCCTCGCTCGTCTGAATCAAAGGGGGTCTGGGGGCTTGCCCCCAGTTGGGGGTGTGGGGGCGGAGCCCCCGCAAAGCAGAGCGTCTGGGGGCTTGCCCCCAGTCGGGGTGTCGGGGCGGAGCCCCCGCAAAGCAGAGTAGCGCCCATCCGGGTGCACGAAGACGGGAGTGGACCAATGATCGAGACAACTTCAGGCTCGGGGCCGCGTTTGCTGTACTCGGCGACGATGTCGCTGGACGGTTTCATCGCCGGGCCGGGCGGGGACCAGTCGTGGATGACCCGGTATCTCGGCCCGAATCCCGTGGCGGACGAACTGGTCGACGACATCGGCGCCCTGTTGGTCGGCGCCCGCACCTTCACCGGGGATGACCCGAACCGCGGCACCGACAAGGAAGGCGCGTTCAGCGGGCAATGGCACGGGCCCCAGATCGTGCTCACCCACCGTCCCCCGGCCGATCCGCCCGAGGGGGTGCGCTTCATCGATGATCTCGCGGAGGCGGTCAGTGCCGCCAAATCCGCGGCGGGCACGAAGAAATACGTGAACGTCCTGGGCGCCAGCATCGGGCGGCAATGCCTCGAAGCCGGCCTGCTCGACGAGATACTCGTTCTCATCGCGCCCGTGCTGCTGGGCGACGGCGTACGCCTGTTCGACCACCCTGGCGGCAACACCGTCGCCCTCGAACGCATCGCCGTCTCCCACGCGCCCCTGGCGACCAACGTTTGGTATCGCGTCGAACGCTGAGCGCTGCCCTCGTTACACCTGGGGAGCCTTGCCCGACCCGGCCGGAAGCCCGGTCTCCAAGAGGGAAAATCCCAGTTCCGCGGCCGCCACCGCGGCCGGGTAGGCATCCTCGGCGGACATTCCTTCCGCGATCATCTCGTGGTTGTCGCGGGCGAGCGTCCACTGCACGGCGACGATCTGTGCGGCGGCAAGACGCGCGATGCGTGGCGGGAAGCCGTTCGTGCCGGTCAATTCCCGCGCCAGTGCGTGTTCGGCACCTTCGTTGAACTGCAGGATGCGGGCCGTGAGGGAGGGCGTATCGAAGATCATCCGGTACAGGGCGAGGATCTCCGGCACGTCGTTCAGGCCGGTTATCGGATCACGGCGACGCAGCCCGTCGAGGAAATGCGCACGCAGCGCCGCCAGCGGAGACTGCCCCTCCGGCCGGGTCCGGACCACGTCGCCGGCTTCGGTCTCGTGGTCGGAGAACCGGTGGATCACCAGGTCTTCCTTGGTGCGGAAGTAGGCGAACAGCGTGCGGCGCGAGACCTCGGCGGCTTCCGCGATCTCGGTGATCGAGACCCGGTCGAACCCGCGATCGGTGAACAGGGCGATCGCCGCGTTCGAGATGGCCTCGTGGGTCCGCTGTTTCTTCCGCTCACGCAGGCTCACCGGGCTAGGCTACACTCAGGTCGAATTTGCACTCAGTATACCTTTGGGAGGTGAAATGCGGATTTGGCTGGTTACCGGCGCCTCACGTGGGTTGGGGTCGGCGCTCGTTGGCGCGGTGCTTGCACGAGGGGACGCCGTGGTAGCCACGGCCCGGGTTCCCGAGCAAATCGCCGCTGCGCTGCCCGGATACGAGGAACGGCTGCTCAGATGCCGCCTCGATGTCACCGATCCGGACACCGTGCGGGCGAGTGTGGCCGCGGCGATCGAGCGGTTCGGCCGGATCGATGTGCTGGTCAACAATGCCGGGCGCGGACTCTTCGGGGCCGTCGAGGAAACCTCTGTCGGCGAGGCTAAGACCCTGTTCGAGACCAACGTTTTCGGGGTGTTGTCGGTCACGAACGCGGTGCTGCCGGTGATGCGCGCCCAGCGGTCGGGTCACGTGCTGATGATGAGTTCGATGGGTGGGTTCGCCTCCGGGGCGGGATTCGGCGTCTACGCGGCGAGCAAGTTCGCGGTCGAGGGACTGGCCGAAGCGTTGCGTGAGGAGCTTGCGCCGTTGGGGATCACGGTCACGATCGTCGAACCCGGGGTGTTCGAGACCGAGTTCGCATCGGTCAGTTCGGCGCAGGCCGGCCGTTGCATCGACGACTATCACCAGGCGAGCGACACGCTCGCCGATCAGGTCGACGACGAACCGGCGGGTGACCCGGCGTGGGCGGCCGGCCAGATCGTTGCCGTCACAGCACGGGCCAATCCGCCGTTGCGGGTGCCACTGGGCAGCGACGCCGTCGCCCGCATCCGTGGCAAGCTCACCACCGTGGCGGCGGAATTGGCCGATCTCGCCGGTACGGCGACATCGGCCTGAACGCGCGCATACCCGTCGGGAGGGCCGTATAAAGGAAGACGTGACCGATGGCCCATTGATCGTCCAGTCCGACAAGACCGTCCTCCTCGAGGTCGACCATGCCTTGGCGGACGACGCCCGGATCGCGATCGCGCCGTTCGCCGAACTGGAGCGCGCGCCCGAACACGTGCACACCTACCGGGTCACGCCGCTGGCACTGTGGAACGCGCGCGCCGCCGGGCACGACGCCGAGCAGGTCGTCGACGCGCTGACCCGGTACTCGCGCTTCCCCGTGCCGCAGCCGCTGCTGATCGACATCGTCGACACGATGGGCCGGTTCGGCCGCCTGCAGATCACCAACCATCCCGCCCACGGCCTGGTGATGGCCACCACCGACCGCGCGGTGCTGGAAGAGGTGTTGCGCAACAAGAAGATCAACCCGATGCTCGGCGCGCGGATCGACGACGACACCGTGGTCGTGTTCCCGTCCGAGCGCGGCCGGCTCAAGCAGGCGCTGCTGAAGGCCGGCTGGCCGGCGGAGGACCTCGCGGGCTACGTCGACGGCGAAGCGCACCCGATCTCGCTGGCGGAGAACGGCTGGGCCCTGCGGGACTATCAGCGTCAGGCCGCGGACGCGTTCTGGGCCGGCGGCTCCGGCGTGGTGGTGCTGCCCTGCGGCGCGGGCAAGACGCTGGTGGGCGCCGCCGCGATGGCTCGCGCGCAGGCGACCACGTTGATCCTGGTGACCAACACGGTGGCGGGGCGGCAGTGGAAGCGTGAACTGCTGGCCAGGACCTCGCTCACCGAGGAGGAGATCGGCGAGTACTCCGGGGAGAAGAAGGAAATCCGCCCGGTCACGATCGCCACCTACCAGGTGATCACCCGCAAGACCAAGGGCGTCTACCGGCACCTGGAATTGTTCGATTCGCGGGACTGGGGCCTGGTGGTCTACGACGAGGTTCACCTGCTGCCCGCCCCGGTGTTCCGCATGACGGCCGACCTGCAGTCCCGCCGCCGGCTCGGCCTCACCGCGACGCTGGTGCGCGAGGACGGCCGCGAGGGTGACGTCTTCTCCCTGATCGGCCCCAAGCGGTTCGACGTGCCCTGGCGGGACATCGAGGCGCAGGGGTGGATCGCGCCGGCCGAATGCATCGAGGTGCGGGTGACGCTCACCGACGCCGAGCGCCTGCGCTACGCCACCGCCGAGCCCGACGAGAAGTACAAGCTGGCCTCCACGGCGCGGACCAAGACCCCGGTCATCCGGTCCATTGTGGACAAGCACGCCGGTGAGCCGACGCTGGTGATCGGCGCGTATCTGGAGCAGCTCGACGAGCTGGGCGCCGAGCTGGACGCGCCGGTGATCCAGGGGTCGACCCCGAACAAGGAGCGCGAAGCGCTGTTCGACGCGTTCCGCCGTGGCGAGATCGGCCGGCTGGTGGTGTCCAAGGTGGCCAACTTCTCCATCGACCTGCCGGAGGCCTCGGTGGCGATCCAGGTCTCCGGCACGTTCGGTTCCCGGCAGGAGGAGGCACAGCGCCTCGGCCGGCTCCTGCGGCCGAAGGAGGACGGCCGCCAGGCGCATTTCTACTCGATCGTCGCGCGGGACACACTGGACACCGATTACGCCGCCCACCGCCAGCGCTTCCTCGCTGAGCAGGGCTACGCCTACACCATCCGCGACGCCGAGGCCTACCTCTAACCTCCCACACTCCCGTCGCGCGTGTCCCACCTTCCGGTCGCGCGAGTCCCACACTCCCGTCGCGCGAGTCCCACCTTCCGGTAGACGGGAATGTGGGACTCACACGACGGGAAGGTGGGACTCGCGACGGTGCCGGTATCGGCGCGCGAGCAAGCCAAAAATGTCGTACCCTCGAACTAGTGTTCGTACTCGTTGGTGACCCCGGACCCACGAGAGGTACAGATGACGATTGCTGCTTCGCCCCAGCAGGCACTGCCGGGCCTGGATCTGCCGGCAGGCCGCTGGCACGGCCCGATCTGGGTGTCCGACGGGCCGTTGCCGGAGCCGGGCTGGTTCCGTGACCGCATCGCCGAGTTCGACCGCGCCCGCCGCGCCGAGCCGGCCGAACCGGCGCTGTGGCCGGTACTGATTCCGCAGGACCCGCGCTTCCTCCATGGCGCGAGCTGGCTGGACGACCGGGGCCGGCTCGCCCCGGCCGTGCACAAGATCGACGAGGTGGACGTCGGGGAAACGCTGGCCAGCTGGTGGGACCCGTTCTGCTGCACCGCGGGCGTCGGCTGCCTGCGCCCGTACGGCGCCAACTTTCCCGGGCTGGCACGGAAATCGTCGTTACGGGTGGACCCGCGCGCCGAAGCCGGCAACACGGGCTCCATCCTCGCGCGCCGCGGCACCTACCGGCTCGGCCTGGTGCCGGCGCAGCGCCCGGCGGACGTGCCGGCCGTACTCGGCTGGGCCGGCATGCTCAAGTCCACCGACCGGGTCGAAGCGATCTCGGCCGTGTTGCGCAGCTGGGAGGATCGCTTCGGCGCGACCCTGATCGTGCTCGGCTTCGACGAGCTCGAACTGTCCGTGGCGGCCCCGCCCCGCAGCCAGGGACGGGCCCTGGTGCTGGCCGCGGAACATCGGGCGTTCAGCGTACGCAGTTTTTCCGGCCAACCGGGTAACCTCCGCGAGTACGCCGGTGGCCTGGTGCACCGTCGCCACTGGCGGTTCTCGTGGGATTGAGGTGGTGCTATCCACGAAATCCGGATCGGCACCTCGGGCTGGCGATACCCGGCGTGGCGGGGCCGGTTCTACCCGAAGGGCCTGGCACAGCGCCGCGAGCTGGAGTACCTCTCGCGGAGGGTGAATTCGGCCGAAATCAACGGCTCGTTCTACTCGCTGCAGCGCCCGGAGCTGTATCGGGCCTGGTTCCAGGAGACGCCCGACGATTTCCTGTTCGCGGTGAAGGGCGGACGCTACATCACACACATGAAGCGGTTGCGCGACGTGGCAACTCCGCTGGCGAACTTCTTCGCGTCCGGGGTGCTTGCGCTGGGCCACAAGCTCGGCCCGGTCCTGTGGCAGCTGCCGCCTAACTTCGCCTTCGAACCGCGCAAACTCTGCGAGTTCTTCGAGTTGCTGCCACGAAGCACCGCGGCGGCGGCGACGCTCGCCGCCCGGCACGACGACAAACTGAAGGGAGAAGCGTGCCTCGAGGCCGACCCGGATCGTCCGCTGCGCCATGCCGTGGAAGTCCGGCACCCGAGCTTCTCGGCGCCGGACTGCCCAAAACTGCTTCGGGACAACAATGTCGCGCTCGTCATCTCCGATTCGGCGGGCACGTGGGTTGCACTCGAAGAGGTCACCTCGGACTTCGTCTACATTCGACTGCACGGTGCCGAGGAGCTGTACACGAGTGGTTACGGCGACGATGCGTTGGACCGCTGGGCGGAAAAGATCAGGCGCTGGGCGCGCAAAGACGACGTCTACGTGTACTTCGACAACGACGTCGAGGTGAGAGCACCGGTCGACGCCATCTCACTGGCCGAACGCCTGGGCACGCTCACGCCCTGAGAGCCGGGCAGCTTCGCGATGCCATCCGCACCGCCGCGCAAACCACTCCAACAGTCTCTAACCGCTCTGCGCCTGCGCGTAGTGCTTGCCCTCCGCGAACTCTTCCACCAACTTCCCGCAGAACGCGGCCAGATCGGCCGGTTTACGGCTGCTGACCAGCCCGTTGTCCACCACGACGTGCTCGTCCACCCACTCCGCACCGGCGTTGCGGAGGTCGGTCCGCAGGCTCGGCCAGGAGGTCATCCGGCGGCCACGCACCACGTCGGCCTCGATCAGCGTCCACGGCCCGTGGCAGATCACCGCCACCGGCTTCTGCTGCTGGAAGAACCCACGGGCGAACCCCACCGCGTCCGGGCTGGTTCGCAGGAGGTCGGGGTTGGCCACGCCACCCGGAAGCACCAGCGCGTCGTAGTCGTCCGGCGAAACTTCGGTCACGACCTTGTCCACCGGGAAGGTGTCGGCCTTGTCGAGATGATCGAACGCCTGCACGGTGCCGGGCTTCGTGGATACCAGTTCCGGCCGGCCACCGGCTTCCTTGACCGCCTTCCACGGCTCGGTCAGCTCAACCTGCTCGGCGCCCTCCGGCGCCACCATGAAGGCCACCCGCTTGCCGCTCAAGTCCTTGGCCACGATCCACTCCTTTCCTCGTGCGATCGCTCCCCATTGAGCTACCCGGTGACCGGCCCGCCCGAAACCCCGCGTCAGGGCGCCACGGCGGGGGCCGGCATCCGCGGGATGGTGGAGTTCGGATCAACGCCGCCGAACGCGAGTCCGATGGCGAAGCCGGCGACTTCCTCCAGTTGACGCGCACGATCCAGGGTGCCCAACACGGCGGGCGAACCGCCGGCGTCCCGGACGAGTTCCCCGGCGACCCGCAGGGCCCGCGGGTCGTCACCGCACATCGGGACCGTCACGGGGCTTCCGCCCTGGTCTGTCCACTGGCTGGAGGGCACCAGGTGGAATGCCTTCACGACGTGCGCCCCCGGGGCCAACTCGGCGATACGCTGCGCGGCCGCCACCCCCGCGGGAGTGAGCAGGACGCCGACCCCATGTTCCACCGCGTTGGTCGGGTCGATCAACGGTGTTCCGGCAAGCGTTCCTTCGTCGGCTCCCGCACTACGGAGCACGTCTTCGACGCCGTCCCACAGCACAGCCAGCAGGACAGCGTCACGTTCGGTCACCGCTTCACGCGGCGTGCCCGCACGTGCCGAAGATCCCAGCTTCTCGGCGAGGGCGAGTGCCTTCGCCTCCGATCGCCCGCCGACCACGAGTTCGTGTCCGGCACGGGACCAGGCCTCGCCCAGTGCCGCGGCCATCGTTCCCGTACCCAGAATGCCGATTCGCATAGCCCGTTCCTTCGGTTCGAGTGGTTGATCCGCGGCTACGGTAGGGAAAGTGATACGCACCAACCGGTACGCGACGGAAAGCCGATGCTGGTAGCGATGAGCGCCGACGGAAACCATTGCGAGGAACTGATCGCGGACTGTCGTCTGCGAGCGGCGACCGACTTGTTCGCCCATACCTGGGATCCGGTGGTGCTCGCCGCCCTCAGCGAGGGCGCGCGGCGGCGGCACGAGCTGCGTGCCGCGATCGGCGGCATGAGCGACAAGGTGCTGACCGAAGCGCTGCGCCGCCTCCTCGCCAACGGGCTCATCCACCGTCGCGCCTACGCCGAGGCCCCTCCGCGGGTCGAATACGGGCTGACCGGACTCGGCGAGAGCCTGGTGAACGGCCCGCTGATGGCGCTCGGCAATTGGGTGCGCGTACATGGCGACGAACTCCTCGACGCCCAGGAACGCGCGGCTAGCATCGCTAGGGAAGCTATCCGTAGCAAATCACCCTTGCTCCAAAACGAGGCAGGGGACGGGAGGCGGCGTTAGGCGGGCCGCGCGGCTTACGCTGGCGGAATGATCGTCTACGCCATCCCGTTGCACGACCGGTTCCGCGGCATCGCCGTCCGGGAGGGTGTGCTGCTCCATGGTCCGGCCGGCTGGGGCGAGTTCTGCCCGTTCGCGGACTACTCCGACGCCGAGAGCGCGCCCTGGCTGGCGGCTGCCGTCGAGGCGAGCGAGCGGGGCTGGCCGGAGCCGGTGCGGGATCGGGTGGAGGTGAACACGACGGTGCCCGTGGTCTCGCCCGACCGCGCGCACGAACTGGTCGCGGCATCCGGATGCCGGACCGCGAAGGTGAAGGTCGCCGACCCCCGCTCGTCGCTGGCCGAGGACTGCGAGCGGCTCGCCGCGGTGCGTGCGGCGCTGGGCGGCGGCGGCGCGATCCGGGTGGACGCGAACGCGGTCTGGGACGTGGACACGGCCGTGTCCGCCATCCGCGAGCTGGACCGGGCCGCGGGCGGGCTGGAATACGTCGAGCAGCCGTGCCGGTCGCTGGACGAGCTCGCGGCCGTGCGGCGGCGGGTGGACGTCCGGATCGCGGCGGACGAGTCGATCCGGCGGGCCGAGGATCCGGTGAAGGTGGCCGTGGCCGGGGCGGCGGACATCGCGGTGATCAAGGTGTCCCCGCTGGGCGGGGTGCGGCGGGCGCTGGAGGTCGCCGAGGCATCCGGCCTGCCGTGCGTGGTGTCGTCCGCCGTGGAAACCAGCGTCGGGCTGGCCGCCGGGCTGGCGCTGGCCGGCGCCCTGCCCACCCTGGACTTCGCCTGCGGCCTGGGCACGAGGTCCCTGCTGGCCGGCGACGTCACCAGCGACTCGCTGTCCCCTGTGGACGGTTTCCTGCCGGTCCCGCGCCGCGCGCCGGAGCCGGACCTCGCCGAGGCCGTGGCGGCCGACGAGAAGACCCGGGCCGCCTGGGAGGAGCGGCTGGCCCGGGTCCATCGGTTGTAACTGACTACGCCACGGCTTCGTCGGCGTCGCGGTCGGGACCGCTGGCGCGGACGGGCAGGGTTTCGAAGGCCGCGGGCGGCTCGCGCCACGGCAGGGTCGGCCCGCCCTCGCCGGCCGCCCGGATCGCCCGCCAGACCCGTTGTGGACTTGCCGGCATGTCGACATGCCGCACCCCGAGGTGCTTCAGCGCGTCGACCACCGCGTTCTGCACGGCCGGCGTGGAGCCGATCGTGGCGGACTCGCCGATCCCCTTGGCGCCCAACGGGTTCCGCGGGGTCGGCGTCTCGGTGTTGACCGCCTCCAGGTCCGGCAGGTCCGCCGCCGACGGGATCAGGTAGTCGGCGAACGTCGCGGTGATCGGGTTGCCGTCGGCGTCGTACGACGCCTGCTCCCACAGCGCCTGCGCGATCCCCTGCACCGCGCCGCCGTGCTGCTGGCCGCGCACGATCAGCGGGTTGAGCACGCGGCCGCAGTCGTCGACCGCGACGTGCCGCAGCGGCCGCACGAACCCGGTCTCGGTGTCCACCTCCACCACGGAGACATGCGCGCCGAACGGGAAAGTCGCGCCGACCGGCTTGAAGTCCGCCTCCTCGACCAGCGGTCGGCCCTCCTCCTCCGCCGCCTGCGCGAGCTGGCCCCAGGTCAACCCGGCGTTCGGCACGCCGGCCACGCCGAGTTGGCCGTCTTCGGTGAGCACGATGTCGTCGACGGACGCCTCCAGCCGGTTCGCGGCCAGTTCCTTCGCCCGGCGCAGCACCAGTTCCGCGGCCTCGCGCACCGCACTGCCGCCGAGCTGCAACGACCGCGAGCCGCCGGTGCCACCGCCGCGCGGGACCTCCGCGGTGTCGGACTGGCGGAAGTCCACCGACTCCAGCGGAACGCCCAGCAGATCCGCCACGATCATGGCGAAGGACGTCGGGTGGCCCTGGCCGTGCCCGGAGGTGCCGACCTTGATCGAGGCGCGTCCCTCGGTGTCCACCTGCACCGACGCATACTCGCCCGCGCCGCCGCCGGTGATCTCGACGTACGCGCTGACGCCGATGCCGAGCAGCACGGTCTCGCCGGCCTCGATCCGGCGGGCCTGCTCGGCGCGCAGGTCGCCGTACCCGGCCAGCCGCAGCGCTTCGGTGAGTGGCTTGTCGTAGTCGCCGTTGTCGTAGCTGGCGCCGGTCAGCGTGGTGTAGGGGAACTGGTCCGGCCGAAGGAAGTTGCGGCGCCGGATCTCCGCCGGGTCGAGGTCGAGCTCGGCGGCGGCGAGATCCATCATGCGTTCCAGCATGGCGGCCGCCTCGGGCCGCCCGGCGCCCCGGAACGCGCCGGTGGGCGTCGTGTTGGTCAGCACCACCAGGCCGTCGTAGGCCAGCTGCGGAATGTTGTACACGCCCTGGGCCATGATCCGCGTCGGGCCATCCGCGAGGGCGCCGCCGAATCCGGCATACGCGCCCGCGTCGCCGATCACGCGGCAGCGCAGGCCGACGATCGTGCCGTCGGTGCGCAGGCCCAGCTCGGCGTATTGCACCTGGGCACGGCCCTGCGGCATCGCCTGCATGTTCTCCGAGCGCGTCTCGGTCCACTTCACCGGGCGCCCGAACCGCCGCGCCGCCTCGATCGCCACCGCGTGCTCGGCGACGATGCCGACCTTGCCGCCGAACGCGCCGCCGACGTGCGGCGCGATCACACGAATCCGGTCCCGGTCCCAGCCGAACACCTTGGCGACCGCGCCCTGGAACGCGTGCGGCATCTGCGTGGAGACGTAGATCGTCACGTCGAAGTCGGATTCGCCTTCGGCGGCGGGGACGACGGCGATCGCGTTGCCCTCCATGGGCGCGACCGCGACCCGCTGGTTCTCGATGCGCGCCCGCACCACGACGTCCGCGCCGTCGAGCACGGTGGCACCGGCCTCGTCCCGCTGCCCGCCGGCGACGTTGGATTCCATCGCACTGAACTGCACCGGCGCATCCGGTTCGAGCGCTTCCTCCATGTCGACCGCGACGGGCAGAGGCTCGTAGTCGACGTCCACCAGTTCCAGCGCGTCCACGACCGCGGTGACGGACTCGCCGATCACGGCGGCCACGGGTTCGCCCGCGAACCGCACCCGGTCGGTGGTCAGCACCTGTCTCGCACACGCCGGGTTGACCTCGATGAACACCGGCAGCGCCGGCAGATCGAGATCCGCCCCGGTGTAGACGGCCACGACACCCGGGGCCTTCGCGGCCTCCGCCGTGTCGATCCCGTTGACCAGGGCGTGTGCGAACGGTGACCGCACGAAGCCCACGTAGAGCGCGCCGTCGAGGCGAAGGTTGTCGACGTAAGTTCCGCGGCCCCGCAACAGGTCTGGGTCCTCGACCCGACGAACCTCGGTGCCCAGCAGAGATCCCGGCATGACCACGACTCTATAGATCCCCGTCCGGCGAATCCAAGGTGTCCAGCGACACCACGACCCCTACTGCCCGGGATTGGTTCAGGGTCGGGGTCGGGGCAGTTCCCGATGTGCGGCGGGCCCGCGCTGCCGATCATGGAGTCATGACAACTCCCACGGAAACCCGGAAACTTCGACGCAGCACCACCAACCGGATGCTCGCGGGCGTGTGCGGCGGCTGGGCCCGGCTGCTGGGCGTGGACGCCACGATCCTGCGGATCGTCTTCGTCGCCGCCACGATCTTGGGGATCGGCACGCCGGTCCTGCTCTACGCCGCCTGCTGGATCCTCATGCCCGAAGAGGACAGCGCATAACGCGTCAGTTGGCGGATCATTCTGGCCATTCGTCGTCACGGCGCCGCCGGACGGAACTCACCGAGTCAAGGTGATCCGCTCGAGCGTTCTCGCCCAGGGAGCCGGCGCCGGCCTTGATGGCCGCGCGCCGCCGCTGGAGAGTGCGCTCGTGCTCCTTGTGGATGGCCTTGTAGCCTTCGGCAATCAATCGTTGCAGCAGCTTGCCGCGGTGTTCCCGCAATTCCGGCCAGACGCGGGGCAGCCTCGTCGAGAGCGACGGCTACCTCGTCGACCTCGGTAATGACGTGACGCGGACGAGTCGTGGGCACATGCCAAGTGTGGCACCGACCAGGTCGGTGCTACACGGATGTTTTCCCTGAACACGAAGGGAGCTTGGTGCGGCGTCACCGGCGCCGTGCCGGTTCCGGCAGCCGCCGCGACCATTCGGCCAGCGCCGCCCCGGCGCCGGTGAGCACGATGTGCCCGATGAACTGCCCGGCGAACCCGCCCGGCAACCAGCCGAGCACACCGGTCCAGCCGTGGTCGAGCACCAACCGGATCACGCCCTGCACGCCGAATGCCAGCAGGATCATCCCGAGAACCAGCCACACGTACTTCATTTCCACACCCTTCCGTTTTATGGTGCGAACGAACCATAACACTTTTTTGGTACAGTCGAACCACAAAGGTTTGAAGACGGGAGGGCCGATGCCCCGGCAGGTGGACCACGACGCACGCCGCCGCCAGATCGCGGAAGCGGTGTGGCGGCTGGCCACGCGAGGCGGGCTGGAGGACGTCAGCCTGCGGCAGGTCGCCGCCGAAGCCGGTGTCTCCGCCCGTCTGCTGCAGTACTACTTCGGCACGCGTGACCAATTGCTGCTCGGCGCTCTGGAGATCCTCAATGCCGACGCCGAGCGGCGCGCCCGCGAGCGCCTCGTACATCTCGACGGGACCGGTGACATGCGCGCCATCGTCCGTGGCGTACTGCTGGAAATGCTGCCGCTGGACGAGGAACGGCACAGTCGCTACCTGGTGCACGTGGCGTTTTTCGTGCGCTTCCTGGCCGACGAGGACCTCGCGAAGGCCGTCCGCGACGGTCCCCGCGCCCTCGAAGATCTCGTCACCGATCTCATCCGGCAGGGCCAGGAACTCGGCCGCGCACGGCCGGACATCGACGCACGCGCCGAGGCCGCGTTTCTCCTCGCGGGAGCCGAGGGGCTGCAGGCATCGATGCTGCTCGGCCAGCGCACGCCGGACGACGCAGTGGCCCTGCTGGACCACCAGATCGACCGGATTTTCCCGGAAAAACAAACGAGGCGCCCTGCGTGAGCAGAGCGCCTCGCGTGTGTCGGCTTAGCCGGCTGGACTCCGTCAGAAGTCCATGCCACCCATGCCACCGTCGGCGCCACCCGGAGCGGCCGGGGCGGCCTTCTCCGGCTTGTCGGCGACAACGGCCTCGGTGGTCAGGAACAGCGCCGCGATGGACGCGGCGTTCTGCAGCGCGGAGCGAGTGACCTTCGTCGGGTCCGGCACGCCGGCCGCGAGCAGGTCCTCGTACTCACCGGTGGCGGCGTTGAGGCCGTGGCCGGCGGGCAGGGTCTTGACCTTCTCCACCACGACGCCGCCTTCGAGGCCGGCGTTGACCGCGATCTGCTTGAGCGGAGCCTCGACCGCGACCTTGACGATGTTGGCACCGGTGGCCTCGTCGCCGGTCAGCTTGAGGCTGTCGAACGCGATCTGCGCGGCCTGCAGCAGGGCCACGCCACCACCGGCGACGATGCCCTCCTCGACGGCGGCCTTCGCGTTCCGCACCGCGTCCTCGATGCGGTGCTTGCGCTCCTTGAGCTCGACCTCGGTGGCGGCACCGGCCTTGATGACGGCCACGCCACCGGCCAGCTTCGCCAGCCGCTCCTGCAGCTTCTCCCGGTCGTAGTCCGAGTCGGAGTTCTCGATCTCGGCACGGATCTGGTTGACCCGGCCCTGGATCTGCTCCGCGTCACCGGCACCCTCGACGATGGTCGTCTC
>NZ_JAFB01000028.1 GCF_000519205.1 Amycolatopsis taiwanensis DSM 45107 | reverse complement strand
CGCAGGGCGTGGGGCTCTCAGCCACGCTCGGCCTCCTCGGCGTCGCCGCTCTCACCGGCAGGACGGGCCAGGCATGCCCGGATCTGCCGCGTGCTGACGTGCTCGGCGTGACCGCAGTCTCCGGACAGCGCGGTGAGCACGCGCTGCATGGTTTCGGTGGCGTTGCGCCACTGGCTGGCGGAGGCTTCGGCGGCGGCCAGCTTCTGGCTGAGGTCGGCCAGTGCGGGTGCGATGACGGCCACGGCGGCATCGACGAACGAGTCGGACTCCTCGTCGCCGCCGTAGCTGGTGAAGCCGTTGTCGTAGCCCCAGCGTTCGGCGTCGAGCTTGCGGAACGCCTCGGCGATGTGCACGCGCAGGGCGGCGGTGTCGGCTGGCACATGCTCACTCGACAGGCTCACCACATGCTCATGAGCATGTGCGGGCCCGAGGCGTACGGCGTCGGCGGGACGCTCGTTCGGCAGCCCGTCATGCCGCAGCGAGACGCGGTGCTTCTCGTAGCGCCACCACACGCCGTCCTCGCAGTCGATCAGCCCGTGTGTTGGGCTCAAGTACAGCTCGGGCACGGCGGTGGCGGCAGTCTGGTCAGGCCGCAGCGGTTTGATCCGGAGTCGGGAGCAGTCGCCACAGTCCGCGCCGTCGCGGAAGCCGACTCCATTACAGGAGTCGCATATGCCGTAACCGGCGTTGTGCAGGAGCGAGATGTGGATCAACTCGTCGTCGGTCGCGGCTTTCCGGAGCGCTTCGAGGTCCCGCGAGTACAGCGGCGGTACGCCTTCGAGCTTGTCCAGCTCGGCGACAGTGATCATGCCGTCGCCGAATTCCTCGAGGAAGAACCGGACTCGTTCGGCGGCGCGGGCCGGGTCGGGCAGGTCGAAGCTGTCGTCGGCGATGCCGTCCGGCTGCTCGGGCACGGCGGTCTCGGTGGTGGTCTGGTCAGGCATCGGGTCAGTCCTCTCCGCAGTAGCAGGCGTCGCAGGCGGTGCAGGTGCCGCAGCCGCGGCAGAGCGCGCGCCGGTGGCANCCGCAGACGGGGTTCACGTCGTNGTCGGGGGTGTAGGTGTCGGGAATGGNCGGGCCGTTGCCGCGGTGGNNGTCGGCCTGANAGCGCCGCCACGCTTCGGGCGATGAGNCGGCGTTGAGCGCCTCGATGTCCTCGGGCCGGGTGTTGGGGGGCTGGTCGGTCACGGTGTCTCCGATCGGTTGGCTTCGCGCGCGGGCGCCGGCTGGCGACCGGTCGCCGTGCGGGCGTCGTGGAAGTGGTGGTCGAGGTCGCGGCGGCCGCCGGGGCGCCGGCTGGGGCTGGTGCATCGCTGGCGTGGTGCGGCGCCGCAGGCGGGGCATGGGCGCAGCAGCGGGTTATCGGCCACCTCGCCGCCGTTCGGGCCCCAGAACAGGCCATCCCGAGATCCGCNGGCGCGCGACCGCCACCCGGTCACCGCGTGGCTCCCGGTCTCGGCCGAGCGTCGAGCGGGAAGCGGTGCAGCGCGCTGGCGATGAGTTCGGTGGCGAACTCGGTGGTGGTTTTGCCCTGCACCTCGACCTCGTCCCAGTTGTCCAGCGGGTCGAACTGGGTGCGAAGCTCAGCGACGGCCTGCCGGGCGGCATCGCAGGGTGCGCAGTCGCGTTCGTGGACGGTCACGATGCCTCTCGTTCGGGTCGCTGGGGCTTGCTGGTGAGGTGCCAGCCGAGGCAGTCCGGGCACTGGTAGACGCGGGTTTCGAGCCGGCGTCCGGGTTTGGGCGTGGACCAGATGCGGCTCAGGACCCGTGCGGCGCGCTGGGCGCTGCGGTAGCGGGTTTTGCCGCTGGGGCAGGCGGTCACGGTGTCGCTCGCTTGTTCAGGTAGGGCTTGAACTGGTCGAGGAACCGGCCCTCGACCTCGTAGGCATGGCCGCGATCGCGGCACTTGTAGGCGTGCCAGGTGCTCCAGCGCTTGCCGTCTCGGGCGTGGGCCTTCATGCGGTTGGCGAACGCTTTCGTGCTGCCGACGTAGCAGGGCTTGCCACTGGCGTCGTAGAGCACGTAGACCACGCAGATACCGAACGGCGGGAGGTCGGGATCGGAGTACGGGAAGGTGCCCAACCAGACCTCAGGAAGCTGACGTTTCGCCTCCTCGGCCTCGGCCGCTCGGGCGCGGACGGCCTGGATGTTCGGGAGCACCGCGGCCCACCGCTTCCCGGTGAATCCCGGGAGAAAGCCGGGTTGCTTGCCCTGGCCGCGGAGCGTGGTGTAGACGCGGTTGAGTTCGGCCCAGCCGATCCGGCGAGCGTTGAAGTCACGGGCGAGCGCGTGGATCAGCTGGTCTTCCGCCTCGCGCTGAGCGTGCTCAAGCTTGTCGCGCTTGGCCACGATCAGTTGCAGGTGCTGCAAGGTGGCCTCCCATGCGTGGTTGTTGGTCATCCGGCGGTCCTCAAGTGATGGCATCGGGGGCAGCGAGCCGGGCGGCCGTCGTCGAGTTCGATCTGCCGGGTGCGCTCGTCGCACTGTCCACACCAGGTGTGGACAACTTCGAGCTTGGCTCGGGATTTCTTGCCCCCGGCCCTCTCTCCCGAAGGGAGAGGGCCGGGACGGGACGGGGCACCGTTACTGCCCCCGTTACGTAACGCGTTACGTGACGCGTTATCGGTGTTTTTCTGGCGCTCGCGGTACTCCTGCTGGCGCCTGCGGTTGTTCGCCTTGCGTTCCTTCTCCCGCTCGGCGGTCGGGTTGTGGTCGAGCCAGTCGTGGAACTGGTAGCCGTTCTCAGCACGCACCCACAGCCCCGCAGCTACGAGCTTGCTCGCCAGCTTCACCGCGCCCGGGAGCAGCCGCGGGAGCACGTAGTCCGGCACGAACCCGTTCGTCAGGCCCGCACTGCACCACGATCCCGCGACCACCCACAGGCCCAGCGCGGCCGGGTCGGTCGCCATCACCTTGGGATGCGAGTGGAAATGGTCGTCCACCTTGAACCACGTCACGGTCAGCTAACCCCGCCGAGCGTCAGCCGCAGCGGCCGCTCACCCCCGAGACGCCTATGCAGCTCGCGCAGCCCCTTCGCGGTCACGCGGACCTGACTGCCGAGTTGCGGTTCCTTCGTGTGCGGGTGCTCGTAGGGCAGCATCCGGCACGCCAACCGCCCGCTGTCGACCTCCCGCTGATACGGCCGGCCCTTCCCGTCGACCCACCCGAGGTCGTGCAAGCTCTTCATGAGCCGGTTCTGGCCGGTCGCGATCGCCGAGTCACGGTTGAGGATCTGCGCGGCCTCGCGCAGTGAGTAGTCCCCGACATCCTCACCGGCCAGGGTTTCCCACGCATGTGCCGCCGGTTCCAGCGCCTTCACTTGCTGCTCGGCGAGCGCGGCCTGGTCTTCGGCCTCGATCACCATTTGCGCCAGCTCGCGGCGCGACAGCTGGCGCGGCACCCCGAGCTCGTTCTGCCGGGTGCTCACTGCGAAATAGGTCTGTGCCGCAGCGACTTCCGGTTTGTTCGGGTCGCCGTTCATCGCGACGAGGTAGGCCGCGTAGCGGGACAGCTCGAAGTCCTCGCGCGGTCGGCCACCGGACTTTTCCCGGGATCCCCGGAAAAGGTCCGTGGTGTCCATGCCGGTGTTGCTCGCGGTCTGCATGGCCCGGGCGATGGCGGGCTGCAGGTGCTCCCACCGCGTGTAGCCCATAAGTACCTGCAGGCTGCGGGCGGACCAGAACTCCGTGCCGTCCGGGCGAGTCCGCTTGATGCGGTCGAACGGCGAGCCGTCGGGGCCGGTGGTGGTGATCTCGTTCATGCATGACCCCCAAGGGCGATCGACTTGAACACGTTGAATCCGGCATTGACGCGGGCTTCGAACGCCTCGCGGTCGCCGCGGCTCTTCGGCAGCCCGACCGCGTACTGCTGCACGTCGTCGTACGGCACGGAGAAGTACTCGCCACGGCGTGAACTGGACACGCCAGCGAGGTCCCGGCAATAGGCGATCACCGCGCGCTCATTCGCCGCAGCCTCGGCGTGCGGGCCCGAGACCCACACGCGCGTCACGAGCCGGCCGAAGTTCCGGCCGTCCCGCTCGTGCTGAGCCATGCGCGTTTTCGGGTTGGCCGTGATGCCAACCTTCACCCCGTGCTCGCCGAACTCGACGACGTAGAGGTGCGACTCCAGGCCCTCGATCAACGGTTCGCCGTCGTCGGGGATCTCGAACGGGATCCGCTCGGTCATGCTGCGGCCTCTTTCGGTTGGTGCGGCGCGAGTCCGAGGCAGTCGCGGATCCTCGCGGCGGTGTAGGTGCTCATGCGGGTGTGTTCGGCGATCTGCACATCGGTCCAGCCGAGTTCGTGCAGGTGCCACACGAGGTCTTCGCGGTCGCGTGTGGACAGCGCTTCGGCGGGCAGTTCGCCAGCGCACGCGGCTTCCCAGCGCCACCGTGGTGAGCGCAAGCCGGACGGGGCGGGCGAGGCGGTGAGCTGGCAGCCCGTACTCGTTGCCTCGCGTGGCAATTTGAGCTTGCGGCGCACAGCGCACCTCCTTTCGTGGTGTAGACACCGGGCCGCCCCGCGGTGGTCGGGGCATCTCGGGGCGGCCCGGCAGTTTGGGGGTTATCGCTGCGGGGTGAGCGCGGCGGGTGCGGCGCCGAGCAGCACCGGCACGTTGTGGTCGTCGGGTCCGGGGTTGAGGCCTTCGGCGATGGTTTGGCGGATGTCGGCGAACGCGTCGCGCTGGGCGAGGTCGGGGCGGTGGAGCTTGTAGCCGATGGACAGCTGCCCGCCGTCGACCGTCCAGCGCAGCCGCGCGGCGAGTCCGCGCGCAGGGGTGCCGAGGAAGGGCGCCAGGGCGACGGTGAACTGGCGGGGTACCTCGATCTGCCCGGCCCGGGTGGCCTTGGCGGTGGTTTCCTCGTTGTAGGTGAGCTGCACGTCGCCGGTGGTGAGGTTCACCCCGCCGGAGAACTCGGCCTTGCGGTGGGCCTTGAACGTGGTGGCGACCTCGAGGAAGTCAGCGGGCGCGGGCTCGAGGATCGCGGCGGCGTGGTCTTCGAGGAATTCGGCGAAGGCGAGCTGGGCGAACCACTTGCCGTCGTGCTGCTGCCACGCCCGCCACTCCGGGTCGAGCTGCAGCTGGAGAGTGGCGGTGTGGTCGCGCCAGCCCGCGAAATCGGCGTCTGCGTGGTCGTTGAACACCGCGGTGAACCGGGCCTTGTCCTCGTCGCCCCAGACGGTGGTGTACGTGTCGGCGAGGCGCTGGACGTAGGCGATGAAATCCGCCGGGTCGTACAGGGTGGCGGTGCCGCGGTGCCGGCGCGGGTAGTCCAGCAGCCGTTCCAGGTCGTGCACCACGGTGGACTCGTCATTCCGTTCGGTGCGAACGATGATCGAGTCCAAAGCGGTTTCGACCGTGTACGGCTCGGGCTTGGCCACGGCGGCTACGCGGCGGGCGAGGTCTTCCACGCGCTCGGCAGCGCTGGCCATGTCGCTGGGCTGGGTCACTTGAGGTTCTCCTGCTGAATCGACGGGGTGAACAGAACCGGCTGGTTCGGGTCGGTGCGCACGAGGTCACCGAGATCGGTGGCGAAGAAGATCGACGCGGGCCGGTCGAACTTCGGGACGCTGCTCTTGATCTCGTCCGAGACGAAGATCGCGCCCTCCACGGCCGGTTGCGGCTTGAGCACGAGCGTGAGCTGCAACTTGCCTTGCTTTTTGGTCTTGACGACCTCGCGCGCGATCTCGGCGAGTGCTTCGGACAGCTCGCGGTGGGTCTTACCGCGGGCGAGTTCGAGCAGGAACGCCGCGAAATCACGCGGCCCGTCCTCGCTGTCGAGAATGGATGGTTGGTCAGCCAATGGTTTTCCTTTCACTGGTCGGGCTGTCCATGACAGGAGTGAATTCGCCGCCCCGGTCCTGCTCGTCGAGCAGCGCGGCGTATTCGTCGGTCAGCCACGTCGAGCCGTCGCCGACGAGCCACGCGATGGACCATTCCCGGAGGCGCTCGACCAGGCGGCGGATCATCGCTGCCTCCGGTACATGGCGGCGTCCGGGCAGGTGGCGTGATGCTCGGTCCTCAGTTGCGCGCCGTTAGCGCGGGCGCCGGCCAGCTGCCGGGCGGTGAGCACCGCGGCAACGAGCTGCCCGCGATCCATCTGCAGCAGCACGTTTCCCTTGGGGCTCGGCGAATAGTCGATCGGCATGCTCGTGCCTGTCTTCGCCGAGACGGCCCACACGATCGACGCCTTGCACGTGCGGCACACCGCGTGCCGACCGGCGAGGTTGAGCGAGGCGGTCACCGCGACCACCCCGCCCGCTCGGCCTCGGCCCGCTGCCGCATCCGCTCGACGCGCGCGTCGGCGGCCACACGGGCGGCCGCGTGGCGCGTGCAGTACGGGTGCTGTCTGCCGCGCAGCTCCCACCGCCCCAACTGGGTGCAGGCCGGCCAGCCAGGTTGCGGTAGTCCGCCGCCACACTGGATATCGGTGGTGATCGGGCGCGCGTCCGGGCTCTGCTTGCAGACGGTCAGCGCGTCGAGCCCGGCCGACGCGGTGCTGGGCTGGCGGATCTCATGCACAGTCATGCCAGCCCCAGCCGGTGCAGGTAGGACACGGCGACGGCGGCGCCGAAGCAGGCGCCGATGAGGAACACAGCGAGCCAGCCGCCGGCCGTGATGACGGCATGGGCGGCGCGGTCCCAGCGGGCGGCGCGGCGTGCGCGGGACTGCCGCGGGGTTTCAGTGATCCGGACTGTCATGTCGTCTCCAGAGCGGGAGTGCGGAACGTGCCGTCGTCGGCGAGCAGCACCAGGCCGTGCCAGAGCACGACCGGCACGTCGGCCGGAAGGGTCTGGCCACGGCGCACGAGCCAGCCGCAGGTTTCGGCGAACGCCCGGCGGCCGTGGGTGTCGGTGACCTCGCGGTGGCACGGGCCGCAGAGGTGCAGCAGATTGGGGGGCTGGTTGACCCAGGGCTCACGCGAGCCGCCCATCTGCCGGCCGCACCGGTGGTGGATCTCCTCAGCCCGACGCGTGCCGCACTTCTCGCACACGCCGCCCGAGCGGGCGTGCACGATCGCGCGGACCGCAGCCGGGATCTGCTGCGCCTTCACCGTTTGCCCTCCTGCAAGAGGTGGTCGAGGTACTCGGCCAGCAGCGCGGTGTTCGCGCGCAACAGCTGTTTCCCCTTGGACCACTTGGTGAAGTCGGCCGCGGTCTGCGCCGCCGAACGGCCCCGTCGTTTCGTGATGTCCCGGATGCGCTCGCGCAGCTTGGTCGGCTCGTCCGGCACATCGGCCGGTGCGGGCTCGTCGACGGGCTCGGCCGCCGGATCGGCGTCCGGCTCGACCGGGAGCGGCCCGGCGGACGCGGGCTCGCGCTTCCACATGTCCAGCGCCACGCCCATGGTCATTGCGGCGTTCCTGATCGCGTCGCCGATCAGTTCTTTCCAGAACACGCCGCCGCGCTTGCCAGGCGCGTCGCCCACACCGAGCACGGTCTTGCCACCGACGGTGAGCCGGATCCACAGACATCCGTCCTGCAGCAGCGGCAAGCCTTCCGGGGTGAGCGCCATTGGTTCCCACGCCCAGTCCGGGTCGACGCTGTTGAGCCGCTCGCGCACGTAGGCGTGGCCGACGTAGTCGAGGTGGACGTGCGCGGTCGTCAGCGTCCGGCCGCACTCGGCGCACTCGGCCCACTTGTGCGCGGTGCAGCCGCCCACCTTGCATGCCTGGCAGGTGATCTCCGGCCGGGAGCCGACCGCGTCGTCGGGGAACGGCGCGGCCAGCTTGGCCAGCAACTCCGGCGTCATGAGTCGCCGCCGGGGAGCACCTCGAACAGGTCGATCTCACCCCGGTTGAGCATCTGCACCACCGCGGGCATCGCCTCGTCGGTGAGCAGGCACGCCACCGCACCCTCACGGACCTGGACCTCGACCCCGGGGATCTCGGCTTCGCCGCCGGGCCCGACCACCACACCACGCTTGCTGGACTCGGTGAGGATCGCGCGGACGATGTCCGGGTCCGACTTGCGCACCTGCCGCACCAGATGCGGCGCGTGCACAAGCAGAACTTCCTTGATCTCCTCATCCGCGCCGTCGACGAAGACGAGATCTTCGATCAGGCGCTCCGGGTAATACTCGGCGATCCACTCGCGCAACGCTGCCGCGTCGGTGACCAGCGCCAACGGCTTCGGGTCCTTTTTGAACACTGCGGCGATCTTCACCCGGTCCGCGGTTTCCGCCGTCAGCCGGTCCCCGCGTGTCATCCGGGCCGCGATCTCCGCCCGCGCCTGGTCGTACAGCCCTTTGATGTGGTCCGCGAGCAGCTTGTACGCGGCCACCCTCACAGTCAGGTTGTCACTCACACTCGTCCTCGGGGTCGTGGTTGTCCTCGCCGCCCTGGGCGGCCTTCCTGCCCTGCCCAGCCGCCGCGATCTCCGCGGCGCGCAGGTCACACATGTCCTCCGGCCAGCCGTCGCCGAGACGCGTCGCCATCACGAACCGTCCACAGTGGTCGCGGCGAGGCTGGCCAGCTCGGTCTGCACCGACAGCTCCACCGGGCCGAACTCGGTCTCGATCACCGCGACCTCACGGCCGTCGCGGCGGTACACACGGTCGGCATAAGCGGGCGCCAGCCGGGCGAACTCCCGGAACACGGCCGCGTGCGGCGCGACCAGGTGCAACCGCATCGAGAGCCCGGGCAGGTGCAGCCCGGGATTCGCGCGGATCATCACGGCGATGCGCTCCAGCGCCTCGGCCTGCCGGACGTGTTCCGGCTTCTCGGTGGTGGTCATCGCGGGCTCACTCCGATCTCGACGACGATGGGTTTTCCAGAGGTGGGTGACTGCTCGACGAGCGCCTGGCGGGCGGCGCGCGGCGCGCACACACGGCAGGTCTCGGCCACGGTGAGCGGCTCGGTCGGGTCGTTGTCCGCCGGGTCGCCGTACACGGTCACGTCCGCCAGGTGAGCTGGGTCCACGTCGCACCAGGTGCACGGCCCCGGGGGGTCGGCCTCGACCAGACGCACGTCGGCGCCGAGCTGGGTGAGTTGATCGGCCAGGTCCAGCAGTTCGGCGGCCGACTCATGCGCGGCACGGTGCTCGTCGAGGCGATGCTTCCCGCCGCTGCCCGGCTCGACCGTGATTCCCGCATCGGCCAGCAGCCCGGCCAGGTGCTCGTCCATCAGCGCGCTCACGCCGCCATCACCCCTTCCTGCTGCTCGTCGTCCCCGTCGGGCGGCTGCGCCCACTCCGGGCTGTCCTCGCGGTGCTGGCGCTCCAGCAGGCGCGGGTCGATCCGCTGCACCCGGCCGAAGCCGTGCGCCTGGTCGAGCCGAACCGCCGTGCGCTTCGGCTTGCTAGCCTTCTTCCTGGCCACCGGTTTCTCCTTCGTTGCTCGGTGGTCGGCCCGTCCCGTGTTGGCCCACGGGGCGGGCGCATCTACTTGTGGGTGTGATCAGCGGCCTGCTTGGATGCCGCCATGGATCTGTGGGCTGTCGTGGGTGCGCTGGGCGGGTGCGCTGGGGCGCTGCTTTCCGCGGTGACGCTGTATTTCGTCGTTCGTACAGATCGGCGCGAGCGCCGGAGTGCCCCGTACGTCAACCTCGAAGTAGGGACTTTCGGCCACGCCACGGATGCCGACACCGGCGAGTTGCTCTGGCATGTGTGGGAGTTGACGAACTCGGGCACCGGCGATGCCCGGATCTCGGCGGTACGTGGCGTCGGGTGCGAGTTCGACTTCGACGAGCAATATCCGCCGATCACTGTGGTCAAGCCGGGGAGCACCGTGCGGATGAAGGTCAAGCCATGCGATGTCGGGAAGGCATGGGTGCTCATCGCGTGGCTGTCTCCCCACGAGCCGGATGGCCTGTATGTGCAGTGGTTCGCACCTGCGCCGGGACCCGAGTTGGAGGCAGCGCTACATGCACAACCCGCGTTGAAGCTGGGATGGTGGCGCCTGCTCCCGGCGTGGCTGCGAGTTCGGCTACGACCCGTGCGAGCTGTCGGGCCTGGTGGCGCAGTAGCCACCCGTGTACGACCAAACTCGCGACGACTAGGACAAGACCTGAATACAGCGCTATCCCTGGCGCTCCCAGAATCAGAAACAGCAGGCATAAAACTGCCAGCACGGTGACGACCAGTTCGTTCCGGTAGTCAAGCCTGAACGAACGATTCATGGCTTGTCACCTCCTTGGTGGTGGGACCCGGCCGCCCCCGGCAGCCGGGAGATCAGGCGGCGCGCTTCTTCCGTGCCCGCGCCTTGGCTGACTTCATGGCCATAGCCGTGAAGTGGGCTTTCTTGGCGTGCTCAGCGCGGATGGCCCGCTCATGCGGCTCGAGCACGGCATCCGGGTCGACTTGGCGCTCCCAGCGATCGTTGAAAGCGGCGCGGGCCGGCGCGGTCGCGGCCGCGCGGTCGTCACACTGAGACCACCGCACGTGCGCGCCGAGTCGGGAGCGAAGGGCGCGCTGCTCGGGCGTCAGGCCCTCAGCCGACGGTCCCGTGCCCTTGGCAGTTCGGGCACTGGCGGTCGCCTTTGCGTGGGTCAACGGGGTCGACTGGGACGGTTCCGCCGCCTCCGCACATCCCGCAGTCCCAGCGTTTCGGGGGTCTTGGGCCGGGTTTTCCTTTGCCGGCGAAGCCGAGCACTCACGCCGCCTGGTCATTGGACGCAACCAGATCGCTGGGCTTGACCTTCAGCACCTTGCACAGCGCGCGGAAGTTGGCGCCACGCGGTGACTTCGTCCCGCTTTCCCAGAACGAAACAGTGGAGCGGTCGACGCCGATCTTCTTTCCAAGCCCCTCTTGGGTGAGGCCGGCGAACTCGCGGGCTTGCTGGACCTTGCGCCCGTCGATGGTGGTCGATCTCATGGGCGTCACGTTAGGACATGTTCAGTCACGTTTCAACCTGAACAAGCTAGATCTAACCTGGCCATACGTGACGAAACTTGACCATGTAACGCCAACACCTGCGAGAACGACGTCTTTCAGCGCCACTCACCAACTAGACAAGTCACGTTTGGTCACGTCATGATGAGTGTGTGAGCACGGACTATCCAGAAGGGTCGCTTGGCTGGTGGATGGACGCGCGCCGGGCCGAGCTTGATCTCACCTGGGACAAAGCGGCCGAGCTGGCCAGCGTGTCCAAGGAAACGCTCTTCCAAGTCGCTCGCGGCCGACACCCCCGGAAGCTCACGCGCGCACGCATCGAGCGCGCGTTCGGATGGAGAGCTGGCAGCATCGACACCGTCCTGGCCGGTGGCGAACCGGTTCAGATAGAGCAAGAATCACCGGCCGAAGTTGACGACGAGTTGCGCGACATCGCCGAACTGCGGGAGATGGCCAAGACAGCTCAGGCGCGCGCGGAAGAGTCGCTCGCGGTCGCCAGGGAGCTATTCAACAGAATCGAACGATTAGGCCATTCAGATGAACATCGTTCCGCACAGTGAACGGGCGCTAACAAAAGTGACAAACAGTCGATATACGAAATGGTGTCTTTTTACCACTGCAACGCGGCGCCTCACGAAACTTCGGAACAGCTATGCCCGACCGACAACTGCAATGGCTCCGGCGCGACCTTCGCCGGACGATCGACCGGATGGAGGCAGATAAGGAGCACTTGCAGGAAATCCTCGACGAGATCGAGCGAATCGAACATGAGATCATTCCCAGGCGCCGCCGATTTGGTGTCATCCAAGGCGGTGCCGCCGTCATCGGCGCCAGTGTCGCCGAAACGGTTAAGTGGATCAGGCAACATCCGACCGCCACTGTCATGGTCGGCCTCGCGAGCATCTGCGGCATCGTCGGGGGCACGGCGTTCACACCGGCAGAGGACATGCCACCGCCGGTGATTGCGCTCCCGGCACCCGTCATTCCGCGCCCGCAAACCACCACGTCTGAGGCCATACCGCCGCCCACACCGGCCGCAACGCCATCCCGTGCAAGCGACGAGCCCACGACACAAAGCACACGCGCAAGAGCCGTCATCGTCGAGCGATCCAAGGCACCGTGGCACGCGAGCAAACCACACACCACTCCGCCGCCGAGCACCTCACCGGCGACGTTGCCGACAACCCCACCCGACGGGCCGGCCAGCGAGCCACCGTCCACCAGCCGTGATCACCGCTGTGGCGGCATCCACGTGGCGATCCCGCCACTCGCTGACGTCTGCCTTCTTGATTAGAAACGGTCGCCGAGCGCGGCACGCCGATGCGCATTACGGGCGCGCTCGTCGGCGGCCGACGCGCCATACCGTCCCAGCATTTCCCGGGAACGCCAGCCGAACAACCGCATAGCGTCCTGCTCCTGACCGCCATTGGCCAGCCATTCATGTGCAGCGGTATGGCGGAACTTGTGCGGGTGCACGTTCGGCACACCAGCATCCTCGGCGCGACGCTTGAGCAGCTGCCGGATACCCCACTCCGTCAACGGGCCTTTCCGTCCAACCCATACGGCATCTGTACGGGCGGCCATCGGATGGCGAGCCCGCGCCCGCAGGTACCGGCGCAGCGCCTCGCCGGTCCGTGCGCCGAAGGGGACCGCCCGTGGCCGCCGGCCCTTGCCCATGACCAAGATGACGTCCGCATCGAAGTCAAGATCGCTCGGCCGGTCCTCCGCCTTGTTCTCCAGCCGAAGCGGCGCGATTTCGCCGCACCTCGCGCCAGTGTCCACAAACAAGCGGATGAGCGCCGTATCCCGCAAGTTTTCGAACGACTTTCCCTTGCAGGAGTCCAAAAGCCTGCGCAACTGGTCCATCGTCAGCACATCCACGGGCCTCTCCGGCACGGCCGGCGGCGACATCTTCGCGAACGGCGACGACTCGATCTCGCCTTCCACCTCGTCCAGCCAACGGAACAGCTGCTGCAACGACCGGTACTGCTTGGCGACCTCCGCGGCCGACAACGGCTTGCCGGTGCGCTTGTTCGGCCGGTCCTGCAGATGCACTAGATAGTGCTCGATGTGCTCGCGCGTGATCGAGGCCGCGGTGGTCGGCATGCCTTCCTGCACGAGGAACCCGAGGAACTGCTCGGCAACCCGCAGGTACGAGGCGATGGTGCTCGGCGCCTTGTTTGTCGCGCGGAGGTGGCGCTGCCAGTCGGGGAGGAGCTCGCGGAGGTCGTCGAGGGCTACAGACTCGGACCGGATGGTCTTCATGACCGACCAGTGTACGCCCAATCGAGAGGGTTCGAGTCCCTTGCTCTGCAAACGGTGTGCCTGTAGGGTTTCGGAGGAAACCCCAGGTGGTGGGCCGGGCGGGGCTCGAACCCGCGGCCAAGGGATTATGAGTCCCCTGCTCTAACCAACTGAGCTACCGGCCCTGGGGAGCGGATTACCCAAGGTGTAGGTCAAGATACCGTATCGCCTGGTGAGAGGCGCAGGCGGCGTCAGCGGTAGCCGGCGGTGGAGTGGGCGCGTAGGCGGGCGACGGTTTCCTGGAGCTGACGGACCTGGGCAGTGAGTTCCTCGACACGGCTGGAGGCGCGGGCCTCGGCGAGTTGCCGGATGCGCTCGATCTCGGCGGCGACCGTGTGTGTCGGGTCCGGCAGGGGGCACTCGCAGTGTGGGCAGCGCGCCGGGTCGCTCATTGGGAACCTCGCTTGCTGGGGGTATCGGCCGACGGTACGCGCGGCTGCCCGGGGCCGACAGTGACCGTGAAGCCAAAGTTTCTTGGGCTCGGGCACAAAGCGCGGGTCATTTACCATGGCCGGGTGGCGGATGACGAGATCGGCCGCGAGAACGCAGCTTTGCGCGGGCTCGTCGCGATATACCGTCACCTGTCCACGCTGGCTACGCAGGACTCCGGGATCGACGCCGTCGCCGAGTTGATCGCCGAGCGTATGGACGCGACCGTCGCCGTGGTCGACGAGAAGATGTCCGTGCTGGCCGCAGCTTCCGCTGCTGGAGGAGCGGAGGAGGCGGTGCGCGAGCGTGTCGTGCATCCGCAGCTCGCGCAGGTTCTCACGGTCACCGGCCGCACCCGCCGTGCCGCGCGTATCCCGGACATCGGTGAGAGCGCGTCGATGATCGTCGTCGCGCCGATCCTGGTCGGCAACGACGTGCACGCTTACCTGCTCACTTTGCACGACGGCGCCGCCGAAACCGGTGACGGCCTGCACCTGCTGGTCACCGAGCACGCCGCCACCATCTGCGGGGTGATCCTCGGCCGCGAACGCGTGGTCGCCGCGGCGGCGGCCCGGGCGCGTGAGGATCTGATCGAGGGGCTGTTGTCGGGCAAGGGCAACGGCGCCGACGAGGTGCTGCGCTGGGCCCGCCACCTCGGCTACGACGAGAACCGCGAGCATCGCGTGGTCTCGCTGGTGGTGGAGGATGGCCGCGACGGGTTCGGCGGCCGGGTGCCGGCCGCCATCGAGCGGTTCTTCGGCATGCACGCTCCCGACGCGATCAGCACGGTCCGTGACCAGGAGGTCGTGGTTGTGCTGCCCGACAACGCCCGGCGCGCCGAGCGGCTGGCCGGCTCCTGCCTGGACCGGGTCCGTGAGCTGTTCCCGCATGCGCTGGTCACGGTCGGCGTCGGCGGCCGCTGCGCCCCGCCCGAGGAGATCGCCCGTTCCTACGACGACGCCCGCCGCACGGTCGAGGTCGCGCGCCGGATGGGCCGGGCCGGCGCGGTGGTGGCGTTCGACGAACTCGGCATTCACCGCCTCCTGCTCCAGGTGGCCGATCCGGCGCAATTACGTGAGTTCGCCCGCGAGGTGTTCGGTGAACTCTACAAGCACCCGCGCGCCGCGGTCGCCGAGTATCTCACCACGCTGGGTTGTTATTTTCGCGCCAATAACAGTCCGCAGCGGGCTTCGCGTGCCCTGCACGTCCATCCCAACACCGTGACCTACCGGGTCCGCAGGGTCGAGCAAATCACCTCCCTCGACTTCACCAATTACCGGGACCGGCTGATGGCCCAGGTTGCGCTGGAGATTCTCGATGCGGTACGAGAGGTTTAGTCCTCTGCGATCAACAGGAGAGGTGCCATGGACTTCACGAAAGCCCTGAGCGAGCGGATCCTGGTGTGCGACGGGGCAATGGGGACGATGCTGCACGCGGCCGGCAATTCGCTGGACCGCGCCCTGCCCGAGCTGAACCTGTCGAATCCCGAACTGGTGAGCACGGTGCACGAAAGTTATGTCGCCGCCGGGGTGGACATCCTGCTCACCAATACCTTCGGCGCCAACCGTCTGCGCCTGGCCGAGCACGGCAGTTCCCTCAACGTCCGGGACATCAACCTCGCGGGCGTCCGCCTCGCCCGGCAGGCCCGCCGCGGGGTGGACCGCACGATCTTCGTGGGTGGCTCCGTCTCGCCCGCGGTGAGCGCGAGCCAGCGGCAGAGCGTGCGTGCCGACGAGCGGGTCGAGGTCATCCGGGACCAGGTGCGGGCGCTCGTCGACGGCGGCGTCGACCTGCTGGTGCTGGAGACCTTCGGTTACCTCGACGAACTGGTGGAGGCGGTCGCGGTCACCGCCGAGCTCACCGACCTGCCCATCCTCGCGCAGGCCACGTTCACCGCCGAGGGCGTCACCCCAGGCGGCGAGAGCCCCCGCGAGGTGGCGAGCGCGTTGGCCGGGCAGCCCGTCGCCGCGCTCGGCGCCAACTGCACGGTCGGTCCGCAGCGCATGCTCACCGTCGTGGAGGAACTGCGGCGCTACAGCACGCTTCCGATCAGCGCCCAACCGAACGCCGGGCTGCCGCGCCGGATCGGTCGCAGGTTCGAATACAGCGTCGAGGGCGACTACTTCTCCCAGTACGCGCGCCGTTACGTCGAGCAAGGCACCTCGATCGTCGGCGGCTGCTGCGGAACGACACCGACGCACATCCGCGACATCGTCGCCAAGCTCGCGGACCTCCGCCCGAAGCAGCAGCGGCGGCCCGAGCCGGCGCCGCGCAGGCAGGTGGTCCAGCCCGAGCATGGTGGGCTCGCGCAACGGCTGGGCCAGCGGCGGTTCGTGGTCGCCGCGCAGATCTCGCCCCCGGCCGGCGGCGACGCACAGGAGGCCACCGAGCTGACTGCGATGCTCCGCAAGCACGGCATCGACCTGGTCTTCGTCGCCGCCCGCGAGAGCGCCCGCGCGCAGGTCAGCTCGGTGAGCCTGGCGCTGCACGTGGAACGGGAGGTCGGCGCGGAGACGATCGCGACCCTGACCACCTGGGACAAGACGATCATGACGTTGCAGGCCGACCTGCTCGGGGTGCACGCCTTCGGGATGCGCACGGTGGTCTGCGAAACCGGGAACCCGCCACTGCGCGGTGACTACCCGAACGCCGACGGGATCTGGGAGGTCGACTCGGTGGGGCTGATCCAGTTGCTGGCCGGCCTCAACGATGGTCGTGACTGCAACGGCCTCACTCTGGCCACCAAGACCTCCTTCCACATCGGCGCGCGGTTCAACCCCGGCGCCGAGGACCGCGACGCCGAACTGGCGCGGACCAGGGCGAAGATCGCGGCGGGCGCCCAGTTCCTGATCAGCCGGCCGGTCTACGAGGCGGACGCGCTGGTCGGCATGCTCGCCGAACTGTCTAATGAGGACATTCCGGTGCTGATGGCGGTGTCCCCGCTGGCCGGGTTCGCCGAGGCGGAGTACCTCGCCCACGAGGTGCCCGACGTGCGAATCCCGCGCGCGGCCCTGTCCGCGCTGGAGACGGCCGGAGACCGTGGCCGCGAGGTCGGCCTGGAGCTGGCCAGGGCCCTGCTCGACGAGGCGCGCCCGCTGGTGCAGGGCGTGGTGCTGGTCATGCGCGACGGGCGGAAGCTTGCCGACTTCCTGCCTTTAGTGGAAGCTCCGGACTCCGGTCAAGCCCTGTAGTACGGAAAGCGCTTTCTCTCTTCCACGAGTGACCCGTTACTGTCGAAATGCGGTAGGAACGGGCCACTCATGGACCCCCACTCCGTACCAGCGACGGGAGTGATCGAGATCTCTCGGCTGGTTCGGGATTGAACATCGCGCTTGATGCGTTGAACCCCGCTGACAGCTTCGGCGGCCGACTGCCCAGTGGCCGCCGGTCCCATCCCAAATGCTTCGACCTCCCGTCGCGATCCAACTAGAATTTCGATGGGAATCGAACTTCTCCGAACGGCAACGAGGCCGCGCAACCTCAGTCCCACGTCGAGGCCGGGTACCCGGCTCCGACCTCGGGACGACGACCACAGACACATCTGAGGGAAAGACATTGACCAGCGGTACTCGACCCGAACTGGCCGCCGACGGCGGCTCCGCACCGGCAGGCAGATCACTGTCACTGGTGCTCACGCTGGGCGCGCTCATCGCGCTCGGACCCCTGTCCATCGACATGTACCTGCCCGCGTTGCCCAGCATCGCGAAGGAACTGCTCACCACCGAATCGACGGTGCAGCTCACGGTGAGCGGCACCGTGCTCGGCCTCGGGCTCGGCCAGCTGCTCGTCGGCCCGTTGTCCGACGCGGTCGGCCGGCGCGTCCCGTTGATCGCCGGCACGCTGATCCACGTGATCGCCTCGGTGTTGTGCCTGTTCGCGCCGACGGTGGAACTGCTCGCCATAGCGCGGGTGGTGCAAGGCCTCGGGGCCTCCGCAGGCGCGGTGCTCGCGCTGGCCGTGGTGCGCGACCTCTACAC
Organism: Amycolatopsis taiwanensis DSM 45107; assembly: GCF_000519205.1. GTDB lineage: Bacteria > Actinomycetota > Actinomycetes > Mycobacteriales > Pseudonocardiaceae > Amycolatopsis_E > Amycolatopsis_E taiwanensis. Next base: position 125,734 of record NZ_JAFB01000028.1, on the reverse strand, counting down.
CGACCGCGCGGCGGCAACCCTGCTGTCCCGGCTGATCCTGGTGATGGGTGTCTCGCCGGTGCTGGCGCCGACCCTGGGCAGCGCGGTGCTGCAATGGACCGAATGGCGTGGCGTGTTCGCCGTGCTCGGCGCGCTCGGCCTGGCCATCGCGCTGTTCGCCCTGCTGTGGCTGCCGGAGACGCTGCCGCGATCGCGCCGCCAGCCGCTGCGGTGGCGTGCCACCGTCCGCACCTATGGCGGCCTGCTCACCGACCGGTCGTTCGTCGGCCTGATCGTGGTGGCCGGGCTGGCGATGGCCGGGTTGTTCGCCTTCGTCGCCGGCGGCTCGTTCGTCTTCCAGGTGCAGTTCGGGCTCGACCAGCAGCAGTTCGGCCTGATGTTCGGTGCCAGCGCGGTGTGGCTGATCGCCGCCACTCAACTCAACGCGCGGCTCATGCGCAGGTACGAGCCGTACCAGGTGCTGGTCGCCGCGAGCATGTTCGCGACCGCGTCCGGGGCCGTGCTGTTCGTCATGGCGGCGACCGCCACGGGCGGACTGTTCGGTATTGCCGTGCCGCTGTGGGCGGTGCTGTTCTTCGCCGGGCTGATGCTGCCGAACGCGCCCGCGGTGGCGCTCAACGCGCACGGCGAGACCGCCGGCACGGCTGCGTCGCTGCTCGGTGCCGTGCAGTTCGGCGTGGGCGCCGCGATCTCGCCGATGGTGGGCGTGCTCGGCAACAACGCGCTGGGCATGAGCATCGTGATGTTCGGCGGGATCACGCTGGCGATGGTGGTGCTGTTGCTGGTGGCCCGGCCGTGGCAGCTGACCGCGGTGAGCGGGGAACCCGCCTTGGCCATGGCTGTGCACTGAGTCACACGTTGATCCGGGGCCGGCCTGTGCGAAGGTGATCACATGGGAGTGAACCTGCGCGGGCAGATCAAGATGACGGACGAGGAGATCGCGACCTTCATCGAGCGGAGCCGGACGGCCACGATGGCCACCATCGGGCCGGACGGCACGCCGCACCTGGTCGCCATGTGGTACGCGGTGATCGACGGGCAGATCTGGTTCGAGACCAAGGCCAAGGCGCAGAAGGTGGTGAACCTGCGCCGTGACACCCGGATCAGCTGCCTGATCGAGGACGGCAACACCTACGACGAACTGCGCGGGGTGTCCTTGGAAGGGCACGGCGTGATCAGTGACGATCCGGCGGAGCTGTGGCAGGTCGGGGTGAGCGTGTGGGAGCGCTACTACGGCCCATACAGCGACGAGGTCAAACCCGCCGTGGAAGCGTTGCTGAACAAGCGGGTTGCGGTGCGGGTCGACGTCAAGCGCGTGCGTTCGTGGGACCACGGCAAGCTGGGCCTCGACCCCATGCCGATCGCCGGTACCACCGCCCAGCACACCTGAGTCCCCGCCTCAGGCCACTGTGTTCCGGGTTCAGGCGTCCGTGTCCCCGGTTCAGGCGTCCGTGTCCCCGGTTCAGGCGTCCGTGTCCCCGGTTCAGGCGTCCGTGTCCCCGGTTCAGGCGGCTGTGTCCCCGGTTCAGGCGTCCGTGTCCCCGGTTCAGGCGGCTGTGTTCCGGGTTCAGGCCGTTGTGTTCCCGGTTCGGGAGGCCGAATTGCGGGTTCGTCGACCAGGCAAGCGTTGAGAAGTCCCTGTCACGCCTCGGCCAGTAGCTTCGCCCGGAGCGTCTCGGTTTCGTCGCCGTCGAACCCGTGGCCGGACAGCCACGAGTGAACGCCGCCGTAGCGCAGGTCGACCTGCTCCAGGAAGGCCGCCATCGTCTCCGCGCGGGGACGATGCTCGTCGTCGCCGGGACCTCGTTCGAGATCCCGTGCGTACGTCGGTGACGCGCGTAGCCGGGCGAGGATCGCGCCGATGCGGGTACCGCTGGCCGCGTAGTCCTCGATCACCACTTCTCGCTCAACGCCGGCCACCGACAGCGCCAGCGCGACCACCACGCCCGTCCGGTCCTTGCCGGCGGCGCAGTGCACCAGCGCGGCGCCGCGGGACCGGGTGATCGAGCGCAGCGCGCCGATCACGCCGTCCGGACGGTCTTCCAGATAGCCGAGGTAGAACGCGCACATCGGGTCATCGGGGTAGCGGGCGACCAGGCGTTCGCGGCGGGTCAACAGGGCGTCCGCCGCGGCGTCGGTCGCCCTGCCGCGCTCGGGCAGTACGGAGTGGTGCGCGTGCCGCACGGACTCGACAGCGGTCAGCGGGCCCGGCCCCTCCGACCTGACCTCATGCGTGGAGCGCAGGTCGACCACGGTGTTCAGGTCGAATTCCTCGACCAGGAGCTTGATGTCGGTGGCGGTCAATCCCTGCAGGTTGTCCGAGCGAAGCAGCCTTCGCTCGGCAGTACGCCCGCCGTCAACGGTGGGCAGCCCACCGAGATCCCGCGCGTTGACCGCGCCTTCGAGTTCGAGCCATCGCATGTCCCCATGGTTCATTGCGGGACGGAGCCAGCCAAGGCTGCGGCCGGGCGAACCTGATCAGGGTCGCGGCGGCGGGTGGGCCAGGTGAAGCGCAGCGTGCCGGCCAGGCCACGGCGCTGCAGCCATCCCCGCCAGCCGAGGAGGCCGATGTGCAGGGCGATGAGATGCCCGGCAAGGGTCACCACGGACAGCAACGAACCGGGCTCGTCGGTGAGGTAAATCACGACGATCACCAGGTCGGCGGCGAGCAGGAAACACGGGCGAAGCCTGGGCGTGACAATGGTCAGCATCGCTCCGGCGGTGGCGAAGAAGCCGTAGCTGACCCCGATGTCGAGCCAGTGCCCGTCGGTCTCGGGCAACCATCCGGCGTCGATGCTCCACATCACCGGAAGCTCGCTGGCGAGCGTGGCCAGCACGTGTCCGCTGGCGAAGACCGCGAACGTCCACCCGGCGCCGATCCGTCGTTCCAGTGGTGCGACGGTGAACGCGAAGATCAGCACGTAGGCGACCCAGCCCGAGTCGGTGATCCACAGGGCGCTGCTGACCAGGCTCTCGATCGGGCGGTGCCACAGGTTGTGCGCGTCGGTGCTGGACAGCTGCAGCAACTCGGCGGACACGTTCTCGTCGACGACGCGCTGGATGACGGTGGTAGCCAGCAGAACCATCAGGTACCAGAAGGTGAACGGCGTGACCGACGGGGTCGGGAGCCACCTGGCGACCCGGCTCGTCCACCGGGGATGGCTCGCGGCGGTCCCTTCCTCGCACATGCTCACAGCTTGCGGCTCCACTATGAAATCAAGCCACGGGTCACCTGTGAATTCCCTGTGAGCCGTCACGACAACTGCTCGGCGTGCTGAATGAACCGGGCGAGCAGTTCGTGCAGGTGTCGCTGCTCGGCCACCGAGAACGGGACGAGCAGCTCGGCCATCGCGTCACCGGTCGTTTCCATGGCGGCGGCGAGCCGTTCGCGGCCCTTCGCTGTGATGTGCACCGCATAGCTGCGTCGGTCCCGCTCGTCCTTGCGCCGGTCGGCCAAACCCTGTCGTTCGAGTTCGTCGATCACGTAGACCATCGAGGACTTGTCCATCTGCAGGCGGTCCACGAGCATTCGCTGGCTGGTGGGTCCGTCCTCGGCGAGGTAACCCAGGACGCCGAGGTGGCGCAGGTCGAGCTGGTACTTGCGCAGGGCGTGGTTCGCCGCCGCTCTGGCGTAGCGATGCGCCAGGTACAGCTGGCCCCCGAGCCGTACTTCGAGGCGTCCGTCCGGTTCCGTCACGACCACAGTATTACCGATCCCATGACAGATCGTCTGAATTCAGATAGCTTAGAAACTATGAAGATCCTGATCGTAGGTGCGGGACTGTCCGGCCCACTGCTCGCCCACGGCTTGCGCCGGGCGGGCATCGACGTCGTGCTGTACGAGCGGGAAGCGGCGCCGGATGAACGCAGTCAGGGCTACCGCATCCACCTGGAACCGGAAGGTGATCTCGCGCTGCGCGCCTGCCTGCCGGACGACCGCTACGAGCGGGTCGTGGCCACCTCGGGCAAGCTCGGCTCGGGCGTGACGGTCCTCGATCCGCAGTTGCGCGTGGTCCACCGCGTCGTGGTCCCGCCTCGGGTCGAGGGGACGGACGGTCAGCACCTGACCGTCGATCGCCTCACGCTGCGCCGGAACCTGCTCGCCGACCTCGACGTCCGTTTCGGTGCGCCGTTCGAGCGCTACGAGTTGCTCGACAACGGCCGGGTGCGGGCGTGCTTCGCCAACGGCGAGACCGCCGAGGCGGACCTGCTGGTGGCCGCGGACGGAACGCACTCGCGGATCCGGACACAGTTGCTTCCCGAGGCGGAGGTCGTGGAGACCGGCCAGTCACTCATCTTCGGCAAAACGGTGCTCACCCCGCAGGCCCGCGAGCTGGCGCCCGCCGCGGCGCTGGACGGGTTTTCCGCGGTGGCGGGCGACGACGGCCGGTTCATGCCGCTGGCCGCGCACGAGTACCGCACGCCGTGCGGTGACGAGGACTATCTGATGTGGGTGGTCGGCAGCCCGTCCACCATGCTCCCGGTGGAATTGTCTACTTTGGACAAGCTGGCGCTGCAGAAGGTTGCTGCGGAGCTGATCGCGGACTGGCCGGCGGAACTCGGCGCGCTGGTCCGGCTCACCGATCCGGCCACCGTGCACGCCACCACGGTCCGATCCGCGAAGCCGTTGTCGCACTGGGAAACCGTGCCCGTCACGCTGATCGGCGACGCCATCCACACCATGGTGCCGGCCGGGATCGGCGCCGCGGTGGCACTCCGGGACGCGGCCCTGCTCAGCCGCCGCATCACGGAACGAAACGGATCCCTGCTGCCGGCGGTGCATGACTACGAAACGGAGATGCTCGACTACGGCTTCGCGGCCGTAGAGCGGTCTTCGCAAGGCGCGTTGTGAATCGGAATACGCCGGCTAGTTTCCCGGTTCACCGGCAGTGAATACGATCCATGATCGTCGGCCACCAATTCTGTGCATTTTCGAGAGCGAAGGCGTCAACCTGGGAGAGGCGGGCAACCAGCAGGTCGAAATACGGATTCTTCTGTTGATCGTTTGCCTGATCGTCGGCGGACTTCAGAAACAGTCCAATATGCAGAAGAAATTCCAAGAAGGTGGAAATTGAATTGTTGATGAGTTCAACGCTTTCCTCTTCGAGGTCGATCAGGACAACGTGACCGTGGTCGATGTCCACGCAGTAGCGGAGCGAACTCTTGGCGCTCGGTGCCCCGACACAAAGGACGTCCAGATCTCCTTCGGCATCACTGGCTGTCAATACATTGAAGGCCTTGGGGCGGCCCTCGAGCCGGAGAGTGAAGATTCCGGGGACGTGGCCAGGTAGACCCGTGTGAAACATGACTTCGGAGATCTCACGAGGAAAACGCCCTCACCTTTGGGGTGTGGAGGTGCGGTGACAAGATTGGTTTCGCCGAACGCCGCTGCCAGTTGCTGGCGCGTTGCCATGAACCCTCCGTAGCCGAGTCTTTCGCGTGGTGCACGAGGATATGGCCTGGATACGGGCGCGCTCTATTGCCCGGCGGTCGCGCCGGTGATCTGGTGATACAGACTCGGGGAGCCTCCCCGTGCGCCCGACCCCGGAACACGCGCGCCCGAACCCGGAACACGCGCGCCTGAACCGGGAACACGCGCGCCTGAAGCGGGAACACGCGCGCCTGGACCGGGAACACGCGCGCCTGAATCGGGGACACGCCGACTCTGAACCGGGTGCGTGTCGGCGTGTCCCCGGTCCAGGCGCCTGAATCCCCGGTTCTGACGCCTGAATCCCCGGTTCTGACGCCTGAGTCCCCGGTCCAGGCGCCTGAATCCCCGGTTCAGGCGTCTGAGTTCCCGGTTCCGGCCGTTGTGTCCCCGGCTCAGGCGGGTGAGCTATCGGTTCGGGCGCGTGAGAGTTCTGGGTTCGGGCGCGTGAGTTCTGGGTTCGGGTGGGCGACGAGGTCCGGGTGGGCAGGTTCTCCTTGCGGGGGTGCGTTCTCCGGCATGCTTGAGCTATGACGATCAGGGAATGGGGAAACGGAGAGTTCGAGGTGCCGGACGGGTACCTGAACACGCCGAGCATCGGCATCCCGCCCGTGCGGACGGTCAACGCGGTCGCCGAGGCGGTGCAGCGGTGGGGGCGCGGCGCCGACACGCCAGGGGACTTCGAGGAATCGGTCGCGATCTCCCGGCAGGGCTTCGCGAACCTGATCGGCGTGCCGGCCGACCGGGTGGCGATCGGCTCGGCAGTTTCGCAGCTGCTGGCGACGGTCGCGGCCGGCCTGCCGGACGGGGCGAGGGTGCTCGCCGCGGAAGGGGAGTTCACCAGCGTCTCGTTCCCGTTCGCGGCCCAGGCACACCGCGGGATCACGGTCACCGAGGTGCCGCTCGACGAGGTGCCCGCGGCCGCGCCCGGGTACGACCTGGTGGCGGTGAGCGTCGTGCAGTCGGCGAACGGCGCGGTGGTGGACCTCGACGCGCTGCGCGCCGCCACCGAGGGCGCGGGAGTCCCGGTGGCGCTGGACGTCACGCAGGCCGCCGGGTGGATGCCGCTACGGCTGGACTGGGCGGATTGGGTCGCCGGTGCGGGCTACAAGTGGCTGCTTTCGCCGCGCGGAGCCGCCTGGCTTTCGGTGCATCCACGGGTGCTGGAGCGTGGCGTGCCGGTCGTGGCCGGGTGGTATGCGGGTGAGGACCCGTGGCAGGCCTTGTACGGGCTGCCGATGCACCTCGCCGGGGGAGCGACCCGGTACGACCTGTCGCCGGTGTGGTTGGCGCACGCCGGCGCCGCGGTTTCGTTGCCGTACCTGGCTTCGGTGGACCTGAACGCGGTCAAGTCCCACTGCGTCAAGCTCGCCGACGCGCTGCTGGCCGGACTTGGCCTGCCGGAACAGGGGAGCGCGATCGTCGCCATCGACGCCGAGCCGGGGCGCCTGGCCGGCGCCGGGATCGTGGCGAGTGCCCGGGCCGGCCGGGCGCGGGTCGGCTTTGCCTTGTACAACACCATGGACGACGTCGAGCGGCTGCTGTCCGCGTTGGCCTGACCGCGGATAGTCAGCCTGTCTCGGGAAGGTCGGTCTGGCCCCGGAGAGTCGGCCTGCTCCGGGAAGGTTGGCCTGACCGCGGATAGTCAGCCTGTCTCGGGAAGGTCGGTCTGACCCGGAGTCGGCCTGTCCCGGGAAGGTCGGTCTGCCCCCGGAAAGTCGGCCTGCCTTGGGAAGGTCGGCCTGACCCGGGAAAACCGGCCGCGAAAGTGACGGAATCGGCCTCGTTGACCGGGTTCCGTCCGTGCGTCCCGGTTGAGACCAGTACCGTGTTGGCCCGTGGTTGCCCAATTCCCGCCGGGCCCCGGTACCGCGCCGCTGCCGCGGGTACCGGCGGCCCCGAAGCGGACCGGTTACGTCGTCAAGGCATGCGGGCTGGTCGCGGTCGCGGTGCTGTCCGGCCTGGTCTGGTACCTGGCCCGGCACAAGCCGGCCCCGCCGATGCCCCCGCCGGGGACGCGCGCCAAGGAGTTCTCCTTCGCCATGGCGGAGGGGCCCGTGGTGTCCAGCAACTGCGCGGCCAACTCGACCGGCCAGGTGAAGAAGTTCTTCACCGACCACCCCTGCCAGCGCCTGGCACGGGCGCTCTACAACACCGCCTACGGCAACGACCAGGTGCTGGTGTCCGTCATGGTGGTCACCACGGCCGACTCGAGCGAGGCCCAGCAGCTCAAGGCGATCGCCGACCGTGATGGCACCGGCAACATCAACGACCTGCTCAAGGACGGCACGGCCCACATCCCGTCCGCCCCGAACAAGCTCTCCGAGGGCAAGTACGCGTCAAAGGTCACCGGTAACGAGGTGACGATCGTGCTGTCGGAGTTCTACGACGGGCATTCCGACGACACGGTGCTCGGTCGCGTCGACAACGAAGCCCTCAACCTGGGCTCTCAGCTGGGCTGAATGCCGGGCAGCGCCACGACGGTGGGCGAGAGGTTCGCGGCCTGTCTCCAGCGCGTGCCCCGTCTCGCGGAGCCGAGCATGGCGCGCAGCGCGACGCGACGCAGTTCTGCGTCGTCCGTGCGGTTCAGCACGCCCTGCCACGCCACCGTGGCATCGAACTCCGCCGCCGCGACCACGCTCTTGGCGGATGTGGCATCTGTCACCGGATTCGGCGTGATGTAGGCGGGTTCGGCCGCATGCGGGGTGACGCCCGCGGCGGCGAGCATCCGGACGCAGGCGGCGCGCCGGTCCTGGTGCTCGGCCGTCCCCTCGTTGACGCCGGCCGTGTAGTTGTTCGGCAGGAAGGCGTTGACCAGCGAATAGATCCAGACGGCGGCGTGCTCGGCGTCGAGCGCGGTCTGGAGCGGGTCGACCGACCCGGCCGGCACCGGCGCGGCGGTCGCTCCCGCCGCGCCCGGGTCCTCGCCGGGACCCAGCTCATCGGAGACCTGCTGGAGGCCGGCGCAGCCGGCCGCGACCGCGGCGACCAGGCCGGCCCGGTACGGCGGCAGGGTCGCGACCAGGCCCTCGGCCTGTGTGCGAGCGGCGGCCAGGCCCTGCTTGAGCCCGGCGATCCCGCCGGATGGCGGCGTGCCCGGCCCGGTGGCGGACTTCGGCCGGTTCAGCCGCTCCACTTCGGCCTGCAGCGCCTGCGCATGGGCCGCCCGCACGGTGGCCACCTGCTGGGCCAGGTCGCCGGGGACGGTCCTCGCCGCGTCGGCGTCCGCCCGAGCCTGTTCGGCCAGCGGCGCGAGGGGGTCGGGCTCGTCGGAGAAGCCGCTGTTGCACGCGGCGAGCGGGACGGCCAGCGCGGCCAGCGCGCTCACCCGCAGGAGGTCACGGCGAGTAAGGGACGACACGGGGAGCCATCCTGCCAGCCGGGGTGCGGAAACCACGGGACCCCCACTTCCCGCCGGATACCGCCCACCCGGGCGGAGACGAACTCAGCCATTTGACGCAGACAAGATAAGCTTGTCCATCACTGATGGACCACAGCAGACAACAGGAGAGCGCCAAGGTGTCCGGAGAACTCGCCGCCCGGCTCGGGCCCATAGTGGCCGAGGCCGTCGCGGGTGCGGGTTTCGACCTCGACGCCCTCGACGTCCAGCAGGCGGGGCGCCGCAAGCTGGTCAAGGTCGTTGTCGACGCCGAGGACGGCGTCGGGCTCGACGAGGTGGCCGAGGTAAGTCGTGCGGTTTCCGCGAAGCTGGACCGGCACGAGGATCTGATCGCGGGCGCTTACACGCTCGAAGTGACCTCGCCGGGGGTGGACCGGCCGCTGACCAGGCCGCGGCACTGGCGCCGGTCGCGGTACCGGCTGGTCCGGATCAACCCGGTGGAGGGTGCCGGGTTCGTGGGCCGTGTCGGGCACGCCGGCCAGGACGCGGCCCGCGTGCTCGTCGAGGGGGAGATCCGCGACGTCCGCTACCGCGACGTGGCCAAGGCCGTGATCGAGATCGAGTTCAAGCAACCGCCGACGGAGGACCTGAAGCTGCTCGACGAAGACGCCGCTGCGACCAAGGAGGACCCAAGATGAATGTGGACATCGCGGCGCTGCGTGCTATCGAGCGGGACAAGGACATCCCCTTCGAGACGGTGCTCGCGGCCATCGAGACCGCGTTGTTGACCGCCTACAAGCACACCGAGGGCCACCAGCCGCACGCCAAGATCGACATCGACCGCAAGACCGGGTACGTGCGGGTGCTCGCGCACACCCTCGACGAAAACGGCGAGGTCGCCGAGGAGTGGGACGACACGCCGGAGGGCTTCGGCCGGATCGCGGCCACCACCGCCCGCCAGGTGATCCTGCAGCGCCTGCGCGACGCCGAGCACGAGCGCACCTACGGCGAGTTCTCCGCCAAGGAGGGCGAGATCGTGGCCGGGGTGATCCAGCGGGACGCCCGCGCGAACGCCCGGGGCATGGTCGTGGTGCAGGTCGGCGACACCGAGGGCGTGCTGCCTTCCGCCGAGCAGGTGCCTGGCGAGTCCTACGAGCACGGCAGCCGGCTCAAGGCGTACGTGGTCGGCGTTTCGCGGGGCAGCCGCGGGCCGCAGATCACGCTGTCGCGGACGCACCCGAACCTGGTGCGCAAGCTGTTCGCGCTGGAGGTGCCGGAGATCGCCGACGGCACGGTGGAGATCGCCGCGGTCGCGCGGGAGGCCGGGCACCGGTCCAAGATCGCGGTGCGCTCGACGGTGCCGGGCGTCAACGCGAAGGGCGCGTGCATCGGCCCGGTCGGCGCGCGCGTGCGCAACGTGATGAGCGAGCTGGGGGGCGAGAAGATCGACATCATCGACTACTCGGAGGACCCGGCCAAGTTCGTCGGGAATGCGTTGTCCCCGGCGAAGGTTGTATCCGTTCAGGTGGTGGACGAGCGCGCGAAGACGGCCCGCGTAGTGGTGCCGGACTTCCAGCTATCGCTGGCCATCGGCAAGGAAGGGCAGAACGCCCGGCTCGCCGCCCGGCTCACCGGGTGGCGGATCGACATCCGCAGTGACGCGGCCGCGGATGCGGAACCACGCCCCGCCACAACCGGTTCGGCTGAGTGAGTGGTCACGAGCTAAACTTGGTGATGGTGCGGAGGCCGCGTTCGGGTGACGCGTGTGTCGGAGTGGGGGAAACCCCAGTCCGGACGTGTGTCGGGTGTCGGGAGCGGGCTTCGGCCGGTGAGTTGTTGCGAGTGGTCGCACGGGACGGGCGGCTGGTGGTCGACGAGCGTCGTCGGCTGCCGGGCCGGGGTGCGTGGCTGCATCCCGAGCAAGGTTGCCTGACCAAGGCCGAGCGACGCCGGGCCTTTGCCAGAGCGTTACGGGTCTCTGGAACACTGGACGGCGGTGATCTGCGGCGGCACCTCGAGCAGCGCGCCGGAGAACCAGCGTGACGTGAGCCACGTTCGAATATCCGGGACATGTCCCGGCCGGGCATGGTTGATCGATCACCGGGTGGGGGACCTCCCCTCACTGAGTCGGAACGAAGGAAGCAGGTCGACCCGTCATGAGTCAGCCGTGAAGCTGAAGCCATGAACGCGCGACGATAGGACGAGGTCAGCGGGTCCTTACCGCCTGGCCTCATCAGTTGAGGAGAGCAGTGGCAGGTAAGGCCCGCGTACACGAGCTCGCCAAGGAGCTCGGTGTTACGAGTAAGGAAGTTCTCGCCAAGCTGAAGGAGCAGGGCGAGTTCGTGAAATCCGCGTCGTCCACCGTCGAGGCGCCCGTCGCCCGGCGGTTGCGTGACGCGTTTTCCGCCAAGGACGGCAAGCCTGGCGGCAGGTCGGGCGGCCGCAAGCCGATGCCCGGCCCCGCGCCGTCGAAGAACGGTGCCGTCCCGGCGCCCCCCAGGACTCCGGACACCACCCAGGACAAGCCGCGCCCGTCCGGCGTGCCGGGCCCCCGGCCCGGCCCGCGACCGGGCCCGCAGGCGCCGCGCACCCAGGAGGTGCCCGCGGCCAAGGCCGGCCCGAAGCCGCCGACGTCGCCGACATCGCCGACGCCAAGGCCGCCCGGCCCGAAGCCGGGTCCGGCGAAGCCCGCGCAGTCCGGCACTCCGTCCGTGGTGCCGCCCAAGCCGCAGGGTCCCAAGCCCGGTGGCCCGAAGCCCGGTCCGCGTACGCCGCGGGTGGGCAACAACCCGTTCGGCGTTGGTTCCGGTGCGCCCGCACCGCGTCCCACCCCGCCGCGTCCCGGTGGTGACCGGCCTTCCGGTGGCGACCGTGGCCCACGGCCCGGTGCCGAACGTCCGGGCGGCGAGCGTTCCGGTGGCGAGCGGCCGGCCGCGGGCCCGCGTCCGGGCGGCAACCGGCCGAGCCCCGGCAACATGCCGCCGCGCCCGAACCCGGGCATGATGCCCGGCCGCGCGCAGCGGCCCGCTCCGCCGTCCGGTGGCCGTGGTGGTCCCGGCGGTGGCCGTGGTGCGGGTGCACCCGGCCGTGGTGGTCCCGGTGGCGCCGGTCGTGGTGGTCCCGGTGGCGGTTACCGTGGCGGCCCTGGTGGCGGCGGCGGTGGCGGTTACCGCGGCGGTCCCGGTGGTGGCGGCGGCGGTGCGCCGGCCGGTGGTGGCTTCCGTGGTGGCGGTGGCCGTCCCGGTGGTGGCCGCGGTGGCACCGCGGGCGCCTTCGGCCGTCCCGGTGGCCCCTCGCGCAAGGGCCGCAAGTCGAAGCGGCAGAAGCGCCAGGAGTACATGGACAACATGCAGGCGCCCAGCGTCGGTGGTGTCCGGCTGCCCAAGGGTGGCGGCGAGACGATCCGGCTGCCGCGCGGCGCTTCGCTGACCGACTTCGCGGAGAAGATCGACGCGAACCCGGCCTCGCTGGTGCAGGTGTTGTTCCACCTCGGTGAGATGGTCACCGCGACCCAGTCGGTGTCCGACGAGATCCTCGAGCTGCTCGGCTCGGAGATGAACTACAACGTGCAGGTGGTCAGCCCCGAGGAGGAGGACCGCGAGCTGCTCGAGTCCTTCGACATCACCTACGGCGAGGATGCCGGCGACGAGACGGACCTGCAGGTCCGGCCGCCGGTGGTGACCGTCATGGGGCACGTCGACCACGGGAAGACGCGCCTGCTGGACACCGTCCGCAAGACGAAGGTGCGCGAGAGCGAGGCCGGTGGCATCACCCAGCACATCGGCGCCTACCAGGTCGAGACCGAACTGGAGGGCACGAAGCGGCTGATCACCTTCATCGACACCCCGGGTCACGAGGCGTTCACCGCCATGCGTGCCCGTGGTGCGCAGTCCACCGACATCGCGGTGATCGTGGTCGCCGCCGATGACGGCGTGATGCCGCAGACGGTCGAGGCGATCAACCACGCCCAGGCGGCCAAGCTGCCGATCGTGGTCGCGGTCAACAAGATCGACAAGGAGGGTGCGAACCCGCAGAAGATCCGCCAGCAGCTCACCGAGTACGGCCTGGTGGCCGAGGAGTACGGCGGCGACACGATGTTCGTCGACATCTCCGCCAGGGAGAACATCAACATCGATGGGCTGCTCGAGGCGATCCTGCTGACCGCCGACGCCACGCTGGACCTCCGTGCCAACCCGGAGATGGAGGCCCAGGGTGTCGCGATCGAGGCGCACCTGGACCGCGGACGCGGCCCGGTCGCCACGGTGCTGGTGCAGCGCGGCACGCTGCGGGTCGGCGACTCGGTCGTGGCGGGCGACGCCTACGGCCGGGTCCGGCGGATGGTCGACGAGTTCAACGAGGACGTCACCGAGGCGCTCCCGTCCCGGCCGGTGCAGGTCATCGGCTTCACCTCGGTGCCGGGCGCTGGTGACAAGTTCCTGGTCGTGGAGGAGGACCGGGTGGCCCGGCAGATCGCCGAACGCCGCCAGGCCCGCATCCGCAACGCGCAGAACGCCGCGAAGCGCAAGCGCGTCAGCCTGGAAGACCTCGACTCCGCGCTGAAGGAGACCTCGACCCTCAACCTGATCATCAAGGGTGACAACTCGGGTACCGTCGAGGCGCTCGAGGCGGCCCTGGTGCAGCTGGATGTCGGGGACGAGGTCGAGCTCAACGTGGTCCACCGCGGTGTCGGTGGGGTGACCGAGAGCGACATCGACCTGGCGACCGCGTCGGACGCGATCGTGCTGGGCTTCAACGTGCGGGCTCAGGGCAAGGCGACCGAGCGGGCCAACCGCGACGGTGTCGACGTCCGGTACTACACGGTGATCTACCAGGCGATCGAGGAGATCGAGCAGGCGCTCAAGGGCATGCTCAAGCCGGAGTACGAAGAGGTCGAACTCGGCAAGGCGGAGGTCCGCGAGGTCTTCAAGTCCTCCAAGTTCGGCACCATCGCCGGTTGCCTGGTGACCTCCGGCGAGATCCGGCGCAACGCCAAGGCCCGGTTGCTGCGGGACAACACGGTGATCGCCGAGAACCTGCCGGTCAGCTCGTTGCGGCGGTTCAAGGACGACGTGGTCGAGGTCCGCGAGGGCTACGAGTGCGGTCTCACCCTCGGGACCTACAGCGACATCAAGGTCGATGACGTGGTGGAGACCTACGAGCAGCGCGAGAAGCCGCGCGCGTAAACCATGGGTTGGGAGGGGCGTGCTCGCCCGGTGTCATGCGGGACACCCGCACCCGGGGCAGTTCGCCCCTCCGGCCTTTACGGTGTCCGTTGGGGGTAGCTCCCCCAACCCCGCCAGGGGGCAAGCCCCTGGACCCCGAGGTGGTTGCGTTTGGCATTGAGGGAGCCTGAGGGTCATTGTTCGTAGGTGCGTTGGAGCTCGACGTGCTGCTGGGCGACGTGCGGTCGTTGAAGCAGAAGCGGTCGGTGGTCCGGCCGTTGGTCGCGGAGCTGCGCAAGCGGTTCGAGGTGGCGGTGGCCGAGGCCGGCCATTTGGACCTGCACCGGCGGGCGCTCATCGGGGTGGCGGTGGTCGCTGCCGACGGCACGCACGTGCGTGACGTGCTCGACGAGTGCGAACGGTTCGTGGTGGGCAGGCCGGAACTGGAACTGCTGTCCGCGCACCGCAGGTTGATCGGGCCCGAAGACTGAGCGCGGAAACCAGCGCGTCGAAAAATCGGAAACAGCAGAAAGACTGTCCGAAAGCCGGACACAGGTGAAAGAGGAGCTGCGCCATGGCCGACCCGGCTCGCGCACGCAGGCTGTCGAAGCGGATCTCCCAGATCGTCGCGTCGGCGATCGAACACGAGATCAAGGACCCGCGGCTCAGCTACGTGACGATCACCGACACGAAGGTGACCGCGGACCTGCATGACGCGACGGTCTACTACACGGTGCTCGGTGAGAAGCTCGATTCCGTACCGGATTTCGCGGGCGCGGCCGCCGCGCTCGAGTCGGCACGCGGGGTGCTGCGCAGCAAGGTCGGGCAGGGCACCGGGGTGCGGTTCACGCCGACGCTGACGTTCGTCGCCGACACCGTCCAGGACACCGCCCGGCACATCGAAGACCTTCTCGCCAAGGCCCGGGAGGCCGATGCGGAAGTCGCGCGCCGAGCCACCGGCGCCCAGCACGCCGGCGAGTCGGACCCTTACCGCGCCCCCCGCGAGGACGAGGAAGACTAAGACTGATCGACGCGGCCGGCTTGCTTGACGGTGCGGATAGCGGGCCGGTTGCGTGTCTCATCGCAACCGGCCCGCCGCTTGTGAACCGGAAATCGGCCGGCCGCGAATCTGGGGCTAGATCGGCTTGCGGGCGACGATCAGGTCGCGGTTGATCGCCTGATCCACCCGGTGGCAGAAGTCCCCGAGGTCGGTGCGGACGGCGAGACCGGCGTTGGTGAGGATGTCGGCCAGTTCGTCACGCTTGACGACGTGGGTGTTCCACGAAAGGCCGATCGCTCCGCCGGGCTTGAGCGTGCGGACCCACACCGGCACCGCGGCCGCGAGGAGTTCGCGCGGGCTGCGGGAAAGCCCCTCGGCCTGGTGGCTGCCGTGCTGCACGCCGTAGGGCGCGTCGGTGACGATCACGTCGACCGAGCCGGCGGGCACCAGTTCGTCGGTGCGTAGCGTGTCGGAGTTGAAGAAGGTGAGCCGGCGCGTGTCGCCCGCCTTGTACGACTCCTTGGTCAGGCCGAACTCGATCTCCAGCCGCTGACCCAGCTTGACCTTGTTCCGGCGCAGCTGCCCGGAGTTCGCGGTGTGCTTGATCCGCTTGGTGCGCAACCAGGTGACGATGAACTTCTGGTATGCCTCGAAATCCCGGCGGTCGAGCTCGACTCCGGTCGCGTCGAGACCGTACATCATCGCCTGGTTGAGCGTGGTTCCCCGGCCGCACAACGGATCCAGCACGTGCCGCACCCGGCCGAATCCCTCCACAGTGGACAGCAAGGTGACGTTGAGCAACAGCTTGGTGAACAACTCGTTCGTCTTGCCGCTGTATTTCTGGATGGTGAGCAGGTCCGAGTCGAACCTGTCCAGCGGAGTCACCGTGAGCGGCCGGAGCACCTCGTCGCTGATCTCGAACAGCGCATACAGCGACGACAGGTTCGACAGCCGCGCAACGTCCTCTTCGGACATCGGCGTCGCGGTGGAGAAGGTCACGTAATCGACCCCGCCGAGGCGTCGTTGCCCCACCTCGACCGGTTCGGTGCTCAGCGTGGCGCCGAACGCGGTCAGCTCGGCGCGTAGCAGCGCGGGCGAGGCGTCGGCGTAGACCCGGTTGGCGGCGGGGTAGACGAGGATCGCGTAGTGGAACATCGCAGGACAGCGTAACTTGCGTGACATGAGCATCCCTGCCCAGCACGACCTTTCCGGTGTCGCCGAGCTGCTGCGTGCGGCCACCGACGTAACGCTGCTCGCGCACGTCCGCCCCGACGCCGACGCGCTTGGCAGCGCGCTGGCGCTCGGCCGTGCCCTCCACCTGCGCGGCGCTACTGTGCGCGTCTCCTTCGCAGTGCCCGGGCAGACCCCGGAAAGCCTGCGCGGCCTGGACGTGGCGAGCCTGATCGTGCCCGTGGCCGAGGTGCCCGCGAGTTCGTCGCTGCTGATCTGCGTGGACACACCGAGCCCGAGCCGGCTGGGCAGCCTCGCCGACCGGATCGAGGCCACCCGCGCGGCCGGCGGTTCGGTGCTGGTGATCGACCACCACGCTTCGAACCTGCGCTACGGAACACACCACCTGGTCGACCCGCACGCGGAAGCCACCGCGGTGCTGGTGCTCGAACTGCTCGACGAGCTGGGCGTGCCGCTCGACGAGCCGATCGCCCGCTGTCTCTACGCCGGCCTGGTCACCGACACCGGCGGGTTCCGCCGCGCGACCCCGGCCACGCACCAGGCCGCGGCGAGGCTGCTGCAGGCCGGCGTCGATCCGGAGCGGCTCACCCGGGAGATCATCGACGACCATCCCTTCGCCTGGCTGCCGATGCTGTCGAAGGTGCTGGGCACCGCGCGGCTGGAACCGGAGTCGGCGCAGGGCTTCGGGCTCGTGCACGCGACGGTGTCGGCCGAAGCCTCGGCCATGGTGCGCATGGAGGAAACCGAGGCCGTGGTCGACGTGGTCCGCTCGACGCGGGACGCGGAGGTCGCCGCGGTGCTGAAGGAGCAGGCCCCGGGCGAATGGACCGTGTCGCTGCGCGCGCTGGGCAAGATCGACGTGTCGGCGGCGGCCCGCAGCCTCGGTGGCGGAGGCCACCGCCTCGCTTCCGGCGCCACCGTGTACGGCACCGTCGAAGAGGCGCTAGCGCAGGTGCGGAACGCCCTTTCCGCGGCTCCGTTGATCGAGCTCTCCGCCGGCCGGGACGTCCAAGAGCGGTGAGAACACCCGAAACACGGACGTCACAGCCTGACTGTCCGCCCACGTTTCTGGAAAATCGGTAACTGTTGTAGCGGGGTTTGTCAGTTACGCTGATGGCCGTGGTCGTCGATCAGGTACCCGCCAAACGCGTGTTCGGGCTGGCTGTACCCGCGCTTGGCGTTCTCGCCGCGGAGCCGCTCTACGTCCTGGTGGACACCGCGGTCGTCGGGCACCTCGGCGCGCTGCCGCTGGCCGGGCTCGCGCTCGGCGGGGTCGTGCTGTCACAGGTGTCGACGCAGCTGACGTTCCTGTCCTACGGCACGACCGCGCGCACCGCCCGGCTGCATGGCGCCGGCCGCCGGGCCGACGCGGTGAGCGAGGGCGTCCAGGCCACCTGGCTGGCGATCGTGGTGGGCATCGTGGTGCTGGTCGCCGGCCAACTGCTGGCGGGGCCGATCGCGCAAGCGCTTTCCGGCAGCCAGGAGGTGGGCTCCGCGGCGGTCTCGTGGCTGCGCATCGCGTTGTTCGGCGCGCCGCTGATCCTGGTGACCATGGCCGGGAACGGCTGGATGCGCGGCGTCCAGGACGCGGTACGCCCACTCCGGTATGTGTTGGCGGGCAATGGAATGTCCGCCGTACTCTGTCCGGTGCTGGTGTATGGCGCGGGCTGGGGCCTGGAGGGCTCGGCCGTGGCGAACGTCGCGGCACAGGTCGTATCCGCGGCATTGTTCGTGCGTGCTCTGGTCAGGCAGCGGGTGCCGCTTCGGCCGCGGCCTTCGATCATGTGGGCACAACTGGGCCTCGGCCGGGACCTGGTGCTGCGGAGCCTCGGCTTCCAGGCGTGCTTCGTGTCGGCCGCCGCGGTCGCCGCGCGGACCTCGACCGCGGCGGTCGGCGCGCATCAGGTCGTCCTGCAACTGTGGGTGTTCCTGTCGCTGGTGCTGGACTCGATCGCGATCGCGGCACAGTCACTGGTGGGTGCCGCGCTGGGCGCGGGGGACGAGCGGCAGGCACGCGGGATCGCCGCTCAGATCACCCGGTACGGCCTGATTCTCGGCTGCGCGCTGTGCGTGCTGTTCGCCGTTGTGTCGCAGGTTCTCCCGCACGCGTTCACCTCCGACCCGGACGTGCTCGGCCAGATCCCGCACGCCTGGTGGTTCTTCGTTGTGCTGCAACCGATCGCCGGAGTGGTGTTCGCCTTGGACGGTGTGCTGCTCGGCGCCGGGGACGCCGCGTTCCTGCGCACCGCCACCCTGGTCAGTGCGGGCGCCGGTTTTCTCCCGTTGATCTGGATCTCGCTCGTGCTGGACTGGGGCCTGGCCGGGATCTGGACCGGCCTGTCGCTGTTCATGATCCTGCGCCTGGCCGCCGTCGTGCTGCGCTGGCGCTCGGGCCGCTGGGCGGTGGTCGGCGCGGTCCGCTGAGGGTAGCGTCCTTTTTGGACTTTCCGGGCGAGGTGTGGGCAAAACCACCGCGGCGACGGGTAAGGATCTCGGCCACGACACCGATACAAATACTGGGACGGCAGCGCGGGCGTCTCAGTATTGTTCAGAACGTGTTCGGGTAGCCAGGCCGTGACTTCTCCTCGCCGGTTGCCGGTTGATCACGCTGGCGGCCTGCCTCCCCGCCCGCGTGCAGCGTTGCGGTGTGTTCCCGATCGCGCCCGTCTCGCGTTTTGAATGGTCCTCCGTATTCCGCAACCTAAGAAGGGAATTCATCAGTGCCGCCCGAGCAGGCACCCGGGATCCGCAAGGCAAGCCGCCGATCCTGGCTCATCTGGTTGACCGCCGCCACCGTCTATCTCCTCGCCGTGTTCCACCGCACCTCTCTCGGGGTGGCCGGCCTGCAGGCCGCGGACCGATTCCACGTCGGTGCCGCGGCGCTCGGTACCTTCACCGTTCTCCAGGTCGGCGTCTACGCCGCCATGCAGATCCCGACCGGGGTACTGGTCGATCGCCACGGTCCCCGCAAGATCCTCACCGTCGCCCTGGTCTTCCTCGGCCTCGGACAGGTTCTGATGGCCGTCGCGACCTCCTACAGCCTGGGCCTGATCGCCCGTGGCGTGCTCGGATTCGGCGACGCGCTGACCTTCGTCAGCGTGCTGCGCCTGGTCGCCCTGCACTTCCCCGGCCGCCAGTACGCGGTCGTCACCTCGTTCACCTCGGCCATCGGCTTCGTCGGCAATTTCGCCGCGACCGTCCCGCTGACCCTGTTGCTGGCCGGCCCCGGGTGGGTCCCGACCTTCCTGGTCACCGGCCTGCTCACGGCCGCCTTCGCGATCTTCGTGTCCCTGCGGGTCCGGGACACTCCGGCGGGACGCATGGTGAAGCCATCCCGGGTGGACGGGCGCGAGCTGGCGCGCCAGGTCGCCGGCGCGTGGCGGGTGCCGGGCACCCGGCTCGGGTTCTGGGTGCATTTCGCCACGATGTTCGCGCCGAACACGCTGACCCTGCTGTGGGGCGTGCCGTTTTTGGTCCAGGCCCAAGGCTTGCCGACCGCGACGGCCAGCGCGCTGCTCACCGTGTTCGTGTTCGGCTCGCTGATCGGCGGACCGCTGATCGGCAGCACCATTTCGGCCCGGCCGAGCTGGCGCATGCCGCTGGTCTGCGGTTATCTCGGTGGCGCGGCCGGCGTGTGGGCCCTGTTGCTGGCCTGGCCGGGTACGGTCCCGATCGCGGTCCTGGTGCCCAGCTTCGCGTTTCTTTCCCTGGGCGGGCCCGCCTCGATGATCGGTTTCGCGCTGGCGCGGGACTACAACCCGTTGCGCCGGGTGGGCACCGCGACCGGCGTGGTCAACGTCGGTGGCTTCGTCGCCACGACGATCACGGCGCTGGCCATCGGTGTGCTGTTGCAAACCTTCGGCGGCAACTTCCGGATCGCGCTGCTGTCCGTGTTCGCGGTGCTCGGGTTCGGCACCTTCCGGGTGCTCGTGTGGTGGCGCCGGGCCCGCGCCGAAATGTTCGCGGCCCAGGCCCGTGGTGAGGAGATTCCGTTCCAGGTACGCCGGCGATCCTGGGACGCGCCAGTGCCGCAGACCGCCTCGGCCTGAGCCGGCCGGTGGGGGAGCGGGTGGCCTTCGGTGAGGAGGAGATCCCGGAGTGAGAAACCGCCTCGGGCCCGGCTACCCGCACCGCCACGCAAGCCGCTTCGAAACAGTCTCTAAAGTTCAGCCGTGCCCGAAGCGAAAAGGTCCCGTCCCGCACCCGAGCCCGGTCTCCTCGTCATCGACAAGGCGCCGGGGATGACCTCCCACGACGTGGTGGCTCGGGTGCGCAAGATCATGGGCACCCGCAAGGTCGGCCATGCCGGCACGCTCGACCCGATGGCCACCGGCGTGCTCGTGCTGGGTATCGAACGCGCGACCAAGCTGCTCGGTCATCTCGCGCTCGACCGCAAGACCTACCTCGCCACGTTCTTCCTCGGCGCCAGCACCGTCACCGACGACGCCGAGGGAGAACGAGTGTCCACAGCGGACCCCGCGGCCATGGCGGCGGTCACCGACGAGGCCATCGCGGCCGGAATCGCCGACCTCACCGGGGAAATCGACCAGGTGCCCAGCGCGGTCAGCGCGGTCAAGGTCGGGGGCAAGCGTGCCTACGCCCGGGTGCGCTCCGGCGAAGAGGTCGCCCTCAAACCCCGCCCGGTGACCGTCTACCGGTTCGATCTGCTGGCCACCCGGCGGGAAGCGGATCACATCGAACTCGACGCGGTCGTCGAATGCTCCTCGGGCACCTACGTCCGGGCGCTGGCCCGGGACCTCGGGCAGGCGCTCGGCGCCGGCGGGCACCTCGCCGCCCTGCGCCGCACCACGGTCGGGCCGTTCACCCTCGCCCGCGCGCGTACCCTCGCCCAGCTCGAAGCCGACCCCGGGCTGACCCACAACCTCGACGACGCCGTCGCTGCCGCCTTCCCCCGCTACGAAGTGGACGCACGCGCGGCCCGGTCTCTCCAATATGGACAGCAGATCCGAGCGTCCGGCATCGAGGGCACCTACGGCGTGTTCGGCCCGGACGGGCACGCCGTCGCGCTGGCCGTCGACGCGGGCGGCGTCTCCCGCACCGTCGTCGTCCTGGATCCCGCGTAGAGCCCGCGACGGTGTCCCCTCAAGGCTGACGGGCGCCGGCCGCGACGCTGTGTTGTTCTGGTCGCTCGCGCGGCCGGCGCGATGTCCTTTAAACCTGAATGACGTCGGCCGCTACGCTCCTGTTCCGTGCAGACATGGCGCGGCCTGGAAGATCTCCCCAGCGGCTGGGGACGGTGTGTGGTCACCATCGGTGTGTTCGACGGGGTGCACCGGGGACATCAAGCTCTCATCGGCCGGACGGTCGAGATCGCCCGGCAGCGCGGCCTGCCCAGCGTCGTGCTGACCTTCGACCCCCACCCCTCCGAGGTCGTCCGCCCCGGCAGTCACCCAGCCCAACTGACCACCCTGCGGCGCAAGGCGGAGCTCGTCGAGCAACTCGGCGTCGACGTGTTCGCCGTGCTGCCGTTCACACCGGAACTGTCCCGGCTCCCCGCGCACGAGTTCGTGCACGAGATACTGGTCGACCGGCTGCACGCGGCCGCCGTGGTGGTGGGCGAGAACTTCACCTTCGGTGCCAAGGCGGCGGGCAACGTGGCGTTGCTGCGCGAGTTGGGGCGCCGGTTCGGGTTCGTCGCCTACGGCGCGGAACTCCAAGGCGACACCATGCGTAACGGAGAGCCAGCCGAGATCAACTTCTCTTCGACCTACGTGCGGTCGTGCATCGACGCGGGTGATGTCGCCGCGGCCGCTGCGGCCCTGGGCCGGCCGCACCGGCTCGAAGGCATCGTGGTGCGCGGCGAAGGGCGGGGCCGCAAGCTCGGCTTCCCGACCGCGAACCTGTCCACCCCGCACTTCGCCGCGGTGCCCGCGGACGGGGTCTACGCGGCCTGGTTCGTCCTCGCCGCGGAGCCGCACCGCAGGCTTGCCGCGGCCGTGTCGGTCGGCACGAACCCGACCTTCTTCGGACGGGAGCGCACGGTCGAAGCCTTCGTGCTCGACCTGGACGAGGACCTCTACGGCGAGCGGGTGGCGCTGGACTTCGTCAGCCACCTGCGCGGTCAGGTCACCTTCACCGACGTCGAGGCCCTGGTCGAGCAGATCGACGCCGACGTGGCCAAGGTCCGGGAGATACTGCGGTAGCGGCGCGTGCGATTGCGAATCGATGTCCGAAGTCGACCCAGGCAGGCGGGCCCGGCTGGCAAGATACAAGTGGTCACTGGGGTGTCACACCGGGAGCTAGGGGAGCGGACTTAAGGTGGAGGACCACAAAATCGTCCAGCGAAATATCGCCCTGCAACGGGAGTGGTACGGCGAACCGCTCGGGGACCGGGTGCGCCGCCTCGTCGTGGCGTTCAATGTGTCGCAGGCCTACCTGGCCGAGGTGCTCGGGATCAGCGCGCCGATGCTGAGCCAGGTGATGAGCGGCCGGCGGGCGAAGATCGGCAACCCGGTGGTGCTCGCCCGGATGATCATGCTGGAACGCAAGTGCCTGATCCCCGAGGTCGCGGCCGGGCGCAAGGAGGCGCTGGAGGCCGCGCTGGAAGATGTGCGGGACTCGCGGCCGACGGTGGGCCGGGACAACATCCCGGTCGCCGCCGACGACCGGTTGGCGCTGGCCGCGCTGCGTGACATCGCCGAGGACGAGGACCTCGCCGAGGCCGCGAAGCGCCTGGACGAGGACTTCCCGGCCATCGCGGACCTGCTCCGCCGAGCCGGCTCGCGGGGGTGAGGAAGAGATGCCACTGCTGTTCTCCGCCCTGGTGCCGCCTCCCGAGGTCATCGAGTCGATTCGCGACGAGGTCTCCGGCATCTCGGCGCCCAAGAGCGTGCGCTGGTCCGCACCCGAGGGCTGGCATGTCACACTCGGCTTCTACGGCGAGGAGGCCGACCCCACGGACCGGGTGACCTGGCTGCGGCGCCGGCTGGCCGGGCAGGCCGCGCCGACGCTGCGGCTGGAAGGCGCCGGCTCGTTCTCTCACGTGCTGTACCTGGGCGTATACGGAGAGGGCCTGGTCGAGTTGGCGACCGCGGCCGGCGCGGGCCGGGACCGGCCGTACCTGCCGCACCTGACCCTCGCGCGTACCCGCGAGAGCGTTCCGCCCGAACTGCCGCGCCGCTTGTCGGCGTACACCAGCGAAGCCTGGACAGCGACCGACGTCGTGCTCATGCGCAGCGATCGGGCCCCGACCGGAGCCCGGTACTCGGTCGTCGAGACGTTTCCCCTGGAGTCCGGACACGCTCGATGAACCGGCTGATATCCTGACTCATTGGGTCCGGCTGCGGTCCGTGGCGGCCGGTACCGTCTCGCCAACACGGTACGTATATGCGGAGAATCGAGCCGTAGCGTCGATTCGATCCTCCCGAAGACGACAGGAGAAACGAAGCGTGGCGCTGTCCACCGACGAGAAGAAGACGATCCTTGCCGAGTACGGCGTGCACGAATCGGACACGGGATCGCCCGAGGCGCAGGTGGCTCTGCTCACCAAGCGGATCATCGGCCTCACCGAGCACCTCAAGGTGCACAAGCACGACCATCACTCGCGTCGCGGTCTGCTGCTGCTGGTCGGCCGCCGCCGCCGGCTGCTCAACTACGTGATGAAGGTGGACATCGAACGATACCGTTCGATCATCCAGCGACTCGGCCTTCGCCGATGAGATTCCGAGGGGGAGTGGCCACCGGGTCGCTCCCCCTCGGTACATAAGGGGGGAGCGCGGCCGTCGCGTGTAGGCGTCCGATTCGCGTTTTTCCCATAACAGCAAGAAAGAGGAGAGGGCGACGCACTCGCGAGGGCAAGAGATGCCGGTCCTCGGTAGTGGCTCCCGGGAGATACCCCGAGGGCTTCGATCGATGACCGGTTTCGCTCCTCGTGCGGTGGTGCGTGGCCTCAACGAACGAGGAGTAACACGACAATGACTGACACAGGTGCATTCGCCGTGCACGAAACCGAGGCCGTGATCGACAACGGCCGGTTCGGCACCCGCACGATCCGCTTCGAGACCGGCCGGCTGGCCCGGCAGGCCGCCGGCTCCGTGGTCGCCTATCTCGACGAGGAGACCATGGTGCTGTCCGCCACGACGGCGTCGAAGCACCCGAAGGAGCACTTCGACTTCTTCCCGCTGACGGTGGACGTCGAGGAGCGGATGTATGCGGCCGGCCGCATTCCCGGCGCGTTCTTCCGGCGTGAGGGCCGTCCCTCCACCGACGCGATCCTGACCGCCCGGCTGATCGACCGGCCGTTGCGCCCGTCCTTCACCGACGGCCTGCGCAACGAGATCCAGGTCGTGGTCACCGTGCAGAGCCTGCACCCGGACGACCCGTACGACGTGCTCGCGATCAACGCGGCGTCGGCCTCCACGCAGATCGGCGGGCTGCCGTTCTCGGGGCCGATCGGTGGCGTGCGCGTGGCGCTGATCGAGGGCCAGTGGGTCGCGTTCCCGACCTGGTCGCAGCTGGAGAAGGCGACCTTCAACATGGTCGTCGCGGGCCGTGTAGTCGGCGACGACGTCGCGATCATGATGGTCGAGGCGGAGGGCACCGACGCGACGCTGGACCTGATCGCCGCCGGTAACAAGGCGCCCGACGAGCAGGCGGTGGCCGACGGCCTGGACGCGGCCAAGCCGTTCATCCGGGCGCTGTGCCAGGCCCAGCAGCAGCTCGCCGAGGTGGCCGCCAAGCCGACCACCGAGTTCCCGCTGTTCCCGGCCTACGAGCAGGACGCCTACGACGCGGTGGCCGCGATCGCGACCGACGAGCTGGCGCGGGCGCTGACCATCGGCGGCAAGCAGGAGCGCGAGGCCGCGATCGACCAGGTCAAGGCCGACCTGCTGAGCAAGGTCGGCATCGGTGAGGGCGAGGCGTTCGCCGACCGGGAGAAGGAGATCGGCGCGGCGTTCCGCGGGCTGACCAAGAAGCTCATCCGGCAGCGCATCCTGCGCGACAAGGTCCGCATCGACGGTCGTGGCCTGACCGACATCCGCCGCCTCTACGCCGAGGTCGGCGTGGTGCCGCGGGCGCACGGCTCGGCGCTGTTCGAGCGCGGCGAGACCCAGATCCTGGGCGTGACCACGCTGAACATGCTGCGGATGGAGCAGCAGATCGACTCGCTGTCGCCGGAGACGACCAAGCGGTACCTGCACCACTACAACTTCCCGCCGTTCTCCACCGGGGAGACGGGCCGGGTCGGCTCGCCGAAGCGGCGTGAGATCGGGCACGGCATGCTGGCCGAGCGCGCGCTGGTGCCGGTGCTGCCCAAGCGGGACGAGTTCCCGTACGCGATCCGCCAGGTCTCGGAGGCGCTTGGCTCCAACGGCTCGACGTCGATGGGCTCGGTGTGCGCCTCCACGATGGCCCTGCTCAACGCGGGGGTGCCGCTCAAGGCGCCGGTGGCCGGCATCGCCATGGGCCTGGTCTCCGACGAGGTCGAGGGCAAGACCGAGTATGTGGCGCTGACCGACATCCTCGGTGCGGAGGACGCCTTCGGCGACATGGACTTCAAGGTCGCCGGCACCAAGGACATCATCACCGCACTGCAGCTGGACACCAAGCTCGACGGCATCCCCTCCGACGTGCTCGCGGGGGCGCTGAAGCAGGCCAAGGACGCGCGCCTGACCATCCTCGAGGTGCTGGCCGAGGCGATCGACCGGCCCGACGAGATGAGCCCGTACGCGCCGCGCGTGACCAGCGTGAAGATCCCGGTGGACAAGATCGGCGAGGTCATCGGCCCGAAGGGCAAGATGATCAACTCGATCACCGAGGAGACCGGCGCGGACATCTCCATCGAGGACGACGGGACCATCTACGTGGGCGCCGCCGACGGCCCGTCCGCGGACGCCGCGATCAGCAAGATCAACGCGATCGCCAACCCGCAGCTGCCCAAGGTGGGCGAGCGGTTCCTGGGCACGGTGGTGAAGACCGCCGCGTTCGGTGCGTTCGTCTCGCTGCTCCCGGGCAAGGACGGCCTGGTGCACATCTCCAAGCTGGGTAACGGCAAGCGCATCGGCAAGGTCGAGGACGTGGTCAACGTGGGCGACAAGCTCCGCGTCGAGATCGCCGACATCGACAGCCGCGGCAAGATCAGCCTGATCCTGGTCAAGGACGAGGACGAGGAAGGCGCCGAGAAGGCTGCCGAGGACAAGCCCAGCGAGTCCAAGTAGTCACTCTCGCTTTGTCAAGTCATAGTGGCCATGAGTGACCCGTTACTAGCAGTTTTTCGTTAGGAACGGGTCACTCATGGCTTTCACGCTCGAACCAAAGGGACGCATGGCGCGACAGATACCGGGATACGAGCAGCCGATCGGCCGTACCCGAACCCTCGACGTGGGAGTCCGGCGCACCGTTCTGCCCGGCGGGCTGCGGGTGATCACCGAGCACGTTCCGGGCGTGCGTTCGGTGACCGTCGGCCTGTGGGTGGGTGTCGGTTCCCGTGACGAGCCACCGAGCGTGGCCGGCGGCGCCCACTACCTGGAACACCTGCTGTTCAAGGGAACCGCGAACCGCAGCGCGACCCAGATCGCCGAGGAGATCGACGCGGTGGGCGGCGAGTTCAACGCCTTCACCGCCAAGGAACACACCTGCTTCTACGCGCAGGTGCTCGACGAGGACCTGCCGCTGGCCATGGATCTGGTCACCGACGTGGTGTTCGAGGCCCTCTGCACGGATTCCGACATGGACACCGAGCGCAGCGTGGTGCTCGAGGAGATCGCCATGCGCGACGACGATCCCGAGGACCTGCTGCACGAGACGTTCGCCGAGACCATCCTCAGTGGACACGCGCTGGCCCGGCCGGTGCTGGGCACCGAAGAGTCCATCAGCGGGATGTCCCCGGCGGCGCTGCGCGCCTTCTACCGCCGCCGCTACACTCCGCAGCGGATGGTGCTCTCGGTGGCCGGCAACATAGAGCACGCCAGCGTGCTTCGCTTGGTGCGCAAGGCTTTGCGGCCACGACTGTCCGGTTCGGACACTCCGCTGCCGCCGCGCCGGGGCGCCGCCAGGATCGCGGGCGGCCGCAAGCTCGTGCTGCATACCGACGACACCGAGCAGGCGCACGTCATGGTCGGGCTGCGCGCGCTGTCCCGGCACGACGAGCGCCGCCACGCGCTGAGCGTGCTCAACGCCGCGCTCGGCGGTGGCATGAGTTCCCGGCTGTTCCAGGAGATCCGGGAGAAGCGCGGGCTGGCCTACCAGGTCTACTCGTCGGTCTCGCAATACGCCGACACCGGGTACCTGTCGGTCTACGCGGGATGCCAGCCGGACCGGCTCGGTGACGTGACCGGCGTCCTGCGGGACGTTCTCGGCCGCGTCGGCAAGGAAGGGTTCACCGACGCCGAGGTCGCCCGCGCGAAGGGCCAGTTGCGCGGCGGACTGCTGCTGGGCCTGGAGGACACCGCTTCCCGCATGTCGCGGATCGGCAAGCGGGAACTCAACTACGGCACCTACTCCAGCGTGGACGAGACGGTCGCGCGGATCGATGCGGTCAGCACCGAGGAGGTCTACGAGCTGGCGCGCGGCCTGTTCCGCAAGACGGGCGTGTCGGTCGGTGCGGTGGTCGGCCCGTACGCTCATGAGGAGGACTTGCCGGAAGATCTGCACGAGGTGCTCGCATGACACACTTTGCGTCAACCTGCCGTTGCCAGGCCGACCCGAGAGCGCGCCGCCGTCAGGAGCGCCGTGTCGACACGATCGCGGTCGCGCGCAAACTCGCGGAGGGACAGGCATGATTCGCGTGGGTGTGCTAGGTGCCCGTGGCCGCATGGGCGCCACCGTGGTGAACGCCGTCCAGGCCGCTCCGGACCTGAAGGTCGTCGCCGCGATCGACTCGGGTGACTCGCGTGACGGCCTGGCCGAGGCCGAGGTGGTGGTCGATTTCACCCACCCCGACGCCGTACTGGACAACGTGAAATACGCGGTCGAGCATGGCATCCACGCCGTGGTGGGGACGACGGGCTTCACCGAGGAGCGGCTGTCGGCCGTGCGCGAGTGGCTGGCGGCCAAGCCCGGGGTCGGCGTGCTGGTCGCGCCGAACTTCGCGCTCGGCGCGGTGCTTGCGATGCGGTTCGCCCAGCAGGCGGCCCGGTTCTACGAGTCGGTCGAGATCATCGAGCTGCACCACAATCGCAAGGCCGACGCGCCCTCCGGCACCGCCGAGCACACCGCGCGGCTGGTCGCGCAGGCGCGTCGCGATGCGGGCCGGAAGCCCGGGACGGACGCCACCACCAAGGAGTTGGATGGTGCGCGCGGAGCGGTGGTCGACGACGTGCGGGTGCACTCGGTCCGGTTGCCCGGACTGATTGCGCACGAAGAGATCCTGTTCGGCGCCGACGGTGAGACGCTGACCATCCGGCACGACTCGATGGACCGGGCTTCGTTCATGCCGGGCGTGCTGCTGGGGGTGCGCGAGGTGGTTCGCCGGCCGGGCCTGACGGTCGGCCTGGAAAACGTTTTGGACCTGTGACGGGGGCCGTGGTGAAGGCCCGCAACGTCGCACTCCTGCTGACCGCCGCGCTCGCGGTCTACCTGTTCCTGCTCGCCGATCGGGCGGTCGCGTTGCTGCGCACTGGCACGGCGGCCGGCGTCGCGTTGGGTGCCGGTGTGCTGGTGTTGCCGTTGCTTGGCGTGTGGATGGTGGTCGCGACCTGGCGCTCGGGCACGCACATCCAGCGGCTCGCGCGGCGGCTGGAGGCGGAAGGCGGCCTGCCCGAAACCTCCGAGTTGCCGAGGATGCCCTCCGGCAGGGTGGACCGCGCGGCCGCGGACGAGTGGTTCGAGCAGCGCCGTGCCGAACTCGAACGGTATCCCGACGACTGGCGGCACTGGTACCGGCTCGCCCACGCCTACGACCTCGCCGGGGACCGGCGGCGGGCCCGTGCCACCATGCGCAAGGCCATTGAGCTGGAAGCCCTGGAATCCGCCGGCCGATGACCGGTCCGGCCGGTTCACCAGTGGTGTGTCCAGGACGCGAAGATGGCCGGGAACGCCGCGAGAATGGCGTAGCGGACGAACCTTCCGGCCAGGCCGGCGGTGAGGAAGGTGGGCATCGACATGTCGGCCAGCCCGGCCAGGACAACCGTCGCCATGAACGGCGGGATTCCGACCACCGCGCTCACCCCGTAGGTGCCGGCCATCCACGCGGGGTGGCGGTGACACCGCTCACGCAACGCCTCGATCTTGGCGCGTAACCATTTCGTACGCTCGCGCCAGCGCCCGCCGGATGTGCGCCGCCGCGTTACCCGGGTCATCCACCCCGGCAACCGGATCGAACCGCGTGCGGCGAGGTAGTACAGCAGTTTCCCGGCCACCTGCCCGATCGCCACCGCCGCCGCGACGAGCGCCCAGTGCAGCTGGGGCTGGCTGGCCACCAACCCCAGCACGAACATCTCGATGTTGATGAGAGGCACGATCGCCGAGCTGAACGCGACGCCCAACGTCACGCAGAACCAGCCGAGCATCGTGCCTCCAACAGTGCCTGTCCCCAACATTCGAAACGCGACATGACCACCGTGGAGGCACCGCCGCCGTGGTCCACCGAGGGCCGGCGATCGCCTGGCTACCCCACACGTTCGAACAACATCGTGACGGTAACAGTGGAGACGGGTCGTCACACTGGGGTTACCCCTACTATTCGTCAATCGGTGTGAAGTATGGGTTTTTCACCTCCGGCGTGGGTGCCGGGCCGGCCGTGACGGGGCTGGAATACCATCTGGCGCGGATTCTTGCGGGCGTCTACGCGGCGTGTGCCTGTGCTACGTCATGCGGTGGATGTGTTTTGTGGCCGCGGTTTAGCGGGACCCGCCGGTAACGGATCGCGCGTGGGAGACGAAGATAGGGACTGCCGTGTCAGTTTCGTGGGCACTGCTCGGCCGGGACCTGGGAGAGGCGATTTGAAGTCTGTCATCTCGACGATGAGGCACGGCAGCGCGGCGGAGCGGCTCCGCCTGGGTGCTGAACTGGTGCTGGCCCTGCTGTGCTTCGCCGCGATGGCGTACTACGCGCACGGCATCGTCAAATGGCCCACGGACGTCGACGTGTACCGGCTCGGCGCGGACACCTTCCTCCACGGCCGCTCCATCTACACCGAACTGCCGGTTTCGCCGGTCGGCGGTCCCCTGCCCTACACGTATCCGCCGTTCTCCGCGGTCCTGTTCACCCCGCTGGCGATCATCCCGCCGCACATCGGGTACCCGCTGCTCACCGCCGTCACCTGCCTCGCGCTGATCCCGATCGTGGTGGCCTACCGCAAGGCCTCGCCGCAGTTGGCCGGCCTGCTGGCCAAGCCGTGGATGGTGCTGGCCGGCTGCTTCGCGCTCGTGGTCGCGCACCCGGTGTCCAACACCATCTTCTGGGGCCAGATCAACGTCCTGCTGATGATGATGGTCGCGCTGGACGTGCTGTGGCCGAACCCGCGCTGGCCGCGCGGCGCGCTGATCGGCATCGCGGCCGCGGTGAAGCTCACCCCCGCCGGGTTCGTGCTGATTTTCCTGCTGCGCAAGGACTTCCGCGCGGTGGTCACCAGCTTCCTCAGCTTCCTGCTGATGACCGCGATCGCGTTCGTGCTGATGCCCCGTGACTCGATCCTGTACTGGACCGACCGGGTCTTCCACGCCACCGGCATGAACATCGGTCCGATTCACGCCAACGAGGCGGTGATCTCCAGCTACGTGAAGCTCGGCCTGGCCGGGAACAAGCTGCTGGTCATCGGCGGGCTGTCGGTGGTCGCCGTCGCGGTGATGACCTGGCTGGGCACCTCCCGCGCGCTCAAGGACGGCAACCTGGCGCTCGCGCTGGGCGTGACCGCGACCGGTGACCTGCTGCTGTCGCCGATTTCCTGGTCGCACCACTGGATCCTCGCCCTGCCCACCGCCGCGCTGGTGATGGTGATGGGCTACCAGAAGCACAACTTCTGGTTGCTGTTCGGCGGCTGGGCCGGGGTGGTGATCCTCTGGCTCGCCCCGCATTACCGGGTGCCGCTGGAATACGAGATCTGGAGCTTCCCGCAGAAAGTGGCGGGCAGCAGCTACCAGATCGTCGCCGTGATATTCCTCATCGTGATGACCGTGCGGTGGTTCCTCGGCCGGCGGCGGTCAGTCGACGAGCTCGATTTCGAGCTCCCCGGTCAGGCGCAGCTCGCGCAGCCGGCGTTGGCCGGTGTCGAGGGTGCGCACGGTGCCGTCCGGCCGCCAGCCCGCGCGGCGGAAGAAACTCAGTGACGCCGAGTCCGACTCGGCGACCCAGGTGATGCCGCGCTTCGCGCCGCGTCGGCGCAACTCCGCGGCGGCTCCGGCGAGCAGCCGGCTGCCGTGCCCCCGGCGTCCCCACCGCGGCTCGACCAGGATGGTCGCGATGAGGCCCGTGCTCTCCGCGTCGTCGGGAAGCTCACCCGCGGCGCTGGCGACTTCCTCACGCGGGGCCAGGCCGGCGACGCAGAAACCGACGATGAAGGTGCCTTCGGTGGCCAGCTGGACCGTGGTGTCCGGGTGCGCGATCGCGTCGACCCAGCTCTGTTCCGCGTCGGGCGAATCGAGCTGGGCAAGTGCCTGTTCACCCAACATGTCCGTGTACGCGGTGCGCCAGGTGATGCGCTGGATACGGGCGATCTCCGGGGCGTCCCCGGCGACGGCGGCGCGGACTTCGACGGTGCTCACGGAGTCGAACATAGCCAGTCACGCTCGATAGCCGGACCGCGGGCCGCGACCCCGGGTCGAAATTGGAAGGCGAACCTCCACTTAAAGTCGTTGCTTGTTAACTTCTCATGCGCGATGATCGAAATTATCGTGCATGCTGGGGTGACGAAGGAGTCGAACGTGGCCGATTTCAGCAGACGTACGGTGCTCAAGACGGGTTTGGCGGCGACCGGCGCGGCCGCCATGGGTGCGCTTCCGCCGAACCTGCGCAAGGCGTTGGCCAGTACGGAAACGCCTGGGCCGTTGTCCGGAATCGAGCATGTGGTGATCCTGATGCAGGAGAACCGCTCCTTCGACCACTACTTCGGCACGCTGCCGGGCGTGCGCGGGTTCGACGACCCGGACGCGATCATGCTGGCCAGCGGGAAGTCGGTTTTCTACCAGCCCGATGAGAAGAACCCCGCGGGCTATCTGCTGCCCTTCCACCTGGACACCAGGAAAACGAGCTCGCAGGCGATCCCGTCGACCAGCCATGCGTACACCGTGCAGCATTCCGCCTGGAACAACGGAAAGATGGACAACTGGCTGCCGGCCCACCGCAAGGCCGACGGCGACGCGCACGGCCCCTACACCATGGGCTACTACACGCGCGACGACATCCCCTTCCAGTTCGCGCTCGCCGAGTCGTTCACCATCTGCGACGCCTACCACTGCGCGCTGATGGGCCCGACCTGGCCCAACCGGCTCTACCACTGGACGGGCACGATCGATCCGTCGGGCCGGAATGGTGGCCCGATCATCAGCAACACGGTGCCCTCACCCTTCACCTGGACGACCTATCCCGAACGCCTCACCCAGGCCGGTGTGTCGTGGCACGTCTATCAGCAGGAGGACGACTACGGCTGCAACCCCCTGAAGTTCTTCGAGAATTTCCAGGATGCCGACGTTTCCTCTGCGCTCTACCAGCACGGCATGACCATCGGCCCGGCCGATCAGTTCGAGGAGGACGCGCGCAACGACCGGCTGCCCACCGTGTCGTGGATCATCCCGACCGCGGCGCAATGCGAGCATCCGCAGTACATCCCTGCTGCGGGCGCCGACTTCCTGGCGAGCAAACTCGACGCCGTCGCGGCCAACCCGGACGTCTGGCGCAAGACCGTGTTCATCCTCAACTACGACGAGAACGACGGGCTGTTCGACCACGTGCCGCCGCCCACCCCGCCGGCCGGGACCGCGGACGAGTTCGTCAACGGCCTGCCCATCGGCGCCGGCTTCCGCGTGCCGTGCATCATCGTCTCGCCGTGGACCGCCGGCGGGTTCGTCGCTCGCGAACGATTCGACCACACCTCGGTGCTGCGGTTCCTGGAGCAGTTCACCGGCGTGCGTGAACCGAACATCAGCCAGTGGCGACGGGACACCTTCGGCGACCTGACCTCGGCGCTCGGTCACCCCACCGGCAAGCCCTTCCCGGCCCTGCCATCGACGAAGAACCAGCTGTGGGAGGCCACGCACGAGGTGGCCACGTTGCCGCCGGCGACCATTCCCGGGGCCGACCAGGCCCCGCCGCACCAGGAACACGGTGGTCATCCGAAGCCGCGCGCGACCACTGCCACGGCGACCGTTTCCGCGGCGTTTGCCGGCCTGCCGATCCAGACCGCCGGCCGAGTGGCCGAGACCCTCACGACCCACCGGTCGGACTTCCCCGACGGTGTCGCGGGAACCAGCTTCCCGGGCATCCCGGTCGGCGCGATCGCCGCGGCGGCAGCCCCGAAGAGCACCGCGACGCACGCCTATGTCACCGCTATCAGCGGGTTCTCGATTGCGGTCATCGACACCGAGACCAAAACGTTGGTGAAGGCCGTCCACGCGGCGAACAACCCGTACGGGATCGCGTCCACACCGGACGGTTCGAAGCTGTTCTTCACCAACTCCGGCGCCAGCGATGTCTCGGTGTTCGATCCCGCGACGGACACGATCACCGGGACCATCACGGTCGGCCTGGCGCCGCACGGCATCACGATTTCTCGCGACGGGAAAGACGCGTACGTGGCCAACACCGGTCCGGACACCGGGCCCGGTGGTGCGCGGACGGTGTCAGTCATCGACGTCGCCACGGAAAAGGTGACTGGTGAGATCACCGTTGGCGAGGCGCCGCACTCGGTGGCTGTTTCTCCTGACGGGACAAAGCTTTTCGTCACCTGCCATGATGGACTGTCTATTGTGGATGCCGGGAGCAGGGCAATACGGTCACGACGTCCCGAGGCGCCGCGTGCGAACCGGATTGCGTTGTCGCCGGACGGCACGGTCCTGTACGCGGCGCTGCCGTGGGAAGGCGCCGTCGTCGTGGTCGACGTGGCGTCGGAGCAGGTCGTGCGGCGGATCAAGGTCGGCCGGACGCCCTGGGCCGTGGCGTTCCGGCCCGACGGTGCCTTCGCCTACGTCAGCAATGCCAACGAGGACACCGTTTCGGTGATCGACACCGGCAAGCACGCCGTCGTCGCGACGGTGCAGGTCGGCCACGTTCCCACCGGCCTCGGGGCCACGTCGGACACCCTGTGGGTCGCCTTGAACGCGGCGTCGAACGTGCAGGCGGTCGGTCTGGCGGACTTGCGCGTGTCCGCCACGGTCGAGCTCGGCGCGTCCCAGCAACCCTCGTCCATGGTCTTCGTCTAGCGCCCGGAAGTCGTTGGCGTTCTCAACCATCCCGTGCCACAGCCGGGACCGGTGACGAAGGTGCCGCACACCTTCGTCACCACCGGCGTGGCCGACGCGATCGCGCGCACCTAGAAACACTGCCTAGGCGGTCAGGTCCGTTTCGACCCATGTCTTGCCTCGCGCGCGAGGGGAGAGGCGGTTACCACCGAGCAGTTCGGTCAGGCGGGCCGCCTCCTTTTCCACCGCGGCGGTGGCCTCGGAGCCGACGTCCTCCAGGAACCGGTACACGATCACCCCGCCGGCGTCCTGTGCCCAGCCGCCGACGATCCGGCCGTCCCACCACAACGTCGGGCCGGCGTTGCCCGCCTGGTCGAACAGTTTCGGGCCGTGCTCGCCGAGCAACCACTCCCGCCGCCGCCAGCCCATCGGCACGGGATCGAGGGCCGGCAGCAGCGCCGCGGACGGCTCGGGCGCCGGTGGCGGCTCCAGGTCGTCGGCGAGCACGATGCCCGGCCCGTCCTCCAGCTCGACCTCGGCCAGCCGTAATCCGGCGAGGGCCCGCTTGACCTGTGTCTTGGTCCAGCCCGTCCACCACTGCAGATCCTCCGGCGTCGCCGGACCGTAAGTGGCGAGCCACCGGCGGGCCAGCTCGGCCTGGCCGTCCGGCGTGGCCAGGTGGTCCAGTCCACCCGGGATCCACGCGGTGCTGGGCGTCCAGCTGTACTGGCTCGACAGCCAGGAGCCGCGAGGGCGGCCGCGGACCACCTTGCCCTCCGCGGCGAGCAGAAACATGAGCCTGCTGGAGACGCTCTGGCGACCCTCGTAGCTCTTGCCCCTGGAGAGCACGACCTTGGCCCCCAGGCGCGGGTCGTCGGTGGCCAGCTCGGCGGCGGTCGCTTCACCGCGCGCGGCCAGCGCGTGCAACGCGATCTCGCTCGTTTCGTCCAGCCACCGTTCGGCGTTCTTGGCGATGTCCGAGTCGGTGAGCAGCTGGATCAGCTTGCGCCGCTCCCGGGCGGCGACGTCACGTGAGCAGCCCGCTTGGATCGCCGGTGCCACCTCCAGCGAGGCGACGAAGACCGTCCGGCGCATACCGAGCAACCGGAGCAGGCTTCGGTCCTCGTAGAGCGCACGCTCGATCGTGCCGATGTTCCCGTCGGTCATGCGGACCAGGGCGGAGAGGTACACCGACGCCGGATCGGTGCTGTGCAACGCGACCACGCTGTCGGCGACCGCCACCGGATCCTTGGTTCTGGCGTCGACCGCCAGCCGATGCCGCTGGGCCAGCCGCGCGCGCCGTTCCCCGGTTTCGATTCGTCGCCGCATGCGTTCCCGCACCCCCATCGCACCCCGATCGAACACCTGTGCGCCGATCATATCTTGGCGCCGGTCGTGCGGGATGGTCTGCACTGTCGGTGGGACACGGCGGTGTTCGTCGGTGTTTTTGTCAGTGCCGTGCGGTGTTTTGTCGGTGGGTGCTGGCACCATGTCCGGCGATGGAGACGATGAGTTCGGGCGTGGCCCGGCGGATCGCGCTGGCCGCGCAGGGCTTTGCGGATCCCCGGCCGGAGGTGCCCACGCGGAGGCATCTCAAGCGGGTGCTCTCCCGGGTGCAGCTGATCCAGCTGGACTCGGTGAACGTGGTGGCGCGGGCGCACTACTCGCCGCTGTTCGCGCGGCTGGGTGCCTACGACCAATCGCTGATCGACGAGGCGGCCTGGTCGCACAGCGCCCGGAAACCCCGCCTGCTGGTGGAGTACTGGGCGCACGAGGCCAGCCTGGTCCCGGTCGAGGACTGGCCCCTGCTGCATTCGGGCGCGAAACGGCCGGGCTGGTGGCGCCACTACGCGAAGATCGTCGAGCACTCGCCGGGCCTGGCCGAGGACATCCTCGCCGTGGTCAAGGAGCTCGGCCCGATCGGCGCGGGCGGCATCGAGCGCGAGGTGGCGGGGGAGTCGAAACGCACTCCGGGCCCGTGGTGGGACCGCTCGGAGGTCAAGAAGGTCTGTGAATGGCTGTTCGGCATGGGCCGGCTGACCACCGGCACCCGCCGCGGGTTCGAACGGCTTTACGACCTGCCCGAGCGGGTGTTGCCGCCCGAGTCGCTGACCCGTCGCGTCGACGCGGCCGACGGCGCGCGGCAGCTGATCGCCCGCGCCGCGAGCGCGCTGGGCGTGGCCACCGAGACCGACCTGCGCGACTACTACCGGCTGGGGCCGGAGGTGAGTCACCAGGCGGTGGCCGAACTGGTCGAGGCGGGGGTGCTGGAGCAGGTGCGGGTCCGCACCTGGCGTGCCCCGGCGTACCGGCATGCCGACGCGAAGGTGCCACGGAAGATCACCGGTCGCGCGCTGCTGTGCCCGTTCGACCCGTTGATCTGGGAACGGGCCCGCACCGAGCGGCTGTTCGGTTTCCGGTACCGCATCGAGATCTATGTCCCCGAGCCGAAACGGGTTCACGGTTACTACGTCTTCCCGTTCCTGCTCGACGGCGAGCTGGTGGCCCGGGTCGACCTGAAGGCCGACCGGGAGGCGGGCCTGCTGCGGGTGCCGGGCGCGTTCGCCGAGCCGGGCGTGGACGTTCCCCGCGTGGCCGATGAACTGGCCGGGGAACTGCGGCTCATGGCCGGCTGGCTCGGCCTCGACGGCGTTGCGATCGGCGCCCGCGGCGATCTCGCACCGGCCCTGGCGCGCCAGGCGGGGTGAGGCGCCGGGAGTTGGAGCAAGGGGCGTTTGCTACGAAACGATCCGCGGCAAACGCCCCCTGCTACCCCCTTGGTGGTGTGTCCCAGTCGGCGCCCCGGGTGCGCCGGTGAAACACCGGATGGCCTACTGAGCCGCGCGGGTGACCACGGCGCTGCCGGAGCCGGTGCGGGCGCGGACCTGGAGCGGGATCTCCCCGTCCGGCGGCTCCTGCGCCAGGTCCAGCTCGGTGGACACCTTGCCGGAGCCGGAGGTGAGGTCGATCTCCGCGGCCACCCCGGGCCGGACGCCGACCCGGATCTCCCCGGAGCCGGTGATCAGTTCGAGCGTCCCGCCCGCCGCGTCGGCGACGGACAGGTCACCACTTCCGGTGCGGGCCATGATCTCGCCGGCGGCGGCGCCCAGCCAGATGTCGCCGGTGCCGGTGACCAGGGTGGCCGAGCCCGACAGCGACGACGCTTCGACGTCGCCACCGCCGGTGCGGACCTGAAGCCCGGACAGGGCCGGGCCGAGCCGGACCGGCCCGGTTCCGGTGCGGACGGTGGCGGCTCCGTCGGCCCGGTCGAGCTTCACCTCGCCGGACCCGGTCAGGATGTCCGCCCGCCCGGCCGCACCGGTCACCGTCACGTTGGCCGAGCCCGCACGCACCTGGACATGCGTACCGGACGGCGCGCGGACGGTCACCGCGAGCGGGGTGCCGCGCAGCGGCAGGGCCTTCGGCGCGTGCACGACCAGGCGGTTGCCGGTCAGCTCGATCCGGGTCTGCTCGACCGCGTCGCCCGACCCGCCCCGCAGGTCGGTGCCCCACTGGGCGGTCCATTGGTCGCCGAACCGCTCCGTGACCCAGTTCAGCACGCTGGTCACGCTCTGGGCCCACGGCTGCTGGATGGACGGGTCGTGCCGGACCTCCACCACCGCCTCGTTCTCGGCGTCCAGCGATATGTCGACACGCCCGAACGTGACGTTCACGTCGAGCTCCACCGCCCCTTCGACGGGGAAGGTCTGGGTACGTGTCACGTCTTCGTCGCTCATGATCGCACTGCTTTCTCCGTGCTGCTGTTTCCGCGAGTTGCGCGCCACCGCAACCGTGTCGACAGGGCGCTATGGGGTGTCATCCGCGCACCCAGCCGTGCAGGTGCGTTTCGGACTGGTTGCCGGGGCGCGACTTGGGCTCGCCCTCCTGGGTGCGCGACGCGCCGTAGAGGGCGCCCTGCACCGCCTGGGAAATGAAGGTGTTCAGCGAAACGCCCTGTGCCGCGGCGGCCCGCTCGGCCTGGCCCTTGATCTGCTCGACCAGGCGCAGGGTCATGCGGGCGATGTTCTCGCCGCCTTCCCCCAGGGGCGGTGGCGGTGGCGGGGGTTGCGGAGGCGGCGGGGGCTGAGGCCGGCCGGCGGGCTCGGTCGCCCCCGGCGAGCCGGTGACCACGACGCGGACGTCGCGGCCGTCGAGCCGGACCTCCACGACTTGGCCGGGCAGTTGCGCGGTGATCTCGGCGGCCAGGTCCGAGAGCGCGTGCATCAGCGTCAGCCGTACCGACGGTTCCAGTGCGGCAGTGAGCAGCGTTGCGGCACGCCGGGTCTGCTCGTCACCCGCGGAGGCCGTGGCGGCCAGATCCTCGCGAAGGCTGGTCAGGTAAGGCGTCAAATCCATGACACCACCATGACACCACTCATGGTGTCAGTCAAGCGTCACAGTGGTGCGGCCGGTGCCAGGCCCGGAAAGATCGGGGCGGACAGTTACGCTGCCTGGTAACGAAGCAGGGGAAAGGAGCGCGATGGCCGGGACGGTTTCACCCAGGGTGCAGTTGATCGCGAAGACCGAGTTCTTCACGCCCGAGGACGTGCCGTGGTCCACCGATGCCGACGGCGGCGAGGCCCTGGCCGAGTTCGCCGGCCGCGCCTGCTACCAGTCCTGGAGCAAGCCCAACCCGCGGACGGCCACCAACGCCGGCTACCTCGACCACATCATCGACGTCGGGCATCTGTCCGTGCTGGAGCACGGGTCGGTGAGCTTCTACATCACCGGCATCTCCCGTTCGTTGACCCACGAGCTGATCCGGCACCGCCATTTCTCCTACTCCCAGCTGTCCCAGCGGTACGTGCCCGAGCGCGACGCCGCCTTCGTCGAACCGGACGTGATCGCGAACGACCCGGTGCTGCACGAGAAGTTCCTGGCCGCGGCACAGGCCAGCGTCGACGCCTACAACGAGTTGCTGGCCGGGCTGCAGGAGAAGTTCGCCGACGCGCCGAGTGCGACCCTGCGGCGCAAGCAGGCCCGCCAGGCCGCGCGTGCGGTGCTGCCCAATGCCACCGAGACCCGCATCGTGGTCACCGGGAACTACCGCGCCTGGCGGCACTTCATCGGCATGCGTGCCACCGAGCACGCCGACGTGGAGATCCGGGCGCTGGCCGTGGAATGCCTGCGGCAGCTGCAGAAGGCCGCCGCGAACGTGTTCGCCGACTTCACCATCTCGACGCTGCCCGACGGCACCGAGGTGGCGTCCAGCCCGCGGGTCCTGGAGGGGTGAGTCCCGCGCCGTGAAACGGCTGGTGATCGACGTCGCGGCCGGGGACTACGCAGTGGCCAAGCTCGGTCCGGACGCCGACTTCCCGGCTGGGTTACTGACGCCCGGTGCCGGTGGGCTCGTCTCGGTCACGCGCACGCCCACCGAGCTTTCGGTGATCTGCCCGGCCGGCCGGGTGCCCGCCGGCGCGGAGGTCGAGGCCGGCTGGCGGTTGCTGACCGTGCGTGGGCCGCTCGCGTTCACGCTCACCGGCATCATCGCCGCGCTGGCCAACGAACTGGCGTCGGCCGGTGTCGCGCTGTTCACGATGTCCACTTTCGACACCGATCACGTGCTGGTGAAGGCGGTCGACCTGGCGCGTGCCGTGACCGCCCTCCGCGCGGCCGGTCACGAGGTCGAAGCCTCGGCATAAGGCCCGGCGAAACCAGGTGATCAGCCCTTTGTGAGCCTTGCTGTACATTGATCTTCGGCATACCTAAACTTGAAGTTCGGTCCGGAGGTGAACGCATGGCGCTGGCGGAGTCGGTTCGTCCCGCACTGGCGCGGGTGCGTGCCGGAACGGTGCTGCTGGGGCCGGCCTTCATCGCCGCCGTCGCCTACGTCGACCCCGGTAACGTCGCGTCGAACGTCAGCGCCGGCGCGCAGCACGGTTACCTGTTGGTGTGGGTCGTCGTGGCAGCCAACCTGATGGCCGGGCTGGTGCAGTACCTGTCCGCGAAACTGGGCCTGGTCACCGGGAGGTCGCTGCCCGAACTCCTGCGCGACCGGATGCCCCGCGGCGGTCGTCTCGCGTTCTGGGCACAGGCCGAACTGGTCGCCGTGGCCACCGACCTGGCCGAGGTCCTCGGCGGTGCGATCGCGCTCAACCTGCTGTTCGGCCTGCCGCTGCTGATCGGCGGCCTGATCACCGGCGTGGTGTCCATCGGGCTGCTGCTGGTTCAGGACCGGCGCGGTCAGCGCCGGTTCGAATGGGTGATCACCGGCCTGCTGGCGATCATCGCGATCGGGTTCCTGGCGAGCCTGTTCGTCGCACCCCCGTCGGTGCCGGACACCCTCGGCGGCCTGCTGCCGCGGTTCGACGGCACGGGCAGCGTGCTCCTGGCTGCCGCGATGCTGGGTGCGACGGTGATGCCCCACGCGGTGTACCTGCATTCCGGCCTCGCGCGCGACCGGCACGGCCGGACCTCCGGCCGGCGGCGCGCCCGGCTGTTGCGTGCGACCAGGCTCGACGTGGGGCTGGCGATGGTGCTCGCGGGCGCGGTGAACCTGGCCATGCTGCTGCTCGCCGCGACGAACCTGCAGGGCAAGGACGTGGATGATTCCATCGAGGGCGCGCACGCCGCGGTCGGCCAGGCGCTCGGCCCGGGGGTGGCGCTGCTGTTCGCCGTCGGCCTGCTGGCTTCAGGGCTGG
This sequence comes from Amycolatopsis taiwanensis DSM 45107, assembly GCF_000519205.1. Taxonomy (GTDB): domain Bacteria; phylum Actinomycetota; class Actinomycetes; order Mycobacteriales; family Pseudonocardiaceae; genus Amycolatopsis_E; species Amycolatopsis_E taiwanensis. The sequence goes on along the minus strand of NZ_JAFB01000028.1, from coordinate 84,679 downwards.
CGTCCACCTCGGTCGGTGCCTACGCCGGTGCGATGATCATGCAGGGGCTGCTGCGCAGGCGGGTTCCCCTGCTGCTGCGCCGCGTGGCCACGCTCGCGCCCGCGGTCGTGGTGCTTGCCATCGGCGTCGAGCCCACCCCCGCCCTGGTGATATCCCAGGTGGTGCTTTCCTTCGGTATCCCGTTCGCACTGGTGCCGCTGGTCCGGCTCACCGGCGACCGGGGCCTGATGGGCAGGGACGCCAACCATCGCCTGACCACGATCCTGGCCTGGCTGGCCGCGGGCGTGATCATCGTGCTCAACGTGGCCCTGATCGTCCTGACCTTCAGAGCTTGAGGGAACTCACGAGGCCGTTGGCCGGTCGGACTATTGTCCTGCTGTCCGATTTCCGAGGAGGGGGCCTGGTGTGGCCGACGATCTGACGACCCAGCGAACCGCGGCGCGGCGGTTGATCACCGGACGTTACGAGCTGTTCGGGGAGCTCGGCCGGGGCGGCATGGGGGTGGTGTGGCGCGGCGAGGACACCCTGATCGGCCGCCAGGTCGCGATCAAGGAGATCCGGCCGCCCGAAGGCGTCGAGGACAGCACGTTCAGCGAGCGCGTGATGCGTGAGGTCCGCAACGGCGGCCGCATCAACGATCCGGCCGTGGTCACCGTCTACGACGTCGTGTCGGAGAACGGTTCGACCTACATCGTGATGGAACTCGTCGAGGCGCCGACGCTGGCCGAGCTGGTACGCGCCCACGGTCCGCTGTCGCCCGTGCAGGCGGCGACGATCGGGCGGCAGGTGCTGTCCGCGCTCCACGCCGCCCACCAGTCCGGAATCGTGCACCGGGACGTCAAGCCGGGCAACATCATGGTGTCGCCGACCGGCCGCGTGAAGCTCACCGACTTCGGCATCGCGCAAGCGGTCGACGACCCGCGCCTGACCACCAGCGGCATGATCGTCGGCTCGCCCGCGTTCATGGCGCCGGAACGGGTCGCCGGGAACGAGTCGGTGCCCGCCTCGGACCTGTGGTCGCTGGGCGCGACGCTGTATTTCGCGGTGGAAGGCACCATGGCGTTCGACCGCCCGACCACGGCGGCGACCCTGCACGCGATCATGAACGAGGTGCCCTACCTGACCCGCACCCAGGGGCCGCTGGCCTCGGCGATCATGGGTCTGCTGATCGCGAGCCCGGAAGCGCGGATCTCGGCCGCGCAGGCCGACGGGCTGTTCGCGATGGCCGAGCGCGATGGTGCGGTGCACGGTGTGCCCAATGTCAATCCCCACACGCTGCTCTACTCGGGCGGGAATCCGACCATGGTCGGCGCGCGTCCGGCCGGGAACCGGCGTGGGCCGCTGGTCATCGCCGGTGCGGTCCTCGGCGTGGTGTTGCTCGTGGGCGGGGTGTTCCTTGGCCGGTGGTGGGGGACACCGGCCGTCGACGAGGCGATGCTGCCGACGCTGACCTACGGCGCGGAGGGCCAGGTGCCGCGCTTCGAAACGTCGTCCTCTTACTACTGCACCAGCAAGCCGGTCAAGCCCGGAGAGGGCCTGACCGAGAGCGACGACTGGGTCGACTGCAAGAACCTCCACTACCAGGAGTACTACGCGTCGACGGACATGTTCGGTTCCAACTCCTCCAGCTCCTCCAAGGCCACCGCGGCCGCCTATCCCGACGAGGCGAAGCTCCGGACGTGGGCCGAGTCCTACTGCGCCGTGGAGTTCTATGCAAGGACCAGCGCCGAGTCAAGGACCAGTGCCGACGGTAGGCCGTTGACCTACCAGGCGCTGGTGCCCAGCCAAAAGGCGTGGGAGACCCAGACCTCGAGCGACTACTCGCGCGACCCGGTGCGGGAGATCTACTGCCTGCTGGGGGCGCGGGACGGGACCCTGACCGGCTACCGAACGCAGCCGGTGAAGTAGTTCGCCGTAGATGTTCCTGCTCGCGGGCCACCGTGCGGGCAATCCTCCGTTTTGCCAAATAGCCTGGCATTCCGGTGACCCACAAGAGGTAACGTCTTCTCATGCCCACCCCACCTACCGCAGCGCCCGGCCGGCCGTTCGGGCGCGTGCTCACCGCGATGATCACCCCCTTCGACGCCGATGGAGCCCTGGACCTGAAGCGGGCCCAGGAACTCGCCGAGCATCTCGTGGAGCTGGGTAACGATGGTCTCGTCGTCAACGGCACGACCGGTGAAGGCCCGACCACGACCGACCGCGAGAAGGCCGATCTCGTCCGCGCCGTGGTGGAGGCGGTGGGGGAACGCGCGGCCGTGGTCGCCGGCTCCGGCACCTACGACACCGCGCACAGCGTCGAACTCACCCAGCAGGCCGAAAAGGCGGGCGCCCACGGCGTCCTGCTGGTCACGCCGTACTACTCGCGCCCGTCACAGGCCGGCGTGTACGCGCATTTCACCACGGTCGCCGACGTCACCGAACTGCCGGTGATGCTGTACGACATCCCGCCCCGGTCGGTCGTGCCGATCGAGGTCGACACCCTGTACCGGCTCGCCGAGCACCCCCGGATCGTGGCGGTCAAGGACGCCAAGGGTGACCTGCTCGCGGGCAGCGACGTCATCGCCAACACCGACCTTGCCTACTACTCCGGTGACGACGCGTTGAACCTGCCGTGGCTGTCGGTCGGCGGGGTCGGCTGTGTCAGCGTGATCGGGCACGTGGTCGCCGGCCGGATCCGGGGCATGATCGACGCGTACGAGACCGGCGACACGTCGACCGCGCGCACCAACCATCGCGGTATGCTTCCGGTGCTGCGCGCGTTTTCCCGTGTCGGCGGGGTCGTGTTCGCCAAGACCGCATTGCGGATGCGGGGAATCGACGTCGGGGACCCCCGGTTGCCGATCGTGCCGGCGACACCGGAGCAGACCGAGGCGATCGCCGGCGATCTCAGCCGGGGCGGTGTCCCGCTCGACGAGGCCGCCGGCTGGCACGGTTCGCGGGTCGCGCAGGCGGACTCGGCGGCGGCATACGTCGCCCCTACCACTCACACCAGCGTTGGGACCATTCATAGGTGACAGGAAATCCGACCATTGACAGTGCTCGTGGGTCTGGCGGCGGTGCGCTTCCGTCCATCCGGAATGCCCCGGTGACGCGTTCGAGGGGGCAACGGACCCAGTGAATTCCACTGTCCCAGGACCCGGCCCGGCCAACCCGCCACCCCCGCTGCCCGGTGGAGGGCTGCGCGTCGTAGCGCTCGGCGGGATCGGCGAGGTCGGCCGCAACATGACCGTGTTCGAGTTCGACGGGCGGCTGCTGATCGTCGACTGCGGGGTGCTCTTCCCCGAGGACGACCAGCCCGGCGTGGACCTGATCCTGCCCGACTTCCGGGCGATCGAGGACCGGCTCGACGACATCGTCGCGCTGGTGCTCACCCACGGGCACGAGGACCACATCGGCGCGGTGCCGTTCCTGTTGCGGCTCAAGCCCGACCTGCCCGTCTACGGATCACGGTTCACCCTCGCCCTGCTGGAGGCCAAGTGCCGGGAGCACCGGCAGCGCCCCAAGCTGGTCGAGGTCGCCGAGGGGGAGCGGCGCCCGGTGGGGCCGTTCGACCTGGAGTTCTTCGCGGTCAACCACTCCATCCCGGACGCGCTGGCGGTGGCGATCCGGACGCCGGCCGGTGTCGTGCTGCACACCGGCGACATCAAGCTCGACCAGTTGCCGCTGGACGGCAGGCTGACCGACCTGGCCGGGTTCTCCCGGCTCGGTGACGAGGGCGTCGACCTGCTCTGTGTCGATTCGACCAACGCCGAGGTGCCGGGCTTCGTGACTCCGGAGCGCGATCTGGGCCCGGTGCTCGACGACGTGATCGGCAAGGTCACCCAGCGGGTCATCGTCGCCTGCTTCGCCAGCCACGTGCACCGCGTGCAGCAGGTGCTCGACTCGGCGCAGAAGTACGGGCGCCGGGTTGCGTTCGTGGGGCGTTCGATGGTGCGCAACATGGGCATCGCGGCGGAACTGGGCCTGCTCGACATCCCCGACGGCTTGCTGATCGATCTCGATGACGCGGTCAACCTGCCGGAGACGCGGGTGTTGTTCGTGTCCACCGGTTCGCAGGGCGAGCCCCTGTCCGCGCTGTCCCGGATGGCGCGCGGGGAACACCGGCAAATCTCCGTCCGCGCCGGGGACACCGTCGTGCTGGCCAGTTCGCTCATCCCCGGCAACGAGACCGCGGTGTTCGGCGTGGTCAACGGCCTGGTCCGGCTGGGCGCGAACGTGGTGCACCAGGGCAACGCGAAGGTGCACGTGTCCGGTCACGCGTCCGCGGGCGAGCTTTTGTTCCTGTACAACGCGATCCGGCCGAGCAACGTGATGCCGGTGCACGGCGAGTGGCGGCACCTGCGCGCCAACGGGGCGCTGGCGGTGCGGACCGGGGTGGCGCCGGAGAACGTGGTGCTGGCCGAGGACGGCGTCGTGGTCGACCTGATCGACGGGCGGGCCAGGGCGACCGGGCGGGTGGAGGTCGGGCACGTCTACGTGGACGGGCTTTCCGTGGGCGACGTCGGCGAGTCCACCCTGTCCGACCGGCTGATCCTCGGTGAGGGCGGGTTCATCGCGATCACGGTGGTGGTGGACTCCACCACCGGCCGGGCGGTGAGCACGCCGACCGTGTCCGGGCGGGGTTTCTCCGACGACCCGAAGGCGCTCCACGCGGTGATTCCGCTGATCGAGATGGAGCTCTCGCGCACGGAAATCGAGGGCATCACGGACTCGCACCGCATCGCGCAGTTCGTGCGCCGGGTGGTGGGCCGCTGGGTCGCCGAAACCTACCGGCGCCGGCCCATGATCGTCCCCACCGTGATCCCCGTCTAATCACATTTGCCCCTCGCGGGGGGCCCGTTCCGGGCCGAAAATCGGTTAGTCTCCAACGCCGTTCCTTGACGGCACGTCGTAGGCCCTCCGGGGCATCGCGCAGTTCGACGCCAGGAGGCGATACCGGTGGGGCGACACGAGCCGTCTGCACGACGGAGGCGGCGCGTGCCGTTCCTTGTTGCCGGGGTCATGGTGGTGACGGCCGTGGCCGTGCTGTTCACCGTTGTCCGCGGCGCCAACGGATCCGCCGGCTGTCACGAGCCCACCGATGTCCGGGTGGTGGCCGCGCCGGAGATCGCGGAGGCGGTGCGCGAGGTCGGGCGGAGCATCAGCGCCGCCGACGAGTGCTACCGCTTCCGCGTGGACGCGCGCGATCCCGGCGCGATCGAGGGCTCGGTGAGCAGCACCTTCGGCAACGCTCGCCCGGACGTGTGGATCCCGGAGTCGTCGTTGCGCCTGCGGCGGGCGCTCGCGGCGGGTGCCGGTGACCTGCCCGCCTCGGGTTCCTCCGTCGCCAACTCGGCGGTGGTGTTCGCGGTGACCGAGCAGGCCGCCACCCCGCTCGGCTGGCCAGGCCGCACACCGAGCTGGGCCGATGTCCTCAACGCCGGCGAGATCACGCTCGGCATGCCCGATCCGGCGCGGGACCCGGTGGGCGTGTCGGCGTTGCTGGGGGTGCAGCAGTCGATCACGTCGAGCAACCTGGCGACCGCCTACGCCGCGACGCTGCGCCGGCTTTCGCCGAACACCCTGCCCGCGGTGGAAGACCTGTACTCCCGCCTTCCCGGCGCCGGGAGCTCGAAGGCTCCGGTCGACGCGTTCCCGACGTCGGAGAACTCGTTGCTGCAATACAACATGCGGAACAGCGCGGCGGGACGGCAGGAGCGCCTGGTCGCGGTTTATCCGCCCAAGCCGATCCCGTCGCTGGACTACCCGTTCACGATCCTGTCCGGGCCCGGAACAGCCCAGCGCGAAGGCGCCGGCAAACTGCTGAGCGCGCTGCTCGGCCCGGACGGTCAGACGGCCCTGGGCGAAACCGGCTTCCGTGGGCCGGACGGTCGCGCGCTGCGGAATCCTTCGCCGGCCGAGCGTGTCTCGGTGCTGCCCCAGGCGGTCACCCGGATGCCCGGCGACGGTGACCTCGACACCCTGCTGAACCAGTGGGCCAAGGTGAACCAGAGCTCGCGGGCGAGGGTGCTCATCGACGTGTCCGGTTCGATGAACGCCCTCGTGCCCAAATCCGGCGGAAAGACCCGGTTGCAGCTCAGCCTGGACGCCGCCGCGCGCGGGCTGAACCTGTTCAAACCGACTTCGGAGGTGTCGGTCTGGACGTTCTCGACCAACCTCGACGGCGACAAGGACTACCGCGAGATCGTGCCGATGTCGGAGGTGGGCAAGCAGCTGACCAACGGCTCGATGGACCGGATCCGGGCGATCCGCGCGACCCCGAACGGCGGGACCGGCCTGTACGACAGCGTGCTGGCGGCCTACCAGCGGGCGCGGGAGGAATGGGAACCCGGCAAGCTGAACCTGGTCATCGTGCTGACCGACGGGCATAACGACGACCCGCACGGGATCACTCGCGGCGATCTGCTCACGCAGCTGTCCGCGCTGGCCGATCGGAGCCGGCCGGTCGAGATCATCGGCATCGGCCTCGGGCCGGACGTCGACCGCGGCGAACTGACCGCGATCACCGACGTCACCGGCGGAAAGACGTTCATCACGCCGGACCCGGCCAAGATCTCCGACGTCTTCTACAGCGCTCTCGCCGCCCTCAGCGACCCCGGCCAGTGACGGCCGGGTGCGCCGCGGGCGGGTTGAGCTGCACGAGCAAGGCGCCGCCGAGCAGCGCGGCTGCGCCGAGAGCCTGCACCCAGGCCAGTGTTTCGCCGAGCAGCGCCCACGCGCCGGCGGTCGCCACCAGCGGCTCGAGCAGCCCGAGCACGGACGCCACCGGCGCCGGCAGGTGACGTAACGCCGTGATGCCGAGGAGGTAGGCCAGAACCGTGGAGAGCAGCGCGAGGGCGGCAAGCAGCAGCCAGACCGGCGGATGCCAGGGCCCGAACCGCGCGGGCGCGGTCAGCACCGCGCTGGGCAGTGTCCAGGGCGGGGCCAGCGTGCACACCACGACCGCGCCGACGATCATTCCCCAGGTCACCATGCCCAGCGGCGGCTTGGTGGGCACGCCGCGCGCGCCGAGCAGGAAGTAGGCGGCCGAGCAGACCGCCGCGCCGAGCCCGGCGAGCAGGCCCGGCGCGTCCAGGCGCAGCCCCTGCCAGACCTGGGCGACCAGCGCCAGCCCGAGCATGGCCAGCCCGATCCCGCCCCACATGGCACGGGGCAGCCGCGTCCTGCGCACGAACCGCGTCCACAGCGCGATCAGCACCGGGGAGGCGAACTCCAGCACGATCGCGATGCCGACCGGCAGGCGCGCGGCGGCGACGAAGTAGCACAACTGCACCCCGGCCACGGCCAGCAGGCCGTAGCCGGCCAGCCACGGCCATTCGGTCCGGCGCACCCGGAGCAACGCCGGCCGGAACAGCGCCACGCAGATCGTCAGCATCAGCGCCGCGCCACCGATCCGCGCCGCGGCGACCTGCTCCGGCGACAACCCGGCCAGCATGGCCGGCTTGGCGAGCGCGCCCGAGCCGCCGAAGAAGACCGAGGAGGTGAGAATGAGGGTCGTGCCCCGCCCGCGATGTGGCAGGACCGCCGGGGCGCGGGAGGGCAGTTCGGCGATCACGGCGCAAGCTTACGTGGCAGACTCCTTTACGTGGTACGGAAATTGTCCGCCACATAACCGGCGATGCCTGCTGGCCGGTTACGACCCATGGTGTCCAAAAAGGATTGGAAACGTCACGGACGCCACGGGCTGAGCTTGTCCGTGGGCCGCGTCGGGTCGCGGAAGCGCGGCAGGTCCGGCTCGTCGGCGCGCAACGGGATCAGACCCTTGGTGATCGCCCGCATGATCCTGGCGTGGGCGCGCATCGCCGCGCCCGGTTGCGCGGCGTCGATGTCGGACAGGTCCACCGGCGCCCCGAAATGCACCCGGAACGTCGGCCGGCGCAGCGGCGCGGTGAGGCCGGAACGGGCCAGCGGCATGAGATCGGCCGGGCCCTCCACCCGCTCCGTGCCCCAGTAGACGGCCTCGTGCGCGCCCCACTGGCTGATCGGCACCACCGGCACGTTCGCCGCGAGCGCCAGCCGCGCCGCGCCGGTCTTCCCGCGCTCCGGCCACAGCCCGGGGTCGTGGCTGATCCGGCCCTCGGGATAGACCAGGATCGGGCTGGTCGTGGTGCGCATCTCCTCGACCGCCTGCGCGAACTGCTCGACGGCGCTCGCCTTGCCGCGGTCGACGCGCAGGTGCCCGCTGGCGCGCAGCGCGGGCCCGATCACCGGCGCGTCCAGGATCCCGCCCGCGAGCATGAACCGGGGCATACAGCCGATCCGGCGGCAGGCCGCGATCAGCACGAACGGGTCGAACACGCCGATGTGGTTGGCCGCCAGCAGTAGCGGCCGGCCCCGCAGCGCGGCCGGGATGCGGCCCGTCACCCGCAGTCGTCCGGCCAGGCTGACCAGGCCGCTGTCTATGCGCGACAGCGTCCGCCAGACCGCCGGGGTCCGTCGGCGCGCCTGGTGGTTTTCGTCGTGGTGAAGCGCGAACATGTCGCAGAGCATTGCAGAAGGCGTTGCCGGCAGCGGTGAAAGGCCGGGTTTCACCGGGATGGCTCAGGGGCCCGGGGCTCCCCCCAGCCGGGGTGTGGAGGCGGAGCCCCCACAAAACAGAGCCGGGAACGTGAGTGGCATGCGGGGCTGATGGGGCTGGAGCGGCTACCGTAGAGACCATGGCGAGCCGTTCCGCGACCAGAAGGAGTAATGCGACGAAGCGCAGCAGCGGCGGCCGGAGCCCGGCGCGAAAGTCGCGCGGGGCCGCCAAACCGCGCGCCGGCGCCAAACCGCGCGCTGGCGCCAAACCGCGCGCTGGCGCGTCACGCCGCAAGCAGCCGACGGTCAGCAAGGCGGTGCGCGGTGGCTGGACGCTGCTCGCCCGCGGATCGGGCAAGCTCGTCCGCACCGCCGGCCGCGGCCGCGAACTGGAACCGGAGCACCGCCGGGATGGGCTGGCGCTCGCGCTGATCGCGCTGGCCGTGGTGCTCGCGGCCGGGGTGTGGTGGCGCGCCGCCGGTCCGGTCGGCCACTACGTCGAGGTGGCCACCCGGACGGTGTTCGGCGCGGGCGCGGTGATCCTCCCGCTGGCGCTGGTGGTCACCGGGATCGCCCTGATGCGCACCGAACCGGATCCGGAGACCCGGCCCAGGATGACCATCGGCACCCTGCTGATCACCTTCGCGCTGCTGGGTTTGCTGGACCTGTTCAACCACATGCCGATCGACAACGAGGACCGGATGTACGCCGGCGGCGTGCTCGGCTCACTGTCCGGCCGCTTCCTGGCGGGCGGCTTGACGTCGTGGGTCGTGGCGCCGCTGCTGGTGCTGGCGCTCATCTACGGCGTGCTCGTGTTCACCGGCACCAGAATCCGCGAGATTCCCCAGCGCCTGCGTGAATGGGGCCTCGATCCCGAAGAGGTCGAGGCCATGCGGGAGGCCGGGGAAGGCCGGGATCGCGGCGAGCCGGACTCCGGGCGCGACGCGGTCACCGATGCCGACCCCACCACGAAGCGGCTGCGTAAACCGTCGCGGCGGCGGCAGGCCAGCGGCGCGGGTGAGCAGCTCGAGCTCGAACCGGCGGCCGCCGAGGCGCCCGCGCCCCGCCCGCCGAAGGTCAAACCCGAGCAGGTGCCGGAAAAGAAGCCGAAGAAGACCGAGCAGGCCGATCCGCCGCTCGCGGTCACCCGGACCGTCGAGGGCGACTACCGGCTTCCGACGCCGGATCTGCTCCAGCTCGGGGATGCGCCGAAGACGCGCAGCAAGGCCAACGACCTGATGATCGAGGCGATCACCGGCGTGCTCGAACAGTTCAACGTCGACGCGCAGGTCACCGGGTTCACCCGGGGGCCGACGGTGACCCGGTACGAGGTCGAGCTCGGGCCGGGTGTGAAGGTCGAGAAGATCACCGCGCTGACCAAGAACATCGCCTACGCCGTGGCCACCGACAACGTGCGCCTGCTCGCGCCGATCCCGGGCAAGTCGGCGGTCGGGATCGAGGTGCCCAACTCCGACCGCGAGATGGTGCGACTCGGTGACGTGCTGCGCTCGTCGAAGGCGGCCAAGGACAACCACCCGATGGTCATCGGGCTGGGCAAGGACATCGAGGGCAACTTCGTCACCACCAACCTGACGAAGATGCCGCACCTGCTGGTCGCCGGGTCGACCGGCTCCGGTAAGTCGAGCTTCGTCAACTCGATGCTGGTCTCGCTGCTGGCGCGGGCGACGCCGGACGAATGCCGGATGATCCTCGTCGACCCGAAGATGGTCGAGCTGACCCCGTACGAGGGCATCCCGCACCTGATCACGCCCATCATCACCCAGCCGAAGAAGGCGGCCGCCGCGCTCGCCTGGCTGGTGGAGGAGATGGAGCAGCGCTACCAGGACATGCAGGCCAACCGGGTGCGGCACATCGACGACTTCAACAAGAAGGTGCGCTCCGGAGAGATCACCGCGCCGCCGGGCAGCGAACGCGAGTACCGGCCGTATCCCTACATCCTGGCGATCGTCGACGAGCTCGCCGACCTCATGATGACCGCGCCGCGCGACGTGGAGGACGCCATCGTCCGGATCACGCAGAAGGCGCGCGCCGCCGGCATCCACCTGGTGCTGGCGACCCAGCGGCCGTCGGTGGACGTGGTCACCGGCCTGATCAAGACGAACGTGCCGTCCCGGTTGGCGTTCGCGACGTCGTCGCTGACCGACTCGCGGGTCATCCTCGACCAGCCGGGCGCGGAGAAGCTGATCGGCATGGGCGACGGGCTGTACCTGCCGATGGGCGCGGGCAAGCCGATCCGCGTCCAGGGCGCCTACGTCGGCGACGACGAGATCTCCGCGATCGTGAACTTCACGAAGGAACAGGCGCAGCCGGACTACACCGATGGCGTCACCGCGGCCAAACCGGGTGAGGCCAAGGAGATCGACCCGGATATCGGCGACGACCTCGACGTGCTGCTCCAGGCCGCCGAGCTCGTGGTGACCTCGCAGTTCGGCTCGACGTCGATGCTGCAACGGAAGCTGCGCGTCGGTTTCGCCAAGGCGGGCCGGCTGATGGACCTGCTGGAGAGCCGCGGGGTGGTCGGGCCATCGGAGGGCTCGAAGGCGCGTGACGTGCTGGTCAAACCGGACGAGCTCGATTCGGTCATCCTCCTCATTCGCGGCGGCAATCCACCCGAGAGCTGAGCCCGGCTCATCGCCGTGTTGCACGACGGGACGGTTTGCGCCGAGGTGGATCCTGCAACCGCACCGGGCCCGGGCCGTCTTCCTGCAACGTGTCGTACGGGTTCAACAGCGCGCACGCCTTCATCGACAGGCATCCGCACCCGATGCAGCCGGTGAGCTCGTGCTCGAGGTTCTCCAGGATCTGGCGGCGTTCCTGGAGCTGCCGCTTCCAGGTCCGCGACACCCGCTGCCAGTCCTCCTGGGTGGGCGCGTGGTCTCCAGGCAGCGTGGCGAACGCGGCCGCCAGGTCGGCGAGCGGAATGCCGAGCCGCTTGGCGACGATGATCAGGGAGATCCGGCGCAGCATGTGGCGCTCGTAGATCCGTTGGTTGCCACCGTTGCGGGTGGTGAAGATCAGGCCCTTGCGCTCGTAGAAATGGAGTGCGGAAGCGGGCACCCCGGTTCGCCTGGTCACCTCGCCGATGGTGAGGTGATCGGTCGAACTGACCTGCATGTCGTTCCTAACCAGTAGTGCGGACTGGACCCACGCTAGGACCTCAACCATGGTTGAGGTCAAGTGATCTCGAAGTGCCGACGGGTGACGCCTGCACCGTAAGCGAGGACTTGACCTCAACGGCGGTTCAGCTGATGGGCTCGCGATGCAACGTCTCTTGATCATCGAAAGCGAGTCACCATGAGCACGCCAGGCACGGCCGCAGCCCCTGAAGCCACCGTCAGACCCGCACAACTGACCCTCACCGTGGTGCTCGTCGGCGTCGTGCTGGTGGCGATGTCCATCTCGGGAACCGCGGTGGCCCTGCCCGGCATCGGCATCGACCTCGACGCCTCGGGGTCACCGCTGAACTGGGTCGTCGCCGGCTACAACCTGGCCTTCGCCGCCATGACCCTGGTGGCAGGTTCGGCCGCGGACCGGATCGGCCGACGCCGGGTCTTCATCATCGCGGCCGCGGTCTTCTCCATCGGGTTTCTCGCCACCGCGCTGAGTCCCTCGATCGTGCTCACGGACGTCGCCCGGGTCATCTCGGGAGCCGGCGGTGCGGGCATCATGGCGGCAGGTGGAGCGATCCTCGCCGCTGCTTACCACGGCGCAGCACGCAACCGCGCATTCGCGCTGATGGGCACCATGGCCGGGATCGGCATCGCGGTCGGACCGACCCTCTCCGGCCTGCTGATCACCGCCACCGGCTGGCGCGGCAGCTTCATCGTCTTCGCCGGCGTCGGCCTGCTCGTCGCGTTCGGTGCCATCCGGGTCCACGAGTCACGCTCGCCCGGCGGCGCCACGGATTGGCTCGGCAGCGTCCTGTTCATCGCTGCCCTGTCCATCCTGATGTTCGCCGTCCTCGAAGCGCCCGCCACTGGATGGGGCGGCTCCCGCATCGTGCTGTCTCTGGTCGTCGGCCTGTGTGCCCTGGTCGTGTTCGCGATCGTGCAGCGACGCAGCACCTCACCGGTGCTGGCGCCCGCACTGGTGTCGAACCGCGGGTTCATGGGGTGGAGCCTGGCCACCTTGACGACGTCGATCGGATTCCTCGGCGTGCTGGTGTTCCTGCCCACCTACCTCCAGGCCGCGACCGGCCTGACCCCGGCAGTCGCGGGTGTTGCGATGCTGTTGTTGACCGCACCGGTGCTGGTACTGCCGATGATCGCCGTCACGCTGGTGAACAAGGGAGTTTCCGCACGAGTGGTCATCATGATCGCGCTCGCGCTCGTGGTGGGCGGGAACTTCTGGCTCATGGCGCTGCGACCCGAGAACACCGTCGCAGTCGTCGCCGCACCACTGCTCATGATCGGCATCGGCATGGGAGCGTCCTTCGGCATCACCGACGGTCAGGCGATGAGCCTCGTCCCGCCGGATTCGGTAGGCATGGCCGCAGGGTTCCTCAACACCCTTCGCGGTGCCGCCGAAGCGCTGGTCATCGCCGGCTTCAGCGCGTCCCTTCTCGGACTCCTGTCCAGCAAGCTCGGCGACGCAACACATGCCGCCGCCGTCAGTTCCGGACGGCTCGGCGAACAGTCCGCCGGCGAACTCGAAGCCTTCACCTGGTCCTGGCAGCTGACCCAGCTCGGGATCAGCATCCTCTGCCTCGTCCTGAGCGTCTTCGTCGCGATCTTGATCCGCCAGCAGCGGCGCCCGGCAACCAGCGCGTAGCGGGGGAGTCGTGACGGGGCTGGGCCGGCGGACCTCAAAGCTCGAGGAGCATGCGCGTGTTTCCGAGCGTGTTCGGCTTCGCGTAAGGGAGTTCGAGGAACTCCGCGACCCCGGGGTCGATCGAATGCCGCATCTGCTCGTAAACCGACTGCGGCACCGGGGTGCCGTCGATCTCCCGGAAGCCGTGTGCGGCGAAGAAATGCGTTTCGAAAGTGAGGACGAAAACCCGGCGCAGCCCCAGTTCCACCGCGAGTTCGACGAGCGCCCCGACGAGGGCGTGCCCGATCCCCTGGCCGCGCGCCGCCTTGTCCACCGCCACCGTGCGGATCTCGGCGAGGTCCTCCCACAGCACGTGCAGGGCGCCGCAGCCGAGAATCTCGCCGCGCGAATCGGCCACCCAGAACTCCTGCACGTCCTCGTACAGGGTCACCAGTTCCTTTTCCAGCAGCACCCGCCCGGCGTCCGCGTCGACCAGCGCCTTTATCTTGCGGACGTCGGCGATCCGGGCTCGCCGGATCGCCACACTGGTCGGGGGTTGGTGCCGCACCGTTCGACAGTATCCGGACGGTACCGGCGTTGTCGCGGTGGGTTCCGCCACGTCGTCGAGTGCTCGTATGCTGCCAGGCGATGCATCGCGAAAACGGTTGGGGGGACGATTGACTCGCGCCGGATGGGATCCGTTTCTCGACGCGGAACGGCAGGCCGCGATGGGTCGCACGACGATGCTGCGAGCACCGGATGGCGTGGCCTGGCTGCTCGTTCCCGGCCGTCCGTGGCAGTGGGCCCGCCAGGGGATGGCCTGGCAGTTCGGCCAGCCGCCCCTGGACCCCCGCTACCGGAGCGCCAGCCGCCCCATGCCGCTCCCGCCGCCGGCCTCCGGCCCGCCCAGCGGGCCCACCCCGGCACCCGCGCCGCAGAGCGGCCCGCCGCCCCTGCCGCCGCAACCCAGCGGCCCGCCGCCCCTGCCGCAAAGTAGCCCACCGCCTGCGCCGCAACTCAGCGGCCCGCCACCGTTGCCGCAAACTAGCTCACCACCTGCGCCGCAACCGAGCGGCCCGCCGCCGTTGGCCGCGCCGCAAAGCGGACAGCCGGCCCCCACGGCACTGCCATCGCGTGCCAGCTCCGTGCCCGCCGTGGCACAGCTGGCCACCGGATCGCGGTTCGTCTGCACCGGGGAGCCGGTCGGCGAGTTCGTCGCCAAGGTGGTGCGGATCGTCAGCTGGGCCGACCGCACGCGCCACCCGGGTGAGGCCCCGGCGCAGACCCCTCCACCGGCCGAGCCGCCGCCCCCGCCGCCCGAGCCCACACCGCCCACGCAGGAGGAGAATTCCGGCGGGCTGCTCGGCGACATGGCCCGGCACAGCCGCTCCGTCACGCTGGACATGCTGGCCGCGGGCAATCGCGCCCTCAAATGGCGGGAGGGGCGCAAGCATCAGGAGGAGTACGAGCAGGCGTACCGCCAGTGGCAGCAGCAGTACCAGTTCTGGGAGCAGCAGAAGCAGGCCTATGACCAGGCGTACCAGGAGTGGGATCGCCAGCGGCAGGAGGCGCAGCGCCGGTTCGAGCTGGAAGCCAAGGAACAACGGCAGCCCAACCCGCTGGTCCTGCTGGTCGGCAGTCCGCACACCGGCCAGCGACGGCTTTTCCGCGGCATGGTCGCGGCGCTGGAGGGCGCCGAGGTGGGGTTCGGCGGTCAGCGGGTCACGCCGGCACCGGACCTGCTGCTCGACACCAACCGTGACGACTGGCCCACCGATGCGGTGCTGCGGCATTTCATCGGCGATTGCGACAGCAGTTTCGACCCCCCGGCGATGCTCGTCGAAGAAGCCGACGCGCTGTTCGGCGGGAAGTCGGGCGGCCTCGCGGACTATCTCGGCGAACTGGCACACGACCAGGAAAGCTGCCGCCTCGTCGTGCTGGCCGGCACCGAGGACTTCCTCGACCAGCTCCAGACCCACGCGGCCGGGCTGGTGCCGAGGTTGCTCATCTACCGGATGCCGGACCTGTCGCAGCCGCCGGCGGTTTCGGCGATGGTCGACATCCTCGCCGCGGAGCGGTCGTTGGTACTGGCGCCCGAGGCGCGTGAGCGCCTCGCCGCGTTGGCGCACGACGGCGGCGACGCCACCGATGCCCGCGAAATCGAGTCCCTGCTCGCCGCCGTGAGCCAGAACGCGCTCGGTCGCGGCGTGGGCGCCGACGGTGCCGTGCGTATCGAACTCGCCGATATCGAACAGCTCGCGGCGATCACCAGGCAACGGAACCAGGGCGAGAAGTCGATCGAGGAACTGCTCGCCGAACTGGACGCCATGATCGGTCTGGAATCGGTGAAGCAGCGGGTGCGGCAACTGGCCAACGAAATGACCGTCGACGCGCAGCGCAGGCAGGCCGGGCTCCCGGTCGCGGCGCGCAGCCGGCACCTGGTGTTCACCGGCAATCCCGGCACCGCGAAGACCACGGTGGCCCGGCTGGTCGCGCAGATCTACCGCGGCCTCGGCGTGCTGCCCAAGGGGCAGGTGGTCGAGGTGACGCGATCCGATCTGGTCGGTGAATACGTGGGCCAGACCTCCCCGAAGACCCGGGCCGTCTGCGAACGCGCCATGGGCGGGGTGCTGTTCCTGGACGAGGCGTACAACCTGGTCTCCGATGAGAGCGACGACTTCGGAAAGGAAGCGGTCACCGAGTTGTTGCTCCAGATGGAAAACCACCGCGACGATTTCATCGTGTTCGCGGCCGGTTATCCGAAGGAGATGGACGAGTTCATGGAGTCGAACCCGGGGTTGCGGTCCCGGTTCGGCGGCAAGGTGGATTTCCCGGACTACACCAACGAAGAACTCGCCAAGATCTTCGAACTGATCGCGAAAAACCAGGGTTATGAGCTGTCGGAGGAATTCTCCAGGGTGTTGCCGGAGGCGATTCGCCGGATTCCGCGTGGCCGCGGTTTCGCCAACGGACGTTCGGCGCGCGGACTGCTCGAGTCGACGATCGCCAACCAGTCCACCCGGCTGGCGGCCCAGCCAGGGGCCGACGCCGCCGCGCTCTCGTTGCTGGTGCCCGAGGACCTGCCCGGCACGGGCGAGGCCGGGGTCGGGCAGGCCGACGACGCGGGACCCCGCCGCAGCCTGGAAGAGCTCTTGGCCGAGCTCGACGGCTTGATCGGGCTGGCACCGGTGAAGCAGCGGGTCCGGGCACTGGTCGCGGAAACCCGGCTGGACGCGCGCCGGCGCCAGGCCGGCCTGCCGGTCGCGCCGAAGAGCAGGCACCTGTTGTTCGTCGGCAATCCCGGGAGTGCGAAGACCACGGTCGCGCGCCTGATGGGCCAGCTCTACCGGGAGCTCGGGGTGCTGCCGTCCGGGCATCTCGTCGAGGTGGCGCGCCCGGATCTGGTCGGGCAGTACCTGGGCCAGACCGCGCCGAAGACGCGCGAGGTGTGCGAGCGGGCGATCGGCGGCCTGCTGTTCATCGACGAGGCGTACAACCTGATGCAGCAGTACGGCAACGGTGAGGACGCCTATGGCAAGGAGGCGATCGCCGAGCTGCTGGTGCAGATGGAGAACCATCGTGACGACCTGATCGTCATCGCCGCCGGATACCCGGGCGACATGGAGCAGTTCCTCGACGCCAACGAGGGACTGCGGTCCCGGTTCGGCGGCTCGGTCTCCTTCCCTGACTACACCGATGACGAGCTCGCCGCGATCTTCCGGTCGATGGCCGCCAAGCAGGGCTACCAGCTCGCGCCCGAACTCGACGCGGCCCTGGTGGCCGTGATGGCCGGGATCGACAGGGGCAAGGGCTTCGCGAACGGTCGCTCGGCGCGCGGCCTGCTGGAGCAGGCCATCAGCGCGCAGGCGATGCGGCTGGCCGGTCCCGAGGTCGATCTGGCGGACCTGGCCGACGAGGACCTGACCCTGCTGACGCTCGCCGATCTGCCCGGCCAGCTACCCTGACTGGCGTGTCTTCCCCTCGCCGCGTCTCTCTTTTGACCCTGGGCTGTGCCCGCAACGAGGTCGACTCCGAGGAACTGGCCGGCCGGCTGGCCGCCGGGGGCTGGGAGCTGGCCGACGATCCGGAGTCCGCCGACGTGGTGGTGGTGAACACCTGTGGCTTCGTCGAGTCGGCGAAGAAGGACTCGGTGGACACCCTGCTCGCCGCCGCGGACACCGGGGCGAAGGTGGTCGCGGTCGGCTGCATGGCCGAACGCTACGGCGCCGAGCTGGCGGAGAGCCTGCCGGAAGCCGACGCGGTGCTCGGTTTCGATCACTATCCGGACCTGGCCGAGCGGCTCGGCGAGGTCGCGGCCGGCCAGCAGATCGCCGCGCACGTGCCGGTCGACCGGCGCACCCTGCTGCCGATCACACCCGTGGCGCGGCCTGCCGCGAGCGCCGGGGTCACCGTCCCCGGCCACGGCTGGGGACCGCGTGTGCTGCGCGCCCGCCTGGACGACTCCCCGGTGGCGTCGCTGAAGATCGCGTCGGGTTGCGACCGCCGGTGTTCCTTCTGCGCGATCCCGTCGTTCCGCGGCTCGTTCGTCTCCCGGCCGCCGGAGGAGATCCTGGCCGAGGCGGCCTGGCTGGCCGGCCAGGGAGTCCGGGAACTGTTCCTGGTCAGCGAGAACTCCACGTCGTACGGCAAGGATTTCGGGCGCGCGCACGGCGGCACACGCGCCCTGGAGCGCCTGCTGCCCCGGCTGGCCGGCATCGAGGGCATCGACCGGGTGCGGGTGTCCTACCTGCAACCGGCCGAGACCCGCCCGGACCTGGTGCGGGCCATCGCCACCACCCCGGGCGTGGCCGCCTACTTCGACCTGTCGTTCCAGCACGCCAGTGAGGCGGTGCTGCGGCGGATGCGCCGGTTCGGCTCCACCGCGTCCTTCCTCGCGCTCATCGACCAGATCCGTGAATTCGCACCGGCGGCGGGTATCCGCACCAACGTGATCGTGGGATTTCCGGGCGAGACCGAAGCCGACGTCGACGAGCTGGAGCGCTTCCTCTCCAAGGCGCGGCTGGATGCCGTCGGGGTGTTCGGCTACTCCGACGAGGACGGCACCGAAGCCGAGGGTTTCGACGGCAAGCTCGACGAGGAAGTGATCGCCAAGCGGGTCGCGCGCATCTCCGGGCTGGTCGAGGAGCTGACCGCGCAGCGCGCCGAGGAACGGGTCGGCGAGTCGGTCGACGTGCTCGTCGAGGAGGTCGAGGACGAGGTCGTCGGCCGCGCGGCCCATCAGGCGCCGGAGGTCGACGGCGCCTGCGTGCTGATCGACGCCGACGATGTGCAGATCGGGGAGATCGTCCGCTGCCGTGTGGTGGACAGCGAGGGTGTGGACCTCATCGTGCGCCCGGACGCCGACAGATGAGTAGCCCGGTATCGAGTCGCGGCTCCCGAATCGCCCTCGCGCGCGAACTCGCGGAGAAGCGGGCATGACGGTGGAGAACCGCGATCTGCCCGGCGATGGCAAACCGGAACCGCGCGCCGTTCCCACCCTCAACGTGGCGAACCTGCTCACGCTGTCCCGGATGGTCCTGGTGCCGGTGTTCGTGCTGGCGCTGTTCGCCGGGGGCGGGCACGACGTGTGGTGGCGTTCGGTGGCGACGGCGCTGTTCGCGATCGCTTCGCTCACCGACCAGGTAGACGGCTGGGTCGCCCGCCGCTACGGCCTGATCACCGACTTCGGCAAGATCGCCGACCCGATCGCGGACAAGGCGCTGATCGGCGCCGCGCTGGTGGGGCTGAGTCTGCTCGGCGAGTTGCCCTGGTGGGCCACCATCGTGATCGCGGTGCGCGAGATCGGGGTGACCCTGCTGCGGTTCTGGGTCATCCGGTACGGCGTGATCCCGGCCAGCCGCGGCGGCAAGGCGAAGACGTTGACGCAGATCGCCGCGATCGTGGTGTTCCTGCTACCGCTTCCCACCACGGTGACGGGGCTAAACTGGACGTTGTTGGGTGCCGCGCTGGTCCTCACGGTGGTGACGGGCATCGACTACGTGTTCCAGGCGGTCCGCCTGCGGACGGCGGCGAGGGCGTGATCGCCGAGGTGGTGTCGGCGCTGATCGAGCGCGGTGAGACCGTCGCCACCGCGGAGTCGCTCACGGCGGGTCTGGTCTGTGCCACGCTGACCGAGGTGCCCGGGTCGAGCAGGGCCGTCCGCGGCGGCTTGGTGGTGTACGCGACGGAGCTCAAGGCGCGGCTGGCCGGCGTCGATCCGCGGCTGCTGGCCGAGCACGGCGCGGTGCATCCGGAGGTCGCCGCCCAGCTCGCCACGGGCGCGCGGGAGCGCTGTGGCGCGGACTGGGGCCTCGGCCTGACCGGCGTCGCCGGTCCCGACGACCAGGACGGGGTCGCTCCGGGGACGGTGCACATCGGGCTCGCCGGGCCCGGGGTGCGGCAGGTGCGGACTCACCGGTTCGAGGGTGATCGGGCCGCCGTGCGAACCGCGTCGGTGCGCGCCGCGTTGGAACTGTTGAGGCAAAGTTTGGCGTGAGGTGGCAGCCGGCGATGACCATGCGGGCACGTCCGCGGGCGGGCGGCCCGGGGAACACCGGCCATGATCGAAGCGTTCGCCCTGGGCGTACGGCCGTGTCAACCGATGCGGTGAGGGCCTCGGTCTGGGTAACGTGTTCCGTATCAGGAAGGGAGGCGCGCGATGACCGTGCTGTTGCGTGAGGCGATCGGTGATCGGCTCCGTCATGCTCGCACCAACCAGCGTCGCACGCTGCGCGACATCTCCCGCGCCGCCAAGGTGAGCCTCGGTTACCTGTCCGAGGTCGAGCGGGGACAGAAGGAGGCGTCCAGCGAGCTGCTGGCCTCCATCTGCGAAGCACTGGCGCTCCCGCTGGGGGAACTGCTGCACAACGTGGCCGCCGACATCTCGGCCCTGGATCACGTCGATGTCGCGTCGATGCCGGCCGACGCCGAGCGCGGCGACGGGCGCGAGGAACGCAGTGCCGAGGGTGCC
This sequence comes from Amycolatopsis taiwanensis DSM 45107, assembly GCF_000519205.1. Taxonomy (GTDB): domain Bacteria; phylum Actinomycetota; class Actinomycetes; order Mycobacteriales; family Pseudonocardiaceae; genus Amycolatopsis_E; species Amycolatopsis_E taiwanensis. The sequence continues at coordinate 64,419 of NZ_JAFB01000028.1, read as the reverse complement.
GCCCAGCAACTGGAGGGCGGTCGCCTGGTGAACGGTGCGATCGGTAACGACCTGGCCGACCTGCGGGTATCCACCCCGGCCCCGCGCATGAGCCCGTCGCTGCGCACGACGATCCACGCGCCGAAGATGGTCGCCGCCTGATCCCTTCGAGACCGGCGTGGGCCGGACCGTCACCGTGCGATCGGCGTGACGATGGCCGCCGCGCGGTCGGGGCCGCGCTGCCGGTCGGAAACCTGGCCGAGCCCACCCGCGGGTGCCGAACGCCCCGTAGGGTGGGCTTGACGGCTTCCGGAGCGCTCAGGGTGTCCCTGAATTCTCCCGGGGTCGCCTGGAACCCTGCGTGGTGACCTGACACGATGGAACCCAACGCCGGGGGCGGAGCGTTGCTCGTGGGGGAGAGTGGCGCCCCACACACGATCACCGGGCAAGTGCAGACAGTGGGACGTAAGAAGGCAGGCGGAGCAGATGGCCAACCCGTTCGTAAAAGCCTGGAAGTACCTGATGGCGTCGTTCTCGTCGAAGATCGACGAGCATGCCGACCCGAAGGTACAGATCCAGCAGGCGATCGAGGAGGCGCAGCGGCAGCACCAGGCGCTTTCGCAACAAGCCGCAGCGGTGATCGGTAACCAGCGGCAGCTGGAAATGAAGCTGAACCGGCAGCTCGGCGAGGTCGAGAAGCTGCAGGCTTCGGCGCGCCAGGCGCTGGTCCTGGCTGACGAGGCCCGCGCGAAGGGCGACAACGAGAAGGCCGTCCAGTACGAGAACGCAGCCGAGGGCTTCGCGACTCAGCTGGTCACGGCCGAGCAGAGCATCGAGGACCTCAAGACGCTGCACGACCAGTCGCTGCAGGCTGCGGCTCAGGCCAAGCAGGCCGTCGAGCGGAACTCGATGATGCTGCAGCAGAAGCTGAGTGAGCGGACGAAGCTGCTCTCGCAGCTGGAGCAGGCGAAGATGCAGGAGAAGGTCTCCGCCTCGCTCAACCAGATGTCCCAGCTCACCGCGCCCGGCACCACCCCGTCACTGGACGAGGTCCGGGACAAGATCGAGAAGCGCTACACCACCGCGCTCGGCCAGGCGGAGCTGGCGCAGAACTCGGTGCAGGGCCGGATGCTCGAGGTCCAGCAGGCGACCACGGAGCTGGCCGGCCACTCGCGGCTGGAGCAGATCCGTGCCTCCATCAAGGGCGACTCGGTCGCGCCGCAGGTCACCGACGGGAAGAGCTCGTCCTCGGGTGCCGACATCCAGCGTGAGATCCAGGCGCGCGTGCAGGCCGAGCAGCAGAAGAACCAGGCATAAGGAGGGGCCGCGGGCCGGGAGCGGGGGCTGCCCGGCCGCGGGGGCGCGTGAACCGGGAGGTAACGGTGTCGGGTAGGCGGGACTTCGGGGAATTCTCCGCCAGGCTGGAGAAGCATCTGGAACGGCTGCCCGACTACGCGCAGCGTGCTCAGGACAAGCTCCAGCGCTACTTTCCGCCCACGGAGGAGCGGCCCAACCCGCTGCGCCGGCCGCAGGCGCGGCCGCCGTCGGTCACCGACGTGCCGGTGTTCGCCGAGGTTCGGGCGAAGTGGGAACGGTGGAACGAGCCGGCCGCCCGGCTGGCCCGCCAGAAGCGCCGTACGTCGCGGGCGCTGACCCTGTGGATCGTGCTCACGCTGCTCTGCGGCTTGATGGCGGTCGCGGCCGGGTTCGGGCTGGTGGCCGCGCAGGGCGCGGGCACGCTCACGACCGGGATCGCCGGCGTGATCGTGTTCGGTGTGCTGGGGACGCGCTCGGGGCTGCGCCTGCGGCAGCTCAACCGGACCGAGCTGCCGGTCAGCACGACCCCTCCGCCGCTGCCACCGCCCGGTTCGGCGGCCCACGAGCCGATGCGGCGGCTGGCCGAGGCCGAGGAGTCGCTCGCCGAACTGCTTCGCCAGTTGTCCGCGCAGTCGGCTGCGGTGCCGGAGAACTCCGTCGAGGACGCAGGGACCACCGCTGCCGAAGCCGCCGCGGCCCTGCGTGGCATCGCCGCTCGTATCGAGGCCGTCGAGCGGGCTCGCAAGGCTTCGCCCGTTGGTCAGCGGGCTGCGCTGGACTCGGCCGTGCAGACGCTGCGCGAGCAGCTCGATGACGGTCTCGATGGTTACGGCGCGCTGATCGCCGCCGCGGGCCAGGCGGTCGCCGCCAGCGGCAACGGCATGCAGCAGTCGAAGGAGGCGCTGACCGACGCCACCGACCGGTTGGCCGGACTGGCCATAGCCCTCCGCGAACTGTCCTGACACTGTTTGTAGTGGTTTGCGTGGCGGTGCGGGTAGCGGGCCTCCGGTGCCTTCTCGCTCCCGAGACCGCTTGCGGATGCGAATCGAAGCGCTTTTCTCCGCAGCGATGAGTTCCAACCTGTCGGCAGGTCTACGTCCATGAAGCCGAAAAGGAAGGGATTGACGGTGCGAGAGACGAGTCGACGTGTTGTTGCGTGGGTGACCACGTCCATGGACGGCTACACCAGCGGTCCCGAAGGAACCGCGCACGACAACTGGCTGTACGAGCACGTGAAGCACGAAGCGTCGGCCGCTCACTTCGAGGGCATCTGGCGCGGCGCAAGCACGGTGCTGCTGGGACGCACCAACTACGAGGGGTTCTACTCCGTCTGGCCGGGCATCACCCGCGACCCCGCGACCGATCCACGAAACCGGGACCTGGGCGAGTTCCTGAACACCGTGGAGAAGGTCGTCTTCTCCAGGACGCTGGAGACGGCCGGTTGGGAGAACTCCCGCATCGCCCGCAACCTGGAAGCAGAGGTCGAAGCGCTCCGGGACGCACCAGGCAAGGACATCCTCGTGGCCAACAGCGCGAGCATCATCCAGGCGCTGTTGCGTGCCGACCTGATCGACGACCTGCGCTTCGTGGTGGTCCCCTCGCTGCTGGGCGGCGGCCTGCGCCTGTTCGAGGCGGGCATTCCCGCGTCGAACTGGTCCCTGGCCCAAACCACCGTCCTGCCCGATGGCGCGATCGGCGTGCACTACACCCGAGCCTGACCGAATGATTCCGGACACGACGAAGCCCCCGGCCGGCTGGGGACTCGTGGAACCGGTCGAGACCAGTGTGTGACGTGAGAACGCTTTTGCTTTGAACATCCACTGCTTAGCGTCGAGTGGATGAACACCCTGCCCTTGCCACCCGACGCCGTGCCGTTGCCACCGCCCGGCGCTCGCCGGCAGGTCTTGGCCGCCTACGACAAAATCGCGGGGGCGAACCGGCCGGAACTGTGGACATCGTTGCGTTCCTGTGAAGACGTCCTGGTCGACGCGAAGGCCGTGGACGAGCGCGTCCGGGCCGGCGAGCGCCTTCCGCTCGCGGGCCTGCTCGTCGCGGTCAAGGACGACGTCAAGGTCACCGGATTACCGGCCACCGATGGCCCGGACGGCGCCGGGAAGCCGCAGCCGACCGCGGTCGCCGTCCAGCGCCTGATCCAGGCGGGTGCGGTGGTGCTCGGTAAGACCGGTCCGGAGGCCGGTGCGGCGGGCCGGGGCAAGGTCGCCGGCTGGGGTTCGGCACTGGCAGTGGCGCTGGGCCTGGTGGACGTGGCCCTCGACAAGGACCCGGCGGGCTCGGGCGGGGCGGCGTGCCACGGGATCATCGGGATCAGGCCGACGCGGGGCCTGGTACCCACGACGGGCCTTTCCCGCGCACGCGAGGGCGTCACGGTGTTCGCCCGCACCGTCGCCGACGGCCAGCGTGCGCTGTGCGCGATGACCGGCCCCGACGCCTCCGATGCGGGCAGCCGCCGCTGGCCGGCGGGGGTCCGGCTCGCGGCGGGCGAGCGGCCCCGGGTCGCGGTCGCCGACCAGGCCACGCTTTCCCTGCCATCCGAGGAGGCCGGGTGCGCCTACCAGCGGCGGATCGAGGACCTGCTCGCCGCGGGCGTAGTGGTCGAGACCATCGACATCGTGCCGTTCGTCGAGGCCGTATCCGTTGCGCGGGGCCGAAACCCGCGATCCGGCGAATGGCGTGCCCGCGTCCTCGAGGCGCTGGACGGTTGCCTTGCCCTGGTGCTACCGGTGTTGGCACACCAGCCGGCACGCGCGACCCGCGGGGCCGACCCACGACTGGCGGGACTGCTCGACCTGGCCGCGGTGACGGTTCCCGCCGGCCAGGCGGATGGCGGCCCGTTCGGCATCAGCGTGCTCGCCCGGTCCTTCGACGACCAGGTCGCGCTGGACCTCGCCGCGTTGCTCACCGGTGAGCAGGTGAACGAGCCCTATCCCGGGCCGGGCATCGATCTCGTCGTGTTCGGCGCGCACCTGCGCGGGCAGCCGCTCAACCACCAGCTGGCGGAGCTGGGCGCGCGCTTCCGGGGCCAGGTGGCCACGGCCGAGCGGTACCGCATGGTCGCGCTGCCCACGGTTCCGCCGACCCCGGGCATCGTCCGCGCGTGCCCCGGCGCCGCGCTGGCAGGGGAGCGGTGGACGATCTCACCCGCGGGCCTCGAGCGGTTCCTGGCCGGGTTGCCGGAAGCGATGGCGCCGTACGAGATCGAGCTCGAAGGCGGCGGTACGGCGCTCGGCTTCCAGTGCGACGCCGGCCAGGCCGCCGGGGCGAAGGACATCACGAAGTTCGGTGACTGGCGGGCCTACCTTCGCCACCTCACCGCCACTCGTCCCATGATTCCCCTTCGCTGAGCGGAATCCGCCCGCCCGTGAACGCCGCTTCCCGCGAGCGCGCGGTGGATCTCGCGGACCAGACCGGGACCGCGCAACACGAACCCGGTGTAGACCTGCACCAGGCTTGCCCCGGCGTCGAGCATGCGGCGCGCGTCGTCACCGCTGAAGATGCCGCCCACACCGATGATCGGGAGCTTGCCTTCGGTCCGGTCGTGGATGAACCGCACGACTTCGCGGGCCCGGCCGGCCAGGGGTCGGCCGGACAGCCCGCCGGTCTCGTCGGCGGTCCGCGCGTCGGCCGGCGCCAGTCCCTCCCGGGAGAGTGTGGTGTTCGTCGCGATGACACCCGCGACGCCGTGGGCGTCGCACACTTCAAGCAGTTCGGCGAGCGCGCTGTCGGAAAGGTCCGGCGCCACCTTGACCAGCAGCGGGGTCGGCGCCCGGTCCCCGGCGAGGGAGGCGGCGGTCGCGCGTAGCTCCGCGAGCAGTTCCGTCAGCGCCGATTTGTCTTGCAGCGCACGCAATCCCGGTGTGTTGGGCGAGCTGACGTTGATCGCGAAGTAGTCGGCGTAGGGATAGAGGCTGCGCAGCGAAGCCTGGTAGTCCTCGACCGCGTCCTCCAGCGCCACGACCTTGGACTTCCCGATGCTCACACCCAGCGGCACGCCGGGTTTTCCGCGTGCGGCAAGGCGTGCGGCGAGCGCGTCGGCGCCGGCGTTGTTGAAGCCCATCCGGTTGATCAGCGCGTCGCTGCCCGGGAGGTAGAACAGCCGCCGCCTGGGGTTACCGGGCTGCGGGAGCCGGGTGACCGTGCCTACCTCGACGAAACCGAACCCGAGGGCCGGCCACGCGCGCAACACCCGGCCGTTCTTGTCCACGCCCGCGGCCAGACCGACCCGGTTGGGAAAGAGGAGCCCGAGCACCGTCACCGGATCGTGCCCGCCGTAGGGCAGCGGCAGCCATGGCAACACCGGCGCGGCCGCGGCCAGCACTCCGATGGTGCGCTCGTGCACCAGTTCGGGATCGTTACGGTTGAGTCGGTAGAGGGCGGGGCGGACCAGGTTCTCGAACAGCACGTATTACATCTTCACGCCTGGCCTCGCGGCCCGGGTGGCCGGGCCGTGTTCAGCGCCTCCGCCATTCGGCGGCCAGCATCGCGTAGACGAGCTTGTCCGTCCATTCGCCCTTGACCAGCTCGTCCTCCCGCAGGTGGGCCTCGCGGCGCATGCCCAGCCCCTCCATCAGGGAGGCCGACGCGATGTTGCGCCCGTCGCAGCGGCCGAAGATCCGGTGCAGCCCCAGTTCTTCGAAACCCATGCGCAGCAACTCGGTCGTGGCCTCCGCGGCGTAGCCCCTGCCGTAGTGCTTGGGGTGGAATATGAAGGAGAGTTCGCCACTGCGGTGCTCCGCACTGGCCCAGCGGAGCGTCAGATCCCCGATCAGCTCACCCGTCTCGATCAGCTCGACCGCGACCGACATCGACTCGCCCGGCTCCCGCAACGTCGAGTGCTCGATCTTCTCCGTCAGTGCCTTCGCGGTGTCGGCCCGGCTGCGTGGCTCCCAGTGCAGGTAGCGGGTGACCTCCGGACGCGACTGGAAGGCGTGCAAAGGAGACAGATCGTCTTTCGTGAAGGGGCGCAGGATCAAGCGGGCCGTCTTGACCGGGTACGTGGGCTGCAGCACACGCCAGAGCGTAGTCCCTGCACGTGCATTTGTGTCGGTACTTTTGCCAAGATTATGAAGAGAACCCCCGGCGAGGCTCCTGAGCGTCGTCAGCCGCTCGGCCCGAGCCGGACCGGTGCCCGGGACGCCGGGGGTTCGGTGACCGCCTGGTATTCACCAACGTCACCAGCGGGATCCGTTAGCGGACGGCCACCTCACGAGTCCTGTAGTTACACAACTTTGGACCACCTCCTTTCCCGTGTAACCGCAACGCTAGGCGACGAATCGGGGGCCAGGCAACCAGATTATTCGTAATCCTGTGATTACGGCCGGCCGTGCCGGCCGGTCGCCTCCGGCGCCGGGCCGGGCTGGCAGCGGGGACAGAACCACGTCGGCCGCGCCTCGACGCCGTGGCCCTGACCGGCGACCCGGACCGGCCCGCCGCAGCGGAAGCAGCCCTGCCGGGTGCGCTCGTAGACCCAGGTACGGCGGCCGCGGGCCACCTCGCCGGTGGTGCTCTGCTCGAAGCGCCACGCGTTGGCGAGCAGTAGCTTGCGTGCCAGCGTGACGGCCTGGAGAGCATCCACTTCGGACACCGGTGTCCACGGGGAAACGCCCAGCAAGAAGCAGATCTCGGTCTTGTATAGGTTGCCCACGCCCGCCATGACGCGTTGATCGAGCAGGGCGAGCCCGAGTTCGCGCGCCGGTTCGGCGGCCAGCGCCGCCGCGGCGCGGGCGGCGTGCGCCGGAGTCCAGTCCGGATCCAGCAGGTCGGGGCCGAGGTGGCCGACGAGCCGGGACTCCTGGCCGGTGGGCAGGATCTTCAACTCGTGCAGACGGAATCCGACCGCCTCGGTGTCCGGGGTGCCCAGGATGACGCGGATCTGGTGCGCCGGGTGCCGCCAGCGCTCGCCGGGCCGGTAGATCTCCCAGGAGCCATCCATCTTGAGGTGGCTGTGCAGGCTCAGCTGCCCGGAGAACCGGGTGAACAGGTGCTTGCCGACCGTGCGCACCGCCATCACCGACCGGCCGGTGAGGTCCACAGTGGCCAGTGCGGGATGGCGGAAGTCGGTGCGCGACAACGTCTTCCCGGCCAGTGCTCGTTCGAGGTTCCGGCCGGTCAGGAAGACCGTGTCACCCTCCGGCATCGGTGTGCGCGATCTTGATCGGCCCGGTCCGCTCGACCTCCGACTCCGGTTCCGCGGCCACGCGGTGACGGCCGGCGCGGTTCGAGCGCAGGATCTTGGCCAGCACCATGTTGAAGGTCAGCGCGATCTCCTGCGCGCCGGGGGAGTGCCACTGGTGGATGGGGCTGCACGCGCCCTGGGCCTGCTGGACCGCCAGCCGGTCGGGGATCGCGGTGGGCATGACCATCGGCCCGAAGGACTCCCGCAGCTCGGCGATGCGGAACTGGTGTTCGTGCGAGCGTGGCCGCAACCGGTTCACCAGCACACCGACCGCGCGGAGGTCCGGGTTGTGCTCGTCGCGGATCCGTTCGACGGCCTCCAGCGCACGCTGGGCACCCGCGACCGCATACATGGTCGGCTCGGTGACCAGGATGGCGCTGTCCGCGGCGACCAGTGCCGACTTGGTCAGCCGGCCCAGCGACGGCGGGCAGTCCAGGATCACCAGCTCATAGGGCTTGTCGCCGGGGGGCGCGTCGTCCAACTCGTCGAGGGCGCGCGAAAGGTTGTTCAGTCGGCGGTCGTCGGCGCTTGGTTCATTGAGCAACTCGAGGTCCTCGGCACCGACGAGCACCTCGACGTCGTCGCTCCACACGCTCGGGGCGATGGCGCGGTGCAGGACCGCCCGGTGCGGGGTTTCCAGCACGTCGGCGAGCGTCGCGTCGGTGTAGGGCGGGTCCAGCGAGGCGGTGGCGTTGCCCTGCGGGTCGAGATCGGCGACCAGCGTCCGGATGCCCCTGCGCAGGGCGGCCGACGCGATCCCCAGGGCGACCGTGGTTTTGCCGACACCACCCTTCAGGCTGAGTACGGCGACCGTGTGCACTCCTGGAGCGTAGCCGGGTGGGCGCCGGGAGCGGCAGCCTCTGTGCCCCGGCATACCTTGCCCTGAGGGGGCTCCGCCCGCATGCCCCGTCTGGGGGCAAGGCCCCAGACGCTCTGCCTTGTGGGGACTCCGCCCCCACACCCCCGTCTGGGGGCAAGCCCCCAGACCCCCTTACGCCATTGGTGATACGGCCCCTTGACTACGCTGTGAACCCATGCGAACGGACACCGGCACGACGCGTGGCTCAGGCGCGGTCTGGCGGGCGTTGCAGGACGAGCTCGCCCGCGTGCAGACCGAGCGGCCGCACGTCGTCGACGTCGGCGGCGGGAGCGGCGGGTGGGCCGTGCCCCTGGCCGCTGAGGGCTGCCGGGTGACCGTCGTCGAGCCGAATCCGAACGCCGTGGCCACGCTGCGCCGGCGCGCCGAGGAAACCGGTGTGTCCAGCTTGATCACGGTGATCGCCGACGACACGGACGCGATCGGCGAGCGGATTCGGCCGGGCTCGGCCGATCTGGTGCTGGCGCACGGCGTCCTGGAGATCGTCGACGACCCGGCCGCGGTGATCGAGGCACTGGCCGTCGCCGTGACGCCGGGCGGAGCGGTGTCGGTGCTGGCCGCCAACCGCTACGCCGCCGTGCTGCACCGGGCGCTGGCCGGCCGGCTGAGCGATGCGCGATGGCTGCTCACCGGCCCCGACGGCGTGCTGACCGACGACAGGGAGAACCTGTTGCGGCGCTTCGACTCCGCGGGCCTGACGCGCATGCTGGCGTCGGTGGGACTGGACGTGGAACTGCTCCAGGGCGACGGGGTGGTCTGCGACTTCGTCGTCGAGGCCGAGCCGGAGCTGTTCACCGGCGAGGAACTCGCCGAGTTCGAGGCGGTCGCCGGGGCCGCGCCCCCGTTGCGCGACATCGCCACCCGCCTGCACGCGCTGGCCCGCCGGCCCCGCTGACCCGGCTCAGCGTCTCGCCGCCCGGGTTTGTCGGTGGGCGGACGTAGGCTTTCCTGGCGATGGGTAAGAAACCGGGGCTGCCGCCCGGCTACGAGAGATTCCGGGTCACCGAGCAGAACACGCCGGACGACACCGGATGTGGCTTGCTGCACGTCGACATGGACGCCTTCTTCGCCGCCGTCGAACTGCGCACCAGGCCCGAGCTGGCGGACCAGCCGGTGATCGTCGCGGGCGCCGGCCCGCGGTCGGTGGTGACGTCGGCGAACTACCCGGCCCGCGAGTTCGGGGTACGCGCCGCCATGCCGGCCGCGGTGGCCCGCCGGCTCTGCCCCAACGCGGTGTTCATCCCGCCGAGCCACGGGCTGTACGGGGAGGTTTCCCGGGGCGTGATGGCGATTTTCCGCGAGCTGACCCCACTGGTCGAACCACTGAGCCTGGACGAGGCGTTCCTGGACGTCAGCGGCGCGCTCCGCCGTCTGGACGCCACCCCGGCCCAGGTCGCGGAACTGATCAGGCAACGGGTCTTCGCCGAGCACGGCATCACCTGCTCGGTCGGGGTGGCCGGGGTCAAGTTCGTCGCCAAGCTCGCCTCCGGCATGGCCAAACCGGACGGGGTGCTCGTCGTGCCGACCGGCCAGCTCCTGGCCTTCCTGCACCCGTTGCCGGTCGCGGCGCTGTGGGGGGTCGGCCAGCGCACCGAGGAGAACCTGCGGCGGCTGGGGTTCACCACCGTCGCCCAGGTGGCCGCCGCGCCGCTCAACCGCCTGCGCCGCGCGGTCGGCACGGCCGCCGCCGAGCACCTGCACGCGCTGGCCAACGGCCGTGACGAGCGCGGGGTCGTGGTGGACGTGCCGGACAAGTCGATCGGCGCGGAGCGCACCTTCGACACCGACCAGCGTGATCCACGCGTGCTGGAGCGGGAGATCCTCCGGCTGTCGGAGCGGGTCGCGGCCACGCTGCGCGCCCGCCACCTGCGCGGCCGGACCGTGTCGATCAAGGTCCGGTTCGCCGACTTCCGGACGATCACGCGCGCCCGCACCCTCGCGGCGGCCACCGATGTCGCGCGAGTCGTCCATACCACCGCGCTGGCCCTGCTCACCGAAGCGGTTTCGGACGCCGAGATCCGGTTACTCGGGGTGCGGGTGGAAGGACTGACCGGAGACGACGAGCCGGAGCAACTGAGCTTCGAGCCCGACGAACCCCGCTGGCGGGACGCGGAGATCGCGGCCGACGTGGCCCGATCCAGGTTCGGGGCGGCCGCGGTTCGCCCGGCGTCGCTGCTTTCGCGGCGGTCTGATAAACCTACGTGAATCGAACGTGGCAAAGCTTCGTGTTGGTATCGGGTAGTCGTGGCGGCGCTCGACTCGTATCCTGGACGGTGGCACCCCACATGGGCGGTGCCGAGTTTGGGTCCAGGACGTTGCGCGGCCCGGCGCCCGTGACGAGCTGTGCCGGAGGAGGAAAGATGCCACTCTCCGAGCATGAGCAGCGGCTGCTCGACCAGATCGAGCGCGAGCTCTATGCCGAGGACCCCAAGTTCGCGTCTACGGTGCGTGGAGCCCGGTTACGCCGGCCCGCGCGCCGCCGCCGAATCCAGGGGATCGCGCTGTTCATCGTCGGGGTCGCGCTGCTCGTGGTGGGCGTGATGGTCAAGGCGTTGTGGGTTGCCGACTTCCCGCTGATGAGCGTGGTCGGGTTCCTCGCGATGTTCTTCGGGGTGGTGGTGGCGATCATGTCCGGCCGTCATCCCGGCGGCGCCGAAGCCACGAAGGGGCCGGCCAAGCCCAAGAGTTCGTTCACCCAGCGGATGGAAGAGCGCTTCCGCCAGCGGTTCGAAGAGTAGGCCGCCCAGGCTGCCCAAGGCTGCCCTCCCTCGCACCACGAGGGCGGGCACTTTTGTGGGCTGGTGACGAACCCGTGCCCCCAGCCCAGCGCAGCCCCTTGCGTCCCCGCCCAGGCGTCCGAGTCCCCAGCCCAGGCGTCCGAGTCCCCAGCCCAGGCGTCCGACTTCCCGGCCCGGGTGTCCGAGTTCCCGGTTCGGGTGTGTGAGTTCCCGGTTCAGGCGTGCGAGTTCCTGGTTCGGGTGTCCGAGTTCCCGGTTCGGGTGTCCGAGTTCGAGGTTCAGGCGCCCGACTTCCCGGTTCGGCGCGGGTAAAGGGGGCCGGGCCCCGTCGCGGACGGCGAGCGTCAGCGGCGGAACACCGAGCGCGGGAACAGGCGGCCACGCCAGGACATCGGTGCGTTCCGGCGCAGGCTCTCGCGCAATCCCTCGAACGCCGGGACGAAGCCGGGATCGTCGACGGTGCCCGTCGGCGCGTACCAGGACCGCTCGATCACCCCGACCACCGTGCGCAGGTTGTCCTTGCCGGCGTCGTCAAGACGATTGTCGTGCGCGACCTGCTGCGCGGCGGTGCGGACCGTGGCGGTCGACGGGATAGGCACGCCGCGGTCGGCACACTCATCCCGCAGTTCCGCCCACGCGGCACTGGCCGCGCCGGGTTCCCGCGCCGCGATGGCGCGCAGACGCCGCTGCCGCTGGATCTCCCGCATGATCGCGGGCACCAGGCCGACACCGGTCAGGACCAGCAGGGCCAGGGCCAATACCCAGTGCACGAGCCACGCCGTGAGCACGACCGCCAACAGCCACGCCGAGGCCGCGGCCAGCGGCAGCCACCGGGCCACCGTCGATCGCCGCCTGGCCGAGCGGGTGGCGAGGAACGCCGTGACGGACAACGCGATCGCGGCCAGCACCACGGCGAGCAAGCCCCAGCTCGTCCAGCCCGGTGCCGAGCCCGCGGGCGCCGCCTGCGTGGGCCCGGCCGGGCCCCCGCCGCTGTTCTGGATGTCTCCCACGCCGCTCGGCGCCACGTGTGTGGTGGACACGCTCGGCACCTCTTGCGTGTCCTGCGCGGACGAATCGCTGGAGGACGAGCCGCTCTGCAGGTACGGCGGCACGTAGCCGCGGCCGTCCGAGCGGGGGGTGGGGTCGAAGCTGACCCAGCCGAGGTCCGGACCGAAGTACACCTCCACCCAGGCGTGCGCGTCCTGGGAGGTGATCAGCCGGGTGTCGCCGTCGGCGAACCCGACGGTGAAACCGACGGCGACGCGGGTCGGGACGTCCAGCGTCCTCAGCATCACCGCCATCGCCGACGCGAACTGCTCGCAGAAGCCGCGCTTGCCGTAGAGCAGGAAGTCCGTCAGCGCATCGGAGTCGGCCACGGGCGCGGTGTGGGTGTCGTAGGTGAACCGGCCCTCGGCCGTGAAGAATCGCCAGATCGCGGTCGCCGCGTCGAACACCGTGCTGGTGTTGGCGGTGATCTCGTGGGTCAGCCCGATGACCCGCGGGTCGATCCCGGGGATCGGGATGTAGTCCCGCGGGTTCCCGAGGGTCTGCGGGAGCTTGACGCGTTCAAGCTGGTCCTTGGTCGGCTCGGCCAGCGACGCGAGTTCGGTGTAGGCGGGTGGCTGCTGCTTGCGTTCGCTGAACACCGCGCCGCTTTGCGGATCGTAGAACCAGCCGTTCGCGATACCCTGCAGGCCCCGTAGCGAGCCGTAGGTCGGCAGCCAGACGTCGTCCCAGTTCAGCGGTTCGATCTGGATCTGACGCGATTCGGCGGAGCCGTCGTCGCCGGGCGCGGCCGGCAGTTGCTGGTTGAGCGCCGGGTAGCCGGCCGGCATCGGGCCGGGCGGCAGGGTCCACCCGACGTTCGGCTGGTAGGTGTTGAGGGTGAACGCGCGCAGCAGTCGCTTGTCGTTGCCCAGACCGCGCACTCGGAACAGGTCCACCGTGTTGCCCTGATCCAGCATGCCGCGCAGCGAGGTGAACGGGTTGATGCCGAGCCCGCCCGTGCCCGAGCCTGCGCCGCGGCCGCTGCCGGGAAGCCGGCCGACCGTGCCGACGAAGGTGATCGTCGTGCCCGCGACCAGGCCGAGCACGAGCGCCAGCACGACCACCGCGGCCGGGGCCGACACCGCGGCGGGCGAGGCGCCGAGGCCGGGCGCGTCCCGGTTGCGCCAGCGCTGGTGCCGGTGGTTGCCATCCACCGCGAGCAGCGCGGCGAACGCGGCCGCACCGAGCACGAAGGTCCACCACGGCAGCATCGAATCCGACAGCGATGCCGGGACCGCGTAGACGCACAGCAGCACCAGTCCGGTGGCCGCGGGTGCCGACGCCGCCACGGTCAGGGTGTCGACGAGCACCGCGACCAGGCCCATCGCGATGGTGATCAGGCACAGGATCGGCGGCGTCGGGTCGACCGGCGGGAAGCCGTTGCGGATCTGGTCGAAGGCGGCCGACAGCACGTCGTTCAGGTCGGAGGCCGCAGCGGGGCCGGGGAAGACCGCCATGATGCCGTGGTTGCTGAACACGCCGGTGACCAGCAACAGCAGAATGGCCAGCTGGGCCAGCCCCACCAGCGGGGTGGGGACGCGGACCGAGCGCAGCACCAGCCCGGTGCAGGCGACCAGGACGACGGCGACCGCGACGTATCCCAGAAAGGACGCGCCCGTCACGACACCGGTCAGCGACGTGGACGCGCACAACGTGGCGAGGCCGGCGGCGACCGGGGCGAGCAGCGTGGCGCGCCAGGCCGGTGGCGGCTTGACCACCCGCTGCGTGGGGGTGTGAAGCTGTGGCCGGCCCGGCAGGATTCTCCCGGCGGACTGCCGTGGTGGCATGACTGCGGTCACGCTGTGTCCTCCGCGAGTTTGCGCGCGACCGCGATCGTGTCGACAGGGCGCTCCTGGCGAGTTCGGGTCACGTTGTCCTCGGTGGCGCCCTGCCGCCCCGATAGCAAGGGGGTCTGGGGGCTTGCCCCCAGTCGGGGGTGTGGGGGCGGAGCCCCCGCAAGGCGCTGGGTCTGGGGGCTTGCCCCCAGNNGGGGGNGNGGGGGCGGNNCCCCCGCAAGGCGCTGGGTCTGGGGGNTTGCCCCCAGCCGGGGTGTGGGGGCCGAGCCCCCACAAGACCCACAAGACAAAGCCTGGCGGCGGCGCGCTCTGTGGTCGCCCTGCCAGCCGCGAATTGGCCCAGCGAGTGTCATCACGAGGGCCCTCCGATCAACATGCCCCGCCCGGCTCCGGTGCGGCACAACTCGGACCAGACCTGGGGCATCGGCGCGCCCTCACCGGCGACGACCACACCCCAGCCCGCCGCGCGCAGGAGCGCGGCCGATTCCTCAGTGGCGGCCGCCCGGTGGTCGGGCGTGGCGACGCCGCCGGTGAAGGCCGGGGTGTCCAGGATGACCGCGAGGCTGCGGGTGCCGCGCGGCCGGTAGCGCGCCAGCCGGCCGACCGCCTCGTTGCTCACCGTGCCCAGGATCGCGATCAGTTCCTGGCCCTCGGCCGGGTCGTGCCCGATCGTGAGGTCGCGCTGGTGCGAGGGCTGCAATGCGGCCAGCGTGTCGAGGATGACGTTGTCGGAGCCGTCCCCGCCGTCACCGGGGGCGTCGGCGAGCACCTTGCCGTGCTCGGTGACCAGGCGGACGCGGTGGCCGGCGCGGCGGACGTGCAGGCAGACGCTGGCGGCGAAGGAGATCGCCCATTCCAGGCTCGCGGTCGGACCGGTGCCGTGGTGCGCGGCGGCGCGCTGGTCGAGCAGCACCGTGGTGCCGCCGCGCCACGGCCTTTCCTCGACCCGGACCATGATCTCGTCGCGCCGCGCGGTCGACCGCCAGTGCACCTTGCGCAGGTCGTCGCCCTGCCGGTAGTGCCGGACGATCACGTCGGTCTCGCCCTGCCCGGCGTGCAGCCGGACGCTGCCGTCGTCGCCCGAGCCGAGCCCCGCCCCGGTCGGCATCCCCCACAGGTTGACCACGCGCGGCACCACCACCAGCCGGGAGTGCCCGATCAGTTCGCGGTCGAACTCGCACAGGCCGAACGGGTCGGTGAGGGTCGCCCGCAGCGGGCCGACCTGCTGGATCCCGCGCAGCATCGGCTGGATCGGGTAGCGCAGTGCGATCGCCCGGCCCTGCGGCAGCCGTTCCACCACGAACCGGGGCCGGGAGCCCAGCGCGTAGGGGACGCCGTCTTCGAGCAGCACCTCACCGGCGGGCAGCTTTCCGTGGCGCCACAACGAAAGTTCGACCTCGCTGGTGGACCCGGCGGAGACCCGGTCCGGCAGCAGGGTGCGGGTGGCGCCGATGCGCACCCGGGACGCCGCGATGAACAGCACCACCAGCAGAGGCAGGCCGATGATGAACACGGCCACGCGCAACAGGTCGCGCTCGTTGAGCACCATTGCGCACACCGCGGCCGCGAACCCGGCGGCGAGCAGGCAGCGGCCTCGCGTGGTCAGTCCGGACAGCGACCGCAACACGGGGCGCTACCAGCGGGCTTTGCCGTTGGACGGGGCGCCGCCGGGCGCACCCTGGGGGACGGCGACCCGGTTGAGCACGGCCCGGACCACGTCCGTGGCCGAACGCCGGGCGGCGTGCGCCTCGGTGGTCAGGACCAGCCGGTGGGCGAGCACCGGGATGGCCACCGCATGCAGGTCGTCCGGGACGACGTAGTCGCGGCCGGACAACGCCGCCTGCGCGCGGGCGGCCCGCACCAGTTGCAGCGTGGCGCGCGGGGAGGCGCCCAGCCTGATCTCCGGCACTTCGCGGGTGGCCGCGGCCAGTTCGACCGCGTAGCGGCGAACCTCAGGGGCGATGTGCACGCCCCGCACCAACCCGATGAGACGGCTGACGGCCGCGGCGTCGGACACCGGCTTGAGGTCGATCAGCGGGTTGTGGCCGGCGTGTTCGTCGACCATGGCCAATTCGGCCTGCTGGTCCGGATAGCCGATGGACACCCGGGCGGTGAACCGGTCGCGCTGGGCCTCCGGCAGGGCGTAGGTGCCCTCCATCTCGATCGGGTTCTGCGTCGCGATCACCATGAACGGGCCGTCCAGCCGGTAGGTCGAGGTATCGACCGTGACCTGCTGTTCCTCCATGCATTCCAGCAACGCGGACTGCGTCTTCGGCGACGCGCGGTTGATCTCGTCGCCGACCACGATGTTGGCGAAGACCGGCCCGGGCCGGAACTCGAAGCCGCTGGTCTGCCGGTTGTAGATGGAGACCCCGGTGACATCGCTGGGCAGCAGGTCCGGGGTGAACTGGATGCGGCTGACCGTGCAGTCGATCGACCGGGCCAGCGCCTTGGCCAGCGAGGTCTTGCCGACGCCGGGCACGTCCTCGACCAGCAGGTGGCCCTCGGCCAGCAGCGTGACCAGCGCGATGCGGATCACTTCCGGCTTGCCGACCAGGACCCGCTCCACGTTGGCGGCGACCCGGCGCATGGTGTCGTGCAGTTCGCCCAGGGAGCGGCCGTTGTACGCGGCGGGTACCTCCCCGGCTGGACCATTGCTGGACCTGTAGAACGGCGATTCCCCGGATGCCTGCTCGGCGGTGTATTCGCCGGGCGTCGCAGGCTGTGTCCTCGACGTCACTCGACCTCCTGGTGCCGAAAGCCCTTTGCTTGTGGCGCGAGTTGCCCCGCGCGAGGCGTATCCCGCCCGATCGCGCGGAAGACTCTCATGGCTTGTGCTGCAGTGCTGGTAGCCCTCCAGTACCGCTGAGCCTGCCATTAAGTGTGTCAAACTCGCGCCAACCTCGGTACGAGAACCCGCTTATATCGTAAGCTGCGGTCTGGATACAGTCGGCTACTCCTAGGTACGGGGGCCAGACGATGAGCCAAGCGCGTGCGGGGCTGAGCGTGGACGCGGGCGCGTTCGCGGTGTCCCCCGAGCTCGCCGCGAACGCGTTCACCGAGCTCAGCCGGTTGCAGGACGTGGTGGGCGAGCTGGTGCGGGAGGCCAGCGTGCTCTCCCGGACGGTGCCGCTCGGCGGCGGGTATGCCGGGGAAATCGGTGCTTTCATGGCGCGGTACGGCCTCGGCGGTCCCGGGTCGGCCGCCGAGTCGCTGAGCGCCTTCGGCCGCCAGTTGCAGGGGATCAAGGACGACATCCAGAAGGCGTTGGACCAATACCGGGCGACCGACGAGTCCGCGGCCGGGGGCATCGACTGCCATGGCGGCTAGGCGGTCTCCGGCGCCGTGTGCCCGGAGAAAGCGCTTCCCTGCCACCCCGGTTGCGGTGGTGGCCATGGGGTTGTTCCTGACCGGATGCACGGTACACACCAGTTCGAATTCGAATGAACCGAATCCGGTCCAGTCCAGTATTGCCGCGCCGGAGCCGGCTCCGGTCCAGTCCACCTCGGCGGCGCCGGACCCGTGCACGCTGCTGTCTACAGTGGACAGGTCAACGGCGGGGCTCACCTCGCCCGGCAAGAGCAAGACGATCGGGGCGGACCGGGCCTGTGACTGGACCGAGCCGGGCATCTTCGGGCTGACCGTCACGCTCGCCGACTCGACCCCCTTGCCGGCCCTGCGGGTTCCGAAGGGCGGGGCACAGCAGTCGACCATGGGCCGGCACCGGGCGGTCAAGGTGTCGGCCAACGCCGGCAGCGGCACCTGTGCGGTGCTGCTCGCGGCGGGAGAGAACGCCAGTGTGCAGGTGGACGTGACCAATTCCGAATTCCGCGACACCACCCTCGCCTGCCGGCGCGCGAGCACGGTCGCGGAGTTGATCGAGCCGAAGTTGCCCTAGCCGCTCCAGGAGGAATTGTGGACGAGGTGCCTGAACCCGCGCAGCGCTACGAGTCCTATACCCACGAGGCCATGGCGGCGGAGGTCGAGGCCGGCAACGACCCGGCCGCGGCGGGCGAGATCGGCGCGCAGTGGGCCGGCCTCGGCGCGCGGCTGCGCGAGTCCATGGTGGCGTTGAACGCGCTTTCCGGGCACAGCCGGGAGATCTGGCAGGGCCCGGCCGCGGAGGCGATGCGGGACACGCTGGCCAGAGCGACGGACTGGTCCGGCCGGGCCACCGAGGTCTCCTACCTGGTTTCCGACGCGGTGACCGCCCAGGCCGGCATCTCGGCGCGGGCGCGTGCGGAGATGCCACCGCCGGTGGACTTCGATCCGGGCCGGATGATCCGCGACGCCGTGGCGTCCGGGAACTTCCTCGAGATCATCGGGCTGTCCGACGCGATCTCGTCCCGGCGTGAGGAGGCCGAGGCGGCACGGGCGAAGGCGATCGACGTGATGACCGCGCGGGATGCGGCGTTGTGCGCCGCGGTGCCGTCGCGCTGGTTCCCCGCACCGCCGGAATCGGGACCGTCTTGATCCGGCTGTCCGCCTCGGCCTTCGACATCGTCTGGACGGATCTCGGCTTCGCCTGCCCGCCCGCGCCGCTGCGGGTGCCCAGTGTCGGCGCCACCGACCGGGAACGGGCGGATATCCGCGGCGACGTCTACCGCAACCTCGGCGCACGCGGGCTGTGCGTGGGCGACCGGCTCGACGAGGTTCTGCTCGCGCGGCTGGAAACCCTTGCCGGCGCGGACGTCTACGTCGAATGCGAGGCGCTGATCGACCTGGACGCCGAAGCTCCGTTGCGTGCGGTCGCGGCGGCCGGCGGGAAACGGGCCGTGCTCGCGACGCAGCCGAGCCGGACGATCGGCCTGTCCGCGATCCGGGACACCGAGATTCCGGCCGCCGTGGTGGATCTGGTGCCCGGACTGGAACCTGGACCGGGTTACGGCGTGAGCCTGCCGGCGTCGGTGCTGGGTGCCCGGATCGACGATCCGGTGTTCGGCGACGGAGGCGGAACCTCGTCCTACCAAACCCAGATCCGGGAGGTGCTGGCGATCCAGGCGCGTCCGGTGCTGGGCGCCGGCCAGTTTTCCGTGCGGGTGCGCCGAGACCGCCGACTGTGCCGAACCGGCGGGGTCAGCTGGTTCCGCACGGACGTGGGCGCGTACTTCGGCACGATCGCCGAGGGCCGCGGCGGTCAGGACTGGGTGACCGTCGCACCGGCCGACCCGCGCCGGCTCGCGGCCCGGCTCGCCGAACTGCTGCCCTGAGCATCTCCACGGTTCCCCACCGCGCCCGGGTCACCGAGGCTGGAATCGGACAATTGCGACGTATTTCGGGGTCGGGTCCGCCGCGTGGTGTCCCGCGCGGGGGATGACGCGCTGGTACGACCCACCTCACCCCACCGCTCCTCACCTGCGAAAACGCTGAAACTTTCGCTCAGAAGTGGACACGTTTGGCGTTGACTGTGGTGAAAAGTGGGGTACGGTGGTGCGCAGTGGGGCGGCAGGGAGCCCCGTGGGAGGTGGCTGCCGGTGTTCCTCGGCACCCACACCCCGAAGCTGGACGACAAGGGGCGGCTCACGCTGCCCGCCAAGTTCCGCGACGCGCTGGCAGGTGGGCTGATGGTGACCAAGGGGCAAGATCATTGTCTCTACGTCTTCCCACGCGCGGAGTTCGAGCAGATGGCGCGCAAAGTGGCCGAGGCACCGTTCACCAACGAAGCCGTTCGTGCCTACCAGCGCTACCTCTTCGCCGGAACGGACGAGCAACGTCCGGACGGGCAGGGGCGCATCGCGATCGCTCCCGAGCTTCGCCGCTACGCCGCGCTCAGCAAGGAGTGCGTGGTGATCGGTGCGATCACCCGGCTGGAGATCTGGGACGCGCGGGCCTGGCAGTCTTATTTGGAGGAACACGAGGACAGCTACGCGAAGGCGCGAGAAGAGGTACTACCGGGCGTTTTCTAGCGTCCGGAGACCGGCACCCGCGTCGTCGGGGGACGAGGGTGCCGGGGCGAGCAGGACTGACGCGGATGCCGTGAGGCCTCTGTCCGCTCAGTGGCCCTGGTGCACCTTCCCCGGCACCAGGTCCGCAGCGGGCGGGCGGGGACCTGACGGCATCCGTGGCAGAGAAAGGGGGTACTAATGGCCGAGCACGTGCCCGTGCTCCTCGACAGGATTCTCGAGTTGTTCGCCCCCGCGCTCGCCGGCCGGCCGGCTGTGCTCGTCGACGCGACCGTTGGACTCGGCGGCCATGCGGACGCCCTCCTCTCGGCGCATCCCCAACTGCGGTTGATCGCGCTCGATCGCGATCCCGAAGCGTTGCGGCGCTCGGCCGAGCGGCTCGCCCGGCACGGCGACCGGGTGCGGTTCGCGCACGCGGTGTACGACCAGTTGCCCGAAGTGCTCGCCGGACTCGACGTGTCCTCAGTGGACGGTGTGCTGTTCGATCTCGGGGTTTCGTCCATGCAACTGGACCTGACCGACCGGGGCTTCTCCTATGCCAGGGACGCGCCGCTCGACATGCGGATGGACCCGACCACCGGGCCGACCGCGGCGGAGGTCCTCAACACCTACCCGGTGGCCGAGCTGATCAGGATTCTGCGTGACTACGGCGAAGAGCGTTTCGCGCCGAGGATCGCGAAGGCGATCGTGGAGGCGCGGCGACGTGAACCCTTCGCGCGCAGCGAGCGTCTGGTGAAGCTGATTTACGACAGCGTTCCGGCGGCCACCCGGCGCACCGGCGGTCATCCGGCCAAACGCACGTTCCAGGCCCTGCGGATCGAGGTCAACGGGGAGCTGGAGGTGCTTCGCCGGGCGATACCGGCCGCCCTCGAGGCGCTCACGCCCGGCGGCCGGATCGTCGTGGAGTCCTACCAGTCGCTGGAGGACCGGATCGTCAAGCAGATCTTCGCCGAGTGGGCCCGATCCCGGACACCACCGGGACTTCCGGTCGAGCTGCCCGGCCACGGGCCCCGGCTGAGGTTGCTGACCCGCGGTGCCGAGCTGGCCGACCAGACGGAGATCGAGCGCAACCCGCGGGCCGCCTCGGTGCGGCTGCGCGCGGCGGAACGAGTCGAGGAGGAGGCCACGTGACCGATGCCGTCGAAGCTGTCGATCATGTGTGCACTCTGACGCGGGTGTCCCGCAGGAATCAGGAGAAACCATGACCGCGCCCACGCGGGCCCGGCGCAAGCCGGCGGACAAGGCCCGAGCGACCACGCCGCCCCGGGAGACTCCGGCCAAGGAAAAGCGCCAGCCCGGGCGCCGCACTACCGCGGCAGAGCGTGCTTACGCCCGCCGGGCCCAGCGCGTCGAGGAGGCGAAGCGCCCGGCGCCCCGGCGTGAGCGCGGCCGCCGGTTGCGCCTGTGGCGGCCGCAGTCGCGGGCTTCCTTCGTAACGTTCGTGATGGTTCTGCTGGCCGCCGGCGTGGCCACCACGCTGTTGCTGTCCACGCAGGCGATCGCGGACTCCTACCGGCTGGAGCAGATCCGTCAGGAGAACTCGAACCTGGCCGAGCGTGCACAGCAGCTGCAACAGGACGTCACCAAGGAAGGGTCGGCGTCGTCGCTGGCGGAGCGGGCCCGTGCCCTGGGCATGCAGCCGGCCGGTGAGCCCGCGCACCTGGTGCAGAACCCGGACGGCTCGGTCACCGTGGTCGGCGATCCACGCAAGGTGACCGCGCCTCCACCTCCACCTCCACCGCCGTCGTCCACGCCGCCTGCCGCGCCGCAGGGGGAGCAGCAGGCGCCGCAGGGAGAGCAGACGCAGGGGGAGCAGCAGCAGGCGCCGTCCGGGGCGGGGCACTGATGCCCGCCGGAGGGCGCCGCGCACCCGGAGGACGGGGCAGGACGAGCACGGGCCGGGGCGGCGAGCAGCACCGGCGGACCTACGCCGCCCGGGTCCGCCGGGTCGCCGGACGGCCGAGCGTGGCGACCGGCAAGGGGCGCTACGTCGCGGTGCGGGTGGTCCTGGTCGGCGTGCTGGTCGTGGCCGGCCTGAAACTGGTCCAGGTCCAGGGTTTCCAGGCCGCCGCGCTGTCGGCGAAGGCGGAGAACCAGCGCACCACCTTGATCAACGTCCCCGCGTTGCGCGGGTCCATCGAGGACCGCAACGGGGTGAAGCTGGCGTTCAGCGTGGAAACCCGCGCGCTGTCGGTGAACCTGCGCGTGATGCGCAAGACCTGGGCCGAGTTCGCCAAGCAGAACCCGGCCAAGGGCCAGAACTTCGAGACGCGTGCGGCGGACGCGTCGGCGTTCATCGCCGCGAAGCTGCCCGGCAAGGTCACCGAGGAGGAAATGCTCGCCGACTTCCACAAGCAGCAGGGCTTCACCTATCTGGTGAAGGACGTGGAGCCCTCGATCGCCGACGAGATCGTCGAGCAGTTCCCGGAGATCGGCAGCGAGATCCAGGCCGCCCGTGAATATCCCGGCGACACGCTCGCCGCCAACGTGCTGGGCCTGGCGAACTGGCGCAGTGACGACCCGGACGTCTCGAAGCACAGCGTGCGCGGCCTGGCCGGCCTGGAGCTGAGCTATGACGCCGACCTCGCCGGTACCCCGGGCCAGAAGATCGCGGACACCGCGCAGGGCAACGACGCGGTCGTCATCCCCGGCACGGAACGGGACGTCCGGCCCGCGACGCCCGGCAACGACCTGGTGCTGACGCTCGATTCGGACGTGCAGTACGTGCTGCAGAACCAGCTCGCCGACTATGTGGCGCAGTCGCACGCAAAGGGCGGCCAAGCGGTGATCATGGACGCCAAGACCGGGGAGATCTACGCGCTCGCCGACGACAAGACGTTCAACCCGAACGACAGCAGCACCTACACCTCCGATCTGATGAACAACAAGGCGGTGACCACGCCGTACGAACCGGGCTCGGTGAACAAGGTGGTCACCGCCACGGCCGCGATCGACGCCGGGATCGCCAAGCCGGACACGGTGCTGCAGGTGCCCGGCTCGATCGAGATCGCCCCGGGACAGAACGTGCACGACGCGTGGCCGCACGGTGTGCAGAACTTCACCACTACCGGCATCTTCGCCAAGTCGTCGAACGTGGGCACGCTGATGCTCGCGAACGAGCTCGGGCCGGACCGGTACATGGCGATGCTGCAGAAGTTCGGTATCGGCCAGCCCACCGGCCTCGGGCTGCCCGGCGAAAGCCGGGGCTACGTCCCGCCGCGCGACACGTGGAGCGCGAGCACCTTCGGCAACCTGCCGATCGGGCAGGGCCTGTCGATGACGGTGGTCCAGATGGCCGCCATGTACCAGGCCATCGCGAACAACGGCCTGCGCGTGGAACCGCGGATCGTCAAGGAGGAGGTCCGGCCGGACGGCACGGTGGTGCCCCAGGCGCCGCCGCAGACCGTTCAGGTGGTCAGCCCGCAGACCGCGCAGACGGTGCGGGACATGCTGCGTGCGGTCGTCCAGCACGGTAAGGGCCAGAACAGCGGCACCGCGCCGCCCGCGGCCTTGACCGGCTACCAGATCTCCGGCAAGACGGGCACGGGCCAGCAGGTGAATCCGGTGACCCGCGCCTACAGCGACACGCTGGAAAACATCACCTTCGCCGGCATCCTGCCCGCCGACAATCCGCGGTTCGTCGTCGGCATCCGGCTCGACGCCCCGGACACCACGCTTCCGGTCGGGAATTCGGCGGGGCCGCTGTTCCACGACATCGCTTCATACCTGGCGCAGCGATACCAGATTCCGCTTTCCAACGGGGAGGCGCCGTTCATGCCGCTGGTCATCCCGTGATCGCCTGCGCGCTGCCTCGTCGGAAATACCGTTGTGGGACAACGGTTTTCGGCGCGCGCCGTCCGCTGTGAACGGTCATCCGGGCGGAACCGGCGCGGGCGCTCCAATATCATGTGCGGGTCGCCGGGTTCGACAGGCCATACCGGATTTCGGGCGTGGTACGCCGCGTGGGTAACCTTCGGCCCGTGTCTGTCAACAAGGACGAGCCCGCCATCTCGGGGAGGCAGGTCCCGGACAGCCCGGTGAAGGCCGCCCCCGCGCCGCCGCGACCGCGGCGGATCGAACCGGTGCCGCTCACCACGCTGGTCGCGCGGGCGGACGCCCGGCTCATCGCCGATGTGCGCGATCCCGAGCCGGCGGTGACCGGCGCGACCCTGCGCGCGCAGCATGTGCTTCCCGGCGACCTCTTCGCGGCGCTGCCGGGCGCACGGGCGCACGGCGCGGACTTCGCCGGCGACGCGATCGCCGCGGGCGCCGCGGCGGTGCTGACCGACGAAGCGGGCGCGCAGCGTCCCGCGCTGCGTGACGGTGGCGTCCCGGTGCTGGTGCATCCGGACCCGCGCGGCGTGCTCGGTTCCGTCGCGGCCTGGATCTACGGTGAGCCCTCGCTGGACCTGGCGGTGCTGGGTGTCACCGGCACCTCCGGCAAGACGACCACCACCTATCTCGTCGAGTCCGGGCTGCGGGCGGCGGGCCACACCACCGGCCTGATCGGCACCGTCGAGACCCGGATCGCCGGCGAGCGGCTGGCCAGCGCGTTCACCACGCCCGAGGCACCGGATCTGCAGGCCCTGCTCGCGGTGATGGTCGAGGGCGGTGTCACGCACGCCGCGATGGAGGTGTCCAGCCACGCGCTCGCCCTCGGCCGGGTGAACGGCACCCGGTTCTCGGTCGGGGCGTTCACCAACCTCTCGCAGGACCACCTCGACTTCCACCGTGACATGGAGGAGTACTTCGCCGCCAAGTCCCTGCTGTTCGACGGCCGGTCCACCACCGAGGTCGTGGTCGTGGACAGCGCCTGGGGGCAGGCCCTGGTGACGCCGCAGACCATCACGGTCTCCGCCGAACCGGGCACCGACGCCAGCTGGACGGCGAGCGAACTGGACGCGACGCCCACCGGCGAGCAGTCCTTCCTGCTGCGCTGCGCCGACGGGCGGAGCGCCCGGGCGACACTGCCGTTGCCCGGTGAGTTCAACGTGGCCAACGCCGTGCTGGCGGCCGCGATCCTGGACGCCACCGGGGTCGGGCTGGACGACATCGTCGCCGGGCTGGCCGCGGTCGAGGTGCCCGGCCGGATGGAGCGCGTCTACCTCGGCCAGGACTTCACCGCGGTGGTGGACTACGCGCACAAGCCCGCCGCCGTGACGCAGGCCCTGGACGCCCTGCGGGCCGGCACCCAGGGTCGCGTGATCACGGTGCTCGGGTGCGGCGGTGACCGCGATACCGGCAAGCGGCCGGTGATGGGCGAGGCCGCGGCCCGGCGCAGCGACGTGCTGATCGTCACCGACGACAACCCGCGTTCGGAGGACCCGGGCCTGATCCGGGCCGCGATGCTGACCGGCGCGCGTTCGGCGGGCACCGCGGGCGGCCAGGTGCTGGAGATCGCCGATCGCCGCGCCGCCATCGGCAAGGCGGTCGAGCTGGCCAAGCCGGGCGACGTGGTGTTGATCGCGGGCAAGGGGCACGAAACCGGGCAGGAGGTGGCCGGCGTGGTCCACCCCTTCTCCGACACCGACGAGCTGGCCGCCGCGATCCGGGAGCGGCTCGAAGGGCGCCTGTGACGGACACGACACGATGCAAAACGTGAGATGGGCACCGGTGATAGACAACGGTGACAGGCAGTCGGCCGTCCAAGTCATGGCCTGGCTACCCGCACAGTTCTGAACAACAAGCAGTGTCCTGTGGGGCTGGTGCCCCGACCCGTTCGCTGAACAGCACTGCGATTCGGGAAGAGATTCGGCGGCCGGAACAACGGGAACGGCCGCCAACGGCACGGGAGTGAACGCTTGATCTCGCTAACCCTGGCGGAGATCGCCGAGATCGTCGGTGGACGGCTGCACCGCACCGACGGCGCACCCACCGTCACCGGCACGGTCGAGTTCGACTCGCGCCGGCTGACGCCGGGCGGCCTGTTCGTCGCGCTGCCCGGAGAGAACGTCGATGGCCATTCGTTCGCGGCCGCCGCCGTGGCCGGCGGGGCGGCCGGCGTGCTGGCCGCCCGCGAGGTCGACGCGCCCGCGGTGATCGCGCCCCCGCTGCCCCCGGGGCAGGCGCACGCGAGGTCGGTCGCGCTGACCGGCGACACCGACGGCTCCGGCGCCGCCGTGCTCGCCGCACTGGGCCGGCTCGCCCGGCACGTGGTGGTCGAGCTGAGCCGCCGCGGGCTGATCGTCGTCGGCGTCACCGGCTCCTCCGGCAAGACGTCCACAAAGGACCTGATCGCGCAGCTGCTCGAGCCGCTCGGGCCGACGGTCGCGCCACCCGGCTCGTTCAACAACGAACTCGGTCACCCGTGGACCGCGCTGCGCGCCGACGAGACCACCCGGCACCTGGTGCTGGAGATGTCCGCGCGGGGTCCGGGCCACATCGCGGAGCTGGCCACGGTCGCGCCGCCCAGGATCGGCGTCGTGCTCAACGTCGGGACCGCGCACATCGGCGAGTTCGGCTCCCGCGAGGGCATCGCGCGAACCAAGGGCGAGCTGGTGGAGGCCCTGCCCGAGGACGGGGTCGCCGTGCTCAACGTCGACGACCCGCTGGTGGCGGAGATGGCCGGGCGCACCCGGGCGCGGGTGGTGGGCGTCGGCGAGCGCCCGGACGCGGAGATCCGGGCCGAGGACATCACGCTCGACGAGCACGCCCGCGCGTCCTTTCAGCTGGTCACGCCGGGCGGCCGGGCCCCGGTGCGCTTGCCGCTGTACGGCGAGCACCACGTGGGCAACGCGCTTGCGGCAGCCGCTGTCGCGCTCGAACTCGGGTCAGGCGTGGACGAGGTCGCGGCCCGGCTGTCCGCGGTGGAGCGCCGGTCGGCGCGCCGGATGGAGGTCATCACCCGTGCCGATGGCGTGACGGTGCTCAACGACTCGTACAACGCCAACCCTGAGTCCGTGCGCGCGGCGCTCAAGACGCTGGCTTCGATGACCCGCGGAGAGAAGGGGGGCCGGTCTTGGGCGGTCCTCGGCGTGATGGGCGAACTCGGTGCCGATAGCGTGTCCGCGCACGACGAGATCGGACGGCTCGCGGTCCGGCTCGACATCGGGCGGCTCGTGGTGGTCGGGGAAGACGCCGCCGCCATGCACCACGGCGCCAGCCACGAGGGCTCCTGGGGGGAGGAGTCGGTGCTGGTGCCGGACACCGAGGCGGCCATCCGGCTGCTCCGGGAGCAGGTGGAACCCGGTGACGTCGTGCTGGTGAAGGCTTCGAAGGTCGCCGCCCTGTGGCGGGTGGCCGAGGCATTGGTGGCGGACCAGGAGGACGACAAGTGAACAGACAAGGCGGTGTTGCGTGATCAGCATTCTGATCGCGGCTTCGTTCGGATTGGGCGTGTCCATCCTGCTCACGCCCTACCTGATCCGTGTGTTCTCCCGGCAGGGCTTCGGCCAGGAGATCCGCGAGGAAGGCCCGCAGGGCCACAAGTCAAAGCGCGGCACGCCCACCATGGGCGGGGTGGCGATCATCTTCGCGATGGTCATCGCCTACCTCGGCGCGCACCTGGTGACCTGGCAGCACCCCACCGCCTCCGGTCTGCTGGTCCTGTTCCTGGCCGTCGGGCTGGGCGTCGTCGGCTTCCTCGACGACTTCATCAAGATCCGCAAGCAGCGCAACCTGGGCCTGAACAAGACCGCGAAACTGGTCGGGCAGCTCGTGGTGGCGGTCGCGTTCGGCATCCTGGTGATGAACTTCCGCAACGTGGAGGGCCTGACCCCGGCTTCGCTCAACCTCTCCTACGTCCGGGACATCACGCTGATCACCTTCCCGGCCGTGGTGTTCGTGGTGTTCTGCTACATCGTGATCTCCGGGTGGTCCAACGCGGTCAACTTCACCGACGGCCTGGACGGGCTCGCCGGCGGTGTCTCGGCCATGGTGCTGGCCACCTACGTGGTGATCGCGTTCTGGCAGGAGCGGTTGTCCTGCACGGTCACGCCCCAGGCGGCGTGCTACGACGTGCGTGACCCGCTCGATCTCGCCGTGCTCGCCGCGGCCGCGGCCGGCGCGTGTATCGGCTTCCTGTGGTGGAACGCCGCCCCGGCGAAGATCTTCATGGGCGACACCGGTTCCCTGGCACTCGGCGGACTGGTCGCCGGGCTGTCCATCACCACCCGCACCGAACTGCTGGCGATCGTGATCGGCGGCCTGTTCATGGTCGAGATGATCTCCGTGGTGCTGCAGATCGCGGTGTTCCGGACAACGCGGCGCCGGCTGTTCCGGATGGCTCCCTTCCACCACCATTTCGAGCTGGCCGGCTGGGCCGAGACCACCGTGATCATCCGGTTCTGGCTGCTGGCGGCGATCTGCTGCATGTTCGGGCTGGGCCTGTTCTACAGCGAGCAGCTGGGCGCGGGAGGCTAGGCATGTTCGCGGGACGCCGGGTGCTCGTCGCCGGCGCCGGGGTCACCGGCGCCTCCGTGGTCCCTGCCCTGGTCGACATGGGGGCCCAGGTCACCGTCACCGACGGCAACGCCGAACGCCTCGCCGAACTCGAGGGTCTCGGTGCCGAGCTGGTGCCGGGCCTGAGTGAGCCGCCCGCCGGAACGGAACTGGTGGTCACCAGTCCGGGCTGGCGGCCGGCCGCACCGCTGCTGGTCGCCGCCGCGACCGCAGGCATCGAGGTGATCGGTGACGTCGAGCTGGCCTGGCGGGTGGGCCGCGAGCGCCGGCACCCGCCGGCGTGGCTCGCGGTCACCGGCACCAACGGCAAGACCACGACCGTCGGCATGCTGGAGTCGATCCTGCGCGCGGACGGGCGCAACGCGGTCGCCTGCGGCAATGTCGGGTTCGCCGTGCTCGAGGCCGTGCTCGGCGGCTACGAGGTGCTGGCCGTCGAGCTGTCGAGCTTCCAGCTGCACTGGTCGAATTCGGTCGCGCCGGACGCCTCGGTCGTGGTGAACGTCGCCGAGGACCACCTCGACTGGCACGGCTCCGTCGAGGCCTATGCCGCGGACAAGGGCAAGATCCACGACCGGTCGGCCACCGTGGTGCACAACGTGAACGACTCCTGGTCGACGCGGCTGGCCGCCGAACACGCGCCCGCCTCGGCGCGCCGGGTCGGGTTCGGCCTGGACACGCCTGGGCCGGGGGAACTCGGGCTGGTTAAGGGGGTCTGGGGGCTTGCCCCCAGCCGGGGTGTGGGGGCTGGGCCTCCACAAGACACAGCCCTGTTGGTGGACCGCGCGTTCGTGGACGACCCGGCGCATCGGGCCGAGGAGTTGTGCGTGGCGAGCGACGTGCGCCCGGCCGGTCCGCACAACCTCGCCAACGCGCTGGCCGCGGCCGCGCTGGCGCGCGCCCACGGGGTCGGCACCGGCGCCGTGGCCAAGGGCCTGCGCGAGTTCCGGCCGGGCGCGCACCGGGCCGTCGAGGTGGGCGAGGTCGGCGGGGTCCGCTACATCAACGACTCCAAGGCCACCAACCCGCACGCGGCGGCCGGCTCGCTGCTGTCCCACCCCAGCGTGGTGTGGATCGCCGGCGGGCTGCTCAAGGGCGCCTCGGTGGACGATCTGGTCCGCACCGTCGCGGACCACCTGCGGGCGGCGGTGCTGCTGGGCGCCGACGCGGGGGTGATCGCCGCGGCTCTCGCGCGACACGCGCCGAATGTCCCCGTCCGGCGGCTGTCGCCGGGCGACCATGAACCCATGACTACGGCGGTCGCGACGGCCAGGGAACTGGCCCGTCCAGGGGATGTGGTGCTGCTGGCTCCGGCCGCGGCGTCGATGGACATGTTCCGGGACTACGCCCAGCGCGGTGACGCGTTCGCCGCCGCGGTGCGCGAGTTATGACCGCGATCGCGCGCGGCCCAGGCCGCGGCTGCCAGGCCGACCACAGAGCTCGCCGCCGTCAGACCCTGCTATCGGGGCGGCAGGGCGCCTGTGCGCATGGCGTGACCCGAGTTCGTTACGAGCGCCCTGTCGACACGATCAAGGGGCTTGCCCCCAGTCGGGGTGTGGGGGCCGAGCCCCCGCAGGACACAGTCGCGCGCAAGCCCGCGGAAGAAACAGCGTGACGGTCGTCGAGAAGCCCGCCCGCCGGCGGGAAGGCGGCGCCCGGAAGAGCCGGAAGAAGGAGAGGCGCGCCGCCGCCGTGTACACGGCGCTGACCGCGTGGCTTTCCCGGCCGCTGGCGGACTTCCACCTGATGCTGGCGCTGACCGGGCTGCTCACCTTGATCGGCGTCGTGATGGTGCTGTCGGCGTCGTCGGTCGCCTCGATCGACCCGGCGACCGGTTCCGGCGTGTACTCGATCTTCACGCGGCACCTGATGTTCGTCGCCAGCGGGGCGTTGCTGTTCTGGATCGGGCTGCGGATGCCGCTGCGCCGCACCCGGCAGCTGTCCGCGACGGCCATGCTGGCCTGCCTCGCCATGCTGCTGCTGGTCCTCACCCCGCTCGGGTCGGCCGGTGGCGGCGCCCAGCGCTGGTTCGCCTTCGGGTCCTTCTCCATCCAGCCGGTCGAGTTCACCAAGGTCGCGCTCGCCCTGTGGGGCGCGCACGTGCTGGTCAGCAAGCAGTCCGTGCTGCACCAGTGGCGGCATCTGCTGGTGCCCGTGGTGCCGGTGGCGCTGATGGCGTTCGCGCTGGTCATGGCCCAGCCGAACCTGTCCGGCACGATCACGCTCGGCGTGGTGCTGATGTCCCTGCTGTGGTTCGCCGGGGCGCCCAAACGACTGTTCGCCGTGCTGCTCGCCGGAGGTGTCGCGGGGGTCACGGTGCTGGCGTTGAGCGCCTCGTACCGCCTGTCGCGGGTCCTGTCGTTCCTTTCTCCCACTTCCGACACCAGCGACTCCGCCTACCAGGCCACCCAGGCCAAGTACGCGCTCGCCGACGGCGGCCTGTTCGGCAAGGGGCTCGGCCAGGGGCCGTCGAAGTGGTCGTACCTGCCCAACGTGCAGAACGACTTCATCTTCGCGGTCATCGGCGAGGAACTCGGTCTCCTCGGCTGTGCCGTGGTGATCGGCCTGTTCGTCGGGCTCGCCGTGGTGGGCCTGCGCATCGCCATGCGTAACCTGGATCCCTGGATCCGGATCACGGCCGGAACGCTGACCGTGTTCACCGTCTCTCAGGCGGGTATCAACATCGGGTACGTGGTCGGGCTGCTGCCGGTCACCGGGGTGACCTTGCCCCTGATCTCGGCGGGCGGCACCTCGATCTGGGTCACCATGTTCCTGATGGGCCTGCTGGCCAACGCGGCCCGCCACGAACCGGAGTCGGTCGCGGCGCTGCGTTCGCAGGGACCGGGTAAATTCGGGCGTCTGCTGCGACTGCCGGCGCCGGAGGTGTACCGGCCGCCGAGGAAGCGGCGGGCTCGCCCGTCCGTGCCGACGCCCAAACGGGACCGGCCCTCGGCACGCGCGACGCGGTCGACGCAGACGGCGGAGCGCAGGCGAACGCGTGACCAGGTAAGACGAACACGGAGAGGGTCTGGTGGATAAGCGAGAGGCGGCCGCTCCAGCGGCCACGGAGCACCCCCTCGCCGGAGCGCCCGAGCAGGTGGCTCCGGCATCGGAGGAGGTGGCCGGGCCGGCGCCGACCGTTGTGGTGGCGGGGGGCGGCACCGCCGGGCACATCGAACCCGCGCTGGCGCTGGCCGACGCGGTGATGCGGCTACGGCCGGACGCGAAGGTGGTCGCGCTCGGCACGCCGAAGGGACTGGAGAACAAGCTGGTCCCGCCGCGCGGCTACCCGCTGGAGCTGATCCCGCCGGTGCCACTGCCGCGCAAGCCGACCACCGAATTGCTGCGGCTGCCCGGGAAGGTGCGCGACTCGGTCCGGTGTGCCCGTGAGGTGCTCGAGAAGGTTGGCGCGGACGTCGTGGTCGGGTTCGGTGGCTACGTCTCGCTCTCGGCCTACCTCGCCGCGCGGGGCCGGGTCCCGATCGTGGTGCACGAGGCCAACCAGTCGCCGGGGCTGGCGAACCGGGTGGGCGCGCGGCTGGCCAAGCGGGTCGCGGTCGCCGTCGCCGGCACGCCGCTGCCCGGCGCCGAGGTGGTGGGCATTCCGCTGCGGCAGGCGATCACGGCGCTGGACCGGTCCGCGCTGCGCGCCGAGGCGCGCCGGCACTTCGGTCTCGACCAGGACGCCCCGACCCTGCTGGTGTTCGGCGGTTCGCAGGGTGCGCAGTCGATCAACGCCGCCGTGTCCGGCGCGGCCAAGGAACTCGCCGACGCCGGGGTCGGCGTGCTGCATGCGCACGGACCGAAGAACACCCTGGCGGTGCAGGAGTTCCCGGGCCGGCCGCCGTACGTGCCGGTGCCGTACCTGGAACGGATGGACCTTGCCTACGCCGCCGCCGACGTGGTGCTGTGCCGCTCCGGCGCGATGACCGTGGCCGAGGTGTCCGCGGTCGGGCTGCCCGCGGTGTTCGTGCCGCTGCCGCACGGCAACGGCGAGCAGGCGACCAACGCGCGCCCGGCGGTCCAGGCCGGTGCGGCGCTGCTGGTGGAGGACGCCGAGCTGACCCCGGCGAAGGTGGTGAAGGAGGTGATTCCGCTGGTCACCGACCACGAGCGGGTGGCGAGAATGAGCGCGGCGGCGGTCGGTCTCGGCCATGGCGCGGCGGACGAGGCGCTGGCGCGGATCGTGCTCCAGGCGGCGGGTGTGAAGCCGGGCGGTGGCCGGTGAGCGCCCCCGCGACCGGCACCGCGGGTGCCGCGCGGATGGGCGTTCCCGACGAGCTGCAGCGGGCGCACCTGATCGGCATCGGGGGCGCGGGGATGAGCGGGATCGCCCGCATCCTGCTCGCGCGCGGTGCCCAGGTGTCCGGCTCCGACGCCAAGGACTCGCGGGCGTTTCTGAGCCTGCGGGCACAGGGCGCCCGGATCGCGATCGGCCAGCGCGCCGAGAACCTCGACGAGCCGTCGTCCGTGGTGGTGTCGACGGCGATCAAGCCGGGCAACCCGGAGCTGGCGGCGGCGCGGGACCGCGGCATCCCGGTGCTGCACCGGGCCCAGGCGCTGGCCGCGCTGATGGCGGGCCACCGGGTGGCCTGCATCGCGGGCACGCACGGCAAGACCTCCACGACGTCGATGCTCACGGTGGCGTTGCAGCACTGCCGGCTCGACCCGTCGTTCGCCATCGGCGGCGATCTCAACGAGTCGGGCGCGAACGCCCACCACGGTGAGGGCGGGATCTTCGTCGCCGAGGCCGACGAGAGCGACGGGTCCTTCCTGAGCTACTCGCCGTCGGTGGCGGTGGTGACCAACGTCGAACCCGATCACCTCGACCACCACGGCACCGTCGATGCCTACGTCGCGGTGTTCGACGAGTTCATCCAGCGGGTGACGCCCGGCGGCCTGCTGATCGTGTGCGGCGACGACGAGCGCGCGGCCGCGCTGGGCGGGCGGGCCGAGGCCGCGGGCATCCGCGTGGTGCGATACGGCCGGTCGGCCGCCGGGGACGGCGACGCGCGCGTACTCGCCCACACCCCGGTCGACGGCGGGGGAGTGGTCCGGATTGCCTTGCGGGGCAAGGAGTTCGACGTGCGGGTGGCGGTGCCGGGCGAGCACATGGCGTTCAACGCGGTCGCCGCGCTGCTGGCCGGCATCGAGCTGGGCGCGCCCGCCGACGGGCTCATCGAGGGGCTGGCCGCATTCGGCGGCGTGCGGCGGCGTTTCGAATTCAAGGGACGCTCCGGTGACGTTCGCGTTTACGACGACTACGCGCACCACCCGACGGAGGTGGCCGCGCAGTTGCGCGCCGTCCGGCACGCGGCCGGGCGGGGCCGGGTGGTCGTGGTCTTCCAGCCGCACCTGTATTCGCGCACGAAGACCTTCGCCACCGAGTTCGCCGAGGCGCTCGGCCTAGCGGACGAGGTCGTCGTGCTGGACGTCTACGGCGCGCGCGAGGAGCCGGAGCCCGGGGTCACCGGGGAACTCATCGCGCAGCGGATCAACGGCGCGGGGGTGCACTACGAGCCCGCGTTCGACCGCGCGGCGACCCTGGCCGCGGACCTGGTCAAGCCGGGGGACCTGCTGATCACCATGGGCGCCGGGGACGTGACCCAGCTGGGCCCGGAGATCATCGCCGAGCTCGACCGGCGCACCGGCCGCGAGTGAGTGCGCGGGCGTGACTCGGCAGGCCAGGCAAGCGCGCAGCAGACCCTCGACGCGGCGGGCCGCGGCGCGCCCGTCGCAGGGGCGGCGTGCTCCGGATCGCCGGCGATTGAAGGCTGCCGCCACGCGGCAACGGGCGCTGCGACGGCGCTGGATTGCACTGCTGTCCGTGGTCACGGTCGTCGCCCTGGGCTATCTGCTGTACTTCACGTCGTTTCTCGGCGTCGCCTCGGTCGAGGTGATCGGCGCTTCGGCCGAGCCGCCCGAGGTGATCCGGGCCGCGGCGGCGGTGCCGGAGCGCCAGCCCATGCTGCGCGTGAACACCGGCGAGATCGCCGCCCGGATCGACAAGCTGCCGGGCGTCGCCTCGGTCGACGTGTCCCGCTCGTGGCCGTCCACGATCAAGATCACCGTGACCGAGCGGACCCCGGTCGCGTTCTTCACCGACCCGGACGGCGCCCACCTGGTGGACGCCACCGGGCTGGCCTACAAGGTCCTGCCGAACACGCCCGAGGGGCTGCCCGAACTCAGCCTCGCGCGAATCGCCCCGGACGATCCGGTGACACGTTCGGCCGTGGCCGTGCTGATGTCACTGCCGGAGGCGCTGAAGCACCAGATCACCACCGTCCGCGCGCAGACGCCGGGCGGCGTGGAGTTCACGCTCAAGAACGGCAAGGTCGTCCGCTGGGGCGACGCCACCGATCCGGACCGCAAGGCGAAGGTCCTCGCCGTCCTGTTGACCCGCAACGGCCACACCTACGACGTAGCCAGCCCAGAACTCCCCACCGTCTCCTGATCGCTGGAAACTGCTTCAGGTTTGGGTGGTGGTGCCGGCTGGCGGCCTCGCGCAACCGGCTCCGCCGTTTGAGTACTACCTCGGCTAGGTCTCGAGAGCACGCAGCAGGATTCGCAGGAGTCCGTCGAGTGTGCCGAGTTGCTCCTCGCTCAGCGCCGACAGCAGCCGGGTGACGTTGGCCGTGTGCGCGGTCATCGCGTCCTCCACGGTGGCGTAGCCCTTGTCGGTGAGCCGGACGCGGAAGCTGCGCCGGTCCGCGGGGTCAAGGGTGCGCTCGACGAGCCCGGCCGCCTCCAGCCGATCCAGCCGGTTGGTCATGCCGGCTCGGGTCAGCATCAGTGTCGCGGAGAGTTGCGATGGCCTGAGCGTGTACGGGTCGCCGGAGCGCCGGAGCGACGCGAGGACGTCGAACTCGCCCTTCTGCAGCCCGAACGCGGTGAAGACCGTCTCCTGCGCAGGGGCCAGCAGGAGCCCTACCCGGCCCAGGCGACCGGCGACGGCGATGGCGTCGAGGTCCAGGTCCGGACGTTCTCGCACCCAGGCCTCGACCACGGCGTCGATGGCGTCGGGGTGCTCTGCCTTCGTCTCACTCACTGCCACAGTCTATTCGATGCCGCGTCTATTCAACGAAGTATAGTTTGACGCCTTACTATCAGCTGTGTAACTATAAGGTCATGAGCACACCACATCTCATGAGTCAGGAGGTTCCGCCGCTGGTGGTGCGGCGGAACGAGGCGGAAGTCTTGGGAACGGGAGCGAACACGATCTCCCTGCTGGCCGACGTGCCGGCGACCGGAGGTTTTCTGAGTGTCACGCGCACGACGTTGGGCAAGGGTCAGGACGGGGCCGCGCCGCACTACCACTGCGCATCGGCGGAGACGTTCTTCGTCCTCGGCGGCGTCCTGCAGGTACTCATCGGCGTGGAGATCGTCACGGCGCGGGAAGGTGACCTGCTGTTCGTGCCGCCGCGCACCGTCCACGCCTTCGGCGCGGCGCCGGGATTCGGAGCGGACCTGCTGATCGCGTTCACCCCCGGTGTGGAGCGGTTCGGGTACTTCCGGCTCCTCGACCGGGTCCGCAATGGCGACGCCGGACCAGGGGAGGTCCTCGATACCCAAGAGCGCTACGACAACCACTTCGTCGACAGCACCGTCTGGCGGGACGCCCGCCGGGCCGGCCTACCGGAGACAACCCATGCGTAAGGTCATCAACTCCACCTACTCCACCCTCGACGGCTTCGTCGACAACCCGCACGAGTGGTCGCTGCAGTACTCCAACGAGGAAACACAGGCGTATGCCTTCGCGATGACCACAGCCGCCGACGCACTGCTGCTCGGCCGCGTCACCTACGAAGGCATGGCGCAGGCGTGGCCGCAGATGGGCGGAAATCCGTACTCGGACCACGTCAACGGCATCACCAAGTACGTCGTCGCGTCGCAGCCGGTCGACACGTCGGCCTGGAACCCCACCGTCGTCATCCCGGGTGATGAGCTTGTCTCCCGGGTCGCGGCGGTCAAGGAGCAGGAGGGTGCCGACATTTTGATCTGGGGCACCGGCCGCCTCACCGATGCGCTCGCGGCAGCCGGGCTTCTCGACGAGTACCGAATCTGGGTGTGTCCGGTCATCAAGGGCAAGGGCGAGCCGCTGTTCCGCGAGGACAGCGCCATGACTCTCGACCTGCTCGACACGACGACGTTCACCAACGGTGCCATCGTCCTCACCTACCGGCCGGTCACGGCCGCGTCCTGAACCGTTTCCGCACCGCACCACGCAGGAGAATGCCGTGAACAACGAGGTCACCAACTACATCGAGAACACGCTCCCCTGGCAGGCGGAGGTCTGCGGCAAGCTGCGGGAGATGGTCCACGCGACCATCACCGACGCCGAGGAACAGTTGCAGTACGGCAAGCCGCATTTCCTGAAGAACGGCAAGCACGCCGCCGTGATCCACGTGGCGCGCAACAAGGTGTCGTTCATGGTTTTCGAGGCCGGTGGTATCGAGCCGGTGAAGGGTGTCCTGAGATCCCTGGGCAACGGCGACCGCAAGGCGGCCGACATCACCGAGGGCCAGGATGTCGACTACGACCTGCTCGCCGGCGTCCTCGCCAAGACCAGCAGCAAGCTCTGACCCTGGCGCTGCAGTGGTCGGTGCTCCCGTCCGTGCAATGAGGGAGGGGAGCACACGCCGCATGCTGCCCAGGTCAGGAAAGGCGCCGCTCACCGCGGGCCCGCACAGTCGAGTCCACCGTTACGCGGCCATCGGCACTTCCGATCTAAGCCAGGGCTGCGTCGAGAGTGATGGTGGTGCCGGCCAGGGCCTTGCTCACCGGGCAGGTTCGCTCGGCCAGCCGGGCCAGCTCCGCGAACCGGTCGGCGGCTACGCCGGGGACCTTGGCCCGCAACGTGATCTCGATTCCGCTGATCTCGAAGCCACCGCCCTGGGCCGGGCCGAGCGTGACGTCCGCGGTCACGTCGATCGAGTCGGCGACCAGTTCTTCCGACGCCAGCACGCCGGAGAGATTCATCGCCAGGCACGACGAGTGTGCGGCCGCAATCAGCTCCTCCGGGCTGGTCTGCCCGTTGGCGTCGCCCGCGCGGGTCGGGAAGGACACGTCGAACTGGCCCGCGTTGGACGAATCCAGGGTGACGTGGCCCTTGCCGCTTTGCAGGTTGCCTTCCCAGTGCGTCGTGGCGTCACGGCTGGGCATCGTTGACTCCTCCCTATTGCTGCGCCGCGGCGGTGATTCGCCGCCTTGTCTGTGTCATTCATAACGCGCGATCGACGAACGCGTCTACGGACCGAGACCTGGCAACGCACATGCGGCCGAGGGGCCGGCGGTCCGCAGCCGCGTTCGCGAGGCCTTCGGCGGCGCGTCTGCCACTCGCCGAAGCACGAACACGGGCTCTTGGATGACCCTCCATCTTGATGAGTTCCCGCCGTTGCCCGGTGTCCAACCCGAGTGCGCAGCCGATTTCCGCGGATATCGCCGCCCGCGCGGGCCGGGAAGGCCGATGGCTTGACCAGGGCGTGGCGCCACGGAAAGGTATTGTGGCGAAACAGTCTTCACGACACGCGGCGTGGCTGCTGGATTCCGGTCCGCATGATCCCTACCGTCCTGCAACAGCATTGGGCAGTTGACATAACTCTAAGCCTTGAGTTTAGGTTGAGGGTTTTTTCGCTGTCGGGCGGTATGTGAAGGCACGATCAGGAAGGCGGACCCGATGACGCCCCCGCACAACTACCTCGCGGTGATCAAGGTCGTCGGCATCGGTGGTGGCGGCGTGAACGCAGTCAACCGCATGATCGAGGTCGGCCTCAAGGGTGTCGAGTTCATCGCGGTGAACACCGACGCGCAGGCGCTGCTGATGTCCGACGCCGATGTCAAGCTGGACATCGGCCGGGAGTTGACCCGCGGCCTCGGCGCCGGCGCCAACCCCGAGGTGGGACACAAGGCGGCCGAGGACCACCGGGAGGAGATCGAGGAGGTGCTCAAGGGCGCCGACATGGTCTTCGTCACGGCCGGTGAGGGCGGTGGCACCGGTACCGGCGGCGCGCCCGTGGTCGCCTCGATCGCCCGCAAGCTCGGCGCGCTGACCATCGGCGTGGTCACCCGGCCGTTCACCTTCGAGGGCAAGCGTCGTAGCAAGCAGGCCGAGGACGGGATCCAGGCCCTGCGGCAGGAATGCGACACGCTGATCGTCATCCCCAACGACCGGCTGCTTCAGCTCGGCGACATCGGGGTCAGCCTGATGGACGCGTTCCGGTCGGCCGACGAGGTGCTGCTCTCCGGTGTCCAGGGCATCACCGACCTGATCACCACGCCCGGCCTGATCAACCTGGACTTCGCCGACGTCAAGAGCGTGATGTCGGGCGCCGGCAGCGCGCTGATGGGAATCGGTTCGGCGCGCGGTGAGGGCCGGGCGGTGCAGGCCGCCGAGAAGGCGATCAACTCGCCGCTGCTGGAAGCCTCGATGGAGGGTGCGCACGGCGCGCTGCTGTCCATCGCGGGCGGTTCCGACCTGGGCCTGTTCGAAATCAACGAGGCCGCGTCGCTGGTGCAGGAGTCCGCGCACCCGGAGGCGAACATCATCTTCGGCACGATCATCGACGACTCGCTCGGCGACGAGGTGCGGGTCACCGTGATCGCGGCCGGTTTCGACGCGGGCGCACCGACGCACAAGAAGCTGGAGACCCCGGCGCTGGGCGGACGCCCGCCGTCCCCCGCCACTGCCGAGACCGGTCCGATCAACACGCCGCCCCCGGCGGCCGGCAGCGGCTTCCCTCCGGTCGCCCAGCCCCGCACCCCGTCGACCTCCGGTTACCCGGCCCCGCAGCCGCCGCTGCCGCAGCCCAGCGGCGGGCGCAGCTACCCGCCGGTGACCCCCCGCCCGAGCCAGGGCGGCATCCCGAGCCGTCCCGTCCCGGTCACCGACGACCCGTCGGACGACGAGGTGGACGTCCCGCCGTTCATGCGCCGGTGAGTGCCGTTCTCAGT
The DNA here is from genome assembly GCF_000519205.1 of Amycolatopsis taiwanensis DSM 45107. Taxonomy (GTDB): domain Bacteria; phylum Actinomycetota; class Actinomycetes; order Mycobacteriales; family Pseudonocardiaceae; genus Amycolatopsis_E; species Amycolatopsis_E taiwanensis. Next base: position 25,222 of record NZ_JAFB01000028.1, on the reverse strand, counting down.
GGCATTCATGGGGAGGAGATCCCAAAGCCAGGGACCGCCTGGAGGTTCCGCTACCCGCACCGCCACGCAAACCACTTCGAAACACTGTCTAGGCTCGACGGGTGCGCATTCGGCGGGTGGTCACCACCAGGGAAGGCGGGGCGTCGGCGCCCCCGTACGACTCGTTCAATCTGGCCGACCACGTCGGGGACGACCCGGCGGCGGTGTCGGCCAACCGCGACCGGCTGGCCGGCGAGCTGGGATTGTCCACCGTTGCGTGGATGGAGCAGGTGCACGGCCGGACGGTGACCGTGGTCAACGGTTCCGAGGCACGCCCCGCCGAGGCGACGGATGCACTGGTGACGGCCGAGCCCGGGGTGGCGGTGGCGGTGCTGGTCGCCGACTGTGTCCCGGTCCTGCTCGGCGACGCCGAGGCCGGAGTCGTGGCGGCCGTGCACGCGGGGCGGGTCGGTACGCGTGTCGGCGTGCTTCCGGCCGCCTTGCGGGCGATGACCGAGGCCGGTGCCGAGCCGGCCCGGATCGAGGCCCTGCTCGGCCCGGCGGTGTGCGGCGAGTGCTACGAGGTCCCGGCGGACATGGCGCGCGACGTCGAGGAGCACGTGCCGGGCAGCCTGTCCCGCACCCGTAACGGCACCCCGGGTCTGGACCTGCGCGCGGGGCTGTGGCGGCAACTCGCCGAGGCCGGGGTCGGCCGGATCGGCGTGGACCCGCGCTGCACCGCCGAGGACCGCAGCCTCTTCAGCTATCGGCGGGACGGCCGGTGCGGCCGGATCGCCGCGTTGACCTGGGTTGAGGCGGAATGACGGGCAACGGACCAGCCGAGGGCGTCCGCGACCGGCCCGCCGGTGGTGTGGACCCGGCCGAGCGCAAGGCGGAACTCGCGGCGGCGCTGGCGGACCTTCAGGCCCGGATTTCCCGTGCGTGCACGGCCGCCGGGCGGGCCCGCGAGGAGGTACGGCTGCTGGCCGTCACGAAGACCTTCCCGGCCACCGATGCCGCCCTGCTCGCCGATCTGGGGCTGGGCGACTTCGCCGAGAACCGCGACCAGGAGGCCGCGCCCAAGGCCGCCGAGTTCGCCGGACTCCGCCCGGCCGCGGCGGTCCGCTGGCACATGGTGGGCCGGCTCCAGCGCAACAAGGCCCGGTCGGTGACGCGCTGGGCCGGCGAGGTCCAGTCCGTCGACTCGGCCCGGCTCGCGGACGCCCTGGACCGGGCCGCGCGTGCCGAGGGAGTCGCACCGCTGGACGTGCTGGTCCAGGCCAGCATCGACGGCGACCCGGCGCGCGGCGGATGCCCGCTGCCCGACCTCGAGGCGCTCGCCGACCACATCGCCGGCACGGAAGGCTTGCGGCTGCGCGGGTTGATGGCCGTGGCGCCGCTCGGCGCCGACCCGGACGCCGCGTTCGAACGCCTCGCCCGCGCCGGTGAGGCGTTGCGGCGGCATCATCCCGAAGCGACCGAGTTGTCCGCAGGGATGAGCGGAGATCTCGAACAGGCTATCGTGCACGGTTCGACCTGTGTGCGTGTCGGAACCGCGCTGCTCGGCGGTCGCGGTTTAGCCTCGCCCTAGCGAGATCACCCGGGCTGGCTTCATCATGTCCGGGTAGGGATTACGAGGGGCGGCTAGGGAGAAGCATGAGTGCGCTACAGAAGCTGAAGGCCTACTTCGGCATGATCCCGGCCGACAGCGACGAATACGACGAGTACGACGGTGACCGTGACTACCGGCGAGACTATGCCGATGAAGGTTACGACGGCTACGAAGAGGAGTCGCGCCCACCCCGCCGGCACCGTAGCGACTACAGTGCCGACCCCGTGCCGCGCGCCCGCGGCCGCGAGCCGGCCGTGCACGGTTCCCTGGCCGTGGACCGGCAGCCGGAGCCCGTCGCGCGGCTGCGGACCGTTCCGGAGGAAGCCAGGATGACTGCGCACCGCGACCCCCTCAGCCGTATCACCACGCTGCACCCTACGAGCTACTTCGAGGCGCGCGCGATCGGGGAGGCCTATCGCGACGGCATCCCCGTGATCATCAACCTGACCGAAATGGACAACGCCGACGCCAAGCGGCTGGTCGATTTCGCGGCCGGGCTCGCTTTCGCGCTGCGCGGCTCCATGGACAAGGTCACCACGAAGGTGTTCCTGCTGTCGCCGCCTGATGTCGAGGTGACGGCCGAGGACCGCCGCCGCATCGCCGAGGGTGGTCTGTTCCGCCGCCACTGAGCGCCGGTCGTCGAACCGGGCGAGTGGCGCGGAGAACGTGCGTTCTCAAAGGGCTGGCCGTGTCCGCACGGCCAGCCGACCCCTTTCTGGATCTTGTAAACGGCTTGCTGCAAAGAGTGAAATCTTAACCCATTCGGGTGAAAGCGTTAAGTAAATCACAGTTAGATTACGCAGCCCGAACGACCTGCTGGTCGTGGCCGCGCGGAAGGACTCCCCGATGTGGCACAGTGGTGCTGTGGATGTGCTCTGGCTCGTCGTCTACTACGTGCTCTTCTTCTTTTGGCTGCTGCTCACGGCGCGTGTCGTGGTCGAACTGGTGCGCGCGTTCGCGCGTGAGTGGCGACCCGCCGGTGGGGTTGCGGTAACGCTCGAGACCATCTACACAGTGACCGACCCACCGGTCCGACTGGTTCGGCGGATCATTCCGATGGTGCGGATTGGCGGCGTCGGACTGGACTTATCGATTATGGTGCTGCTGTTGGTTGTGTTCATACTGATGCAACTGGCGTATCCCGGATAGAACGGGGACCGGGAGACCAGCAGTAGGCCATGGAGTGCGTGAGGTGATCTGATGTCGTTGACCCCCGCTGACGTGCATAACGTCGCGTTCAGCAAGCCACCCATCGGCAAGCGGGGCTACAACGAGGACGAGGTGGATGCATTCCTCGACCTGGTGGAGACCGAGCTGGCCCGGCTGATCGAGGACAACACCGAGTTGCGGCAGCAGGTCGAGCAGCTCGACGCGGAACTCGAGTCGGCCCGGAGCGAGCTGGAGAGCGCCCGTGCCGGCGCGGTCCGCGAGGAGCCGTCCCGCCGGCTCGCGCCCGTTCCAACGCCGTCGCCGGCCGAGCAGACCCAGGTCCACCACCCGATGGCCGACGCCGGCGAGCCCAACGTGCAGGCCGCCAAGGTGCTGGGTCTGGCCCAGGAGATGGCCGACCGGCTCACCGCCGAGGCCAAGACCGAGTCCGACGGCATGCTGGCCGAGGCGCGCGCCAAGTCCGAGCAGCTGCTCTCCGACGCCCGTGCGAAGTCGGACTCCATGGTCAACGAGGCGCGCACCCGCGCCGAGACCATGCTGAACGAGGCGCGGACCCGGGCCGAGACCCTGGAACGGCAGGCCCGCGACAAGGCGACCACGCTCGAGCGCGAGGCGCAGCGCAAGTACACCGAGACCATGAACAGCATGAACAGCGAGAAGACCACGCTGGGCAAGAAGATCGAGGAGTTGCGCACCATCGAGCGCGAGTACCGCACAAGGCTCCGCGGCTTCCTCGAGTCGCAGCTACGGGAACTCGACGACCGGGGTTCGGCGGCGCCCGCCTCCGCCGCTCCCAGCTCCGCGGGCTCGTCCGGTGGCCAGGGCTACTCGTTCGGTCCGCGCGCCGAGGCCGGCTGAGGTTCCCGGCGCGAGGAGTAGCTTCCAGGCTCGACGATGAACGGCCGTGTAGCGCCGCGGTGATCCATGTTGTAATGCAGCGTGCTGTTCATCGTCCTCATTCTGGTCCTGGGCGCGTTGGGGTTGCTGGTCACGGCGCTGGTCACCGCCCAGTCGCTGTGGGCCTGGATCTCCATCGGCATCTCTGCGCTGGCCGCGCTGCTGTTGGTGGCGGATGTCGTGCGCCGGCGAGTCCGGCGCACCGCCACGGAGCCGGAGGAGTCCGCCGGGACGCCGGAACGCGCGGAAGTCACGCCGTCCGGACCCGAGTCCGAGGATGATCCCGCGGAGGAAGAGAGCGCTTCCGAAGACCGGGCGCTGGTCGCCGAGTTGACGGACGAGGTGCTCGTCGTCGACGAGCATCCGCGCTACCACCGCACCGGCTGTTCCTGGCTGGCCGGCCGCGAGACCATTCCGATCAGTGCCAAGGAAGCACGCGAACTCGGCTTCACCCCGTGCGGCCGCTGCACCCCGGACACCCACCTCGCAGCCAGCCACCGCACCTAGAGACTGTGTTGAAGTGGCTTGTGCGGCGATGCGGGTAGCGGAACCTGAGGCGGTGCAAAGTGGGCGGCCCACGGCAAGCGGCTCCGCCGCTTTGAAAAGCCAATTCGAGTTGGCGTTTCGAAGGCGCTTTCAGGCGGCCAGGTCGACGCCGAGGTCGTCGTGGAGGGCTTGGACGCCCCGGTCGGTGAGCCGCAGGGCACGCTGGCCGGGCTTGCGGCGTTCGAACCAGCCACGCCGGTGCAGGGCCTCGGCCACCTCCGCGCCGAGCGCCCCGGCAAGGTGGTGGCGTTGTTCGGACCAGTCCAGGCAGAACTTGAGCAGCGGGCGCCTGCGCCGGCCGACCTCGTCGAGGTCGATGCCCAGCCCACCGAAGATCTCCTGCGCGCGTGGCCCCAGCACGTACGGATGGCTGGCCAGCGGTGCGGACAGGCGGTCGTGTTCGCGTCGCTGGGTCGTCGGGATCCCGTCCGTTGCGGCCAGCGCTCCCTGGTCGAGCAGAGCCGCCATGACGGCGACGCCGAGCCGGCCGGCGAGATGGTCGTAGCAGGTACGCGCGAACCGGAGCGCCGCCAAGCGCGTGCCCGCCTTGAGCGAGGTGACCGGCTGCACCGGTGAGAACCGCGCCAGGGTCTCCAGCACCTCGCCGACGTGCGCCCCGGTGAGGCGGTAGAACCGGTGCCGCCCTGAGCGTTCCGCCACGATTAGTCCCGCTTCGCGTAGCTTCGCCAGGTGTGCGCTCGTGCCTTGCGCGGACAGCCCCGCTTCGGACGCGAGTACGGAGGCGGGAAGCGATCGCCCGTCGGCGAGCGCCGCGAGCACCCTGACCCGCGCCGGGTCCGCGAACAGCGCCGCAGTCCGCGCGATATCCACATCTCCACCGCTCATGGCAGATCCTCCGCGAGTTTGCGCGCGACCGCGATCGTGTCGACGGGGCGCCCGATGCGCGATCGAGTCACGTTCTTCGACATAGGCGCCCCGCCGCCCCGATAAGGGGGTCTGGGGGCTTGCCCCCAGTCNGGGGNGTGGGGGCGGAGCCCCCACAAGGCAGAGCGTCTGGGGGCTTGCCCCCAGTCGGGGGTGTGGGGGCGGAGCCCCCCCACAAGACACGCCTTCGGGGCGCGCGCGTGGTGGTCACCATGATCACCGCGGCTTGTCACCGAACTGGGCATGTCTACAGTGTCTCCCCGCAACGCTTCCAGGTGCGTGGAAGTTTCCCGGCGGCATGCTGGCGGCATGGAGGCGACGACCGAGAAGACGGAGACGACGGGGAACACGCGGGCGCGTTCGAGGACAGCCGTGCTGCTCACCATGTGTGCGGGCATGTTCCTGGTGCAACTCGACGTCACCGTGGTGAACATCGCGCTACCCACGATCGGCCGCGACCTGGGCGCGAGCCTGCCGGCCCTGCAATGGATCGTCGACGGGTACACGGTCGTGCTCGCGGCCTTGCTGCTGGCCGGTGGTGCCATCGGCGACGTGCTGGGGCACCGCTCGGTGGTGGCCTGCGGGTTCGCCCTGTTCGGGCTGGCCTCGGCCGGCTGCGCGCTGGCGCCCGCGAGCGCCGCGCTGATCGGGTTCCGGGTGCTGCAGGGGCTTGGGGCCGCGCTGCTGCTGCCCGGCACGCTGGCCGTGATCACCGCGACGTTCCCACAGCGGCGCGAGCAGGCGCGGGCGCTCGGCGTCTGGGCGGGTCTGTCTGCCCTCGCGTTGTCGGCAGGCCCGCTGCTCGGCGGGCTGCTCGTGGCGGTGAACGGGTGGCGGCTGGTGTTCGCGGTCAACGTGCCGCTGGTCGTGGTGGCCATGGTGGTCGCGCTCCGGGTCATCCCGGACTCGGGGCGGGTGCCGGGGCGCCGGGTCGACATCGCCGGGGCCGCGCTGGCGGCGGTGGCGCTGGCCGCGATCGTGTACGGGGTGATCGACGCGAGCGTCATCGCGTTCGTGGTCGCAGTGCCGGCACTCGTCGCCTTCGTGCTGGTGGAGCGGCGTGCCGCCGACCCGATGCTGCCGCTGTCCTTGCTGCGTTCCCGGCAGTTCGTGGGCGCGAACCTGATCGCCGGTGCGATGAACTTCGTCGGCCTGGGCATGATCCTGGTCAACACCCTGTACCTGCAAAGCGTTCTCGGCTACTCGCCGCTGGAGGCGGCGCTGCGGCTGCTGCCCGGTTTCGTGCCCCTCGCCGTGCTGGCCCCGGTCACCGGGCGGCTCGCCGGCCGGTTCGGGCCGCGCCCGGTGATGATCGCCGGACTGGCCGCCGGGGCGCTGGCGATGCTGAACCTGCTCCGCATCGGCCCCACCACCGGTTACCCGACGTTTCTGCCGGGCTGGCTCGGCCTGGGCATCGGCATGGGCCTGCTGACCGCGGCGGTGGTGGCGGCCGCGGTCGGCGGGGTTCCGGCCGGGCGCGGCGGGGTCGCCAGCGGCATCAACAACACCGCGCGGCAGGCCTTCGGCGCGATCGGGATCGCCCTGTTCGGTGCGATCGCGGGGCAACCGGGCGAGGCTGCCGCGTTCGTGTCGAGCCTGCACGTTCTCGGGCTCGCCGGTGCAGGTCTGTGGCTCGCGGCGATCGGGCTGACCGTCTTTTCCGTCCGGCGCACCGGAAAGTGATCGTGAGTCCGGTGATCGTTGCCTAGAGTTGGCAAAATGCCCGAACCTACCTTGGCTCTGCTGGTCGCACAGTCCGCCGCGAAGGCCGTGGGCGGACTCGCCACGCGCGCCGCGGTCCCGGTGGTGCGGTCGACGGCGGAGCGGCTCCGCCCCGCCCCAGCAGCGGTTCGCCGCGACCCGAACTGGCGAGAGGTGAAGCTGGCCCGGTCCCAGCAGGAGGAGCTTTCCCGCTATCTGCGCAGCCGGGTGTGCACCGGACTCCTGCAGATCCTGGCGCACCTCGAACTGTCGGGCCAGACCCCGGAGTCGGAGCGGGACAGGGCAAGAGTCGCCGAGAGTTTCCGCGCGGAACTGGCGGCACGCCTCAAACTCCCGGCCGAGCAGATCGAGCGGATCGCCTCGGTGCTGTGGATCCAGGTCCACGACCGGATCCGCCTGGAAGTCGAGGAACTGCGCTCCTCGGGTGCCTTGGCCGACGAGGATCTCGTTCACCTCGGCTACCTTCAGGCCCGGTCCATCGACGAAAGGCTGGCCATTTCCGGTGAACCGGACCGGGTGGTGAACGCGCATGCCGCGGTGCGGGTGATCGGAAAGGCCATGCATGACCGGTACGCCAAAATGGTCATGCCGCATTCCCGCGAGGACTACCGGGTCCCGATCGAACAGATCTACGTGACGCGCGCGCTGACGCCCCGGGCGGAAGGCCAGCACGGCGATGTCGTGTTGGCGCCCATTCCGGAGCGAGACATCCACGATCGCCGGTTCGTGGTGGTGGGGCATCCTGGCGCCGGCAAGAGCACCTTCATCCGGTACATGTTGTATCTGGTGAGTTCCGCCGAGGACGAGGCCGTGCCGCTGGCTGGAATGGTGGTCGATCTGAAGGACCATCCCTCGCCCCAGGAGTCCTATGTCGGCATCCTGGCCGAGAGCCTGCGGGTGATCACTCAGTCCGAACTGGCCGTCGAGGCCGTGCGCGACGTGCTGTTGCTCGGCCTCGGCGTGGTGGTGTTCGACGGTCTTGACGAGATCAGCGACATCGGCTGGCGGCGCTCGACCGTGGAGGCGATCGAGGCGTTCTCGCGGCGCTACCCACTGGTGACCGTCGTCGTGACCTCGCGGGACGAGGGCTACACCCGGGCCAGGCTCGATCCGGCGTTGTTTCCCGTCTACCACCTCCCGGACTTCACCGACGAGCAGGTGCGGCGCTATGTCGAGCGGTGGTTCAGCCTGGGCGCGGGGCCGCGCGAGTTCCAGGCCGAGGAACGCGTGCGGAACTTCCTGGCCGACAGCCTCCAGATCGCCGATCTGCGCACCAACCCGTTGATGTTGTCGCTGTTGTGCATGATCTACGAATATGAGGGCTACATACCGGAGAACCGTCCTCAGGTTTACGAACAGTGCGCGGAGTTGCTTTTCGAGCGATGGGACCGGGTGCGCCGGGTGCCCATCTCGTTCAAGGCGAACATGCAGACCCGTTATCTCGTGCAGGAACTGGCCTACCACTTCTTCAACCAGGGGATCGCGCACACCGGGGAAACGGAGACCCGGCTCCGGGAGATCGTCAAGGACTACTTCCAGCGCAACATCGTGGGCGAGGTTTCTTCGGCGCTGGGCCATGCCCAGGACTTCATCGACTTCTGCGCGGGAAGGGCCTGGCTGCTCACCCAGACCGGGGTGTCGGAACGCGGTGAGCGACTGTTCGGGTTCACCCACCGGACGTTTCTCGAATACTTCGCCGCCTGTTTCATGGTGCGGCACTGCGACAGCCCCCGGGATCTGGTCAGCCTGATCAGGCCGATGATCCAGTTCGGCGTCAGTGATGTGGTGCCGCAGATCGCCATCCAGCAATTCGACGCCCGCCGGGCAGACGGTATCGACGACTGCCTGGAGCTGCTGCTGGATCGCGCGGATCACTCCGCGAACTCGTACCGGAGCTTCGTCGATTTCGCGCTGCGCTCGCTGCGATTCATGCGGCCGGGCCCCAGAACGCTGCAACGCCTCTATTCCTCCGCCGTGATCCTCTATGGGCAGACGAAGGACCCTGATCTGTTGGTCACGCTGCTTTCGGCGCCTGCCGACACCTTCGAACTCATGCTCAAGAGCTGCGAAACCCTGCGGTCCCGGCAACGATCCTCCGAGGTCGAGTTCGGCGCGATCGTCGTCAGCGCCTTGCTTCGCCGCATCGAGAACGGCGAGGACACGGCCGGCGTCGTGGCACGGCTGGCCGAGCCCGATGGTCACCGGAGCCTGATCGTCGGCTCCCTGCGCGGCATGGGCGGAACGGCTCCTGACCTGGTCGTGGAGTTGAACCGGCAGGGTCTGCTGCCGGCCGCTGAGCTCGTGCGCACGATCGGTGCGCGGATGCTGGTGTCCGCTCCGGCCGAGCATGGTCACCAGGCCGCCCCGGGGCCGCTGGTGATTCGCCTCCGGGAGTTCTTCTCGGCCGGTGAGTTCCATGCCGAACTGCGCGAAATGCTCGCCGAAGTGGCCGCTGACCCCGGTATCGTCCTGCCGCTCGGTGAGGAGGTGCTGCGCGAGCTGGCAGAGATGAGCCGCCCACCGGGCACGGCGATCTCCTCGACCCTCACCGGGAGCGTCAAGCCGTTCGAGCGCGAGGTCGTGCTCCAGAACTTTCCCGTCGGCCCGGAGTCGACCCCGGCGTGGTCGGCCGGGTTCCACCTGCTGTTCGTCTCCGCGCTCGCGGCCTCCTACGAGATGGACGCGCGTTCGACGACGAAGACCGACCTGTGGCGCCGGATCGCCCTGGAACTGCCCGTCCTCCGGGAGCTGGTTCTCGGGCAGCTGACCAAGGTCAACCGGAACACCGCCCTGCACATGTCCCAGCTCGACCTGGGCGCCTGCCTGGTGCGGTTCCTCGTCCGGCTGGATGCGCCGAACACCTGGCGCTCGTGGTTCACCGAATGGCGGGAGGGCAACGTAAAGGCGCTCACGCTCGGGGGAGGCCGCGGCCCCGCGGTGTAATGGGTTGCGTTCCGCGGTTATCCTGAATGCGCAGGGCGTTGATCCGGCCATCACCGGGGAGCCTCCGGAAGAACGGGATCGGTGATCCTCAGTAGAACCGGACGGGTGCGGCCCGTGACAGCCGCCGAACGAAGTGGTCCGCGTGGCGACGCGGACAAGCGGGGTGGTACCGCGGAGCGCGTCCGGTGGCGCGTCTCGTCCCCGTGTGGATCCGATGATCCTTCACGAGAACGAGGAGCGCAGCACCAATGTACCCGAAGGTCGAGCCGCAGCCGTCCTTTCCGCAACTGGAACGGAACGTACTGGCCTACTGGGAGGCCGACCGGACCTTCCAGGCGAGCATCGAGGCCCGTGAGGCCGGCGTCAACGGTGCCAACGAGTACGTCTTCTACGACGGCCCGCCCTTCGCCAACGGCCTGCCGCACTACGGCCACCTGCTGACCGGGTACGTCAAGGACATCGTCCCCCGCTACCAGACCATGCGGGGCCGCCGCGTCGAGCGCCGGTTCGGCTGGGACACCCACGGCCTGCCCGCCGAGTTGGAGGCGGAGCGGCAGCTGGGCATCACCGACAAGTCCCAGATCGACGAGATGGGCATCGCGGAGTTCAACAAGGCCTGCCGCGAATCCGTGTTGCGCTATACGAACGAGTGGCGCGAGTACGTGACCCGGCAGGCCCGCTGGGTGGACTTCGACCACGACTACAAGACGCTCGACCTCTCCTACATGGAGTCGGTGATCTGGGCGTTCAAGCAGCTGTGGGACAAGGGCCTGGTCTACGAGGGCTACCGCGTGCTGCCCTACTGCTGGCGAGACGAGACCCCGCTGTCCAACCACGAGCTGCGGATGGACGACGACGTCTACACCAGCCGCCAGGACCCGGCGGTGACGGTCGGGTTCCGTCTGCGGGACGACGGCGACAACTCCCACGCCGCCGAACTCGCGGGCGCGTACCTGCTCATCTGGACCACCACGCCGTGGACGCTGCCGTCGAACCAGGCGACCGCGGTGCACCCGGACGTCGACTACGTGGTCGTCGAGCCGGAAACCCTGCCCGGCAAGCGGTTCCTGCTCGCCGAAGCGCGGCTTCCCGCCTATGCCCGGGAGCTGGGCGAGGACCCGGCCGTCGTGGCGCGGTACAAGGGGGTCGCGCTGGGCGGCCTGCGTTACGACCCGCCGTTCCCGTATTTCGTCGGGAACCCGAACTCCCACCAGGTGCTGCTCGCCGACTTCGTCACCACCGAGGACGGCACCGGGGTGGTGCACATGTCGCCCGCCTACGGCGAGGACGACAAGGCGGCCGGCGACGCGGCCGGGATCGTGCCGGTCACGCCGGTCGACGCCAAGGGCCGCTTCGACGCCCAGGTGCCCGACTACCAGGGCCAGCAGGTGTTCGAGGCGAACCCCGACATCATCCGTGACCTGAAGAACGGCACCGGTGCGGCGGGGCAGCAGGGCGCCCTGCTGCTGCGGCACGAGACCTACGAGCACTCGTACCCGCACTGCTGGCGCTGCCGCAACCCGCTGATCTACCGCGCGGTGTCGTCCTGGTTCGTCAAGGTGACCCAGTTCCGCGACCGGATGGTCGAGCTGAACCAGCAGATCACCTGGTACCCCGAGCACGTCAAGGACGGTCAGTTCGGGAAGTGGCTGTCGAACGCCATCGACTGGTCGATCTCGCGCAACCGGTACTGGGGCACGCCGATCCCGGTGTGGATGTCCGACGACCCCGCCTACCCGCGGATCGACGTCTACGGCTCGGTGGACGAGCTGGAGCGGGACTTCGGCGTGCGGCCCACGGACCTGCACCGGCCGTTCATCGACCAGCTGACGAGGCCGAACCCGGACGACCCGACCGGGAAGTCCACCATGCGCCGGGTGCCCGAGGTGCTGGACGTGTGGTTCGACTCGGGCTCGATGCCGTATGCGCAGGTGCATTACCCGTTCGAGAACGCGGACTGGTTCGAGCACCACTACCCGGGCGACTTCATCGTCGAGTACATCGGCCAGACCCGCGGCTGGTTCTACACGTTGCACGTGCTGGCCACCGCGCTGTTCGACCGGCCCGCGTTTCGCACCTGCGTGTCGCACGGCATCGTGCTCGGCTCCGACGGTCAGAAGATGTCGAAGTCGCTGCGGAACTACCCGGACGTCAACGAGGTCTTCGAGCGCGACGGCTCGGACGCGATGCGCTGGTACCTGATGTCCAGCCCGATCCTGCGTGGCGGCAACCTGATCGTCACGGACAAGGGCATCCGGGACGCGGTGCGCCAGGCCGTACTGCCGCTGTGGAACTCGTACTACTTCCTTGCGCTCTATGCCAACGCGGAAGGCGTCGAGGGCCACTGGCGCACCGATTCCCGCCACGTCCTGGACCGCTACATCCTGGCCAAGACCAACGAGCTGGTCACCGACGTCGGCTCCGCCTTGGACATCTGTGATGTCGCGGGCGCGTGCCTTACCGTGCGTTCCTTCCTGGAAGTCCTGACGAACTGGTACGTGCGGCGCTCGCGGGACCGGTTCTGGGCGGGCGAGCAGGACGCGATCGACACCCTGCACACGGTGCTGGAGGTGACCTGCCGGACGGTCGCGCCGCTGCTGCCGCTGACCGCCGAAGCGGTCTGGCGCGGGCTCACCGGCGGGCGCTCGGTCCATCTGACCGACTGGCCACTGGTGGACGAGGTGCCCGCCGACGTGTCGCTGGTGCACGCGATGGACCGGGTGCGGCAGGTGTGCTCGTCGGCGCTGTTCCTGCGCAAGGCGAACAAGCTGCGCGTGCGGTTGCCGCTGGCGCGCCTGGTGGTGGCGGCCAAGGACGCTGAGACGCTGGAACCCTTCGTCGACATCATCGCCGACGAGGTCAACGTGAAGGCCGTGGAGCTGACCACCGACGTCGCCGCGCACGGCGGCTTCGAGGTCGTGGTGAACGCGCGTGCCGCCGGTCCCCGGCTGGGCCGTGACGTGCAGAAGGTGATCAAGGCCGTGAAGGCGGGCGACTGGTCGACCTCCCCGGAGGGTGCCGTGACGGCCGCCGGGATCGTGCTGCTCGACAACGAGTACGAGCGACGGCTGGTCGCTCGCGACACCGATGGAACGGCCGCGGCGGCCGAACTGCCCGACAGCTCGGGCCTGGTGCTGCTGGACACCGACGTCACCGACGATCTGGCTGCCGAAGGCGTGGCGCGCGACCTGGTTCGCGCCGTGCAGCAGGCCCGCCGGGAGGCGGGGCTCGATGTGACGGATCGCATCGCGCTGGTGGTGGAGGCTCCGGACGAGGTGATCGCCGCGACCCACGCGCACGAAGCGTTCGTAGCCGGCGAAACGCTTGCGGTATCGGTCGAATTCGGGCGGGTGGACAACGGCTTCCCGAGTACTGTCGGCGATGGTGCCAAGGTCACCGTGGAGGTGACGAAGGCGAGCTGACCTGGGGAGTGGTTCCGTGACGTGGCGAAGATGGGTGCTGTCCGGCGGTGCGGTGGCGATCGTGGCGATCGTGGTGGCCGCGGTTCTCGTGTTACGGGACTCCCCGGCCTCGGACGGAGCGTCCGGGAGCGCCGGCTCGGACAGCGACCTGGATGCGGTCGTGACCCGGTACCTGGCGGCCTGGTCCGCGGGTGACGTGACCACCGCCGGCTCCCTCACCGACGCCCCGCAGGACGCGGTGGAGAAGTTGAAGCAGGTGCGGCACAACCTCACCGTCGACCCGGCTACCACCGTGCGCCAGGTGTCCGGCCAGTCGGCGACCTTCGGGGTGTCGTGGACCGTGCCGGGGGCCGGCGTCTGGAGCTACGACGGCGGCCTGTCGCTGGTGCAGTCGGAAACGCGGTGGCTGGTGCACTGGACGCCCGAGGTGGTGCACCCCCAGCTCACCAACGACAGGGCGCTCGTGCTGCGGAGCACCAAGGGCGGGAACGCCGTGGTCGACCGGGACGGCAAGCCGCTGCTGACCTGGCAGCATGACCAGCCGCAGCCGGTCGACCCCAAGGTCGCGCCGCTCCTGCTGCCCGCGCTGGGCCGGGTGGCCACCGACCATGTGGACAAAGGAAAGTACGTCGTGCTCGTCGACCCCAACGGCACCGAGCAGGTTCTGTTCGGCGACGAGCAGGCCGACAGCGGCCCGCTCACCACGACGCTGAGCAGCCAGACCCAGGCCGCGGCCCAGGCGGCGGTGGACAGCGCCGGCTCCCCGGCGATGCTGGTGGCGATTCAGCCGTCCACCGGCGACGTGCTGGCCGTGGCGCAGAACGCCGCGGCCGGGAGCGCGAACCCGCTGAACGGCCTTTACGCGCCCGGCTCGACGTTCAAGATCGCCACCGCGACCGCGGTGCTCGAGACCGGCACGGCCACCGTCGACACCGTGGAACCCTGCCCCAGCACCGTCCAAATCGGACAGCGGACCATTCCCAACGACGACGGCTTCTCCTTCCCGCCACTGCCTTTGCACTCGGCGTTCGCCCACTCCTGCAACACCACGTTCGCGCAGCTGGCTTCCGGCCTGCCGGCGAGTGCGCTGGCCGACGCCGCCGACCAGCTGGGTGTCAACGCCGACTTCGACATCCCCGGGATCACCACCGAGGCCGGCAAGGTGGTGGCCGCGAAGAGCCCGGCCGAGCAGGTCGAATCGGCCATCGGCCAGGGGACGGTGCAGGTCAGCCCGTTCGGCCTCGCCTTGATGGCGGCGACCGTCGCCGGCGGCCACGCGGTCACGCCCCGGTTGTGGCACGGCCTCGACACCACGGTCAACACCTCCTACCAGGCTCCGCCGAGCGGTGTGATCAACGCGTTGCGCTCGATGATGCGTGAGGTCGTCACCGCCGGCACGGCCACCGGCCTGCGCGGCAGTGGGCAGGTGTACGGCAAGACCGGGACGGCGCAGTTCGGCGACGGCAGCCAGGCCAACGGCTGGTTCATCGGCTATCGCGGTGACGTCGCCTTCGCCGTGCTGCTTCTCGGCTCCAACTCGTCCAAGCCGGCGGTGTCCGTTGCCGCCGCGTTCCTGCGGTGACCGGCAACTGGCCGGGTGGGTCGATCCGGCGTGGTGGGAAACGCCCGGCGACGGCCGGATCTTCGCCGCGCTAGGTTGACCGTATGGAAACCGTCGCGCCGGCCGAGCCTAGTCGCGCCGGGGCGGCCTGATGCGCTTCGCGATCCGGGTCAAGCCCGGGGCGAAGCGCGACGCCGTGGGCGGCGAGTGGAACGGCGCGCTTGTCGTCGCGGTCAAGGCGCCCGCGGTCGAGGGCAAGGCCAACGAGGCGGTACGCAAGGTACTGGCCGGTGCGCTCGGTGTGCGGGCCCGGGATCTCGTTGTCGTGCAAGGCGAACGCGCCCGCGACAAGCTCGTCGAACTCGCCGATCCGCCGCCCGGTGCGGAGGCCCTCCTCGAAGCACTCCGGAGTGCCGGAACCTGATTCCGGCAAACCGGTCACCGTGCGCCGGGTGCCCGTTCCTTATGCTGAAGAGGCAAACCGCGGGGAGGGGAGATTGCGGGTGGCGGAGCTTCCGGTCGAGCTGGGTCTGGGCGCGGCCGTGCTCCTGGTTGCCGTGCTGGCGATCCGCCTGTCCACCCGGCTGGGGCTGCCGTCGCTGCTGCTCTACCTGGCCATCGGTGTCCTGCTCGGCGAACTCGGCTTCGGCATCACGATCACCAGCGCCTCGCTCATCCAGTCGCTCGGCCTGGCCGCGCTGGTCCTCATCCTCACCGAGGGCGGGCTGACCACCCGGTGGTCGGCGGTGAAACCCGCGCTGGGACAGGGAATCGCGTTGTCCACTGTGGCCGTCGCGGTCAGCATCGCGGTCACCGGCGTGGTGCTGCACTGGCTGCTCGGCCAGGACTGGCGCACGGCCCTGCTGTGGGGCGCGGTGCTCGCGCCGACCGACGCGGCGGCGGTGTTCTCCGTGCTGCGGAGCGCCGGGCTGCCCCAGCGGCTGGCCGGCGCGCTGGAGCTGGAGTCCGGGATCAACGACGCCCCGGCCTACATCGCGGTCATCGTGCTGGCCGAGGGCCTGCGGGCGGACTGGACGCTCCCACTGCTGGTGATCTACGAGCTTGTCCTCGGCGGTGTGCTGGGCGTGGCCCTGGGCTGGGCCGGCGCGTGGGCGCTGCGCCGGGCGGCACTCCCGGCCACCGGTCTCTATCCGCTGGCGACGGTCGCGGTCTGCGTGGCCGCGTTCTCCTCGGGTCAGCTGCTGCACGGTTCGGGGCTGCTGGCCACCTACGTCGCCGCGGTGGTGCTCGGCAATTCCCGGCTGCCGCACCGCTCGGACACGCTGTCGTTCGCCGAGGGGCTGGGCTGGCTCGCCCAGATCGGCCTGTTCGTGCTGCTCGGCCTGTTCGCCTCGCCGGAACGGTTGCTGGACGGCGTGGTGCCCGGCCTGATCGCCGCCGGCGTGCTACTGCTGCTCGCGCGGCCGCTGTCGGTGCTGTTGTCGTTGTTGCCGTTCCGGATGCCGTGGCGAGAACAGGCCTTCCTGTCCTGGGCCGGGCTGCGCGGGGCGGTGCCGATCGTGCTGGCGATGATCCCGCTCTCGCAGGGTTTTCCGGCGGCCGACCGGCTGGTCGACGCGATATTCGTGCTGGTCGTCGTGCTCACCCTGGTGCAGGGCTGGACGCTGGTGCCGGTCGCGAGAATGCTCGGGCTGGCCACCGGTGCGGAACCCACCGAGATCGAGGTCGACGCCGCGGTGCTCGACGAGCTGGACGCCGTCCTCCTGCAGGTGCGCATCCAGCGTGGGTCACGGCTGCACGGGGTGTACCTGTCGGAGCTGCGGCTGCCGGCGGGCGCCTCGCTGACTCTCATCGTGCGCGACGAGGAAAGCTTCACTCCCCAGCTGACGACCCGCCTCCAGGAAGGCGACCAGCTTCTCGTCGTGGCCACCGAGAAGTCCCGCGCCGCGGCCGAACGCCGCCTGCGGGCGGTGGACCGCGCCGGCCCGCTCGCCCGCTGGCGCGGCGAATCCGGGCAGTGAGCCGGTGGCGCCTCGCCCGGCATGGGCGTGGACAATGGCCAGGTGAGTACCGAACCCCGATCGGAACCGGACACCGAAAACGCACCCGCGCCACCGCGGCGGCGCGTGGGGGTGCTGGCGGTCGTAGCCGTGCTCGTGTTCGGGCTGGACCTGGTCACCAAGGTCATCATTGCGTCCACTTTGGATGGACGCGAGCCGGTGCGGATCCTCGGTGGGCTGGTCTACCTGCAGCTGATCCGCAACCCCGGCGCCGCCTTCGGCATGGCCAACGGGATGACCTGGCTGCTGGCGCTGGTCGCGATCGGCGTCGTGGTCTCGCTGATCTGGTTCGCGCGACGGCTGCGGTCGGTCGGCTGGGCGATCGGGCTCGGGCTCGTGCTGGCCGGCGCGCTGGGCAACCTCTCCGACCGGATCTTCCGGTCGCCCGGACCGTTTCGGGGGCACGTGGTCGACTTCATCTCGCTGTTCGCGCCGAACGGCAGCACGTGGCCGGCGTTCAACGTCGCCGACTCGGCGATCTGCGTGGGCGGCGCGCTGATCGTGCTGCTGTCCCTCCTCGGCCGCGAATACGACGGATCGGTCCGGAGCGGCCGGAAGTGAGCGTGCGGATGCTGCCCGTTCCGGACGGGCTGGACGGGATGCGGGTGGACGCCGGGCTGGCCAAGCTGCTCGGGCTGTCCCGCACGGTGATCGCCGAACTGGCCGAATCCGGCGACGTGCTGCTGGACGGCAGGCCCGCGGGCAAGTCCGACCGGCTCGCCGCGGGCGGGCTGCTGGAGGTGACCCTGCCCGAGCCGGACAACCAGGTCGAGGTGGTGGCCGAGCCCGTCGAGGGGCTGCGCATCCTGCACGACGACGAGGACATCGTGGTGGTGTCCAAGCCGGTCGGCGTCGCCGTGCACCCGAGTCCGGGCTGGACCGGGCCGACCGTCGTGGGAGGGCTGGCCGCGGCGGGGTTGCGCATCTCCACCTCGGGCGCGGCGGAGCGGCAGGGGGTGGTGCACCGGCTGGACGCGGGCACCACCGGCGTGATGGTGGTGGCCAAGAGCGAACACGCCTACACGGTGCTGAAGCGGGCTTTCAAACAACGCACCGTGGAAAAGGGTTACCACGCCGTCGTCCAGGGCCATCCCGACCCGACGCGGGGCACGATCGACGCGCCGATCGACCGGCATCCCCGCCACGACTACAAGTTCGCCGTGGTGGCCGGCGGGCGGCCGAGCGTCACGCATTATGAGGTGACCGAGGCGTTCCGGGCCGCTTCGCTGGTCGACATCAGGCTGGAAACCGGCCGCACGCACCAGATCCGGGTCCACTTCGCCGCGCTGCGCCACCCGTGTGTCGGGGACCTGACCTACGGGGCGGACCCGGTGCTGGCGCGCAAGCTCGGCCTGACCCGGCAATGGCTGCATGCGCGCAGGCTCGCCTTCGCCCATCCCGCCGATGGCCGCTGGGTTGAGTTCGAAGCGCCGTATCCCGATGATCTGGCGCACGCCCTGGAGATCTTGCGCGCGGACTAGATACTGTTTCGCTTGGTTTGCGTGGCGGTGCGGGTGGCGGAACCTGAGGCGGTCCCTGGCTCCGGGATCGCCTCCTCATGAATGTCCAATTCACCACGTCGGCGCTGTCCTCGCCAGGAACCGCCTCAGAACCCGCGGCGGTGCAAGTGGACGGCCCACCGCAAGCGGCTCCGCCGCTTCGAAATACACCCCAGGACCCGCCTGAGAGTCAGTCTTCGAGGGACCAGGTCAGGGAGCGGTCGTCGGGCTCGGGGCGCGGGCTCCACCGGACGGCGGTGATCCGGGTCGCCTCGGCGACCACGTAAACGGTGTGGCCGCCCGCGGTTTCGCCGGGTTGCACGCCGATCTTGTGCGGCGGCCGGGAAGTCAGCGACACCGGCGCCTTGGCCACCGCCCGGCCGTCGGCGCTGACGAGTTCGAGGTAGTTGTCAGGCAGGGCGAGGAAGGGGATCGCGCCGCGGTTGGAGATCTCGGTGTGCACCACGATCGCGCGTTCGCCCTCCTCCAGCTGGTAACCAGCCGCGGAAAAGAGGAAGTCCGCCGGGTCCTGCACCTCCAGCAACTGCACGCTCAGCTGCTCGCCGTCCAAGCCCTGCGTCGTGAGCACGTCGCCGACCCGGCCGGTGCGCACGGCGGCGGGAGCCGCGGGCGGGAACTGGTCGCCGCGCGCCCAGGACGCCGTTTGCGGCGGACCCCAGACGCTGATCACCGGGTCCAGTGGGGCAGGCACCGCCACCGGGTTGGGCGGCGGCGCCGGAGGTCTGGCCTGCGGCGCCGGATACGGGCTTGCCGCGCCCTGCAGCTGGTAGGCGCCGGCACCGCTCGGCACAGGTTGCACGGGATGGCGGCCCGACGGCGTGCCCTGGACCTGGTACGGCCCGGACGGCACGCCTTGGGCAGGTGGTGGGTACGGTCCGGATGGCACGCCTTGGGCAGGCGGTGGATATGGCCCGGATGGCACGCCCTGGGCAGGTGGTGGATATGGCCCGGATGGCACGCCCTGAACGGGAAATGGTGGCGCGGGCGGTGGATATGGCCCGGACGACGCGCCCGGACGTGCGCCCGGCGTCGGTGGCATGCCGGCCGGGGGGCCCGGTGGCGCCATCCTGGCCCACCCGCCGGTGGCGGCGAGTGCCGCGCGGAGACCGTTCGGGTCGCTCTCCACCCCGACCAGCAGCGGCAGGCCACTGCCGGACAGAGCCACCAACCGGTAAGCGACCTCGCGCGGGTCCATCCGAACCTTCGCGGCCAGTTCGTGCACGGCCACCTTGCCCAGCTCGGCCAGCGCGGCGAGCAGGCGGGCGTCAACTGGATCGGTCACGGCCACGGCTGGCAACGCTACCGCGTCCCGGCCACGTTGTTCCTATACGCCCCATAACGGGGAAGACCGGTTCTTTCCAGCGCGGGGGCAGGAGGGCTTAGGGTGGCGTCTATGACGGAGGTTGCCGCGCTGGCTGACGAGTTCGTGGAAGCGTTGTTCGATGCCGAGCCGATTTTGCCGGCGGTTCTGGGCATACCGTCCAACCGGGAGGGCCTCCGGGACGTCGGTGAGCAGGCCGACGAAGCGCATCGCGCGACGCTTTTGGAGTTCGTCCGGCGAGCCGAGGCACTCACCGCCACCGGTGCGGACCACGTGACCCGCGAGGTGTTGGTCGCCATGGCGCGCGGGCAGCTCGACCAGCTCAGCGCCCGTCTGGTCGAGTTCTCGGTCAGCGACATCTTCTCCTCGCCCGCGGTCGAGCTGCTCACCGTGCTGCCGATGATCGGCATCGCCGACGACGAGCAGGGACGCCTGCATCTGACCCGCCTCGCCGCGATTCCTGGTTACCTCGGCCAGGTCGCCGAGCGCCACCGCGCCGGAATCGCCGCCGGGCGGGTGCCCGTCGAGCGCTCGGTGCGGGCCGCGATCGCGCATCTGGATCGCTATCTCGCCGACCCGTCTTCCGATCCGCTGCTGCGCCAACCCGCGCCGAGCGATGACTTCGCCGCCCGCCGGGCCGAGTTGCTGGAGAAGACGGTGCGCCCGGCGTTCGCCGCGTACCGTGCGGCTTTGACCGACGATGTCGTCGCGCACGGCCGGCCGGAGACCAAGCCCGGGCTGTGCTGGCTGCCCGACGGCGGGGCCACCTACGCCGCGCTCGTGCGCGCCCACACCACGACCGACCGCGATCCCGATGAGTTGCACGAGACCGGCCTGGCAATGATCCGCGACCTGGCCGAGGAGTACGCCGAGATCGGCTCGCGCAAGTTCGGCACGAACGAGCTGTCCGAGATCTTCGCGCGCCTGCGTACCGATCCGGCGCTGCGCTGGAAGGACGCGGATGAGTTGCTGGAAACCGCGCGGGGTGCCATCGCCAGGGCCGAGCAGGCCGCGCCGGAATGGTTCGGCCACATCCCGCCGCAACCGTGGGTAGTCGAACCGGTGCCCGCCGCGGAGGCCCCCGGTGGCCCGCCCGCGTACTACCTCCCGCCGTCGATCGACGGGTCCCGCCCCGGTACCTACTTCGCGAACACCTACGAGGTGACCGAGCGGTTCCGGCAGACCGCCGAGGTGGTCGCGTTCCACGAGGCGATACCCGGGCACCATTTCCAGTTGTCCACCGCGCTCGGCCTGACCGACCTGCCGCTGCTGCGCCGTATCGGCGACTTCAACGCCTACATCGAGGGCTGGGGCCTCTACAGCGAACGCCTAGCTCAGGAAATGGGGTTGTACTCCGATGACGTCGCGCTGCTGGGCATGCTGACCACGGACTCGATGCGCGCCGGCCGGCTGGTGGTGGACACCGGGATGCACGCGAAGGGCTGGAGCAGGCAGCAGGCGGTGGATTACCTGCGCGACAACACGCCCATGTCGCAGGTGGAGATCGAATCGGAGGTCGACCGGTACATCGCATACCCGGGTCAGGCGCTGTCGTACATGGTGGGGCGGCTGGAGATCCAGCGGGTCCGCGCGGAGGCGGAACGGTCGCTGGGCGAGCGGTTCGACATTCGCGGGTTCCACGACGTGGTGCTCGGCGGTGGCGCGCTGCCCATGTCCGTGCTGGATTCGGTGGTCACCGAATGGGTGGGCAGCGTGGCCGGGTGACCGGCCCGGTGTCCGATGTGGACTCTCTGGCGGGCGAACTCGTCGAGTTGGTGTTCACCGCGAATCCCATCGCCCGCACGCTCCTCGGCGTGCCGGGCGCGCACGACCGGCTGCCGGATCTGAGCGCGGAGAACGAGCAGCGGTTGCGGTCGCGCTACCTCGATCTCGCCGCCCGTGCGGAAGGCGCAGACGGGGACGCTGTGACTCGCGCGGTGGTGATCCAGCAGGCCAGGGCGGGGGCCGACCGCATCGACGCCGCCGAGCTGGAATTCCAGGTGAGCAGCACCTTCTCCGCGCCCGCTCTGTCCATACTGGACGCTCTCGGCAAGGTCACGCTGGACGACGAGGAGAAGATCGCCGGGCACCTGGCCAGGCTCGCCGCGATACCCTCCTATCTGGACACCGTGCGGGAACGCCAGCGGTCAGCGATATCGCGTGGGCTGGTTCCCGCGGACTTCCTGGTGGACGTGGGCATCGCCCACATCGAGCGTTACCTGGCGAACCCGGCCACCGACCCGTTGCGGCTCAGGAGTGATGACCGGGAGGAGGCGCTGCTCGTCGAACGGGTCCGCCCGGCCTATCGGCGATACCGGGACTTCCTGGCCGACGAGGTCCGGCCGCATGCCACGGACCGGCCGGGGATGTGCTGGCAGCCCGGTGGTGAGGAGCGCTACGCGCGGCTGGTGCGCGTCCACACGACGACCGAGGCGACCGCGCAAGAACTGCACGAGACCGGGCTGGCGGTCATCTCTTCGCTCGCCGAGGAATACCGAGAGCTCGGCGCCCGGGTTTTCGGGACGACCGAACTCGCGGAGATCTTCCGGCGGCTGCGTACCGATCCCGAACTGCGCTGGACCAGCGGCGAGGAACTGCTGGACGCGGCGCGCTCGGCCGTGGCCAGGGCGGAGGCGGCGGCCCCGGCCTGGTTCCGGCGCCTGCCCGACCATTCCTGTGCGGTCAAAGCGATTCCGGACCTCGAGGCCGAAGGCCAGACGCTGGGCTACTACGTGCGGCCAACCTTTTCCGGGAGCCGGGGCGGCGCCTTCTACGCCAACACCTTCCGCGCCCAGGACCGGTTCCGGCACATGAGCGAGGCGCTGGCCTTCCACGAAGCCGTTCCCGGGCACCATTTCCAGCTCGCCGGCATGATGAAGCTCGATCTGCCGCTGTTGCGCCGGATCTGCCGGGTCACCGCCTGCTCCGAGGGCTGGGCACTGTACGCGGAACGGCTCGCCGACGAGATGGGCCTGTATTCCAGCGATCTCTCGCGGTTCGGCATGCTCACCCAGGACTCGATGCGGGCGGGGCGTCTGGTGGTGGACACCGGCATGCACGCGCT
The DNA here is from genome assembly GCF_000519205.1 of Amycolatopsis taiwanensis DSM 45107. Classification (GTDB taxonomy): domain Bacteria; phylum Actinomycetota; class Actinomycetes; order Mycobacteriales; family Pseudonocardiaceae; genus Amycolatopsis_E; species Amycolatopsis_E taiwanensis. Next base: position 2,559 of record NZ_JAFB01000028.1, on the reverse strand, counting down.
CGGCTGGAGCCGGCAGCAGGCGGTGAACTTCCTGACCGAGCACACGCCGATGGCGCCGCTCGAAATCGAAAGCGAGATCGACCGGTACGCGGGCTGGCCCGCGCAGGCGCTGTCCTACATGGTGGGGCGCCTGGAGATCGAGCGTATCCGCGGGGAAGCGGAACGGGCGCTGGGCGCACGGTTCGACGTCCGGGAATTTCACGACGCCGTGCTGAGGCAGGCGGTGGTGCCCTTGCCGGTGCTGGACTCCGTTGTGCGGGAATGGACGGACGGCCTGCGGTAGGGTTGGCCTGACTAAGCGACTGCTTACCGGAGGTGGCGTGGCAATGCGGATCGGCATGCAGATCAACTATGCCGGTGGCTTCACCGAAAGCGTCGCGGACGTCGTCGAACTGGAGAAGGCTGGGCTGGACATCGTGTTCGTCCCGGAGGCGTACTCGTTCGATGCGGTCAGCCAGCTCGGCTACCTCGCGGCCCGGACCGAGCGGGTCGGGATCGCGTCCGGAATCCTGCAGCTCTACACCCGCACGCCGACCCTTACCGCGATGACCGCGGCCGGGCTCGACTACGTGTCGAACGGTCGGTTCACCCTGGGCATCGGCGCATCCGGGCCGCAGGTGATCGAGGGCTTCCACGGCGTCCGTTACGACGCGCCGCTGGGCCGTACGCGGGAGATCGTGGAGATCTGCCGCCAGGTGTGGCGGCGCGAACGGGTCGTGCACGAGGGCAGGTACTACAAGATTCCGCTGCCCGCCGAGGAGGGCACCGGCCTCGGCAAGCCGTTGAAGCTCATCAACCACCCGGTCCGCGAACGCATTCCGATCATCAATGCCGCGATCGGCCCGAAGAACGTGGCGTTGACCGCGGAGATCGCGGAGGGCTGGCAGCCGATCTTCTTCCACCCCGAGAAGGCGGCCGAGGTCTGGGGCGACGCGCTCGCGGAGGGCAAGGCGAAGCGCGATCCGGCGCTGGGTGCCCTGGACGTCTCGGTGATGGTGCCGGTGGCGATCGGGGAAGACGTGGCCGGGCTCGTCGACTACGTGCGGCCCGTGGTCGCGCTGTACGTCGGCGGGATGGGTGCGCGGGGCAAGAACTTCTACAACGAGCTGGCCTGCCGGTACGGCTACGAGGCCGAGGCGAAGCAGATCCAGGACCTGTACCTGGACGGCAAGAAGGAGGAGGCCGCGGCCGCCGTCCCGGCCGACCTGCTGAACGCGATGTCGCTGGTGGGTCCGCGCGAGCACGTCAAGGAGCGGTTGGCGGCCTTTGCCGAAGCGGGCGTCACGACGCTGCAGATCACGCCGCTCGAACCCGGCCCCCAGCGCCGGGCCGAGCTCGTCCGCGAACTCCGGGACCTCCTCACCTGATCCCCCGCGCACTCAAGCCGGGCACACACCCGCCTGAACCGGGCACACACCAGGGTCCGCCGCGTCCCCGGTTCAGGAAGGCGAATTCCCGGTTCAGGAAGGCGAATTCCCGGTTCAGGAAGGCGAATTCCCGGTTCAGGAAGGCGAGTTCCCGGTTCAGGAAAGCGAATTCCCGGTTCGGGAGGCTGAGTCCCCGGTTCCAGGTGGGTGTGTCCCCGGCTGGGGCACGCGAGTTCTGGCTTCAGGAACCTGAATTACCGGTGACGAGCGAGAGCACGCTGCTGAGGGCGGCGGCACCGTCGAGGAGGGCACGGGAGCGTGCCTCGATGCTGGCGTCTCTGGCGGCCAGCGCGGCGATGACTTCCTCCGCTCGGCGGGTGCGCCGTAGTTCCGGCATGAGCGTGCGGAGGGGTTCGATGCGGTAACCGGCCTTGCGTAGCTGGTGAACGATGCGTGCGTCGCGTACCTGGGCTGGTGTGTACCGCCGCGTTCCTGTGGAGTCGCGGTCGGGGATGGCGAGTCCCTCCGCGTCCCAGTGCCGCAATGTCGAAGGGCGTACGCCGAGCGCGGCGGCGAGTTCGGAGATGCTCATCGAGTCCGCGGGGCGGACGTCTTCGATCGGCTCGTCGGAGATGGCTTCTGCGGCCCGTTTGGCCTGCCGCAGCTCCGTGCGTTCGGTGTCGAGACGGGCGTGTGCCGCATCGAGAAGGGCCAGCATCGCCGGGACGGCGGACTCGTGGGCGGCCCGAATGATCTTCCTGGCCTCGGGCGGACCGGCTCCGGCGGAGAGAGCCTGGTAGGCCAGCGCGGAACGCACATGTATCTCGCCGTAGATCCGGTAGCCGTTGTCGGTGCGCCTCGCCGGCGGCAGCACACCGTCACGCTCGAGATTGCGCACCTGCTGCACGGAACAGCCGGCACGGCGCGCGACATCGACGGTGCGGCAACTGGGCGTGTCATGCCAACCGTGTAAGTCGGAGGTGGCCCATGATCGACTGGCTGGTTAGCTGGCCGGAAGGGACATCAAGTGACCAAGGACACATCGTCGAGCGGGTCGTCGGCTCGCGCGGATGAGGCGGCAGCGCGGCGGTTGGCGGAGGCTTTGTCGCCGGCGACGATCGATTCGTTGATCAAGGACGCGCAGGCGGCCGGGACGCCGTTGGATGGCGCGGACGGCCTGTTGAATCAGATG
>NZ_JAFB01000027.1 GCF_000519205.1 Amycolatopsis taiwanensis DSM 45107 | reverse complement strand
ACTGGCTACTGGCTCGCCGCTCGCTGAGCGACCCGACCGAGATCGCCTACTACCTCTGTTACGGTCCCCGCCGCGCCACCCTGCCGGACCTGGGCTGGATCGCCGGGTCCAGGTGGCGAATCGAGGAATGCTTCCAGCAAGCCAAAAACGAGGCCGGGCTCGACCACTACCAGGTCCGCAGCTGGCGGGCGTGGTATGCCCACATCACCCTCGCGATGCTCGCCCATGCCTGGCTCGCCGCGACCAAAACCCTGACCGTAAAAGGGGAATCGGCACACGCGATCAGGGNATGATCGCCTACACCCTACCCGAGATCCGCCGCCTGTTGATCAACCTGGTCCACCGCTACNTTCCCGACACCTGGCACGTCTGGCACTGGTCCTGCTGGCGCCGACGCCGCCAACACCAAGCCAGACTCAGCCACTACAAACGACGCGGCTACCCACTCACCTAAGTGCCGTTGCAGTATTAAGAGCCCGGCGGGCCGAGCTTCAGGACGATCCTGGCGCCGTGGGGGTGTGCCTGGGCGACCGTGAACGTTCCACCCGAGGCGCGGGCCGTCCGGCGGGCTATGTCGAGGCCGAGGCCGGTGGACCCGGCGCCGCTGGTCCCCCGGGAAACCGGGGCGTCAACGGTGAAACCGGGCCCGGTGTCCTCGACGACCAGCAGTGCCCCGCCGCCGGCGGGCACGCTCAGCCGGATCGCGTAGGACGTGCTTTCCGGAGTGTGGGCAAAGATGTTGCCCAGCAGGGCGTCCAAGCACGCGGCGAGTTCGGTCCGGCCGACGGCGACCGGCACCGGTCCCGGCACGATGTCCATTGTGGAATGACGATCCTGGTCCTGCGCGAGCACGGACCAGAACCGCGCGCGTTCGGCGACGACTTCGGCCGCGTCGCACGCCCCGGGGCCGCTGTCCCGGTCGCGCGCCTGCTGGATGATCGCCGATATCTCGCGCTCCAGCGCCTCCGCGTGACCGGTGATACGCTCCGCCGCACCGGGATCGTCCAGCGATTCGGCGTCGAGCCGCAACACCGTCAGCGGGGTGCGCAGCCGGTGGGAGATGTCGGCGACCGCTTCCCGTTCCTGCCGGATGAGCTCGCGGATGCGGGCGGCCAGGTGGTTGAGCGCGGCCGCGACCGCTCGCACCTCCGCGGGCCCGCTCGGTCGCGCCCGCGCGTCCAGGTTTCCGGAGGCAAGCCCATGTGAGACCGCGGCGAGTTCGTGGACCGGGCGCACGACCGACCTCGCCAGCCGGTCCGCGACGACTACTCCCAATGCCAGCAACACCAAGCCCAGCACCGCCAGGACCAGCCACGCGGAGCCGAGTCCCCGGGTCAGCTCCGCCTGACTGACGAAGACCCGCACCACGGCTGTGCCTTGCGCGAGTCCCTCCACGGCAACGAGGATTTCGCGGCCCCCGGCTTCCGCAACGATGATGCTGCCCTGCAGCTCGGCCAACTGGACCCCGGGCGTTCGCGCCGACGAGGCGCCCACGACCGTGCTGTCGGGAAGGAAGACCGTCACCGGGTATCCGGCCATCGCATTGAGCTGATCGACGGCGGCCTGCACGGTTTGGGCGTCGGCGGTCGCGATCAACGACGTCAGCGACTGCGCCTTGGCGGTAGCGGTGGTGACCGCCCGGTCGGCCGTGACCGACCGCAGGAGAATCGCCATTGGTACCAGGAAGGCGATGAGCACCAGGCTCATCGCCGCGGCAACCAGCAAAGCCAGCCGTTTCCTCATTGACCCACCGCGTCCGGTCCGGACGCACCCGGCGCGGCGAGCCGGACCCCGACCCGTCGAACGGTGTGCACGTATCGCGGTTCCTGCGCGGTCTCACCGAGCTTGCGCCGCAGCCAGGATAGATGCACGTCGACGGTCTTGTCCGCATCCGCGTAGGGCAGGTTCCAGACATCGGCGAGCAGCTCGCGTTTGCTCACCACCGACCCGGCCCGGACGGCGAGGTAGTGCAGCAGGTCGAATTCGCGCGGAGTCAGCTGCAGCGCAACACCATCGAGGAAGGCCTGCCTCGTCCGAGCGTCGATCGACAACCCGCCCACGGTTACCGTGGTGTCCGCGGGAGGAGATTCGGTCCGCCGCAGTACCGCGCGAATCCGGGCGTCCAACTGCGCTCCCCCGAACGGCTTGACGACGTAATCATCGGCTCCCGCGTTGAGCAGCCGCACGATTTCCGCCTCATCACCGCGCGCGGTGACCACGATGATCGGGACTTCGGTGACCGCACGGAGCATCCGCAGCACCTCGTGACCATCCAGATCCGGCAACCCCAGGTCGAGCAGGACCACCTCCGGCCGGTCGGAAACAGCGCGCTGCAGTCCCGGCATCGCCGCCGGCGCGGAGGTGACCGAGTGCCCGAGCCCGGTCAGCGCGCGGATCATCGCCGCGCGGATGGTCAGCTCATCCTCGATGATCAGCACCGTGGCCATTTCCGGACGATATACCGCTCAGGGCGTCACGCCAGGCCGTAGCGAAACGCTAAGCCAGTTTTATCCTTCCCTTAATCAGCGGGCATGGCACATTGGTCACATGAACCGACGCGGACTGGCGATGGCGAGCGGCTGGCTACTGGCCGCGGTGGCCACCGCCGCGATCGGCACGGTCGCGCTCGACATCGTCGGGTCCGGCATCCTGGGGCCCCAGAACCAGCCGCTGACCGAGGCCGACGTCAACCAGGCACTGGCCTCGGCGCGCGCGGCGCAGCCCCCGGCCTCCAGTACCACCCCCGTGACCACGGCACCGACCACCACCACGCCGGCGATCCCCCACGGCCTCAACACTCCCGGCGGCAGCCTCGTCGCCGCATGCGACGGCGACCAGGTCACGCTGCTGTCGTGGAGTCCCGCGCAAGGTTTCCGCACCGACGGCGGCGTCGCGCGGGGCCCCGCACCCACCGCCTCGATCAAGTTCAAGAGCGGCAAGACCGAAATCCGCGTAACGGTGTCCTGCCGCAACGGCGAACCCGTTGCCGACACCGCGACCGACGACCACTGACAACCCACGAGTCGCCCACGAATCCCGGTTCGTTACACCGTCCGGCCGGCCTGGCTTTCCCGTGCGGTGGCCTGGCGAAGGTCCGCCTTCGCCGGTTGCCGACAAGGGTTACGCCGCGCTTTCCTTTCCGGGTCGGTCCACTTGCGACTCGCTGAGCAGGTGGCGGCGAAGAAACGACAATTCGGAGTCGAAGGCCTGCTCGTGTGCCTCCAGGAAGGGTGCGTAGTGCCCGCCGGGGAGCCGGACCAGTTCCGCGCGCGGAGCTTGCCGTGCCGCGCGGACGGCAGGCCCCGGCAGAGCGCTCTGATCCTGGTCGCACGCGACGACGAGCAGTGGGCATCGCACGCGCGACGCGACGCGGCCGGGTCGGTAGAAGGCCAGGCGAAGCAGTGAGCGGGCGGCGACTTCCTGCTGCCAGTCCGGGTACTTGTCCCGGCGGAGGCCTCGATCGCTGTCGCGGGAGTCCGGAGTCGTGAGGAACGCGACGGTGCCCGGCTCGCCGCAGAGCGGCACAAGCAGAGGCCGACGACCGACGACACCGCCAAGGGTGTCGAGAAGGCCGCGACCGGTGAAGCGGAGCGCCGCGAGTGGCTTCTGGTAGCGAGATGCGCTGGGGGCGGCGGCCAGTCCGTCGGCCAGCGGCGCCTGGGCGATAGCCGCGGCAAGATCGGGGTTGCGGGCCGCGACCTTGAAGACGTGCCCGCCGGAGGCCGAGAACCCCCACACCGCGATGCTGGCCGGATTCACTCCCGGCAGCGTCCGCGCGAAGCCGATCGCCGCCTGCCAGTCGGCGAGTTGATCCGTGACGGGCAGGACTTGGCGCGGCTGCCCCCCGCTCTCGCCCATCCGGCGATAGTCGAAGGCGAGGACGGCGAACCCGGCCTCGTTGAACCGCTTGGCGAACCGATCGGTGCCCGGCTCCTTGGGCACCCCGAAGCCGCCCGCCATGATCACGCACGCACCGTTGGCTCCCGGATAGTGCCAGGCGACGCATTCCTCGTCGCCACTAACGAAGCGGACCTTCTGTCGTTCAACGGACATACCTGCCTCCAGATGGACCAGTCCTCCCCCACGAGAAGTGAACCACGTGGTTCTGGAGAATGTCGATGGCCTGGCGCCGCTATTCCTCGGCGGCTTCCTCCCGCGCCAGCGCGCGAACCAGTGCTTCGAATCCGGCGGCGATCCCCTCGGTGTCCCCGCTGGTCAATCGGTCCATCAAGAAGCCGCGGAGGGTTGCGAGCACCATCTCGGCGACCTCGAGCTTGCGTCGATCAGACCAGTGGTCGGGACAAAACGACAGCAGGGTGGGCAGATACTGGTGCGAGGCCTCCCGGGCGAGGTCGGCGTACCGGCCGGAGTCGTACATGGCCAGGCCGACGGCCTGGTCGAGCACGCGCCGCAGACCCGGCTCCTCGTCCCGCAGGACCTGCCAGGCGGCGCGGACGCGAGCCGCCAGCGTTTCCGGGCCGGTTCCCTTGGCCGTGACGGCCAGCGCGTTGCCGATGCGCCGTTCCCGCAGGTTGAAGACCGCCCGCCGGAGCAAGTCGTCGGCTCCGTCGAAGTAGTAGAGCAGCACCTTGTGCGTGGTGCCGGCCGCACGGGCGGCACGACGGAGCGAGAAATCCACGAGTCCGTTGACCGCGAGATCGTCGGTGACGCGCTCGAGCAGTTCCCGTCGCCTGGCCTCACCGCGCGGCGAACCGGTCGACCGCCGGTAGCTCGCGCGCCCGGGTGAGCCGTCGCCGCCGGATGTGTTCGTGTCGGCACGATCCATGGTCACACGTTCTCACAACGGCAACGCCCAGAGCGTGTCTCAAAGTCCGTGTTTCCGCACGAGGTGACCACGGGCGCGCGCCGGAGGCCTCGGATTTGGGGAGGCAGGCCGCCAACCTGAAGAAAGCAAGGGCCACGCGGAAGTCACGGTCTGGCTACCCAAAACCGATCGCGCGCACTTAGAAACACTGCCCAGTCCGCGGCCGAGACCCCAGGCGGCGGCAACGATACCGAGCACGGGCGCCACCGTGCGGAGTATCCGGCGCGCCACGGGAGGTCGTGGTTTTCCTGGTGCCTTCCCGTCTTCTGCGGAGGCCGCCAGCACCTGGCCGGTGTGCAGCGCGGTGCGTTTGGTGCCGGCGTCGGCGATCTGGGTCTTGCAGGAGAAGCCGTCGGCGATGACGAGCAGGTCCAGGTCGGCGTCCCGTACCGCCGGTAGCAGGGCTTGTTCGCCGCAGTCCAGGGAAATCCCGTACTTGCCGTCCTCGAATCCCCAGGATCCGGCGAGCCCGCAGCAGCCTCCGCTGAGGTTCTCCACCGTCATCCCGGATTTCTCCAGCAGGCGCTGGTTGGTCTCGATGCCGCCGGTGGCGCGCTGATGGCAGTGTCCCCACAGCAGCGCCCGCCCGCTCAGCCGTGGCGGCTGGATGTCGAAGGCTTCGAAGAATTCGGCGAAGTGGTAGGAATTGGCGGCCAGGCGGCGGGCGTCGTCGTCGTGCGGCAGCATCTTGGTCAGCTCGTCCTTGAACACCGCGAGGCAGCTCGGTTCCATGCGCCGACGACCGGGATGTCCGCGCGGACGTAGTCACGGAGTTCGGCCAGGACTCGCTTGAGGTAGCGGTCCGCTGCGCGCAGGAATCCGTAGTCGTACAGCGGCCGTCCACAACAGACGTGTGCCCGGGGCATGATCACCCGCCAGCCGGCGGCCTCGATCGCCCGGACGCAGGCCACGCCGACGTCGGTGTGGAGGTGGTTGTTGAAGGTATCCGGGAACACCACCACCGAACGGCCATGCGGGTTGACGCTCTCCCCGCGCCGGCGGAACCAGCGTTGCAGCGTCATCGGGGCGAACGCCGGCAGCGGACGACGCTGGTCGATCCCCGCGGCGAACCGGGCCAGATGCACCAGGCCGGGGGTGCGGGTCGCGGCGTTGACCAACTCGGGTATGCGGGAGGCCAGCCGTGCCGCCTGGTCGATGAACCCGAACGCGTAGGCGTGGCGCGGGCGCCACCGGCGCCAGGACCGGTAGTGGTGGTGGCGGAACTCGGCCTTGTAGGTCGGCATGTCCACATTGACCGGACAGTCGTTGGTACAGCCCTTGCAGGACAAGCAGAGTTCCAGCGCGTCGGCGACTTCGCGGGACTGCCACCCGTCGGTGATGACCTCGCCCTGGAGCATCTCGAAGAGCAGGCGGGCGCGGCCGCGGGTGGTGTGCTTCTCCTCGCGGGTCACCTGGTAGCTCGGGCACATCGTCTGTGCCGGCTCGGGCACCCGGCATTTGCCGATTCCCACGCAGCGCAGTGCCGCGTGGGCGAAGTCGCCGCCGTCCTCGCGGTAGGCGAAGACCGTCTTCGGCCGCCGCGGGTTGTAACCAGGGCCCAGCCGGAGGTTTTCGTCCAGGCGGTAGGGGTCGACGACCTTGCCCGGGTTCATCTTCGCGCGCGGATCCCAGATGAGCTTGAACTCGCGCATGGCCTGCACGAGTTCGGGCCCGTACTGCCGGTCCAGCAACTCGGCTCGTTGCTGGCCGTCACCGTGCTCGCCGGACAGCGACCCGCCGAAGGAGGTCACGAGGTAGGCCGCGTCCTCCAAGAACCGGCGGTAGGCCAGCACGCCGTGGCGGGTGCGCAGATCGAAGTCGATACGGGAGTGGATGCAGCCTTGCGCGAAGTGCCCGTACATTGCGCCGGACAACCCGTGCGCGTTCATCAACTCCCGCAGCGCCCGGACGTAGTCGCCGATCCGGGCGGGCGGCACGGCCGAGTCCTCCCAACCGGGCCAGTGGTCCCGTCCCTTGGCGAACGCGGTGGACCCCAGGCCGCTTTCCCGGATCGCCCACAGGCGCTGACTGCTGCCACCCTCCTGCACGCTCCTCGAGAGCACCACGCGGTCGCGGGCGTAGGCCTTCTCCCGCACCAGCCACTCGACGAATTCTTCCGCGTGCCGCACCGATTCGGCGGTCGCGTCGGCCCCGAACTGCACGAGAAGCCAGGCATTGCCGTCCCGGTGGGGCAACTCGGCGATGTCGGCGGTGTTCATCGCCAGTTCCTGCTGGTCCTCGATCAGTTCCCGGTCCAGGGCCTCGAGCCCGATCGGGCGCCACTTCTCCACTATCTCCTGGGTGTCGCGCGCGGCGGCGGGCAGGTCGTCGTAGCCGATCACGACCAGGGTGCGCTGGAACAGGGCTGGGGTGAGCTTCAACTGGGCGCGCAGCACCGTGGCGCAGGTGCTTTCGGTGCCGACCAGGGCACGGGCGACGTTGAATCCCTTTTCCGGCAACAACTCGTCGAGGTTGAACCCGGACACGCGCCGCGGCATCGTCTCCACGGAAGGGAACCCGGTACGGATCGCATCGGCATAACGGTCGCGCAGGTCCCGCAACTGGGCATAGATCTCCCCCTTGCGACCACCCTCGGCGATGATCTGCGCCAGGCGGGGTTCCTCGTCCACGCCGACCCAGAACCGCTCGCCGTCGTAGGTGACGATCTCCAGCGCCTCCACGTTGTCCGAGGTGCGGGGGCCCGGCCCGTAGAGCTGGGACTGGACGGAGTGGACGCCGCAGGAATTGTTGCCGGCGTTGCCCCCGATGGTGCAGCGGGAATGCGTCGACGGATCGGGACCGAAGATCAGGCCGTGCTTGCCGATCGCACGATTGAGGTCCTCGTTGATGACACCGTTGTCGCAGGTGACCAGCCTGCGTGCGACATCGGGCTCGCCGATGCGGGTGAGGTACTTGGAATGGTCGATCACCACGGCGTAGTTCACCGTCTCGCCGGACAGGCTGGTACCCCCGCCGCGACTGAGGATCGGGGCGCCGTGGTCGCTGCACACCCGGTGCGCGCCGACCACGTCGTCCAGGGTTTTGGGGATGACGACGCCGATCGGAACCTGGCGGAAGTTCGACGCGTCGTTGGCGTACATGGCCAGCGATCCGCGGTCGAACCGGACCTCGCCCTCCACCGCGGCCGTGAGCGCCCGCTCCAACTCGTCCACGCGCAGCCGCTGGCGCGCCCTGGGCGGGCCCGGGAACTCGGGCGCCGTCTTGGCCGGGATCTCCCGGACGCGGGTGCCTGTCCTGAGTGCCATCACATCGCCTTTCCATCGGAATACACGCGGTAGGGTTCGGCGTCCGGCCAGTTGACAGTCAACCCCAGCCCCGGCCGCTCGCGGTCCGGGCGCAGCGCGCCACCTTCTGGCGAAAGCGTGCCGTCGAACACCAGGGATTCGACCCGGACATGGTCGTGGAAGTATTCGAGGTGACGCAGGCACCGCACCGCGCAGAACGCATGCGCCGAGATCGCCGGTGCGCAGTGCGCCGACAGGTCGAGCTGGTGGGCGGCCGCGAATCCGGACGCGGTGAGCAGCCCCGTTATGCCGCCACAGCGGGTGACGTCGGCCTGCAGGCAGTCCACCGCGCCCAGCAGGTTCGTGAAATCCCGCGGGACGAAGGCGTACTCACCTGCGGCGATCTCGATCCCGGCGGGCCCGCGCTCGCGCACCAGCCGCAGCCCGTCCAGATCCGCCGAGCTCACCGGTTCCTCGAACCAGGTCACACCCCACTCGTCGTGGAACCGCCGGGCCCAGGACAGCGCCTCCTTCGGGGTCAGCGCCCCGTTGGCGTCGACGAAGAGTTCCGTGCCCGCACCGACCGCGTCCCGGGCCGCCGCGAGCCGTTCGGGGTCCGCGGTGGGATCACGGCTCGTCTTGAGCTTGACCCGGCCGATGCCGTGCTCGACCCAGCCGCCGAGTTGCCCGGCCAGCCGGTCCAGCGGGTAGTTGGTGAACCCGCCGCTGCCGTAGACCGGAACCTCGTCGTGGAACCGCGGCAACACCTCGGCCAGCGGCCGGCCGGCCAGCCGGGCCCTGAGATCCCACAGCGCCACGTCCACCGCCGATACCGCCATGGCACCGGCCCCGGGCCGTCCGGCGTTGCGGATCGCGACGAGCATCTTCTCCGTCGCCGCGGGCGGGGCGAGGGAGTCGGCGCCGAGCACCACGCCCGACAGCTTCGATTCGATGAACGAGGCCACCGACACGTCACCGTAGGTGTAGCCAAGGCCCACCTGGCCCTCACTGTGCGCGAGCACCAGCACCATGGTCGTCGAGTCCCAGGTCAGCGTGCCGTCCTGTTCGACGCCGTCAGGCCCGTCCGTGGGCACCGTGAAGGCGTGCACCTCGACCCGCTCGATCGTGGGTGCGGAACTCATCGCTTACCGGGCAGCCTGGTCTCGACCGGGCAGCTGTTCGTAGAACTCGGCGAGCTTCTGCCGGAAGCCCCGTACCGCCATCCCGGCCAGCTCGGGATCCCGCACCGCCGCCTTGGCCGCCTTCTTACCCTGCTCGTACATGATGTGCGGCGGGATCGGCGGAATCTCACGATCCACTTTGAACTCCAGGACCACCGGCGTCTCGCCGGCCAGCGCCCGGTCCCAGGCCGCGCCCACCTTGTCCTGCTGATCGCAGTAAATGCCACGGAGACCGAGCAACTCGGCATAGCGGGCGTAGGGCACATCCGGGATGTCCTGCGAGCCGGGGAACTTCGGGTCGCCGCCCATGGCGCGCTGCTCCCAGGTGACCTGGTTGAGGTCCTGGTTGTTGAACACGCAGAACACCAGCGGCGGCGAGCCGCCCAGCCGGTCGGCATAGCGCTTCACGGTGATCATCTCGGCCATCCCGTTCATCTGGAACGCGCCGTCACCCACGAACGCGATCACCGGCCGGTCGGGAAACGCGAACCGCGCGCCGATCGCGTACGGCACCCCGGGTCCCATCGTCGCCAGGGTCCCCGACAGGGAGGCGCGCATGCCCTTGCGCAGCTTGAGATAGCGGGCCCACCAGTTCGTGGCCGATCCCGAGTCGGCGGTGAGGATGCAGCCCTCCGGCAGGCGCGGGGACAGCTCGGCCGCCACGGTCTGCGGGTTCACCACGCCGTCGAAATGTTGGGCCGCCCGGTCCTCGAGGATCCGGTCCCACGTCCGGACATCCTTTTCGATCTTCTCCCGCCAACTGCGGTCCTGCTTGGGGTCCAGCAGCGGCAACAGCGCCTTGAGCGACTCCTTCGCATCGCCCACCACGTGCGCTTCCATCGGGTACCGGATCCCGATCATCCGCCCGTCGATGTCGATCTGCACTCCACGCACGCTTCCCTCGTCGGGAAGCCATTCCGCGTAAGGGAAACTGGTGCCGATCATGAACAGCGTGTCGCAGTTCATCACCATCTCGTCACTGGCCTTGCTGCCCAGCAGCCCGATCGGGCCGGTGACGAAGGGGAGGTCATCCGGCAGCACTTCCCGGCCGAGCAGGGCCTTGGCCACCCCGGCGCCGAGCGTCTCGGCCACCTGAACCACCTCGTCGACCGCGTGTGCGGCGCCCTGCCCGATCAGGATCGCCACCTTCTTGCCCTCATTGAGCACGTCAGCCGCCACCCGCAACTCGGCTTCGTCGGGCAGCAGCCGCGGCTGTCCAGCCCACGCTGGAATAGACGGCCCCGTGCGTTTTCGGCGGCGCCGGCTCGGCTTTCTCCTCCTGGATATCCTCCGGAATGATGATCGTCGCGACGCTGCGCGTGGTCAGCGCGGTCTTGAACGCGCGGTCGATCACGTGCCGGACCTGCGCCGGATGCATGCAGATCTGCACGAACTCGGATACATCGGAGAACAGGTTCTCCAGCGCGATTTCCTGCTGGTAATGCGTGCCCTGGGAAATCCGTTTCTGCTGCCCCACGATCGCCACCACCGGCTGGTGGTCGAGCTTGGCGTCATAAAGGCCATTGAGCAGGTGAACCGCGCCCGGGCCCGAGGTCGCCATGCAACAGCCCACCTCGCCGGTGAACTTGGCGTGCGCGCACGCCATGAACGCGCCCATCTCCTCGTGCCGAGGCTGGATGAACTCCGGATCACCCTTCGCCCGGTCGAACGCCCCCAGCATTCCGTTGATCCCGTCTCCCGGGTACGCATACACCCGGTGAACGCCCCACTGACGGATCCGGTCCAGCACATAGTCCGCAACCTTCACGATTCACCCGCCTCCTCGCACCGGTCGTTCCTGGTCGCGACCTACCCCGGCACCCCGCCCCCAAACGCCCGCCCGGACCGCGGATTTCGGGCGATGCGGCGGCCCCCGGCCGTTTCCCGATCCCCGGCCAGTGGTACCTGGTGACGGTGACTGGTACCGAGCGGGCTCGTGAGTTGCGACGTATCGCCAAGACGAAGTTCGGCTGGCCGCAACTGCACGATGAGCAACTCGACGCGATGGACCAGGTAATGGCCGGACACGACGTACTGGCTGTAATGCCCACCGGCGCGGGCAAGTCGGCGATCTACCAGGTCCCTGCGTTGCTGTTGGAAGGGCTCACAGTGGTGGTCTCACCCCTGATCGCGCTACAGCACGATCAGATCGAGGGCCTCGAGGACAGTGCCGCGCCAGATGCTGTCGCGTTGAACTCGGCCCAGCGAGGTAGCGAGCGTACGGATGCCTGGGTCGCGGTGCGGCAAGGCGATGCCGAGTACGTCTTCCTCTCCCCGGAGCAATTGGCCAAGGACGAACTGGTCGGGAAGTTGAGCAAGGTCGGGATCTCGTTGTTCGTCGTGGACGAGGCGCACTGTGTCTCGTCGTGGGGGCATGATTTCCGGCCGGATTACCTTCGTCTCGGCCAGGTGATCGAGCGGCTCGGGCATCCGAGGGTGATCGCGTTGACCGCTACCGCGGCGCTTCCGGTGCGCCGGGACATCGTCGCCCGGCTGGGCCTGCGTGACCATCGGAGCGTGATCGGCAGTTTCGACCGCCCGAACCTGCACCTGGGCGTGGAGCGGTTCGTGGACGACCGGGACAAGCGGGACGCGGTCATCGCCCGGGTCCGGACGCTCACCGCTGATCCGGCGACGCGCCGCGGCTTGCTGTATGTGGCGAGCCGGAAGGACACGGAGTTCTACGCGGACGAGCTGGCGCGGCTCGGGGTACGGGTGGCGGGGTACCACGCCGGGATGAAGGCCGCCGACCGCGAACGGGCGCACCAGAGGTTCATGGCCGACGACGTGGACGTGGTGGTGGCGACCTCAGCGTTCGGCATGGGCATCGACAAACCGGATGTGCGGTTCGTCGTGCACGCTTCCGTGCCGGACTCGCTGGACACCTACTACCAGCAGATCGGGCGGGCTGGACGCGACGGCGAGCCCGCCTCGATCATGTTGTGCTATCGGCCCGAAGACCTGAACCTGCAGAAGTTCCTCACCTCCAGCAAACCCCCGGAGAAGCCACTGAGTGAGGTCGTGCACGCGCTGGACGAACACGATGAGCCAGTGCGCCCGGCACAGCTCGACGACGAGGTGGACGTCTCCTCCGCCCAGCGCACGAGAGCGGTCAACCTGCTGCAGCAGGCCGGCGTGGTCACCACGACCGAGACCGGCAGGCTGGGCTACCTCGATGAGCGTTCTCCGGAGCAGGCCGTGGAAGACGCGCTCGAGGTCGCCGAGGCACACCAGCGCCTCATCCGGTCCCGCATCCACATGCTCCGCGGCTATGCGGAAACAACCGGTTGCCGCAGGCAGTACCTACTCGGCTACTTCGGTCAACAACTGGCCGGCCCGTGCGGCAATTGCGACACCTGCGACGCGGGGACAAGCGGACGACCAAACCCCGGTAGCGAGAAGTTCCCACCCAACACGCCCGTGCGGCATGAGCAGTGGGGCCGGGGCGTGGTGATGGCCGTCGAACAGGACCGGCTGGTCGTGCTCTTCGACGACATGGGCTACAAGACCCTGTCGTTGTCCGCGATCGCAGAAAGGAACCTGCTCACCAACGACGACACCGCCTGACCAACCCCCGGCACACAACGGCGCCCGGCCAGACCATCCACAATGGAGCGTTCGCGCCCCTCAGGTGATCGCGACGGCGGCCGGCACAAGCATGGCCTCCGGGCAGGTGATCAGCTGCCGTGTTCGCTCCGGTGCCGGCGGCGCCCCCGTTCGGTGGCCACGCCGGTGAGGACGATCTCGACCACGTCCTCGGCAAGCGTCGCCGTGACCGGCAGGTGCCCGAACAGCACGCGGTAGTAGGTGGTCGACGCCAGCATGTCCAGCAGCAGATCGATATCGACGTCGGCGGGAAGATCTCCCCGGTGGATGCCGCGTCGCAGGGCCTCCGCGGTGGTGTCCCGGCGCGGGTGGAAGAACCGATCGAGGAACGCGGATTCCAGCTCCGGGTCGTCGGCGAGATCGGAGACCAGCGCGGGCAGCGCCCGCCGGCCCACCTTCGTGGTGAATGCCTGGGTAAGCGTGCCGATCCCGGCGACGAGGTCGCAGTGCGTGCAGCCGGTGTCCGGCGTCGGCGTGGTGCCGATGACGGCGGCCAGCGCGTCGACCACGAGGTGCTGTCGGGATCGCCAGCGACGCCGCAGGGCGGGCTTGCTCGTACCGGCCCGGGAGGAAACCGCCTCCAGCGTGAGCTTCCCGTAACCCACCTCGTTGAGGATCTCCAGCACGACCCGAGGGACCACGACGTCGATGCGCTCGTCCCGTGGCCTGCCGGGACGTTGCTGTGCCGGCAGCTGCTCTTCGGCCGCGGCGCCGCTCGGGGTGTGCACCATGCCACCACTATAGGTATTCTAGTTTCGTTCCGTACCGGAACGAAACATAAATCACGAGAGGAAGCCTCATGACCGAGCACGTCGACGGGGTGGTGAGCGGCGAGCCGGCCCCACCGCGGGTCGTGGCGAGACCGGGGTCGACCGGAAGCGTGTTCGCTAGGCCGTATCGCGCCCTTACGCTGGGTGTCATCCTGTCGGTCGGCACGGTCGCCTTCGAGTCGCTCGGCGTGGCCACCGTGCTGCCCGGCATAGCCGAGAGCCTGAACGGCTTGGGCGCCTACGGCTGGGGCCTGTCCGCGCTGATGCTG
The DNA here is from genome assembly GCF_000519205.1 of Amycolatopsis taiwanensis DSM 45107. Taxonomy (GTDB): domain Bacteria; phylum Actinomycetota; class Actinomycetes; order Mycobacteriales; family Pseudonocardiaceae; genus Amycolatopsis_E; species Amycolatopsis_E taiwanensis. The sequence continues at coordinate 138,305 of NZ_JAFB01000027.1, read as the reverse complement.
GCCAACATCATCGGCACCGTGATCGCGGGGCGTTCCGCGGATCGCTCCGGCCCGTGGCGTCCCATGTCGGCGGCCCTGCTCGTGTTCGCGGCGGGTTGTGTGCTGGCGGGCGTGGCCGTGTCCTGGCCGCTGTTCCTCATCGGACGGTTCGTCCAGGGGCTGGGTGTGGGCGCGGTCATGGCGATGGCCTACACCATGATCGGGCTCGCCTATCCCGAGCTACTGCGGGCCAGGATGTTCGCGCTGCTCTCCTCCGCATGGACCGTCCCGTCGCTCGTCGGTCCGGTCGTCGCCGGGATCCTCACCGAGCACACCACCTGGCGAGCGGTCTTCGTGCTCATGCTGCCGCTGATCGCGGTGGCCGCGGCCATGACCCTGCCCGGACTACGCCGCCTGCGTCCGCCCGAAGGCACCGGCTTCCCGGAAAACACTTCCACCACGCGCTGGTGGAAGAGTCCCCAGGCCAGCGCCGTGTTGCTCACCGTCGGAACCGGGTTGCTGCTTCAGGCATTGCTGCTGAGCAACGTCGCCGTACTGGCCGCGCTGGCCGTGGTGGGAGTGGCCATCGCGGTGCTCGGGCTGCGCCGGACCACTCCGGAGGGCACCATGACCGCCCGCGCGGGCATCGGGGCCGGAGTGGTCATCCGCGCGCTGCTGTGCGGCGTCTACTTCGGCAGTGAGGCACTGCTTCCACTCGGCCTGCAACAGCTACGCGGCCTGAGCACCGCGGAGGCCGGTCTCGGGCTGTCCGCGGGGGCACTCACCTGGGTGGCGGGCTCGATGTTGCAGGCCAAGCTCGACAGCACCCGGCCAGGGCAGCGCACCCGCGGTGTCGCGTGCGGTTTCGCCGTCCTGCTGGCCGGGGTGGCGATCATCGCGGTGTCCATCCTGTCCGGAGCCGTTCCGGCCTACTTCGCCGTGCTCGGCTGGGGTATCGGCGGACTCGGCATGGGGGTGGCGTTCAACGCGTCCACAACGGACACTCTGGAGCAGACGCCCGCCGGACGGCAGGGCGAGGTCAGCGCGGCACTGCAACTCGCGCAGACCCTCGCCACCGGCGTGCTCGCGGGCCTGGGCGGTGCGGCGATCGCCATCGTGCGGCATCACGGCACGGCGATCGGCCCCGCGTTCCTGGGCACCTTCGCCTTCACCGGGCTGCTCGCCCTGCTCGGGGTGTTCCTGTCCCCGCGACTGCGCCCGGCCGACGCTCGTCAGCCGTAGTGCGCTTGGGGTGCTATGTGAGGCGGCCGGCTCCCTGGCGGGCGGCCTCAGTGGCGCAGACGTGGGCGATCTCCGCATCGAGCGCGCCGAGGCCGGTGAGGTCCGCGATGGTGAATGCCTCGGGATCACGCGGTGATGGGTCGGCGAGCAGGGCAGGCAGGTCGACGGTGATGTCGTCGGGTTTGACGAGCCCGGCCGCGGCGGCGAGCCGTAGCTCGCCGTGGTCGAGGCATTGGGCCGGCGAGTCCGGCACGTAGCGGTCGGCGCCGGCCACCAGGGCGGGATCCAGCTCGGCTTTGTCCGGCAGGTCCGAACCGACGGCCGTGATGTGCAGACCGGGCCGGGCCAAGGAGGCGTCGAGGATAGGCTCGGTCGCCGCGGTCGCGGTGATCACGATGTTCGCTTGGCGCACCGCGTCGTGAGCCCCCTGAGCAACGCTGGTGGGCAGGCCGGTGCGGGCGGCGATATCGGACGCGCAGCGCTGGGCGGCCTCGAGCCGGCGTCCCCAGACCGTGACGTGCGTGATCGACCGCAGGTAGGTCAGCGCTTCGACCTGCAGCCGGGCCTGCTGGCCGGTGCCCAGCACGGCGACCTCGGTCGCGCCGGCGGCGGCCAGTGCGTCGGTGGCGACCGCCCCGGCGGCCGCGGTCCGCAGATCGGTGAGCAGTCCGTCGTCCAGCATGAGTGTGGTCGGAGCGCCGGTGCGGGCGTCGAAGACGACCGTCATGCCACCGATGACCGACAGTGCTTGCTGGGCGTTGCCGGGGAATGCGGAGGCGACTTTGACGGCGTAGGTGTCGGCCGCGCGGTTGTGGCCCGCCTTGACATGCACTTCGCCACCCGCCGGTTCGATGCGCAGGCCGATGGGTGCCGCCGTGGTGGCGGTGCCGTGGTGCAGCGCGACGAAGGCGGCGCGCGCGGCCTCGATCGCCCGGGGAAACGGCATGAGCGACCGGACGTCCCCGGCGGTGAGCACCCGGACCGTGCGGGCGCTCATTTGTCCGCTCCCAGGACCTCGCGAGCCACCTGTAGTGCGTGCGCGACCTCCTCGCCGTTCGTGTGGTGGTGCACCGAAAAGCGGGTCGCCTGAAGGCGCGGGGACACCACGACACCGCGCGCGTTGAGTTGCGCGGTGATCCGGTCGGCGTCGTGACCGGGGAACCGGACGGTGACGATTCCGCTGCCCTCACTGGGTTTCTCGGGACTGAGCAGATCCGCGCCCAGCTCCCGCAGGCCGTCGGCCAAGGTCGCCGCGAGCGCGAGTCCGTGCGCCCGGACCCGGTCGACGCCCAGCCCGAGCGAATAGCGGATGGCCAGACCGAGCGCGAGTGCGGCGCTGTAGCTCGACGTCGAGGCTTCCAACGTCCGTGCGCCGTCCGGCCACTGCAGCCGGGTGGCTTCCAGGGTGTAGGGCTCGGGGTCGGTCAGCCAGCCCACGATCGGTGGCCGCCGCCCGGCGAGCAGGCCCGGCCGCACGTAGGCGACGGCGGCGCCGAACATGCCGCCGAGCCATTTGTAGCCGCCTGCCAGCAACGCGTCGACGCCCCACTCCTTGGGCCGCAACGGAACCTGGCCCGCGGCCTGAGTGGCATCGACGAGCACGACGGCACCGACCTCCCGCGCGGCCCGGGTCACGGCGGCCAGATCGAGCACGTAGCCGGTGGAGTACTGCACGTGGCTCACGCACACGACGGCGGTGCGCTCGTCGATCGCCTCGATGACCCGCGCGGTGTCGAGACTGCCCGGATCGCCGACCACGCGAACCCACCGCACCTCGGCACCGGTCTGGCTCGCGATGCGCTGCCAGACTCGGGTCACGCTGGGGAAGTCGATGTCGATCGACACGATGTTCCGCCCGGAGCCAGGAGCCAGCGCCCAGGCCAGCTGGGCCAGCAGTTCGGTGAAGCTGGAGCCCACGGCGACGTCATGAGCGTCCACATCGAACAGTTCCGCCGCTGCGGTGCGAGCGCCTTCCAGCGCGCGGGTCTCCTGCTCTTCGTCGAACCAGGTGGTACCCCGCGTGGCCAGTTCGCGGGCGAACTCCTCGGTACTGTCCACAATGGAGGCCGGCACCAGCCCGATGGACGCCGTGTTGAGGTAGGTCAGCTCGTCCAGGACCGGGAAGTCCGCACGATCCGACAGCGCCGCCGTCATGATGATCTCCTCACTATATGGTCTGTTACCGACAGACACGGTTCGCGAAGCGCACCTGCGCGTCGATCAGTTCGTCGGCACTCGCCCCGAAGGCTCCGTGCCCCTCGCCCAGCCAGATCGTCTCGACGTCGCGGCCCGCGGCACGTGCACGCTCGACGAACTCGGCCATCTGTCCCCCCGGCGCTCGCGGATCGACCCGGGCGTGCACGACCAGCACGGGAACGGTCAGCTCGGCGAGGTGGTGAATCGGAGAACGGTCCCGCCACAACGCGGGATCGTGCTGCGGTGGCCCGCCGAACCGTGCGGCGTCGGCGATCTGCAGTGCAGGCGACTCCTCCTCGTAGGCCCTGACCCAGTCGGCGATACCGACGATCGAGATCGCGCCCGCGAGCCGCGCGGACCGGGTGACAGCGGCCTGCAGCGCGAGATAACCGCCGTACGAGGCGCCGGAGGAGATGACCCGTCCCGGGTCGGCAACGCCGGTGGCCACCAGATGGTCCACGACGGCGTCCACATCGGACAGCTCCGCCCGTCCCGGGTCACCCCAGATGGCGCGCTGGAACGCCTGGCCGAAGCCCGCCGAGCCCCGGAAGTTGACCGAGCACCAGGCATACCCGGCGGCGGCCCAGGCATCGGCATCGGGCCGGAACGTGCGCAGCGAAGCCACGTGAGGCCCGCCGTGCAAATCCACCACGAGCGGGTAGGGCCCGCTCCCCCGCTCCGGTAACCGCAGCCAGGACTGCACCGCCGGGCCTCCGTCGGAACGCACTGTCAACGACTGCCACGACGTGCGGGCGGACGAGGGCCGCCTCGCCGGGGGTGCCTCGTGCACGGGAAGCCTGAGCAGGCGTGGTGGGGTGTGCTCGTCCTCGGCCACGGCGAGCACTTCGCCGACCGCGTCGAAACGTGGCGCGCGAAAGGGCGGAGAGAACACGGTGCCCTGCGAACCGTAGTCAAGGATCATCCGGAGTGGGTCCGGTGTCCACCGCTGCAGCCGCTGCTGGACCGGTCCCCCGGCGCAGCACAGGATCCAGTGACCGTCAGGCGACCAGTCGAGCGGAACGACCTCCATTTCCCCGGGGCCGTCGGCGACCGTGAGCGTCGCGCTCGCCACGTCGAACACCGCCGGGCGCAGCCAGCCGCCGGGATCGGCGGCGCAGAGCAGGCGGGAACCGGTCGGGTCCCAGGCCACCGGCTCGACCGTGCCCGCACCCGGATCGGCGGTGGCCACCACCTCACCGGTGGCCGTGTCCATGACGTGCAAGCCGAACCTGCGTGGCCCGGCGGCATCGGGTGCCACCCCCACCGCGCACCACCGCCCGTTCGGCGCGACCGTGGGGAACCAGATCTCTCGATCAGCCCCCAGCAACACCTGCGGCGACCGCCACTGTCCACCGTCACGGTGGACGACGACGAGTTCGTAACCTCGCTCGCTCACGGTCGTGAAGGCCACCGTCTGACCGCCATCGGCGATCCCGAGACCACGCAGCTCGATGGCCGGCAACTGCGGAACGAGCGCGGTCTGCGGCCCGCCTTGCCAGGGCACGACGAACAAGCCGCCGCGCTCGTCGCCCGGGTCCGCCTGGTGCACGACGAACCCGGTGCCATCGGGCATCGGCCACGCATCGGTGGCCGGCACGCGGACGCCGGGTGGATCGCCGTCGAACCGCGCTATCACCCAGCCGGCACCTGCGCCCTCGACCAGGTCGAGGGCGCGCCCCTCGGCCATACGGGCCGGACGCACGTCGCGTAGCACCGCGTCACCCACGATCAATGCCTCCTGTCCGGCAGACTGTGCCCATGGCCAAGGCAATCCTGGGCGGCTCCGACAACGTTCCCCGCGTCCGGCAAAGCGCAGCCGAAGGCGTCGCCAACGTCCTGCGCGCATCGATCCTGCGCGGGAATATCCAGCCCGGAACCGCGCTGCGGGAGGTCTCCCTCGCCGCCGAACTCGGTGTCAGCCGCAACACTCTGCGCGAAGCGACCCGCATGCTGGAGGGCGAAGGCCTGGTGTTGCAGCGTCCCGGTCGCGGAATCGTCGTCGTCGAGTTGTCCGACACCGATGTCACGGAGATCTACCACGCCCGCGAGACCATCGAGGCCTCGGCCGTACCGCACCTGCTCGCGCTGCCCGACGCCGACGACGTGTGGCGGCACCTCGACGAGATCGTCAACCGCCTGGAACGCGCCTACACCAACAGCACCCTGGACGAGGTGCTCGACCTGGACCAGGACTTCCACCGGGCCCTGGTCTCGACCACCGGGAACCAGCGCCTGATCCGGTTCCATGACGGGCTCCAGCGCGAGCTGCGCCTGGCGCTGGCGCTCGCCAACAGTTCCGCCCGCCAGCTCGGCCGTAGCCGCGACGACCACCGCACCTTGCTCAAGGCCCTTCGCAGCCGCGATGAAGCCGCGGCGACAGCAGCGCTGCGCGCGCATCTCGCGGCGGGCACTGACGAACTGACCCGCCTGCGCGCCACCGTCCAGCAACGAACCTCGGCCTAGAGCGTGTCTCAAAGTCCGTGTTTCCGCTCGAGGTGACCACGGGCGCGCGCGCCGGAGGCCTCGGATTTGGGGAGGCAGGCCGCCGACCTCGGAAGGCAAGGGCCACGCGGAAGTCACGGTCTGGCTACCCAGATCCGATCGCGCGCACTTGGAGAGACTGCCTGGCACGCCGCTCATTGTGCTCAATGTGAACAATTTATGGAACGTTTGCGACCTGGATCACACGCCGGTCCGTGGCGGTCCACACGGTTCGAGCCTGGACCGATGCCGGGCCGACGTATGATCACCTCTCCAGCGCGGCCGCTTCCGATCCATCGACGCCGACGATGGTGATCGCCCTCGCCACATTGGTCAGGGCACTTCCGCCCTCACCTCTGCGCTGACCACTCCGGGAACGGCCTCGGCCAGCAACGTCACCACATGGCGGTCGGTCTCGTTGTCGTTGGCGTCCACGATCCGCACCGCGCCGTCGTGCACCTCGACCTGCCACCGGTCCGGCCCGCCATAGCTCGCCAGCCGCCGGCGCACCTCCGCCGCGATCTCGGTGTCCTGGCGGGCGAAGGCGCGGACGATGTCCCCGCGCGTGACAATGCCCACCAGCCTGGAACCGTCCACAATGGGCATCGCGCGGATCCGCCCCGTCAGCAACGCCCGTGCGAGCATGGCCAGGTCCGTGCCCGGAGCCATCCCGGTTACCGGGCTGGTCATCACCTCTGCCACCGTCACACCCGGATGCCGAACGCGCTCGTCCCGATGCCGGTATCGCGGGTCGACCGGAATCCGGTCGCCGATCAGGTCCGCCTCGGTGACGATGCCGACCAGGCGGTCCTCGGAATCCACCACCGGCAAGGCCGTGAACCCGTGCTCCGACAACAATTCAGCGGCCCGCTTCGCCGACGCATCCGGCCCCACGGTCACCACCGGCGCGGTCATGACGTCCTGTGCCCGCATGACCAAATCCCCTCACGACGACGAGCTTGCTCATCCCGACGTTAGGAAGGCGCGGAAACAGCGGCCAGAGACCTGCGTCACCGTGGGAAAGGACATTCGCCCAGTCATCTGGTTTCACCCGTCGAGAGGACCAAAGACTCTTCGCTGCGGGGCAGCCGGCGACGAAACTGGATCAGTGACGATTTCCTCCGGGTGAGGAAGGTGGCGGCCATGTCCCGGTCCGAGTCGCCGATACGGCGGTTGCTGGGTCTGAGGCGCAACTCCCTGGTGCGGCCGTGGGATCGGGCTGAAGTCACGCTGCTGGTCGTCGCGGTCCTGATCGTCCTGGCAGCGGTGCCCTTCGCCTGGATGCTCGGGTCGCACACCTACGCCCGGGAGAGCGCCCAGGCACAGACCGAGGCCATGACCCGTCATCCGGCGACCGCCGTTCTCCTCGCGAACGCGCCACCCGAGAGCGCCAGGTCGCGAGGGACGACCGGCGGCACGGCACTGGTGCCGGCCACCTGGATCCGCGAGGACGGAACGACCGCGACCGGGACGGTGGCGGCACCGAAGGGCTCGGTCGCGGGTGAGCGGGTGAAGATCTGGCTGGATGCTCGCGGTGCTCCCGTGGCCCCGCCGCTACGCACCGACGCCGCCGCGTGGAACGCCGGCGCCATCGGCCTGTTCGCCTGGCTCGGCGTGATCAGTGTCTGCGCGCTGATGTGCTGGCTCGCTCACCTGGTCTTCGACCGGGCGCGGTACCGGGGCTGGGAGCACGAATGGAGGCGCAAGCCCAAGGTCGGATGAGCGAACGGTGCCAGTGCACCGCCCGCCTGGCCACTACTCACCGTCGCCAGGTCCGTCTTCGGGGTGCTCCGCCCGGCCCGCGGCGGCTGCCGCGAACCCGGTTACCGCGACGCTGACCAGCGCCGCGGCCAGGATGGCGCCGCCCTCGCCCGGCGCGAGCAGGCGGCCACGGGTGCCGATGGTGACCGCGGCGATCGGCACGCCGAGCTGCGCGCCGGCCAGCACCGCCAGCGGCAGGGGCTGCCGGAGCAGCCGGACGGCGGCATGGACTACCACGGTCCCGGCTGCCAGCATTGCCATGAGCACCAGCATCGTCGGCCTGGCGACCAACGGACGCAGGTCCAGCGAGGCGCCCAGCCAGACGAAGAACACCGGCCCGAGGAACCCGTCGGTGACCGCGAACAGCTGTCCCGCCAGGCGGCGCGGTTCACCCTGCGCGCTCAGCGCCAGGCCGCTGACGAACCCGGCAAGCAGCACCGACACGTCGAGCGCCTGTGCCAGCCCCGCCAGGAGGAACAACAGGATCAGCTCGCTGCGCAACTCGAGTCCGAAGGCGCGTTCATGGCTAAGCCGCTGGACCCGTTCGAGCACGCCACGTCTACGCAACCCGAGCACGATGACGAACCCGGCGCCGCCGGCCGCGATCACCGCGAGCGCGCCGAGCGCCGCGTGGCCCGCCCTCGCGGGATCGACCGTCAAGGGCACCGCGACGATGCACACCGTGTCCGCCAGCGCCACCTGCACGATCGTGGCCAGTACCGGTGCGCCGGTCAGGCCGAGCTCGTCGATCACCGGCATCACCAGGGCCGCCGAACTCGACGCCAGCAGCACCGCGTAGAGCGCAGCGTGCTCGACGCCGACGAACACCGCGATGCCGAGTCCGGCCGGGACGGCCAGCACGGCGGTCACCACGGCCAGCAGCGTGCCGCGGCCCAACGCCTGCCGCAGTGCGGGATGACGCAACGGGACGTGGCTGCCGGCAACGAGCATCACCAGCGCGAAACCGGCCGAGGCCAGGAACGACAGCACCGGTTCGTCCGGGTTCACCCAGCCGAACCCGGTGCGCCCGACCAGCACACCGGCCACGATCTCCCCGGTCACCACCGGAATCCGGGCACGGCGGTAGGTGGCCAGTAGCGGGCCGGCAAGACCCGCCACCAGCACCACCGCGAGACCCAGCAGGCTCAGCTCGCCCTCCTTCTCGCCCTGTGCCGTGATTGTGCTTCACCACCCGCAACAACCTGGCCGTGGGCAGCCGGGCAGCCCGGTCTGATGTGGACCGTGCTACCTGAACACGAAAAGTGCTCGACGTATTTGCGTTGTCCGGTCAAGCCATCCCACCCGCACGTGTGAGGTAGGAAGTCCTCGAAGGTGGGGGCGGTCGGCCACTGTAGACAACCCCGCAGGTTCTTAGCGTCCACCGTGAGCCGTCTTGGCGAGTGCCGTAGGCCGCACCGGTCAGGTGGGAGGGAAGCGATGACCGACGCAACAGGCGCCATCGTAGTGGGCGTGGACGGGTCGGCCCTGGCATTACGTGCCGTTCGATGGGCGGCCGCCGAGGCGGCCCCGCGCGCTCTTCCCCTGCACCTGATGTTCGGGTTCGACGCCACGTTCGCTTTTCACGGTGCGGATCCGACCCCGTTACAGCGTCTGTTCGACCGGCTGGGTAGCTACGCGCAAGATCAGCTTTCCGAGGCGGAGCGGATCGCACACGAGGTGGGCCCGGACTTGGTGGTGACCACGTCGCAACCCCAACAGCGGCCGATCCCGGCCTTGCTCGAGGCGAGCAAGACGGCGAGGATGATCGCGCTGGGCCCCTCGGGCGTGGGCGGATTCGCAGGCATGCTGGCCGGCTCCACGACGATGGCCGTAGCGGGCCGAGCACACTGCCCGGTGGTCGTCGTCCGCGGCCGCGCCGACGAGTCCGTGCCCGCCGAAGGCCCGGTCGTGGTCGGGGTGGACGGCAGCCGGGCGAGCGAGGGCGCAGTGGCCGTGGCGTTCGACGAAGCCGCGTGGCGCGGTGTGCCGTTGGTAGCCGTGCACTCATGGAGCGACGCGGACTATGTGAGCACCCTGCCGTTCGAAGACGTGCTGATGGAGTACGTACCGATGGAGCAGGAATCGGCGCAGGAGGAACAGCGGGGGCTGCTCTCCGAGAGCCTGGCCGGGTGGCAGGAGAAATACCCCGACGTGCGGGTGGACCGAGTCGTGACCAAGGACCGCCCGCGTCACCATCTCCTCGACTGGAGCGGCCGCGCGCAGTTGGTCATCGTGGGCAGCCGGGGCCGGGGCGGGTTCCTCGGCCTGTTGCTCGGCTCCGTGGGCCAGGCCCTCATCCATCACGCCCAGTGCCCGGTGATGATCGTGCACTCGGAATCCACGGAAGCAAAAGGCTGATTCTCATGTCTCGCCGGCTGTTTCGGCGTGCCCGTCGTGCTCCCCGTCGAGTAACACTCCCTACGAGCGTGCTGCGATAACCGGCCGGCGGAAAGGGCCGAAGGTCACGGTCGCCCGGCCCCGCGGCACGCGGGGCCCAACGTCACGTGGGAGGCGGGGAATTCGCCTCCGGGGAACCGACCTTGGACTCTCGTTTCGTGACCGTCGCACCCGCCAGGCTGAGGCTCGTAGTTCCGTGAGGAGGCGCGCGATGAGCGTGGTCAGGGACTTGTCACAGGTCGGGGTGGCCGATGCCGTGTCGGCCGGTGGAAAGGGGGCCAACCTGGGGGAACTCGCGTCCGCAGGCTTCCCCGTGCCGGGCGGTTTCGTCATGCTGCGTGAGGGCTACTGGGCCGCGATGGAATCCGGCGGCGTACGCGCCGAACTCGCTCGCCTGCACGCCGAGACGCTCACCGCCGGAGCAGACCCCGAACAGCTCGCCGAGAACTGCCGTCAGATGCAGCAACTGGTCCGCAAGGTCACGATCTCACCGCAAGTGCGGGATGAGGTCCTGGGCGCCTATGCCCGGCTCGGCCCGGACGCGACGGTGGCCGTGCGGTCCTCGGCGACCGGGGAGGACAGCGCGGACGCGTCCTTCGCGGGGATGAACGCCAGCTTCACCAACACTCGTGGCAGCACGGCCGTGCTCGACCGGCTCCTCGAGTGCTGGGCGTCCGCGTTCTCACCGCGCGTGGTCGCCTATCGGGCCGAACGTGGCTTCACCGGGGAACCCGCGATCGCCGTCGTGGTGCAGCGCATGGTCGAGGCCGACCGCTCCGGCGTGATCTTCACCGCCGACCCGCGCAGCGGCGATCGCCGCACGCTCATCGTCGAGGCCGTGTTCGGGCAGGGGGAAGCACTGGTCAGCGGGGCGGTCGAACCCGACTCGTACGTGGTGTCCAAACAGGACCTCCAGGTGGCGGACGTGCGCGTGGGCCGCAAGGCGTTCAAGATCGTGCGCAGCGCCGGCGGGGATCGCCGTGAGGACCTGCCCGAACCGGCCGCGCACCGGCAGGTCCTCGACAAGGACACCGTGCTCGAACTGGCCCGGCTGGCGATCCGGGTCGAGGACCACTACGGGCACCCCCAGGACATCGAATGGGCCATCGACCCGGCGGGGACGACGTACCTGGTGCAGACCCGGCCGATCACCGCCCTGCCACCCGAGCCCGCCCGTGACGGCGAGCTACCGCTGCGCGGGCTCGCGGCCTCGCCCGGCAGCGCCAGTGGCGCGGTCCGAGTGCTGACCGCACCGGAGGAGGGCACGCGGCTGCGTGACGGCGAAATCCTGGTCGCACCGATGACCAATCCGGACTGGGTGCCGGCGATCCGGCGCGCCGCGGCACTGGTCACCGACCGTGGCGGCATGACGTGTCACGCCGCGATCGTGGCCCGGGAACTGGGCGTGCCGTGCGTGGTCGGTACCGAGAAGGCCACCACCGTACTCCACAATGGACAGAAGGTCACCGTGAACGGCACGACCGGAGAAGTCAACGCCGGCACGAGGACCACAACGACGACCACAGCGCGGACCGAACCGGCCGGAACACCAGCGAAACCCGCCGTGGAGGCGCTGGGTACGCGGCTGTATGTGAACCTCGCGATGCCCGACCAGGCCGCGCATGCCGCGTCACTGCCGGTGGACGGGGTGGGCCTGGTCCGCGCCGAGTTCATGCTGACCGAGGCGCTGGGCGGCCGTCACCCGCGGGACCTGCTGGCGCACGGCGAACAAAGTTCCTTTGTGGACAAGATGACCGAGTCCCTGCTACGGATCACCGAGCCCTTCGCGCCACGGCCGGTCATCTACCGCACCACCGATCTGCGCAGCAACGAGTTCCGCGGACTCGCCGGCGGAGCGGAGTACGAGCCCGACGAGGACAACCCGATGATCGGCTACCGGGGGTGCTACCGATATGTCAAGCAGCCTGACCTGTTCGCGCTCGAACTCCAGGTGCTGGCCCGGGTCCGGGAGCAGACGCCGAACCTCCAGCTGATGATCCCGTTCGTGCGCACCCGCTGGGAGCTGGCGGAGTGCCTGCGCCTGGTGGACGCCGGCCCGCTCGGCCGGCAGCACGGAATGCACCGGTGGGTCATGGCCGAGGTGCCGTCGGTGGTGTTCTGGCTGCCCGAGTACGTCAAGCTCGGTATCGACGGGGTCTCCATCGGCAGCAACGACCTCACCCAGCTGATGCTCGGTGTGGACCGGGACTCGCGCGAGTGTGCCGAGCTGTTCGACGAGGCCGACCCCGCGGTGCTGGACGCGATCGGCGCCATCGTGGCCAAGGCACGATCGCTCGGTATCACCTCATCCCTGTGCGGGCAGGCGCCGTCGAACCGGCCCGAGTTCGCCGACCACCTGGTGCGCATGGGCATCACCTCGATCTCGGTCAACCCCGACGCCGTCGAAGCCGCCCGCGCCACGATCGCCTCCGCCGAACGCCGCCTGCTCCTGGACCAATCCACCGTGAACGCGCCGATCAGGTCGTGAGCGGCAGTCGCGGCGTCAGCGGGGAAAACGCACACTGGACATTCCGGAGGCGTAGGTCCGCATTGTCCAGATCGAACGACGGTCCGCCGTCGATCCGGAACGTCAGCGGCAACCAGTTCGGCAGGTTGACCACACAATCGTTCTCGATGTCGGCACCCGCGATTTCGGTGCTCAGGCGGTTCTACACGCCGGTGGCATAGGTGCCGGGATAGTGCGTGCCGTCGTCGGTGCACTCCGGCGCGGCCCCACGGGTGGCGACATAGCCGTTGCCGACCGTGCACAACGGCTCACGCAGCGCCTACCCGGCGGGATCGTAGCCGTGATAACCCCAGATCCAGTCGTCGTTCAGAACCGATCACCGCGACTTTCCAGCGTTGAGGTGATAAGTCCGTAGTGGCCGTCGTAGCGGCGATACAGCACCGCGCCACGGCCGCTGTCGACGTCGCGGAAAAGCAGGAACCGCGAGCCCAACCGGTTCAACCGCACCACCGCCGCGGCGGCGTTCAAAAGCGGCGCCAGCTCCGCGCTGATGGTCACCGGCAACTGGAACGTTGCGGGTTCGTGCGGACCGGGTGGAGTCACGAACACCAGCCGGTAGCCGGTCGGGCCGACTCGGTGAAGCAGCGCGTCCCGCCCGGTGCCGGCCTCGGTGAAGAGGTGAAAGTCGTAGTCGAGCAGGCCCATGTCGTGAGCGGCGTCGTCGACTGTGCAGCGGCGTAACGGGTAGGACTTGTGCCGCACGATTTCCCGCTCTTCTTCCGGACGCGGGTACCAGCAGGAAGGCTCGTCCGGGCAGGACCGGTGCGGCCAGCGGACGATGCCGGGCGAAGACCGGTTTTCCTGGCGAGCTTCCTCGCCTGAGGTGAGGTGTGCCAACACCTCCCGCAGCCGGGATTGGAGCCGGTCTATCGCCTCCCACGAGTTCCGCCCGTCCGCCTGCGCCCGCACGAGGCGGCCGGCCGCGAGCAGGTTGGCCTGCGCCACCACCGAATAGGGCAACTCGGGATCACCGTGCGGGGTCAGTCTCACCCGCACCGACCGGATCGGCAGATGCGCAGCACGCACCACCGCGCCGACCTCGTCCCGGGCGTGCTCGACCACCTCGGGCAGCACCTGCTCGTCCGCGGTCACCGCGATATCGAACGCCGTGAAGACCTGCGGCGAATTCATCGGCCTTCCTTCCCAAGGATCGATAGTCCCCGTCATCGTCATGCTTCGAAGCACCGGCGAGTAGAGCAGAAGGTCACGACCGAAGTCGGCCAACGTCACCATCGGCCGTCTCGAAGGCCGGCCTGCGCACAGTCACCATGTCAAGCCAGTTGGAACTGGCGATGAAGAATGGCCGTCTAAAGATCCGTCAAGATCACGACGGCTCGGTTGGCCGCCGCCGACGACGACGGAGTCTGGGGCACGTAATGAGCACTCCGTTGGTTGCGCAGAAGCAGGACTCGACCACCTGGCATTCGGGCATCAACAATTCCCGACGACGCCGCCGGTGTCTACGACGGGGTCCAGTCCGGATCCTGGATCGAGGGCGGGATCTCGGCCATCGGCGCCGGTATGGACCTGTTGACCATGGCGATGAACCCGGTCGGCACGCTGATCTCCTACGGGTTGAACTGGCTCATCGAACACGTCAAACCCTTGAAAGACGCCCTCGACCACCTGGCCGGCGACGCCGACCAGATCGCCGCCTACTCCCAAACCTGGAAAAACGTCGCCCAAGCGGTGCAGGGTGCGGGCAAAGAGCTGGCTGCCACGGTGGAGAAGGACACCGCCAACTGGACCGGTCCGGCCGCCGACACCTACCGCGCCAACCTCAAGAACAAAATCAACCACATCAACGCCGCCTCCACCTGCGCCGAAACCATCTCCACAGTCGTGGAGATCGTCGGCGTAATCACCGGCGCCGTCCGCGGCCTCGTCCGCGACATGGTCACCCAAGCCATCGGCGACTTCATCCAAGACGCCCGGGCCGATCGCCGAGCAGCGTGCGCACATCGCCCGTTACTTCCCTGAGTGGTCCGAGGAGCAGCGCGCAACCTTAATCAGCCGCAACAACGTCCGGCCGGAGGTGCTCGCGTGAGCCGCTACGCACGCCAGTACGAGGGCGACGTCCTCTACCGCGCCGTCGTTGTCCGTCCAAACGGGACGATCTCCTACCACGGTCCGTATGACACGGCCGCGAAGGCTCGGCGGCGCCTCACCGAGCACGTCGGCAACCCGCCGGGTCCCGGTTACGAGGACAGCCGCGTCGAGGTTGCGCGGCCGGAGTGGACGGCGGTGGACCAATGAGATACCTCATCCTCCCGCCGCCTCACTATGCACCCGGTCACGTCCGAGCCCGCCCAACGGGGCCTTGGCCAGCACTGCGTGCACCGACGACTTCACCCCCGAGCACAGCGCGACCAGCTCGCCCGGTGACGCACCAACTCCCGCAACTCCCGGGTCGCCGGCGGCTGTTGGCGTGGCCGGCCTTGGTGGCGATGAAGTCGCTTGCGGGGCCAGGTAAGCCCGTGCTCCCGGGCCCCACAGTACTCGGACTTGTCTCCATGGCGCAGTCCTGGCCCGAAACCCGGTCAGGGCATCACCGAATACGCTCCATTCATTGTTCCGGACTGCAATGCGCCGTCCGAACTCCCCCATACGATCACGAAGGCATCGGCACCCGTGTTGTTCGTCCAGACCTGCGTCATTATATCCCCAGGGCCTGCATAGACCGTGGGAGAAACGCCGAGTATCGTGCCGGAAGCGTCATCTATGTTGAAATCACCGGCTGTGACGTCGCTCGAAAGATAGACGCTAAGCCAAAGACTTTCCCCCGCCGGAACGGTGGTCGTTGCGCACTCCTGGTAGGTGAAGAACGTGACAGGAGTATTGCAGGAGTAATCCGTTGACGCGAGGGGATTGGCATGCAGTGCAATGCGAGAAGCACGCGGAGAGGAGGAGCTCGCCGGGGTGAGGTTGTGAGTAGGACCCGGCGAAGCCTGCGCAGGAACAGCGCTGAGTCCTAACAGCGCGAGCACTCCCGCGGCAACCACGGATATCAGTCGTTTGAACATGGCAACCTCTATGCAAGTCAGAGATTGATGATTCACATTTCATTTTCCTTTTGCCGAGCCTCTGCCATCGAGAGGACGGCGCCCAGCTAAATGATCGAACGCGATCAGTCCGGGCATTGAACGCCCGGCGTTTGAGTTGTGGGGCAACAACAATTCCATCGCCCCAGTGTGACGGCGCCGGACTACCCAAACCGTAGGTTCAGTTTATCTTTCCGTATAGAGGCAAAAGTCCCAAATCTTATCTTGCCGTATAGAGGCAAAAGTCCCAAGTCCGTGCCGGCCTGATCTCCTCGCATGACACCGACGGCGTCTTCCGCCGCGTGATGCGCGAGCACGGCGTCCGGCCGGTCATGCGCTGGCTCGTGTGGACCGACGTGCGGTGGGGTGCCTGTTCAACCCGGTCCGTCGCCGAGGCTGGCTCCGCGACGCCCCGGCCGTCCTCGCCATTTCCGCGCTCGCCCTGCCGGTCGTCCTACCCGCCGCCGTGTTCGCGGTGGCCGGCCGTCCCGTCTACCGCGTGGTCGAGGGCGCTGTGACCCTGTTCGAAACCGGGAGCCTGCCAAGGGTTCCGCATGGTCGACAGCGATTGCAGAGCAAACCGGCAGCTTTTGCCCATCGGCGGACAAACATCGCGGAGGGCGGTGCGCTGAGCCGGCCGGGCCGTCGGAGCCGCTAGCCTGTGCAGCCATGGCACGTACTCGGCTGTACCGCAACGGGATCCTGGAAGCGGAGAATTTCCCGCCGGCAGATGTTTCGGATTATCTCGATGACCCGGCGGCCACGGTGTGGCTGGACATGTGCTCGCCGACCGAGGACGACCTGGCCACGATCAGCGAGGAGTTGAGCCTGCACCGGTTGGCGGTGGAAGACGCCATGCACGAACATCAGCGTGCCAAGCTCGACCGCTACGACACGCATCTGTTCCTGACCGCGTACGCCGTACGCCTGAATGCCGAAACCGGTGCGCTGGTCAAACACGAGGTGGCGGCGTTCATCACCGAGCGGGCGCTGGTCACGGTGCGCAAGAACGAACGGTTCGACATCGGGGAGGTGCTGACCCGCTGGGACTCGGCGGCCGATCTGGCCAAGAGCGGGGTCGGATTCCTCGTGCATGGTCTGCTCGACTACGTGGTGGACAGTCACTTCGACGCCGTTCAGGAACTCGACGACGAGATCGAGGCGCTGGAGGACCTGATCTTCGCCGAGCGGCTCGACGACGGTGACATGCACCGCCGCTCACTCCGTCTGCGCAAGAGCCTGGTGACCCTGCGGCGGGTGGTACTGCCCATGCGGGAGGTCGTCAACGCGCTGATGCGCCGCGACTTCACCATCGTCGACAACACGCTGACGCCCTACTACCAGGACGTCTACGACCACGTCCTGCGCGCGTCGGAGTGGACGGAGTCCCTGCGGGATCTGGTCACCACCGTCCGGGAGACCCAGCTCAACCTGCAGAGCAACCGGCTCAACCTGATCATGAAGAAGGTGACCAGCTGGGCGGCCGTCATCGCGGTCCCGACCGCGATCACCGGGTTCTACGGCCAGAACGTCCCCTATCCCGGGTTCGACCAGGGCTGGGGCTTCTGGGTGTCCACGCTCGCGATCCTGGTCATCTCGGGCACCCTGTACACGGTTTTCAAACGCCGCGACTGGCTCTGACCGCCGAAAACACGCCGAACCCGGGGCCAGATCGGCGGAAACTCGCCCACGGGCATGGTGCACAGCGCATACCCGCTCCGAAGTTCATCGCCTACGGCGCAGGTCTGTAAGCGCTCTCAGCAAGGGCGCAAACAGACTCCGCCGAATAGCCCCTTTAGCCGATGCGTCGCGTCCTGAACACTGGAACGATGTCCGCGCTTTCGCCGGAACCACCCGACTACGTGGAATCCACGATCATCCGGGTCACCCGGCGCGCCGATCGGTATTTGGAGTACGTCAACGACGTACTCCGTCGGAATGCTCTGCGCGCCGAGGAAGGCGCTCTGCTCGACCGGTTCGAGCGCGAGACCGCGGTCGTCCTCGACCGCTACCACCCACCGAGTACCCGCTTGCCCAACAACCTGGTGTTCGCCCAGCTCTACGACGACCAACGGGACGCGCTCCCCGACGAACGCCGCCGAGCGACGATCGCCGCGCTGATGGCCGCCGAAGTGGAGTCGCGTGGTCCGCTCCGGCAAACCCAGGCGCAGAACGCCCAGCTCGCCGAACTGTTCAAGCGTGTCGGTACCGCGTGCGAAGCGGACGGCCTGTTGCTGCACGCCGAGCTTGCCTTCGAACGGGCCGCCGACATCTACCTTCTGCTCAACCAGCACGTCAAACGCGACCACTGCCTGTTCGCCAAGGAACGCTGCCGTCACCACGCCGCCAAACCGGGGTGGGGCCGTGCCATGGCCGCCATTTCGTCCGCGCTCTGCGGATACGGCTACCAGCCCTACCGCCTGTTGTTGTGGGTGCTGGCCCAGCTTCTCGTGTTCTGCGTCGCCATCGCGCTGGTCGCACGCCAACCCGTCAGCGACAGCATCTACACGTCCTTCGCCAACTATCTCAACCCGCTCGGCACCGGTGACACCGCCACCTGGCCAGGTGCGGCGCGGGTGCTGCTGGTGATCGAAAGTTACACCGGATACCTGTCGTTGAGCGTGTTCTTCGCGCTGCTGGTGCGGCGCTGGTTCCGGACCTGAACCGCTACCAGTCGGCGGTTTCCCGCCGGCGGGCCTGTTCGAGCGCCTTCAACGTCCGCAGCGCGACCAGATCGCGGATCTGGGCCACCTGCGCGCCCCACTGCCGGCTGAATCCGGGTTGCCGTTCCAGCTTGTCCCACAGCGTCTGCATCACCGGATGGACATGCGCGCCCGGCATCCACAGATGTACCAACCGTTCCACGGCCGCGGCCAGCATGTCGGTACGAGCGTCGTCGACGCGTGCGGCCTGCTCGATGGTGCTGCCGAGCGTGGTCAGCAGCCAGTCGTGCAACGCGACGTCCTCGCAGAACCGCTGCGCCAGGCCGAGTTGGTCCGCCGTGACCACCAGCTCGATCGTCCGCGACACCTCGTCTTCCACGTGCAGGCGCACCATTGGTTCGGTCTGGCCGTCCTCTGCGGACATCGCGGTCCAGCGCACGCAGGTGGGACGGGCACGGATCGCGGTCGTGTGATCAAGCTGTGGCCGCATCTGCACGACGTCCAGGAGATACTCGCTGATCGCCCCGAGATCGAGCACTCCGCCGGCATTCCCGGCCCGGTGGCCGAGCGCGAGTTGTTCGGTGCCCGCCTTGCCGATCACTTCGACGGTGCCGACCCGGCGCGCATAGTGCGACCAGCCCTGCCGGGTGTCGGAAGTGGCCCGGGCCAGCCAGGCACGCGCCGAGGCCTGCAGGACCACCCCACCGGTGACCATCGCATGCGAAAGAACCGTGCCGATGCCACGGGCCTTGGCGGACGGTTCGCTCGCCAGCCGGCAGTCGACACCGACGGCCAGCTCCGGGGACACCGAAAGATTGACCGGACGATCGGTGACCCGCACCCGCTTGCCGGGCTTGAGCGCGAGCAGCTCACCGACGACCGCTTTCGGCAACGGCCGTGAATTGTGCAGGAGGCAGGTACGGATCTCGCCGAGAATGACCATTCAGCGATCACCGTCGAAGAACACGTGGGAGATCCGGTCGGTGACCTTCGCCGGCACGGTCAGGCCGACCTCGCCGCCCCGCTCGATCACCTGGCGGACGACGGCCTCGTCCAGTTCGAGATGCTTGAGAATCACGTCAACCGCGTGCTCGATCTGCAGGTAGGTCTTCGGCAGGATCGAGACCGACCGAAACGCCGCGAACGGCGTCGCACGCGGATTGAGTTGGATCACCGGCGGCAGGTCGTGCCAGTTCTCCGGCCACGGCACGTCCGCGTCCCACCGCTGTGGTTGGGCCACCGGCTCGCCGTAATTGCGCAGCATGCCGAGCCGGAGCAATTGCCACACCGAGGCGAGGAATGGACAGGACCACTGTCGCCAGGTGGTCAGCGTGCCACCGACGACCTCCTGCTTTTCCTTCCACAACTCGACGTCGAGGAAGATCGAATGGTTGCGCTTGCCGAACTCCTCGGGTGGCCGCCACGGCCCGACCTGCATGGCCTGGTCCGAATCGGCAGGGTAGGACCGTTCGCCGTTGCACAACCAGCCGCTGGTCGCCAGCGGCGGCCGGCCGCCGTCGGTGCCGGGCGGTGGCTCCGGCAACAGCATGGCCGCGGTGAGTTCGGCGACGTTGACGTCGCCGGCGACGCAGCACGCGGCTTCCCGTGCCAGGTAGTCGATGGTGATCCCGGACTGCTTCGCGATCTCGACGAGATTCTCGATGACTTCCCGGGGATCGGTGTCGTTGCGGAAATAGTCGTCGATCAGGAAGCAGGTGCTGACCCTGGGCCGCTCGGTCCCGATCGCACGTACCTCGGCCGACACCGCCGCCGTCGCCGCGGCGACCCAGGGCGCCACCTGCTCGAACTGGGTGCGGATCCGGGCCTCGCCGCGGCGGATGTCCTCCATGTAGAGGTGGCCGACCTCAATGGACAGGTGGGACAGCGCAACGCGCTTGACCTTGTCCTGTTCGGTCGCTTCGGTGTAGACGGCGGAGTCCAGTGCGCTCATAGTCCTTCCCACACAACGGGGTTCATCAGACGTTTGGCCAGATCACGGAAGGCCTCGATGGTACGAGGGTTCGCGATCTCCTTCGAGACGTCGACGTCCGAGATCACCTGTTCGCGCCATTGCAGGACCGGCTCCATCGGCGTTTCACCGAGCAGCGCGCTGTTGCCGGCCTTGTGCCGTTCGGCGAGCTTCTTCAGCTCACCATTGCACGTGCTCAACCAACTGGCCTGCGCCGTGGTGGTGGTGCCCGGGTCGACGTCGAGGTCGGGCACGGCGGTGCGCACGAACCGGATCGAGTTGAGCAGCGGATCGCGCGCATGTCCCGCGCCCTCCCCCACCTCGAGCAGACCTCGATCGCCGTAGACCAGTCCGGCCGCGGCCACGATGTGCTGCCGGGTCCACCGGTGGAACACCAGCCAGCGGGCGGTGATGGAGCTCAGCGCGGACAGCGCGGTCGCCCTGAGCGCCATCTGCACCGCATGCGACCGGCCGGCGCTCAGGTCGACGACGCAGATCTCGAACTCCCGGTCCAGCTTGCTGAACAGATCCGCGCAGCGCTTCACCCGGTCCGGTTGACTGGAGAATTCGGCGCCGCCCTGATCGCCGGGGAACAACACCAACCGCCCGGCCTTGGACTGGCGCGAGCGCAGGTCCTGCCGGTCGGACACCCGCCAGATGTCGACCTGGTTGGGCGCGGTCGTCCGCCCCTCGATGTAGGAGTGCAGCCCCAGGCCCTTGTTACGGGCGATTCCCCGGTCCAGGTTGGGAATCTCGAAGATCGCGCCGGCGGTGGGCGAGCCGAAGTCGAAGTCCAGATACGCGACGTCGCGCTCCTGCGCCAGGTGATAGGCGAGATTGCACCCGGTGACCGAGCGGCCGGTGCCGCCCTTGTCGGAAACCGCGAAAACCAGCATGGTCAGAAGCTCCTGGACGCGTCGTCGTGCCCGATGGCGATCTGGTCGAGTTTGAGCAGCGCGTCCACGGTCAGCGCGTTGGCCGTGCCCGGCCGGTCGTTGACCACGTTCCTCGCCCGGACGAGCTTCGCCTCGATCTCGCCGAGCTTGCTGCGGACCGCGGCGGTCGCGTCGGCACTGAGCAACTCCTGGTTCAGCAGATGTTCGGCCTCGTTGAGCAGGTCGTGGGTCCGGACGATCACCGCCGCGCTGCGCAGCGGCTGTTCGGCGAACATGCGAGCCGCCGCCACCAGCGCTTCGATCACTCGTTCGGTGAGGTACCAGGACGGGGCTTCCTCGGGTTTGCGTTCGTCGTACGGGAACAGGACCTCGCTGGGATCATCCCACAACCCCGTCGCCGGCCCCTGGCGGATCTGGCGCCTGGCCAGATGCTCCATGGTCGTCTCGGCGAGCCGCAGAAGCCGGTTGCGTGCCGTCACGTTGCCTGAGAGCCGGGCCGCCTGCAGCGTCCGCTTCAGCAACAATGGCGCGAAATCCGCCACCGACCAGTACAGCTGAGGACCGATCGTTTCGGTGCCGCCCAACCGCATCTGGACACCGGGCACATGCATTTGCACGTTGGGGTCCGTCGTCATCACCCGGCGGGTGATCCGGCCGCGCTCCGCCAGCGATTCGAACACCGACACGGCCCGGTTCAGGTCGTCGTCGGTGGCCTGCCGGTCCTGCAGATCCTGCACCAGCACCGCGGACACCAGCAGACTGAAGTAGTCGGACTCCTCACCGTCGGACGTGCGCCAGGGAACGTCCTCCAGCGGCCACTGCTGGTCACCGAACCGCGCGATGGTGGACCAGTAGCGCTGGGTCAGGGTCCACCGGATCCGGAGTGCTTCGGCCAGCCGCACCTGGGCGTCGTTGAGCAACCCGAGTTCGGCGGTACGGGCGGACAACAGGTCGTTGATGCCGTCCAGCGCGACCACGGTCGAGTACAGGTAGGGCCGGGCGTCGGCGATACCGTCCTGGTCGCAGATCCGTGGTTTCACGTCCAGGCCGGCTTCGTCGAGGTTGATTTCGACCGGCTTGGCGTTGTGGGCGATTCCCCAGCTCCAGCCGCACTCGAACACCAGGTTGTCATTGTCCAGGTCGACCGTCTCGCGGTCGATACCAATCCGCACGTCGTCCCGCAGACGGGTACGCAACCCGGCCAGCCTGGTGCGCAGCTCCTCCAGCACGATGTGTTCGGGCGCGCCGGTCTGGTTCACCGTGCTGATCATGGCGCGGGCGACTTCGCTGTCCGGCTCGGCGGCCTGCACCGTGAAGCTCCGCAACAGGCCGATCATGGCCGAGGTCAGCCGCTTGCCGATCGATGCCTGGAGGTCCTTCACCCGGCTCTTGAGGTCCGCCCGGCGAACCGACTGGTCGAAAACGCTCAGGAAGCCCAGCGCCGCAAGGCACAGGGTCACCGACATCGAGTACGAGTCGACGATGCCGAGCTTCCGCTGGTCCGCACTGAGCTCAGGTGGGCCGTCTTCCGGGACCGGGCCGGCGCCGTGGGTGCGCAGATAGCTCCCGCCACCGAATTCCGGCTCGCCGTCCTCGTCGGTGTACCGGGCGACATAGTCGGCGATCACGTCGATCACGACCTGTGGGATGCGGATCGGATCGCCTAAATCCTTGAGGGTGTTCTGCACGTCGGAGGCCATCGCGTCCGGCCGGTCGAGCGCGAGGCTGCTCAGCTCGGTCGCCGGGTAGAGCAGGCAGAGCAGTTGCTCGGCGTCGCCGACCGAATTGGGTTCTGCCCGGCCGTTCCATTCCCACTTGCGGTTGGGGTATGCGGTGGCCGTCAAGGCCCGCCACACATCGAGGAGCTGCTGCCTCGGTTGAAGTCTCACTCTCGCCACCTCAGAAAACCCGGTACCGAGCGCACGCCGCGCTGGTGACCGTTGCGTCGACGCCAGGACCCTACACGGCCTTTCGCGGCGCGACGAAAGGCAGCGTGGATATATCAGTATCGGCCAGACGAGGGACCACCGGAGCCCCCGCTCGGGTGACGAGCGGCTATCCGCGCGATCTCATTGACCAGGGTGTACCACTGCGGCCCCGATCGAGGTCGGCCGCGGCCCGGCCGCAGGCGACGATCATGCCGCCGTACCCGTCCCGGAGTGGATTGCCGCCGGCCACGGTGTGCTGGACCACGACGTCGTCCGCGCGCCGGAAAAGACACCGGAGCACGTCGTCGATGCTGATCGCAATTGCCGGAAAGTGGTTGTCGGCCACCTGGTAGCCGGTGGAGTGTGCCATGAAGGCGATGGCGAAGGGCGCGCCCGGGCGCAGCACGCCGAGGAAGTGCTCGACCGCCGCGACGAACTCGGCGTACCGGGGCGTGATCGATTCCGCGACGAAGAACATGGTGCCGATATCCCATTGCTGGCTGGTCTCACTCAGCGCGAAGACGCTGCCCTCGGTGACATCCGTGCATTTCGCCAGTTCGAGTTGCGGGTTTCCACCCAGCTCCGCGTATACCCGTCGTTCGCGCAGCACGAGCCAGAACTTTCCCCAGATTTCGGACCAGCTCGGCCAGCCGCCGTAGCGTTGTCTGATCAACCAGTCGACGTTCGCGCGGGAGTGTTCGTACAGGGTCAGGCGGTCACAGAACGGCAACATCGCGAGGGCCGGGTACAAATTCGCCCCGGTGCCGACATCGATGCCGCGGCGGCCGGTTCGAACCGGGTCATCGGCGAACGCGTCGACGAAGAAATCCCGGACGAACGCGAGGGTTCGCCGATCATCCTCGTGGACGGCGGCATAGTTGCGCCGGAGATATTCCTCCGGATCGAAACTATCCCACGGGTAGTCGCCGTTGCGCCGGTCCTCGGACGTCACCCTGCCCCCCAATGTGATCACCTCGCCGAACGGGCGGTGGGGCCCCCGACGAGTTTATCGCGGTTTTGCGCCCGAGTGTGTCGATCGTGGCACTGTTCGTAAAAGGCCGGAGCCAGAACTTGTTGGAGCAACGCGAACTCACCCGTCGGTCCATGGTCTGAAGCGGAGGAGTCAGCAGCTTCGCCAACGAGCCAGATGTGGCGAGGCGAATTTTCCCAAGCGCAGGCAATGGTTTCCTACGACGTTGGTAAGGCGGACCGAGCCAGGCCAAGTCGTACTCGCCAATTGTGGTGAGGATGCCGGCGAGTAGCGCGGCCGCGCGGGCCGCAACATATCGGCACCGGCACCGCACAGCGCTCAACGCCTGGTCCCGGCGATCGTTACCCTCGAGGCAAGCCGATCAACGGGAGAGGAACGCATGGCGGGAACAGAGCTCTCCTACGAGCCACACGATCGACGGGTGCTCGCCATTTGAACCGTCCATCGAGATGATCCGTCAGCGACCGTCCTGGCACTACCAGTGGATCGTCGTCCATCAGTTCCTGCCCACTGTCGCCGATGCGGACGTGATACGCGACATCGAGCGCAACGGACCCCGGTTCTACCGCCCGGGTGGCGGGCCGTTCATTCCGGCGGAGTTCTCCGTCGCCGCCTTCCGGTTCGGGCATCCGACCGTGCGTTCGAGCTATCAGGTCAACGAGAACTTCCCCGGCAAGATCTTCCCGGACGACCCCAAGGCGCCGGCCGAACCGCGTTCGGACCTGCGAGGCGGCCCGGTCGATGCAGAGCATGCCATTGACTGGCGGCTGTTCTTCGGCATCGGCCGGCACGACAGCCCGCAGTTCGCCAAACGCATCGACGCCACCCTCAACGCCCAATTGCTGGACCTGCCGGTCAGCGCCATCCCGGGTGCCAACGACGGCGCGCTCGCCCGCCCGGTCGCCTCTCTGGCGGTACGAAACATGCTTCGCAGCGAGGCGCTGGGCCTGCCCTCAGGGCAGGACGTCGCCCGCAAGATCGGTGAGGTCCCGCTGACCGACGAGCAACTCGGGACCGAAGGCCCGATGTACCTGTGGTACTACATCCTCAAGGAGGCCGAGGTACTGGCACACGGCCGTCATCTCGGCCCGGTCGGCAGCCGCGTGGTCGGCGAAGTGATCATCGGATTACTCGACGCCGACCCGACCTCCTACCGGTCGGCCTTCCCCGCCTGGCAGCCGACGCTGGGCGCTCGCGGCGCGGACTTCGGCATCGCCGACCTCCTCCGCACCGCGGGAGTACTCGACGACAAGTAAGGCAAGTGCCACACGATTGATCTATCTGTCCATGAAGGACGGTCGGGTTCGCCGGCAGCCGTACCGCGCGAGGGTACGGCCGCCATACTAAGCTGCGTTGGTGGACATCGGTTGGCTCGAAAGCTTTCTGGCGCTGGCCGAGCACGAGAGCTTCACCCGGGCCGCCGCGGCACAGCACATCAGCCAGCCCGCGTTCAGCAGGCGGATCCGCGCGCTCGAGGGGTGGTTCGGCGAAGCCTTGGTGGATCGCTCGACGTTTCCCGTCGCCCTTACCCCGGCCGGGGCGAAGGTGCGCGCGAGCGCGATCCAGATGCTGGCCGGGCTCGATGCGGTCCAGGAGGAGATCCGGGGGCGGCACCGGACTCCGCGGGACGCCGTGCGCGTCGCGGTCACGCACACGCTGGCCACCACGTACTTCCCGGCTTGGTGGGCGCGCTGCGGTGATCCGCGGCCGATACCGTGCTCCCTGCTGGCCACTAACACGCTCGACGGCTACGACCTGCTCGTGCAAGGTGGGTGCGATCTGCTCCTCGCCTACGCGGACCCGGCCGGCCCGCCGAGTGTCCCGGACGCCGACGTCGAGTGGATCGTGGTGGCCGGCGACCGGCTGGCGCCCTACTCGTCGGTGACCGGTGGGCAGGTGGACTACACCCTGCCCGGCACGCCGGGCAGCCCCGTCCCCGTGGTCACGCACGGCCAGGGCGCGTTCCTCGGCCGGGTCACCGACCGAATCCTGGCTCAGCGCGACCTCCATCTCACCCCGACTGTCCAAAGTGATCTGACATCGGCCCTCACCGCGCTCGTCCACGCCGGGCTGGGGGTCGGCTGGCTGCCGGAGAACCTCGCGTCCCCGGGGGTCGCGGAGGGCACGCTGCGGCAGGTGGGCGACGCGACGCTGACGGCCCGGCTCGAGATCCGGCTGTACCGCATGCGCCGCGAGCGGATGTTCCGGCACGTGGCCACGATATGGCGCAACGCGGCCAAGCTCGCCACCGGCGAGGCCTGACCGTCGCTACCGCGCGGCGAGGTCGGAAACCACACACTCCCGCGCCACGGCCCGGGCGAGCAGGTCGGTCGGGTCGAGCAGTTCGACCGGCCCCGGCGCCAGGAGGTCGGCTGCCAGTGGAAGTTCGGTGCAGGCCAGGACGATGCGCGTCGACCCCGCCCGGGCCATCGCTTCCACCGCGTACCCCAGGTGCTCGGCGGCGGCCTTCACCTCGTTCAGTTTGACCTTCCCGATCGCGAGGTCCACCTGCTCCTGCACCGGCTCGGCGGGGACCGCCACGTCGAGGCAAGCCCGGCGGAGCCGGTCCTGATACAGTCCACTATGGATGGTGCCACGGCTGCCGAGGAGTCCGATGGCGCCATCCGGACCCTGCTGCCGGAAGAGTTCGGTGACCGTTTCCTCTACCATGTCAAGGAACCGCAGCCCGGTGTCCGCGCGCAGGTCGGGCAGGAACGCGTGCGCGGTGTGGCAGGGCATGGCGACGATCGTGGCACCGAGGTCGCGCAGGTGCCTCGCCCCGGCCAGCATCGCCGGGTAGGGCTGCGAACTGCCGTCGATCACCGCCGCGACCCGGTCCGGGACGGTCGGATCAGCCCAGATGACCACCCGGAGGTGGTCCTGGTCCCGCGTCGCCGGGGTGCAGCGGATCAGCTTGGCGTAGAAATCGGCGGTCGCCGCCGGCCCCATCCCGCCGAGAACGCCGACGAGGTGGTCGTGTCGCGCCACGGGCTCAGCGCCGCTCGAACGCGGAGCGGTAGCCGAAAAGGCCGGCACTGCCGCCGGTGTGCAGGAAGACGACGTTGTCGGATTCGGCGAAGGTGCCGTCCGCGATGTTGCCGAGCAGGCCGGCGAACCCTTTTCCGGAGTACACCGGGTCGAGCAGGATGCCCTCGGTCGACGCGACGAGCCGCACCGCCTCGATCATTGAGTCGGTCGGGACGCCATAGCCATCGCCGACCCAACGGTCGTCCACCAGCACGTGCTCCCTGGCCACCGTGCCCGCGGCACCGATGAGGGCCGCGGTGCGCTCGGCAAGCCCGAACACGGCGTCGATCTGGACCTGCTGCGGCTGCCGCACGCTGATCCCGAGCACGCGTGCCGGGCTGTTCATCGCGCGCAGCCCCGCGACGAGCCCGGCCTGCGTTCCGGTGCTGCCGGTGCCGTGCACCACCCAGTCGACGGCGATCGGCGCGGACTCCAGTTCCTGCGCGCACACCACGTACCCCACGGCGCCCAGCGCGTTCGAACCGCCGCCCGGGATCACGTACGGTTTCCGGCCCTGCTCGCGCAGGTCGCCGGCGAGCAGTTCCATCGCCTCCTGCAGGTTGGTCCCGGCCGGCACGCGATCGACGATCTCGGCGCCCAGCAGGTCGTCGAGGAGCACGTTGCCGGAAAGCTCGTACTCCTCGTCGCGCACCTGGCGCTTCTCCAGGAACAGCTTGCACTCCATCCCGGCTCTGGCCGCCGCGGCGGCCGTCTGCCGCGCATGGTTCGACTGGGTGGCACCTTGCGTGATGAGCACGTCGGCCTTCTGCTGGATGGCTTCGCCCACGAGGAACTCCAGCTTCCGGGTCTTGTTGCCGCCGGTCGCCAGACCGGTGCAGTCGTCGCGCTTGATCCACAGCCGGGGTACCTTCGTGTGCCGCTCGCGCAGGTGCGCGGTCAGGCGGTCCATCGGCTCCAACGCGGTGGGAAAGTGCCCCAGCGAGAACCGGGCGAAACGCGCAACCTGAACCATTCAGCCATCACCTCGATGTGCCGGGGGCAGTGGATCACGTCCAGCGTTGGCCGCCCGTACTCCGGTGGGCAACGGTCATGCAGATGACGCATAAGGTCACGCCCCTTCCCCGACCGGGACCACACTTCCTTCCCAATCGTCAGCGGAACCGCCCGGGAAGGGACGAGTCAGGCATGGAGGATCCGAACGCGAACACGGCGCCACGGGGCGCCCGCGAGGACGCTGCCGGGCGTGGCCGGCGAAAGCTGCCGATGCCACCGATGGGTGTGCAGGTCCTCGCCGCACTCGTCATCGGCGCGGTTCTGGGCTTCACCGCCCCGTCGTTGGGCGAACACCTGAAGATCGTCGGCGACGGCTTCATCCGGCTGATCCAGATGAGCATCGTCCCCCTGATCTTCCCGCTCATCGTGGTGTCGATCGCGCGCCTGAAGTCGGCGCGGTCGGTGGGCCGGCTGGCCGGGAAGGCGCTGCTGTACTTCGAGGTCGTCACGACGGCGATCCTGATCCTGACGCTGTTCCTCGCGTTCGTCACCGGCATCGGGAAGGGTGCCAACCTCGGCGCCCTGGCTCCCGCGAACACCAACGGGATCCAGAAGTCGGTGGACCTGCAGTCTCTGTTCCTCGACATCATCCCGAAGAACGTCTTCGCCGCACTCGCCGACGGCGACCTGATCGCGATCCTCTTCTTCGCCGTGTTCCTTGGGCTCGCGCTGACCAGGATCGGCGGCAAGGCCAAGCCCGTCATCGGCGTGCTGGACGGCGTGGCCGAGGCGATGTTCCAGGTCATCGGCTGGGTCGTGCAGCTCACGCCGCTGGCCGTAGTGTCCTTTGTGGCCTACAGCACCGCGCACTACGGCTGGGGACTGGTGGCGAAACTCGCCCAGTTCGTCATCGTCTTCTACGCCGCCGTGATCGTGGTTCTCGTGGTGATCTTCCCGATCATCGCGGCGATCTTCCGGGTCCCGTATGTCCCGATGCTGCGTGCGATCGGCGATCTCCTGTTCCTGTCTTTCGTCACGCGCAGCGCCGAAGTGGTCCTCGCCCCGCTGATCAGGCGGCTCGACAACTTCGGCGTCGACCGGACGGTGCCGTCGTTCATGATGCCGCTCGGGTACTCCTTCAATGCCGACGGCGCCACCATGTACGAGGGGCTGGCGGTGGTTTTCCTGGCACACGCCTACGGGGTGGAACTGACGATCCCGAAGCTGATCACCACGTTGCTGGTGCTCATGTTGCTCACCAAGGGCATCGCCGGGGTGCCGTCGGCGTCGATTGTCGTGCTCTTTTCGGCCTCGGCCGCCATCGGCTTGCCCGCGGAGGGCGTCGCGATCCTGCTCGCCGTCGACTTCGTCGTCGACATGGCGCGCACCGGCCTGAACGTGGCGGGCAACTCCCTGGCGACCCTGGTGGTCGCCAAGTCGGAAAAGCTCTTCCGCACCGGGAAGCGATACGAGGAGGAAACGCCGGTCCCTGCCTGATCGGGAAAACTACAGATCTGAGCGTGACAGTCTCCCGTCAAGTGATGCGCCGGCCACGTTCGCACGATTTCGGCAAATAGAGCGTCATATGACGAATTCGCCCTGACTCCATTTGGCGGACACGATGGCGTTGCCGGTAGCAACCGCGGCTACAACGCGCAGTCCGACCGGCCCGACGACGGCATCAACTCGGCAATCGTCTCGGCGCAACTGGCCTAAACCTGGGTGTGTTACGAAAAAAGAGGATGACCTCTTACCGGGTTCGCCTTTCCCTGTAACCGCGAACGTGCAATCATAGTGCGAACGATTCAAAGGGTGAGTGGGAACCCGAGTGGGTGCCTGGGGACGTAGCTCCTTGTAGTGCGTATCGGTTCGAGATGCCTGAACCGAGGTATCGACATGGCTGCCGAAACTTCGGCCGTTGTCCTCCAGCATGGGAACCGGCTGGTTCGCGAAGTGCTCGCCGGCCACCTGATGCGCGAGCCCGGTATCGACCTCGTCGGCACGGCGTCGTCGGGGCCCGAGTTGATCCAACTCTGCAAACTTCGAAGACCGGGCATCGTCGTGTTCGAGGTCGATGTGCTGCGTTGGAGCAACGAGCGGCTGATCGCACTGCTGCGGCAGTCCGGGCGCCAGATACGCATAATCGGCGTACACGACGCACTACCGGCTGGATACGCCATTCGAGCCTACGAAGCCGGTGTCAGCGCGCTGGTCTCCTACGCGAGCGGACTTGACGCCTTGCTCGACGCGGTCAAGATCCCGTCGCTACCGGTGGAGGTCGCCCGCGAGGACGGGGCCGGTGGGCAAGCTCTCACCGAGCAGGAACTACGGCTGCTCTATTTGATCAGTGCCGGTTATCCGCCCCGAGAGATCGCGACGGAGTTGGGCATCAGCCTGAACACGGTTCAAAATCACAAGAAACGAATCTTCAGCAAGCTCAACGTGCACAACCAGGCACACGCCGCCGCGAGCGCGGTCCGCCTCGGCCTGCACGCGGGCGCGGTCCGCCCGAAACCGCCGTACCGAAGGAAATCCAGGCAGCGTCGAAGCGTCAGCGTCGTGCTCACCGCTCCTGCCAGTCGCCTCGTCGACGATCTTCGCGAAGTCCTCAGCGAGCACGATATTCCGGTACTGGACGAAGGCGCCAACGGCAGCCGGGAAGGCGGTACCGGCAACGAGACGCTCATCACCGTTCTGGTGAATCCAAGACAATCCGAGTGGCGCTCACTGGATGGCTGGCTCGTCATCGTCGACAGCCGGGAGCTCAAGCGTTCCCAGGTCACCAAGGCGTTCGCGAGTGGCATCGCGATCGTGCCCGCATCGCGGATCGACGACCTGCTGGTGCCCGCCGTCCATGCCGCCGGGCAGGGCTATGTGCTGGCGAACTCCACCTATGTCCGGGCCCTGTTCGGCCCACCGCACGCCGACTTCGCCGAGGGTTGGCGGCGGTGGGAACTCGCGCTCACCCCTCGGGAGAAGGAGATCCTGGCCTCCATCAGCCGTGGGCACGTGACCAAGCAGACCGCTCGGCTGCTGGGCATCTCCGCCCGCACGGTGGAAAACCTGCAGAGCAACCTGTTCAAAAAGCTCCGGGTGCACAACAGAGCGGCGGCGTTGGTCGTCGCGCGCGATCTGGGCCTGCTCGACGAATGATCCCCGGGACAGGCGGCTACGGCTTGTAGAACGAGGAATCGTGGGGTTCGCCGAGCACGGCCCGGCCGATGGTCGCCAGAATGTGGTCGTCATTGTCGTGCCGCACGTAGAACAGCAGGTCCCGCTGAATCCGCTCGATCGGGCTCGGCTTGACCAGGCAGCGGGCGCCGCAGGCGCGTACGCAGTGGTCCAAGGTGTCCAGGGCGAGATGCTCCACCAGGTGGCGCGCCCGCGAGCCGGCCGCGCGGGCTTCCGCCACGCGCCCGGAGTCCCAAAGGTCCGCGACGTGTTTCAACCACAGTTGACCGGTTTCCACGGCGACGGCCATCGCGCCCACTCGTTGCTGTACATAGGGATCGTCGCTCTTGTGCTGATGCGTGACGTACTCGAGGGCGTAGGCGTAGGCCGCCTCCGCCGCGCCGAGGAAGCTCGCCGCGTATTGCGGGATGAACGCCGTCTGCCAGGATTGGCGCAGGTAGTCCCCGGCCTCGCCGATGCGCTGAGTGTCCGGGATGAAGGTGTGGTCGAAGCGGACCAGGTGGCTGACCGTCGCCCGCATGCCGATCGGATCCCACCACGAGGAGTCGATCGACACCGAGGGGTCGGCCAGCTCGCAGGCCAGCATCAGCACGCCGGATCCGGCGCCGGAGGCACTGTTCCTGGCTCCGCCGGGTCCCGCGGTGTCGACCAGCAGGATCGCCCAGTCGGCGCCGGTGGCGCTGGTCGCGAATATCTTGGTGCCGTCGACGATCCAGCCGTCCCCCTCCCGCTGCACGGTCGTGCCGAAGCGCTTGGGCTCGCCGGGCTTTGGCGCACGCGGCTCGCCACTCCACGCCACCCACTTTTCGCCGTGGCGCACCACTCCGTCGAACCATCGTGACTTCTGTGACTCGGATCCGAGCGCGTCGATGAGCACGAGCGAGTTCACGTGCCCCTCCCAGCATCGGGCCAGGGACAGGTCCGCCGCGGCGAGGCGCTTGGTCATCAGCCACAGCGTATGCGTGTCGCCGTGCATCGGCCCGAGTCCCAGGCCGCCGTGGGAACGCGGCACGGCAGGTGCGTGCAGACCCGCGGAGAACAGGTCGTCGAAGTCCTCTACCGGGAAGGAAGCCGTACGGTCGTAGCCGTCGGCACGCTGGGCAAAGGTTTCGGCCAGCGTCGAGAGTCGCTCGAGTAGTTCGGGATGGTTGACGTGCTGATCGATCGGAATGGTCACCTCAAAAACTCCCTCTGCGCTGGTACCACCGGAAAGCCGAATTCGCCGTGTGATTCGCTCGGTCCGGGCCGTGATCTGCCGGTCAACAGCTGAAACTGCCGGTCGACCTCGACCTCGAGAACTCGCCGGCCGTCGACGAAAACCCCGTGCCGTGCGCGCACGGCGGCGGCCAACTCTGTCTCCTCCGGACCGTAGACGAAGTCGACGACCACGGCGCCGTCGGCGATCCGGTCAACGGCGAACGGCGGCATCCCGCGGACAGGCGTGGCGTGCACGATGAGCGAGTACTTCTCCGGCGCGAACCGGGCGAGCGGCAGGTAGTCGACGCCGAGTAGGTGCGCCGCGTACCGGCCGCGTTCGCGCCCGCGGTTCACGATCGTGGGTACGGCGCCCGCCCGCAGCAAGCCGGCCGCCGCGCCGCGCCCGGCCCCACCGCAACCGACCACCGCCGCCGCGCGACCCGCCAGGTTCACCCCGGCGCGTTGCAGGGCACCGACAACGCCGTCCGGGTCGGTGGTGTACGCCCGCCAGCCACCGCCCTCACGAACCACGAGGTTGGCCGCCCCGGTATGGACGGCCTCCGCGCTCGCGGCGTCGGCCAGCCGCAAGGCCTCCTCCTTGAACGGCGCGGCCACGGTGGCCCCGCCGAACCTGAGACCGAGCTGTTCGAACCCGGCGCACATCGCCGCCCACGAGCCGGAGAACTCGTTGGCGGGCAACGGCACATAAAGCGCCGGGAGGCCGAGGACCCGGTAGGCGTCGTTGTGCAGGCGTGGTGAGTCGGACTCCCGCATAGGCCGGCTCACGATGCCGTACACCTGCTCAAGGGGCGGCAGAACCGGGAACGGATAGGCGTTGAGCAGATGCGGTACGGACGGTACGCCGCCGGCACCGTCCTCGCCGAGTCCCCCGAAGACGACCGGGGCGCCGAACCACGGCGCGAGCACCCGGCTGCACGCGCCCAGGTTCCCGGTGGCGAAGGCCGTGACATCGGACCGGTCGAGCCCGGCGAGCAACCGCAGTGGAGCCATGGCCTGCTCGACCGTCTCCGCCTCGGGCGCCAGCACGTACAGGCACGCGGGCGTGCTCACCATGCGAGCGAAGACCGCGCGCAGCCCGGCTGAATCGAGCCCCCTGCCGTACCAGCAGATCCGTCTGCGCTGTGGCGGGATCGCGGCCAGCAGGTCTGGCGAGAGATCCCTATCGACCTCCAGTTCGACGACATCATATGACCGCGCGGCGGCGAGGAGGTGGCGCCGCCGCTCGGCGGCATCGCCGGCGAACGCCCCGCCGTACTCCGCGCTGCGCAGGCAGTAGACGAGTTCGCCGTCGAAAAGGCCGCGGAGCACGTCCAGGTCAGGACTGCCGGCGAGGTCCGCGCGGACCTCCAGCGCGGTCGCCTTTCCCCGCAATGCGCGTAGGTCGTCACGTCCTTTCCACATGGTCGTGGTCAACGTCGCCACGATCGCACAGGTCCGTTCTGCCGCGCCATTCCACGCCGGTCGGGGACTGGACAAATTATTGGTCATGATGACAATCCATTGTCATGGACACCTCTCCGTGGACGATGTTCAGCTCTGTTCTTGACAAACGACACTGCAAGCGAGCTTTTCTGAGCAAATCGGTACCACGCGATCTCCTGGCGAACGTTCTGCGGGCGTCGGCGTGTGCCCCGTCGACCCGCAACGCGCAACCGTGGCAGGTTGCCGTGGTAACCGGGCAGCGCAAGGATGCACTCGCGCGCCGGCTGTGTGCGCAGTTCGACCGCGGTGTCGCCCAGCAAGCGGACTACGAGTACCGATCGTCTCGTTCGGACGAGACCGCCGAGGCCCGAGCCCGCGAGGCCAACGTCGGCGTGCTGCTCGCCAAGGGGTACAACGGGAACGACCGGGCCGCGCGCCGCGCCCACTTGCGGGACAATCTCGGGTTCTATGGCGCTCCCGTTGAGATGATCTTTCACCTGCCCGTCGACGCCAGGCCGGGTCAGTTCCTCGAGATGGGCTTTTTCGTCCAGAACGTCATGCTGTCCCTGATCGCCTGCGGCCTTGGCAGCTGCCCACAGTTCAGCGTGGCCGGCTACCCGGACGCGATCCGTGCGGAGCTGGGGCTCGGGCCGGATCGCCTGGTCGTGTGCGGACTCGCGGTCGGCTACCCGGACGAGTCGATGCCGGTGAACCGGTTCCAGCCGGGCCGCGCGGAGTTGGCGGACTACGTGCAGTGGCACGATTAGGCACCGCCTGCCACGGCCGACCCGTACTGAGGATTGATCTCATCGAGACGTTGCCGCACCAGTACCTGGAGACGTCGCGCACAGTCTACATAGGACGTGTAGACACCTGCTGCCGGCTCGGCGATGTCGCCGTCGCGGTCAAGGCAGTGGACCCGCGTGCTCAGTTCCGGTGCCAGTGCGACGATCTTCTTCCGGTGCGCGGCCGTCATGCAGAACACGGCTTCGCTTTCCAGGCACAGCGCCGCGGTCAGCTTGCGAGTCTCGTGCCGGGGCACCGGAATGTCCAGTTCGCGCAGGGCCTTTGCCGCCATCGGCGCGATTCCGCCACCGGGCTGTTCCACCGCAACTCCCGCGCTGCCCACCAGCCAGTCACCATCGCCGGCGACCGTGGCGAGTTCGGCTCTGGCAATGGCTGCCGCCATGGGTGAGCGGATGGCGTTGCCACCGCAGACGAACAGCAGCAGCGGTTGGCTCGCCGCCCGCCGCGGATCCACGGGAGCGGCGAACCTCGCCAGAATCGTGGGGTAGCTCAGCATCAGGGCCGCCAGGATCACGAGCCCGGAAGCGACGAACTGGGCCACGCTCGGCGACGGCGCCCCGAACAACATGCCGAGCAGGAACGACGCGGCCACACCGGCGAGCAGACTCGAGCACACGTGCACCGGCACACCGAAGGAGTACTCACGCCGGTCCAGGAAGATCAGCGAAGTGAACACGAACAGGCCCTCGTAGCACACTCCGATCAAGAACGCCGGCACGGCCGCGGAAGTGCCGAGGAACGTGGTGAAACCCTCCCGGAGCGGACCGACGCCGGCCAGCGCGGCCACGCCGAGGATCGCGACGAGCAAAACCGGCGTCGTCATGTGCTCCTCGACGAAGAAGCGCCGGTCGGTCGCGATGGTGCCGCGCTTGGCATGCCGGCTCATGACGAAGAACCGGCCGAAGTAGGCGATCACGTAGGTGAGCACGCTGGCCACCGCGCCGATGGTGAGTACGTAGTTGTGCACGTCGGCCAACGCGACCACTCCCGACAGCACACACAGCCCCAGCGCGACGGTCGAGTACCAATGAATCTTCCGGTAGCGCAGCAGATCGACGACGGGAGTGATGACCAACGTCCCGACGCGCATCAGAATGAGTCCCAGCGCGATCGATACGCCGGGAAAGGTGAAGTTGAGCGTTGTGGTGCCAATGATCAACGCCATCCAGAACGCCGATATCGCGGTCTCCCGCCCCGGGAAGGGCAGGCTCACCCGGCCGATGCGACAACGCCGGGCGTAATGCCACCAACGTAGGATGGCCAGCGTCAGCGGCATCGCCGCCAGGGTTCCCAGCGCCGAGGCCGGAAGGAGGACCAGTCCTCGGACAGGGCTGCTCAGCATCGGCAGCAGGCCATCCGACATGGCCTTCGCCAGGCCGCTGTACGGGGTGTACCAGATGAAATAGCCGATGCCGAGTCCGAGCATGCCGAACCCGGCCTGACGTGCCCGCGTCATGAGTTCTCCTAGCCGGCAGCGGCGTCAGGACATAGAAAAGCGCGTCACGTGCTCACCCAACCACGCACGCGCGAATGCCCTGTAGTTGTCGGCGACGATAACGGAACCCACCCAATTCGGGTGGGCCATGGGTTCATATGGTCGCGAAGAATTTACCGCAGGTTCGCGGATAATCACACCTACCTAGGGGATCTTGCCTCCCCTAGGAAAAACGCGTCATGGCCACCATGGAGGACCGAATCTACGGTCGGATGGAAAGGATCTTCGTGGCGTGCCGGCACCGAAGACATTCCGGAGTGAGATGATGCCAGTCAACGCCCGGCGGATGCGTTTTCACTGGAGTCTGCCATCGTCCGGTGTCGCCGATCAGCGCAGGGGCGCCAGGTTCAGAAATGAGATCAACCAGTTCGCCGACCTGGACCGGCAGCGCGACTTCTGTGTGCGGGCCGACGAGCTGGGCCTGGATTCCGTGCTGTTGCCCATCGGTTTCCAGCGTGCCGATCCGACGGTGCTGGCCACCGTGTTCGGCCTGGCCACCAAGCGGATCAACCTCATGCCCGCGTCTCGCCCGGCGGTCATCTCACCGACGCACTTCGTCCAGCAGGTCAACGCGGTGTCCGCGTTCACCAACGGCCGGATCGAGATAAACGTGGTGTCGGGTCAGGGTTCGGACGAACTCCGCTACTACGGCGACTTTTCCACCCACGACGAGCGTTACCAGCGCACCGACGAGTTCTGGACCATCTGCCATGCCCTGTGGCGGCGCGAGTTCCCGGTCAACTTCGAGGGAAAGTTCATCCACGTCGAAGGCGCCAGGATCAACCAGCCGTTCGTCTCACCGGACCGGGACCGGCCGTATATCTATATCGGCGGAAGCTCCGACCAGGCCAGGCAACTCGCGATCAAACACGCGGACTGCCTGCTGCGCGTCGTCGAACCGCCGGAACAGCTCAAACCCAAGATCGAACCCGCGCTGGCCGCCGGCATCGAGGTCGGGATCATCAGCAACCTGATCGCCGGGCCCACCCACGACGACGCCCTCGATGCCGGGCGCATGCTGGCCCAGAACGCCGGCGAGCGCGGCAAGGCAGCGGTCGCCGAATGGCGTTCGAAGACCTCGGAGTCGGTCGGCTTCAACGCGATCTATCAGCTGGCCGAGGAGCGCTCGAGCTGGCTCACGCCATATCTGTGGACGGGACTCGTCCCCTACATGGGCCCGATGGCGATTTCGCTGATCGGCGATCCCGGCGAGATCGTCGAATCGATCTTCGAATATCGGCGGATCGGCGTCACCCAGTTCATGTTCCAGGCGCGACCGGACCTGCCGACCCTGGAGTTCTTCGGCGCCAACATCCTGCCGAAGATCAGGCAGCGGGAAGAGCAGGAGCCGGCGGCCGCCGTCGATTCGATCGGTGAAAAACGATGACGAAGACATCAGCGCTGGACCGTCCGATGCGCTTCATGTGGAGTCTGTCCTCGGTCGGCGACCGCCTTCGCCGATCAAGCCCCTTGTCCACGATGAGCGGCCTGCCCAATCCGGACGAGCATGTCGAGTTCTGTCGCCGGGCCGAAGCCAGTGGCATTGACTCACTGCTCATGGCCTTCGGCTTCACCAGGCCCGATCCGATCACCTATTCGGCGGTGCTCGGCGCACACACTGAGAAGATCAAGTTCCTGGTCGCGGTGCGCTCCGGCATCGTCTCGCCGACCTATTTCGTCCAGCAGATCAACACGCTGTCGGCGCTCACCCGGGGACGGGTGTGCATCAACATCGTGGCCGGGCGCGCGCCGGACGAACTGCGCTACTACGGTGACTTCGTTTCCCACGACGAGCGTTATGAACGCACTGACGAGTTCTGGAGGATCTGTCACGCGCTGTGGCGGGGCGATGGCCCGGTGGATTTCGCGGGACAGTACTACCGGATCGAGGGTGCGAAGCTCAACACTCCGTTCGTGTCGGACGAACGGAGCCGGCCCGAGATCTATCTCGGCGGCAGCTCCGATCAAGCGCACGCCCTGGCAATCCGACACGCTGACTGTCTACTGACCCTTCCCGACACACCGAAACGCATGGAGCCGAAGGTCCGGGCGGTCTTGGAGAGCGGAACCGAGGCCGGACTGCTCGTGACGCTGGTCTGCAAGCCGACCCACGCCGAGGCGGTCGAAGCGGCACACGCGATCGTGGCCTCCGCAGGGCAGAAAGCGCGTGCGACGCACAATGTGCTGCGCAAGCAATCCGACTCGGTCGGCTACACGACTACCTACGACCTTGCCGATCGCGAGTCCGCCTGGCCCACCCCCTATCTTTGGACCGGCGCGGTTCCCTACCTGGGGCCGCCCGGCATCGCCCTGGTCGGCTCGGCACCGGAAATCGTGGACGCACTCTTCGAGTACCGGGCCATCGGTGTCACCCGGTTCCTCTTCATGGGTCATCCCGATTTCGAGCAGATGACCTTCTTCGGTGAAGAGGTCCTGCCCAGGGTGCGCGAGCGCGAACAGGCCGGAAGTCTGTTGACGTGACGAGAAGTCAGCTGCTCACCGCGCACTGACCGCGGTCGACGCGCTGCGGAGTACCGGCGGAGGGGCGGACGTCGAAATCGA
Organism: Amycolatopsis taiwanensis DSM 45107; assembly: GCF_000519205.1. Taxonomy (GTDB): domain Bacteria; phylum Actinomycetota; class Actinomycetes; order Mycobacteriales; family Pseudonocardiaceae; genus Amycolatopsis_E; species Amycolatopsis_E taiwanensis. The sequence goes on along the minus strand of NZ_JAFB01000027.1, from coordinate 99,557 downwards.
AGATCGCGGTGGGGATGTAGAGCGTGGCGCAGGCGTTGGGAATATCCACCACCCCGGAAAACCGGCCCTCGATCGGCGCCGCGCCGAGGATCAGATAAGCCTGCTCACGGGTGTACCCGAACTTGGTGAGGTAATCAATCGCGTGCAGGCAGGCCCGGCGGTACGCGAGCGTGGAGTCGAGGTAGTGCTGCTCGCCGGACTCGGTCACCGACAGCCCGGCGAAGGTGATGAATTCGGTGTACTGCGGGTTGACCCGGCCGGGCATGAAAATCGGGGCCTCGATGCCGAAGGTCTCCATCCCGCCCTTGATCACGTCGACGTGGAGGTCGAGGAAACCGCCCATCTCGATGGCGCCGCAAAAGGTGATCTCCCCATCGCCCTGGCTGAAGTGCAGGTCTCCCATCGACAGGTTGCCACCGGACACGAACACCGGGAAGAACACCCGCGACCCCCGGGACAGGTTCTTGATGTCCTGGTTGCCGCCGTTCTCCCGGGGCGGGGCGGTGCGTGCTCCCTCGCTCGCCGCACGCTCGGCGTCGGCGCCGGTCAGCGAACCCATCAGCGCGCTCTGCGCCAGCGGGGGCAGGGCGAGTGGCGGCACCGCGGAGGGGTTCGTCGCGATCAGGTCACCTTCGCGGCGGTTCCAGCGCGCCAGCAGGTCGTGTGACGGTGCGGTGCCGATGAGTCCGGGGTGCGCGATGCCGGTGAACGAGACCCCGGGCAGGTGCCGGGATGTCGCGACCTGGCCATGGAAGTCCCAGATCGCCTTGTAGGCGTCCGGGAAGTGGTCGGTGAGGAATCCACCACCGTTTTCTCGCGCGAACACACCGGTGTATCCCCAGCCCTGGCCCGCGACCGGACCCTTCTCCTGCGGTACCGGGCCGAGTTCCAGCACGTCCACGATCAGCAGGTCGCCGGGTTCGGCGCCGTCCACCGCGATGGGACCGGACAACTGGTGCACAATGGACAGGTCCGCGTCTCGCACGTCGTTGGCCGAGTCGTCATTGTGGATCGTGCCGTCGAACCACTCGCGGCACTCGACGCGGAACTCCTCGCCTGGGCGCACCGTCACCGCCGGCGGCACGTCCGGGTGCCAGCGGTTGTGGCCGAGCACATCCTGCTCGGCGAACTTGCGTGACTGGTCGACGCTGAACTTCACCTCGGGCATGGTGCCTCCTCGTCTCGAACGGTTCGTCGGCGTGTGGTCAAGGGCAGGGGGCCGCGCGTACCTGGCAGCGGTAGGAGTAGGTGGACAGAGGACCTGGCCGTCGCCAGTGACCGCCGACATCTAGGACTTCCCAGCCCCTCGCGGTTCAAACCGATGGTTCCGGCCGTCACCGGCACGTGGCTTTTCTCGACACAGCACAGAGGACACACCTGAGCCCGCTCACGATTTCGAAGGCCCGGTCCCTGCCGTGACGCGACTGCGACGGCAGCGCCACGCTTGCCCGGGTTTGTAGTCCGGGCACCGGTCGATTAAGATCTTTGATACCCTACAGGGGTAGGGTGGTTGTCAGTCGAAAGGGAGATCCCATGAGCGAGAGCACCTTCACCGTCAAGGGGATGACATGCTCCGGTTGCATGAACAAGGTGACGACCGCGGTCACAGGTGTCGCGGGCGTCACCGATGTCGACGTGGACATCAGCAACGGTGAGCTCACGGTCGTCAGCGAGTCCCCGGTCGACCCGGAGGTGATCCGCAAGGCGGTCAGCGAAGCCGGATACGAGGTTGTGAGTTGACGGGAAGCGCCTCGATGGACAGCTCGGCTCCGGCCGAACCGGCGGTGGTGATCAAGACCGTGGACAACGGGCCGTACCAGGTGAAGGGGCCCGTCAAGATCGTCGACCACGAGAACAACGTCTACGAGCTCGGTCCCGGCCGAACCCGCCTGTTGTGTCGTTGCGGATTCTCGGAGAAGAAGCCGCTCTGCGATGGCTCGCACGCACGACAAGGTTTCGTCGCAAAGGAGCGGGCCACCACGAAAGTGACGGAGTAGCAAACAGGACGGCCGGTGGCGGGTTCGCCCGCCACCGGCCTTTCGCGCGTATCAGTTCACAATCGGGTCATGAGCTGGCCAGTAAAGCCTCCAGCGCTGCCGCCGTGTCCGGATAGCGCCCGGTCAGCGCCGCGCCCGATACGGCGGGCCGGGCGGTCTCCCACGGTTCGTCGCAGCCCAGCAGGTTCGCCACTGCGTTGCACGTCGCGGGATGGGTCGTCAGCAGCGTGGCGCCGCGTGCACCGGCCCGGCGTCGCGTCTCGAGTTTGGCTGCCGGGGCCGGCTGGGCCTGCCAAGGTGGCACCCACTCATCCAGCGCCGCGAGCCGGCCCGGGAAGAGCCGGCCGGCCTCGCGGATGAGCAGTGGGGCCAATTCGCCGCCACCGGATCCCAGGGTGGTGATCAGTCGCGGCAACCACGGCAGCAAGACCGCGTCCGGCAGCCGGCCGAACGCATTCGACACCGCGGCCACGACGAAGTCGGCCAGTCCTGGCACCGGCCCCAGTGCGTGCATGAAACCGTTCAGGTAGCGCGGATAGGACGGTACCGCCAACGGGTTGTCGAGCAGCTGGTCGCACCGAGTTCTCAGTTCGGTGCGGGACAGGTTCCCCAGCTGCACCTGGGCCGCCCACAGCACTGCCACCTTCGACGGCTCCTCCGGATGCGACTGCGCGACCGCCAGCTCCAGCTGGGTCCGGTCGCAACCCAGTGACAGTGCCAGACTCTCCATGCTGAACAGGAACCCCAGCATCGCGGCGACCTGGTTGACGTTCGCGTCTTCGTCCGTGAACGCCGTTGGCAGCAGAGTGCAGTAGTGCGCATAACCGGTCTTGACGAACGACTCGATCCACTGCGGCAGCGCCGCCTCGTTCGTTCGGTAGTACGCCAGCAGCCGACGCACCCTTCGCAGTACTTCCGGTGCACCATCGACCGTGCGCTCGGTTTCCAGTACCGCCAGGGCCCGGGCGCCCAGCTCGCCGGCCAGGCGATGGCTGCGCAGGTACAGCGTCGCATCCTCGACGGCCTCCAGAACCTTCGCGGCCGTCGCCTGTGGACTGTACGCCGCGCGGCGGAGCCGTTGTTCCAGAACCTGCTCGATGCTGACGCCCTCGTAGCCGAGTTCGATGAGTGCCCGTTGGTGGGTGCCCAGCGCCAGGTCCCACGACTCCTGGATCGGCCGCTCCCCCAGTCTCCGCTCCCCCATGATCGGCCGCGCGGCGCCGGGCGGCATCAGGTAGCGCAACATCCACAACACGTCGGAGCATTGCTCGAGCTCCGGCTGTGACGCGATGTCCAGCAACGCCCTCCGCACACCGCGTTGGTCGAGCCTGAGGTTCAAGGGTGCCAGACGGTCGTGCACGTCGCGTGCCAGCGGGGGCAGCGCGTCGTAGCCGACCTGGCCGATCCGGTCGCCGCCGAGCATGATCTCCACCAGGCGGCGCACGTCGCGCCGGCCGGGCACGACGTCCTTCTCGATGCACGTGATCGCCGCGTCCTGGAAGTCGTACGGCGTGGGCTTGGCCCGGTCCCGCATGCCCGCCAGCAGGATCGAGGTCTCGAACACGGCGATCGAGTCGGCGGTGGATGCCAGGTAGCCGTTGCGGCGGGCGGCCCGCACGATCTCCACCGACCAGCCGAGCAGTTCGGCCTCGTCCACCCGGTCGAGGGCCGGCGGGCGCTGCAGAAAGCCCGTCAGGCGATCCGATGGGGTGCTCGCCGGCTCGGGGACCGCGAGCGTCGCCGGCTTCTTCCGTTTCGAGCCGCCGGCTTGACCCACGAGCCGGAACGGCCGCACACGCGTGCGTTTGACGTTCTTCGCCCACTCGGCCGCGGCGATCGACACCGAGCCGGCGGCCAGACCGAACTGCGCCTCGATCGCCGCATGGCTGGACGGGATCAGGCCGTACTGCCACTTGCTCGCGCTGGGCGGGCCGATCTCGAAGTCGCCGGTGCCGTGGAGGCCGAACTCCTCGACCCGGCTCGCGGCGTGGAACGCGCCGCAGATGTACAGGCAATCCTTTGGATCGGCGCCGGTCGCGGCGAGGTGTTCGCGCATCCTCGTCCACATGTGACGTTCACGATCCTCATCCACGCGCACCCGGTGCGGATCTCCGGGTGCGAGGCGGCGGAACAGGCTGCCGATGAGAAACATGACCTGCCGGTACGTGTCGTGGTCGCCGTCGCCCAGCGGCACCTCCACGTACTGGTGCCACCACTCCGACCAGTGCCGCACCCGGCCGTGGCGCAGCAGGTGCTCCTCCAGTTCGGCGAAGCGCGGCCGCAGGTCACCGATCTCCACACCGACCGCATCGCCGTGCAGCGTGGCTTCCTCCTCCGGCGGCGGCGCGTCCTCCTCGACCGATGGCGTGGCGGGGGTCTGCCACTGGAAGACATGGTCGGCGGAGCGGTCGACCAGGACGAGCTCGACCCCGGGTGTGTCCAGTGCGTAGGCGATCGCCTGGTACTCGGCCGATGCCTCGGTGATCGGCGCCACCACGGACAGCGGCGACCACTCGGCCGGGAAACCCTCGACATCGCTCGCGAACGCCTGCACCGCCACCGGGAGCCTGCAGTTGCGCAGTTCGGTCAGCAGCGGCGCCATGTCCTCGCACAGCTCCAGATAGACCACCTTCGGCTGTTTCTGCCGCAGCCGCCGCGCCATCGCGACGGCCGATGCCGGCGAATGGTGGCAGACCGGGAAGATCTCGAGTGGTTCACCTACCGCCCGGTCCACGTCGTCGACGATGCCGAGGAGGATGCCCTCCAACGCGTCGGCGCCGCCGGCGAACGTGGTCGCGGCCGCACGCAACTGGGTGCGCAGCGCTTCGAAAGCGCCCTCGTCACTCACGACAGGGTGGCGATCGCGTCGCGACCGCCCTCCAGGAAGTCCGGCCAGGCCCCACCCTCGTCCTTGCTGCGCGGCTCGACGACGCCGTGCAGGTACTTGTTGAGGATGGCCAGGTCCTCCGGTTCCCGGCGGGCCAGCGAGCCGACGAACGAGGAGGCGAGGGTGCGGCCGGTGAGCGCGCGCTCGCCGAAGAAGTTGCTGTGCAGGATCGCGTCCTCGAGCACACCGATCTGCTCGGCGGTGGACAACGCGGACTCCAGCTTCTCGTCGTCGCTCCCGGCCGCGGCCGCGGACGCACGCAGGTCGGCGAAGCTCCGCAGCAGTACGTCGAGCAGCGTCGGTGGCACGTCCAGCTCGATCTGGTGACGGCGCAGCAACTCCTCGGTGCGGAAGCGCACGATCTCCGTCTCGCTCTTCTTGTTCGTCACCACCGGGATGCGGACGAAGTTGAAGCGGCGCTTCAGCGCGGAGGACAGGTCGTTGACGCCCCGGTCGCGGCTGTTGGCGGTGGCGATGATGGAGAACCCGGGCTTGGCGAAGACGATGTTGTCGCTGTCCAGTTCCGGGACCGAGATGTACTTCTCCGACAGGATCGAGATCAGCGCGTCCTGCACATCGCTGGTGGAGCGGGTGAGTTCCTCGAACCGGCCGATCGAACCGGTCTCCATCGCGGTCATGATCGGCGAAGGGATCATCGACTCCCGCGACTGGCCCTTGGCGATGACCATGGACACGTTCCACGAGTACTTGATGTGGTCCTCGGTGGTCCCGGCCGTGCCCTGCACGACGAGGGTCGAGTTGCGGCTGATCGCGGCGGCCAGCAGCTCGGCCAGCCAGCTCTTGCCGGTGCCCGGGTCGCCGATCAGCAACAGGCCGCGGTCGGAGGCGAGCGTGACGATGGCCCGCTCGACGAAACTGCGGTCGCCGAACCACTTCTGGGAGATCTCGCGGTCGAGGCCGTCCGCGCGCTCGGCGCCGAGGACGAACAGGCGCACCATCTTCGGGGACAGGCGCCAGGCGAACGGCTTGGGGTTGTCGTCGATCGACTCCAGCCAGTCCAGCTCGTCGGCGTACTTGAGCTCGGCGGGGGCGCGCAACAGGTCGGACATGAAAACCCTTTCAGTGTTATTCGGAACGTGTTCGGGTAGCCAGGCCGTGACTTGCTGTGTCACCAAGCGTTCCCATCTCACGTTTTGAATCAACCCTCCATCTAAGTAAGGAAGTTCTTGAGTTCGTGAACGAGCTTGCGGATGTGACCGGAGATCACCGGCGTGCCGAGGTCCTTGAAGCGCTCCCGGAACCACGGGTTGACGCTGCCGCGGCCGGCACTGGTCACCGAGCCGACCGGGATGAACTTCGCCCCCGAGCGGTGGATGGCGGCCATGGCATCGAACAGCGGCGCGGACCGCGACTCGTAGAAGTCCGAGATCCACACCACCACGGTGTTGCGCGGCTCGGCGATCTTCGGCTGGGTCAGCGCCATCGCGACCGTGCCGTCGGTGCCGCCGCCGAGGTTGGTCCGCAGCAACGTCTGGAAGGGATCGTGCACCCACGGTGTGAGGTCGAGAGCCTGGGTGTCGTAGGCGATGAGGTGGACGTCCACTTTGGGCAGACCGGCGAAGATCGACGCCAGGATGGTGCAGTTGACCATCGAGTCGACCATGGAGCCCGACTGGTCGACGACCGTGATCAGCCGTTGCGGCGTGGTCTTACGAGCGGTGTGGCGATAGTAGAGGCGGTCGACGTACAGCCGTTCCTCGTCGGCGCTCCAGTTGGTGAGGTTCTTCCAGATGGTGCGGTCGAGGTCGAGGTTGCGGTACACCCGCTTGGGCGGGACCGACCGGTCCAGCGCACCGACGCCGGCCTTCTCCACCTGGGTCCGCAGCACCTCGGCGACGTCGTCGACGAAGCGGCGGATCAGGGCCTTGGCGTTGGCCAGCGCCACCCCGGAGAGGTTGTTCTTGTCGCGCAACAACTGCTCGATCAGGGACATGCTCGGGGACAGGCGCGCGGCCAACTGCGGGTCGGCGAGCACCTCGCGCAGGTGCATCCGCTTGACGAGGTCCGCTTCGATGGCACCGAGTTCTGGGCCGATCTCCGGAATCAACTGGCTGAGATCCGGTGCCGGTGCGCCGCCTCGAGTATCGGTCGCGCTGACACCACGGCCCCCGGGACGGCCACCGCGCAGCTCCCCCGGCTCGCAGCCGAGCGCCCGCTCCAGCCACCCCGCGTCGGACTGCCAGCGGGACAACTGCTCCGCGGTGACCGTGCCGGAGCGTGACGCGAAGACGTTGAGCAGCAGCTTCGACACCAGCGCCGCACGCCGTACCTCGGCAGCGCGGTTACGTTCGCCGTCGCCGTCCGGCGCCGGGACCATCAGGCCGTCGAACTCGGCGGCCAGTTCGGGGTGGCGCTGCACGACCGAGTCGACACCGGCCCGTGGGTCCAGCAACGCCGTCGGCAGGCCGATGTCCTCGACGACGGCGAGACTCGCCGACTCCAGCGACGTCTGCTCCTCGTGATCGAAGAGCCGTGCGAGAAGCCGCCAGTACAGGACCTGGCGACGGTTGTCGTGGGAGCGCACCACATGGTTCGGTTCGGTCATTTCCGCAACAACCTCCCGGCGCGCTCACGCAACGCCGCGGTGGCGCCGGTGGCAGCCTTCTCGGCCTTGACGCCCGCCTTGTCGGTCGTGCCGCCCGCCCACGCCCCGGCCTGGACCGTGACGGTCTTCTTCCGCACGGTGGTCTCGACCGCGAGCGGCTGGACGCTGAACGTGCCGGCATCCCACCGCAGCAGTCCGATACACGCGGTGGACGCCGCGACCGCCTCGGGTGTGAGCGGCCCGGCACTCGGGACGCGATCGATGTCGACGGCCAAGCGGTGCCCGGCGATGGTGAAGGCCAGTGCGTCGTCATCCTTCTCCGCGGCATAGCCCTCCAGGAACACGGGCACGGCGATGCGTGCCGGGTGCCGGTCCACCGGCGCGGTCGCCGGCATGGTCGCGGTCGGCAGGGCCACGCGTGCGGTGGCGAACGCGTCGGCGGGCTCGCTCGGCCGCGCATGCTCGTCGTCCCAGATCAGGTCGCCCTCGGCGGTGATCGGCATGTCGGCCACCTCCATCGAACGGCCCTCGCTGACGGCGTGGAGAAGCGACATGTGCGAGCGGAGCAGCTGCCAGATGCCCGCACCGAGGACGGTGTCCGGTTTGGACACCGACACGCTGGCCCGCACGAGACGGGATGCGGTGCCGTCCTCGGGCTCGAACACCGCGTGGACCTGAGCCTGCGCGGCGGTGGCGTGCTCGTGCAGGTCGATGCCGAGGGGAAGGACACGGCCGGTGGCCGTGCCGGCCGGCGGTACACCGGCCACCCCCGGCAGCGTCAGCAGGATCGCACGCGACCACAGGTCGCCCCAGCGGCGCGCCGGAACGCGGTCCAGCGCCGAACCGGGACAGGACGCGGCGAGCTCGGCCGCGAAGCCGTCGAGCAGCGCGGCGAGCCGCCGCAGGGCCGGGTCCGGCAGCATCGCGGAGACGACTGGCGCCGCACCCGAGACCAGGTCGTGGTCCAGGCCACGCCACCCCGCGCGCGCCAGGTCGGACAGCCACGAGCGGGCGGCGTCGAGCAGGTTCGGCGCCGCTCCCCCGGTTGGCACTGGGGTGATCTCCTCACCGGTGGACCGGCCGGTCGCCTCCTCGACCCGGGTCATCAGCGCGTCGTGGACCGAACCGAGCAGTGCCGTGCGCCCGGCGGCGATGGCGACGAAGTGGTCCTCAGCCGCGGCACCGGCCACCGCCTTCTCGGCCGCCTCGGCGACCCTGGCGGAAAGCGGAGTGCCCGCCACGGCGTCGGCCAACTCGGCCAGATCGGCGAGTGGTGGCCGCAGGAGCCCGGTGGCCAGGGCCCGGTCGACCGCGTCGACGGCCACCATGGCCTCGTCGAGATCTGCGATGGTGTCGACAAGCAGGTCCGCCCGCATCACACCACCGCCCGGGTCGGCGGGAACCACTGCATCTCCGGCAATGGTGCGGTGGTGGGGGCGAGCTCGAGATAGGCGAGCTGACGCAGGAACTGGCTGAAGACGGGCGCGGCGGCGCTGGTGTCCCCCTGCTGCGGACGCGCACTGCTCATGGCCGTGGCGATGGCCTGAGCGCTCTGCTCGCCGTCCGTGGTATCGACCCGCAGGTAGCGGGACACCCGCTCGGCTCCGTACTGCAGCACCGCTTCGTTGACCAGGGCCAGGATGTGGTTGCAGAACATGCCCCGCGCACCGCCGCACGGCCGGTTGTTGTTGGTGCTGCAGGCGAAGGTGTAGGTGCCGGCCGCGACCGAGGAGACGTAGACCCGCCCGATGTCCGAGCCGCTGGACACCACACCCTGCAGGCGTCCGTCGGCCAGCTCGACGAACGGCACCTTGGCGAGTTTGCGCGGACGAGCGGGTGGCAACACCCGTGCCGTACTCGACCTCTCCCAGTCTGACAATGCGCCTTCTCCTTGCCGCGATTCGGTCGCCGCGCCGGTGGTGGCGGGGATGCGACAGAACGTACTGGCGACCACTGACAATTCCTGTTCCCGCAGGTAACGGCCCGTGGGATGAAGAAGCCATGGCCACTGCCAGAGCCGCCCGAGGCGAAGCCACGGACGCTGCGGACGACGACTGAGTCCGGGCGCCTGCCGTCCGGGCCGTTGCCTTTGGTTGTACCGGGTTTAGAGCGGCCTTGGAGCGGTCCGGAGCATGGTGGCCCCATGACCGCCGGCCGTTTCGACGTCGACCTCGACGAACTCAACACCCTGGCAAACACCAACATTCCCTACATCGAGAAGACCTGCTCGGATGCCGAGACCACCCTGAAGACGAACGCGCAGCACGACGCCGCGATCTTCGACGAGACCGCGAACAGCACGTTGTATCTCGATGTGGCGACCACCTTCGCCGAGACGCGTGCCGATCTGGAAAACCTGCTGGACGCGCTGTCGTCCAGCCTTGAGGAATGCGCGAAGGCGTTACGCGAAATCCACCGCCGGTACCAGGACGCCGACGAAAACAATTCGGCAAAGCTCAAGAAGATCGGAATGGCGCTATGAGCTGCCAGCAAGCAATGGATCTGGTCTCCCAGATCGAGGACGAGATGTCGGCGTGGCACGTCACGCAACGCAAAGCGGCCAGAGAAGCGCTGTTCTGGATCTTGCCCATGATTCCCGATGTTCCCGCCATACAACAGTCACTCGACGCGCAGGCGGCACAGGATGCCGTCAAGTCGATCCGGCCGCGCGCGGAGAACCTCTCCGCCGGAGACGCCGACGCGGTCACCGACACCAAGAATGTCCTGTCGGCCACCCGGGAAACACTTTTCGAGGACGAGCCCCAGGGATTCGGCGCGGCGACCCAGAACATGCAGCACTGGCAGGGCAGCAGTGCGACGGCGTTCAAAACTTATTTGAACCAGACCGACACGGCCTATCGCGTGGCGCAGGACGCGCTGGGTGACCTCGCCACACTGTACGATCTGTACGGAAACATCGTCAGTGAATGTCATCACGACCTGATCTCCATTCTGCAGGCCGGGCTCTCCGCCTTCCAGAACGTCGATCAGCAGGCGATTTCGGTCGTGCTGACGACCGCCTCGGCGGTGCTCGCCCCGCTGACCGCCGGTGACAGCCTGGTCCTGGTCGGTCTGGCCGGGCTTGTTGGCGGCGCCTCCAGCCTGGTCGCCACGATCAACGTGTCGACCTCGTCGGATTTGGAGACCGCGCAGAGCATCCTGACGGCCCTGGACCACCTCAAGGACAACACGAACGCCCGCATCAAGCAGGTCAACGACACGCTGGTCGAACTGGGCAAGAAAACGAACTCGAAGACCGCGGACGTGCAGCATAATGTGCCGACGTTCGCCCAGCCCGGCCAGCCGTTCGATCCCGGCTCGTTCGAGCCGGATTCCCCGCCGCCCAATCCCAAGCCGATCTCGAAGGACCCCCTGGTCCCCGGTGTGGACTGGCCCAGCGACATCGGTCAACGGCTGAATCCGGTCTAACGGCCGTCGAGGAAACCACAGCCGCGCACGCCTCCTGCAATGGACCGGCGCACGGGTCACTGCGGGTTCAGGCGGACGAAGCCGGGTCTGCCAGTCGCTGTCGTATTCCGGCATCCACGGGCAGCCCGTTGGCCTCGGCCAGCTCACCGCTCAGCCGCAGGCAGTCGGCAAGCAGGCAGCGGCTTCGCGCCTCTTCCTCCCGGCTACCGATTTGCCTGCTCAGTTCGACGGCTTTCCGCAGATAGTTCCCCGCAAGGTCCAACTGCCGGAGGTTGGTGTACGTCAGTCCCGGGTTCACCATGCAGGACGTCTCGACGTACCTGTTGCCCAGTTCCGCATTGATGGCCAGCGCACGCCGGTGAAAGTCGGCGGCCTCGAGCTGGCGGTCGAGCTGGTTGTGCACGACGCCCAGATTCCGGGCCGAATGCCGCTGTCCAGCCGGCCGGGGTGTCGACGAACTCAGGCCACAGCGCCTGCTGGTTCTCGTGGTTCACCAGCACGCGGTAGGTGGTCCGATCATCCTCGAACGGGTTACTCATGTGGTCCTCCGGAAGTTGGCAGGCGGCCCGGAAGGGCCGCATTCACGGCGCCATGGCGGTACCCCGAAAAGATTTCGGCGGACAATTTCCGTCCGTCCGGGCAAACGTATCAAGGGCCGGGTCGACAATTTGTCAATGTGCTGTCGACAAATTGTCAACGAACCGGGCTCAGAGAAGATCGACCACTACTCCGAGGTTCGTTGCCTGCGCCCGCACCGAGATCTCCTGACAAAGAGCCACATCCAGAATGGCCATCCCGAATGGATTGCTGACCACGAAGCCGCTGCCGGGACGAATCGCCGCGCCGCGGCCAAGCAGCACGTCTCCGTAGACCCTCGCCAGCGCACGTCCGCCCGCGGCGGCCTCATCGGCGTCCGCGACGACGTCGCCCGCTTGCATCACCGCTCCGAGGACCCGGCGAGGGTTGTCCCGGACAAGGTCGACATCATCGACGTAGAGCGCCTCGGCCGCAGTGAACGTCGACGGCAGAAGGTCGTCGAGCGAGACGTGTGCGGCGAATGTGCCTTGGCGGAGCCAGTCCGGCTCGATGTAGGGCTCTGATGACACCGTCAGGGTGATGACAACCCGGCTGGCGCCCACGCACGATCGCACATCGTCGTGCTCGACGACCGTCAGGTCAGCGAACTCCGCCGTGACGTTCCGCGCGAAGGCCGACGTCCGGGCTGGGTCGATGTCGAAGACGTGGACTTCCTGCACTGACGGGAAATATCGCCGCAGTTGGCGCACATGCATCGCCGCGATGGTGCCGCACCCGACGATGGATACCGCGTCGAAGGCCGGCGGGCCGAGGGTGCGCAGGGTCGACATCGTGTACGCGGAGGTGCGCAACGCGCTGACATGGCCGGCCTCGATGAGGGTGACCGGCCGCGCGGTCTCGGGGTCGAACAGAACGGTGAAGCCGCCGGCCCGCTCGATGCCGAGCGCGGGATTAGTCACCGACGCGTTGATCAGCTTCATGCCATAGGCCGAGTCCTGTCCGCACCGGATCGATCCGAGCATCGCCACCGAGCGCGTATATGCACCGGAGCGGTTCTTCCACTCCATGTATCCTTCGGCGGGCAAATCCGACGCGCCTTCGGTGTGGGCGCGTACTGCCGACTCGACCACCTCCACCGGGTCGATCTCCGCCAGACAGTGAATTGCGGTGGCCCGGTCGATGATCCTGATCTGTTCTGGTTTCATCGGATTTGGTCTCCCTGCTGACATCTGATGGCCGACGGCACGCTGCCGTCGGCGATGACCCGATCCCGATCTTTACCGCTACTTACCCACAGAATCCATGGACATGAGCAGAATCAACGATCAGCCACCCAAGTGGCAGAGCCCGCTCAATAGACGATGCCGTGACCCGGTGGCTCGGAAACTCACCCGGACAGGGTCATCCTCTTCTGTGGCCGGTCGACCGGGTTTGAGGACGTCACGCAGGGGCACGCCCGTACGGGCCGGATACCGCTCAACGAGACGGTCACGTTCGTCGAGGGGTCAGCACCTGGCAAGCAGAGCCGCACAGGCGGTCTGTCGGACACCGGTTGTCGAAGGAAGGTGTATGCCATGAAGTTCGCAGTCATCGGCGGAACCGGGTTGATCGGGTCACGGGTCGTGGAGAACCTGAAGGCGGCCGGGCACCAAGCCGTACCGCACTCCCTGTCCACGGGCGTGGACATCGTCACCGGCCAGGGCCTGGAGGCGGCCGTGACGGGCGTCGACGTCGTCATCAACCTGACGAACTCTCCGACCTTCGACGACGCCTCGCTCGCCTTCTTCCAGACTTCGATGGACAACCTGCTTGCCGCGAGTGCGAAGGGCGGGGTCGGACACTTCGTCATCCTCTCGATCGTCGGCGTGGACCAGGTGCCCGGACTGGACTACTACCGTGCGAAGGTGCTTCAGGAAAACATCCTCAAGGCCGGGCCGATCCCGTATTCCATCGTCCGCGCCACGCAGTTCATGGAGTTCATGGACGCGACCCTGGGCATGACCACCGAGGGCGACACGGTCCGCCTGCCACGCACGCCGATCCAGCCGATCGCCGCCGCGGATGTCTCCAGCGTTGTCGCCGAAGTCGCCGCAGGCAGCCCGCTGAACGGCGTCCTCAACATCGCAGGTCCCGACGTCTACCCCCTCGACGAACTCGGCCGGCTTACCGTGACCGCCAGAAGTGACGGGCGCACTGTCGTCACCGATGACACCGCGGGCATGTTCGCCGCCGCCCACGGAGACGTCCTCACCGCCCCGAACGGCGCCCGCATCGCCCCCACCCACTACCCCGACTGGCTCGCTCGAAACCGTCCACGACGGTCCGGATAGCGAGCCGTCCTAGGTCAACGTCACTTCACCAACACCAGTAGGACCGGCCTGCCCGCTCAGCCTTGGTGTTCGGCAAGCCAGCGCAGGCCCCGCCGCAACGCCGCTTCCGGGCCTTCGGCGTCGATCGCCGGGCCGAGTAGCTCCAGGTCGATCAGTCCTCGGTAGCCGAGCTCCCGCACCTCGGCGAGCAGCCGGTCGAGCGGAATGTCGCCGTCGCCCGGCGGCCAGCGATTGGGCATCGTCATCGTACCGACCTTGAAGTCGCTGACCTGCACGAGGCGAACGAGATCGAGGTTCGCGCGCAGGGTCTCGACGAGGTCGGCTTCCTGCCAGCAGCAGTAGAGGTCGACGCACAGTCCCGCGCCGGCGAGTCGCGCCAGCTCGGCGGTATCCCGCAGGCTGTGGGTGAAGCCGAGGTCCGACCGGATCGACATGGTGTTCTCCAGCGCGAGCGTGACCCCGAGCTCGTTCGCCCGTTGTGCCACCGGGCCGAGCAAGTTCGCCGCATACTGGGCGGCGACGCGCCACGGCAGTCGACCGGAGCGTCCGCTGGTGCAGTACACGGTGTGGGCACCGAGGTCGGCCGCCGCACGTACCGCATCGATCAATCCGTCCACATCGGCTCGATAGGCCTCACTGTCTACTGTGGACATAATACCGAGGCACAGGTACTCGACCCGAAGCCCGCGGTCGGCGGCCAGCGCGATGACCGCGGTCCAGCCGAGCTGACTGCCCTTGGGATAGTACAGGCCGATGCTTGTCGCACCGATCCGTTGATACATCGTGAATTCGTCCGGCAACGGCATGGCGAGCGCCGCCATCGGATTCACGCTGGTCGCCTGCACGGGGACGTCCTTCCAGCGAGCAATCGCTTGGTCGCTACAGACGCTATCAGGCACCACCGGTCACGGAGAGGGTCTGACCGGTGATGAACGACGCGTCCTCCGACAGCAAGTAGGTGACCGCGGCCGCGGTCTCATCGGCGGACTGGAGCCGGCCGAGCGGGATGCGGTCGCTGATCCAGTCCGGCATCGGAGGCGACCCGCCCGCCGTGGCCGCGAGGCCAGGGTTCACCGCGCCACCACCGATCCCGAGCGGCGACACCGCGTTCACCCGCACCCCGGACGCGGCCAGTTCGCGAGCGAGCGAGCCGACCAACGACTCGACACCGGCCTTCGCGGCCGCGAACGCACCGAAGGTGGCCGGCCGTGACCGGACCGCGTGCGACGACAGCGCCACAATGGCACCGCCGTCCGGCATCCGGCCGGCAAGGCCGCGCATGGCGATCAGCGCACCGCGGAGGTTCAGCCGGATCGTCGCGTCGAACTCCTCAAGCGGCAGACGGAGCAGTGCGCCGTTGCCCGGCCCCGTCCCGCCACCGAGGTATGCGCCGGCACCGATCGGGCCGAGGACCCGCTCCGCCTCGGCAAGACCGGCACGCACCGAGTCCTCGTCCGTGGTGTCCACCGGTATCCCGATCGCCGTGCCACTGGCGTCGATTATCTCCCCGACTACCGCCTCGAGCGCGGCACGTGACACCGCCGTCGTGTCCACATCGGACCCGGCCGCACCGGTGTGGTCGAGGCAGGCGACCAGGGCGCCCTCGCCGGCGAGCCGAAGCGCCGTCGCCCGCCCGATACCCGGGGGCCGGGCCGCCCCGAAGACCACCGCGACGGTGCCGTCGAACCTGCCGGCCATCACTGGCTCCGGCCGACGACTTCCTGATAGAGAGACCGGTCGACGATCTTGTCCTCGGGCAGTGCTTCCGTGTAGGAGACGGCTCGGGTACTCAGGAAGACCTCCTGAATCCGCGCTGCCGTGCCGGACCTGATCTCCCAGTCGAACATCAGCGCCGGTGTCTTGGTCAGCTGTTCCTGGGTCAGCTTCGTCTCCCGCTGCACGTCCGCCATGGTCTGCGCGTTCTGGTGGTAGTCGCCGGTGAAGTAGGTGTTGATGGTCCGGATGACCGCCCGCAGGAACGCGACTCCGGCGTCCTTGTTCTTCTCCAGCAGGTTCGGCCCCATGAAGGCGCCGCCGAGCACCTCACCCTCCGGTTGACCGGCCAGATGGGCGACCTTCGGGTCCTTCTGCAGCTCCAGCCAGAGCGGGTCGAGTACCCAGGCGCCGTCCACGCTTCCGTTGCGCAGCGCGGTGAGGATGTCCGCCGCCGGCAGCGTCTGGATCTTGATGTCCTTGATGGACAGTCCTTCCTTCTTCAGCGCCTCGCTCAACGGATAGTTGATCACGCCACCCGGCCCGACGATGGATGCGACGGTACCGCCCTTCAGCGCGCTGATCTTCGGGTTCGCCGGGTCGACCTTCCCGTTGGTGCTGCTCCACAGCCCGACCTTCGAACCAGCGGCCGGAATGAAGTTGCCGCTCACCTGGCGGATGTGGAAGTCCGACGCGATCGCGTTGAACATGGCGGCTTCCGTGCCGCCCCAGACGACATCGAGGTCGCCCCGGCCGAGCAACGGCCACGCGTCGGCCGCGGTCAACACCCGGAAATCGACGTCCAGGTTCTCCTTCTCGAACTCGCCGAGGCTCTTGGCGAGAAGTAGCGGTGCCAGATGTTCCGCGCTCAGCGTCGCCGCGCTGACGGTGATCTTCGTCCGCTGGGCGAGCTTCTTCGGCGCGGGAGTGTTCGGCGCGCACCGCGCGAGGGGATGGTCGCGGACGTCCGGGTCCGTGTAGGACTCCGGACCGCACCCCTCGACCGCGGTGATCGGCCGAGCCGGGGTGGCGATCGTGCTGCCGGTGCCACCGCGGCCGGCTCCGCAGCCCGCGAGCAGGGTGAGCACGGCGGCCAGCACCAGTGGGATCGGGAGGCGTTTTGCACGAGTTCTGATCATGGCCGGGTCCTTTTCAACGTGGCCTCGGGTGACGGATGGGTTACTGCGGGCTGATCGCGTTGTCCTCGGGAGACCACGGGGACAGTCGCCTACCGAGCCACCGCACCAAGGCGGACGCGATCACGCCGAGCAGGGCGGCGCAGACGATGCCGACATACATCCGCTCGTTCTGCAGCAGGGAACGGGAATTGAAGATGACGTAACCGAGACCGTCGTTGCCGACGATGAACTCGGCGCCGACCAGGACCAGCACCGCCGTGGCCATGGAGATCCGCAGCCCGACGAAGGTCTGCGGTAGCGCGGCGGGCAGGATGATCTTGGTGAACATCTGCCAGTTGCCGGCCCCGAAGGACACCGCGGCCTCGCGGTATCCCTTGGGCACCACCAGGATCGCGGACATGGTGGAGATCCAGACGTAGAAGAACACGGTCACCGCGATCAGCACGATCTTCGGGCCCTCCCCCAGCCCGAAGATGGTCAGGAAGATCGGCAGCAACGCCAGCTTCGGCACCGTGTAGAGACCATTGAGCATCGGCTCCAGCGCGGCCCGCACATACTTCGACAAACCGGTGAACACCCCGAGCGCAAGCCCGGTCACCGCGCCGAGCAGGAAGCCGAGGATCACCCGTTGGCAACTGATCCAGAGGTCATGCCAGAGCACGCCGCTGACGGCCATGTCCCAGGCGGACTCCGCGATGGTGGTCGGTGAGGGGTACAGCCGAGGATCAATCAGCGCGCTGTCCGAAACCACCTGCCACAGCACGATAATGGCGACGGGAACGCCGATCGACAGCGACATCCGGACGGTCCGCTGGCGGCGTGCGTGCGCGCGTGGCCGCAGTTCTGCCGGCCCCGGCTCCCTGGTGAGCACCGTGCCGTCAGTCACTTCGATCGATCGCTGGGCCTGCGAGGCGCTCGTCATGGCGTGTCCTCCGCGAGTTTGCGCGCGACCGCGATCGTGTCGCCAGGGCGCTCCTGACGACCTCGGGTCACGTCGTCTTTGATGGCGCCCTGCCGCCTCGATAGCGGGGCCTGGCGGCGGCGCNCTCTGTGGTCGCCCTGCCAGCCGCGGGTTGACACAGCGGGTGTCATGGCGTTACCTCCCGTCGCAGGTGCTCCCACAGTTCCTCGTGCAGTGCGGCGAATTCCGGGCTTTGCCGGATGGCCACCGACCTCGGCCGGTCGAACGGGATCACCTTGTCGTCCAACAACTTTCCCGGCCGCGCGGTCATCACCACCACCCGGTCGGCGAGCAGAATCGCCTCCTCCAGGCTGTGCGTCACGAACAGCACCGTGCGCCGGTCGGCCTCCCACAGCGCGAGCAGTTCCTCCTGCAGGATCGTTCTCATCTGCGCGTCCAGTGCGGCGAACGGCTCGTCCATCAACAGGATCTCCGGCTCCATCGCCAAGGCCCTGGCGATGGAGACGCGCTGCCGCATCCCGCCGGAGAGCTCGTGCGGGTACGACTTGGTGAATTCGGCAAGGCCGAGCCTGCTGATGCTGTCGAGCGCCCTCCGCTCGGCTTCCTTTTTGGACACGCCCTGGACTTCGAGCCCGAACCGGACGTTGGCGAGCACGGTGCGCCACGGATAGATCGAGTAGTCCTGGAACACCATGGCGGTCGGCGGCCGGCTCGTGTCGCGAACGGAAACCCGGACGGTGCCCGCGGATGGCCGGGCCAGCCCGGCCACCATGCGGAGGAAGGTGGACTTCCCGCATCCCGAGGGCCCGACCAGGCAGACGAACTCGCCGTCCGCGATGTCCAGGTCGAACGGTCCCAGCGCACGCACCTCGCGGTTCTTGCTCTCGAAAACCCGCTCGACACCGCGCGCCTCTATCTTCACGCCGCCGCGGCCCGCCGCGGCGTCACTCGCGCGAGCATGAATCTGCTGCGTCTCTATGGGTGTCAATACTGGATCCTCACGACGATGGGGTTTCGCGCAGTGCGCAACCTATCAAGCGCTTGGTAGACTACGGCCAGACGACGAGACAGGCAAGAGGTCGTTCTTCGGACGACTCTCCCGTTACTTGATCGTGTCGGGAATCGCGCCGGCGGCTCGCAGTGCGCGCAGCCTTGTCTCGTCGTAGCCGAGCAGTTCGGTGAGTACCTGTTCCCCGTGCTCGCCGACCGAGGGTGCCGGACCGGGTGCCGCCAGTTCGGCATCGGTCAGCCGCACCGGAGTGCGCATCATCGCGACGCCGTGGGTTTCCGCTGGCAACCAACCGATCCGGTGCTTCAACTGAGGGTCGTCGAGCACGGCCGTACCCGCATAAACCGGTGCGATCGGCGTGTCCACCTCGCGGCCGAACTCGACCCATTCGGCCGTACTGCGCCCGGCGAAAATTCCGGCCAGAGTCCGGCGCAACTCGTGATCCCCGCGCGCATGGTCGGCGAACTCCTTGCCGGGGGCCCGGTCGTAGAGGTCTTCCCTGCCGATGCCGACACAGAAGTTCCGCCAGAACTTCCGTTCCGACGCTTGGAAAAGGACGTGGCCGTCGCTGGTCTCGTAGTACTGGTAGCGCACGGCGGCGGCCATTCCTCCCGCGCCGTAGGCCCGGCGCTCGCCACCTTTCCCGTCGCCGTCGTTGCCGGTGACCTCGTCGTCCGGCCGCTGTTCGGCCACTGCGGATTCGATGGCCATCCAGTTCCACACCACGGCGGCGTCGGACTGGGCGACGTCCAGCGCGACGCCCTCGCCGGTCTGCCGCGCCCTGATCACCGCGGCCAGCACACCAAGCGCGCCGAACAGCGGGGCGGCGTGCGAGCCGACCTGGGTGTACGACGTGAGGGTCGGGAAGCCGTCCGGCGTTCTCCCGGGTGGGGCGAGGCCGGCGATCGCGTCATAGGCGATGCCGTGGCTGGCCATGTCCCGATACGGGCCACTACCGCCGTAGCCCGACAGCGCGCAGAACACGACCGCCGGATTGAGCCGGCGCAGCCGGTCATAGCCCAAGCCACGCCTGGCGAGCGCGCCCGGGCGCATGCCTTCGACCACCACGTCGGCGTTGCACACCAGTTCCTCGAAAACCTCGACCCCTTCGGAGGTGCGCAGATCGAGCGCCAGGCTGCGCTTGCCCCGGTTCCACCGCCAGTGCAAGAGCGAATTCCCGCGCACGATCGGCCAGGCGAGCTTGCGCACGTAGTCGCCATTGCCCGGCGCCTCGACCTTGATGACGTCGGCGCCGAGGTCGGCGAGATGTTGCCCGAGCCCGGACGGCGCGAGCATGGAGCAGTCGAGCACCCGCACGCTTTCCAGTAGTGCCACGGGTTCCTGTTCGGTCACTGGTGCGCCCTCTCTCGTACAGACGTCAGGATGACTCGTGTCATGGTTGTTCCTTCGTCCTCCCCGCGGCGAACGCATCCAGCGCGACGGCCCGCCCCGGCAGGGCGAGCAGCGGGTTGATGTCCAGTTCGGTCAGCTCGCCCGGCAGGTCGAGCGCGATACGCTGCACCTTCATCAGCACGTCGGCGAGTGCGTCCAGGTCCGCGGCCGGCTGGCCACGATGACCCCGCAGCAACGGGAACGCCTTGATCTCGCGAATCATCCGCAGCGCTTCGGCGCGGTCGAACGGCGGTACTCGGAACGTGACGTCCCGGTAGACCTCGACCGCCAGTCCGCCGATGCCGAACATCACGGCCGGCCCGAACAGCTCATCGGTTGCGATGCCGGCGACGGTCTCCACGCCGCCGGTGAGCTGCTCGCAGACCAGCACACCGTCGATGAGCGCCGGGTCGACGGCGGCCGACGCGCGGTCAACGAGTTCTGCGTACGTCTCGCGGACCTGCGTTGCCGAGCCGACACCGATCCGCACCAGGCCGAGGTCGGACTTGTGCGCGATGGCCGCCGAAGCGACCTTCAGCACCACCGGATAGCCGATGGAGTCTGCCGCGGCCACCGCGTCGGACGCCGAGGTGGCAAGAACATCGCGGCTCACCGGGATGTCGTAGGCGGCCAGCAGGGACTTGGCATCGTGCTCGGCCAGCACCGACCCTCCGGCGATGAGCTCCCGGGCCTTCGGCGCCACCGGCGACGGCCTCAGCTCTACCCGATCCCACGGGGATTGGTACTCGCGCATGAATTCGTGATGCTGGAAGTAGGCATGCACCGCGGTGATGCAGTTGCCGAAGGTGCGGAACACCGGAATGCCCGAACGGAGCAGCACGTCGCGGTATGCCCCTTCGGTCCCGACCGGCGAGCCCCACACGACACACACCGGCTTGTCGGTGGTCTCCGCGACCGCGACCAGGTCACGCACGAAGTAGTCACTCATCGGCGGGAAGGCGCCGGTGATCGGCACCACGAGCGCGCCGATGCCGGGGTCGGCCACCAGCGCGTCGAGAATCTTGCGGCCACGCCAGTCACCGGTCGGGTGACCGCCGTTGTCCACCGGATTGGAAACCCTGAGATAGTCCGGAATCCACTCGCGGAGCGCGCGTTGCGTGTCCTCGGTCAGCTCCGGCAGTTCGAGCCCGGCCGCCGTGGCGAGGTCGGCCATGTGCGCGCTGGTCCCACCCGAAATCGAGTACACGCAGACCCCACGCGCGGTCGGCGGTTTGGCCCGCGCCAGCATCGCCGCGGTGTCAAGGAGTTCGTCGAGTCCGTCGACGCGGATCACACCGTACTGCCGCATCACCGCCGAGACGATCGCGTCCGACCCGGCCAGGTGGCCGGTGTGCGACTTCGCCCAGGAACGGCCGATCGCGGTACGTCCCACCTTCACCATCACCAGCGGAACGCCCTTGCGCGCGGCGTGATCCGCCGCGAGTTGAAAGGTGCGGCCGTCCCGGAAGCCCTCGACATACGCGGCGATCGCCCCGGTCTCCTCGAGATCCGCGAAGTAGCGAACGAAGTCCGCCACCTCGAGGTCGGCCTCGTTGCCGGTCGGTGCCCAGTGGCTGAACCGGATGCCGATCTCCTGGCCCTGGAACACGGGCCTGCCCTGGTGCCCGCTCTGCGTGATCAGCGCGATCGGCCGCCCTGGCAGGTCGTCCCGGAACTCCTCGAACGCGTTGAGGTTGGTGTTCGGTCCGAGTAGCCGCAACTGGCCCGCGGCGAGCAGGTCTTCGAGCTCCGCCTGCCGGCGGGCGCCCTCCGCCCCGGTCTCGGCGAACCCGCCGGCGAACATCACCGCGTATCGCGCACCGGAAGAGATCACCTGCGGGAGAACACCCATGGCGTCGCCGATCAGGATCACCACCAGGTCGACCTCGCCCGGCACATCCAGGATGGACGGAAAGCACGGGAGGCCGTCGACCATCTCCTTCTTCGGGTTCACCGGGTGGATACGGGAACCCACCCGGTTCGCCCAGTCCCGGATGCGTCGCCAGTTCAACGTGGTCGGACGGTCGGGCGTGTCCGACGCGCCAATCACGGCAACGGTTTCCGGATGGAAGAACCGGTCAAGGTCTAGTTCCCGCAGTGCTGTCCGGCGCGTGGCCGGGGTGATGTCGGTCGGCGAGTTCACGTTCGGTCGGCACCTCTCACGCTTGACTGCGTCATCGGGTGCACCATAACCTAATCAACCAAGCGCTTGCTACTTTCGGGAGGCGGTCGCGTGCAGGTTGTCGGCGTCGACACCGGGGGGACCTTCACCGACACCGTGATCATTTCCTCGGATGGCAGGTTCGGCGTCGGCAAGACGCTGTCTCGCAAGGCAGATCCGGCCGCCGCGGTACTCACCTCCGTCACGCAGGCCGCGGCCGCGCTCGGACAGACCCTCCCCGACGCGCTCGGCGCTTGTACCGTGTTCAGCCACGGCACCACGATCGGGCTGAACGCGTTACTCACCGGCACCGGAGCGGCCGTCGGCCTGCTCACCACCCGCGGCTTCGAGTCGACGCTGCCGATCGCGAAGATCAACAAGGTGCACGGCCTCGACGCGGAGAGCCTGTCGGAGCCGACGCGGTGGGCCAAACCCCCACTGCTGGTGCCCCGTGACCGGATTCTCGGCATCCGGGAACGGGTGGACGCGCACGGCGACATCCTGACCCCGCTCGACGAAGAGCACGCGCGCGGCCAAATCGACCTGCTCGCGCAGCGCGGCGTCAACGCGGTCGCGATCAGCTTGCTCTGGTCGATGTTGCGACCCGAGCACGAGCAGCGGCTTGCCGAACTGGTTCGTGAACGCTTGCCGGGCGCGCACCTGAGCCTGTCGAGCGAGCTCGCGCCCCGGGTCGGCGAGTATGAACGCACCGTCACCACGGTGTTGAATGCCTATGTCGGGCCGCTGGTCGGCGGCTACCTCGACACGCTCACGAACGCGTTGCGGGACAACGGATTTGCCGGCACCTTCGTGCTGATGCGCAGTGGCGGTGGGGTGCAACAGGCACATCGGCTCGCGCAGCGCAGCCTGGAGACGTTGAACTCCGGGCCGGTGGGTGGTCTGAGTGCGACCGTTCATATCGGACGACAGCTCGGCCACCGCAATGTGATCACAACCGACGTCGGCGGTACCAGCTTCGACGTCGGCCTGGTGATCGATGGTGACGTCCAGTACCTGCGCCGTCCGCTACTGAACCGCCACGCGCTCGCGATGTCCGTTGTGGACATTCTGTCCATCGGTACCGGTGGTGGATCGCTGGCCTGGGTGGACGACACGCTCGGCGCGCTGCGGGTCGGCCCGGAGAGTATGGGCAACGATCCGGGACCCGTCTGCTATGGCCTAGGTGGCACGCGGCCGACCGTGACCGATGCCGCCGTGGTACTCGGTTACCTGGACCGGCTCGGCGGTCACCTTCGACTCGATCGTGCGGCCGCGGCCGAGGCGGTCAGCAAGTACGTCGCGCAACCGCTCGGACTCGACGTCTACGCTGCCGCTGACGGGATTCTCACCGTTGCCAACGCCCAGATGGCCGATCTAGTCCGTCGCGCGACAGTCCGAAAAGGACACGATCCACGCGACTTCGCGCTCTACGCTTTCGGCGGCGCCGCGGCCCAGTACGTCGGGCGATATGCCGACGAGTTGGGCTGCGCGGAGGCGATCATTCCCGCGCTCGCCGCGGTGTTCTCCGCGTACGGCGCGGTCGCCAGCGACCTCAGCACGGTCGCCGAACGCCAGTTCTCCCCCGTTCCGCTCGGCACCGGAGCGTCAGCGCTCGCCGAGGTCGCCGACGTGCTGGAGGCCCAGGTGCGTGCCGAACTCGCCATTGGCGACCGGTCCATTGCCGGGGAGCTGACGCTCGTTCGCCGGGCAGGGTTGCGGTTCGTCAATCAGGTCAACGAATTGCCCGTCGAGTTGCCGCCCGGCCCGATCAACGAGGACCTCGCTGAGCGGCTCGCCGAGCGGTTCCGCGGCGACTACGAACAGATCGTCGGTAAGGGCACCGCGTACGCGGCCTCCGGGGTGGAGGTGGTGAGCCTTGCGGTCGAGGGACGCCTCTCGTTGCGAACACCGGGTGCGGCACCGCCGACGGTGCCGTCGCGGAACGGCGCCGAACCAGCCCGATCGCGCATCGCCTGGTTCGATGGCGAGCTCGGAGAACGACCCGTCTACGACCGGGATCGGCTATCCGCCGGGTCTAGGGTGGATGGTCCGGCGTTCATCGAGTTGGAGACCACCACCGTGGTGGTTTATCCAAGGCAGCGCGCGGTCGTCGACGAGAACGGCAACATCCGGCTACGGACAGGGGTTTAGCGGTGCCCGACAACGACCTCGACCCGATCACCTTCGAGATTCTCCGCCATCGGCTGTGGGTGATCAACGACGAGGCGGCGACCACGATCGGCCGGGTGTCCGGCTCGCAGGTGGCCACCGAAGCGAACGACGTGAACACCGCGTTGATGACGCCGGACGGGCAGGTCGTCGTCACCGGTATCTACATCCTCGTGCAAGTGGTGTCGCTCTCCGGTGTCATCCAGGACATCCTGGCCAACTACGGCGACAATCCCGGTATCCGGTCCGGTGACATGTTCCTCACCAACGATCCGTATGTCGGCGCGCCGCATCAGCCGGACGCGATCGTGGTTGCCCCGATCTTCGACGGTGAGACGCTCATCGCCTGGTCCGGCTCGGTCGTGCACCAGCCCGATGTCGGCGGCCCCACCGCGGGCAGCATCAACGTGGCCGCGCGCAGCATCTTCGAAGAGCCCATTCCGATGCCACCGGTACGGATCGTGGAAGGCGGCGTCATCCGACGGGACATCGAACGTGAGTACCTGATCCGGTCCCGGACTCCGGACCTCAACGCGCTCGATCTGCTCGGCCAGGTCGCCGCGAACCGGCTGCAGGCCGAACGAGTGCTCGAACTGTGTGCCCGCTACGGCACCGACACGCTGGTGAACACGTTGCAGCGGCTGGTAACCGCGACCGAAACGCAGTTCCGCCAACGGCTCGCCAGTTTGCCGGACGGTCGTTTTCGGCACACCGCATTCATGGAACACGACGGCCGCGAGAACACCGTCTTCGCCATCCGGCTCACCATGACCAAGCGGGGCGAGAAGCTCACGCTCGATTTCACCGAGAGCTCGGACCAGGCGGAGTCCGGGGTCAACGCCA
The DNA here is from genome assembly GCF_000519205.1 of Amycolatopsis taiwanensis DSM 45107. GTDB lineage: Bacteria > Actinomycetota > Actinomycetes > Mycobacteriales > Pseudonocardiaceae > Amycolatopsis_E > Amycolatopsis_E taiwanensis. The sequence goes on along the minus strand of NZ_JAFB01000027.1, from coordinate 74,463 downwards.
CCCTTGCCACCACCCAGAACTTCGCGATGGCCGCGGTGATGGCGCTCCTCGGGTACGGCATGCCGTGGGTGCCTGCGGGTTTCGCCGCCGCGGTCGACCTGCGTACCCGTGAGGGCAGTGTGGTGCACGCCCGCTGGCCGGCCGCGGTGGCGATGAGCGTGAACGCGGCTGGACAAGAGGTGCGAACCTGCGTGAACGCCTGCATCGCGCGACTGCTGGACGCCGCCGGGGAACCAGACGGCGCGTTCGGTGATCGTGTGCTGGCCTCCTGCATGTCATCGGCGCCCGCGCAGACCATCGCGGGCCGGACCGAGCAGGGCAGGCCGTTCGGCACGATGTTGCTGGACGGGTTGCTCGGCGGCGGCGGAGCCCGCGGTTTCGCCGACGGCGCCGACGTTTCCGGCATCCTCACCTCTCCCGGCGCGGCATGCGCCAACATCGAGGTGATCGAGCAGCGCTACCCGCTACGCTACCTCTGGCGCCGGGAACGCCCCGACTCCGGAGGTCCCGGCCGGTACCGGGGTGGCGTGTCCGCCGAGCACGGCTATCTGCCGCACCGCGCCGGTGGCCGGTTCGACACCACGGTCTTCTCGCACGGTGTCGAGCAGCCGACGTCAACCGGAGTCGCGGCAGGCGAGCCGGGTGCGCCGACCGGAATGATGCTCGTGCCCGGAGAACCTGATGTCGACACCCCGGCCGAGGACGTCGCGGCGGGAGGCACGGCACTGCCGGCAAAGGCATCGGTGGCGATCGAACCGCGGCAGACATATCTGAGTTGGTGCGCCGGCGGCGGTGGCGTAGGCGACCCGCTCGACCGGCCGGCCGACGAGGTCCTCGCGGATGTACGCGCCGGGTTGGTCAGTCGAGACGGCGCGGAACGTGACTACGGAGTAGTGATCGCCGATTCCGCTGTCGATCCAGTTGCGACGGACACCTTGCGGCGTGACCGACGGCGCACCCGCCTCGGCGGTCGTGACCCACTTCCACCTGCCGACGTGGCCCGTTCCGGCAGGCGCCGCTTGTCCAGTGCGCTCGACGTCGTCGCCGGTTCGGTCCAGTGCAGGCGCTGTGACACCGAGATCGGTCCCGCCACGGACAATGTGCGGCAACACCTTGTCACCGCCGAACTTCCGGTCACCAAGCGATGGCCGGAGACCGCACGACACGAAGGCGCGCGGCGCTTCGTGTTCCGCCGCTACTTCTGTCCCGGTTGCGCCGCGCAGGTCGACACCGAGATCGCGCTGCGCGGTGAACCCATCGTCCACGCAACCGAACTCTGGACATAACACCGTGAGCTTGGCCCCGAACTAGCTCAGCGGACCGAAGACCAGGTAGCGATTCGACAAAAGGCAGGTGTCGAGGCGAATCTGTCGGACCCACACCGGTTGTACGCTCTTCTGATCCAGCCTCACCGCCACCGAAGTCCGCAAGATCGGCCATGGCTTGGTCTAGGCCGGACAACTTGACAGCGAAACAACCTGACCGACAAAGGGATAAGAGCGCTGCTCAACTTGCGGCAGACGTTACTTGTGACTACTTGTGTCGATCCTGCCTCATCAAATTAACTCGAACGTGTATCGAACGCATGCACTAAACTTGATATCATGGATGCATGTCCGAGCAGAGTCCCGGTTCCCAGTTGTGGCAGGTTCCCGATGGGGACCTGGCCGCAATTGTGGTGGCGTGTGAGGAAAAGCTGCGGACCGGCTACGCGGAGATGCTCGCGGCCGTGGGCGAGAGCGAGCAGCGCGGACTGGGGAAGTCTCTGGGATACAAGGACACCGCCGCGTTCCTGACCGATACCTTGCGGATTTCCACACGGGAAGCCAAACAACGCATCGACCATGCCGCGGCGACCATGCCGTCGTCGTCGCTGACCGGCGTGCCGCAACCCCCACCACAGGCCGCCACCAGCCAAGCCCTGACCGCCGGAGACATCAACGTAGAGCATGTCCAGGCGATTACCGCGACGTTTCAGGCGTGCCCGGCCGGGATTCCCGTCGAGCAGCGCGAGGCGGATGAGCGGATCCTGGTGGAGCTGGCTCGGCAGGCCGGACCGGAAGCGGTGCGCAAAGCCGGCCGCCGACTGCACGCGATCTGGGACCAGGACACCGCACCACCAGCCGACAAAGAACGCGAACAAGCCCACCCGCTGCGCCGGTTGGACATCACGCGCCGCAAAGACGGCAGTATCCGCTTCAGCGGTGAACTGGACGCCGAAACCGCCGAGGAACTCGACGGGCTACTCGGACCACTGGCCAAACCACACAAGAACCCCGCCATCGGCGAACACGATACCCGCACCACCGCCGAACGCGCCGGAGACGCACTCGCCGAGATCATCGCCCTGGCCGCCCGCTGCGACGAGTTGGCGACCCAGGGCGGGGAACGCGCGGTGATGATCGTGTCGGTCACGCTGGCAGAACTCGAAAACCGTGCCCGGCAAGCGTTTCTCGACGTTCCCGGACTATCGAGCGTGGATGGGCTTCGCCGTCTGGCCTGTGAGTCGAAGGTGGTGCCCGCGATCTTCGGCAACAACGCCGCACCCCTCTACGTGGGCGACGCTTCCCGGTTCGCCACGCCCGCCCAACGCCGCTACCTGGCCGTCCGAGATCGAGGATGCGCATATCCGGGCTGCACTCGCGGACCTAAGTGGACGACACCGCATCACGTGGTGGCGTGGTCGGTGGACAAGCGCACCGACGTCGACAACTTGGTGCTCTTGTGTGCTCGCCATCATCGGACGGTCCATCGCACGGCGTGGGAGGTACGGATGAACGGGCATCTGCCCGAGTTCATCCCTCCGCCCTGGATCGACCGCGAGCGAAAACCCATGCGCAACCTCGCGCACACCACCCTACCCAGACACCAACAAGCCGCATAACACCCCTTGTGTCAACCTCAAGATCGGTATCAGGCTGTGACCAGCACTCGGACAGACAGCACCGTCGCCCGAGCGCTGGCCCTGTCATCCAGCTAACGCACCGCGCGCAGCAACACGGCTTGCCCTTGTCCACCACCACCGCAGATGGCGGCGACCCCGAGTTCGGCACCCGCCCTCGGCAGTTCCGCGGCCAGCGTCTGCACGAGCCGGAAGCCAGACGCCCCGAGCGGGTGACCGAGCGCGATGGCGCCGCCGTTGACGTTGACGGTGTCCAGGTCGATGCCGAGCTTCTGGGTGCTGGCGAGCACGACCCCGGCGAACGCCTCGTTGATCTCCCAGCGGCCGATGTCGCCGACGGTGAGCCGGTTTCGCTCCAGCAGTGCGCGAATCGCGTCGGCGGGTCGCAGGTGCAGCGCCGGGTCCGGGCCCGCGACGACGACGCGGTCCACGATCTCGGTCAGTCCGGCAAGGCCGTGCTCTTGCGCGGTGCGCAGCGAGGTGAGCACGCCCGCCGCGCCCGCGTCGGACATCTGCGAGGCGTTCGCGGCGGTGATGGTGCCGTCCGCGGTGAACGCGGGCCGCAGCCGTGCGAGTGCCTCGGCCGTGCTCCCGCGCCGGATGCCTTCGTCGCTCTCCAGCGCCACACCGTCGACCGGCACGATCTCCCCGGCGAGCACACCGGCCGCCGTCGCGGCCTCCGCACGCTGGTGGCTCGCCGCGGCGAGTTCGTCCTGCGCCGCACGGCCGATGCCGAGCCGCGCGTTCTCCGCGTCGGACAACTCGCCCATGCCGCTCTCCGCGATCCCGCACCACAGTCCATCGTGGACGAGCAGGTCCGTGAGCTGATGATCACCGACCTTGCCTGCACCCCGCACGCGTACCGCGTGCGGGGCCCTCGTCATGGAGTCGAAGCCACCGACGACCGCCGCGCCCAGTTCTCCCATGCGGATCTGCGCCGCGGCCCAGCCGACCGCGCTCATGCTCGCGAGGCACACGTCGTTGAGTGTCATCGCCGGGACGGTGACCGGCACTCCGGCCCGGGTCGCGGCAAGCCGGGCGGGGTTCTGCCCGTTGCCGGCCTGCACGACGTTGCCGAGGTACACGTAGTCCGGCGCGATGCCACCAGCCCTGGCGAGCGCGCCGGCGACCGCGGTCGCGCCGAGGTCGAGCGCGTCGACCCCGGCGAGCGCGCCACCGAGCCTGCCGATCGGGGTGCGGGCCGCGGCGGCCAGCACCGGCGTGCGATCGTCCATGGCGGTCACCGTTCCAGCGCCATCGTGTAGCAGACGGCAGTGCCGGACAGTGCGACAGTGCCGTCGTCGCGGGTCACGCTCACCTTCAGCTTCGTGATGGGCTTGTCCTCGCGGGCTTCGGTCACCTCGACGCGGCCAGTGATCGTGTCGCCGGGCCGTACCGGGGCGGAGAAGTCGAACTGGGTGTTCAGGAACACCGTGCCGGGGCCGGGCAGCTTCTCGGCCACCACCGCGTTCAGGATCGCGCTCGTGATGCCGCCCTGCACGACTATCTCACCGAACCGCGACGCCGCCGCGGCCTCCTCGTCGTAGTGCAGCGGGTTGCGGTCGCCGCTGATCTCGGTGAACAACTCGATGTCGCGCGTCGTGACGAGCCTGCTCAACTCGGCGGATTCTCCGGCCGACGGTGCTCCGTGAGGCCAGCACGAGGTCATGGCTTCTCCTCCGAGAGTTTGCGCGCGACCGCGATGGTGTCGACGGGGCACGGCCTAAGGGATCGAGTCAGGTCCGCGACGAGGGCGCCCCGCCCCGGCAACGGGACAAAAGCGCGCGCTCGGTGGTCACCAGGATGGCCGCGGGTTGACACAAGGGGTGTCATGTCATCTCTCCAATCGGTTGGTCGAGCCGGGCGGCACGTGCCGTCCGGTGTCCCAGCGCCCGCATGGCGATCGCCCCCAGGATGGGGCCCGGTGCGAGCAGAAGGAAGGCGTAGCGCCAGCCGGTGAGCCCGGCCAGCATGGGCACGAGGTTGATGGTGACCACGGTGAGCAGGAACCCGATCGCGGTCTGCGCGGTGAGCGCCGTGCCGACGTAGCGGGAGTCGGCGACCTCGCTGAGCGCCGTGGAGAAAACGCCGGAGTCCGCAATCACGGCCGCGCCCCACACCACCAGAAGCACGAGCAGCACCGGCAGTGGTGCGCCGAAGAACAGCGGCGAGACGACACAACACGCGCCGCTGACAACGAGCGCCACGCCCGCCGCGGGGGCCCGGCCGTATCGGTCGGCGGCCCAGCCGCCGAGCAGGCAGCCCGCGACGCCGGCGACGCCGATCGCCGCGAACGCGACGAGACTCGTGGTCGTGCCCGTTGTGGCCGCGCCCGCCGCGACGAACGACGGCAGCCAGGTCCACAGCGCGTACAGCTCCCACATGTGCCCGAAGTAGCCCAAGTTCGCCAGCAGCGGGCCGCGCTCGGTGAACATCTCCAGCGCGTACCTCGGCCGGTGCCGCGCTCCCTTTCCGGAAAGGTGGGGCCCCGGCCGGACGAGCGTCAGCGCGAGCACCGCCGCGACCGCACCGAGCCCGGCCGCGGCAGCCAGCACGCCCTGCCACGGCAGCGTGCCCAGTCCCCTGAGCAGTTGCGGCAGCGCCGAGCCGAGCGTGAGCGCGCCGACCAGCACTCCGAGCGCCAGTCCCCGCCCGGCCGAACCGAACCACGACGCCATCAGCTTCATCCCGACCGGGTACACGCCGGCCAGGAAGAATCCGGTGCACAGGCGCAGCAGCACGGCGACGCCGAAACCGTCCGCCAGCACCGGCACCGCTGCCGTTACCAGCGCCGCGCCGAGCGCCGCGCATGCCGCTACCCGCTGCGGCGGGAACCGGTCCGGCAGGTTGAACGCCGCCGAGGTGACGGCGCCCGCCACGAATCCAACCTGCACCGACGCGGTGAGCCACACCGCCTGCATGTCCCCGATGCGCCACACCTCGCGCAGCGTCGGCACCACGGCTGACGCCGAGAACCACACCGCAAGGCCCAGCACCTGCATGGCGGCGATCAGGCCCAGCTGGACGTACCGGTGATCACGTGTCATCGACCCTCCCGCTCGTATCGGCCCGCTCGCGGCGGTCGCCGCGATGCGTCTCGGGGGCGAGCGCCAGGGCCACCACGCTGATCACCCCGACCACGATCATGTACGTCGCGATGGGCCAGTGGTGGCCGCCCGCTACACCGAGCAGCGCCACGGCGATGACCGGCGCGAACCCGCCCGCGATAAGCGACGACAGCTGGTAGCCCAGCGACGCGCCGCTGTAGCGCACCTTCGCGTCGAACAACTCGCTGAAGTACGCAGCCTGCGGGCCGTACATCATGTCGTGGCCGATCATGCCGATGACCATCGCCAGCCAGATCACCACTGCGGAGCGCGTGTCGAGCAGCCAGAAGAACGGGAACGCGAAGAGCACCGACACCACCGCACCCACGAGGTACACCCTGCGCCTGCCGTAGCGGTCGGACAGCCAGCCGAAGAACAGCAGGCTGCCCAGGCTCAGCGCCGAGCTGATGAGCACACCGGTGAGCGCGACCGACTGGCTCAGCCCGAGCACGCTCGTCGCATAGGTCAGCACGAACACGGTGAAGATGTAGAAGATCGAGTTCTGCGCGAGCTTGACCCCGGCCGCGAGCAACACCACTCGCCACTGGGTACGCAGCAACGTCACGAACGGCCTGCGGTCGACCCGGCCCGAGCTGGCGACCTCCTGGAACGCGGGCGACTCCTCGACCTGCAACCGGATGACCAGGCCGACGAGCACGAGGACCGCCGAGAGCAGGAACGGAATGCGCCAGCCCCACTGCAGGAAGGCTTTTTCGCCGAGCGCGTTGGTCAGCGCCATGAACACACCGTTGGCGAGCAGCAGCCCCGCGGGCACGCCGATCTGCGGCCACGCGCCGAAGAAACCGCGGGATCGCTTCGGGGCGTGTTCCACGGCCATCAGCACCGCGCCACCCCACTCGCCGCCGACGCCGAAGCCTTGCACCACTCTCAGTACGACGAGCAGTAACGGCGCCCAGATACCGGCGACCGCGAACGTCGGCAGCACGCCGATCAGCGCCGTGGCGGTGCCCATCATCAGCAAGGACAGCACGAGCATGGACTTGCGGCCGAGCCGGTCGCCGAAGTGGCCCATGACGATGCCGCCGAGCGGTCGGGCGACGAACCCCGCGGTGTAGGTGGACAGCGCCAGCAGGGTTCCTGCCAGCGGCGAGAAGGAAGGGAAGAACAGCCGGTTGAACACCAGCGCGGCGGCCGTGCCGTAAAGGTAGAAGTCGTACCACTCGATCGCGGTGCCGATGAAGCTGGCGACCGCGACCTTGCGGGCGGATCCGCGGCGAGTGGCGGTCGTCGTCGTGACTGTCGAGCTCATGGTCATCACCTCGTTGTGAAGCCGGGCTAACGTCAGGAGTCCTCCGGTCCGAACTGGACGAGCGTGGTGCCGTCGCGCTCGGTGAACCGCGCACCGACCCGCAGACCGACCTCCACGTCGACGGGGTCGATCCCGACGACGTTGGTCAGCAGCCGGGGCCCCTCGTCAAGCTCCACGATGGCCAGCGCGTACGGGACGTCGTCCGTCCACGCGGGATGGCCGGGCCGGTGCACGACGGTGAACGTCCACACGCGACCCCGCCCCGCGGACGGCACCCAGTCCAGCTCGCGATGCCAGCAGCGGGTGCACAGCACGCGCGGGTAGTGCTGGTGATGGCCGCACGCCCGGCAGTGCTGCAGCAGCAGCTCTCCCCGGCGCGCGGCCGCCCAGAACGGTTCGGTCAGCGGAACCGGCGTGGGGCCGGGTTTGGCGATCGTCATGCTCCTGCCTCCAGCACCAGTGCGACCTCCTCGCTCATCGTGGCGCCGTTGCCGGTCACCAGCGCGAGCTCCGGATCGGGGACCTGGCGCCCGCCCGAGGTGCCGCGCAGCTGGCGCACGGCCTCGACGACGTGTGCCATCCCGCCCGCCAGATCGGCCTGGCCGCACGCGAGCTGGCCGCCGTGCGGGTTGCAGGGCAGGTTGCCGGTATGCGAGAAGTCCTGGTCGGCCATCCACGGGCCGACCTCGCCTTTCCGGCACAGCCCCGCGTCCTCGAACGTCACGGCGAGCATGATCGAGTAGCAGTCGTACAGCGACAGCAGGTCCAGGTCGGCGGAACCCACCGACGCCATCGTGTACGCGTCGCCGATCGCCGCGGCCAGTGGCGAGGTGGTCAGCTCGGGCGCCTGGCTCAGCGCGCGGTGTGTCACCTTCTCGCCCGCGCCGCGCAGCCACACCGGCCGGGACGGCGCGCGGCGCGCACGGGCGGGCGAAGTGACGACTACCGCAGCCCCACCGCCGCACGGCATGACCACCTCCAACAGCCGCAGCGGCGACACCACCAGCGGTGAGGCCAGCACATCGTCCACGGTGATCTGCGTGCCGTGGAACACGGCGTCCGGGTTGAGCCGCGCGTTGTCCCGCTCGAACACCGGCACGAGCGCGAGCTGTTCAGGCGTGGTGCCGAACTCCGCCCGGTGCCGGTTGGCGACCATGGCGTAGGCCTGGTTGGCTCCGCTACCGCCGTAGGGCACGTCGAACTCGCGGATCGGGTTGCGGTTGGGCGAGCGCGGCGTGACGTCGGTGCGCACGTTGCCGAGCACGCAGAGCGCGGTCTCGCACATCCCGGCGGCGATGGCGGCCGCGGCACGCCACACCATGCCCGCGCCGGTGGCGCCCCCGAGGTCCACAACGTCGGCGTACGTCGGCGCGAGCCCGAGGTACTCGGCGACCGTGGCGGGCACGTGCTGCGGGGTCTCCCCCACCTGCGGGCCGACGAGCAGCCCGTCGATCTCGCCCGGCTCCAACCCGGCGTCGGCCACCGCCCTCGCCGCCGTGCCCGCGATCATGTCCAAAGTGGTCAGTCCCGGGGTGGTGCGGCGTGGCGCGGTCTCCGCCACGCCGACCACCGCAGCCGCGCCGCGCAGGCTCATCGGACTCCCCTCACCGCGTCGATCGACTCGGGATTGTCCAATGAGGACAGATCCCCCGGACTGTCGCCGAGATACACGGCGCGGATCACTCGTCGCAGGATCTTGCCGCTGCGGGTGCGTGGCAGGCTCGGCACCGCGTGCACCGCGTGCGGCCGCAACGCGGCACCGAGCCGCTCCCGCACCAACGCGGTCACCTCGTCGGTGAGCCGCTCCACGTCCGCCCGCGCCGACGGCACGACAAGCACGACCACACGCTCGCCCTTCACGGGATCGGGCGTGCCGAATGCCGCCGACTCGCTGACGCCGGGGTGCTCGCCGACGACCTGCTCGATCTCGGCGGGCCCGAGCCGCTTGCCCGCCACGTTCATCGTGTCGTCGCTGCGACCCCGAATGAACCACACGCCGTCGGTGTCGATTTCGGCGAAGTCGCCATGCAGCCACGTGCCGGGCCAGTGCTGCCAATAGGTCCTCTCGTACCGTCCTGGCTCGCCCCAGAAGCCGAGTGGCATCCCCGGCGACGGGCGGCGCAGCACCAACTCGCCGACGGACCCGGTGAGCGGCGTGCCGTCGGGCGCCGCCACCTCGGCCGCCATCCCCGGCACCGGGCCCGCGAACCCGCAGGACACGATTGGCTGCAGCGTCGTGTTGGACAGGATCGCGCCCGATACCTCGGTGCCGCCGGAGTAGTTGATGATGGGGACGCGGCCCCGGCCCACCCTGTCGAACAGCCATGAGAACGCGTCGGGCGTCCACGGCTCGCCGCTGGAGGCGAACACCCGGATCGTGGCCGGTTCGTCTGGTACCGCGTCGTCGCCACCGCGCGCGAGCGTGCGCACGAGCGTCGGGGACACGCCGAGCATGGTCACCCCCGCGCTCTCGGCGAAGCGCCACACGCGCCCGTGATCGGGGTAGTCGACGCCCCCGCCGTACACGGCGACGGCGCTGCCCGCGACCAGCCCGCCGAGCACGGTGATCGGACTCATGATCCAGCCGGGGTCGGTGATCCAGGCGCTGACATCGCCTTCGCCCACGTCGAAGCACCATGCGGCGTCGGTGCCGGCTTTGACCGCGAACCCGGCGTGTCCCAGCGTGATGCCCTTCGGCGCACCGGTGGTGCCCGAGGTGTAGGCGATCATCAGCGGATGCGTGGCCGGGCAGCGGGCGGCCGGCACGGGCTCAGCGCCGGTGCCCAGCGCGTCCCACGAGACCTCGCCCGGAAGCCGGGGCCCCGCCACGTCCGCCCCGGCGAGGCCGACGACGACGCACGTGCGCAGGCTGGGTGTGCGCTCGGCGACCTTCGCGAGCATGCCTCGCAACTGGACGGACCTGCCGCGCCGGGGAAAGCCGTCGGCGCAGACGAGCGCGACCGCACCGGAGTCCCCGAGGCGCTGCGCGACGGCAGCCTCGCCGAACCCGGAGAACAGCAGCACCGCGACGGCGCCGAGCTTGGCGCACGCGAGCGCCGAGACCACCGCCTCCCGCACCATCGGCAGCTGGATGCCCACCCGGTCGCCGAACCCGATGCCGTGCTCACGGAGCCCGGCCGCCACCCGGTCGACCTCGGCGGCCAGCCCGGCGAAGGTCAGGTGGCCGCGCTCGCCGTCCTCGGTCTCCCAACGCAGGGCGGGCTCGGCACCACGACCGCGGCGAACCCAGCGGTCCACGGCGTTGTCGGCGATGTTCAGCTCCCCGCCGGGGAACCAGCGGGTGTGGTGCGGCTCGTCGAGGCCCTCGACGACCGCGTGCGGCTCCCGCTGCCAGTCCAGCCCGAGCCAGCGGGCGGCCTCGCCCCAGAACCAGCCGGGGTCCTCGCGGGCCCTGCGGTCGAGGTCGCGCGGGTCCGCACATCCGGTCGCGGCAAGGAAGTCGCCGAGCCTGCTGCGCGCCACGGTCTTTTCATCGGGCACCCATACGGGCGTCGCGGCCACGTACCACCTCCGAAGGACGTCTCTGACCTGGGGCTTAACTGGAGGTGACGGTAAGACGGCGCGACGCGAGCTGTCTGCGCGTCAATCCGAGAAGTTCGCGCCCCTGCCGTTGCAAGAAACGCGAATCAGCTCCTCCAGCGGTCGCTCTTCATGCCGAGCAGCAACAGGAGCAGTTGGTCGGGGTCGTTCGGGTCGTGCCCGGTGAGCTGGTGGATCCGGCGCAGCCGATAGACGACCGTGTTCGGGTGCACCGACAACGCGGCGGCGCTGCGGGCGAGGTTGAACGCGTGCTCGAAATAGACCCGGAGCGTGCGCACAAGCTGGGCGTCCTTGGCACGGTCGTAGGCATGCAGCGGAGCAATGGTCTCGTGCTGCAACGCCGCCAGGTGCGGGCTGCTGGAGAGCAGGTGGTCAAGCAGCACCTCGGAGAACGTGCTGGCCTTGCCGCCCCCGGTGACGGCGCCGAGCCGCACGGCCTCCTCGGCCTCGGCGTAGCTGGCCGCGATGCCGTCGGCGCCGCGGTGCGCGCGCCCCACGCCCACCGCGAACCCGGTGATCGCGGCCGCCCACTCCCCCGCCTGCGCGACGAGGATCGTGTACTCCTCATGGCTGGTGACCGGGTAGATCGTCACCACCTCGTCCTCGCGTATCCCGACGAGGATCGCCGAGGACGAGGGCCGGAGCCGTTGCCGGGCGCCGTCCACGGCCGCGCGCAGCGCCGACCGGTCGCTGCCCATCGGTTCGAGCGACCTCGCGAGTACGACGGCGTGCTCACCGTCGACGTCGAGTGCCGAGGCCCCGGCACGCTGGCGCATGCGTTCACTGATCGGCCTTCCGGAGACGAGTGCCTCCAACAGGTCCCTGCGCATCGCCTCGCGGTCGCCGAGCACACCGGTCACCTCGTCGAGGTAGGACTGGGCGACGGCGACCGAGACCTGGTCGACATAGGCCATCACGCGACCCGCGACGGCGAGCGCCGCCTCCCGTTCGCTCGGTTCGCCGGGATCGGTGACGGCGAGGATCTCCTGCCAGACGACCTGTCCCCACAAGCGGTAGGCGTGCAGCAACGCCTGCAACGGAATGCCCTGGTGAACGCGCCGCGACGCGCTGCGCCGCAGTGCGTCCAGTGACGACTCGGTGGGCGCGGCGTCCTCGCGCAGCGCCGCTAGCAACTCCTGCACGTTGCGCTGCGCGGTGGGCAGGACGTCGCCGTGCAGGGTGTGCTCGTCGAGAGCCCGGTAGTCGACGATCTCGGCACGATAGCGGTCCACGAGCCGACCCCCGACCACGTCGAGCCGCTGCTCGACCCGCTCGATCGTGCGCAGGACATCATTCGGTTCTTTCGCCACAGTTCGATCTTGAAACAAGCTCCTCCCGTGCCTTCATACGGCCCTACACATGCCACGCCCTCTTGCGGCGGCGCTAGACGCCGATGGTGATGAGCCGTTCCTCGGTCATCTCCGCCACCGCGTACCGCGGACCTTCCTTGCCGTGCCCACTCTGCTTCACGCCGCCGTAGGGGTACAAGTCCTGCCGGCTCGCCGTCGTCTCGTTGACGCCCTCGTGCTGGCCGCGCCCTACTTTCGCTCGGCGAGCACACGGTGCATGAATTCCACCAACCAGCGCTGCGCCGAACTGCGCGCATGCGGATGCCGCGCGTAGATCGACACCTCCACGGACTCGATCTCGAAGGGCACCTCGAACAGGCGCACCGGTTGCGTGTCCGCGAACACCTCGGCGACCTTGCGCGGCGCCATCGCCACCAACTCGCCGCCCCGCAGCAGGTAGGGCAGCGAGGAGAACCGGGTGACTTCCAATGCGACGTTCATTCCGTGTGCATTGAGCGCCCGGCGGGGCCCGTGGTGCCCGTTCGGCCCGAACACCGTGACATGCTCCTCGGCGGCGAGGTCGGCCTCGGTGACGGGATTTCCGCGCAGGCGCGGGTGTTCCTGCCCGACCATGCCGACGTAACTTTCGCTGAACAACGGAATGCGGGCCAGCCGCTGCGAACAGATCAGCGGCGAGGCGATGAACGCGTCGATCTCGCCGCGCCCGAGTTGCGCCTCTGCGCCCTCGACATCCAGCGGGCGCACGGTGAGGGTGCTTCCGGGCGCGTCCGTCCGCAGCCGGGTCAGCAAGCGCGGCAGCAGGGCGACTTCGCCGAGGTCGGACAGCGCGATGGTGAACCCGGTGCGCGCGGTTGCCGCGTCGAACGCGTCGCTGCGGCTGACGATGCCCTCGATCCCGGCGAGCGCGGCACACAGCGGCTGGTAGAGCTCGGACGCGGTAGTCGTCGGGATCAGCCCCGCGCCGGTGCGGCGGAACAACTCGTCGTCGAAGCGCCTGCGCAGCTTCTGCAACCCGTAGCTGACCGTCGGCTGGGTGAGGTGCATCGACTCCGCGGTCGCGGTGACGCTGCGGGTCTCGTACAGCAGCACGAACGTGCGCACCAGGTTCAGATCGAAGTCGCTCATATAGACCACATCGATAATATGGCCGGAAAACATTTATTGGAACCCGATCACCGCGCATGCCATGGTCAGGCCATGGCCACCGTGCGCGAGATCGCGCACCATTTCCTCCAGCGCCACGGGTTGACCACCATCTTCGGCAACCCGGGCTCCAACGAGCTGCCGTTCCTGCGCGGGCTGCCGGCCGGCATCGATTATGTGCTCGGGTTGCACGAAGGCGCCGTGCTCGGCATGGCCGACGGCTTCGCCCAGGTGACCGGCCGTCCGGCGCTGGTGAGCTTGCACGCGGCTGCCGGGTCCGGCAACGCGATGGGTGCGCTGACCAATGCGGTGTACGCGCGCTCGCCGCTCGTGCTCATGGCCGGTCAGCAGGTGCGCACCGTGGTCGGCATGGAAGGCATGCTGGCCAACGTCGACCCGACCCAGCTGATGCGCCCGCTCGTCGGGTGGGCCGGCGAGCCGACATGCGCCGAGGACGTGCCGCGCTCGCTGGCGCAGGCGGTGTTCGAGGCCGAACTGCGGCGGCGGCCGACCTATCTGTCTGTTCCTTACGACGACTGGGACACCGAGGCGAGCCCGAACGCGGCCATGATCGTCGAGCGCCGCGTGCGGCGGAGCGCCACGCCCGGCGAGGACGACCTGCGCGCGCTCGCCGGGTGGGTGAATACGGCGAAGCACCCGGCGCTCGTACTGGGCGGCGACATCGACAGCGCGGGGCTGTTCGACCGCTCCGTCGCGCTGGCCGAGCACCTGGACGCGCCCACGTGGGTGGCGCCATCGTCGTTCCGGCTGCCCTTCCCCAACCGGCACCCGCTGTTCCGTGGCGTACTGCCGGCCGGGATCGCCTCGGTCTCGTCCGCTTTGGACGGACATGACCTCGCGCTCGTGCTCGGTGCGCCGGTGTTCCGTTACCACCAGCACGAGCCCGGCCGGTATCTGCCCGAAGGCACCCGGCTGGTGCAGGTGACCGACGACGCCGAAGCGGCCGCGCGGGCACCGGTCGGCGAGGCACTGGTGGCCGATCCGGGAATGGTGATCGAAGCGTTGCTCAAGCGGTGCACGGGCAAGGTCGCCGGCGAACACCGCTACCTGCCCGCACCCGAGCCCCCGGTGGGCGAGGTGGCGCTGCATCCCGAGCAGGTGTTCGCCGCGCTGCGCGACACCCAACCCGCCGACACCACCTACGTCGTGGAGTCCACCGCGACCAACGTCGCCTGGTGGCGGCAGATGGATCTGCGGCGCGGCGGCTCGTACTTCTTCCCCGCGGCGGGCGGCCTCGGGTTCGGGCTGCCCGCGGCCGTGGGTGCGGCCATCGGAAACCCCGGCCGGCCGATCGTCGGCGTGATCGGTGACGGCTCGGCCAACTACGGGATAACCGCGCTGTGGACGGCCGCGCAACGCGGGCTGCCGGTCACCTTCGTGATCCTGCGCAACGGAACCTACGGCGCGCTGCGCTGGTTCGCCGAGCTGCTCGAGGTCGGCACGGTGCCCGGCGTGGACATCCCGGGGCTCGACTTCGCCGCGATCGCCACGGGATACGGGGTTCCCGGCCACACCGTATCCACTGTGGACGAACTTCGTACCGCGCTGGCGGCACCCACGGACGGGCCGCGCCTGTTTCAAGTGGACACGACATTGACGACACCGGAATAGTGCGTTTCGAGGCTGAATAGAGTAGGAGGGTTATTCAAAACGCAAGATGATCACGCTTGGCGACACAGCACTACGGCGCCTTGTGGGGCAGGCCGCCATCGTGGCCAACCGGCAGCCGACGAAGAGAAGTCACGGCCTGGCTATTCGAACACGTTCTGAATGACAGAGGAGGCCATCCGCAATGACGCGAACATTCTGGCCGATCATCCTGTGCTGGCTGACCGTGCTGATCGAGGGATACGACCTCGTGGCGCTCGGCGTCACCATCCCGACCGTGCTCAACGACGGCGAACTGGGGTTCACCCCGGCCGCAGCCACCGCGGTCGCCACCATCTCACTGGTCGGCGTGGCCATCGGCGCGTCGGGCACCGGCCCGATCGCCGACCGCTTCGGCCGGCGTGGCGTCCTGGTGGCCTCGGTGCTGCTGTTCTCCGTCTTCACCGTCATCGTCCCGCTCTCGCCGAACCCGCTGATCTTCGGCATCTTCCGGCTGATCGCCGGCGTCGGGCTCGGCGCGTGCATGCCGACCGCGCTCGCGGTGATGTCCGAGACGCTGCCCGCGCGGCACCGGGCGAGCAGCAGCACGATCACCATGACCGGGTATCACGTCGGTGCGGTCGCCACCTCGGTCCTGGCACTGGCCTTCGGCACGAACTGGGATGCGCTGTACTACGTCGGCGGCGTCGTGGGGCTGGTGCTCGCCGGAGTGATCTGGCTGCGGCTGCCCGAGTCCGCCGCGTTCCTCGCCGCCAAGGCGAACGTGCAAGCCGAACGGAGGAGTCCGCGTGACGTCCTCACCCCGCGGTATCGCAGGATCAGCATCGCGGTGTGGGTCGGCTCGTTCATGGGCCTGCTGCTGGTGTACGGGTTGAACACCTGGCTGCCGCAACTCATGCGCACCGCCGGGTATGCGATGTCGACGTCGGTCACGCTGCTGCTCGTGCTGAACACCGGCGCGATCATCGGCCTGCTGGTCGCCGGCTTCGTCGCCGACCGGCGCGGGATCAAGCCGACCGTGCTGGCGTGGTTCGGCATCGCGGCGGTGTTCTTGGCCCTGCTGAGCATGAAGATTTCCAGCAGCCTGCTGCTCAACCTCGTCGTACTGGCAACCGGGATCTTCGTGTTCTCCTCGCAGGTCCTGATCTTCGGCTACGTCGCGCACACGTTTCCGCCACAGGTGCGGGGCACCGCGCTCGGGCTGACCTCCGGGATCGGGCGCCTGGGCGCGATCGTCGGCCCGTTCGTCACCGGCGCATTGGTGACCGCCGGCATCGCCTACCCATGGGGTTTCTGGTTGTTCGCCGTGGTCGCCGTGCTCGGTCTCGGGGCCATGCTCGTCGTCCCGCGCACACCCGCCACCGACAGCGAGCCCGAAGTCACCGCCGTGCCCGGAACGTAGGTGGGTGCGCCCGGCTAGACGGCGGTCAGCCAGCGTGAGCGATACTGCACGTGGATTTCGTCGGTATTGCTCAGCACACCATCGGCCCAATGGAACCGGGCGCAGTAGTGCGCCGGAGGTTCTTCGCCGGGCGCGGAACCGGGTGCGCCGAAGGCGATGTCGAAGAACCGGTCGGCGGTCTCCCGGAAGACGGGTGTGCTGCCGGTCAGGAACAGCGTGTCGCCGTGGATGCGCTCGCGTAGCCGATCCCGGTTGTCCCGGTGGTGGCGGGCTTCGTAGTCGATGCCGGCCGGGTCCGGTAGGTAGTTCGCCGGGACCTGCGCCGTCTGCGGAAGACCGCGGCCGAGCGCGGAGCGCAACCGCGGCCACTGTGAAGCGCGCAGGCACAAGCTGTGCTGGCTCAGCACCAGATCCATCCGCCTGCCGTCATGCTCCGGATGGGCCGGCTGCCTGCCGTTGCGCAACGGCAGGTAGATGATGGTGTGCCTGGACCGTGCGGCCAGCAGCCACAACACGCCTATGCGGTATGCGGCACGGCGATCCACGTAGAGCTCTCGCCAGTAGTCGTTGGTCCACAGCCCCGCGTTGCCTGTTCCGTCGGCTGGGCTGATCACCCGCCAGTCACGACCGTCGATCCGAGCCCGCCGCACCTGGACTGCCACCTTCATCGCTTGCGGTTCACCATGCTGTGCTGCCGCACCCGCGACCCCTTCCATCGATCTTCGCAGAACAGGACAGAATCGCAGGACCGTCCACAGAAGACAACCGAGTTTCGCGGTCGCCGCTGACCGGCGCGTAGGTCACCCAGCGAGCCCACAACCCCCTGGAGGCCGACAGCTGGTTCGGGTAGGTCATCCCTGGACGGTGTGCTGATGCGGTACCACGCCGACCCCACGTGCCTTTGCGGATGCTGCGGGCTCAACGGTCCCAGCCTGCTGTGCGTCCAGTGCGGCGCAGAGGTCGGCATCGAAATCTCCGACTGTTGGACGGAGTACGACGTCCCGCCTGATGCGCTCGGCGGTGGTCGGCGTTCCCGCCGCCACCGCCGAGTAGATCCAGGCGCAAGCCCTGAGCATCAGTAGCCCACGGTGAAATGTCTGTCGGTGCCCGGGTTTTCCAACTCGTCGACGATGGCGACCGCGAGATCCTCCGCGGAGATGCGGGAGGTTCCGTCCGGGCGCACCACCAGCGTGGTGGTGCCACGGCGGTAGTGTCCGGTGCGCACGCCGGGCTCGAGGATCGCGGGCGGGCTGAGGTATGTCCAGTCCGCCGGATGTCCGTGGCACGCGCGCAGTTGGGCAATGCTGGCCTCGGCGCTGGAGCGCCATTGCGGTGGTACGTACGAAGGGTCCTCGATCACCAATCCAGGCCGGTCCGGGGAGCGCAGCGGGCCCGCGCCGCCCACGACGAGGATCCGGGTCCCGGTCGCGGCGGCCGCGTCGAGCAGGGCCGCGGTGGTCGCGGACACGGTGTGTTCCTGGCCGGGGCGCGGCCGGGTCGCCACGACAACCGCGTCCGAACCGGAGAACGCGGTGCTCATCTGCTCACGGTCCGCGGCATTCCCATACACCACAGGCACTCCGCGCGGTGACCCGCCGCGGACGACGGCGGTGACATCATGCCCCCGCCGCACGGACTCGTCCGTGACCCGCGAACCGACCATCCCGTTCGCGCCGACGACGATGATCTTCATCGCTGACCTCCCACGATCGCCGCGAGCGCGAGCGCGAACCCGACGAGCTGTATCGGGGAGAGCGTCTGCCCGAGCACGAGAACCCCGAGCAGCGCGGCAACGATCGGTGACAGCAGCCCGAGCACGGCGACGGAAGTGACCGGAACGGACCCGATTCCCCGGAACCACAGCACGTACGCGATCAGTCCGCCGACCAGGCCGAGCCACAGGTAACCGAGGATCGCGTTCCCGTCGATCGCGGGCGGCGCACCCTCCACCAGGAAGGTGAGCGGCAGCATGAAGAGGCCACCCGCGGTGAGCTGCCAGCTCGCGAACGTCACCGGCCCCACCCCGGACGGGCGGCCCCACCGTTTGGTGAGCGTCACCCCGAGCGCCATGCTCACCGCCCCGCCCAGGCCGGCGAACACGCCCACGAGATCGAACGTCGCGGCCGGCCCGAGCACCACGAACCCGACGCCGGCCACGCCGAGCCCTCCCCACGCGAACCGTTTCACCGACGGTCGCTGACCCAGCACCAGTACGGCCAGCACGGCGACGATCAGCGGCTGTGTCGCGCCGAGGGTGGCGGCCACCCCGCCCGGCAGCCGCTCGGCCGCGACGAACAGCAGCGGGAAGAACATCCCGATGTTCAGCACACCCAGCACCGCGGCCTTGCCCCACCACGCGCCGCGCGGCAGGATCCGGGTGATCGCCAGCGCGATCAGGCCCGCGGGCAACGCCCGCAGCAGCCCGGCGAACAGCGGATGGCCGGCGGGAAGTAGCTCGGTGGTCACCAGATAGGTCGTGCCCCACGAGATCGGCGCCAGCGCGGTCAACGCGGTGCGGCCCCAGTGGCTGGTCTCAGGAGCGAGAGTGGGAGTGGGAGCAGGAACGGACAACGTCTTCATGCCCCCTATTCCAGCCCGGCCGCATGGATGAGTCCAACACATGTTTGTCATGTGATCCATCTCTGTGCATCATGGATGAATGGAGCTTCAGCAGATGCGCTACGTCGTGGCCGTGGCCGAGACGGGCAGTTTCACGCGCGCCGCGGAACGATGCCTGGTGGTGCAGTCGGCGCTCAGTCATCAGATCGCGCGGGTGGAACGGGAACTGGGCGCGCGGCTGTTCGACCGCACCAGCCGCTGGGTGCGGCTCACCCCGGCCGGCGAGGCGTTCCTGCCGGTGGCCCGCCAGTGCCTCGACGCCGCCGAGCGTGTCGCCGCCGAAGTGGCCGCCGCCGTGGGCCAGGTGCGTGGGCGACTGGCCGTCGGCGTGATCCCGACCGTCGCCGCGGTGGACATCCCGGCCGTGCTGCGCGAGTTCCGCGACACCTACCCGCAGGTGCGGGTCAGCCTGCGCATGGGCGCCAGCGAGGACCTCATCGAGCAGGTGAAGGACGGCAGCCTGGACGTCGCCTTCCTCGGACTGCCGCCCACGGCCCAGCCCGAGGGAGTCCGCACCCGCGTACTGGCCCGCGACCGGCACGTCGCCCTCGTCCCGCCCGGGCACCCGCTCGCCGGCCGGCGGAAGGTCACGCTCCGCCGGCTCGCCGAGGAGGTGTTCGTGGACTTCCCTGCCGGAACCGCCGGCCGCCTGCAGGCCGACCAGGCCTTCTCGGCCGCGGGCCTGACCCGCGACGTGGCGTTCGAGGTGACCGCCGCGGACCTGTTGGCCCGGCTCGTGCACGAGGGCCTCGGCGTGGCGATGCTGGCGTCGGCCTATGCACCGCGACTACCCGGACTGATCACGGTTCCGGTGGCCGACGCACCCGTCCGAATCGAGTACCTCGCCTGGAGCCGGTTCACGCCCACCCCCGCGGCAGCCGCGTTCCTGTCCATTCTGGGCACCCCGGAACGAGCCGGGTGAGATTCCTGATGTCCTGGCTGAATACAACGTTCTCCGATCAGCCGGACAGGCCTTGGTCGAATTCAGCCATGCACCATTGGCCCGCGACGAACGCGAGTGCTTCCACCACGAGGCCGGCGGCGCTGGCCGCCAGCACGGTGAGCCGATCCTGGACGACACCCCGAGGCGCTGGGTGGACGCCGTGCACGACCCTTCGCGCCGACACGTATCGAATCCTTCTGTTGGTGCGTTCGGGTGGACCGGCTGCGACGTTCGAGGGTTCAACGCCATGATCACAGTATTGCTCCCCTTTCCTGGGCCAAACTCGGATTCTGTTGAGAAGTCGACCAGGGAGAATGGCATGCCTTTCGATCCGAACCAGCCCCGAGACAGCCGTGGCCGGTGGACCAAGGGGAAGGCGGCGGGCGCTGGAGTGGCTTTGGTGGCGGGCGTGATGACGGCTGCGGGAGGCGCGGATGTCACCACCTCCGTCGGCGCGGCGCTGGATGCCGGTTCCAGCCAGGGCACAGCTGAGCAAAAAGCGGCGAATGGAAGGAAGTCTGCCCAGAAAGGTAACGAATCCGAGGCGTGGCAACGGATGGCCCTCAAGGAAGTCAGGCGGGAAGTAAAGCGAGGCCTTCGATGCGCCGCACAGTCCTATGGCGAGGTGCGGCAGTTCTTTCTCACGCATCCATGCAACAAACTGGATCAACAATTATTCGCGTTGAGCGACACACAAGGAAACGTGATCGCCGGCTCGATTGTGTGGGTTACCATGCCGTCAGCGGAGGTCGCCGCGCAGTTCAAAGAATTGGAAGACAATTACGGAACCGGTGATGTCACACCCTTCGGCACCGAGATCCTCGAACTCAGCCACTTCCGGTTCAGCGGAAAGCACTACAAATCGCGCCTGGACGGGCCACTCGTCGTAATCGCAGAAACCGATCGACTGCGTGGTGCGCCATCCGACGCCATGCTCAATGAGGTGGCCAGTGTCGCGGACCTCCTGCCGCCGTTGTGAGCATGAAGCGGGTGACGATGAGTGAGCCGAGTAATTCAGCCGCGGCGGGTGAGTGCCTGGAGGAAGAACGCGACGTTGGCCGGGCGCTCGCCGAGGCGGCGCATGAAATACGGATACCATTCGGTTCCGTAGGGCACGTAGACCCGCATCCGCAGGCCTCGTCGGGCCAGTTGCGTCTGCACTTGCGGCCGGACCCCGTACAGCATCTGGAACTCGTAGTCGTCGCGGCCGCGGCCGGTCTGCTCGGCCAGCATGGTGGCGACGTCGATGAGCCGGGTGTCGTGCGTGGCCACCATCGGGTAGCCGTCGCCGTTCATCAGGATCTTCAGGCACCGCACGTACGAAGCGTCCACTTCGGACTTCGTCCGGTAGGCAACCGACGCGGGTTCGTCGTAGGCGCCCTTGCACAGGCGGATCCGCGAACCGGGGACCGCGAAGTCGGCGCAGTCCCCGGCCGTTCGCTTCAGGTATGCCTGCAGCACCGTGCCCGTCGCCGGGAAGTCGGCCCGCAGTTCCCGCACCAGCGTCAGGGTGGAGTCGGTGGTGGTGTGGTCCTCCATGTCCACGGTCACCGTCGTGCCGGCCTCCGCCGCGGCCGCGCAGATGCGCCGGGTGTTTTCCAGCGCGATCTTCTCCCCGTCGGCGGGCAGGGCCTGGCCGAGGGCGGAGAGCTTCACCGAAACCTCCACCCGTGGGGCCAGTCCCACCTCGCCGAGGCGCCGCAGCGCCGTCCGGTACGCCTCGACGGTGCGCTCTGCCTGAGCGCGGTCCAGCGTGTCCTCGCCGAGGTGGTCGAGCGAGACGAGCCGGTCGGCAGCGATCGTGCGCGCGACACGCATGGCGTCGTCAATCCCGCGCCCCGCAACGAACCGGTCGACGATGGGACGCAGCACCGGGGTGCGTTCGACCAGCGACCGGCATTCGGGCGAGCGGGAAGCGGCGATCAGGGCGGAACGGAGCACGGCGGTCTCCTCTCAGGACTGGTGTGGATAGCCCGACGCGACCGGCGGGCAGAGGTTCTCTTTGATCGCGCGCGGACTGACCCAGCGCAGCAGGTTGTAGATCGAGCCCGCCTTGTCGTTGGTGCCCGACGCACGCGCGCCGCCGAAGGGCTGCTGGCCCACAACCGCACCGGTGGGCTTGTCGTTGACGTAGAAGTTCCCGGCGGCGAACCGCAGCACCTCGCTCGCGCGCTGCACGGCCGCCCGATCGTTGGCGATCACCGCGCCGGTCAGTCCGTATGCCGTGCCCTGGTCGATCTGGCGCAGCACCCGGTCGTAGTCGGTGTCCTCATAGACGTGCACGGCCAGGATCGGCCCGAAGAACTCGGTGGTGAAGATCTCGTGCCCCGGGTCCGTGCCGACCAGCACGGTCGGAGCCACGAAGAAGCCTTCCGAATCGTCCGTGGTTCCCCCGGCCATAATGTCCACATCGGACGCTGATCGGACCGAGCGCACCACGCGGTCGAGACGGTCGAAGGCGCGGCGGTCGATCACCGCGCCCAGGAAGTTGCGGAAGTCGGTCACATCGCCCATCGCCAGAGATTCCACTTCGGACACCAGGTCGTCCTTCAAGCGCGCCCACACCGAGCGTGGGACGAACGCCCGTGACGCCGCCGAGCACTTCTGCCCCTGGTACTCGAAGGCACCGCGGACCAGCGCCGTCCGCAGCACGTCGACGTCCGCCGAGGCGTGCGCCACAACGAAGTCCTTGCCACCGGTCTCGCCGACGACACGGGGATAGCCACGGTAGCCCGCGATGTTGGCACCCACGACGGACCACAGGTGCTGGAAGGTGCGGGTCGAACCGGTGAAGTGGATACCGGCCAGGTCCGGGTCGGCGAGCGCGACGTCAGAGACCGCGCGACCGTCACCGGTCACGAGGTTGATCACGCCGGGCGGCAGGCCGGCCTCCTCCAGCAGCCGCATGGTGAAGTGCGCGGCCAAGCCCTGCGTCGGCGAAGGCTTCCAGATGACGGTGTTGCCCATGAGGGCGGGCGCGGTGGGCAGGTTGCCGGCGATGGCGGTGAAGTTGAACGGCGTGATCGCGTAAACGAAGCCTTCCAACGGACGGTAATCGAGGCGGTTCCAGGTGCCCGGGCCGCTCTGCGGTTGCTGCTCCTGGATCTGACGGGCGAAGTGGACATTGAACCGCCAGAAGTCGGCGAGTTCGCACGCCGCGTCGATCTCGGCCTGCACCACGGTCTTGGACTGGCCGAGCATCGTCGCCGCGTTGAGCTTGTCGCGCCACGGTCCGGACAACAGGTCGGCCGCGCGCAGCAGGATCGCGGCGCGCTCGTCGAAGGGCATCGCTCGCCAGTCGGGCGCGGCGCGCAGCGACGCGGCTACGGCGGCTTTGGCGTCCTCGTGGGTCGCGTTGGCCGAGACGCCGAGCACGTGGGCGTGCCGGTGCGGCTGCACCACTTCGAACGTGGTGCCGCCGGCCATGCGCTGTTCGCCATCGATGGTGTTGGTCAACTCGAACTGGCGGCCGGTGAGCGTGGTGAGTTCGGCGGTCAGGCTCGCCCGTTCCGGGGAGCCGGGGGCGTAGTCGCGGGCCGGCTCGTTGCGCGGCGCCGGCGGGTGAGTGATCGCGTCCATGCGAAGGAAGGCTAGGCAGCGCAAGAGCTCCGGGGATTAGCCGATCAGCTACAGTTGCCCGAAGCCCGTTGTTCGATTGGACAAACCGCGATGCACACAGAGCCGACCGGCACGACGCTGCGGGCCCTGCTGGTCGCGGTCGGCGAACCGCTGCTGGAACTCACCGCGGGAAGCCCGGACATCACGGTGCGCGGGGTGGCGATCCTCGACCCGGACGACGAACTCGGCGGTCGCCCCGGCGAACTCATCCTCGTCATCGGCGCGCGTGGCCGGGAGGCGGTCCGCTACGTCCGCGTGGCCGCGAAGTCCGGAGCGTCGGCGGTCGCGGTGAAGGCCGACGGGAAACGGGACGACCTGCGCGCAGCCGCGGAGGACAACGGGATCGCTTTGCTGACCGTGCGGCCACAGGTGCGGTGGGACCAGTTGCAAACGGTGATCCGCGAGGTGCTCGAGGGAGCAACGCTGGCCGCGGCTTCCGACGCCGAGCACGGTGACCTGTTCGGGCTGGCGCAGACCGTCGCGGTGCTCACGGCGGGCAGCGTCAGCATCGAAGACGCGGGCAACCGCGTGCTGGCCTACTCCCGTTCGGACGACGACATCGACGAGATGCGGCGCCTGTCCATCCTGGGCTGGGAGGGGCCGGAGCAGTACCTGGCGCTGCTCCGGAAGTGGGGCGTGTACCAGCGGTTGCGTTCCAGCGAGGACGTCGTGCGCGTGGATGAGCGGCCTGAGTTCGGCATCCGGCAGCGGCTGGCCGTCGGCATTCGCGCCGGGACGCAGCACCTCGGCACGATCTGGGTTCAACAGGGCCGCCGCCCGTTCGCCGAACAGGCCGAAAGTGCGCTGCTGGGTGCCGCCAGGATCGCAGCCGTGCACCTGCTCCGGCGCCGCGGCTCTGTCGGCATCCGCTCGCGGGAGGACCTGGTGGCCGGGTTGCTCGAAGGGCGGATCAGCGCGGACCTGGTCGCCGGACAGCTGGGGCTGGACCCGGCGGCGTCGGCGATCGTGCTGGCACTGGCGCCCCGGGAGATCGAGCACGATCGTCCCACGCACGAGTTGCGCCAACTGGAGATCAGCAACGTGGTGTCGGTGCACGCCACGTCCTACCGGCGTGGGGCGCTGGTCGGCACGGTCGGCTCGCGCGTGTACGCGGTGTTGCCGGAAGTGCCGCCGCACCAAGCGGAACCGGCCTTGCAGGCGGTCACGCGTCACGTGGTCGCCGCGCTGGACCGGGCCGGCGTGCGCACACAGGCGGGCATCGGTTCACCGGTACCGGTACTGGGTGAGGTGGTGGCCTCGCGATCGGAGGCCGACCGGGTCCTCGACGCGATGGCCCGCACCCCTGGCCGCGACCTGGCCACGATCGCCGACCTGCGCGCCGAGATCCTGCTGGATGAAACCCTGCGTCTGCTCGAAGTCAACCCCGACCTGCGTGATCCCGCAGTGGACGCGCTGGCCGCGCACGACGCCGCCCAGGGCAGCGAATTCGTGCCGTCGCTGCTGGCCTACCTGGACGCGCTCGGGGATGTCCGGGCGGCGGCGGCCGGACTGAACATCCATCCGAACACGTTGCGGCACCGCATTCGCCGGGCCACCGCCGTGAGCGGTCTCGAACTCGGCGACCCCCGAGAACGCCTGGTCTGCCATCTGCAACTTCTGCTCGCGGCCCGGCGCCGCGGCTGAGCCACGAAGGCTTCGGCCGTCCCGGTCGGTGTCCGCCCATCGGTTCATGACCTGGCCGGCGAACATCAAGGCAGCTGGCGAGTTTCCAGCCGATCCGTGGACCGCGGTACCCGAGGCAAAGGCCAACTGAGACCAGACGATTGAGGCCAAGCGGCCGCTGCGCTCCGACTTGGTCGAGGCTCAGGCGTCGATGCCTCGTCTTGCGAGATCGGCCGCGATGCCGTCAAGGACGCCGGCAAGACCTGAGGCGAACAAGGCGTCCAGGTCCCAGGGGTCGGCACCTGCGCGCATCGCGAGGGCGAGCCGGGGATACGCTCCTGGCTCGAAAAGCGGGTCCTGTGCACGGTCCGAGGCGTTCGTCCCCGACGCTCGGGCGACTTCCGATTGCCGTTCCGCCTCTACATCGCCGACATAGGTCAGCGCAACGCCTTGCACGTAAGAGGCGAACATGAACATGTACCGGAAAGCATCGGCAGGTTCGAGGCCGAGCCCATCGAATGCGGAGAAGGCGCTTTCACTGTTCGCCGCGAGAGCCGGGCTGAAGTACGCGCGGGTTGTCACCATGACCTTCGGCAGGATCCACGGATGGCGGTGGTACAGGTCCCAGTCACGGTATGCGGCAGCTTCAAGGCCGTGACGCCAGTCCCGCGGCGCCGAGTCGGGCAAGGGGACGTCAGCGAGTGCCGCCTCCACCATCAGGGCCACCAGATCGTCCTTCGATGACACATGCCGGTACAGGGACATGGTGCTCGCACCGAGGTCCGTGGCGACCCGGCGCATCGACAGCGCGTCGAGTCCTTCCGCATCCGCGATGGCGATCCCGGCTCGCACGATGCGCTCAACGGTGAGATGTGGCGCACTGTCATCGTCCTCCGGGACGTCGGCCGGCGTTTCCGCCCTGCGCGACCGATAAGCCTTCGCCTGGCACGCGCGGGAGCAGTAGCGCCTCGGCCGTCCCCGCTCGGCGGGCTCCAGCGACTTTCCACATGTCGCGCATGCCGGTCGCTCCGACATCACCGCACCCCTTTCGTCACACATACCCGTTGTGACGAAATTCTAGCGCACGGAGGGCGAAGACGGACAGAATACGGTGCTTTAGCAGTTCAAAAAGCTGTAGCCCTACGGAATCGTGCATGCGTATCCTGTACGCGTCAGCCGCGTACAAAGTACGCAAGACTTCGACCCGCCAGACGGGACTGGAGGAACAGAGGAAATGACTGAAGACAACAGACCCGCCGGCGGCAGGGAATGGGCCGGGCTCGCCGTCCTGATACTGCCCTGCGTACTGGCGTCCATGGACATGTCCGTCATGTTCGTCGCACTCCCCTCCCTGACGGCCGACCTCAAGCCGAGCAGCTCCGAACTGCTGTGGATCATGGACGCTTACGGCTTCCTTTTGGCCGGCCTGCTCATCACGATGGGCACACTCGGTGACCGGATCGGACGTCGGCGAGTGCTCCTCGCGGGCGCCGCGGCCTTCGGCGCCGCCTCTGTTCTTGCGGCCTACTCGACCAGTTCCGGGATGCTCATCGCGGCCCGCGTGCTCCTGGGCGTCGCCGGATCGACCCTGGCGCCGTCCACGCTTTCCCTGATCCGGAACATGTTCCGCGACGCCAGACAACGGGCCACCGCGGTCGGCGTCTGGACGGCTGGTTTCGCCGGTGGTGCCGTACTCGGCCCGATCATCGGCGGGCTACTGCTGGAACATTTCTGGTGGGGATCGGTCTTCCTGATCAACGTGCCGGTGATGGTCCTGCTCCTGGTCCTCGGCCCGCTGCTGCTTCCCGAATACCGCCACCCCAGGCCGGGTCGTTTCGACCTGCTCGGCGCCGCCCTGTCCCTCGTCGCCGTGCTCGGCGTCATCTACGGCGTCAAACTCATGGCGGAGCACGGCTTCGGGTGGTTCTCCCTGGCGTGCTGCGCAGCCGGACTCGCCGTGGGGGCCGCATTCCTGCGCCGCCAACGCGTGGCCGCGAACCCGCTGATCGACCTTGCGCTGTTCCGGACACGCCGGTTCAACCTGCCCCTGCTCATCGACGCGCTGGCGACCTTCGGGCTGGTCGGCTTCAGCCTGTTCCAATGGCAGTTCATGCAACTCGTCCTGGGAATGGGGCCGTTCGAGTCCGCCCTGTGGTCTTTGCCCACCTTTCTCGTGATGCCCGTGGGCATCGCGCTGGCCACCGCGATCGCACCACGCGTCGGTAAACCCAATGTGATCGCTGCCGGGCTGCTCGTGGCGGCCGCCGGCTACGCCATGCTGACCATGATCCAAGCCGGTTCGGGAGCGGTCTACCTCATCGGCGCCCTGACGGTTGTCGCGATCGGTATCGGCGGGGTCTCCGCCGTGGTCACCGACGTGATCCTGTCCGCCGCACCACCGGAGCGGGCCGGAGCGGCCTCCGCCATGGCCGAGACCTCGGCCGAGTTCGGCGGGGCCCTGGGCATCGCGATCCTGGGAAGCATCGGCACGGCCGTCTACCGTTCGCAGCTCACCACGAAGGCTCCTGACACCCTCACGGCCAAGGAACTGGAAGCAGCGCGGGACACTCTCGGCGGCGCGGTTGACACCGCCGCGACCCTCCCGAAGGGCGCCGCCGAAGCCCTGCGAAACGTGGCGTTCGACGCCTTCGCCCAAGAGATGCGGATCGCCTCGGTCGTCAGCGCCGTCCTGATGGCGGCTGCGGCCATCCTCATCGCCACCCTGCTCCGCGGCGCGCACACCCAACCCGGAGCCGAAACCCCGGAATCCGCAGCAGAACACGATGGCCGGGACGAAGTGGACGACCTGACCTCCACGGCAACCTGATCGCTGGCCGTACCGGTGCCCTCGGCTGGTATGGACCGCAATGACAACTGATCGATAGTAGGTTTGGGCCCGGCAACGACGATCTGTTTTCGCCGGATTGAAAACACTTGCCGAAACGTGACAGTTCACTTACACGTCGAGTGCCGCCGGAATGGCACCAGTTTTTTGGTTTTCCCGAGAACCATTGATCTACTCGCGCCGTCGGAGATCCCACAAATGCACGATCCCCGCGACTTGTTCTGATCAAGAGCGAAGACCATGGCCACCCGACTGCCCGTACCCATCAGGTTCCAGTTGCCGATGGCTGGGAACCAGCACCGTCGGACAAGGCGGGAATCGGCTGCAGCGCGGACAGCATGCGACCGATGACTGCGGCGTACTCGGCTTTCAGCCGGGGCTTGTCCGTGTCGGCAGCTTCGGCCAGCGCCATCCCAGCCGCGCCGAGCATGCTGTAGACCACCCGGGTCAGGGTCTCCAGGGGCTGCGGGTCGAGGTAGCCCCCGTCCATCAACGCCTTGATCCGGCGCTCGACGTGCCCGTATGCGAGGTCCACGCCGGCCGACTGCCAGTGCGTCCAGCCCAGCGCGGTCGGCGCCTCGAGCCACGCGATCCGGCCGTAGACCGGGTCGCAACTGCACTCCAGGAACGCGTCCAGCGCGACGAACGCGGCCTGCCACGGATCGCTCGCCCTGGCCGCGGCGGCGTCGGACAGTGCCATCGCCTCGGTCTCGAGCTTCTCGAACACGGCCGCGAAGAGCGCTGTCTTGCTGGCGTAGTGGTGGTAGACGGCGCCGCGGGTGGCCTGGATGTCGGCGGCGACGTCCTCCAGCGTGGTGCCCGCGAACCCGTGTTCGGCGAACCGCCGGGTGGCCGCTTCCAGCAACGCGGTTCGGGTGGCCTGCGAGTACTGCTCCCGCCGGCTCTTCAGGGTCGACATACACGAAGCATAAGACATACACTGCGTATGCGTCGACCGGAGTTATGACGCTTTTCCATGGGCCGCAACAGTTTGGGGAACTCCGCATGACCGACCTGATCGAGCCGGACGCACTCTTGTTCAACCCGTTCGTGCCCGGCTTCTTCGAAGATCCGTACCCGCAATACAAGATGCTGCGCGACAACGATCCGGTACAGAACCACCCGCTGGGGTTCTGGTTCGTGTCCCGCTTCGATGACGTTTCCACACTGCTGAAGGCGGGTTTGTCGGTCGAGGTCGCCAACTTGGCGCCCGGTCCGTTCAACCAGCAGATCGAATATTTCGGTACGGAGGGCAACGCCGGCGCGCTGAACCTCTCGATGCTCGACCGTGACCCGCCTGACCACACCAGGTTGCGTTCACTGGTCACCAAAGTGTTCACGCGCCGTGCCGTCGCCGCGCTCGAGCCGCGGATCACCGCCCTCGTGGACGGGGCACTCGACGAGATGGCCGAGAAGGGCGGTTGCGACCTGGTCGAGGAACTGGCGTTTCCGCTGCCGTTCGAGGTGATCTCCGAGATGCTCGGCATGCCGCCGACCGATCATGCCCGGATCCGTCAGCTGAGCGGAACCCTGGTGCGGTCACTGGAGATCGTGGCGGACGAGGAGGCCGCCCGCGCAATCATGGACGCGGACATCGAACTGGCCTCGATCGCCCGCGAGCTGATCGAGTGGAAACGCAAGAACCCGGGCGACGACCTGCTGACCGCGTTGATCACGGCCGAGCACGAAGGCCAGGTCCTCAACAGTGACGAACTCGTCGCGCAGGTGGTTCTGCTCTACGTTGCCGGTCACGAGACCACGGTCAACCTGATCGCCAACGGGGTGAACGCGCTGCTGCGCAACCCGGACCAACTGGCGTTGCTGCGGGCCAAGCCCGAACTGGCGGCCAACGCGGTCGAGGAATTTTTGCGGTATGACTCGCCCGTGCAGCAGACCCGCCGGATCACCACCGAGCCCTACGTGTTGCGGGACAAGGAGATTCCGGCAGGCACCTTCGTGCTGGCCTGTCTCGGCTCGGCGAACCGCGACGAGCGCTTCTTCGGTCCGGACGCCGGTGAGCTGCGCGTCGACCGGCCGGATGCACGTGCCCAGGTGTCGTTCGGCGCGGGCCCGCACCACTGTCTCGGCGCCGCGCTGGCGCGGCTGGAGGGCCAGGTCGCGATCAGCCGCCTGGTGCAGCGATTCCCGGACCTCGGCTTCGCCGGTCAACTGGAGTGGAACGGCCGCATCAACCTGCGTGGCCCGGCCAAGTTCCCGGTCACGGTGCACGCCACCTAGCCTTTGTCGAAGTCGGTTGGGGTGGGTCAGGCTGAGCTCGGCGTTCTTGCCCATAGCCCGGAACTCCTCACCAACCCAGAACTCGCCTCCCCGAACCCAGAACTCGCCCACCCGAACCCAGAACTCGCCCTCTCCAGCCGGGGACACGCCAGCACCTGGCGTGTCCCCGGTCCAGGCAAGAGCTAACTTGTGACATTTTTATATCGAGGGGCTGCCCAGGCTCAGAACCTGTTGCGGCGCAAGAAAAAAGCCGCGTTCAACACCGATAATACGGTGTGAACGCGGCTCAGGTGGAGTGGTCGGGCTAGCCGTCGGTGCCCGTGCCTCCCGCCTCATCGGACAGCTCCAGGTAGCCGGGCCTGGCGTCCTCGGGTTGGTAGTCGGGTTCGTCCTTGAGCTTCGCGATGAACTCGTCGATCAAGCTGGCGCGCACCTTGGCGTCCACTACCCATTCCGGCGTGCCGTGATCAGCCAGCACGACGGGTGGAGACTCATGGAGTCCAACGTAGATTTCGGGACTGCCACCAAGATCGATCCGCTTGAGTCTGTACTCGTCAGTCACAATGTCCACCTTCGCCCCACCTACATGCGGGTTTCCATGTGGCGTTTCACGGGATGTGACACCCAGTGCCCCCTCCGTAGTGTGACGGTATCCACCTCTGACGGACCAACCAAATTAGGCCGTTCGGGTGACTACGGGCCTGATAGGCCACGGGCCGAGGTTACCGACGAGTTGAAGGGTCCCCGGAAGGGGAGATAACCCGGAGGTTTGCACCACTTCGCAACGCTGTGAGCACTTCGTCGGATGTTTGATCATCTGGGGTGATCACGATCCACCGATCACCCTTTCGAGTCTCGGGCGTGTCGCCATCACTACGTGTGACCACATCAATCTCTTCGGCCTGTACCTCGACGACGTTCTGCTCCTGGAGCCCCAGAGATTTCAGGGCGGCAGCGGCCACCACCGACGGCTCGACACCGAGCGCGGCGGCCACGCCGTAGATCGTCTTCGTCCGGGGGAAGTCCACCATCGGACGGTTGGGGTCGCCTAGGTAGAACAAGCCTGTCGGCGGGGGTGCACCCTTCTGCTTGGCGCGATCCGTGAGCTGGCGCCAGGTCAGCCCTTCCTTGTCCTTGATCGAGTTGATCAGTTCAGCGAGGTTCACTTCGCAGGGCACCATCCCGAGCGGTTTGTTAGGGCGACCTTGCCGGAATTAAAGCACGTTTAACTGAGCGTAGCCGTTGACCTTCATGTTGAAACCAATTTAACGTGGAGGTCAGGACAGGTCACAGCCCCCCTTGACCAGGGTTGATGGGCGAACGTCACCGGTACGGGGCGTTCGGTCAGGCCACTCATGTCAATTACACCCGAGGAGTTGACGTGGCTACATACGTGCGTGCGTGCGACGCTAGCGCACTCCGACAGCTCGTAGAGGCTACCGGCCGACATGCTGACGTCGCGTTTATGGCAGGGCTGTCACAGGCTCGTCTTAGCCAGGTCCTCAGTGGTGCGTCGCCGGTGATCCCGCTGCGGCAGGCCGCAAAGCTCGAAGACGTTCTCGGTGTTCCGCGCGGCACCTTCTTTGTGCTGGATGACCCCGAAGCCAGCGCTGAACTCATCGGCCCGTACTTCGCGCATCCCGAGGACGACAGCGCTGAGGAGATCGACCGGTCCGGTGTGGCATGAGCCGGGAGCCTGCTCGCGCGCTGCTTACCAACGAGGACCTGGAGCGGCTGGGGGTCACCCGCAGCCTGGCTGATTACTTGGGCGACCTGGCCGACCAGCACGGTCCGCTCACGGCTGACCAGCAGGACCGCGTAGCCGTTCTCCTTCGTCACCAACCCCTAGAGCCCCTGGCCCGTGGTGCGTGACGGACCAGGACAAGGGGCTGGCCGACGCCCGTGCCCCGACCTACGTCGGCCAGCCCCGATCACCAACGGAGATGGGAGTCCGCGATGACCGCCACCATCGATTATCCAGATGATCACGACCGCGAAGGTAGGCATGTACTGCACCCCGACGAGTACGGCACCCGACGGGACGCCGTGACGCTCTACGGCTGGCTCACGAACTTCGTCATGCCCCTGCCGCTGCGGCATGAGCCGTCGCGCCACTGGAACGGACGGATCGCCTGATGGCCGCCCGGATCATGACCCCGCCTCCGACCGGCAAGCATGCCCGGCTTGGCGTTCTCGATCACCTACGGGCTGCCCTGCTTCGGCTGCTCAGCGCCGCGCCGCGCGCGTTCGCCGCTCTGCTGGTGGTGGCCTTGTGCGTCGGCGTCGGACTCGGCGTGGTGGTCGCGGGGGTGCTGTGGTGACCGAGCAGGACGAGACCACCGAGACCACGACCGGACAGGACGAGGACGCCCTGGAGGTACCGACCTTCGAAATGCCGGGCGTGGAGGAGTATGCGGTGGACCTTCGCTTCGACGACAACACGCCGATCTTCAACGAGACGGTGGACGACCTCGGCGATCAGCTCGCGGTGCTGGACGGCAAGCGGGCCGAGCAGGACCCGGCAGAAGACGGCGAGCAGGACGAGAACCCCGACGGCGACGACAGCGGCGAGGTTGAGCAGGACTGACGGCAACCCGGAACCGAACCCACGACTGCCCCGGCGGCTGCGGCCGACAGGTCAAGCATGCGTTCTACGCCTGCCGAACCTGTTGGCTACGGCTGCCGGGGTCGCTTCGGCAGGAGATCTCCGAAGCGACCAGGCCAAACAGCACGGCCCGCTCCGTCGCGATGTACAACGCGCACGAGTGGTTCCGCTCCCACCCGATCAACGTTCGGTCAGGTGATCAATGATTGCCCAGCGCCTTCTATCACTTCACCTGTAACCACGGTGCCCGTGGCATCCACGGCAGCGGCGAGCTATGGCCCAACCGGCACCCCCTCCTGGGCGCATCGCTGATCTGGCTGACCGACATACCCGTCCCGGACCGCTGGGGTCTCGGGCTCACGTCGAACTGGATCTCCTGCGACCGGACCGCCGTGCGCGTCTCGGTGCAGCCGGTTGGCGGCATCGTGTGCTGGCGGGCGTGGGCCTTGTGGCACCAGGTCCCGCGCGCACTCATCGAGACCTTGGAAGACGGCGCACGCCCGGACCACTGGTGGGTCTGCGAAAACCCGCCCCGGTCAGCGATATCAGCCAGGTAGCTGCGCACCGCCCAGCGGGGAGGAGCGCATGAGCCAGCACGGACACCTTGACGTGCCGGTCGTGCTCCCGGCCGACGCCCCGCGTGAGGACTGGACCTTCGTCCGGACCTTCGGGCTCGGCGGCTCCGATGTGGCCGCCGCCTGCGGGCTCAACCCGTGGCAGACGCCCTACCAGCTCTGGTTGGAGAAGACCCGGCGGATCGAGCCGGACTTCGACGACGCGGCGACTGAGCGCATGTACTGGGGACAGGTGCTCGAACCCGTGCTGCTGCGGGAATGGGACGAGCGGCACCCCGAATACATCCTGACCGGCGGCGAGGGCATCTACGCCGACCGCGAACACGAATGGATGCTGGGCAACGTCGATGGCCTGGCCTGGCATCCCTCCGGCGAGTTGGCCGGGATCGTGGAGGCCAAGACCGGCGGGTACCGCGCTGTCGCCCAGTGGGCCGAGGACGAGGTGCCCATCCACTACATCTGCCAGATCCAGTGGTACATGCGCATTCTCGACGCGCCCCGGACCTTCGTGGTGGCGCTGCTGGACACCAACACCTATCTGGAGCGGGTGATCGAGCGCGATGACGACCTGATCGGCGACCTGGTGGACGGCGCGAGCGAGTTCTGGGGCTATGTCCAGCGCGACGAGGCCCCGCCGCCGGATGCCTCCGAGACCACCCGCATGGCGCTGTCGCGCTGGCCGTCGGTGCCCGACGAAGTGATCGAGCTGGACCCGCTGTGGGACAAGCACATCGCCCGCCGCCACGAGCTGACCGAACAGCTCAAGGCGATCGAGGGCGAGCGGACCGGCATCGACAACGAGCTGCGGGCGGCGATGGGTTCGGCCGAGGAAGCCCACCGCGACGGGCAGAAAGTCGCCAGCAACAAGGCCCCGGCCAAGCCGACCCGGTCGGTGGACTACGAGTCCTTCGCCGCCGAGCAGCCCGACCTGTACGCGCAGTACGTCACCGAACGGCCAGCGCGCCGCCGCCTCACCTACACGACAGCCAGGAGGGATCAGGAATAAGCAACGCCACCACCAAGGCCGCGCTCGCCCAGAGGAAGACCGGAACCGCGTCGGCCGGCGGGGGCGACCTCCGCACGCTCATCGAGCGGCAGAAACCCGAGATCGCCCGCGCGCTCACCGGAACCGCCCTGGACCCCGAACGGTTCACCCGCGTGGCGCTGACCGTAGTCCGCCAAAGCAACGACCTCCAGCGCTGCCGACCCGAGTCGCTGCTCGGCGCACTGATGACCTCGGCGCAGCTCGGCCTGGAGCCCGGCCCCTTGGGCGAGGCGTACTTGGTGCCCTACGGCGACCAGGTGACGTTCATCCCCGGCTACCGGGGCCTGATCAAGCTCGCGTGGAATTCCGGCCAGCTCCGCAACATCTCGGCCCGCGTCGTGCATGAGGAAGACGAGTTCGAGTACGCCTACGGCCTACACCCGGACCTGATCCACAAGCCCGCACGCGGAGCCCGCGGTGGCATCACCGATGTCTACGCCGCCGCCACGCTGCTCGACGGCGGCGCGGAGTTCGAGGTCATGAGCGTCGATGCGATCGAGGCCATCCGGGGCCGCTCCCGCGCGGGCAAGAAGGGGCCGTGGGTCACCGACTGGGAGGCGATGGCCCGCAAGACCGCCGTCCGCCAGCTCGCGAAGTGGCTGCCCATGGCCACCGTCATGAACCGCGCGATCGCCGCCGAGGGCTCGGTCCGGACCGACCTCGATGCCGACGCGCTGGACGAGATCACGCCTGATCTGGACGGGGAGGTGATCGAGACCGAACCGCCCGAGGAGGAGACCCCACCCACCGACGAGCCAACGAGCTAACAGGGGAAGGCCGGAATGCCACGTATCCGGACGATCAAGCCGAGCTTCTTCCGGTCCGAGGACGTGTCGGCGCTGCCATTGCGTGCGCGCCTGACATGGATCGGTCTGTGGACGCATTGTGACGACGCAGGCCGCACCAAGGACAACGTGCGCTTGATCAAGGGCGACATCTGGCCGCTGGATGACGTGTCCCTGGCGGACATCGAAGAGGACCTGGAGACGCTGGCCGCCCATGGGCGCATTGTGCGCTACGAAGTGGACGGTCGGCGGTACCTGGAGATCGTTAATTGGGACGACCACCAGAGCATCCAGAAGCCCACGCCATCCAAGATTCCGCCCGCGTCCAATGGCGCTCTGGTACCTCCGCCGGAGCCCGACGGTAGCGCTACCGGAGGACTACCGGAGAAAACAGCCGGTTATCCACAAATCCCTGGTAGCGGCTCTCCAGTAGGACTACGGGACTCCTCCGGTAGTCCTACCTCGGGGAAAGGAAAGGAAGGGAAAGGAAAGGAAGGGAAGGGAACGCGCGCGCGAGGCTCGATCTCCGACGACCGGCCGAGCACGCGGGAACCACCCCCGCCCCCAAACCCTCAACCGCAACGCCCACTAGATCGCTGCATCGACCATGAGCACGATCCGGACCCGCCCCCGTGCGGCGCCTGTGCCCGAGCCCGCGAAGCCCGCGAACGCTGGGACGCCGACGCTGCCGAACAGGCGCAGGTCCGCCGCGCGGAGGCGGTGCACCAGCGCGCCGAGACCCGAGCGCACGCCATCGCCGCCTGCGACATGTGCGACCAGACCGGCTACGTCGGCGCCGCCCTGTGCCACCACGACCCGACCGCCGCCGACCGCGCCCGCCGGGGCATGGCGCTGGTCCGGGCCGCCCTGGGCAAGGACCACGGCTCGACCGACCCGCCCGACGACGACAGGCAGGCGTCATGACCGACCAGCTCACCGACGAGGAAGGACCACCGTGAGCAGGGGAACAACCGCACGCACTCGCGCCGAGATCGGCCGTGCCAACCGCGAGAAAGGCATCCGGGCCGAACGCGACGTCGGCCGGTACCTGCGGGTCCACGGCTGGCCCGACGCCGAGCGCAAGTCCGACAACGGCTGGCGCAGCTCCGACCGGGTCTCTGCCGACCTCGGCGACATCCGGGGCACGCCCGGCCTGGTCTGGCAGGTCAAAGCGCGCGGCAGTCTGTCCACACTGGACATCACCGGCATCCTCGCCGAGACCACCGAGCAGGCGGTGGCGGCCGGGGCCGACTACGGCGTGGTCGTCCAACGCCGGGACGGCAAGTCCGACCCCGGCGTGTGGTGGGCGTGGCTCCCCGCCGCAGACCTCGCGGCGCTGATCGAAACCGTCCGCAACCCCGACGTGGCACACGTCAGCGACCCGACGCTCGCCATGCCCGTGCGGCTGGAACTGGCCAACCTGGTGACCTTGCTGCACCAGGCCGGCTACGGGGAGGCCGAGGCCGCATGAACCACCGTCCGCCCCGGTGCTGGGCCAAGGTCGCGGTGCTCGTGACCTCGGTGGCCGTGTTCGTGCTGCTCGCGCTGCTGTGGGTGGTGTTCGCATGACCCGCCGCACGCTGCCCACGCTCGGCGCGGTGGGGTTCACGCTGCTGATCGCCGGGCTCGTCGCCGCCATCTGGACCGGCGAGCTGATGTGGCTGGTGCTCGGTGTCGCTGCGCTGCTCACTGCCGCCGTCTGGTCGGCGGCCGAAAGCGGTGGCCGCGATGGGTGAGCACGCCTGTGTCACCGGCTGCACTCGGCCGACCAACGACATGCTCTGCTCAAGCTGCCTGGACGAGCTATTGGCCGCCCTGCGCGCCCTGGCCACCGACGGCCAGGGCGGGCGCGGCCTGATCGCCGAACTCGGCATCACGCTGTCCCGGCAGAGCGTCCTGTCCACCGGCACAGGCGTGGTCGCCCACTCGGCCACCCAGCCGATGCCGTTCCACGAAGCCGCCAGCGAGATCGGCTGGGTGCTGGCGAACACGATCTCGACCTGGGCGCGCGACGTGCACGAGTGCAACCCACACCTGCTCCCGCCCGCCGGGTCCACCGCGGGCGCGGTCGCCTGGATGGTCGGCCTGCCCGGACTGCTCGCACTGCACCCGGCGGCCGACGAGCTGTACGACGAAATCACTCACGTCGTCGCTCGCGTCCGC
The DNA here is from genome assembly GCF_000519205.1 of Amycolatopsis taiwanensis DSM 45107. Taxonomy (GTDB): domain Bacteria; phylum Actinomycetota; class Actinomycetes; order Mycobacteriales; family Pseudonocardiaceae; genus Amycolatopsis_E; species Amycolatopsis_E taiwanensis. Next base: position 37,080 of record NZ_JAFB01000027.1, on the reverse strand, counting down.
CGGGTCATCGATCGCCCACCGGACCGGATCTACGCCGGGCCGTGCGATGCGCAGGTCGAGGGCGGCAGGTGTCCCGATCACCTCTACGCCCGCCCTGGCGCGAGCCGGGTGCAGTGCGGCAGCTGCGGCACCGAACACGACGTGGACGAACGCCGCAACTGGATGATCGACTACGCGGCCGACCTGCGGGTCACCGCGACCGTGGCGCTGGGCTGGGCTCGGCTGCTGCTGGACAAGACCATCCCGCGCGGCACCTGGGACTCCTGGGTGAACCGGGGCCGGATCGTCGCCCACGGCACCGACGGCCGGGGCCGCCCGGTCTATCGATTCGGCGACGTGCGTGACCTCGCGCTGACCCACGTCAGTCGGCCACGACACGCCGCCTGAAACTTGCCAAGGCGCTGAGCTGCGTGCAAGATCGGTGTCGTCATCGTCCGGAAGTGTGTGGCCGCAGGCCCCCGGACCCTGATAACCCCCCTTATCAGCTCGTCGGCTCGACGGTCTTCATCCCGAGCGTCTTGCCCTGGTTGTCCAGCAGCTCGACGCGGTACGACCGACCCTCCACCCCGGCGATGTCCTCCAGGCGGAACGCATCCGGCATCTCGTAATCCGGCGCGACCGCCGTCCGGCTCGCCTCGGTCCAGCCGTCGGCGTCCTCGTCGTAGACATGCACGACCAGCAGCGTCGGGAAGGGGAACCGCTCACCGGCCTTGTACCGGAGCACGGTGGCCTCGGCCAGGACCACGGTTGTACCCGCGTTCCCGGCGGGCAAACTGCCCTCTTTGATCAACTGGTGTACGTAGGACCGGTTGTGCCCAAGGACGTCGGCGGCCTCGGTCACCGAGAGCAACTTGGGCAGAAGCGGGTCACGTACCATCCGGGGGTCTCCCTGCTGTCTTGCTGACAACTGATTGCAGGAAGACACGATAGCCCCGGCCGCTACGCGACCGGGGCTGTCGCCTGTCACGGGGTGTTCACCTCCTAGATGAAGATCGGGATTCGGCACGCCTGCTCGGCATCCGGGGAGAGCATGTAGACCGGCAAGTGCTCGCGGCCCTCCTTACGAGCCCGGTCGACCCGGTGCCAGCCGTCGATCACGATCACGCCGTACTCGCCCTTCTCCGGCTTGATCGGCGCGACGATGATCGGCTTGGTCAGGTCGGTCTGGGTCATGGCGTAGTCGTGGTCGACCTCGATCTGGATCAGCCGCATGTAGCCCGGCTTCTCCGGCTCCAGCGGGAGGAACTGATCCAGCGTGGTGATGCCGCCCTCCGGGTAGAAGGTCGCGGCAGCCTCCCCATCGGCCCGGATCAACTCCTCGGCGGTGGTGATGCACCACTGCCAAACCATGAACCGGAAGGTCTGGCAGCCCAGGTGCGTCGGCGAGTGCGTCCTGCTCACCAGTCACCACCCCCCACGTACACGTCCGACCAGGACTCGCCGGTCTCCTCCACACCTTCCGGCGGGATCGGCGGCAAGCCTGCCTCAAAGCAGCGCAAGCACTCCTCGCGCGGCCCGAACATGGCCCCGGTGATCGGCTCCTTGCACGTTGGGCAGATAGGCGCCTCCGGCTCCGGCTCCGGTTCCTGACCCGTCAGGATCTCTCGGCTCATGACTCGTCTCCCTCGATCGGCCGGATCGGGCCGGTGATGTTCTCGGCGAGCGTGCGGTACAGCGCCTGGACGGCTTTCCGCGACTTCGACGGCATCGGGAAGCCCATCCGCCGCTGGAAGTGCTTCGCGGCCCGCTTCACGACGCTCGGCCAGCGGTCCGCGCCGATCAGCAGGGCGCACCACTCGCACGCTGCCCAGTCGCCCGTGCTGAACCCGTTCGGCGCGTTGGGCGGGGTGAAGTCCCGGGCGGGCACAACGAACTTGGGCACCCCAGCGGTGCAGAAGTCGCAGTGACCGCGCCACCCTGGCGGAGCCGGGATCGGCACCGGTTCGTGGTTGATGTCCTTGCCGTCCATCGCGTCCGAGATCGTGTGCCGGTAGGTCACGCCCTCCTCGTTGGTGAACCCATCCAGCGCGAGGTTGCACACCTTGCAGATGATCGGTTGGCTCACGACCAGCCCTCCTCGTCGGCGATCTCGAACAGCAGGGCGGCAGCGCTACCGTCGCCCTCGTTCCAGTCCCTGACCAGATCGGCGCCCGCCATGTCGGCGAGCGCGGCGACCTCCGGGTCGGTGTAGTCCACCCGCGAGTGCGGGTTTTCCTTAGCGGCCAACTCGACCGCACGGCCGCCGAACAGCGCGGCGATCTTCCCCCGCACCTCCTGCGGGTCCACGGGTTTCGTCATCGTCATCACCCGTCCAGCCGCAGCAGCTCACGCAAGGCCGGCGGGCCATCGCTTCCGGCGGGCTCAGGCTTCCAGTAAGCGCAGACGTAGAGGTAGCCGTGGCTGCGCTGAGGGTTCGCCTTGATCACGGCACGGTCGTTCTCAAACAGAACGACCTCGGTGCCAGAGCGCACCGACAGCTCACCGGACGCGAACATCATGGTCGCCTTGCTGATCCACCCTTCTCCGTCGTGGTCGCGGAGGTAGCCGATCAGCGTGTGCCAGTCGCCGAAGCCGGACTCACGGTCCGGCGGGACATCGAGGCCGAAGCCGTCGGGGTGTACGACCGCCCGGCAGCCCCAGGCGGTCGTCACATCGGGCGGAAGCCCTTTGTTATAGCCAAACTTGAGCTGTTCGCTCATTGGTCGTCCTTGTCTTGCTTGAGGATGGCGGCGAGCGCCGAGGACATCGCCCGAAGCGCGTCCTCGGCCTCGACCATTTGGGATTTCGGGGCGCACCACTGGAGAACAAGCTCCGGGGTGATGCGGACGAGGTGGGTCCGCCCATCGGCGAACACCACCACGCCGTCGAAGCGCACGACCGTCATCGCGGCGTGCCGTCCACGACGACGGCGCCAGGGCCGCGCGGTCACGGCCCTAGCCACCACCGACACCGCCAACGCGGCGGCGTAGTCAACGGTGTCGCGGGCACGGTCCCCGCCGCGACGACACCACTTCCGGCTCACGCGCATCACGCCACCGGACCGGAAGGCCGGTAGATCGACGGCGGGAGCAGACGACCATGCTCCGGGCAATCGCGCCGGGTGATGCCCGCATCGTCCGGCGACGTGTGCGGCACCGGACAGGTGCACCGCTTGGCCACCGGGGCAGGGCCGGAGGGCCGGGCTTTCGCCCGACCCCCGCAATCCGCGTGACCGCAGCCACCGCAAAAGCCACCCGACGAGCAGGCGCAGCCGCAGCCGCTCATGACCCGCCTCCCGCGAGCTGACCGCCGATCACCGCGATCACGAACATGATCACGAGGCCGGTCGCGCCGACGCGCCAGTTCTTCGTCCAGATCCACCCCAGCAGCCCGCCGCCGAGCGACAGGGCTGCCAGGGTGGCGAGCACGGCGTTCACCGGGGCCGCCTCACAATGACCTCGACACCCCGGATGAGGCAGTGCTCGACGAGAACGCACGCGGCGATGCCGATGTAGTAGTCCCGCCGCTCCGGCGTGAGCTTCTCCCAACCGATCACGCTGCCCTTGCCATCGAGGCAGTCCGTACCGCCGTAGTAGGCCATGCGGCCTACCCGGTCGGCGTCCTGCTCGGACAGCTGCTCGACCGTTACCGGTTCGGTCCGGGGTGGTCGGGGTGGTGTCGCCGGTCGTGGCCGCATGTTCCGGCCTCGTCTCAGCTTCATGGGGTGGTGCCTCCCTGCTGTCGTGGGTTGCTGTCTTGCTGACAGACCCAGAATGCAGGGTCAAACAAATGATTGTCTAGTCATAGTGTTATGTATCACATACAGAGGACAATCATCTTGTCGGTGGTTAATGTTGGTCCTGTCAGCAAGACAGCAACCAACACCCCAGGGAGAGCCGCACATGTCCCATGAGCTTGAGAAGCTCGCCGATGGCAGCTATGCCTTTGCTGCCGCCCGTGAGCCCGGCTGGCACCGGTTGGGCACCGTTGCCCCCGGTCCGATGAAGGCACAGGAAGTGCTAGACCTTGCCCACCTGTCCGGCTGGAATGTCCGGAAGTCCTTCGGTATCACCGGATTAGTCCCTACTGGCAAGTGCCCCGAGTGTCGGAGGAAGGTCGGAGCCAAGCACACTCAGAAGTGCACCGTTCGCCAGGATGCCGATCGGCCAGATGACAGCCCGGAAGTGTCCGAAATGGACACTGTGGAACTGATGGATATACCGGGCTGGGTGAACACCTTCCGGACCGTCCCGCAGACCGGAGAGCTACAACCGCTCGGCATCGTGTCCGGTGAGTACCCGATCATTCAACCGGAAGAGTTCGCCGACTTCATGCAAGCCATTGTGGACACTTCCGGTGCCGTGTTCGACACTGGGGGATCACTCCGGAATGGTAAGGACATCTTCCTTACTATGCAGCTTCCGGAGTCGATCAAGATCGGTGGAACCGATGAGGTCGGGCTGTATCTCGCCGGTTTCCAGAACTACTCCGGACAGGGCAAGCTCAAGGTGGTCACCACCCCGGTCCGGGTGGTCTGTGCCAACACTGAAAGGGCAGCTCTCCGCAACCACCGAAGTGCCTACACCTTCCGGCATTCGTCGGGACTCGCCGGAAAGCTCCAGGAAGCCAGGGAAGCACTCAAGATCAACTTCGAGTGGCTGTCGGTCTTCCAGGCAGAGGCCGAAAGCATGATCAACACTCAGCTGGACACCGAAGTGTTCGGCCAGTATGTCAAGGAACTATGGCCAGAGAAGTTCCGGAAACCTCTAGATGACTGGAGGAAGCCGGAACAAGAACAGTGGGAAGCTCTTACCGCACTGTTCAAGTCTGCCGACACCCAGGAAGACATCCGGGGCACCGTCTGGGCCGGATACAACTCCGTTGTGGAATACCTGGATTGGTTCGTTCCCGTGGTCGGCAAGGGTGAAGAGGAGTCGGTCACCGCTCGTGCCGACCGGAGCTTTACCGGTGAGTATGACAAGATCAAGAACAAGGCATTCACCACTGCACTAGACATCGTGGCCGCTAAGTGATGACCGACCGTCCACAGTGCCCCCGGCCGACTGGTTGGGGGCACTGCCCGTTCCGGGGTAGTTCCCCCGCTGGTGTAATTCCGGCCGCTGTGAGGCCCGTACAAGGGTGCATCTCGGCCCCCGGTAGCTCCCTGCCCGTGGTGTATTTCCGGTGCCCTGTAGGGCAGGCAGGGGGCAGGGCATGCCGTACCGTGCCCCTGCCCCGTGCACTGTGCCCGGTTGTGGTGAGCCTGCCCCTGGTCGGGGCCGCTGTGCCGAGCATGCAAGGCAGGCAGCCAATCGCCGCAGGGCCGACCCTGCACAGCAGGGCTACCGAACAGCAGGGCACCGCCGCTTCCGTACCGCCGTGTTGGCCCGTGACCCATGGTGCCGATGCACCGATACCCAATGCCCGCAGCATTCCGGCCGCAGTTGTGGCCAACCGTCCACAGTGGCCGACCACTGGCCAGCCACGCGGCGAGCACTCATCCGAAATGGACAAGACCCGAATGACCCCGCACACGGGCGAGGCATGTGCCAGACCTGCCACAACCGGGCCACCGCAATCGACCCCACTACAAGAGGGGGCTAACCGCGCCCGCCGAGGCCCCCAGGGGGTCACCCCTCCCCCCACCCGGCAAGCCGGATCGTCAGCCAGGCCCGAATCTGTGCCGACACATATCGGTCACTCTCGGTGCGCGGTCGGGGGTGGTGCCCGTTGGTGATCAACCCGACCGCCGACCAGACCGCCCCGATCGTGATCGAGGGGGCGGCGCCGTCGGCCGAGATCCGTACCGAGCTGGCCCGCAAGGGCCTTCCCGTGCTGCTGGCGTTCAGCCGGGGTAAGGACTCGCTGGCCGCATGGCTGGCCCTGCGGGATTCCGGAGTGGAGGTCCGGCCGTTCCACCTGTACCTGGTGCCCGGTCTGGAGTTCGTGGACGAGTCGCTGGCGGACTACGAGCGGTACTTCGGGGTCACGATCCCGCAGCTTCCGCATCCGAGTCTGTTCCGGTGGTTGAACAACCTCACGTTCCAGGTGCCCGAGCACATCCGGATCATCGAGGCCGCGCAACTGCCGGAGCCGGACTACATCGACATCTCGCGGATGCTGTGCGAGAGCTACTACGACCTGGACCCGGCGGCGACGTGGACCGCTGACGGCATCCGAGCGGCGGACTCGCCCAACCGCCGCACGGCGATAAAGGGCCACGGCCCGATGCGCGAGCACGTGATGAAGGTCAGCCCGGTGTGGGACTGGCGTATCCGGCATGTCCGGGCCGCGCTCGCCGAGCACCACTGCCCGCTGCCCATCGACTACGAGTGGTTCAACCGCACCTTCGACGGCCTGGATCTCCGGTTCCTCAAGCCGATCAAGGACAACCGGCCACGGGACTACGACCGCATCCTGGAGTGGTTCCCGCTGGCGGATCTGGAGCTGTTCCGTGCCGGACTCTAACGACGATGTGATGGCACAGCTCGCCGGTTCAGCCGCACCGATGGGCGGGTCCAATGAGGACCTGTTGGCGCAGCTCAACCAGGAGCCGGAGCCGGACCCGCTGGCCGAGGTCGACTACACCGGAGACCTACCGGAGGACTCCCGTAGGGAACTGACCGCACTACAGCAAGGGTTCCGGGATCGAGCGAAGCGGGAGGCCGAGCGCTTCCGGCTCGCCACGGATTCCGAGTATTGGATCGCGGTGTGCTTCAAGTCGCGCGAGGACAAGGAACGGTTCCTGCGCAACGCCGGGCTTCTCGCCATCGGCGACAAGTACATGGATGGCTACGCCGTGGCCCGCGTGCTCGGTGTGCCGATGGACGAGGAATAGGAGAGGAGGTAATCCATGCGTCGGGCGTTTTCCGTTAGTGGTGCGTTGATTCGCGGTGCCGCGCGTCGGCTCGGTCTTCGCGCGCCGGGCGCTGCGGGTGGCCGCAGCTCCGGTACCTGATCCCCTCCCGATCGTGACGAGGCCCCCGCTCGCTCCCCCATCTGGCGGGGGCCTCGTCACACCCCAACGACCCGTAGGAGGCTGCCGTGGGAGCACGGGGAGTCAAGCCCAAGCCAACGGCTCTCAAGATCCTGCACGGCGACCGCCCGGACCGGATCAACCACGCCGAGCCGATCCCGCCCGAGGGTGAGGTCAGGCCGCCGGAGGAGCTGTCCGAGGACGCCCGCGCGGTGTGGGACCGGCTGGCGCCGAGCCTGATCGCCGTCGGCGTGCTCACGCCGTGGGACGTGGACGCCTTCGTGGTCGTCTGTGAAGCGCTGGGCCGCTACAAGCAGGCGACCAAGCTGGTCAACGGGTCCGCGCTGCTGGTGCAGGGACCGAACGGGTTCGTGAAGAACCCCGCTCTGACGGTGCAGCGCGAGGCCGAAACGACGTTCGCGCAGTACGGCGCCCGCTTTGGGTTGACGCCCAGCGACCGCACACAGCTCAAGGTGGACGCGCCGGGTGGCCGCAGCGGGCCGAGCGCGGAACGCCTCCTCTCGTAAGCGGCGGCTGCCGGAGTGCGGCTACACCCTCGACGGCAAGACCTGCCGGAAGAGGGGCGACCACTTCTGCCGTCCCAGGGCCGCGCACGCCGTGGCCTTCTGCGCCGAACTGTGTGTCCACACCAAGGACAAGTGGGCGCGCAAGGCGTTTGTGCTCTCGACCTGGCAGCGCCGGGACATCATCGAGCCGCTGTTCGGCGAGGTCACCTACGACCCCGAGTGGGAGTCCTACGCCCGCCGGTTCCAGATCGGCTGGATCGAGCTGGCGCGCAAGAACGGCAAGAGCGAGCTGCTGGCGTTCATCGCGCTCTACCTCCTGGTCGGCGACGGTGTGGAGGGCGCGGAGATCTACGGCTGCGCCATGGACCGGGGCCAGGCCGCCAAGGTCTTCGACGTGGCCGCCCGGATGGTCAAGCTCTCGCCGGTCCTGTCGGCCCGCCTGGTGGTCAAGGACCACATCAAACGGATCATCGATGAGCGCACCGGCAGCTACTACGAAGTGGTCGCCGCCGACGCCGCCGGGAACCTCGGCCACAACCCGCACGGTGTCGTCTTCGATGAGGTGCTGACCCAGCGCGACGCGCGGCTGTGGGACGCCATGCGCACCGGCATGGGCACGCGGATGCAGCCGATGATGGTCGCCGCGACCACGGCCGGAGACGACCCGGCGTCGTTCGCGCGCAGCGAGCACAACGAGTGCGTGCGGATCATGGAGGACCCGGACCGGGCGCGGCACCGCTTCGCCTACGTCCGCAACGTCCCCGAGGACGCCGACCCCTGGAATGAGAAGAACTGGCCGCTGGCCAACCCCGCGCTGGGCGATTTCCTCTCGATCCGGTCACTGCGGCAGGAAGCCGCCGAGGCAAAGAACGACCCGTCCAAAGAGAACGCCTTCCGGCAGTACCGTTTGAACCAATGGGTGCAGCAGGCGCACCGCTGGATGCCGATGCACCTGTACCGGCAGTGCGCGGGCACCGTGGCCCCGGCCCCGGATTGGTTGCGCGCCGAGCTAGCCGGCCGCCGGGCCTACGGCGGGCTCGACCTGGCGGCCAAGCTCGACATGACCGCGTGGGCATTGTTCGTGCCCGACGGCCTGGACGGCGTGCCCTCGATAATGTGGCGGTTTTGGCTGCCCGAAGCGGCCGTGACCTTCCTCGACGGGCGGACCAACGGGCGGGTCTCGCAGTGGGCCGACGGCGGATGGATCACCGTCACACCCGGCGATGTCATCGACTACGACGTGATCTACGCCGACATCGCCGAAGACTGCCAGACGTTCAAGGTCATGGCCGCCGGATACGACGAGTGGTCCGGTGAGCCGGTCCGGCAGGAGATCCAGAAGAAGACACGGCTGGACCTCGCGCCCATTCCGCAGACCTACCGCGGGCTCACGTTCGGGCTGACCGAGCTGATGGCGTTGACCAAGGCGCGCACCTGGAACCACCACGCCAACCCCGTCGCCGAGTGGTGTTTCGACGCGGTGGAAGTGCGCCACCCCGCTGGGGACGCCGACCAGCTCCGGCCCGACAAGCCCGACCGGGGCGCCGTCGGCAAACGCATCGACGCCGTGCCCACAGCCGCGATGGCTATCACTCGCTGGCGCGAACTGGCACAGAAGCACGCGCGGTCCGGGCGGATGGTGGTCCGGTGAGGTTCGACTGACTGCGATAGTGGTCGGCGAGGTGGTCACGGAGCCGTGCGTGGCGGAATTGGTAGACCGCGCCTGTCGTGCGCAGTACGCCACGGTCGTAGGCGTCTTCGAGAAAGCGCTTTGGACGCCACGGCAAACGACCGGTCAGCGGCAGCCACAGGCGTGCGAACAGCAGCCAGCTCCCCCATGCCGAGAGCGCCAAGCGGACAATTCCGAATGCGGAACCCAAGACGAGCCCGAAAATGAGGTTACGGAGCATACCAAAGGACTCGACCATGAACCCGTAAGCGAACCCGCCCACGAGCACAGTCGTTGCGATCGTTTGGGCGAGGGTGACCGTTCGGTCACGGGTTAGGAGTGTCCACCGGTCGGTGGCGTGGGGGTCGTAGGTATCTCCGAGAGCTGACACGACGACACTTGGGAGCCCGTACGCGAACCCGAACGCGAACCCGTACGTGAGCCCGTACGAGAGCCCGTACGAGAGCCCGACCGCGAACCCGTACGCGAGCACGTACGAGAGCCCGAACGAGAGCCCGACCGCGAACCCGCTAGTAAACTCGACGGTGGGCTTCTTGAGGTAGGTTATCCACCCGGCGCGTGGATCACGGCCTCGCCGTCGCAGACTCAGGCGTAGTCGCTCCGGTTCTCGTCCCGTGCGCCCGCGAGAAAATCGCACTTCGTTGATGAGCCCGACCCCGAGCCCGAACGCGAGCCCGAACGCGAGCCCGAACCCGACGTACGCGAGCCCGGCCGCGAGGCCGTACGCGAGCCCGACCCAGAGCCCGAACGCGAGCCCGGCCGCGAGCCCGAAGATTGCTGTGAGGACGAGGATGCGGGTCCGGCGGTGGAGGGTGGCGGGGAGCTGCCACCAGGTGAGGTCGTGGGTGGTGCGGTGCATGAGGTGGGTGGCGAGGTAGCCGAGCCAGTGGCGGGCTTGGTCGGGGGTCCAGTTCGGGTGTCGTGGACCGCGCGGGCCGGGGTCGCGGTGGGTATAGACGGTGTCGATGTAGGCGTCCAGGAGATGGTCTTCCACCGCCGCAGCGGTGGGAAAACGTTGGCTCTCAAGGAGATCGTGGGGATGGCGGTCCGGGGTGTCGTTGTAGACGGTGCGGGCGAGCGTGACCATCAGCGGTGTCTTCAACACGCGGGTGAGGTTCTGGCTGGCAGTCTGATCGGGTTGGGTTTCCAGGTGCTCGAACACCGCGTCCCATTCCCGGCTGCGGGACTTGCTGGTGCTCAGGCGTAAGAACCGGTGGGCTTCATCGCGGGCGACTTCCTGGAGTTCGATGGCAGCGGCGCGGCCGACCGCTTTGACCACGTGAGCGGCCTCGCGGTATTCGTCCGGGCGACTGGTCACGACCAGTGGATAGTCGATGTTGCTGACCTTGCCGATGGCGGCACGGTGGTGCTGGTGTGGGATCTCGTCAAAGCCGTCCAGGACCGGAAGGATCAGCTTCTCCTTGACGAGGATTTCGGCCTGTGTCTCGCCCGTGGCGGGGTTCTTGTCGTTGAGGAACCCGAAGTCGCGGACGAGTTGCTGGATCAACCAGAGCTGGAGATCGGTCGAGTCGGGGTTCCAGTCGCTGAGGCTGAACAGCACCGGCACCGGGCCGGTGACGCCGTCGGTGTCAAGCAGGTCGAGGATCAGGCGGTGCGCCAGCACGGTCTTGCCCGCCCCGGTCTGGCCCACGATCACCAACCGCTTCGAGTGAACCGCCTGGTAGGTCTCCCGGACGGCCGTGAAGTGCCCCTCCAGCGGCACCGGCTCGGCGCTGTCGTGGATGTTCTCCCAGTGATCGAGTAGGTCATCGGTGGCGGTGCGCCACCGCACCGACAACGCGCCAGAACCGCTGATCCCCCACTTCCGCACTTCCTTTGCGCTGGCTTCCCGGACCTCGCGGGTGAGACGCCAGAGAGGCTCGCGTAGCGACTGGTCCGCACTGTGCGCAGCAGACGGTTGGTGCCACCCCACGACATCGCCATACATATTGCCGATCTGGAGAACATTCCCCCGCACAGAGCCAGTGATCTCGTTACGGATCTCATCGCCCTTCGTCACATCGTGCAGTGTGCAGCACATGCCCACTCACCATGCGTCAAACCGCCGGATCGCCCTACCGACTTTGAGGACAGCTAGCGAACGAAGCCTGGCGGTTGTACGAGTTGCGCTGCCAGCCGGGCCACTAGACCGACCGCGCACCCGTTCCCCACCAACGACCGGCGTCAAGGGGGTGAGCGGGTGGCGATCGGCGATGTTCCGAGCGAGATCGACCAGCAGTGGCTGACACGGCTGGTGCATCGGCACAATGCCGAGCTTCCGGAGCTGCGTCGCCTGCTGGAGTACTACGAGGGCCAGCAGCGGCTGTCGTACATGCACCCGGAGCTGATGGACACGCTGGACGAGCGGGTCCGTCAAGTGGTGATCAACTGGCCGCGCCTGGTGGTCGACGCGTTGGAGGAAAGGATCGACCTCCAAGGTTTCCGGCTCGGCGGGAAGCCCAAGCTCGACACCGACCTGGAGCACGTGGCCCAGTACAACGACCTGGACGCGGGCTATCAGCAGGCACACGTCACCGCGATGGTGATGAAGCGGGCCTACGCGATCGTGGGCGCCAACCCGCGCCCGGCCGACGCGAGCTACCCGTTGGTGACGATCGAGTCGCCGCTTGAGGTCCATGTGGAGCTGGACCCGGCGACCCGGCAGGTCATCGCCGCGATCAAGCGTTGGCACGACTCCACACCGGACGGTGAGATCCGGTACTTCATCACGCTGTACCTGCCGGACTACACGGTGACCTTCGTCGTCTCCCGTGACAGCGGCGGCTACATCGAGGTCTCCCGCGACGATCACGGCCTGGGCGAAGTCCTGGTGGTTCCGATCGTGAACCGGCCGCAGCTGTGGTATCCGCTCGGTACGTCCGAGCTGGCGGATGTGATCCCACTGTCGGACGCGGCGTGCAAGATCGCCACGGACATGATGATCTCGGCCGAATTTCATGCCATGCCAAGGCGTTGGGCGCTCGGGTTCGATGAGGACGACTTTCGCGACCCGGACGGCAAGAAGGTCTCGGTGTGGCAGACGATCGCGGGCAAGATCTGGTCCACCTCCAAGACCAAAAAGGACGATGGAGTGGAGGTCGGCCAGTTCAACGAGGCCGATCTGACCAACTTCCACAACACGCTGCGGGCACTGGCGGTGCAGGTGTCCACAGTGTCCGGTCTGAGCCTGCACAACCTCGGCTACTCCAGCGACAACCCGGCGTCCGCTGATGGCATCCGGGCGGCCGAGTCCCGGCATGTGAAGCGGGCCGAGCGGCGGATCAAGGGCTTCGAGACCGCGTGGGAACGGATCATGCGGCTGGTGATGCTCGTGCGCGATGGCGTTGTGCCGGACTCGGCGCGCTGGATGGAAACCGTGTGGGCTGATGCGGCCACGCCAACTTTCGCACAGAAGTCCGACGCCGTGGTCAAGCTCTACAGCGCGGACAAGCTGGTGCCGCGCCGGATGGCTCGGCGCACGCTCGGCTTCACCGCCGCGCAGATCCGGGACATGGAAAGCGAAGACCGCGAGGACGTGACCCGCGCGGTCTACGACCCAGCGGCGGAGACAGGGCCGAAAGCCGAGCCGTCGGCCGCCGCGCAGCGGAGTCCGGTCCCCGCCGGTAGCGCCAGCGGATGACCGCGCCGACGGCCGAGCGCACCGAGATCGCCTACGACCACCAAGACGCCACCCAGGCGGCCGTTCGGCGGGCAGCAGACGACGTGCAGCAGGCGTGGCGCGAGGTCGCGCCCGACCAGCTGACCGCCGCGTACCCGAGCGAGATCCTGCCGGTGTTCATCTCGGCGGTCACGGCTGGCCAGATCTATGTCGCCGCGCTGGCGGAACCGTTCGTGGACAAGGCTGTGTCCGGCACCGACGAATCCGCGGTGGCCTCGGTGCTGCCCGTGAGCTTCGGCGGTGTCACCGCTGGCGGCATGAGCCTGGACTGGCTGGGCACGGCGCTGCGGGTGTGGCTGCTTCAGAATCTGCTCGCGGGTATGTCCACAACGGACGCGCATCAGGCCGGGCTCCGGCGGGCGCTGACCTATGTCTCGACCGAGATCAACGATGCGGGCCGCTCGGCCGTGCAGGTCGCCGAGACAGCCCATCCTGGCGTGGCCGGGCACGAGCGGGTGGTCCGGCTTCCGGCCTGCGACCGTTGCATCGTGCTCGCCGGGAAGTTCTACCGCTACAGCACTGGTTTCCTCCGGCACCCGCGCTGCGACTGCACGATGGTCCCGGTCACCCGAGCGGACTGGCGCGCTGGGCGGCCGGAGAACGACCCGACCGCGCTGTTCCACGCGATGAGCGAGGCCGAGCAGAATCGGCGCTTTGGCACGGCCAACGCCGAGGTCATCCGGATGGGCGGCGACATCTCGCAGGTGGTCAACGCCCGAAGCGGGATGGCCACGGTCAAGGCATTCGGCCGGAACCTCCAGATCACCACCACAGGCACCACCACGCGTGCCTTCTACGGCGGCTACGAGATCCGGCCTGATGGCAGCCTGCGGCCACGCACGGACGCCGAGCTGCGCAAGGAGCCGGGCCGCCGGTACCGCACGACGAAAGCTCCTCGCCTGACACCAGGCGAGATTTTCCGACTCGGCGACGAGTTCGGGTGGGACCGCGACGAGCTGGTGCGCCAGCTGCGCCGCTACGCCTACCTGACCCGCTGAGTCGCGCGCCGCACGGCGCACCCACCCCACACACCCGACCGGGCAGGCGCACGCCACCGCCCGGCGATCCCGCACGGGAGGAACCAGCACCCAATGTCCGACACCACCACCGCAGACGCGCCCGCCAACGGCGGGACCGACGACACCACGCAGCCCGACTCCACTGGTCAGCAGCAGCCGGCCAGCCCGCCCGCGCAGGACGAGAAGTCCACACAGGACGAGCAGGACCGGGACTACCGCAAGCTCTACGAGCAAGCCGTTGCGCAATCCCGGAAGTGGGAGTCCCGCGCCAAGGAGAACAGCTCCAAGGCCAAGAAGTGGGACCAGGCCGAGGAAGCCAACCGCACGGAAGCCGAGAAGAACCAGGTCCGTGCGGAGGAGGCCGAGGCCCGTGTCAAGGCCGCGCTGACTTCTGCGATCAACGCCGAGATCCGCGCTGCCGCCCACGGCTGGGCCACGCCCGCAGATGCGCCGCGCTACCTCGACGACAAGGACCGCTACATCGGCGAGGACGGCGAGATCGATACCGCCGCCATCGCCGAGGACGTGGCGGCCGTGCTCAAAGACCGCCCGCACTTGGCGGCCGAGAGCGGCCGTCGGGGACCCAACCCCGATCCGGGCCAGGGAGCGCGGGGCGGCCTGTCGGTCGCGGACCAGATCCGCGAGGCCGAGCGCAAGGGCGATCACCGGGAAGCCTTGCGGCTCAAGACCGCGCAACTGCTCGGCGACAAGGGCCGGAGCTAACGCGGGTGTCGCGGTGTCGGCGTCGTAGATAGAACAGGAGACACGATGCCCGGCATTACCGGCATGCTCACCACGTTCAATAGCCCGAATTATGTGGGCGAGTTGTTCGCGGTCACGCCGAGCGATACCCCGCTGCTGTCCTCGATCGGCGGGCTGACCGGCGGCCAGTCGACCGACTCCACGATCTTCACCTGGCAGTCTTACGACCTGCGCGCGGCCGACAACGCCCGGCAGCGTCTGGAAGGCGCGGACGCTCCGGAGCCCGAGGCCCGGACGCGCTGGAACAACTTCAACGTGGTGGAGATCCACCAGGAAGCGTTGTCGATCACCTACACCCGCGAGGCCGCGACCGGCCAGTTCGCGGCGACGGGCTCGAACGTGCCGACCTCGGCCGCGATCAGCGGCACCAACCCGGTCGGCGACGAGCTGACCTGGCAGACCCAACGGCACCTGGAGCAGATCGCACGCGACATCGAACTGTCCTTCATCACCGGCACGTTCGCCCAGCCCACCAACAACGCCCAGCCGCGCAAAACGCGTGGGCTGCTCCAAGCCATCGAGACCAACGTGATCACCAACGCCACCCCGGCCGAGTTGACCGAGGGCGTGATCGTGGACCTGCTCCAGACGACTTGGGAGAACGGTGGCCTGACCGTCAGCGAGACGGCGACGCTGATCTGCAACGCCTGGCAGAAGCGGCAGCTGACCAAGGCGTTCATCTCGGACCGGGGCTATCGCGAGCAGACCCGCAACGTCGGCGGGGTCTCGTTGCAGACCATCGAGACGGACTTCGGGCGGCTGAACCTGATGCTCAACCGCTACATGCCTGCCGACACGGTGGTCGTCGCGTCGCTGGACGAGCTGGCTCCGGTGTTCCTGCGGGTGCCCGGCCGCGGCTTCCTGTTCACGGAGCCGCTGGCCAAGACGGGCGCGAGCGACAGGTTCCAGATCTATGGCGAGGTCGGCCTGGCCTACGGCAACGAACGCAGCCACGGCAAGATCACCGGCCTCACCACGGCCCCGCAGGCGGACTGATCCCTATGGGCGGCAAGCCGAATCCGGGAACGCCGAAAGACCAGCGCAAGTCCGGGCGCGGGGCCAAACCTGGCCCCAAGCCGGGCAGCCACAACAAGAAGAAGGGCGGTGGGTCGTGAAGTTCACCAGCGAACGACACCCCGGCCTGATCGTGCGCGACCTCGGCGTGCGGTTCGTGGACGGCGTGGCCGATGTGGACGCCAAGACGGCCGCCGAGCTGCGCAAGCTCCCGGCCGACATGGGTGTCCGTGAGGCGAAGTCCGAATCGGACCCGCCCGCCAAGGCTCGACGGGCGCGCACGGAGTAACCCGTGGTGCAGCTGTTCACCGCAGCCACGCTCACCGCGTTGTCGGGCCGTCCCGTCAGCGACGCCAGCTCGGCCGCCATCCATGACTGGGTAGTGGACCTGATCATCGGCGAAATCGGCGCCGTGCCCGATCCCGTGCCCGCCGGAGTGCTGGCGGTGGCGCTGGAGCTGGGACGGACCTCCGTGCCCACCCCCGGCGGCGGGAGATCCATCACGATCGGCCCGTACACGGCCGCATACTCGGCTGCCGACGCCCGAGGGGTCACCGGCCTGACCCGTGATCAGCGCTACCGGCTCCGGCGAGCGGTCGGCATGCCCATGGCGTTCAGTGTGGACACCAGCCGCACGGAGGTCAGCTCATGACCCCGGAAGGGCTGATCGGGCACACGATCACGGTGTCCCGCCCGGCAGGAGTCAACCGTTACGGCGACCCGCTGCCCGCAACCGAGCACACGATCGGCGACTGCGTGCTGGCGCCACACGGCTCAGTGGAAATCACCGAACGGTCCGATCAGGTCACCACGCACCTGACCGTCTACACCCGAGTCGATGCCGACGTGACCGCCACCGATCGCGTCGTGCTGGCCGACGGGACGCGCTGGCAGGTCTCGGGTGAGCCGCAACGCTGGCGCAACCCGTTCACCGATGCGGGCGGCGTGTGTCAGATCGACCTGGAAAGAGTGACCGGATGAACGTGCGGTTCGAACTCGACCACGACGGTATCGGCGAGCTGATGCTCAGCCCGGACATGCGCAGCATGCTCACCGACCGAGCCAGGGGCGGAGCCCAGTTCGCACAGCACATCGCACCCCGTGTCACTGGGCAGTACGCGACCAGCATCCACGCCGAGGACGGCGGGCGCGGTGGCCGCAAGCGAGACCGGGCGATGACCGTGATCGTGGCCTCGGCACCGCACGCGGCGGCGGTGGAGTGGGGCAACCGACACCGCAGGGGCCGTCACGTGCTGGCCCGCACCCTCGACATCGTGGAAGCGGGATAAGCATGGGGACGGTTCTGCCGCCGTTTCCCGACGCTGAAGACGTGGTGATGGCGCTGCTGGAACAGGTGGCGCCCACGGTCAGCGACACCCCGCCGGATCTGACGCCGCCACTGATCAAGGTCAATCGGGTGGGTGGCTCCGACGACGGGATCACCGACTATCCCCGCGTCGAGGTGTCCTGCTACGGCCACGACCATGCCGAAGCTCGCCGTCTGGGCGAACAGTGCCGCCAAGTGATCCTCGGAAGCGTCCGCACCGTAGCGGCGGGCGCCCTGATCGACAGCGTGCGCACCGACAACCCGCCGACCCGCGTGCCGTATGCCACCAGCGACGACGAGCGCTGTGATCGCGCCTACTACCGGCTGGCCTGGCGTCGCACCCGCGTAGGCACCGAGAAGTCCTAAGGAGACATTGTGACGACTCCCGCACCGTCGACCTCTTACAGCGCGCTCAAGCGCAAGCAGTCCGAGCTGATCCGCAAAGCGCTGGAAGGGTCGGTGTTCATCGCCGACCATTCGGCCGAGTTGCCCACGACACTGACCACCGGCAGCTCCGCAGACCTGGTGCCGCTTCCATCCGGCTACGAGGACCTCGGTTGGGTGTCCAAATCGGACGGCGCTACCTGGTCCCGGTCGGTGGACACCTCCGATGTCGAGTCATGGGGTGCGGTCGAGCCGACCCGTACCGACATCACCAAGCAGACCGACGGCCTGAAAGTCGTGGCGCAGGAAACCAAGCGGCGCACCCTGGAACTCTACGAGGGCCTCGACCTGTCCGGGGTCACCCCGGACCCCATGACCGGCGAGGTCACCTTCGATCGCCCGTCCCGCCCGGCCACGCGTTATTTCCGGGCGCTCGGGTTGTTCGTGGACGGTGCCGGGGCCGACACGATCTATGTCGCCAAGTTGCTACCGAAGGCGTCGGTCACTGAGACCGGCGACCAGAAGTGGTCCGACGATGGGGACCCCATCGGTTACGACGTGACGCTCACCGCCAAGTACGACGACGAGGCCCAGACCGCGATGCGCATGTTCTTCGGCGGCCCCGGTTGGAAGGCGCTGCTGGACGACATGGGCTTCACCACGGACACCGCCCCCGAGGAGTGATCCCGCCCTAGTCGTGGCGCGGCGCTCACGGGCCGGGTGGCCGTGGCGTCGCGCCACACCCTTCGCGCCGCGCATCCCTGCCAGTCCGCCCCATCCAACACAGGAGATCCGCGATGGCCACCCTGCGCGCACCCGACGGCAGGACCTACCGCACCGAGGACGAGTCCGAGATCCGCACGCTCACCCTCGGGCATGGCTACACCGTGGTTGCCGACGAGCCCGCAGCAGTGCGTCCCCCGAGCCCGGACGCGACCACGGACGCCGAGCTTCCCACCGACACAACCGACACGACCGAGTAAGAACCAGGAGAACCACCCCCACGATGGCCAAGACCTACAAGTACAGCCGCTACGTGTCCGAAGCCCAGAAGGACCCCTTCGTGCTGGAACTGGAGGACGGGGAGCAGATCAGCATTTCGGCCCCCTCTGGCGCGGTCCTGCTGGAAATCGAGGAGTCCGGTAGCTCCCGGCAACGCCTGGAGTTGTTGACCGGCGACGAGTACGACCGCGTGTACGAGCTGATGCGCGATGCCCCGGCAGGAGCACTCAACGGTCTCGTCGCCGACATGGCCGACCACTTTGGACTGTCGGCGGTGCCGCCGGGGGGTTCGCGGGCCTCGTCGCGCTAATCGAGGACCACGGCGAGGCAATCGAATACGACCTCCAACGCGAGTTGGGGATCAACATATTGGAGTTCTTCCGGGGCGAGCGGCCGTGGCCGCAGCTCTACCGGCTGATCGAGCGGCTGCCCGACCACGGTCACTACAAGGTGGCCATCCGCGACGACGACGAGATCGCCCGGCGGCAACGAGACGCCGAACTCGCCCGCCCCCAGCCGGCCACACCACGGTCGGTCGACGCGCACACCTGGACTCCGGAGCGGGCGGCGCTGACCGACATCGCCGACATCCTGTTGACCATCCGGGCCTCCCTGGACGCTCAGCGCACCGGCAAACCCCAAAAACCCGGCCAGATGCCGCGCCCCAAACTGGCGCGGGACCGGCTGGAGGCATCCGAGAGCTACCAGCGACACCGACAGCGGGTCCAGATGATGCTTGCCAGGGGGTGACCGCACCCCGTGCCCTACAGCGCTGGCACCGCCTACATCCAGATCGTTCCGTCGCTGAGCGGGTTCGGCCGGTCCGTCACGACGCAGGTCACCTCTCAACTGGCGGGCCTGGGCACGGCGACGGGCACCAAGGTCGGGGGCGATCTCGGGCGAGGTCTCGCCACCGGGATCACCCCCTACATCTCCCGCGCCGCCACCACCGTGACGGGGCTGGGACGCACCGTCGGGTCGGCGCTGACCAACGCGATACCCGCTCTGGGGCGGTTCCGGGACGGGTGGGTCAACACCGACGCCGCCGCATCGGCGTTTTCGGGCCGGATGGGCACCCTCGGCGGACTGGCTCGCACCGCGCTCACCCCAGGAATCACCGGCGTGCAGAACCTCGTCGCCGGATTCCTCGACGCCAGGGCCGCTACCTCGGCGTTCACCGGCAATCTCGGCACCATCGGCGGAGCGCTCCGCCGCGTCGCCGACGCGGGCATCTCGACCGTCTCCACGCTGGGCAGCAGCTTCGCAGCGTTCTCCTCCCGCGCCGCCGCTGATGTCAAAAGCAAACTGGGTGCGGCGTTCGAGCACGTCAAGGGGATGGCGCTGACCACGCTGAGCGCGGTCGGTATCGGCGGCATCGGTGCGCTGGTCGGGTCCGGTATCAAGCGGATCTCTGACATTGAGCAGACCACGAAGGCGCTCGGTGTGCTCACCGGCTCGGCGGAAAAAGCCAAGCTGATGATGGACGATCTGCTCACGTTCGCGAAAACCACGCCGTTTTCGTTCCCGGACATCGCCACCATCGGAAAGAACTTAATCGCGTTCGGCGTCGACACCGCCAAGGTCATTCCGGCGCTGAAAGCCCTCGGCGACGCAGCCGCCGCCAGCGGCAAAGGCGCAGCCGGACTCGCGCAGCTGGGTACGATCCTCGGCCAGGTCGCTGCCAAGGGAAAAATCCAGGGCGACGAGATCCTGCAATTCGCCGAGGCGGGCGTCCCGGCGTTACAGATCCTCGCCAACACCGCAGGCGTCACGTCTGCGGAAATGAGCAAGCGCATCTCGGCAGGCGCTGTCGACTCGAAGTTTGCGCTCGACGCGCTGATCACTGGCATCGAGAACGGCACCAACGGACTCGCCGGACAGACCGCCAAGTTCGGCGGCATCATGCTCGACCAGAAAGACACCCTCGTCGGTGCGCTGGACCTGATGCGTTCGGCAGTGACCTCCAGCATGGCGACACTGCTGGAACCGCTCGTGCCTGCCATGCGGGCGGGTATGGCTCGTGTCGGCGAGGCGTTCAAGGCGCTGCCCGGCATCGTCGCCGAGACCAAAAACCTGATCATCCAAATTGGACTCGCTGACGCCTTTGGTGGGCTCTTTGAGTCAGTGCGCAACCTCGCCATCAACGCCTGGCCCCTGATCAAGGCGTTCGCGACCGGGTTCGTTGCCGCGTTCGGTCCCAGCGTCACATTGCTGATCAACGCTTTGGGCACCGCGCTGGGCTGGGTCGCTGACGCTCTCCGGGGCCTGCAACCCGTGCTCACGCCCCTAGTCGCCGCGCTGGGAGCACTGTGGGGAATCACGACCGCCGTACGGCTGGCCACGATGGCGTGGGGCGCGGCGGTGCTCATTGGCCAGGGGATCGTGCGGGCAATGACGGTGGTCACCGCCGCATGGCGAGTCGGGATGACCGTGCTCCAGGGCGTGATCCTCGCGGTACGGGCCGCGCAATGGCTGCTGAATGCCGCTTGGGCGGCCAGCCCCGTCGGCGTGATCATCGTCGCGATTACCGCGCTCGTCGCCGCGTTTGTGTGGCTGTGGAACAACAGTGAAGGCTTCCGCAACTTCTGGATCGGGCTGTGGAACGGCATCCAGAACGTGGCCGTGTCTGTCTACAATGGATTTTTGCGGCCGATGTTCGACGGGATTGTCACGGCAGTGCGCGCGGTCGGCGCCGCCGCGTCGTGGCTCTGGGCCAATGTCCTGTCGCCGGTGTTCAACGCGATCGGCTTAGCCGCGCGGGTTTTGATCGCGATCATCGTCACGGTACTGGTCACGCCGTTCGTCATCGCGTTCCGAGCGCTGGCCGAGGTCGCGACGTGGCTGTGGACGAACGCGATCTCGCCGGTCTTTTCGTGGATCGCAGCAGGCGCGACGTGGTTGTGGATCAACGCGATTCGGCCGGTGATCGACCTCATTGTGGCTGCCTTCCGGTTCTGGTCCTCGGTCGCGTTGTGGCTCTGGACCAACGGGATCAAACCCGCCATCGACGCGATCGGCGCCGCCGCGACATGGCTATGGACCAACGCGATCTCGCCAGCGGTAGATTTCATCGTCGGCGGATTCCGGCAACTCGGCGACTGGGCGACCTGGCTCTACCAGAAAGCGATCAAGCCAGCCTGGGATGCGATCGGCGCGGCGATCTCATGGGTCTGGTCCAATGTGGTCTCTCCAGCGTTCGGCGCGCTGCGCGTTGCGCTTGACGCGGTGGGCGCCGCCTTCACCTGGATCTATCGCCACGTGATCGAGCCAGCCTGGCGCGGAGTGGGCTCGGCCGTGCGTTGGGTCTACGACAACGCGATCGTCCCGGCGTTCGACGCGGTGAAGGGCGCGGTTCACTCGGTCGGCGAGGCGTTCGACGCAGCGGTGACCTGGATCGGCCAGATCTGGGACAAGATCAAGGGCATCGCGGCGGCGCCGGTCAACTTCGTGATCGAGTGGGTCTATAACCGCGGCATCCGCGCAGTATGGAACTGGGTCGCGGACTTCCTGGGACTGGGCAAGCTCGCTGAGGCCACGCCGATCCAGTTTGCCGGTGGCGGCATCATCCCCGGCTTCGCGCCGGGCCGCGACGACGTGCCCGCACTGCTGTCGCGAGGTGAATCAGTCCTCACACCCGAGGCCACGCGATTGGTCGGCGCAGAAAACGTCTTGGCGCTCAACGCGGCGGCCTCCGGCCGTCCGGCCACTGTGGTGGGCCGTAACGGATACTCCGGCGGCGGGGTGGCGCGGTTCGCGGGTGGCGGTGTGATCGACACAATTCTGTCCTTTGTAGGGGGCATCGCTGACACCGTGGTCGCGCTCTTTAAGGACCCGATCGGCTGGGTCAAGTCGCGGATCGGATTCCCGGACGCGCCCTGGATCACGATGCTGGCCAAGATGCCCGCCGAGCTGATCGGCAAGGCGGTGGACTGGCTCTGGTCCAAGCTCAACCCGTTCTCCTCCAGCGAGGAGGGTGCTCCCACCGTCGGCGGTGATCTGCTCGGGTGGATTCGCGCCGCCATGACGTTCACCGGAGTGCCCGCGAACTGGGAAGGGCCACTACAGACCCTGATCATGCGGGAGTCCGGCGGCAACCCGCGCGCAATCAACCTGACCGACATCAACGCACGGCGCGGAGATCCCAGCCGGGGCCTCATGCAGACCATCGGCGCTACCTTCGCTGCCTATCGTGACCCCCGGCTCTCGGCCGACATCTACGACCCGATCGCCAACATCGTCGCGGGCATCAACTACATCAAGGCGCGCTACGGCACGATCTTCAACGTTCAGCAGGCCGTCGGCGCCACGCCGAAGGGCTACGACCAGGGCGGCTGGCTTCCACCCGGACTGTCCACTGTCTACAACGGCACCGGGAAGCCTGAAGCGGTGTTCACCAGGAAGCAGTACGACGCGATCGTCGGGCGCATCCGTTCCGCCGAGAACATGCGGCCCATCACCGTCTATGCCCGCACCGACGCCGATCCCGAGCACATCGCGCACGTTATCGACCGGCACTTGGCACTCGGGGCACGACTGTAGGGGGTAGTAATGGCGCACGGCGCGAACACCTGGAGCCTGGATTGGCTCACCATGAGCCCGGATGAGGACTACCGCGACAGCCAGGGCGTGCAGTGGCTGGTGACCCAGGAGAAGGGATTCTGGGGCTCGCCGGGCACGAACGCCACGTTCTCCTCCCGGCTGGGTCGGCACGGGGCCTACCGCTCGCCTGGCTGGAAGAAGCAGCGCACGATCACGCTGACCGGGCGTGCCTACGCCGAGGACTACTCCGTGCTGCGGCAAGCCGAAGCGAACGTGCTGGGCCTGCTCTCAGACCCCACGCAGCCGCGGACGCTGACCTGCTACAGCGAGATCGGCGCGCTGACCGCCGAAGTGCATCTCGACGACGAGATCCTGTGCACACCACTGGACGTGATCAGCGAGCCCGGCTTCGAGTTCTCCATCCAGGTCGTTGCACCCGATCCGGCGAAATACTCCCTGGAGCAGCAGGTCATGTCCTCCGGCCTGCCCCACGACACGGGCGACGACGGCTTGGACTTCAACCAGGTGGTCCTGCCTGACACGAACCGAGGTCTCTACTTCGGCCTCGGCGCCGCTGACGATGGGCTGGTCTTCGGCACCTCGAACGCGACGGGATTCATGCGGCTGACCAACCGGGGCACCGCGCCGACCACGCCGATCTACACCCTCTACGGACCACTGACCAACCCGACTCTGACGGCCGGGGCGGCGACCCTGCGCTTCAACGCGGTGCTGTCCGAGGGCGAGTTCGTCGTCATCGACCCGGCGGCCCCGTCGGTGCTGCTCGGCGGCACGGCCGTACGCCGTCAGCTGCTCAACCCGGCCGAGTTCGCCGGGTTCGCGATCCCGCCGGCCTCCGCTTCCGGCGAGCCGGGCCTGCTCTCGGTCGGCTTGACGCACACCGGACCCATCACTGCCACCGGTTACGTCACGGCGAGTTTCCGCGCCGCCTGGTTCTGACCCGATTTCGCTGCCACGAAGGGAGTTCAGCGTGGGCGTGTACTCCGACGAGCCCGATCCGCCGATCTACTACCAAGCGGTCGAATCCTATGACCTCGTGCGCTACACGGACGTGAGTCAGGCGCGATGGTTCATGGACCGGATCAACTACGCCTTCGGCGGCCAGCAGGCCACCAACGTCCGCATGGGCGAGGACGGTGAGACGATCAGATGGTTTGGTTACTACTTCTTGCACTTGGGCGAGTGGCTGTACAAGGGCAACACTGCGTGCAGCGATGAAGTGCTCCGGTTCTCGGGGCTGCGGCCGATCATGACCGAGTGGCCCGACGACCCGCCGCCGGATACCGGGTCCACCGAGCCGGGCACGGGGGTCTGAGCCGTGGTCGCACTCGGATCGTCGGTGGCCTCTGCCTACAGCCCGTGGGCGGTGCAGAGTCGCGTCGGCCTCAGCGATGCGCGGCTGGCGCTGGATTCCGTGCTGATGCCGCGCCCGAACCTGTCCTACATCGACTACCGGAGCGGTGTCATGGCCAGCGGTGACACGGGCGGGGTCGGCGGCAGCTCGCACATGGCGATGCGCGTCAAGCCCGCTAGCTCCGGTCTCGCGGTCACGGTCGAGATGGGCAATTGCGTGATCAACACGCCCGGCTTGGGGGCCTACATGTGCGCGCTGGATTCGGTGAAGACGCTGAGTCTCGCGGCATCCAGCGCTACCACCAACAGGGTCGACTTGATCGTCGCGAGGGTCTATGACGACCTCAACCCCGCGATTGCATCGGCCTCGGGCGTTCGCAAGTTCACCGTGGAAGTCTGGACCGGGGACCC
Source organism: Amycolatopsis taiwanensis DSM 45107 (assembly GCF_000519205.1). Lineage (GTDB taxonomy): Bacteria > Actinomycetota > Actinomycetes > Mycobacteriales > Pseudonocardiaceae > Amycolatopsis_E > Amycolatopsis_E taiwanensis. The sequence continues at coordinate 12,397 of NZ_JAFB01000027.1, read as the reverse complement.
GAGCACGGGCACGGCAACCGTGCCGACGCCCACGCCCAGTTCTGGCTGGCATCCGCTCGCGGCGGTGCGGGTGAACAAGGACGCCACGGCGATCACCACCGACGACATCACCGACATGCGCGGACCAGGCTTGGTCGCCAGGGGCGGGATGAGGTCCCTGTACGGGGCCGACGCCAAACCCGGCTCCTCGGCATTCCAGGAGGCCGGCGCATATCCCGGTGATCAGCGTTGGGTGCACAACGCCGTTTTTCAACACCAGGTGTACTACGGCGACAACGGCGACCCGAAGTACTCCGGGTGGCGCGGCGTGCACAACTGCCTCGTCTACTCCGCGAACCCGCCGCCGGGTGAGCGGACCTGGATCAAAGGCGCGACCGGGATGGCCGAGCTGTGCCGCGTAACGATCCCCGACCTCGGCACCCCTTACATGATCGAGCCGACCGCCCGAGCCTTCCTCGTCCTCTCAGCCCAGGTCGCGGTGGATGTCCGGATCACGTTGGACAGCATCAGCGGCGCGGTCGTCAACTGGCGACGGGAAGACAGCATGGGTGACACCGCTGACCGCACCAAGGTCCCCGGCGTACCGCCGCTGAAGTACGGGCCATTGACCGGCAAGCACGACGTCGTGTTGTCCGTGGCGATCCGCGACATCTTCCAGTCACAGCCAGAGCTTTGGGGTTTTTCCTGGCGTGGCAACGACACCGGGCAGACGCTGTTGCAGGTGTCGGTGCTGCCCTCGACCGTTCCCCCGCCAGCGGTCTGATGGGCGACTGGCGTGTCATGGTGGCCGAGACGGTCACCGGGACCCTGCTCGCCGAGGTCACGCCCCGCGACCTGCCCTCGTTCTCCCGCAAGCTCACCGACAAGGGACAGTGGACGGTCAACCTCATCCCCGACGACCCGGCAAACGCCTCTCTGGACTTCCAGTCGCTCACCGACGTTGGGCGGTTCTCCTGGCTGATCATGTACGACACGATCGTCGTGCAGGCCGGGCCGACTTGGACGCACAGCTACGACGAGAACACGCGAACGCTGTCCGTGTCCGGCACAGGCATTCAAGGGCTGTTCGACCGGCGGGTGCTGCGCAACCCTGCCGGGCACACCGCGATCGTCGACCCGTCCGAGGACCTGACGATCTCGGACAAGTCCCTGCGCGGCATCGCCCGCGAGATCGTCGCGGCGAACCTGGCGCAGACCGGGTTCAGCCTGCCGATCGACCTGCCCGCGCCCGAAGCGGGAACCAATACCAGGACCTACTTCGGCTACGACCTCGCGAAGGTCTGGGAGCGCCTGGACAACCTGTCCAAAGTGATCAGTGGGCCGGAGCTGGATTTCTGGCCGTACCTGGTGCCCGGTCAGAACCGGTTGCGCTGGCAGATGCTCATCGGCTCGCCGCTGCTGGGCGATCAGCAATCCGCGGCGGTCTGGGACTACGGCGGCGCGCTCTCAGCGATCGACGTGGACGTCAACGGTAGCGCCAGCCCGTGCACCCGCGTGTGGGTCAAAGGATCGGGCAGCGAACGCGGCCTGCTGACCGGGTTCGCGGAGGACACCACATTGGTCGGTCTCGGCTTTCCGCCGACCGACTATGTGGACGGTGACCACACCTCCGTGATCGAGCAGCAGACGCTGGAGGACTACGCCGACGCCGACCTGGCCGCGTTCAGCGCGCCCACGGAGACCTGGCGATGCTCGGTCCGCATCGACGGCGCGACCGGTACCGGCATTGAAGTCTCACCCGCGCTGGGCACCTGGAGCCTCGGCGACGCACCGGTCTTTGGCATCTCCGGGCACCCCTGGATTCCCGACGGCCAGTACCGACGCCGCATCCTCGCGTACAGCAGCCAGGACGAGGCATCGCTAGATCTGGACCTGCAACCCACAGCGGCGGTGCTCTGATGCCGACACCACCCGGCACCGGAACGCTGGCCGACCAGATCCGGCGCCTGGAAAGGCGGGTCGAGGAGCTAGGGCGGACCAAGGCCGTACTTCCAGCCTGCGTGGTGCGGCTGACCGGGGCCACCAACGTCGCGGCCGACAGCGACACCTACGCCCAGCAGGGGTGGAGTCCCACCTACGACCCGTTCGGGATGTTGGTGGCGGGCTCAGCCGGAGTACCCGCCTACATCTCGATCACGCGGGCCGGTTACTACCGCGTGCACTACCACTGCTCGGTCGGCGGAGCCAACGCCGTAGCCGGGTGCAAGGTCACGCTCAACGCGCCGACTGTGAACAACGCCATCGCCACCGACGCCGGGAGCATCACCCAGCAGGGCCTCGACGGCGCGGTGCTCGATGCTCAGCGGTCACGGATCTACCTCAGCGTCGGCGACCGGCTCTACTGGTCGGCCTGGTGCTTCGTCGCGGCCACCCTCCGGGCCTCGCAGTTCGGCGTCCCCTCCGAGATCACGGTGCAGGCCATCACCTCCCTGTAACCCGGCCACTGCTCACGAAAGGAGGCAGCGATGACCGACCCCACGGACGAACCGCCGGCCACGACGGCTGGCGAAGAGAGCCACGAAGACATCTCGACGTTCAGTCGACTTAATCCTGAACGTTCACTGTATCTGCATCAATCTCGACCGTTATTCCAAAGTCAAATTTGACAAGAAGGCGGATAAATCGCCGTTTTTCATGCGGAGACTTCTTGTTGGAAAGTAACGTTTTCTCAGCCCAGCTACCTGCCTTCATTGGGCGCGCCTCCGCGTACTCGACATAGTCTTCAACACGAAGAACGGTTCCTTCTTCACCCTCATTGATCCACATTTCGGTGCCGGGCCCTAGGAAGGTGACCCCGCAATCCGCTCCAGCTCTGACTCGATCCCCAACTTGCATCATCTCCCCCTCGTGAGGTCTGGCGTCAACTACCACAAGCGCTCAAAGAATTTCTCACTCAGAATAGCCCCTCTGGCGACAAGAACAACTCTTGCCACAGTTGTAAGCCATTCGGGCCACCGAGCTGGCCCGCCTGGTTCACTCACAGCAGCGCTCGCCGCAGCTCTGAGTGCCCTTGAAAGAGATAAATCGCATTACCCCAATCGAGCGACCGACAGGCTTGTCACCGGGTCGAGCCCCCGTCGGCGGGCGTAGGACACGACGGCGTCGGCGCGGGCGACTCGGCGGCGGGCCGCGGGTGCCGCATCGGCGAGGAAGCCGACGCGGCAGAGGACACCGAACGCCCCGAGAACAAGGATGGTGAGTCCTGATTGGCATGGCGTCTGGCCAACGCACTGATCGACCTCCGCAACGAAGTCAACGCCCGCTGGCCGAACCGGTCCAAGGCCAGCGACGGCACCATCGGCGACGCCGCGCACGCCTCGCGCGACAGCGACCACAACCCCTGGGTGATCGACCGCAACGGCATTGGCGTGGTCCGCGCGATCGACATCACCGCGAACGGCATCGACGCCGCATGGCTCGCCGAGTACCTGCGCCAGCGCGGCCTGACCGGACACGACGGCCGCACAGGAGACCACCGGCTGACCGGCGGCGGGTACGTGATCTACAACCGCCGGATCACCAACGACAACTACTCCGGCTGGCACGCCTACACCGGCAGCAACCCGCACACCAGCCACGTCCACGTGTCGTTCTCCCGGACCAACTACGACGACCGGGCCGGGTGGGGCATCGCCGGAGGCGGCTCCGCGCCAGCTCCCGCACCGTCCGGCCGCCCGACGCTCCAACAGGGATCGACCGGCCAGGCCGTGACCGACCTCCAGGCGTTCCTGAACCGGGTCTACCCCGCGTACTCGAAGCTGGCTGTGGACGGCATCTTCGGCCCGGCGACGGCCGCCGTGGTCTGCGAGTTCCAACGGCGCTCCGGTATCGCCGTGGACGGCATTGTGGGCGCGCAGGCCTGGGCCGCGTTGGGGTTCCGGTGATGGGCGTGAACGACTCCACCAACCGGCGGCCCCGGCCGATCTTGGATGCAATCCGCGATGGCGGATGGAAGACACTACTCGGCACGCTGCTCGCGGCGGCGGTCTCCTTCGGCCTTCTCAACGCAGAGCAAGCCACGCTGCTGGGCAACGTGGTGGCGGCCGTCGTCACACTGATCACCTTCGCGACCTCAGCGGCTGGACAGTTCCACGTGCTCGACCACGCCGAACCCCTGGTGACCCCAGTCGTCGACCCGCACGACCAACTCGGCCGCCCGCTCGTTCCGGCGGCCGACGAGCCCGGGCAACCCACGGCATGACGGCCACCTGCTAGTCTGGCCCTGCGGCGATCACCCGTAGGGAATTGGAAATGCCCCCGTCTGTCCCAAATGGACAGGCGGGGGCCTTTTCGTCGTGCGCCAATAATGTCAGCGATTCATCACTCCATTCACGGATGTCCGCTCAGGACGCCAATTCCTCCAGCGGATCGGACTGGTAGACCGGCGGCTGCTCGCCGAGCAGGACGACCGTAACGCCCTGGCGGCCAAGCCGCTTACGGGCCTCGCGCACATGTGCGTCGGTCGGACCGAACACCGACAGCAGCGGCACCACGACCGCATCGCCGGGCTGCGCATGATCCAGCAGGCGATCGAACGCGGGTGGATGGTGCGGCCCCTGCCAGACGTCAGCGAACACCTCCTGGCAGCCGAGAAATTTCATCCACCAGCTCTGCATGTCCGCCGTCCCGGCAGGAGCGTGCGGGGTCACGCGGACGTAGCCGAAGATCGTCATGCCAGCCCCACGCTTTTCGGGCCGACCGGCAAACCCTCCTCGCGGCGGTGCTGCTCGAATGCGGCGTACACATCGGCCGGAATCACGCCGCGCTCGCCGAGGTCGTAGCCCGCGTCCAGGCCGAACTGGCGGACCATGTCGCGGTAGCGCTTCTTCGCCTTCTCGCGGCTGGGGTCTCCGTTGCGGTCGTGGCGATACCAAGGCTCGCCGTTCACGTTCACACCCGAGCTGGCGGGCAGTGCCTTCGCAGTCTGCGGTCGGACCGGCGCCGAGATCTTCTTGCCGTTGATCGGGCGCTTGTCGAGCTTGTGCTTGCCCAGCTTGGTGGCGACCTCCAGGTACGGGGCCATCAGCTCGCGGAACCCGAGTGCGTTCTCCTCGCAGAGATCCACCGCGAGGTTCTCGCCATCGAAGGCGAAGATCACGGTCTCGCTTGCGAGTGTGTCGTTGTCAAAATCGTCTACCACAGAGACTTTCTTCGCCATATCGCGCTCCTGTCCACTCAGGCCGCAGCGACGGCAGCTCTGGAAGGCTTGGGACGAACGGACTTTCGCCGACGTCCGTTGCGATTACGTGACGTTGTCCGCCGTCCCATCTGCTTTTCAGCAAGAAACAGGCGGATGTGGTCTCTGGCGACCGGCACGTCTGCGAGGTAGCCCTCAACCTCTGGGTAGAGGATGCGCCGCGTGCCGACACGCACGCACGTCCAGGGCTCGCAGTAGTCCACACTGGGCAGACCGCAACGCGCGCATTCCAGCTCCTGGCGCCACTTCTCGTCAACCTGTCCCTCGTTCTCGATGAAGTACGTTCCGAGTTGGTGGGTGAGGTCCCAGTTGTGGTGGAACAAGCGGCAGCGCAAGAACGTCTCTGGCGCTGATTCCAGGTACTCGCGAACTTCCGGGGGAATCCCGGAGGTGTCAGGCATACAGGTTCATCTCCCTCTCTGCGTGTGCCACGTTGCCTGTTGAAACGGATTTAACACGCACAGCGGAGAGTAAGCAACCATGTCGCGTGAGAAATTTCCGCAGGTACTTGCGCGAGACGTGGCCGGTAGGCTCTGCAAGGGATTCCCGAACTGGCCGACGATGCCAGCGCGAGGGCGGCTGGATTGATCAACTAGAAACCCCTGGTCGGAGGTCTTGACCAGGGATTTTACCTTGCCACCGCTGATTGATCCCGAAACGACGTACTCTAGGGTGGCGCCTTTCCGCCCGAGAGGCGACATGCCCCCGGCCGACGGGCCGGGGGTTCTCGGGCGGAGCGGCACGAGGGCGGAATGAAAGGTGCATCCATGCGCAACGAGTACGACTTCGTGGACGACGGCGGAGCCACCGGGCGGCGCATTCGTGAGATCCGGCTGTGGCGCAAGTTGAGCTTGCGTCAAACGGCCGAGCTGTCCGGAATCAGCTTTGGCTACCTGTCCAAGATCGAACGCGGCGAACGGTCCTTGGAGAGCCGGAAGACGCGCGAAGCAATCGCGCGCACGCTGCGAGTATCGCCAGCAGACCTCGGCGGCCCCTACCCCCCGGTGGACTCCACGAGCAACCGCGCCCACCAGGCCCTTGACCCTATTGAAGCCGTTCTGACCGCGTGGCTGCCTGGCGAGGTGCCGGACGAGCGGCCGGCGCGTCCCTGGGGCGACGTGAAGGAGGAACTACGCAAGCTTATCGACGAGCTACGGCCAACCTCGGACTACGCGGCGATGGGCGAACTTGTACCCGACCTCATCCTTGACCTGCTTATTTATGGCGGTGACCCGCAATATGGCCAGTACCGCGAGGAGGCGTTCAGGGGGCTCATCGGCACCTACCACGCCACCGGCCGTGTCACGGCCGCGATGGGATCGGCACACCTGTCCTACCTGATGTCCGACCGCGTTATGCAGACGGCGAAGCTGCTGGACGATCCAGAATGGCTGGGGATCGCGACTTGGACGCGGGCTCACTACATCTCATCGCGGTCCCGGAGCCGCCAGTACCAGGTCGCCGTCGAAGCAGCCGAAATGGCTGGCGCACGCCTGGAATCGCGAGGCATGGGCCACCTGACAGCAGCCTTGGCCAAGGCCGCCCAAGGCGACGCAGACGGAGCCCGGATGCACCTCGCCGAGGCGGACGACATGGCCACCAAGATCGGCGAATTGTCGCTATGGGGCGAAGGAACCATGAACTTCGGCCGGTCGAACGTCGGCATCTGGAGGGTTGGCCTAAACGTCGAGTTGGGGCGCGGTCCTGGCGTTGCCGAGATCGCGAAGGACGTCGCGTGGCAGGCCGCCCCTAGGTCGCGCCAGGGCGCCTATTGGATGGATCTGGGCCGCGGACTCATCCAGGACAAGAAAACCCGTGCACAGGGGCTAGCGGCACTCCTGCAAGCCGAGGAGTTGACTCCGCAGCAGGTACGGAACAACCAGTTCGTGCGGGACGCGGTGACCTCGATGATGACCGTCGCTCGTCGCGACGCCGGGGGCCGCGAGTTGCGGGGACTGGCCTGGCGAATGGGCGTTGCTCCTATCGGGTGAAACCGGGTGAGCGTGTCCTTTGGGGACACGCTCACCCCTTGACCTCGGCATAGGTTCGGACCTCCGGACACAGGAGGTCAACACATGAACACCGAACGCGGTGATCACTCGTGAATGCCCTGGTCAGCAGCGGTATCCTGAATTCTGCCGAGGACTTTGTTCCCGACCCCGATACCGCCCTTGACGTTGCCGCCATGACCGTCCTCGGCACGCACGGGTTCGTCTACAGTGGCTCGCTTCCCGACTTGTCGGAGATCTACTGCCGTCGCTTCACCAGCCGCCATGTCGACTTGATGTCTCTGTCGTTCGGCGAGAAGCCCTCTGGTGTCTGCCGGTATGAACAGTGCGATTTTCCTTGGCCGCGAGGCGATGCGCCCGAACCGGAGATCGTCGTTACCGGTTCTCTGCTCGATGTGGTGCGCGAAGTTCTGGAATGGCCTGTCTGAGTCCCAGTCTCCGGCTGGGGGTATGTGCGGCCCCGAACGCGCGTGCCCTCGGCCGGGCTCCATAACACCCGGTTCGAAAAGTGCGGGAAATGATGGCGTCTCACGGTGATCCACTCGTCGCTATTAGCAAAGCGCTGATCTTTCTTCTGGTTTGTTTTCTTATCGTCCAATACGCGCTCTAGCTGAACCGATTGCTGGCCCGCGAGAATTTCCACCGAGAGGGCGCCATGAGCGACTTCGAGCTGCGGATGACCTCCCCGCGTTATCACCGCTATAAGCCGTCCTAGCTCCGGCGGCTGTTGTCCCATAAGCATCCTGCTCGGTCCACCTTCCCCTCCCCGGACCGAGCAGGACCTAAGCGGCGGCGGTCCTGCCGTTGACCCCTGACCCCTCCGGAAGGGCCGCCGCCTCCCACCTCCGAGGAAGACGCACGATGCCGCCACCCACCGACGAAGAAGTGCCGCACATCGCCGCCATCAAGCGCAGCGTCGAAGCCGGTTTTGAGTTCCGGGCCCTGCGTGGAGCCGACGGTTTGGCCATCGCCGTGCTCCATGCTGAGCGACGAGGGAACGAAGTCGTGGAGACCTACACGGTCCAAGCCATGACCGAAGCCGTCGCTGCGCGCTTCCGGGCCGAGGATTACCCAACGGGCAATCCGCTCTGGCAGGAACACGGCACAGTGGAAGAGGTCATCACTGCGCTTCTCGCGCTGCCGCCGCACGGTGCGCCCGGCGATCTCTGATGCCGATGAACCCGTATTACTGGAACACGGCAAATGTGTATGAAGTGAGTCCAGCCGAGCAGACCATGGAGATGGGTTCGGTGGCACGGCGGAGGCCGCTTCATGCGTGGGTGACGACTCCACAGCAGACGGAAGAAGTTCACCCTGATCCGGAGTCGACTGACGTGCTGTGGCCAGTATCTTTCCCGCAGGCGTATGAAAACCTGTCCGACCCGCGTAACAGATAGGCCAATGCGGCGCGGAAACCGGACTTGCTCCCACCTCGTGAAAAGCACGAGCTGGCGCGCCGGGTCGGGTCTGGTCGCGGTCAAGCTAATCGAGCGAGAGGAGGTGATTTAGGACATGACAACGGCAGTGGGGGAAGAGACCATGCTTGCCAAGCCGGAGGCCAAGAAGAGCTTGGTTTCCCGGCTGGTGGAGCTGGTCAAGAACCCGAAGGCGTGGATCTTCATGATCGCCCTGTGATGGGAGTGTGCACCACGGGCAGGTGTCGGCATGTCGTGTGCCGACTTCCGCCTGGCTCAATGCTCTGAACCGCTTGTAGAGCCAGCAGCACCCAGGCACCTTCCCTCCGCGCGTGCCAAAAGGGCTCGAATGGAGGTAGGCACCGCTGGCGAATCACGCCAGCGTGCAGAACGAGCAGCGAAGGGAGGGAAATCAGATGGAAGAGCAGGACAACCTGGTGATCAGTGTGCGGCCGGTGTCGGTCGTGCGTGACCGCGTCGATCTCTCGCACGGCGACCCGTCCAAGTCCGGCGGTGGCGATGGCCACGGCGACCAGGGCGGCGACGGACTGAACATCCCGGAGTAACCGCGAAGTCATGGTGGGCAGATCGAGGTGCGGTCGGTCTGCCCACCTTTCATACGAATGGAGGGGCATGTGGATCACGTTCTGATTGAGTCGATCGAGAAAGCGTTGGGGTGGGGCGATTCTCGGCCGCTTGGGACCGGGTTCGCTCATGGCAGCATGGACGATCTGAAGCTGTGCCAACGAATACTGACTCCGACGCGCCTGTTGGATGTCATCATGCGCCGGGCGCTGGCATTTCCCCAGTTTCGGGTGTTCCAGCACGGTGAAGAACTGCACCCGGACCGGTACCTGCGCAACACGGTGACCCGCCGTGGACGGAGCTTGTCGATGGCGCGCATGGAACGGCTTTCGCAGTTCCTCACCGACGGCTGCACCGTCGTGCTGGACACGCTCGACTCGTTCGACCCGGCGATGGAGATCGCCTGCCAGGCGTTGCAGTGGTGGTCCCGTGAGCTAGTGCAGGTGAACACATACCTGACCACCGCTGACGCGGCTGGGTTCGACTTGCACTGGGATGACCACGACGTCTTGATCGTGCAGCTCGGCGGCGAGAAGTCCTGGGAGGTGCGCGGCACCAGCCGCGTTGCTCCGATGTACCGAGACACCGAACACTCCGGTGAGCCGCCCGAGGAGATCGTCTGGTCCGGCACCATGCGGACCGGAGACGTCATGCACATCCCGCGCGGCTATTGGCACCAGGCCACCCGCACCGACCGATCCGGCGACGGTGCGGGCTACAGCCTGCACGCGACGTTCGGCTTCGTGAAACGGACCGGGGTGGACTGGCTGTCGTGGGTCGCAGACCGATCCCGCGCCGACGAAGCGTTCCGGCACGACCTCGACCGCGACGGCGGCTCGGCAACGCTCGCCACGCGCGTTCCGCAGCTCTTGGCGCAATACCCGCAGGAGGTGTTCCTAGCCGCCCGTGAACAGGAACGCCCATCGCGGCGGCATGTCAGGACGGGCGGAATCTTCGGGCCGATCACCGACGTGGTGTGCATGACCGATTTCCCGCCATACATCAGCGTGAACGACTCCACGGTCGAAGTTGTGGCCGTCGGCAAGGCACTGACCTTTGCCGCCAAGGCGGAACCGGCGCTGCGCCTGCTGCTCTCGGGCAATCCAGCAAACATCCAACAGGTCACCGAGACCACAGGAATCAATGCCAACGTGCTCGCCAGGACCCTGCTCGATGAAGGGCTGTGCGGCGAACTGACCGAGGAACTGGCGGCAGGCTACCTCGGCGTAGGTTCACACACCCCGTAGATCCGCAAGCAGAACGTCCGCAGCCGCCCGCGCGGGCTCCGATAGCGGCGTCGGCGCTCCGCGACGGGCGGCAACCCGGATCGCGTTCGCGCACTGCAACAGTTGCGCGAGCTTGCCCGAACGGGTCTCAAGATCAGCGGCGAATTCGTGTTGAATCCGCGCGGCTATCCGGGGATCAGGTAACGCCGATTGCCAAAGCGTCGCAGCATCGTGCCCACGCGGAGCCGCACCCCAATCCTCCCAGTCAATGATGTGGCCTTCGACGGAAACGTTGCCCCAGTGCACGTCCGTGTGCGCAGTCGCCCACTCATCCACGCCGGTGTCGACGCCGTCGAAGACCTCGTTGATCCTCTTGGTGAGGTGAGCTTGGCTCATCCCGACCCGCTCGGTGGGGTGCGCCCCCAGCGCGGCCAGCGACTCCCGCAGCCCTGCCCACCACGAATCCGGCAGCGTCGCTGCCGTCGCAAGATTGCCCACCACCGGGGCGGTGATCAGCTCTACCTCGTCCGCACGCCACACGACGTCCCTGCTCTGATCGGTCCACGTAGCGCTTTGGAACCACTCGGGCTTCTTGACACCACGGATCGTCGCTGCGGCTTCCAAGCCGATCCACACCGCGCTGTTGATCCGCCACCGATGGCGGCGTTCCACCCGAACCCAAGTGCCGCCGCCGGTACGGAAACCTTCCGTAGCACCGTGCTCCCCGTACACCACCGACGCTCGATCGAGACGCACCCCCAACGCCTGCTCGACACGGGCAAGAACATCCTCGTGCCGGCCCTCACGGACGTCGAAAACCGCAGACGGCTGAGTAGCGGTCACAGCAAAAGGCTCCTTCGACCTGGATAGCAACGGACCAATCATCCACCAGGGTTCACCGCTGGAAGTCGACGATCAGCTTATCCGCCTCGCGGGTGGCCAGCTCACGCAGCTCATCCGGAATGGACCAATCGCACAGGATCTTCGCCACAGAGAACAGCGCCATGAGCTTGCCCGGCCTGGACTCCAGGTCGGCACGGCGCTCGTGGTAGACCCGCTCGGCCAGTTCCGGGACGGTCAACGAGCTTGCCCACAGGTTCGCCGCGTCCAGTCCGCGCGGCGCCATGCCGTGATCTTCCCAGTCCAAGATCCAAAACTCTGGTCCGGTGACGTTGGACCAGTTCAAGTCCCCGTGTGCGGGCACCCACGGCTCGGTGATTGTCGTGTCCACGCGGCCGGGGAAGGCCCGCTCGATCTCGCGGGTGACCAGCGCTTGCGTGATCACTTCCGTGTCCGGCGTGGCGATTCGAGTGGTGTGCTGACCGGCGAGAGCGTCTAGCGATTCGTTCAGAGCACCCCACCACCCGCCTGGCAGGGCAACGTCGCTGCGCAAAGGACCGCGCTGGATCGGTCCGGCGGTGATCAGCTCGACGTCATCAGCACGCCAGACGACACCCTCGGCCTGATCGAGCCAACTGAGTCCTCGGTACCAGGCAGGTTTGGCAATGTCACGCAACAGTTCCGCCGCCTCCATACCGTTGCCCGCTTGCCCCTGCGCGGCGATCTTCGCCAATGGACGGGCCTCGATTCGAACCCACGTCCCGCAGTTGCTGCGTGCGCCAACGGAGCGCCGTTTCCGAACCAGCGTTTCCGGGGCGAGACCGACTCCAAACACCTGCTCAACGCGGGCTACAGAGGTTGAATGGTCAGGGTTAGGGTGGCTCGGGTTCGAGGGTGAGGCCGGTTTGGGCGAGGAAGCTGGTCAGCAGGTTCGGTCGGTATTGGATGCGTTTGAGTCGGTTGCGCACGATCGCGGCGAGGTGGTCCACGGTGGTGACGGCGAGGTTGCCCAGGCTGCGTTTGACGTGGGACCAGACGCTTTCGATCGGGTTGAGGTCGGGGGCGTAGGCGGGTAGCTGGATGACGTGCAGCCAGTCCCGGGCAGCGACCAGCTGGCGCATCGCA
>NZ_JAFB01000026.1 GCF_000519205.1 Amycolatopsis taiwanensis DSM 45107 | reverse complement strand
CTTCTACGGCTTCGAGTTATATGAGACCCTCCGCCGCGTCAACGAACATTTAGCGCGGTGGCTCATACGTAAATATAAACGACTGCGCCGCAGCTATCGGAAAGCCTTCGCACTGCTCTACAAGGTCAGTCAGACCTATCCGGGCATGTTCAGGCACTGGCGCTGGGGAGCAAAACCACATCCGATCGGGCAATAGGAGCCGTGTGACGCGAGAGTGTCACGCACGGTTCTCGGAGAGCCGGACGGTGCAATCCCGTCCGGCTACTCACCCCGGCCATTTCGGCGGGTTTGGTGTTGAGGTTGAGCCAGGTGTAGACGTCCATGTAGATGAAGACTTCTGCTTTCGGCCCTACCGTCAGCCCGGAGGTGTCTTTCAGTAGTAACTCGGCGAAGACATCAGCGCGGTGCTGCTCGAGGGTTTTGGTGGTGTCGGTTTTGCGGCGGCGTCGGGCTTCGGCGTCGATCCTGGTGTAGGCGGCGACACCGACCTCGATGGGGAGGTTGGCGCTGAGCTTGACCATGCCCTCGCCTTTCGGGATCAACTCGACCCGCCGCTGGGCACGCCGTCGCTTGCAGCGGTGGGCATAACCGTCCGGGTCGACCTTCGCCACCGCCAGTGCGGTGGATCGCCGCAACCCGGTGGGGTCCTTGCGGTCGATCCGGGTCGCCATGATGGCGTCGACCTCGCGGGCTTGCTCATCGGACAGTGTGGTGGTGGGTTCGTGGATCTTTGATGCTTTGTAGGCGTCGATCTCGCCACGCTGCATGGCTTTCCACGTTTCCGGCAGCCGGGACACCAGTGCCTGAGCCAGCTCGATCTGGTTTTCCGCCATGCGCGGAGACACCGCCAACGCCAACGCCAGCTCACGGGCCACCACACTGCGATCGTCAGCTTTGCCGGCGAACGCGGCGACCGCTTCGTACTGTATGGCCTGCAACCGGTTGATCTCCGACTGCACGGACTGGATACGACACAACAAGCCACGCCGGTCCAACGTCACCGTCGGAAGATCCGGAAACGGGTCAACAAGGTCCGGCTCGTAGCGGAAATACCACCTCACCTCCTCGGACTCAAGGAGGCGCTGAAGTTTCCACTCCACCGACGACTCAGAGTGATCTTGCATACGAACACATTATCGAACGTTCGAACTTGTGGCAAACGTGAACGAACGATAGAAGCACGAAACGAACGAAGGGACCGTTCGTGCTATGAGTTCACGAAAATATGGCTGGTATTCGCTGAAATTGGCGCCAACGCGTCTGATCAAGATGATGTGAGTGCTCCCTTGGTGGCCGAGCTGCCCTGTCGTTGAGGGGATCGGCTTGATGCCGGCCAGCGAGTCGCGACTGCACGTGCGCAGCATCGAAATGCGTCGTCAAAGTCAGCGAGGAACTTGACGTGCCCGCGGTGCTGCCGCGGCCGGACGGCCACGTGGGGTGGGCCGGGTAAGGCCAGCAAGATCTGCTCAGCCAGTTGCCCCGGTGGTTCGGCGCCGCCGTCAGTTGAACGCGCAGACTCGAAAGGGCATGATCAGCTCTTCGTCCACACCGAGCGCCGGTGCAGGTGAAACCCTGCCTTGCGGAGATTGGCCGCACTCACCGAGTCGGGGCGGGCCGTCGCGACGGCCAGGGCACAGCCCGCTTTCGCAGCTGTGCGGAGTCGGTGCTGTAGCAACCGCGACTGCGCGCCACGACGCCGATGCGCAAGCAGAGTCGAGGCGGCTCCGAGCACAGCGATATTGTCATGGATCGTCATGGCCGCGGCCGCGATCGGGGTCTTTCGTTCCACGACAAGGAACCGCCGCATCGTCGGGAACCCATGTTCCGCCCGGATGAACGCGGCGATCACCCCGTCCGCCTGATATCCGGCCAGCAGGACATCCACAAACGTGTTGTTGTCCTCACCGGCATCTACCACATCCCGATCCGCAGTCCCCATAGCCGATGCGGGCCAAGCATCAAGTCGTTTGAGAGCCAGGATGCGATCTCCTGTCCGCACCAACCCAGCGGCCCGCAGCAGCGTTTCTCCTGCCCCGCCAAGGTTTGCCGACACCACCACGTTCGGCTTGACGCCGTTCCAAACGGGCGCGTTCACGAGATCGACCGCCCTGTGCACTCTCTGCCGCGTGACTCCGGACACCGTCGACAGGTAACCCAACGCGGGATCCGTGGCCAGCACCGCCATCAGACCCGCCTCAGCCCATACCCGGAAGCGACCTGGCACACCCGCGTCCGTCGCTGCCTCGCCGGCCAAGCCTGCTCGGCGGTGAAGCGCCCATTCGGCCCTGCTGACATCCCACGACACAGCTCCAGCATGACTGCCCCGGCATCGGTAATCCACTCACCGAGCGAAGCCTTGTGGAGCTACCGTTTCAAGCGCCAGACCGGCAGGTTCGGCATGTTCGCGGGCGTCACCGCCCAAACCATCCGAACATCCGGCGTCCCGGCACTGCGATTAACGTGTGGCCGGTGGCGAACCCGCTACCTGACTGGGAGGTTCTGACATGGCCAGTAAGTTCACCGAGCTTGCGATCGACTGCGCCGATCCCCACGGTCTCGCCCGGTTCTGGTGCTCGGTCCTCGAATACGAGGTGCAAGACGAAGAGGACGGACTTGTCACAATTGGCTCCCCTTTGGTGCCTGAAGGCAAGAGCCGCCGTGGCCCGGTGCCACCGACGTTGACCTTCGCGCGCGTGCCCGAGGGTAAGACCGTCAAGAACAGGCTCCACCTCGACGTTAACCCTACCGACAGGGAACAGGACGAAGAGGTCCGTCGCCTGCTCGACCTGGGTGCCCGACGCGCCGACGTCGGCCAGGGCGGACAGAGCTGGGTCGTACTCGCCGACCCGGAGGGGAACGAGTTCTGCGTCCTTGCGGGCCGCCACCCCTGATCGCCAGGCCGCACACGCCGTTCGGGCAAGTGTGATTTCCGACGTCGCCAGAACATGCCCGTACAGGGCATAATGTGCTGGCGTGCCATGGTCCACAGCGGACCGGCGCGGCTCGGCCGGGGCGCCAGTTGGAGTGCGGGCTGGGAAGGTTGAGTGCGAAGGTCCAACTGATGGCCGAGTCGATGCCGGCACTGCCACGCGAGCAATCCCGCCGGTCCAGGCCGCTCTGGCGTGAGGTTGGCGTCTGGCAACTGCTGACCGTGACGGCGCTCGGGTTCACGAGCTTCTTCCTGACTCTGGGTTCGGTGCCGTTGTGGGCCGTTCGCGGGGGCGCGAGTGACGCGTCAGCCGGCTCGGTGACCGCTGTCATGCTGGGTTTCACGGTAGTGATCCAGACAATGGTGCCGGCGCTTCAGCGCCGCGTCGGCTCCGCGACCCTGCTCGCGCTGGGACTGCTGGCCCTTGGCGCTCCGGCGCCGTTCTACCTGCTCGGCGACCACTTACCTGGCCTGATCGCGGTTTCCGCGATCCGCGGCGTCGGTTTCGGCCTGCTGACGGTCGTCGCGGCCCGGCTCGTCAGTCAAGTCGCTCCGTCCAACCGTCAGGGAAAGGCGGTGGGGCTCTACGGACTGGCCATCGCGGTACCGAATCTCCTTGCGGTGCCGGCAGGTGCGGCGCTGACGTCTTCGAACCACTTCTTCTGGGTCGCCGTGCTCGCGGCCTGCCCGGTGCTGGCCATACCGCTGGTGCGCGTGTTCCGCGGCAGCGATTCGACGGCGGTGTCGTCTGGGGAGTCTGGGAAGGCAAGTCCCCAGACCTCCCGCGCGCCGGCGCGCCATGGCGTGGCCGGTGCCGTGCGAGTAGCGATCGTGCCGTCCGTGGTGCTGCTGGTCGTCACGCTCTCCGGCGGCGGGCTGGTGACGTTCTTGCCGATCGCGCTGTCGGATGGCCAACTTGCCAGCATCACGCTGCTGGTCTTCGGTATCACGGGCACGCTGGGTCGCTGGCAGGCCGGGATGATCAACGACCGGATAGGTATGCGGCTGCTGCTGCCGGCGGCGCTCGTGGCAAGCGCGCTCGGCCTGGCGGCCGTCGCGGCCGCGCTTCCCGGCTCGGGGGATGGCAACGCCGGCACCATCTGGACCGTCGCCATGCTCGCCGGCGCCGCGATCTTCGGCGCCGGCTACGGTGCGACCCAGAACCTCACCCAGATCGCGGTTTTCGCGCGCGCCGGTGAGCGCCACGCCGTGACGGCGAGCGCGGTGTGGAACATATTCTTCGACGCGGGCACGGCAATCGGGTCCTACGGCGTCGGCCTGGTCGCCGCCACCGGCCTGCACCTGACCGGCACGTTCGTGGTGTGCGCGGTGCTGGTCGCCGCCGCGGTGCCGGCCGCGATCGCCGCCGGCACGCGAGGTTAGAACGGGATTTCGGCAGTGGTGCTGGTCCGAGCCACCAGTCGGCCGCGGCGCCAGACGAGGCGGTCGGCCGGTGCGCCGGCCACCGCATCGCCGAGATCCGCCGCGGCTATCGCGACCAGATCGGCCGGAGACCCGATGGCCGGGAAATCGGACGCGTGAGACAGGACCTGGCGTGCGTCGGGCCCCACCATCGTGACGGCGTCGGCCACCGTCTGGTGGCCCGCCGTCACGAGCAGGGACGCGATTTCCAGCGGGTCGCACCGGCCGACCGGGTTGAACGGATCCTGCACGTTGTCCGATCCGGCGGCGACGAGCACACCCGCCGCACGCAGCGGGCTGATCGCCGTCAGGCCGCGCGGCTTCGCCGATTCCTGTTCCCTGCCTTGGAGAAAGAGGTTGGTCATGGGCAGGGTCACGACGGAGACACCGGCCGCCGCGGCGCTTGCGGCGAGTTCGCGGAGCTGCCCGAGCGGTAGGCGACTCAGGGACACGCAGTGGGCCGCGACGATCCGGACGCCGCTTTCGTGCGCTCCGGCCACCACTTGGTCGAAGGTGAGCGAATCGAACGACTCGTCGACGTGCAGGTCCAGCTCACAGCCGCGCTCGGTCGCGACCTGAAGGCAGGTCTGGAACGCGCGCTGTGGATCCTCTTCGAGAAACGGGTTGCCGCCGAGATGGTCGGCTCCGGCGTCGAGCGCGCGGAGCAGGAGCGCGCGATGTGCCGCGGGCCCGCCCGGCGGTACGGCCGCGTGGGCGACGATCTGCAGGTCGACATAGTCGGCGACGCTTGATCGCAGCTCGGCGAGCGCCTCAATGGCACTCACCCCCGACAGCGGACCGGCACCGATCTGGGCACGCACCGCGGTAACGCCCGCAGCGACGAACAGGCCCAGTGCGCGGCGCGCCCGGGCTTGGATGTCGCCTCGTTTCCCGTTCGCCGCCAGGTGCGCGTACGAGGCCATGGCGCCGCCGAGATTTCCCGTGGCGTTGACGACACGGCTGGCGGTGAAGGCCTTGTCGAGGTGAACGTGCGGTTCGGCGAACGCGGGCAGCACGAGCCGTCCGTCCAGCTCTGTAACCGGTTCGCCGGCACGCGGCGACAACGTGCCGACCTCGACCACGACGCCATCACTCACGCGAAAGTCGGCCGCCGTGCCGTCGCTACGGCGGCCTCCGCGCAGCAGCTCGGTCGCCGCCTCGTTCATCCCTTCACACCGCCGCCGGCGATCTGGGTCAGGTAACGCTGCAAAAACGAGAAGATGACCACGACCGGAATGGTCATCAGCACCCCGCCCGCGAGCAGCTGGCCCCAGTCCGTTGTGTACTGACCGATCAGGGAGTTCAGCCCCACGGACAGGGTTCGCCTCTCGTCGCTGTCGATGAAGGTGTTGGCGTACAAGAATTCGTCCCACACCTGGACGATGCAGAACGCACCGGCGGCAGCGGCACCGGGCAGCGCCGGCGGGAGAGCAACCCGCCACAGTGCGGTGAACCGGCTGCAACCGTCGATGAGCGCGGCTTCCTCGATCTCGATCGGCACGGTGAGGAAGTAGTTGCGCATCATCCAGATGCAGAACGGCAGCGCCATCGTCGAGTTGACCAGGATGAGCCCGGTCTGCGAGTTGAGCATGCCCAGGTGCCGCAGGATCTGATACAGCGGCACCGCCATCAGCACGGTCGGAAACATCTGCATGTTCACAATGGACAGCAGGAGCACCCGGTTGCCGACGAACTTGTACCTGGCCAGCGCATAGCCGGCCAGAATGGCGAGCACCAGGGAGATCCCCGTGGTGACAACCGCGATCACCAGGCTGTTGAGCAGGTAAACGGGGAAGTTGCTGCTCTCGAACAGGTTCGAGTAGTTGTCCGTGTAGAGCGTTTGGGGCAGGAAGTCGTTGACGACGCCGTTAAGTTCTTGCGGTTGTTTGAAGCTCGACAGGACCGCGTACAGGAACGGGCCAACGAAGATCACCAGAGCGAGCAGCATGCCGATGTAGATGCCGACGCGGCTCCGGACGCGTGGGGCGGTCAAAGTTTTCTCCCCTTCCGTCCCTCCACCACGAAGAAGTACGACGTGCTGACCACGAACAGTCCGGCGAAGAGCACCACGGCGACCGCCGCCGCCTTGCCGAGATCGAAGTCGGTGAAGGCTATGCGGTAGACGAATGTCGTGAACGTTTCGGTCGCCCCGATCGGCCCACCCTGGGTGAACAGCCAGATGCCGTTGAAGTTGTTCACCGAGTAGCCCAGGGTCAGCAGGCTGGCCAGCGCGAGCGGCATCCGGATACCGGGCAGGATGACGTAGCGCAGCCGCTGCACCGTGCTGGCACCGTCGAGCTTGGCCGCCTCGTGCAGTTCCTCCGGAATCGCCTGCAGCCCGGCGAGCAGGATCACCGCGACGAACGGCGTCCACTTCCACACGCTCAACAGGATCACCACCGGCATCGCGGTGGACTGGTCGGACAGCCACAACGGCGGGTCGTCCATCAGGCCGATGCCGGTCAGCAACTGGTTGATGGGACCAGACGTGGGATCGAGCAGGTATCGCCAGATGACCGCGACGACCACCGACGGGACGATCCAGGGAATGATCACGACACTGCGGAAGAACGCGCGACCGGCCATTTTCTGGTGCATCAGCAGGGCAAGCGCGAGGCCGAGCGTCAACTGCAACACGAGGTTGGCCGCCGCCCACAACAGGGTGTGCCACAGCGCCGAGAAGAAGGCGGGGTCACCGAATACCGCCGCGTAGTTGGCGATGCCGATGAACCGGTCGGCGGCGGGATCGGTGAGCACGCTGTGGTTCAGGCTCGTCCACGCCGCGCTGAGCACGGGGTAGCCGAGAATGCCGGCGAGCACGATCAGCGCGGGCACCAGGTAGAACCATGGCTCCAGGGCACGCCGGCGGTGTCGGCGTGGCCGGGCCGGGGTGGGCGCCGGCGCGGGCGGAACCCGCGCCGGAGACCCCTTGACATGACTGAGAGTCATCAGTTACCCGTCAGTTTTCCGGTCGCCGCCGTCGCCGCGTTGTTGAGCGCGTCGGCCGGGGACGACTTCCCTTGCACCACCGAGTCCCAGGCGTCGGCCATGACGCCCCACTCGATGCTGCCCCACTGAGGCACCGGGGGACGGGGCTGCGCGAAGGCGGCCTGTGACACGAAGACGGAGCGCGCCTGGTCACTGGTGGCGAAGGCCGAACCGGTGACGTCGGTGCGCGCGGGGAGACGCTGGTAACCGTCTTGGAGCACCTTCTCCTGTTCGGCGGAGGTCAGCCAGGACACGAACTTCCAGGCGAGGTCCACGTTCTTCGCCGCCTTGGTGACGCTGACCACGTTGCCGCCCTGCACCGTGGCGGCATTGATCTTCTTGGGCAACGGCGCGACCGCGTACTCCAGCCCGGGGTTGCCCTTCTTCAGCGGCGCGACGGCGAAATCGCCGGCCGCCATCATCGCGACCTGCTCGGTGATGAAGGGCTGCTCGAACTGGTCCCACGAGTCGGTCACGCCGAGGAAGGTCGGCGGCACGACCTTGTCCTTGAGGTGCAGTCCGGAATAGAACTCCCAGGCCTCCTGCCCGGCGGCATCGTTGAAGGTGGCCTTCGTGTAATCCTCGTTCGTCACCTTGCCGCCGTTCTGCCACAGCCAAGGCCAGAACAGGAACGAGCCGTAGCCCTTCGCACCGAGCATGTAGCCGTACTTGTCGCCACCGGTCAGTTCCTTGGCCACCGAGCGCAGTTCGTCCCAGGTGGTCGGCGGGTTTGCGATACCGGCTTTCTCGAACATCTTCTTGTTCCAGAACAGCGCCACATTGGACGTGTCGAACGGCACCCCGTAGGTCACACCCTTGCTCGTCGCCGCGGCGACGTTGCCGGCGAAGAACTGGTCCTTGATCGGCGTCACGCGGTCGGTCAGGTCGACGAGCAACTTGGCGTCACCGAGCTGGGCAACCTGGGAGCTGTCGACGATCACGATGTCCGGTCCGCCACCGCCGGAAAGCGTGGTGGTGATCTTGTTGATCAGGTCGTTCGCGCCGAACCCCTGCACGGTCATGGCGACGTCGTTGGCGGCGCCGAAGTCGTTCCCCGCCTTGGCCAGGGCAGAGCTGTTGTTGGCGGCGAACGAGTTGGATGCCCAGATCGTCAGGCTGCCGTTCTTGCCTGAGCCGCCTGAGCCGCCGCACGCGGCCAAGGCGGCCGCGAGGCCAATACCGCCGGCGCCGGCGAGAACGCCGCGACGGCTCACAGAAACTTGCAGCAGTCCGTTGAGTCCACCTTGGACGAGCGGGCGTTGCTTACGCATGGTTCAGCCTTCCTCACTCATGTCGCGACTTTGCGACAGCCCGGTCTATCACTGCGTTGTGCCCCGATGCGGTTGTGGATGGTCCTCAGCCAGCGTGAAACCGCTGCCAGCTCCAGTCGGAGGGCACTTGTCTGCCACTTCGGACGGCGATGCCACGGGTGGCCTGCCAGGCACGTTCGATGAGTTCGCCGAGATCGGCCCGCACCAGAGCGCCTTCCCGCACGACGGGTTCGCCGGCCACGACCACGTCCCGGACCGCGGCGCCGGAACCCCGGTGCACGAGCGCGTAGGCCGGGTCGGTCAGCGGTGCCAGCATCGCGTTGTCCATGCGGACGGTGATGAGGTCCGCCGGATCACCCGGCCGCAGCCAGCCGGACTTCTCGCCGAGCGCCGCGCAACCGTCGGCGGTGGCCATCCGCAGCGCGGCCTGAGTGTCGAGCGCGCCTGGTCGTCGTGCGGCGCTGCCCTGGACGTACACCGCCTGCCGCATTTCGGCGAACAGGTCCGTCATGCCGTCCACGCCGAGGCACACTCGCACGCCCGCTTCGCGCATCGCCAGCACCGGGGCGACACCCTTCGCCAGCTTGAGGTGGTTGGACGGGCAGTACGCGACGG
Organism: Amycolatopsis taiwanensis DSM 45107; assembly: GCF_000519205.1. Taxonomy (GTDB): domain Bacteria; phylum Actinomycetota; class Actinomycetes; order Mycobacteriales; family Pseudonocardiaceae; genus Amycolatopsis_E; species Amycolatopsis_E taiwanensis. The sequence continues at coordinate 146,756 of NZ_JAFB01000026.1, read as the reverse complement.
CGACGGAGTTCTGCGCCAGCAAGTCGATCTCGCGTTCGGAGAGCTGTACACAGTGGACGAGCACGGTGCCGGGCCGGAGGAACCCGATGTCGTGCAGCAGCTCGATCGGTCGTTTCCCGTGCTCGGCCAGGCACTGCTCGACCTCGTCGGTCGACTCCGCCACGTGCGTGTACAACCGCAGACCGGTGCGGTCGGCGGCCGCCACCGCGGCCCGGTAGCCGTCCACCGACGTCTGCCGCAGCGAAACCGGCGCGAGGTAAAGCCGATCCGCGGGTAGCACATCGTCGGCGGCGGACACGGCGCGTGCCAGCTGTGCGTCAATGCTGCTCAGCACTTCGGCCGGCCCCGCGGTCAGCAACCCGTAGGCGACGTGTGCGCGCAGCCCCACGTCGGCGTGTCCGTCCACAATGGCCTGCAGCATGCCATCGCGGTGCAGCGGGTAGACGTGGTCGACCACCCCGACGGTGCCGGAGAGCAGTTGCCGGGCGGACGCGAGCGCGGTCAGCGCACGGTAGTCCGCCGGTGTCGTGACGACGCTGGCTCGCTGACCGGCCTCGATGACGTCGGCCAGCGCGCTCGTGTCGGCCCGCCGCGTGGACGGCAGCATCGAGCGGAGATGGTCGTGCCCGTTCACGAGCCCGGGAAACACCAGGCATCCCCGGGCGTCCAGCTCTTCGGTCGCACCGCCGGAAGGATCGGTGATCACGCCGTCGCGCAGTTCGAGATCGCGCGGCAGTGGCGTGTCAGGGGTGTCATCGGCGGTGACGACTGAGACAACGCTGCCGCCGCGAATCAGCAGGGGGCTCACCACCAACCGTCCTGAGCGGCGGCGAGCAGACCGTCGCGGCCGAGCCCGGCGAGATCCAGGTCGGCGAGCGTCCGGCCGGTCGCCCAGAAGTCGGTACCGGAAGCGATACCGGACAGGTGGATCAGGCTGTCGACGGTCGGCGTGTCGACCCCGACCTCGTCTCCGAGCGAGGCCAGCGTGACCAGCGCGAACGGGACGTCCTCGGTGATGTAGCGGTTGTTCAGCGCGTCGGGCCCGGACGGGAACGTGCTGCCGGCGAAGGCGGAGGACTGCAATGTGGCGTGCAGGGTTTCCCCGCGCTCGGGCGCGAAGCCCTGCTCCACCAGGTAATCGGCGTAGCCGGCCCGATCGCGTAGACCGAGTGCGGCGCGGATCGCGAGCAGTTCGTTGTCGACGCCCTCGATGACCCGCGCGACCCCCGGCGTGGCCCCTTCTCCCCACAACAGGAACCCGCCGGTGCGGCCCTGGACCGCGCCCAGGTTGCAGACGATCGGCGCGACGTGGTCGATCGCGTTGAAGTTGAGGAGCATCGTTTCCCAGACGTTCTCGGCCGGGCTGACCCAGGGCCAGATCTGGCCGACGAGTTCGACCAGATCGTTGCCGGCCGGCAGCCCGGCGACCCGGGTCCCGCCGGACTTGCGCGAGGCGGTGATGAGGCCGGGCGCGCGCACGCGGGCACCGTAGGGCAGGCTGTTCGTTTCCGCGAGCTGCACCTCGCGCCGCCGCTTGGTGCGGCGCATCGCCGCCGCCAGGGTCAGCGCGCCGCCACCCTCACCGACCCACAGCACCGACTGACCGTCCTCGAGTGTGTCGGCGAGCAGTTCGGCGAACGTCTGGTGGCCGAACGCCGGAACCGAGACAACGATGAACGGGTTGTCGCGAACAGCTTGCCGCGGATCGGTCGACGCATGCGCGATCGGCGACTCGATCACCCCGTGCCAGGGGCTTTTGAGCCGGACGACGCCCGTCTCGGCCAGCGCGGTCACATTGGCGGAGAACTGCGGCAAATCGGCGACGGTCACCTTGATGCCGGCCAGCGACAGCTCCATTGCGCAGGACAGGGCACCCGCCCCGGAACCGAGAACAGCGGCGGATTCGGGAACGTTCATCGGATCACTGCTTTCGCCAGTTCGGTGAGGTTGTTCGTGGCGCTGTCCAGGTCGCCGCCGTCGGTGGACAGGATGACCTCGTCGACAGCCAGATCGTCCAATTCGGACAGTCGGTCGGCGAGGTGCGCGGGCGAACCGCCGATCGCGAAGGCGTCCACCATGTCGTCGGTAACGAGTGCGGTCGCCGTGGCTCGGTCGCCCGAACGGACCGCGGCGCGCAGCCGGGCGACCGCGTCGGGGTCGAGACCGTAGATCTCGATCAGCTCATCGGCGTAGGAGCCACCGGCCATGGTGAGGCAACGGCCGCGCAGTGCGTCGACCGCCCGGTCTCGGTCGTTGTCGACCTGCACGTCCAGCATGAGGACGACTTGCGGGCGCCGGCCGGACTCCGCCGCGTCGAGTTGGTCGGTGACGAACCGGATGTGCGCGGCACTCAGCCCGTGCGTGATGACGCCATCGGACACCTCGCCGGCGAGGCGAAGCATCTTCGGCCCACGCGCCGCGAGGTACACCGGCGCGGCCGACGCCTGGAACCGCAGGCCGGCCCCGGTCACTGCGAAGGTGTCGCCTTCGACGGTGGTGGTGCCATTCGCCAGGCTCCGCACGATGTTCACGGTTTCCCGGGTGAGCCCGAGTGGCCGGCGGATGGGGATGCCGAGTTCGCTGCCGAACTCGTAGCCGCCGGCGCCGAGGCCGAGGATGAACCGGCCGTCGCTGACTTCGGTCAGCGACGCCGCCGTGCTGGCCAGCAGCGCCGGATGCCGCAGCAGTGGGCTGGTGACGGCGGTGCCGAGCGTCACCTGGTTCGTCGCCGCGGCCATCAGTGCCAATGCCCCGGTGGCGTCGCGGTGGAAGTAGTGATCGGCGACCCAAACGCCCGAGAAGCCAAGCTCTTCGGCCCGGCGGGCGATCTCGGCCGCCTCGGTCAGCGGCCGGTCGAGCCGTACGGTTACGGATATCTTCATATCTCCTCCGGGATTTGGAAGCCGGCAATGCCGTTGATGCCGTTGAGCGCTTCGACGAGCGCACCGGCGATCGCGGCGTACCGGTAGTCGGCGGTAGCGCGCAGGTCGTCGATCGGAGAGATCTCCTCGCGCAGCACCGCGGCGGCAGTAATGGCCAGTTCCGATGTGGGCAGTTGCCCGGTCAGCACCGCTTCGGTTCGCGGGCAGCGGATCACCGTCGGCGCCACGGCGCCCGCGGCGAGCCGCACGTCCCGTAACCCGCTGTCGGTGGGGGTCCAGGCCCACGCCAGGCTCACCACCGAGATGGCGAGTGCACGGCGGCCGGCGATCTTGCGGAACCCTTCCTGCCGGCCGGGTTCATCGGGCACGTCGATCGTGTGAATCCACTCGCCGCGACGCAGGCAGGTGCGACCCGGCCCGAGGAGGAACTCCTCCACACCCACCCGCCGGCTGCCGGCGCCACTGCGCAGCGTCAGCACCGCACTGGCCGCGACGAGTGGCGGCACGCTGTCCGCGGCCGGCGACGCGTTCGCGAGGTTCCCGCCGAGCGTGGCCCGATTACGGATCTGCGCGGACGCGAAACACCCGATCGCCGCCCGCAACCCCGGTAGCGCACTCCCGAGGCCGAGGCTGATGTCGGTGAGCGGGGCCAGCGCGGAAAGCGTGATCACACCCCCGCCATGCGACACGGCGGGTGGGGCGTCGGACAGACCCGTGAGATCGACGAGCGTGCCGAACTCGCGGCCGTCCCGGCGCTGTACGAGCACGTCGGTGCCGCCGGCAAGCAGGCTGATGTCGCCGTCCAGCGCCGCCAGTTCCGCCGTCGTGCGGGGATTCCGAAATGTCGACTGCTCCTCCGCGGGTACGGCGCTGTGGTCATCTTGATTGCCGCGGCTTGGCACAGGGAGTGGTGTCATCGGTGTGCACTCCGGATCGCGCGGCTGATCGCGCCATAGCCCGTGCAGCGGCACAGGTTCCCTTCCAGCGCGGCACGCATCTGCTCGCCGTCCGGCTCGGGGTGCTCGCTCAGCAAAGCGGTGGCTGACACGACGACGCCCGCGGTGCAGAAACCGCACTGCACGGCCTGGTTGGCCACCAGCGCATCCCGCACCGCCCGGCCGGCCGGGATGGCGCCCACTCCTTCGACCGTGACGATGTCCGCGTCGGCGGCCTGCCCGGCGAGCACGAGGCAGGAGCACACCGGGCGTCCATTCAGGAGCACGGTGCAGCTGCCGCATTCGCCCATCCCGCAGCCTTCTTTGGTGCCGATCAGCCCGAGTTCGTCACGCAGGTAGTCGATCAGCCGTACGTCGGGCTCGGATGGTGGCGTCGTCTCGATGCCGTTGATCTTCATGACGCCCTCCGTGACGCTCGGCGGCGCTCCCGCAGGCCGGTGAGGAGGCGCTCGGGGGTGATCGGCAACCGGTCGGGCCGCACGCCCACCGCATCCGCGATGGCTGCGGCCACAGCGGGGCCCGTCGGCACGATGACCACCTCGGACATCCCCTTCGCGCCCATCGGCCCGGACGGTTCCGAACCCGAGACGAGGTGGGTGCGGATCTCCGGCACATCGCGGATCGTGGGGATCAGGTAGTTCTCCAGGCTGCGGGTCACCGGCCGGCCGTCGGCCATGCGGTAGTCCTCCATGAGTGCGAAACCGAGGCCCTGAACGACCCCGCCTTCGGCCTGACCGATCACCGCACCCGGGTTGATGGCCGTGCCGCAGTCGACGGCGCAGACGACGCCGGCGACGCGGACCTCTCCCGTCAGTTCGTTGACCTCGAGCCGGACCACCTGCGCCGAGGTGCCGTACACCAGGTGCGGCGCGTAGGTGCCGAGCTGCTCCGGATCGATCATCCCGGGGTCCGCGACGTCGGGCAGGGTGAAGGTCGCCTCGAATTCGGCGCGTCCCTCGGCGACGAGCCGCGCCGCGATGCTCCGGAAGTCCGACGCGCCGTACTCGCGCATGACCCGGAGAAGCTGCCCGCACACGGCCTCGACCGCCGCGCCGCCGGCGTAAGTGCTGCGGGAGGCGGCGGTGGCGCCGGATTCGGGCACCAGCTGGGTGTCGCCAACGATGACTTCGATGGCCTCCGGTGAGGTGTTCAGCGCGTCGGCCGCGATCTGCCGGTAGGTGACATCGATCGCCTGCCCGGTGTGGTTCGGCCCCGCCCAGATGCGCACCCGGCCGTCGAGCGAGACGAGCAGGCGAGCGCGGGCGGCATCACCGCGGCCGCTGCCCAGGCCGACTCCCTTCACCGCCATCGCGATGCCGGTGCCGCGCCGCCACGGCGCCACTCCCTGCCGCTGCCACGCGGCCCGCTCGACCCACCATGCGTCGCCGGCGGCGGCCCGTAGCGTCTCCACCGCCCGCAGGCCCGAAGTCACGACATGCCCGTACAGGCCGTGCCGGTCGCCACCGCGGAGCAGATTGCGCATCCGGAGTTCGACCGGGTCGAGGCCCAGCGCCTCGGCCGCCTCGTCGATCGCGGTCTCCAGCGGGAACGCCACCTGCGGCACCCCGTAGCCGCGAAACGCGCCCGCATTGGCGTTGTTGGTGTGCATGACGCGGCCGTCGTAGCGGGCGAGGGCCATCCGGTACGGGCCCACGGACATCTCGGCCGACGTCTTGAGCACGTTGGGTCCCGAGGTGAGGTATGGACCAGTGTCGGCCAGGGCGGTCATGTCAGCGGCCGTGAACCGCCCGTCGGCGCTGACGCCCAGCCGGGCCACCGTTTCGAACGGATGCCGCTTCGGCCCGGCGATCATCGTTTCCTCGCGGCTCATCCGCATGGTGACCGGCTTGTCCGCGATCCGGGCGAGCAGCGCCAGCAGAACCGGCATCGGATCGTCGTTGCGGGCACCGAAGGCGCCACCGACCGGGCCGGCGATGAGCCGGACGTCTTCGAGGTCGATCGCGAGCGCTCGGGCGACCTTCCGCCGGTGCAGGCCGGGGTTCTGCGAGCCGCACCAGATCGTGACCCGCTCGTTCTCCCAAACCGCCACGCCACCGGGAGTTTCGATCGCCACATGTTCCTGCGCGGGCGTCGATACCCTGCGCTCCACCACGAGATCCGACGCGGCGAGGGCGGCTTCCACGTCGCCCGAGGCGAAGGCTATCCGGCCGGCGACGTTGCCGGCCGGATAGAGCTTCGGTGCGTCGGCCGCGAGCGCGGCTTGCGCGTCGGCCACGACCGGCAGCGGCTCGAGATCCACCACGATCGCCGCGGCCGCGCGCCGTGCGGTGCCCTCGTCGACCGCCGCGACCAAGGCGATCGGGTCGCCCACCTGACGAATCGTGGCGTCGGCCAGCACCGGCCCATCGGCCTCGTTCGGGCCGAGTTGATTGAACGGCACGTCGGTTCCCAGCACGACGGCCTGCACACCGGCCATGCTGCGTGCCGCAGTCGTGTCGATGCCGAGGATGCGCGCGTGCGGGACGGTGGAACGCAGTACAGCGCCGTGCAGCATGCCGGCCAGGCGCCGGTCCGTGACGTACTCGAGCTCACCGGCGACGATCGCGCGGGCCTGGTCACTCGGGACGGAACGCCCGACCGACGCGGTCGGTTCGCCCACGGCGAGGTCTGTTGTTGCAGAAGCCCCACTCATTTTCCAGACACCTTCAAGTTCGATCAATCCAACGCGCTGCGACACGGTAACCCGCGAGACTGACTTTTGTACACTCCTCTGACAAATCATGGGAGGTTTTTCGTGCGGATCGTCGATGTTCGATGCGTTGAGTACCTGGGTGCGCTGCCCGGCGGCGAGCCGTTCTGGCGCGACCGCCTCCGCCGCCCCGTCGACGTGTATCCGGAATTCGCCGCTCGCGGCCCGCAGCAGCTGCCCGAACTCCCCGGCGGCGAGCTGGAGGTCCGGCAGATCTTCCTGCACATCGACACGGACGAGGGGATCACCGGCACCACCGCGGTGCTGTCGGCCGAGCAGGCACACGCGGTGTCGGCCACGCTGCGGTCCGTGTTGCTGGGTGCCGACCCGCTCGCCGGCGAACGCGTCTGGGACCTCGCGTACCGATCGGCGATCCACGGCCGCGCCGGCACCGGCATGCTCGCGGTGTCCGCAGTGGACTGCGCGCTGTGGGACATCCGCGGCCAGTACTTCGGAGTACCGGCGCACGTGCTGCTCGGCGGTCCGACGCGGGACATCGCACCGGTCTACGCGTCGACCCTCGGCGATTCGCTCAACCTCGATGACGTCCGGGCGCGCACCCGCGAACTGCGTGCGCAGGGCTTCGGCGGGGTCAAGTGGTTCCCGCGATGGGGCCCGAACGACGGTCACGCCGGTGTCGACAAGGTCGTCCGGCTCGTCGCCGCCGTCCGCGAGGCGGGTGGCGACGACCTCGAGATCATGCTGGACGCGTGGAACTCCTGGGACATCCCGTTCACCGTCGCGGTGGCTCGCGAAACCGAGCACCTGCGGCTGCGGTGGATCGAGGAACCCCTGCTGCCGGACGACTCCGCGGGCTTGAAGTCGCTGCGCACGCTCGTCGGCGGCCGGACCCAGCTCGCCGGCGGCGAACACGAGTACACCCGCTGGGGCATCGCCCGGCTGCTGCGTGACGACCTGCTCGACATGTACCAGGCCGACCCGCACTGGGGCGGCGGCATCAGCGAGATGACACGGATCGGCGCACTGGTTTCGGCGGCGGGACGCCAGTTCATCCCGCACGGCCAGTCGGTGCAGTGCAACGCCGCGCTGACCTTCGCGTCCTCGCCGGCTCTGGTGCCGGAGATGGAGTACCTCCTCCGGCTGGCCCCGCTGTACCAGCACTTCCTCGCGGAGCCGATCCGCCCGGAAAACGGGGTGATCCACGCCCCGCGGGCGACCGGCCTCGGCATGCGCCTCAACGATGAAGCGATCCGCGACGCGCGACCGCTGAGCTGACCCAGCCCCTGACCGACCACCGAGCAGCCGGAGAGTCCACTTTGACCAGTCCACGGCCCGTGCTGGCCTGCCTGTCAGCCTACGACGACGCGCTCGTGCGGGAACTGGCCGGAACCGCCGAACCAGAGATCCGCATCGCCTCGGGCGGCGGCGACCGGGACGAGCTGCGCGACCTCGTGTCCGACGCCGATATCGTGATCGCCGACGCGGCCCGCCGGTACCTGCTCGACCGGACGGCCATCTCGGCCATGACGCGCTGCCGGTTCATCCAGCAGCCGGCCGCCGGGTACGACTCCATCGACGTCGAACAGGCCGCGGCCCAGGGGATCCCGGTCGCGAACACGCCCGGCCGCAACGCGCCGGCCGTCGCTGACTGGGTGATCATGGCGACGTTGAACCTGCTGCGGGACGGCGTGGCCGCGCACAATGCCATGCGTGCCGGAATTCCTTACGCGGCCGAACTCCGCACCGAACTCGGAGAGCTCACCGTCGGGCTGGTCGGCATGGGCGCGGTGGCCCGCGCCGTCACCGCCCGCCTGAGCGGCTTCGGGTCGCGGGTCCACTACACCACGCGCCGCGGAGTCGACGTGCCCGGCGCCCACGCCGTCCCGCTGGACCGGCTGCTCGCGGAGTCCGATGTGATCAGCCTGCACCTGCCGCTGACCGCCGCGACCCGGCACTCCTTCGGCGCGGCCGAGTTCGCGCGGATGAAGCCGGGCGCCATCCTGGTGAACTCCGCCCGCGGCGGGTTGATCGACACCGCGGCCCTGGTGGCCGGGCTGCGCGCCGGGCGACCGGCGGCCGCGGCCCTCGACGTGTTCGAGTCCGAGCCGCTCGACCCGCGCTCGCCGCTGCGCGGACTCGACAACGTCTACCTTTCGCCCCACATCGGCGCGAACTCCCAGCAGTCCCGGGTCCGGGTGCGGCAGGCCGTCGCCGAGAACCTGCGGCGCGTGCTCGCCGGGCAGGCGCCGCGCGACGTCGTAAACGAGTCTTACCGTGCCGCCGACCAGTCGAGCGCCACGGCGGCCGTCCAGGACTGATAGCGGCTGCCCAGCGGTTCGCCCGTGAACGGGTGGTAGTACTCGGCGAAGCTGGCGTCGCTGAGCTGGCGCAACGACTCCTCGCGGAGCGTTTCGGACAGCTCGGCGTCGCCGCGCGCCGAGGCCGCGTGCGCGAACAGCCAGTTGATCACGGGCCATTGCGGGCCACGCCAGTACCGGCCGGGTTGGAACGCGTCGTCGTTGGGCGACGTGCTCGGCACCAGCGCGTAGCGCAGCGCCGGGTGGCCGCACCAGTCCGGACCCAGCAGTTTCGCGCGTTGCCCGGCCAGGATGCCGTCGTCTCCGCCGCACAGCATGGGCGCGAAGCCGCCGATCGTCGCGGTGGACAGCCATTCACCGGTGATCCGGTCGCGGTCACGAGCCAGTCCGGTCTCCGGGGACACGGCCTCGATCACCCCGCGGCGAAAACGCGCCGCGATGGTGCGTAGTTGCTCTGCCGCCGAACGGCGACCGATGTCCTCTGCCAATTCAGCGAGCACGTCACTGGCCTGCGCCAGCAGCGCTGAGCTGAAGACGTCGCCGACCCGGAAGTCGATCGTGCGCGCGATGACGTCGTCGTCGTAGCGCGCCTCGGCCATCTGGTCGACGAGCCAGATGTAGCGCCGGTAGTCGGCATCGGTCGGCCGTTCGTTGATGTCTTCGACGTGCAGGATGTCGCGTCGTTCGAACGGTTCCATGTGGCCGGGGACCACGCGCGAGTAGGGCGCGTCCCAGCGAGGGGAGTTGTCCATACCTGACTCCCAGCCGTGGTGAATCTCGAACAGGCCGGTCTCGCCAGGGTCGCGAGCGGTGGCCAGCCAGACGTGCCAGGCCAGCCAGCTGTCCAGGGTGGCGCGCAGGAACTCGTCGAAGGCGCGCCGTTCGGTGGCCCCGTGACGACGAGCCACGTCGCCGATCGCGGCCAGGGCGATGCTATGTACGGGCGGCTGACAAATCCCCGAGGTGGCCACGCCCGCCGGCCGGTTCGGCGAGCGTTCGGTGCGCCACCGCCGCGGGCCGGGGAAATAGTCCCCGGAGTCGCCGAAGACGATGTGCGGGATCATTCCGGTCCGCCACTGCGCGCGCACCAGGAAGGACAGTTCGGCGAGCGCGCGCGGCACCGACAGGTGGGCCAGACCAACCGAGATGAACGCGGCGTCCCAGCTCCATTGATGCGGGTAGAGCTCGGGTGCGGCCACCAATGTCACGCCGTTGTCGTTGCTGCGCAAGACCGCGGCCGCGGCCTCGGCAAGTTCGCCGGCCGGCCGGTCGGGCGTATCAGCCGCTCGAGAGCCGGCAGTAGACGACACGACGGCGTCTGTCTCCACGTACTTGATCCCTCACTCGCTTGATGGCGGGCCGGACCGGCGCGCTGACGGGCGAGACCGCGAACAACGGGCGCTACAGCCTGGATCGGCGGTCCGGACTTATGTATTCTGACTGAACGTAATGAGCGAGCTGCCGGTGGTCAAGGTCATTGGAGCGATCGGGAGGAAGATAAGCGTGTGACTTCCGAGAACTCGAAGACCAGCGCCGTCGCGGCGGGCACCGGGCCCACGTCCGCAGGCCACATGTTCTCGCTGATCCGGAGCCGCCCTGGCTGGACTCGGCAGCAGCTGCTCGCCGCGACCGGCGTCTCACGTACCACCCTGTTCGAGAGGCTGGATCAGCTCTTCAAGGCCGGGCTGGTGTACGAAGCCGGCACCACCAGCTCCGAGGGTGGCCGGCCGGCGCAACTGCTGCGCTTCGACGACCGCGACCGGGTGCTCCTGATCTTCGATCTGGGGCACGTGCACGGCCGGATCGCCGTTGCCGACCTCTCCGGAAACACGCTCCGCATGGTGTCCCTCCGGTTCGACATCTCCAACCCACCCTCGCGGTTGCTGCCGCGGCTCCTGGACCAGGGCGACGCCCTGCTGGCGGCCGACCCCAGTGCGCACCTGGTCGGCGTGGGCATGGGCATTCCGGCCCCGGTCGACTCGGAGACCGGCCAGATGAGCGAATGCACGACGATGCCGGGCTGGCAGGACTACGGGTTGAAGGAACGCATTCAGCAACGGTGGGGCGTGCCGGTGCTGCTGGAGAACGACGCGCGGGCGTTCAGCCTGGGGGAGGCGGCGGCCACCGGGGAAGCCGGCATCCTGCTGGGCGTCAAGTACTCCAGCGGCATCGGGGCCGGCGTCGTCGTGGGCGGGGAAGTGATCGGCGGCGCCAACGGCGCGGCCGGCGACATCGGCCACATCCGGCTCACCGACGACGGCCCGCCATGTACCTGCGGCCGCCGGGGGTGCCTCGCCGCGTGGGCCTCGGGCCGGGCCATCGTCGAGCAACTGCGCGGGCACGGCATGCACGACCTGGAAGATGTCGTGCAGCGTGCCCGTGAAGGCGACCCCGTGGTCGTCGGCGCACTGCGTAAGGGTGCCCGAAGACTCGGCCGGGTACTCGCCTCGATGGTGGCCATCGTCAACCCGGAGACGCTGGTGCTCGGCGGCTCACTGGGTCGGCTGGACGTCGTTGCGGCGGAGATCGAGCGACAGGTGCGCGGCGACACCGTCGAGCGCGCCATGTTGAAGCTGCGGGTCGTGCCCGCCCGGATCGGCGACGAGGGCGGAACCGTCGGGCTCAGCAGGAAACTGGTCCGCAACGTCTATTCGGCAACCGCGATCGACACCCTGCTCGCCGACTCCGCCAAAACGGAGCCCGCGGATGCTACCGAGGCCACCGAGGACAGCGTCCCAGTTGCCCAGCCCAGCCGCGCGCCCCGAAAATCGACCCGGCGACGATAAGAATGTCTCCGATGGCTCCCGCGAATACGGCAATCTCTATCCTGTAACGCCAGTTGTCAGCCACTGATTGCTGGCGCACGAAAGCGTTCGGGTGCGCCGAAAGGGGTCTTGATGGAGTCATGGCTGGTGGTGGAAGGTGTCGATGCGGTCGCCGGACTGGCGTCGCTCACCGACTGGCTGCGTCGTGAGGGAGAGCTGCGCGGCCGGGTCCGATTGATTCGTCACCCGCCGGAACAGGGCCAGATGGGTTCCCTGGTCGACGTTCTGGCGGTAGCGGTCGGCGGTGGCGGCGCGCTCACCGCGCTGGCCGGTTCACTGTCTGTGTGGCTGCGCCAGCCGCGCCGAGCCACGGTCCGGATCGCGGTGGCCACGCCCGATGGCACCAGGGTGGAGATCACCGGCGAGAATCTGCGCACCGCCGGCGAGATCGAGGGCCTGTTGCGTGGCTGCGTGCACCACCCTGGTGACCGGTAGCCATGCCACTGCCCGACCGGCCCCGATCCCGGGCCATTCTGATCGGCACCGGCAGTTATCAGGACGCGCGCCTGCCCGACCTCCCTTCGGTCGCCAACAATCTCACCGATCTGAAGGCCGTACTCACGGACCCGGACACCGGCGTGTTCGACGCAGAGCACTGCACTCTGGTCGAAGACCCGACCGATGACCGCCGAGTGGCGATGTTGCTGGCCGACATCGCCACCGCCGCCGATGATGTGCTGCTGGTCTACTACGCCGGGCATGGCGTGATCGGCGCGCGGCAGCACGAGTTGTATCTGGGGTTGACCACCACTGATCTGGACCGGCCGCAATATTCCGCATTGCCCTTCGCCTGGGTGCGCGACGAACTGTTGGACAGCCGGGCAAGCACCAAAGTGCTGATCCTGGACTGCTGTTTTTCCGGCCGCGCCATTGACGATTTCATGGCCGACCACGAATCGCTGGTGTTGGGTCAGGTCGACGTGAGCGGGACCTACACCCTGACCTCAACCTCGGCCAATACGCCCGCGCTCGCCCCGCCAGGGGCGCGTTACACCGCGTTCTCTGGAGAGTTGCTCGCCCTGCTGCGTGACGGGATAACCGCCGGCCCGGCCGAGTTGGACCTTCACCTGCTCTATCAACAACTGCGGCATCGGATGGCGGCGAAGGGTTGGCCAATACCCAAGCAGCGCGGGACCGACAACGTGCACGATTTGGCCTTGGGGCGCAACCCCGCTCACCTACCCGACCAGCCCGCCGACCCGCGGATCACCGTCAAGCAGATGGCCGGCGCGCACCCAGACCCAGCTGCCGGTTTGCTGCAAGCGCTACTGACCGATCAGGTAAACGAGACCGTACTTCACCAACTCTTGGGCAACAGGGTACTCGTGCTGAACACGGAGATCGACGACAATGTGGCTAATCGAATTTGCGCGCACCTGCTGATCCTTGCGGACGAAGATCCAGCAGCTGACATCAGTCTTTACATCAATTCAACTGGTGGCTCCGTCTCGGCTGGCGTAGCCATCTACGACACAATTAGATTGATCGAGCCGGACGTGTCCACTTGGGCGATCGGGTTGGCCTCCGGCACGGCGCAATTGCTGCTCTCAAGTGGCATGCCGGGCAAACGGTACGCACTTCCCCATGCCAGAATCCTGTTGAAGGCGGCCTGGGCACCGGGCTTGCGCTCGAAAGAGCACGAGTCCCTGTTTGTCAAATGGAACAAGGAGATCGTGCGGATTATCGCGGAAGACACCGGCCAGTCAGTCAAGCAGGTTGAGGCGGACGCCCGCCAGGCGCGTTGGTTCTCCGCGCGGGAGGCGCTCGACTACGGCTTGATCGACCAGGTCGTCACACGGTTGAACATCGCTGGTTAGCCGGCGCTGCGGCGATGTGGGCGATCTTTTCCGCAACAACCCGGTCTTCCAGCGGGGCACTCTCGGGCGGTGTGGTGACAGCTCAGTGACCGTGAACGGGCTCGCAGGCTGTCTTCGTTCAGCCGGGTTCGCGTCTGCTTCGGCGCAGCACGGGCACGGCACAGGCCATCATGACCGCGGCCGCGACCACGAACGTCCATTGCGCGCCGAGCAGTCCTACCGCTGCGCCGCCGACGACGGAGCCGAGCGCGTTGGCCAGGAACGACCCGCTCAGCACGACGCCCATGACCACTCCGAGCGACTCCTGCGGTGTGCTGCGTTGCAGGAGAGAATTGCCGCACACCGACTCCATGCCGTTGCCGATTCCCGCGACGACCGCGGCGGCCACCAGCACCGCCACCACCGGGCTCACTCCCATGGCGAGGTGGCCGGCTGCCTGCACGACGACTCCAAGGGAGAACACCGCCATGGACCGGCCGTTCAACATCTTCGACCGCAGCGCGGCGAGTGAGACCACCAGCGCGCCGAGCGCGATTCCGCCCAGCGCGAGTCCGTACCCGAGGCCGGACGACCGCAGGTCCTCCTCGACCAAGACGATCATCGCGGGCCGGTCGATCGACGCGGCGAACGCGATGCCCACCATGCCGATGGTCACCGTCGTGACCCAGCGGTCGGCGCGCAGCACCGACAGCCCCGCGACAGCATCGGCGAGGAACCCTGCGGACGGCGTGGTCCTCGGCACGGGCGTTGCGGTGGGCAGGCGGGTCAGCAGCAACGCGGAGATCACGAAGCTCCCCGCGTTCGCCACGAGCGCCCACCGGTAGTCCCATGCGGCCGCAGCCAGCCCACCCAACGCGGACCCGCCGACGAAGCCCACCGCCACCGCGGCCAGCAGCAGCCCGTTGGCCGCCGTCCGGTGTTCGTCGGGCACCACCCGGCCGATCATCGTGCGCGACGCGGGCAGCGCGACCGTCGCGGCGCACTCCGCGACGAACACCAGCACCAGCAACGCCAGGTACCCGGGATCGACGACGGCGATGCCCAGGAACACGATGCCGCACACGAGGTCACAGGCGATCATGAGTCGGCGCAGCTCGGTCCGGTCGCCGACGGCACCGGCGAGCAGCCCGAGGATGCGCGGGAGCACCCGGGCGACGAACAGCGCGCCCACGGCGAACCCGGAGTCGGTGATCGCATACACGTGCACGGTGAGCGCGGTGATCGCCGCCATGTCGCCGGCCTGCGAGATGAACCGCGACAGGGCGAAGGCGGGATAGCGGGTGCGCCGCCACCACACGGATGAGCGCTCATCGCGCCGACTCGCGGCGCGGTCTGCCGGCGTCACGGGGTCCTCGTATTGCGGCTCTGCCATGTCCACTCCTGTTCCGCCCAGTACCCAGACATAGCGGTCCCGGCCGAGCGACACCATGGCAACGCGCCCCACCTCGCTCAGCTCTGCGAGAACACCCTGACCGCACCACCCTCACCGAGGTAACCGGCCACGCTCACGGTGCCGGCTTGGTTCGCCGCGAGGTACTTGGCGTGGAGCTGACCGCAGCCGGCCGCGATGCCGGTACCGGACTGCCGCCGCCTCGTCGCGCGCACGCCGCGCGTGGTGAGTCCGCACACGAACTCGTCGACTCGGGCGGAGGACGGGGCCCGGTAGTCCGGCGCTGCCCCGGCCGCGTCGTTGTAGCGGATGACGCTGACCTGGAACAGGTCCGGTCGAGATCGAGCATGGACCAGTTCGGCGAGAGCAGCGAGATGGTCGTCGCTGTCGTTGACGCTTTCGATGAGCAGATAGGCGAGGTAGACCTTTCGACGGTTCGTGGCGGCGTGCCGGTCGAGGATGTCGAGGCTCTGCGCGAGCGGGAAGCGTTCCTCGAGCGGGATGATGCGGGCACGCTCGGGCGTGAACGGCGAGTGCACGGACAGGGTGATCGTCACCTGCGGGTGCTCGTCGACCAGCCGGGCCAGGTTCGGCGCGAACCCCACGGTGGACACGGTCACCCGCCGTGCGGACATCCCCGCGTAGCGCGCATCGGTCAGCAGGGTCAGCGCGTCGAACACGTGAGGATTGGCGAGCGCCTCTCCCATCCCCATGAACGCGACACTCGCGGGTCGGGGCCACCCTTCGCGGGTCCAATGTGGATGCATCACCTGGGCGACGATCTCGTCGGCGGTGAGGTTGCGGACCAGGCCCATCGCGCCGGTGGCGCAGAAGGTGCAGCCCAGTCCGCACCCGGCCTGCGACGAGATGCACATGGAGTCCCAACCGGCTCGATAGTGCGACACGACGGTCTCGATGCGGGCGCCGCTTTCGGAAGCGAACAGCACCTTCTCGACCTGTTCGTCTCGGTGGACTTCCAGCGGGGTCAAGGGATGCAGCCGCGGGCCGAATCGCTCCGCGAGGTCGGCCCGCAGGCCGGCGGGCAGCGCATGAACGTCGGCGAAGGTCTCGACCGTCGAGTTCTGCCACGCGGCGATGAGCTGACGGAACCGGAACGCGGGCGTACCGGCCTGTGCGAGATGGTCGCGAATGCGCATCCAGCGGCTCCTCGTGGTCAGGACAGTGCTCACGTGTCACCACCGGTCGAAGGCAAGACTTCGCGCCCCCGGTAGAAGCCGCAGTACGGGCATGCGCAGTGCGCCGGGATGAGCTTGCCGCAGGCGGAATTCGTGCAGGTGGTGAGCGTTGGAGCGGTCGCTTTCCAGCGGGCGCGACGGTGGCGAGCGCGGGAACGCGACGTGCGGTGCTGCATGGCCATGGCCCTTCGTGAGTGGTTGTGAATGCCAGCGGAGCTGGCGGGACAACCGACCACGGGCCGTGAGTCACTGCGGCGAGAGATTCGACCGGAGTAACCGGGGTGCCGTCTGCGTGCGATGCCGGGCGACGGATGGGCACGAGGAGGATCGAAGTTCGCGGGCACGAACTCAAGACCGAGGTCGGTGCGGTGCGAACGTGCCGGCGAAGTTCAAGCAGAGGTGTCGACGCCTTGGACGGGCGCGCTCACGCTGCTGCGCAAGGAGAACGGTCGTACACCAGCGTGGGCATCGGCCACGCGGATGAAAGCCACCGGCAGTTCGGTGGCTAGATTCTGTCGACCTCGATCACGCCACCCACCCTATCAGCCGTAATTTCTCCAGCCGAGCGCAGGCGGTGGGCGGCCCCCAGGCCATTGGGGGTCACAAGCTGTCTCTTCGATGTCCATAATGGACACCGAAGAGATGGCAAGTCGGATTCAGCCGAAATCGCGGCAGCGGAGGGCGAGTAGTCCGCCGCCGAGCAGGAGAGCCGACAGCGTGAGCATCACGATGGCGGGCATGGCGTCGAATGGTGCTCCGGCAACGGTGTTCGGGATGTAGTGGAACGGTTCGACGGGGGTTCCGCCCCAGAGTCCGTACAACGGGCCGGCGATCCGCCCGAGCACGACGGTCGCGATCCAGGCGATCCAGGAGATCGCGATCGCGGCCCTGGGGATCAGGCCGTAGGCGAACAAACAGATCGCGCCGGTCAGCCAGGCCGCGGGGAGAGTTCCCATCGTTGCGGCGAGAAGGCGGAGTATGTCCGACGGCTGGCCCGCGACCTGCGAGAACACCGTGCCGCAGACCAGACCGGCGATGGCCAGCAGTGCCGCGGTGCCGAGGCCGGCCACCACCAGGTGCCCGGCTGCCCAGCGCAGCCGGGTCACCGGCGTGGCCTGGAGGGCTTCGGTGCGGCCGCTGGTCTCGTCCGCGCGTAGCCGCTGGATCATCAGGACCGGGTAGAGCGCGATGACGTAGGCGAAGATCATGGTGAATGCCCAGAGGCCGTTGTCGAGATATGTTGCTCCCGGCTTGCCACCGAAGCCTTCCACCAGTTGCTTGGCGAACGAGGGAGGCGTGTCGGTCCCCGCTATCAGATTGGTGAGAGACCCGGCGGCCGCGGCGAAGACGCCGATCGCGACGGCCCATTTGATCAACAGGCCGCGGTTGAGGCGCCAGGACAGGCTGATCGGGCCGTGGAGTCCGGGAGCCCTCTCGTGCCCTTGACGCTCGGGAAGCAGCCCTTCACCCAGGTCACGGTTGCCGACCAGCCAGTAGGCAAGGGCCGACAGGCACGCTGCCACCGCGAGCGACACCGCGAGCATCTCCCAGTGGTTACCCGAGTACGGCACGACCAGGTGGCTCCAGCCGATCGGCGAGAGGTACTTCATCCAGTACTGTTCGCTCGCGTCGCCCGCGTAGCGGAGGATGTAGGCGCCACCGAGGACGGCCAGACTGATGGCCCTGGCCGTGCGGGCGGTGCGCGCGAGCTGGGCGGCCACCGCGGCGACGGCGGCGAACACCCAGCCGGCCGCGGTCATGGCAGCGCCGTAGGTGATCGATCCGACCGGGTCCAGCCCGGTCGCGATCAACACGAGTGCGGGCAGTACCCCGCCCGCCAGGCTGGCTCCGCCCGCGACCAGCAGGGCCGTGCTCAGTGCGGCGGAGCGGCCAATCTGACCAGCGCGGAGCAGTTCGGTGCGGCCGGTGTCCTCGTCGGCGCGGGTATGGCGGACGACGATCATCACGGCGGCCAGCCCGCTGAGCACGTAGAGGAATCCGCCGCTGCGCCAGGCCGCCATGAAGCCGACGTCGGGCACGACGTACGAGCCGCCGAGCGAGCGGAGGAAAGTGTTGCCGTTGATCAGCTTGAAGTAGGTCTGCATCGCCTCGGGCGTGGGCATGTTCCGCTTGATGTAGGCGAGCATGACCAGCGCCATGGTGCAGAGCAGGAGAATCCACCACGGCGCAAGGGTTTTCTCGCGGCGCAGCGCCAGTTTGACCAGACGGCCGGTGCCGGCGGTCGCGTTCATCGGCCGACCTCCACCCGGTGTGCGCCGGAACGGTCGTAGTGCCGCAGGAACAGTTCTTCGAGCGTCGGCGGTTGGCTGACGATACTGCGAACGCCGAGCATGTCGAGGTGACGCAGGACTGGGCCGAGCGCGCCGGTCTCGACGTCGAAGCGAACGAGGCCGCCCTCGACCCGCAGGTCGTGCACTCCCGGCAGATCCGCGAGCCCGTCCGCGGACCCGGAGATCTCGGCCTGGATGGAGGTATGGGTCAGATGCCGAAGCTCGGCGAGGCTACCGGTGTCGACCGTCCGGCCGTCGCGGACGATGGTGACGCGGTCGCACAGCGCCTCCACCTCGGCCAGGATGTGGCTGGAGAGCAGCACGGTCCGCCCGGCCCGGCGCTCCTCGCGGACGACATCCTGGAATACCTTCTCCATCAACGGATCCAGACCCGTGGTGGGCTCATCGAGAATCAGCAATTCGGTGTCGGAGGCAAACGCGGCGATCAATGCCACCTTCTGCCGGTTACCCTTGGAGTAGGCACGGGTCTTGGTCCGCGGGTTCAGGTCGAAGCGTTCGACCAACTCGTCCCGCCGGGTGGGATCGAGGCCGCCACGTACCTGCACCAGAAGATCGATGACCTCGCCACCGGACAGACTCGGCCAGAGCGTGACATCTCCGGGTACGTAGGCAACCTGTCGGTGCAACGTGGTCGCGTCGGCCCACGGATCGCCGCCGAGCAATCGGACGGAACCCGCGTCCGCGCGCAGCAGGCCCAACAGAATGCGGATCGTGGTGCTCTTCCCGGCACCGTTCGGTCCGAGGAAGCCGTGCACCTCACCGGTGTGCACCGTGAGGTCAAGCCCGTCCAACGCGGTGGTGCGGCCGAACGTCTTGACCAGACCGCTTACCGAAACAGGATCGGTCATCATGAGCCTTTCTTGAGTTTGCTGAGGTTCAGTCCTTGCCGAGACGTGATCGGAGCTCGGCGGCCTCCTGCGGACTGAGGTAGGGATGGGAGTAGAGGTCGAGCAGGATCGGGGCCAGCACCTCCGCTCCCTGTGGGCTGAGCACGTCGACACCGAGCCCGCGTGACACGTGCTGGTGGAGAACCGCGATGGACAACGTCATTGCCGCACTTACCACGGCCCTTTTCTCGATCGGAACATCGGGGCGGTCGGAGCGTTTCTCGTCGACCTCGGCCAGCCATTGCTGACCCAGCTCGACCAGCTTGTCGAACAGCGGTGCCGCCCGCCCCTCGCCCAGGGCACGTGCGATGTACTTCTGATACGGGCCGAACGCCGCCCCCGTGACCGCGACGTAGTTCACCCCTTCGCCCGCACCGTCGGTCCTGACCTGGTCGTTGATCCGCTCCAGGGCCTTGACCAGATAGGCGTCACACGCATCGCGGAGCGCTTCCTTGGAGCCGAAGTGGTGGCGCAGCAGGCCTGACGACACCCCCGCCGTTTCGGCGATCCCGCGGATCGTCGCCCGGTCGAAGCCGTGCTCGCCGAAGTGCCGCAACGCCGCGTCCCGGATCCGGGCGCGGGCGGTGAGGTCCTCCGAATCAGGTTCGGTCATCGTTCCCCTCCTACACGCGTGCGTACTTTACTGTACGCACGGATAAGATACTACACATTCGTGTAGTCATGCCGCAGAGTCCACGTCCAGACGGCTTTCGAGTAGCGCCGCTCGACACCGGCCTGACGCGCCACTCGATAGGTTGATCTTCGTCGGCTGGCGAGTAAGTCGTGTTGGAGGCGTGCGGGAGTGGGTGTGCGGGAGCGAGTGCGTGCCGTCGTGGACGCGCCGTTGTTCCAGAAGGTGATCACCGGGGTGATCCTGCTCAACGCGGTCACCCTGGGCTGTGAGACCTCGTCGGTGTTGGTGGCCGAGTACGGTCCGCTGCTGCACGTGGTGGACCGGGCCGTGCTGGTGATCTTCGTGGTGGAGCTGGTGGCGCGGATCTACGCGCACGGCTGGAGTTTCTTGCGTGACCCGTGGAACTGGTTCGACACGGTGATCGTGGTCGTGGCGTTGTTGCCGACCACAGGTGCGTTCTCGGTGTTGCGGGCATTGCGGATCCTGCGTGCGCTGCGGTTGATCTCGATGGTGCCGAGCATGCGGCGGGTGGTGGCGGCGTTGTTGGGGGCGTTGCCGGGGATGGTGTCGATCGCGGCGTTGCTGGTCCTGGTGCTGTACGTGTCGGCGGTGATGGCCACCAAGTTGTTCAGCGGGGTCTCACCGGAGTACTTCGGGAACCTCGGTGACTCGCTGTTCACGCTGTTCCAGGTGATGACCGGGGAGGCGTGGTCGGAGGTGGCCCGGACGGTGATGGCCGAGCAACCGGTGGCGTGGATCTTCTTCGTCGCCTACATCGTGGTGGCCACGTTCACCGTGCTCAACCTGTTCATCGCCGTCGCGGTCAACGCGATGGAAGCCCAGACCTCCCGCAACGACACCGAGCCGGCCAAATCGGCGGAGGATCAGGCCGCGACGCTGGAGCTGGTGCTGGCCGAACTCCGGGAACTGCGGGCGCTGCACGACGCCGCGCTCCAGCGCGAGGCCGAGCGCGAGCGGCGCGAGAGCCCGGCGTCCACCCCATGATGGGCTCCCGAAACGTAAAGCTCGATACGACTACCAGCTCTAGTCTCGTGTCGGTTGCAGGCGACGCACTTCGGTCAGGAATCGGTGGTTCCCTCGGTGAGGTTGCGGAGGCTTGTGGCGACGGTGTCAAGGAGGGCTTCGACGCAGTCTGCGTAGGCCCGGTCGCTGGGGGGTGATGCGAACAGGGCTTCGAGTTGGTCGTCGTCGTTCAGTGCTCGCGCTGTTATGAAGCGGGCGGCCCAGACGACGGCTGGGTGGACGTCGTTGATGTCCCGGTCTTGTCCGGTTTCTTCGTTGTAGAACGTGAATCCGCGGTGGGCCTTGTTGCGGAGGTCTGGCCAATTGGCGATGAGGGCGTCAGCCCAGAGGGTGGCGGCTTCGGGGATGGTTTCGGTGCCGTGGGTCTGGATGAGTTCGGTCATGGATCTGTCGACGGCGTCTTGGTCCTTTTCCATGGCGTGGAAGAGGGCTTCTATGGCGAGGCGTCGCCAGGGCGGTGGTGTGGTCGCCATGCGGTCTCCTGGCGGTCCTTGGCGCAGGGTGGGGGGTTCGACACCAGATGCCGGCTGCTGGTTGGCCGCTGGTTTTCTTGCCCTCCCGTAGGTTTATACCGCACCTTGACCAGGAGCGCGGGTTACCGCGATCGTGGGGTTTCGGGGAGGCCGATGGGCAGGGTCGCGGCCAGGCCCCAGGCGTGGCGGCCGTCGAGCCTTTCCGTGGCGAGGCCGTAGCCGTCGGCCAGCCGGGCAAGCGTTTGTGCGGCCTGTTCCAGCACTGGCAAGCTCGCCGCCGCGACGCGCATGGTCGCGTCTGTGCGGGTCGCGGTGGCCGACCGGCTTGTGGTGACCGAGATCGTCACCGCCGCGTGTGGCGCCGCCGCGAGCAGGCCGCGTACCACCTGCGGCGCGAACGCCGCGGAAAGGCGTGCCCAGCCGCCGAGCCGGAACGTCGCCTGCGCGATCGGCCCGCTGTGCCAGAGCCGCCACTCCTCCCGCACTCGGCCCCGGCCCGCGGTGACGTGCGCGAGCGAGGCGACCGTGCCACAGAACTCGCGCTCGCCCAGCGCGACGGTGGACAGGCCGTCCCGGCGGAGTCGCCGCCGCACCCGCCGCAGCGCGTTGCCGAGCTCCCGCCGGATGTCGGTGTCCTGATGCACGTCGATCGTGCGAAGCGCCTGCAGAGCGACCCACACCCGCGGCGCCTGCCCGCCGCCCGGACCGACGTGGTGGATCACTTGCACGGCGAAGGCCAGGCCACGCTCGTCGGACGGCGGCAGCATCGCCTCGGCGGGCGGCAGCGGACCCGGTGCGGGTTGCAGGACCGCGCTGATTCCCGCCGCGCGGCTGACCAGGAAGACCTGGTCGCCGTCGAGAGTGTCCTCAAACCCCTTTGTTTCCGGCGCGATCGACCTCAACAGCGCTCCGCCGGCGGCGCCCGGCAAGTCGCGATCACGTCGACGCGACAGGTAACCGTAGGAAAGGATCAGCCATTCGTAGGCCCAGCGGCCGCGGATTCGCGCCGCGGTGATCGCCACGACGACAAAAGATCCAAAAGCGACGGAACCGGTCGTGGCCCATGAGCGGCCGATGGTGAGGGCGAGCGCCAGTACCGCGAGCTCACAGCAGATGATCTGGACCACCCGGACGGTGGTCGGGCGCCGTTCACGGCGTCGGGACGGCGTTGGTTTCGCCGGAGTAACCGGTATTTCGCGCGATGCGGTCGTTGGCGTGGTGCTCGACCACTGTGGGCTCGCCCACTGCGAACTCGCCTGGGCCGAACTAGCCGCTGACAATGCGGCCACCGCGGCCGCACGAGCCGCTTCGCGCGAGCCCGCCGCGGCGGAGCTCGCGGTGCCATACGGAGTCGGCTGCGCGGCGGGAACTGCCTGCGGTGGTGCGGGCAAGTGCCGTGGTAATGCCTGGGGCGCGCCAAGATGAGTCACCGGAATTCCTCCTCGAGCCGTCCCCGCCCAGCTTTCCGGGAGAACCTGAGTTTTCGGTGACAGGGTTTTCGGTTGCCGGCCCGGTTTTGCCGCCAGATGTATCCGCCGTGTATCCGGCGCCGCTACGATCCCGACGTGGCGATGGATCTGTCCAGTTCGAGACTGCGGCGCTTCCTCGGCGCGGCGGTGCGCAGCCGTGCCGCGGTGGTCGTGGTCGCGTGCTGCGTCGCGGCGGTCTGCATGGCCCTCACCGGCAACGTGCCGCTGCCGCCGAGCCTTCAGTTCATCCAGGTCGGCCACTGGGTCTACAACACCGCGTCCCAGTCCACGTACCACGTGGACGGTGCCACTGGCCAGGTGGACGCGCGGGCAAGCGTGCCCGGTGTTGCGCAGGGCAGCCAGGTGACGCAGGGAGCTCGCTCCGGGTACGTCGTCGAGCGGACCCGCATCACCGAATTCAGCAAGTCGACGCTCAGCGTGGAGAACAGCGCGACCCCGCCCGCCACCGAGGAACCGGTGGTGCTGGAGGTCGCCGGCGGTCCGTACCTCGTCTACCGCAACGCTGGGCAGATCGTCCGGCTCGGCGATCCAATGGCGACCGTCGCCGCGGGCGGGCCGGTGTCCGACCCCGTCGCGACCTCCGATGGGACGGTGTGGATTCACCGCATCGACAACGGCGCGATCTGCGAGCTGCCGAAGGACGCGACGCTGCCGTCCTGCCCCGCGCGCCTGCCACAGGGCCACGACGGAGCGCTGTCCGTTGTCGACGATCAGCTCGTCGTGATCGACACGACCGCCGACACGCTGAGCCCCGTCGGCACGGATGGGCTCGGCGACGCAGCCAACATCGGCGTCGATCTGCGCTCTACTGTCCAGGTCGCGAACAGCACCGTCGACGGGCGGCTCGCCGTCGCCGATCCTGACCAGAGCCAGTTGCATCTCATCGACGCCTCCGGGCTGCTGAAGGACAGCCCGGTCGTCAAGCCCGTATCGGTCGGCCTGCCCGCCGGGAGCCGGTTCGCCGGGCCGGTCGCCACCGCACACACCGTGGTGCTGGTGGACCAGACCCGGAACGACGTGCTCACCTACGACAGCACCGGCGCGTTGAAGAGCACGAAGAAGATTCCCGGCTCAGGTGGTGCGTCGAAGCCCGCCGCCGGTCAGGACGGGCGGATCTACGTCGACAACCCGGACGGCTCGCACGTGCTGGTGGTGGACGGCAAGAACGGCTCCACCGCCGACGTGGACGTCGACGCTCAGTCTCACCGCACGCCGAACCCGGGCCCGCAGACCGAGACCCAGCAGCAAGCGCCGCCACCTGCCGCGCCACCGCCCGCCGGCCCGCCGACCACCGCGTCCGCGACAGTGCCGGGCGCGCCGAGGGGGGTCAGCGCGACCGTCGGCGGCAACGGTTCGGTGAAGGTGTCGTGGTCGGCCGCGCCGAGCAACGGATCGCGAATCACCAGATACGTCGTCTCCTGGCCGGGTGGTTCGACCACCGTCGACGGATCGTCGGCGAGCACGACACTAACCGGTCTGACCAGTGGAAAGTCCTACGTGATCAGCGTGGCCGCGGAGAACTCGGCGGGTCGCGGCCCCGCCGCCAGCGCCAAATCGGTCACGCTCGGGCAGCCCGCGGACGCGCCCGTCGTGACCGCGAACGTCAGTTCGGGCCGGGTCTCGGTGTCCTGGACGGCGCCCAACCTGCATGGCGCGGACCTGGTGAACTACCAGGTGTCCGTTTCCGGCCAGGGCAGCCGCTCGGTGTCGGGCACCTCCACGACGCTCACCGGGCTGACGGGCACCGTCACCGTGACCGTCCGAGCACTTACCAAGTACGGCTCGGGCTCGCAGCTCACCGGTGCCGCCGGTACGAAGCAGGTCACGATCCCGGCCGGTCCACCGACCGTGAAGATCGTCAAGGTTCATGGCGCATCTCAAGGCGGCAACCTGGTCGTCACCGTCGACGCCAACGCGAACGGTGCGGCCGCGACCTGCATGGCGACCTTCATCAATGTCAACTCCGCCTGGGTGCCGTGCAACGGCATCACCACCATCACGTTCAACAGTGCGTTCTGGGCGGGTTCGGTGCCGGTCAAGGCGACCATCAAGAACTCGGAGGGCACCGGCACGGATAGCTGGCTGGGCGACCCGGGGGCGGGCTTCGTGTTCCTGCTCTTCCCGACCGCGCTGCTGGCCGGAACCCGCTCGAAAAGCCTGTGGAAAAGCCAGAAAGGTAAGTCGTGACCCTGACGCCGAAAGCGGCCTACGACCTCATCGCCGACAACGTGCAGACAGTGCTGCGCGGCCAGGCCGACACCGTCCGGCTGGCCGTCGCGGCGTTGTTCGCCGAGGGGCACCTGCTGATCGAGGACGTGCCCGGGGTCGGGAAGACCACCTTGGCCCGCTGCATCGCGGCCAGCATCGGTGGCCGGTGGAGCCGGATCCAGTTCACGCCGGACCTGCTGCCCGGGGATATCACCGGCGTGATGGTGTACCACCAGGGCGCCGAGCAGTTCCAGTTCCACCCCGGCGGGATCTTCGCGAACGTGGTGCTGGCCGACGAGATCAACCGGGGCACGCCCAAGACGCAGGCCGCGCTGCTGGAGGTGATGGCCGAGCACCGGGTGACGGTCGACTCGGTCAGTCAGGACGTGCCGCGGCCGTTTTTCGTTGTGGCGACGCAGAATCCGATCGAGATGGAGGGCACCTACCGGCTGCCGGAGGCGCAGCTGGACCGGTTCCTGATGCGGCTGTCGGTCGGGTATCCCGAGCATGACGCCGAGGTGATGGTGGTGATGGGCGACTGCGCCGGGATCACCCCGAACGAGCTGCGGCCGGTGCTCGACATCGCCGCGTTGCAGCAGGTCATAACCCAGGTGCGCAAGTCCCATCTGGCGCCGGAAATCGTCTCGTACGCGGTCCGGCTGGCCGCGGCGAGCCGGACGCATCCGGCGATCCGGTACGGGGCGAGCCCGCGTGGCAGCATCGCGTTGATCCGCGCGGCGCAGGCGCTCGCCGCCACGCACGGGCGTGAGTACGTGACGCCGGATGATGTGAAGGATGTGGCTCATCCGGTGCTCGGGCATCGTCTGGTGCTGACCCCCGACGCGGAGCTGAACCAGCGGCAGACCCGTGAGGTGGTGGACGAACTGCTGGCCGACACCGCCGCGCCGACTGTCGCGAGTGGACGGTAAGCGTGCGGCTCACCCGCCGCGGCGTCGCCGTGCTCGTCGGCGCCGTGTGTTGTTACCTGGTAGGGGAACTGGCTGGGTACCCGTTTTTCCGGGCCGTTGCCGGGGTCTTGCTGGGCGCCGTGCTCGCGGCCGTGGTGGCGACGGTTTTCCGGCCGAAGGTGGAGATCGAGCGGTCGGTGCAGCCGGACCGGCTGGAGCGGGGCACACCGGCGTTGGCGACTTTGGTGGTGCGCAACGAAACTTCCCGACGACAGGGCGGTTTCGCCGCGGATGACCGGGCGGGGGCCCAGACGCGCAAGGTTTGGGTGCGCCCGCTCGCGCCCGGCGCGGAGGCCACGTACCACTACGAGCTGCCGACGTTTCGGCGTGGGCGGGTCCAGGCAGGACCGTTGGCGCTGAACCGTTTTGACCCCTTCGGCCTTGCCCAGGGCGACCGGACCGTGGGCAGTACCGCTTTTCTGTGGGCGTATCCGCGATTGCATCCGGCGCGTCCGGTGCGTGCCGGACATCCGCGGCACCACCATGACGGGCCGATCACCGATCCGCCGCTGCGTGGTTCGGCGGATCTGCGGGAAGTCCGGCAATATGTGATCGGGGATGAGGTTCGGTATCTCCACTGGAAGGCAACGGCCCGGACCGGCCAGCTGATGGTACGCGACTATGCGGATCCTGCGCAGCCTCGCTTCACGACGGTGCTCGATACCCGCCCTGGTGCGATGAGTCCGGCCATGTTCGAGGAGGCCGTCGAGGTGGCGGCGTCGTTGTTGTACGCCTCGGCAATGGCGGGTCAGCATTGTCGCTTGATCACCCCGGCCGGCCTGGACACCCCGGTAGACAGCGGTTTGCGGGTGGTACGAACGTTGCTGGACCAACTGTGCCTGATGGCGCAGGACGCTCGAGATGACGAGCCCTTGATGCCGGTGGCCACGGTGACCGCCGCCAGGCCGGGCGGCGTGCTGGCCGTGATCACTGGCCCGGTCGCGGATTTGGGCGCGGCCCGCCGATGGCGCCCGGACACGGTCATCCGGCTGGGTGTGCCGTCGTCATCGGGGCTGGGGTGGATCGGCGCCCCGGATGCCGCCGGTGCAGTCGCGGTGTGGAATGCCTTGGGGGCCAAGTGACGCTGAACCGCCCTGCGGTGGCCGGGGTGCTCGCCGCTACCGCCGTCGCCGGACTGCTCTTCGCTCCGGTGTTCGGCTTGGTGCCGGTACTCGTCCCCGTCCTCGTGGTCGTTCTCGTCGGATACGGCTGGGTCGAGCTGTCCGCGCGCTGGCCGGGTCTGCTGCCGTGGCGGCCGGTTCTGGTGGCGCTGACCGGCTTGCTCGGGCTGACGGAGGCGGTGTTGTTCGCGACCACGGCGGCCGGGCTGCCTACGGTGGCGACGCTGCGGGCACTGGAAAGCGGATTGACGAGAAGCTGGCTGCTCACCCTCCAGTCCACCCTGCCTGCCAGGCCGGACGCCGAGCAGTTGCTGTTCGTCCCGCTGGCGGTGCTGCTCGCGGTGGCCGTCAGCCTGGAACTGTTGCTGCGCTGGCGAAAACCGCTCCTCGCGCTGCTGCCGAGCCTGGCCGTCGCCGGGCTCTCCCAGGCATATTTTGCGCTGCCCGGCGTCTCCGCTCTCCTGGCCGCGGTCGCGTACCTGGCCCCGGCGGGCCTGCTGATGCGGGCCGAGCGCACGGTCCGGTCAACCGACCGTCCGGCGCGGCGGCCAACCGGTGCCGGCGTGCTGCTGGCGGTGCTCACGGTGATCGCGGTCCTGGCCGGAGCCGTCGCGCTCGGCAGCCTTGACCCGGCCGGGCGTGCGCCCTACCGCCTCGCGGACAGCCACCCCGCGCCGCCGCCGCAAAACCAGCTCACCAATCCGCTGGACGAGATCGGCGCGCGATTGAGCGACCCCGGCGAAGAGGTGTTCCGCTATCGCAGCGACACCGCGGTCGACCGGTGGCGGTTGATCACGTTGGACGGTTTCGACGGCGTGAACTGGACGGCCGACACGCGGCTGCAACGCATGGGGGCGCGACTCCACGGCGTCGCGGGCGCCGCCGAGAACACGGCCGACGTGCGGGTGGGCGAGGAGTCCGGGCCGTGGCTGCCGAGCCAGGCGAACCCGGTCGCAGTGGACGGTGTGGCCTCGCTGGTGGACCAGTCCGCGGGCACGCTGTTGCTGGACCAGCCGGTGGCGTCGAGCTACCGGCTGACCTGGTCGGCGCCCGAGGTCGACTCCGCCCGCCTCGCCGCCGCGCCGGTCGACACGCAGGCGGCCGGGGGGCTCGGGGATCTTGGTGTCGTGCCAACGGAAATCAGCGCGCTGGCCACCGACGCGCTGCATGGCTTGCGCCCCACTTTCCAGGCGGCACTGCAACTCGAGCGGTACCTGAGTGAGCACTACCAGGTCGCGGTCGGTGACGATCTGCCGACCGGGCACGGATGGCCGCAGCTGCAACAGTTTCTCCTCGATACCAAACGTGGGACGAGCGAGCAGTTCGCGGCGGCGTACGTGGCGCTGGCCCGGATCGTGGGCATCCCGGCCCGGCTCGTGGTCGGCTATCGCGGCTCGAGCGAGGTCCAGGATGGCTTCCACATCGTGCGAAACCGCGATGTGGTGGCGTGGCCGGAGGTCGCGGTCACCGGAGTGGGCTGGGTTCCCCTGGACCCGGTGCGGAACGCGGTCCAGGCGGGCCAGGCACAGTCCGGCCTCGCGAAGGCGGCAGCGCAGGCAAGGGCCCAACTGCCGCCGGAAAACAAGCTGAGCCCGCCACAGCTGCCGCCGGGTGGCCAGGACGACGCCGCCGGTGCGACGACGGGTATGGGTTCCTGGCTCTGGTGGACGGTCGGTGCTGTGGGCCTGGCCTTGATCGTGGCCCGGCTGGCGGGTGTCCCGCTGGCGAAGGCCGTCCGCGCGCTCCGTCGTCGAAGGAGGCAGGGGGTGCTGGGCGCGTGGGCGGAGGTGCGCGACAGGCTTACCGCACACGGTGTCCCGTACCGGATCGGCATGACCCCGCGGGACTTGGCGGACGCCGCGCACTCGACGCTGGGCGGGCGGATTCGGGAGCCGATGGGGCGGCTGGCCCAGGTGCTGGATGCCGCTTTGTGGTCCGGTGCCCCGGTGCCTGATGGCGCGGCCGGGCATGCGTGGGAGGAGGTCCGGGCGGTACGCCGCAGCCTCGCCGGGCGTCCGTTGGGTGCCCGGTTGCGGGCGGCGTTGGAAGCCCGGACTTTGCGGCGTCAATAGCGGGGGTGCGCCAGGGCCTGTGTTCGGCAAGAGGAGAAGTCACGCCGGCTCCGGAGGCCGGTCGCCCAATTGCGGGGCCACCAAGAAGGTAATGGAGGCAGTGCCCGGGCGATGGTGTTGTCTGTCCGGTGCTGACGCCCTGCGGGATTATGCGGCTTGTTGGTATTCGGGTGGAGGTGCGTGCGCGAGATTGCGCATGGGTTTTCGCTGTTCGTCGATCCAGGGTGGCGGGATGAATTCGGGCAGATGCCCGTTCATCCTTACCTCCCAGGCCGTGTGGTGCGCCATCCTATGGTGGCGAGTGCACAACAGTACGAGATTGTCGACATCGGTGCGCTTGTCCACCGACCACGCCACCACATGATGCGGCGTCGTCCACTTAGGACCACGGGTGCAGCCCGGCCACGCGCACCCGCCGTCTCGGGCGGTGAGGTAGCGGCGTTGGGCGGGGGTGGCGAACCGGGAGGCGTCCCCGACGTAGAGGGGTGCGGCATTGTTGCCGAAGATCGCGGGTACCATCTTGGACTCGCAGGCGAGGCGGCGGAGTGCGTCGATGCTGGTCAGTCCGGGGACGTTGAGGAGGGCTTGCTGGACACGGTCCTCCAGTTCCGCCAGTGTGACGGTCACGATCATGACCGCGCGTTCGCCGCCTTGGGTGGACAGTTCGTCGCAGCGGGCGGCCAGGGCAATGATCTCGGCCAGCGCGTCTCCGGCCCGTTCGGCGGCGGTGCGGGTATCGTGTTCGCCGGTTGCGGGATTCTTGTGTGGTTTGGCCAGCGGCCCGAGTAGTCCGTCGAGTTCTTCGGCGGTTTCGGCGTCGAGTTCGCCCTTGAAGCGGATGCTGCCGTCCTTGCGGTGGGTGATGTCCAGTCGGCGTGGCGGGTTGACCTGCTCGCGGTCCTTGTCCTCCGGTGGCGCGGTGTCCTGTTCCCAGATCGCGTGTAACCGGCGGCAGGCTTTCCGCACCGCCTCGGGCCCGGCCTGCCGAGCCAGCTCCACCAGAATCCGCTCATCCGCCTCGCGCTGCTCGGCGGGAATTTCCGTGGGGCAGGCCTGAAAGATCGCGGTGATCGCGTGAACGTGCTCTGCGTTGATATCCCCAGTGGCCAGGGCTTCACCGGTGGCGGACAGGGGCGGCGGTTGTGGCACCCCGGTCAGCGACGAGGACGGCATGATGGCCGCCGCATGCTCGATCCGCTGTCTGGCCTCCCGCCCGGAGATTCGCAACGCATCCGTCAGGAACGCGGACGTGTCCTTGAACCCCAACGATTTTGCCAGCCCACGCTGCTCGATCTCGCCGACGATCGCGAGCATCTCCGCATAGCCGGTCCGCAGCTTTTCCTCGCACGCCACCATAATCGTGGCGAGATCCCCATCGGGGACCTGCCACAACCGGGAAGTGGGAGTCTGCTCGGACACGCTTCCATAATATATCGTTTCGGGCTTGTGTTCGACACACGTTCGAGTGAATGTGCTGCGGGTACGTGCAAGCGGCCACAAGCAAAATCAGAAGCGCTGTCCCTTGAGCGAGGCAGCGCTTCTCGACGCGGCTCCTGCGGTTGATCAGGGTGTTTCGTTGGCGAGTTTTGGCTTTGACAAGGGCGTGGGCGATGGTGAGGGCTTCGGTGGCGGTGAGGGTGTATCCGACCGAGTTGGGTTCGCTAAGCAGGATGCGTGGCGCGGTTTCTCGTGTGTGTTGCTCCAGGTCGACGCGGAGCAGAGGAGGTTCGAAGTACCACGAGTCGTTTGGGCGTTGGCAGTGGACCGGGTCGTTGATGGTCAGCGGGACGGCCGCGAGTTCCTGATCCGGCCGGTGTATCCGGTCTTCGGGGAAGTCGGTGTCGGTGTGGGTGATGGCGCACCAGGGTGGGCACGGGTGACTCTGCCAGAAGGGCAGGGGCATAGAATCACTCATGGGTCGACTCCTTATCAGTCGATCAAGGCCCTCGGTTGGTGTTGGCGCACCGCCGGGGGCCGTCTTGTTTTACGGGCTTTGTCCTACGCTTGTTATTCGTTTTTTGAGTCTAATCTGGTGACTATCTCGCTCGGGTTGTGATTGTTGTAGCCCGTTTCGTAAAGGTTGCGTCAGGGGTTGCAGACCCCGCCGCGAACCGGGACGGGGTCGGTCGTGTAGATGTGGGCGCCGTCCGTGGCGCGGAGCTGGAAGCAGTACTTGCGTGCCGGGTCGACGTTGACCGTCATGGTGTGGCGGCGGTTGGCCACCAACGTCATCGGGTCGAGGCGTTCGCCCGCGACGACGACGGTGAAGTCGAGGTCGCCGTCGGCGCTCCAGCTCAGCTGGATCTGCGTGCCCAGGTCGGTCGGTGGGGCCAGCACGAGATGCACGTCCGACGGCGACGCGGGCATCGTCGATGCCGAGCCGGGCACTGACGACACCGGGGCCTGCGACGTCTCGGACGCGGGCGCGCCGGTCTGGCCGGCCGAATCGTCCTGCGTGACGATGATCGGTACCACGATGAGCCCCGCGATCACGACGCCGAGGCCCACCAGGACAGCAGGCCGCCACTCGATCCGCGCGCGTTTGTCCTTTGTGGACGAGTCCGCCCCGCCGACGGAGTAGACGAGGGTGCGCCCGGTAGGCGGGACGGGCCCGGTGGCCGGGGTGGCCGCGGCGGTCACGCTGGTCTCGACGGGTGGGGTAGTCGTGGCGGCTGAGGCGGTTGCGGTAACCCCGACCGGCCCGGTGGCCGGGGTGGCTGTGGTAACCGAGGTGTCTGCGGTGTTCGCCGGGGCTGCGGCGGCCGCGGTGGTTGCGGTGGTTGCGGGGCCGGGGGCGGGCGTGGTGGTTGCGCCGACCGCGGCGGTCGCGGTGACCGATGGGGACGTGGCGACTGTGGCGACCGGGGCCGGGGGTAGTGATTCCGTCGACTGGTCCGGTCGCGCCTGGACTTGCTGAGCCGACTGCACCGTTCGCACGGCCTCAGCAGGCTGCACCGTTCGCACGGCCTCAGCAGGCTGCACCGTGCGCACGGCCTCAGCGGGCTGCACCGTTCGCACGGCCTCAGCGGGCTGCACCGTTCGCACGGCCTCAGCGGGCTGCCGGGGCTCGGTCTGCTGCCGGGGCTGAGTCGGCTGCTCGGGTTGGACTGGTTCCGTGGGGTGGACCGATCGCGCCGGCTGGACTGGCTGTGCCGACTGGACTGGCTGTGCCGACTGGACTGGCTGTGCCGACTGGACTGGCTGTGCCGCCTGGACTGGCTGTGCTGGCCCGGTTTGTGGCGCGGGCCGGGCTGGTTGGTTCGGTCCGGCGGCCTGGATTGGTCGGGCCGGCTGGTTCGGCGCGGGCTGGGCTGGTCGCGGGGGTTGACTCGGTCCCGCGAAGCTGGCCGGTTGCGGCGGCCGGGGATGGGTGGCCGGAGCTGGTTGCGCCGGGTAGGCCGGCGCAAACCCGTTCCGAACCGGCCAGGACTGTGTGGGGCCGGTCTGCTGCGCTGCCTGCCCTGGCCAGGGCTGCATTGAACGCCCTGATTGCACCGGTTGCCCCGGCCACGGCTGCCCTGACCACACTGGCCAAGGCTGCTGTCCCGGCGCCGCCGCCGCCCCCGCCCCGGCAGATCCCGCCGCGGCCTGGCCGGCGAAGTCGTCGAACTCGACCTCTTCCCTGGCCCGGCCTCCAGTCACTGCGTGGTACATCTGCCCTAGCGTCCTCGCCACGGTTGCCGCGTCCTGGGGCCGCTTCGCCGGGTCCTTCGCCAGTAGCTGACCGACCACCTCGGACAGTCCAGTTGGGACATCGGGCACCCGCAAGGCCGGCACCGGATCGCGCAGGACCTGGAGGATTCGTTCGCTGGGCAGTTGCCCCGTGCGCTTCGGGAACGGGGGTGCGCCCGTCAGCGCCGCATAGAGCACCGCGCCGAGGCCGTACAGGTCAGCCGCTTCCGACAGCGCGTCATCTCGGAGCGCTTCGGGGGCCACGTACTCCACGGCATACATCGGATCCCGCGGAAAACGCCTGCGCAGTGCCTGGCCGAAGTCAGCCACGACCAGTTCACCGGAGGCGCGATAAAGCACGTTGTGCGGCGTAACCCCACCATGCACCACACCCGCCTCGTGCGCTTCAGCCAGCGCGGTCGCCACCGTCCAGCCAACAGCCAGCGCATACTCCGGCGGCATCGGCTTCCCCAGCAACCCTGCCACCGAACCCCGGCACAGCTCCATTCGCACCGCCGACCGGCCGTCCGGCGCCTCGATCACCTCGTCGATCGCCAGCACCGGCCGCTGCGACCGCACCGTGCCCAGCGCCTTCCGCTCACGGTCCAGCGCCTTCGTGGTCTCGCGGTCGAACCCGCCCGGAAAGACCTTAACCGCGACCTCGGCGCCGTTCACCCACCCCGCGTAGACCGTCGCGACCGGCCCCTCGCCGAGCAGCCTCATGCCACTGCTCTCGATGCTCATGACCCCATTCTCCAGCAGAACGCCCGCGCACACCCCAAGAACGTGCCGCACGGCAGGTTCCTGCCTTCACCGCCCGGAAAATCGTCGCAGCGCCGAACCTGGTCCCATGCAGACAGCCGGTCTCATCAGGATCACGATCGCCGCCCCGAGGCGACGAATCGACATGGCGCTGCCCGAGCACGCGAGCCTCGCCGAACTGCTGCCCGGCCTGCTGGCCCGCGCCGGTGAGGGGCTGGCCGACGAGGGCGTCCCCGGCGGCGGCTGGCAGCTGCGCCGAGCCGACGGGACTTCCTTCGACCTCGGCCGCACGCTCGCCGCGCACCGCGTCCGGGACGGCGAGATCCTCCACCTGGCCAGCGCACGCACCAACTGGCCCGAGCCCGAATACGACGACGTCGTCGACGCGATCGCCACCGGCGCCACCCACACCGGCCGGGCCTGGGGGCCGCGGCACACCCGGCTCGCGGGCCTGGCCGTGGGCGCCACGACGATCCTGCTCGGTCTGGTCCCGGTATTGCGCGCCGGACCCCCGTGGCCGGCGCCGGCCTCCTGGGCGCTCGGCGTCGCCGGAATGCTCCTGGTCGCGGGCGTCGTGCTGGCCCGCGCGGTCGGCGACGCCGAAGCGGGCGCGGCCATCGCCGCCCCCGCGTTGCCGTTCGCGTTCATCGGCGGGGGCCTGGTGCTCGCCGGTGGCTACGCGGTGACCGACCTATCGGCCGGGCACCTCATCCTCGCGGGCGTCGCGCTTTCGGCGGCCGCGCTGGTCGGCTACCTCGGCGTCGCCGCCGCGCAGACCCTGTTCGCCGGGGCGGCCACCGCCGGTCTGCTCGCCGTGCTCGGCGGAATCCTCGCCGAGGCCGCCGACCTGCCAGGTCGCCAGGCCGCGGGGGTCGTCGCCGCGGCGGTGCTGGTGTTGTCCATCGGGTTCGCGCCGCTGGCGTTGCGGCTCGGCAAGGTGCCGATGCCGGTGCTGCCGCGTTCGACGGCGGACCTGGTCCGAGATGATCCACCGCCGCCGATCGACCGGGTCCACGCCGCGGTTGCCAGGGCGGACGGGCTGCTCACCGGCA
This sequence comes from Amycolatopsis taiwanensis DSM 45107, assembly GCF_000519205.1. Lineage (GTDB taxonomy): Bacteria > Actinomycetota > Actinomycetes > Mycobacteriales > Pseudonocardiaceae > Amycolatopsis_E > Amycolatopsis_E taiwanensis. Next base: position 112,006 of record NZ_JAFB01000026.1, on the reverse strand, counting down.
TGCTCGCCGGGGCGTCCGCGGTGGTGATGTGCTGCGAGGTGCTGCTGATCCGCGGCGGCGGGGGAGGCTCGGTGACGCTCGTCGCGGTCCTCTCGGCCGGTTTTCTGTTACGGGCCAGGTTGTATCCGACGCTGCGACAACGAATCCCCTTACTGGCGACCGGAATCTTCGGCGCGGCCTGCCTGGTCGTCGGCACGGCAGGCGCGATGCCGCTGGTGTCCGCGGGTGCACTGCTCCTCGCCGTGGCGGCGGGCGTGATCGCGACGGGCAGCCTGCTGTCCACCCGCGCCGCGAACCCCTATCTCGGCCGGATCGCCGAGTACTCCGAGATGTTGCTGATGGCCGCGCTCGTGCCCGTGACGTGCTGGGTGCTCGAGCTGTACGGCTTCGTGCGCGGGCTGGGGGGCTGAGCACGTGGCGTCGAAACGTGATCAACTCCAGGCGTACCAGTTCCTCGTCCAGCGGGCGATTTCCGCGTTGGTGACCAGGGAGACCGACCCGCAACAACCGCCGTTCCGCCGTCCCGCAGGCGCGGCGTTCGTCGGCATCGCGCTGGCCATCATATCGCTGGCGTGTGTCGGCGTGTATGGGATGATCGTGCCGGGCGGCAACAACTCCTGGCGCACGCAGTCCGCGGTGATCGTCGAGAAGGAGACCGGCACACAGTACGTGTATCTCAACGAGAAGCTGTACCCAGTCGCGAACTACGCGTCCGCGTTGCTGCTGCTCGGCGATTACCGGTCGACTGTGGAGGTTTCGCGGAATTCGCTGGAGGGCGTGCCGAGGGGGCCGAGGATCGGTATCGCGGGCGCGCCGAATGGGTTGCCCGCGGCGGAAAAGCTGCTGACCGGCTCGTGGTCGCTGTGCTCGACACCGGCCAGCGACGCGTCCGGGACCGAGATCGCGCAGTCGGTGTTGATGGCGGGTGCCCAGCCGTCGGGTGGCCTCGGACTCGGCGACCAGGCGCTGCTGGTGGAGCTGGTGTCCAATGGGGACCGTTACGTGGTCTGGCGCGGGTACCGGCACAAGATCAACGACTACGGCACGGTCGGCACGGGGCTCGCGCTGACCGCCGAACCGTGGGCGAGGGTGGACCAGGCGTGGCTGGACGTGCTGCCGGAAGGCGCGCCGATCGAGCCGGTCGAGGTGGCGCAGGCGGGACAACCGTCGACGGCCGTGCCAGGGCGAACCGACATCTTGATCGGGTCGTTGCTGGTGGTACAGGCCTCTGGTGGCGGGCGGCAGTACTACCTTGCCGAACACGACGCATTGCGGCCGATCACCGAGCTGCAGTACGAAATACAGCTGGCGGACGCTCACGTGGCGCAGGCGGCGTATCCGGGTGGCGTGCCCAAGGCGCTTCCGTTGGCCCCGATGCTGGCGGCGGCTGCTCGGCGGCTCGATCCCGTCGCGGCTGCGGCGGACGCGGCGCCGACGGCCCGGCCGTCGATCGTTCCGTTGGCAGACAACCAGGTCACGGCGTGCGCGACTTTCGATCCGGGCAACGTGACGCCCCGGGTGGTTCTCGGCGCGACGTTGCCGCCGGCCAATGCGTGGTCCACGACGACCGGGCGATCGGCCGCGGGAACCCCGTTGGCTGACCGGATTTACGTGCCGCCGGGCCGGGCCGCGCTGGTGTCGGCCCTGCCGTCCGCCGGTGCGCCTTCCGGGACCTTGACGCTGGTGACCGACATGGGGCGGCGGTATCCGCTGGCTTCTTCGGATGTGCTGAAGATGCTCGGGTACTCGGCTGCCACGCCGGTCCGGTTGCCGGGTGGGTTGGTGGCGCGGGTGCCGGAGGGGGCTGGGCTGGATCCGGTGGCGGCTCAGCGTGTGGTGTCCTGAACCCTCAGCGAGGCCGTGGTGGTCGGTGTGCACGACCTCGACTGGGAGACAGCGCTTGGGGCACGAGCAGGTTCGGCGGCCATGAGTTCTACAGGCGTCTCACGGCTCGCATCGCGTTGTCGTAGCCGTCGCCGACGGTTCCGAGCGAGGGGCGTGGGCAGCGATTGCGGAGCTACGACGCAACGCGGCCACTCGAGGTGGTCGCCTGGACTATTGGGCCTCGGTTGCGCAGTGGCATGCCGATCGGCAAGCCCGCCGCCCGAAAATAGCCAAACTCGCCGCCAACGAGCGACCGCGGCGCTATGTCCAGGACCGACGCTGGGCCACGGCATGGAGTCCAGAGCAAATCGCCCGGCTGGCTCCCCCTTGACTTCCCGTCGCTTCGCCGCCACGAGTTCGGCATGTTCGCCAGAAGAGGGTAACGCCACGGGCGGATTCGTTGTGGGTTTAGAATGGCGGCTCCGAGGTGTCGTCGCCCAAGTTGTCCTTTGTAGACTCGTCGGATTTTTCAACGGCGGGCTTGAGGATGGTCTCGGGCCGGGTGGTGTGGCCGCGTCCGGTCGGGGTCGTCACCGTCAGCTCGGCCGTCGTCTCGTCGAGGGTGAAGCGCCATCCTTCAACGTCCTTCAGTCGATGGTGCCGACGACAAAGGCAGGTGAGATTCTCCTTGGCGGTGCGGCCGTTCTTGCCGCGTCGGTAGTCACGATGAGGGTCTACATCAGACCGTTGTGCCGGTCGGCGACATCCGGCTACTCGACATTCGCGGTCCCGGACGCGGACGAACTCATCCAGGGCGGCGGGTGGCCGGTAGCGGGTGCGGCCGACGTCGAGCACGGCGCCGGAGACCGGCTCGCAGGTGACCTTCCGCCACACACTGTTCTTGTCTGCCATGATCCGGCGGGCGAGCTCGCCCGGTATGGGGCCGTGTCCTTCGAGGTGACATCCATCGTTGGTGATGCCCAGTGCCGCGTCGATGGGCACGTGCACATATACCTGGGCGAGCACGCCGGGTAGGCCCTCGTGTTTACCGAGTGCGAGGTCGGCGAGGACGTCAGCCCGTAGTTGGTCGAGTGTGCGGTCCTCGTCCTTGGTCTTCAACTTGCGGGCAATGCCATCCACCCGAACATAGATCGCCGAGGCGATTTCCGCGGGCAGGTAGGCGAAGAGTTGAGCCATTCCCTCGCCGGTATGGATCAACTCGACCCGCCGGTCCTTTCGTCGCTTCTTGGCTCGCTCCGCATACCCATCCGGGTCGATGGCGCACACCGCGTCGCGCGCCATCCTGCGTACCCTCTCCGCGTCCTTACCCGCTACCCGCCCCGCGATGTTCTCATCCACCTTACGCGCCTGCTCATCCGACAGTGCCGCCGTTACCTCACAAACCTTGCCCGCCGTACGCAGATCAATTTCCCCCGCCTCCATAGCGGCCAATAACCGAGGCAACCGGGTGGTCAACACCTCCACCGCACCGACCAAACCATCAGCGGCGTGTTTGCTGAGGGCCAGGTCGAGGGCGACCTCATCGGCCACCCACCTGCTATGACCACGGATCTTGCATAATCGGGCGAGCGCGTGAACTTGGAGGGCTTCGGCTCGGCAGATCGCTTCTCGCGCCACGGTCATGGTCTCGACCGCAGCGTCGTCGGACATGCGGACGATATCGTCGCCGCACAACGAAAACAGGTTCAACAGCATGGGGGAGTCCTTTTCTCGCAGACGGAATACCTCGATTATATCGATCAGGCGAGCGACACTCCATCGAACACAATGTGAGAATTGGGAGTCGGCCTAGGGTGCGTTTCAATGTCTTGACCTGGGTTCTGGCGAGGTCGGCGTGTCGTTGATCAAATAGGCGAGGTCTCCGGTAGATCGATCATCGACGTCGTGACGGCGTTGCAGGCGCGCGCCGACACCGCTGGGCTGATCACGTGGGATTTCAGCGTGGACTCCGCTATCAACCGGGCGCATCAGCACGCGGCGGGCGCGCGGACCGAGGGTGAGCTGCACTGCCTCACTGCGACCTCTCTCAGCCCTCGTCACCCGAGAAATGGGGGTTCCAGATGTGGGCGGTGACCACGCCGTTTTCGTCGATGACCAAGCAGTTCCTGATATAGCGGACATCGACACTGTGCACGAAGGCCACCTCCGCCTCGATGGGGTCGCCCAGACCCATTCTCGTCACGTCGACACCGCCCGGCGCGTAGATCTCGTATACGTAGGACACGACCTTTGGCGTGCCCTCTGACTTGCCCTCGCCCAGTTCTCGCATGGCCCTGGTGATGGCGTGCTGGAGGTCACGGGTCGTCGCGACCAGGCCGCCTCGGACATCGGAAAGATGTTGCGCCAGACCGATCCTCGTGCCCTGCCCGGTGAAGCCCTGCTTGGCGTTGAAGATCACCTCCGGCGGACGGTCGTCGTGCCGGAACAACGGATCCCGGTCCGTGCGCCACACCAGTGCGCGCCGGCCGTACCCCAGCATCAGCGCTTCCTCGACATAAGCTCGGTCGACCCTGGTGCCCTCCCGGACGTGACCGAGCGGGTCATTCCAGTCCGGCCCAGCCGGAACGTCGGGCTTGGGCGTGTTGTTCTGCCAAGGCGTCGCGCGGGGGAAACGCGAGTTGCCTTCCCAGGGCGTGCTGCTCCGGCCACGGTTTTCGGCCGGACCAGGCGGCCGCGGTGCCTGACGCATCGGCGGCCGCAACACGGTGGGCGGCAGGTTCAGGACGGCGCCGGGGGCTCCTCGGTCAGCATCGAGCCCGGGGTCACCGGCTTCGCGTCCCTCCGGTCGATCCGGATGGTCCGGCGGTCGGTTCCCCGCTGGTTCGGACTGGTGAACTCCAGGCCGAGGACCCGGATCGGTGCTCCCGTCGCCTGGTGCCGGAGGGTTGACCCACCTGCCAGCGTGCCGCTGCGCAGCCGGCCGATCACCAGGATCCCGTCTCGGCCCGGCAGGTCGAACGTCTTCTCGACCTCGAACATCGTTGTCGTCATGGTTGCGGAACCTTTCCAGGGCCGGGATTTCGTTGGCTTCCGCCTCTGCTTCGAGGCGCTCTCGGGTCTGCTCGGTCGGGATGATTCCGGAGCGGAGCTGCCGCACGTGGGTCAGCTCGTGGGCGAGCACGGCCACCAGGGTCTCGACGTCGGCGAAGCTGGCCGGGCCGAGCCGGATCTGCCGGCCGGCCAGCTCCGGCGGGGTGACGGCGCAGGCGGCCACCTCGTCGAGGTACTCGATCTCGCTTCTCGTTTCGACCAGATGAACCCCGACGCCGGTCAGGTCGATCCCGGCGGCTTCGGCCGTGCGGGCCACGGTTTCGCGGGTGCGCGGCAGGCCGTCGCCGCTTTCGACGATGTCCTGGTTGCTTCGGGTGGTCCGGCGGCTGAACAAGTCGGGTGCCGGGCCGGAATCCCGGGCCGCGACCACCGCGAAGTCCGTGGCGCCCGCCCGGGCCAGCACCAGGTCCGCGCCGATCCCGACCAGTGCCTCGGCCAGTTGGGTGCCCGGCGCCTCGGCGAACAGGTACACGAGTTTGGTGCCGGGCGGGGCCGTCGCCCGGTCCCTGATGATCCGGCCGAGAAAGATGTCGAAGGCGGGAACGCCGGTTGAGCCGGCCTTCACCACGTCGATCAGGACCGCGGTCCCGTCGGCCAGCGTACCGTGCAGGACGGTCGGCCGGTCGGTGTCGACGCCGTCGATGACCAGCCCGGGCAACGCCAGCCCGGCCAGCCGCCCGGCGTCCAGTTCACCCAGCGCCCACGCGACCTGGCCGGGATCGGCGGGACGGGCGGGCACATCGGGCACCACCGGCGGCGCGACCGGGCCGGTGGCCCGTTCCGGCAGGTTGATCCTCCCCGCCTCCCGGTAGGTGATCGGCAGCAGGGATATGGAGAGCGGGTTTTCCGGTAGCAGCATCAAGGTCCCCGGCACCGGAGACAGGAACACGACCCCGCCCTCGGTCCACCACACCTGGCCCCATTTCTCCACGACCTCTCCGGTTTTGGGGCTGAGGTAGGTCAGGTGCAATGCGGCCATCGGCGGCAGCGGAGAGGGGCTCTTCGGCGCCCACCACTCGCCGTAGATGTCGTCGATGACACTGTCGTAGCTGTCGTGGGCTTCCCAGGTCCCGTGGAGTTGCTCGGCGACGTACGCCTTTCCGTCCACCCGCCAGGCTTCCTCGGGCGGGACCGGTTCGACCCGCATCTCGTTGCCGAGCGTGCCGTGGAAATAGCCGACGACGGCCTGCGGGCCGTTGGTCTGCCAACCTGCCGCATAGGCGTCCGGGCGATGGAAGTTCGGGTTGACCTTGGGCAGCAACGGGTGCTGGTTGGCGATGTACCACCGCTGCTCGGCCGCCGTCACCACACCCGCGTGGATCGCGGGCAGGGCGTTGACCTCGCTGGTTCGCGCCAGTGGCGAGAGTTCGGGCATCCGGAAGTACTTCATGGCCTCCGGGTGTTCCTGCGCCCACCGCAGCAACTCGGGATCGTAGGTACCCTCGGCCCGCAACTGCCGCGCGTTGTACAACATGCCGTACGCCGTCTCGACCAGCGTCACCCAGCGCGCCAGACCGGGCGGTGGCTCCGGGACGTTCCCGCTCACGATGCCACTCGCCGCGGTGACGATCCCCCGGGCGTGCCGATGCCACGTCGGTTCGACGCTGGGCGGGATCATCCCCCGGGTCAGCGCCGAGATGTCGCGATACTGCCGCCATCGCCCGCCACCCATGCTGATGACGTCCCCGCCGGCGGGTTCGGCGGCGAAAAGCCCGCCGGACGCGCCTGGCGCGGGCACCATGCTCGGCCGCGTTCGTCCCGCGGTGAAACGCCACCGGCCGCCGCCGGCCGGGAACCCGGCCACGGTCACCTTTCCGTCCGGCGGAACGTCGGCGATACCGGCGGGAGCAAGGACTTCCGCCCCCAGCGCGTCGGCCAGGCGCTGCGCCCAGAAGATCGCGCCACACGACTCCAGCTGAACCGGACGGCCTTCGGTGTAGTGGGGGCTGTTCCTGATCGCCTCGGCGACTTCTTCCGGACTGATCCGGTACTGCTCCTCGCCGGCCTGCTCGGGGCTGGGCGCGAGGCCGGGCACCGGATGCCCGGATATGCTGCTGTGCAAGGTAACCAGGTAGGGCTGCCGCGGATCCGGAGCGTTTCCGTTGGTGATGCGCAGGTGCGCGTCGCCGGTGTCCGGGTCGTTCCCGATCGCCATTCCGGCGGGCGCGTACCGCACCTGCTGGCCGGTGCTCACCGTCGCGTCCGCCGGTTTCTGACCGTCCGGTGTGGACGGCTTGGGGTTGATCAGGTCGTCGATGCTGCGCGGCGCGGCGGGACCCTGGTGCGACGCTGGGAAGCCGGTCTTGGGCGGGCCCGGGTGCGACGGGGCCGGCCCGGGATCGGGCCGGCTGGACGGACCGGCCGGGCGCGGCGGCTTCGGCGGGACCGGCGCGGTCGGCGAGCCACCGGGATCGCCGGGATCGTCAGGGTTGTCGGGATCGGTGGGATCATCGGGGTTCGGTGCCTCGATGAGCTTCGGGGCGCTCAGGTCGACGGCCAGGTGTGCGCCCGGCAGGCGGTCGGCCAGCGCGTGCATGATCTCCTTCGCGGGATCCAGTGCCCGGGAGTTCCGCACCCGCTGCCAGACTCCGTTGCCCGCCCACAGCAGTGCGCCGGAGAAGCCGATCGCCGCACCCGCGGCGTCCAGCAGCGGCATCGACGAAAGCCCCATCACCCCGAGCCCGCCCAGCGCGGACGCGGCGGTGAACGCGGCCAGCGGGCCCTTCCGTGCGCCCTGCCTGCCCAGCTTGAGCTCGATGTCGAAGCCCAGCTTCGAGATGTAGGCGGTGGCGCCGGTGAGCGCGGCCATCACACCCGCCTCGAGCCACCTGCCCTCGACGAGGTCCTGCACCACCAGCATGCCGTTGGCGACGGTCAGAACCGGGAACGCGACCGCGTTCTGGATCCACCGGTACAGCGGACGCAGCGTGTTGTCCAAACCGGACAGTCCGCTGACGAAGTTCGGCAGCGCGGCGATCAGGAACAGGCCGTCCGCCACGGCGTAGGCACCCCCGACCCACGCGCCGAATCCGGGCAGGTGCATCGCCTGATCGCTGTGCGCGGCCAGGTTCACCAGCCAGCTAAGGGCGATCCCGCCCGCCACCAGCCTGCCGAGCAGGCCCGAGTGCGGGTGCAGCATGCTGATCGCGCCGGGGTCGGCGCCGAACGACCTGCCGACCATGTTCAGGTAGCGGGACACCTCCTCGCTGATGTCCTGCGCCCGCTGGAACTGCGTCTCCCCCTCAGCCAGCGGGGCGTAGATGATGGCCTGCAGACCGGTGAGGAACTGGACGGTTTCCTCCGCCGTCTTGCTCTCCACCTCCGCCAGGATCTTCTCGAACCGGCCGAGCGGATTGACGTCGGCCGCCAGGTACTCGTTGATCAACCGGCTGATCGACACGGCGGACTGGTAGTCCAGCCTGCCGCGCTCCACCAGTCCTTCCGTGCGTGCCCGGTTGTACTGCGAGTACGCGACCTTTGCGCTGTTCAGCACACCCCGCAGCGCGAACGCCGAACTGCCCGCGATGCCGAACGCTCCGGCCGCGAGCGCGGCGGGCACGCCGAACACCGCACCCGCACCGATCGCGACCGCGGCGCCGGCACCGAGCTTGGCCCAGGCCGACGCGTTCCGGTTGAGCCATTCCGTGCGGAACTTGGCGATGTTTTCCCGGGTCTCGACCTGCTCGCGCTCGGTCTGCTCGACCAGGTCGATGAGCTCGCCGAGTTTGCCCGCCCGCTCGGCTTCCGAGAACGGCAGGGTGGCGAGCCGATCGGGGTCCATGTTGAGCCTGGCCCGGGCGGCCTCGCCCGCTTCGAGAGCGGCCCGCATCCGGTCGCCGGCGAGCAACGCGTCCACGGTATGCCCGCCGCGGGCCAGCGCGTCGGTGTTCGCCGACGGCCGGACCCCGCCGCGTTCATGCCACAGCCTGGCCAGTTCCTCGCGGAAGACCCGGAAGTCGTCGGCGAGCTCCGCGGCGGCGAGCCGGGCCGCGGTGGCGTAGAGGCGCCGTGGGTTGTGATTCGCCGCGACCCGCTGGTCGGCGGCGTCGTACCACATCTTCATCGACTTCAGCTGCGGGTTGGCCAGCCACGGCTGGTCGCCGGTGAGCTTGGCCTCCTCAAGCCCGAAGGTGGGGCCGTACGGCTGGTAATCCGGGTCGGGCACCCAGCCCTCGGCGAGCCGGTCGTTCGTCCAGTCCCGCACCCGCTGTTGGCGCTCCGAGCCGAACGACTCGAGAAACCCGTCCCAGGCACCGGAGGAGATCTCGTTGAACGCGAACCTCGCCGTCGCCTCGCCCGCCTCGGCGTGCAGCGCGGCGAAGTTGCCGTGCATCAGCTTCGCGACGGCCTGTTTCCCGCCCGGCCGGGCCTCGATCTCGTCGAGCAGCGGAGCCATCTCGTTGGGGTGGCGCAGATAGTGCCCGCCCGGCTGCGGGTTGACCGAGTCGGTACCGAACACCAGCCGGTCCTGGTTGCGGATGACGAACCGGATGAACTCCTCTTTGACCGCCGCGTTCTCGGCGTTCTGGACGTGCTGGGCGAGCACGTTCCAGGACAGGTCCATCCTGATGTTCGTGGTGTCCAGCAACCATTGCAGCCATTCCAGGTGCCCGACGGTGAGGTTCGTCCAGTGCCCGACCCCGAGGTGTGCCCAGACCACCCTCGCCCCGGCGAACCGTTCCTGCTGCAGCAGGTGCGCCATCGGCGCGAGGTTGCGCTCGTCCGGCGGGCCTGGCTTCTGCAACCCGTTGTCCGCCAGCCGGGCCAGGCCCATGTCGTTGTGCAGGATCAGTACCTGACCGGTGATGGCGATGGCGGTCAGCAGCTCGACGACGTTCGGGTTGTACATCTCGGGCGCGGTTTCCGGCAGACCGCGCATTTCCTGGTACCGGCCCGCGGCCGCGAGCAGGGCGTGAATCCGGGACGCGTTGCGGGTGAGGACGTCATAGAACTCCATTCCGGCGAGGTCGCTGAAGCTGCCGTCGGCCGGGAACAGGCGGTTCAGCGCCGGATCCTGCCTGGCCTGGGTGTCGAACGACTCCCGGCTGAGCCGTCCGGCCGCGAGGTCTGCCTTGACCAGTTCGGCGGCGGCGATCAGCTTTCCGGCGAAGTCCACCCAGACCGGGTTGAACACCTCGCTCGCCTGCCGTTTCAGCATCGGCTGGACGAGTTCCTTGGTGATGGTGGTCTCGGCGAGATACCTGGCCACGTCGCCGTGCAGGATCAGCTTCGACATCAGGTAGGCGCCGACCCCTGGAATGTCCAATCTGGACCCGGAGATACCGGGGAACCAGTGCGACTTCTCCTCCTCGGTCATCGACTCCCTTGCGTCGAAGAACCGTACGTCGGAGAACTGGCCGTGCATGTCGAGCATTTTCTTGCCGAACACGGTGGACATGCGCACGGCACTGGTGAGCGCGTAGTAGAAGGCACCGCTGGAACCGGCGACCAGGCCGCGACCGCGCTGCGGGATGGGCGAGGCGACCACGATGTTCGGCAGGCCCTTGGTGACCAGCCATTTCACCAGATCCCGGTAGTCGATGTAGCGCCCGGCGTCGTAGCCCTCGGGGTGCATGTGGATGTCGTGGAAGAACGGGAAGCGTTTCGGCTTGCCCAGCCGCCGCGCGACCCGCTCGGGCACCCCGAGTTCCCTGAGCTGCTGGGCGTAGTCCGGACTGTTCGGGTCGAGCGCGGCCAGTTCGCTCTGTATGTCCGCGGGGAACGCCGGGCGGCCGAGGGCGCGGTCGGTCAGCGCGGTCAGGTTCGCCACCAGCGTCTGGTTCAGATCGACCAGTGGCCGTCTGCTTTCCGGCAGGATCTCCGGCTTGCCGGTGATCGCGCTGACCTCGTCGAAGTCCAGTCCGGTGAGACCGGCGATGGCCAGGTTGGACAGTCCGGCCAGGCTTGCCTTGCGCATCACGCCGGTTAGCGCCTCACGGTACTCCCGGCGCGCCTGCTCCCGCGCGGTTTCGGCGGCCCGCAGCGCCTCAGTCGCCTGTTCGAGCCGGTTCTGCCGCTCGACGACCTCCTGGCGCACCCCAGTGGTGCCCGCCACGGCCGGGCCTTCGTGCGCTTCGGCGGACAGCAGTCGTTGCGCGGCAACGTATTCGGCAGGCAGGTTCAGCGCCTCGGCGACCTCCTGCTGTTCGGCGACGTTGAGCAGGTGCGGTGCCCAGCCGGTGAGTTCCTCGGCCGCCCCGCGCGCCCGGCGCAGCTCGTACAGTGCCTCCTGGTATTCGCGTTCGGCCGCGCGCCACGCCGGTGCCGGTTCCGCGGCCCGCGCCGCGGCCAGCAGTTCACCGCGGATCCCGAACCTGGCGAGAACGCCGGGATTGCGCGGCCTTTCCGGTTCCGCGGGCTCGTCGCGCCGGGGCAGCTCGGGCCGGGTGCGCACCGACCTGAGTTTGGCCTCCGGCCAGGCGAGCACCTTTTCCCTGATCTTCTCCGGCAACCCGTTCCGCACCGCCTCAGCGGCGATCTTCTCCATTGTGGACAGTGCTTCGTCGCGGGCCTGCCGCCATTGCCGATCGGCCGGCTCCAGCATCGCGATGGCCCCCTCTGCCGTGCCGAGCAACTGCCGGTAGTGAGTCGCTGCCGACCGCACCAGCTCGGTGAAGTCCTGCTGTTCCAGCATGCGCGCATCCGGTAGCCGCCCGCGCACCGACGGGTCGGCCGCGATCGCCCGCACCGCTTGCGACGACATACCGTAGGCCGCCGCCAGCACCTCGATGACCTCGGCGTCGTACTGGTCCCGCCCGGTCAGCTCGGTCCACCGAGCCAGCAGCGCCTTCACGTAGAGGTCACGGTTCCCGATCCGCCCGACCGCCCGTGCGTAGGTGCCCAGCATGTCTTGCAACGCCTGCTGCTGGGGCAGCGTCGCGGTGGCCACGTCGGTCAGTTGCCTGGCCAGGTCCACGCCGCGCAGCAGGTACCGGCCGGGAATGATGTCGAAGGTGAACAGCCGGGCCAGCGCGGCCCGCCAGCCCCGGCCGGGCTCGGGGTTCTCCCTCGGCTGTTGCGGTGTTCCGGTCGAGGGGCCGGACGGCTCCGCCTGCGTCTGCCCCTCGACGGTGAAGACCTGGGCACCGTGGTGCACCAGGACGGTGTGGAAACCGTTGTCCAGTAATGAATCCACGACCGTCTGCGACAGTTGCCCGGTGTCGAGCGCGATCCGGGCCTCGGCGCCCTCCGCCTGCTGTCCGAGTATCTCGAGCCCAGCCGCGCCGGACAGCCGCAGGCCGGTGATCTTCAGGCCGGGCAGGCCCAGGTCGGCCAGCAGCCCGGGATGCAGATCGGCGAGGGCCAGCGCCGCGTCGACCGCGGCGAGGAGCCGGCCGACGTTGCGCTCGTGTCCCTCCAGTGCCGCCCGGTCGACCGTGACGTCGCCGTCCAGTACCCGGCCGACGTCGTGCAGGCTGTCCCGGAGGTCCTGCTCAACCTGGCTGACGTCGATGCCGCGCGCTGCCAGTTCGTCAAGGATTCGCTTGGCGTCGGCCGCTTCCAGCAGGATTCCCTTGCCGGGATCGGGGCTGAGCAGGCGCAGCTCGGCCGGGGTCACCCCGCCCTCGCCCGGCGGGGTGGTCGGCCCAGCGCTCGGCTCGGTGGTCGATTTCCCCAGCAGGTCGGCGATCCGCCACAGAGCTGCCGCCGCTTCGGCCGGATGTAACCGCGCCAGCAAAGCGGATATTTCCCGCCGCGCCAAGGGGTTCCCGCCCCACATCCGGTGCACGGCGGCCTCGGCGGCCAACCGCTCGCCCAGCACCTGCCAGGTGGCATCGGTCATCCCGGCGGTGATGTCGCTGATCGTCCGGCCGATCGTGCCGGGCGACAGTCGCGCCGCCACGTCCCGCACCAGATCCGCCAGCTCGCCCGGGGCGACGGTGCCGAGCAGGTCGCCGATCGCTAGTGCCTTGTTGAGTGTCCAGTTCGCGAGTCCTTGTGTGGACCGTGTTTCGAGCGGGCCGATGGCGTTCGCGGTTAGTTTGGTCAGCAGGTTTTCTTTTGCGGCAAGGATTTCGAAGGTCGGCTGCTCATCGGTGTGTAGTACTGGTATCGCGTCGAAGCCTGTGGCCAGTAGTTGCCAGGATAGTTCCGTCAGCCGCTCGCGGGTTCCGGAGTCGCCTTTGTTGGTGAGGATGAGGAGTCGTCGGTTTGTGTCGGTTGGGGGGATCGAGTTGTGGTAGTGCTGGATTTCGTCGAGTAGTTCCTGGGGGTCGCGGTTGTTCAGTTGTGTGACGACGATTCGGTATTCGGGGCTGTTGGAGGCGGCGCTGTGAACCGGGAATTCCAGGAGGTTTCCGGTTCGTTGGGGAGCATCGAAGCGTCCGGGGAGCCACAGGTTTTGCAGTGCGGTGTCATCCAGTGCCAGCAAGGCTACCGCCGCGGTCGCGGCTACTTCCTGGTCGGGGCTGTCGAGTAGGTGTGTGAGTGTGTTTATGACCTGTGTGGACGGTTGATCTGGTGTCGCCAAGTGACTGGCTGTCGCCAGCAGTCCCGCGACCTCCTCGAGCCGGCCGGCGCTGGGGGGTGGATCGGGCGGTCGGTTGTTGTCCGTGGCCGGGTGGTCGGGCGTGTGCTTGCTGGTGGTGTCCGCCGGTGGCGCGTTCGGCTGGTTCATGTGCTCCAGCCGATTCCGCAGTGCCTCGGAGGCGGCGTCCTGGATGTGCGGGACGATGTCGCGCATGTTCTGCTCGGCCTGGTGCAGCGCGTGCTCGGTGGCGTCGGTGTGGTGAGTGTCGTGGGCCTTGGCCGCGTTGACGTATTGGACGACGACCTTCTGCACGCTCGGGTCGGGATCGACGGCGTACACGGCGTCGTCGGGTGAACCGAAGAAGACGACGTCGCCCGTGCCTCCGTCGCGGCCCCCGCGGTTCATCAACTGCCGGTCGGCGTCCAGCCACTTCGAGTGGCTGTCGCCGATCACGTGTAGGCCACCGGCCGCATCCTCCGCCACGGCGATCTTGATGTCCGTTCCCCGGCCGCCGACGTTGTTGGTCAGTGTCACCGCGCCGAACTTGCCAGCATTCTTGAGGATCTGCTCGTATGCTTCGTCCGCGTTACCTCTTTCCTGGTGTTCCAGCATCCATTTGGCGTCGACCGCATTGTGTTCCACGCCCAGCTCGTTCAGCATTTTCGAGAGCTTCTGGATGTCGACGTTGTTCTGGGCCACGATCAGCTGCGGCCGGCCGGTCCCGTCCGCCCACGTTTCCTTGATGTGCTGGACGATCTCGCGCAGCTTCGACGCGTCGTCGGGGTTGATCACGTCCGGATGCACGACCAGTCGGTGTTCCTGATAGCGGTGGACGTCGTGCACCTGGTCGGGAAGGTAGCCGAAGGCGCCGAAGTTGTGGCCCTTCGCGGTTCCCGAAGCGCCGACAACCGACACGATCGACGGATTGGACAACACCTGGTGCAGCGTGGTGCTCAGGCTGCCGTCGTTGTCCGGGCGGATGGTCAGCCCCAGGTGCTCCTCGATCGCCTGGGCCAACCCGTTGTTCCACCGGGACACCGACGACTTCTGCAGGTCGGCCAGCACCTGCCCGGTGACCTCGTCGATGATGTAGATCTTGCCGTGGTGCGCCTCGTAGTGGGTTCCCAACTCATACACCCACCGTGCGTACGCGGCCATGTTCAACCGGTGCACCTGTTCGCCGGTCAGCTCGTGGTTCAGCAGTCCTTCCAGCTTGTTACGGCCCGCATCGGTCAATGCCGCGCCCCCACCCCGCTGGCCCGGGGCGCGGCCGAAGTCCGCCTCGGACAGATCCCCGGTCTTCAGGTAGCCGCGCAGGGTGTTACCGGCGAAGGTGACCTTGTCGAGCACGTCCTGGGGCGCCGGCTGGTCCATGTCCCCCCGGGAGAGGAGGTACAGCCCGTTCGAGTGGATGAACGCCTCGTCGGCCTCGTCCATCAGGACGTGGATCTTGAGCTGGGCATCGGGCCCGGTCTGTCCCTGGAGCAGACCGTGCTTCAACACACCGAAGGCCAGGTCCTGCGGAGTGCCAAGGTAGATCGTCGGCCGTCCGTCGCTCGGCGGCGGTGGCATGTCGTCGGAGTTCATCCGGTGAATGTCGAAGCCGAATTCGGTCAGCAGATCCAGGTACGTGGGCAATTCGCGGTCGGCCAGGTTGTCCCGCGTGGTCATCATGTACACCGCGTCGATGTTCTCCTCGACCGCCCTGGTAACCGCATTGAAGAAGAACAGCCAGGACTTCCCCTCTCCCGCGGCCATATCGACCATCTTGTGGTGGTCGAACGCCAGTGCAGCGTCCATCTGTGTCCACCGCAGCGAGACGCCCTTCTCGCGGCGCAACAACTCGAAGGTGGCCGCCCTCGTGTCGTCGGGGTTGCTGTTCTTGAGCAGTTCCTCCAGCTGCTTGTTGTCGATGTTGGTCAGCTTGTTCTCGACGGGAACCCGTTCACCGGAACGGGCCGCGATGTCGTTGAGCGTCCGTGCCGTGTCGTGTGCCTTGTTCGCGGCCGCCATGTACGCCTCGAAGCCGGCCGTGTCCACTAGCGCGTGTTTGGACCAAATACCCTCGGAGTTCGGCACGAAGATTTCCGGCTGCGGCAGGCGGTTGCCGGCCGCGTCCTTGGTCATCCGGTACGCCGTCACCGAGTTCGTGCCCTTGTCGAACACCTTCTCGTTACCGGTGCCGAAGGTGACGGACTTCTCGCCGTCATCGGTCCGCACGATGACCGACTCGTCGTGGCTGATCTTCTGGACGACGACCTCGCCCGGCTCCCTCCGCGGCGGCGACCACTGCCCGTCGAACCCGCGCTCATGGCTGATGCCGTCCGGCAGCACCACGTGCTTGAGGTTCCCCGACCCGTCGAACATGCCTTTCGTGCCAGGCGGCAGCTCCGCCCGGCCCGGCTGCCCGTCCGCGGCCGGCTTGTGCTCGAACGATCCCCCGTCCGCTGAGGTGTACCAACCGTCGTCACCGCGATGCCAGTTCGCCCCCTCGGCGAATACCTCGTGTTCCCACACCGCGTGACCGCCGCCGGAGGGTCGGCCATTCGAATCGGACGCGCCGTCGTGCTGGTGTTCCTGGTATACGGCTAGTGCCTTGTTGAGTGTCCAGTTCGCGAGTCCTTGTGTGGACCGTGGTTGGAGCGGGCCGATGGCGTTCGTGGTTAGTTTGGTCAGCAGGTTTTCTTTTGCGGCAAGGATGTCGAAGGTTGGCTGCCCATTGGTGTGTAGTACTGGTACTGCGTCGAATCCTGTGGCTAGTAGTTGCCAGGACAGTTCCGTCAGCCGTTCGGGGTTTTCGGTTTCACCTTTGTTGGTGAGGATGAGGAGTCGTCGGTTCGTGTCGGTTGGGGGGATCGAGTTCTGGTAGTGCTGGATTTCGTCGAGTAGTTCCTGGGGGTCTCGGTTGTTCAGTTGTGTGACGACGATTCGGTATTCGGGGCTGTTGGAGGCGGCGCTGGAAACCGGGAATTCCAGGAGGTTTCCGGTTCGTTGGGGAGCATCGAAGCGTCCGGGGAGCCACAGGTTTTGCAGTGCGGTGTCATCCAGTGCCAGCAAGGTTACCGCTGCGGTCGCGGCTACTTCCTGGTCGGGGCTGTCGAGTAGGTGTGTGAGTGTGTTTATGACCTGTGTGGACGGTCGGTCTGGTGTCGCCAAGTGACTGGCTGTCGCCAGCAGTCCCGCGACGTCCTCGAGCCGGCCGGCTGTGGTCAGGACGTTCACTTCTTCGCGGAGCTCGTCGCTCATGTGGAGCAGCGAGATCCGGGGCGTGGTGGCCGGGCGGTGCGGGGAACGGTTGCTGTACAACACGGCCGCGGCACCGGTCAACTGGCTGGCGAGCCCGGTCAGGTCCGGCTCGTCCGGCCCTTGCCATTCGCGGCTGAAGACCACGTAGGGTTTTTCGCCTTTGACCTTCGCGAGATATTGCTGGGCGAGGCGCAGTGCTTCGTTCCGGCCTGCCTCGTCGGGGCGGTGTATGGGGATGATCACGCCGGTTTTGGTCCGGCCGCCGGGAAGTTCGAAGGTGAACTCGGCGACCCCGTCGACGGTTTTGCGTTGGGGGAGCCGAGTCCGGTCCCGGAAGTTCGTTGCCTGAGGAAAGCCGAGCTTGTTCCGGTCCTCGGTGCCGGCCCGGCCGAGCGCGGCGAGGAAACCTGTTTCCGGGTATGCCATTGACAGGTATTCGTCGTTCTTTTGCATTGCCAGGTCGTGCAGCAGCGAGACCATTTCCGAGGACGGCAGGTGCCGGCGATACGCGTCCCTGACTTGCTTCGGCAGCGACGGCAGCAGGGCCGCGACTCGGCGGCGCATTTCGTCGGACAGCGGGAACTGCACGGGTGAACGAAAGAAGTTTTCCAGGGCCCGCAGGGTATCGATGTCGTCGGCGAGGTTGAGCAGCTTGATGACGAGGTTGTTCGCGAATTGCCATTCGGTGCGGCGTCCGTAACGTGGCTGAATTCCGCTGGCGCCGTTGGGTCCGAGGCTCCCGCCGCTCTTTCGGGCTCGTGGCGCCTGGCGGCCGTTGAGCTCGGCCAGGCGGTCGCTGATGGCGGGGCGGTCTTCTTCGAGTTCGTTGGTGAGGAAGCGGAGTTTCTCGGCGAGGCTCGCGTGCGAGGTGATGAACGTGCGGTCGCGGACGCTGCGTGCGCGGTCGAAGATGACCTTGTCGGTGAGCCATTCGAGGATGCGGGTGGCGGTGACGCCGGTGATCAGGACGAGTGCCCAGAGGTCGGTGAGCTCGGTGTCGCCGAGCTGTCTGCGGACTTCGTCGGGCAGATCGAAGAGCGGGTTCTCGTCGGGCGCGGGCACCGGGGGCGCCGGCGGTTCCTGGCCGGGGTAGTCCTGCCGCATGGGGACGGTTTCGGTCCATTCGCGGACCGGTCGCTGTGTCGGTGGGTCGGCGGCATAGTCGTGACGAAGTGGGGTGACTACCGGCCCTTCGTGCGTGGGCTGGGGGTACTCGACCTCGGGCGTGGTCAGCGGGCGGGGGACTTCGGGCTTGGTTTGCGGCAGTGGGGTGAACGGCCGGCCTCGGCGGGGATGGCCGTCGGGCCAGGGAAAGTCGCCCGGCAGTTGGGGAATCGCGGTCACGGCGGAGATCGCGCTCGGAGGGCCGACTCGCGTCGGTGCCGGATGGCCTGTGCGGGTTGGCTCGCCGATCCGGGTGGGCGCAGGGTCTCCTACTCGGACCGGCGCGGGGTCTGAGACTCGGGTGGGCGGCGGGTCTCCTACGCGAGTCGGTGTCGGGTCGCCGACCCGGAGTGGTGCTGGATCCCCGACCGGCGTCCGTACCGGGTCGCCGACGCGAGGTGGTTCGGTCCGCGCGGCGTGCTCTCCTGCTTGGCCGGTGATGGCCTGGGGTAGCCGCTCGATCCGGGCGGGTTCGGCCCGGGGTAGCTCGGGCACCGGCTGGTCCGCGGTTTTTGTGGTCTGTTTTGTCTCAAGCGGTGCCTTGGGGACGGCTTGTGGGGCGGGCTGCGTCTCCGGTGCGGGTGTTGTGTGGGGTACGGCCGATGCCGCCTCCGGTGTCGCTGGTGACACTTCGGGTACGAAGTCGCGGTTCACCAAGGCGGGGTTGTCGCTGGTGTCGCCCGCGTGCGGCGCGGCAGAGCCGTCGGCGGGCGGCGACGCGGACCCGGCCTCCGGCGGAGCCGGCGTACG
Organism: Amycolatopsis taiwanensis DSM 45107; assembly: GCF_000519205.1. Classification (GTDB taxonomy): domain Bacteria; phylum Actinomycetota; class Actinomycetes; order Mycobacteriales; family Pseudonocardiaceae; genus Amycolatopsis_E; species Amycolatopsis_E taiwanensis. The sequence goes on along the minus strand of NZ_JAFB01000026.1, from coordinate 93,480 downwards.
CGCGGGTGGCTCCGGGCGCTGCTCGGGAGGCATCGAGACCGAGTCTGGTTTGCCTGTTTCCCCCGTCTCCACTATCTGTTGCCGCGCGACCCGTTCATCGATCGTCATGGGCTCGGCGAGTTCCCCGGCATCACCGCGCTCGGCTTGCCGCACCTCGTTGACGATCGTCGTGGATGACGGGTGCGGCTGGTCAGGTTTCGGGGAGCCCGCGGCCGCCCCGTGACCCGCGGTGGCCGGCCTTTCCGCCACCGCGACCGAGCTACTCCGCGCCGCCCCCTGCGCCGCCGCACCACCGCTGCCGCCAGGTGGCGGTGGAGGAGTGCCGCCGCCCGGCCCGGTACCGCCGTCGGACTCATCAGGCCCGCCATGCCGTTTGGCGTATTCCGCCGGGTGCTTCTCTTTCGCGAAATCGTCAATGGACGGCGGGTTGTCATCGGGCCTGCCCCGCGGCGAATCGGTTTCGGCACTCGCGGGACCGTCAGTAGCGCCGTCTTCGCCGTGACCTTGCCCGGCTTCCGCCGAGTCGCGGCCATGCTCCTTGACCAGCGGCTGGACGCTGCCATCCTCGCGGATGACAAACGAGAGGCCACGCTGACCCGCCTCGCCCGTCCGCGGAGCGCGGGGCTCGCCGGCTCGCCCGGAATCGCCCTGGTGATTCGCCGAACCAGGCGTGTTTTCCTTGGTCTCGCTGGCCGAGTCACTCTTCGGACCCGCGGCCTCGGCGGTTCTCGCGGCCTCCAGGTCCGCGGTGCCCGGAAGTGCTTTCGCCCTGTTCGCCCAGGCGTCGGCGCCCAGACCACCGTTGTGCAAGTCGGACACCCTGACCGGGGTGCTGTGCCCGGGCCGGATCGCCGCGGGTCCTTCCGCTCCACGTGTGATGGGAAGGTCCTCGGTCGCGCGCAAAAACGCGAACTCCCGCCGAACATGGGCCGGATAGCCGCTGTCGGCCGTCTCGTGCCATACCTGGTCGAACACGGCTGTTTGCCGGGGAGTGAGGGTGCTGTAGAGCTGTCGTGCCTCTGGCGGCCCCGCCGAGCCGTCAGCGGTCGCGGGGCGACCCGCGCCGAGGCCCGGCTGATCGGTCCGGCCGCCATCGGCACTGTGTGGTGTGTGAGCTACTCGTGGGCCGGAGGGGGAGTCGCCAGCGGGAGGTGTCGGTGGGACGTCTTCTGGCCCAGGACCGCCTTTCGCCTCTACCGGCTTGCCACCGGCCGCCAGTGCCCGGCCCTTGACCGCCTCTTGAGTTCGAGGTTCCGGCGTAGCGGTCCCGGCCTTCTCCGCCGTGGCGGGCCGGCTTGTGCCTTCGCTTGTGGCCTTGGGCTGCTCTCCGGTCTTCGCCGCGGAGTCCGGTTTGGACTCCACGGCGCCTGGTTTCGGCGCTTGCGACTGCGTGCTTGCCTTTGAAGTGTCCCCGGTGGATGGTTGCTCGCCGCCCGTCGGCTTCATCGGGGTGTGTGCGGAAGTCGAGTTGCCAGAACCTCCACCGTGGGCGGTCCCACCGGTGTTCCCCGATGCTTGGGGGGCCGCCTGCTGCGCCATGGCTGGGGCGGCGCCGCCTGCTTGCTCGCCGGTGGCCGTTACGGCCTCGTGGCCGGGATTGGCACCGGCCGCACCGGAATCCGCGTTGCCGGCCGAACTTCCCGGGTGTTCGGACTGCGTGCCGCCCTGAGCAGCGGTGGCTCCACCTTGCTGGCCCCCGTGCTGTGACCCCCCGCCGGTCTGTGCGTGTGCCGAACCCGCGGACTCGGCAGACCCAGCGGAACTACCGGCCCCAGCGGACTCACCAGAACCGGCAGGCCGTGCCGGCTCAGACCCGGCATGAGGGTCTCCACCCGTCGGATGGGCGTTGCTTCCGGACGGTGGATTGTCGCCACCGTGGGTTTTGATCAGGTCCGACAAGGTGTTCGGGGGCTTGCCGGTGATCTGCGACGCGGTAGTGGCTCCACCGTGTACGGACAGCGCGCCGAGGCCACCGGCGCCCGCTCCCGCGATCGCGCCGCCGACCGGGTCCTCGTGGTTCATCGCCGCACCGGTGACGGCACCCGTGACGGCCATGCCCACGGTATTGCCGATCTGCCCCGCTACCGTATCCGATATCCGCGGAATATTGCTGACCGCCCGGCTTGTGCCTTGGCCGATCCACTTTCCGGCGCCCTGATAAACGCCGTGGGCGATGGTGCCCGCTATGGCGCCGTTCACCGCGGCTTTCCCTACGTGATCCCAGTCGATGGGGCCGTATCCCCGGAGGTTGCTCCATTCCTGGCCGGCGAGATTGCCCAGGCCACCGGTAGCGGCACCGACAGCCGCGCTCAAACCGCCCTGTACCGCGAGCCTGCCCAGGGCGCCCAGCTCGTCGACCCATTTGGCGAACTGTGCCATTTTCACCGCGAGCATGGCGCCGAACCGGGCCGCGAAGAAGGCTTCGCCCGCGGGCCCCGCCAGAGCGAAAGACAAGGCGAACAAGCCGACGTTGATGGCGAGGTCGGCGATGATCTCACCTTTGATGTCGGAGATCTTCTTGGCGTAGTCCCGGCAAAACTCGGCCAGCTTGTGGCATTGGTCGGCCAGCGCCTGAACTCCGCCGTTGCCGTCGGTTCCGACCAGGAGGTTGCGAATGGACTCGTGGGCGGCGAGCCCACCCAGGTCCTGCCACGCTTGGCGAAGCTCGTTGAGCTGGGCCATGGCGTCGTCGACGACCTTTTTCAGCGCGTTGCCGAGCAAATCCCAGGTGTCGCCCAGCTTCTTGGCATCACCTTCGCTGTCTCGCGGCCAGACCGCGTCGATGCCCCAGATCCTCTTGGTCCGGATGAAAAGCTCGTCACCCGGCTCCGGAATATCGCCCGGGTCGGACATGCCGCGGTCCTAGTCCTGCTGCGAACGTCGCAGGGCGGCGGCGTTCTGCGCGTCCACCGCCCGGTACCTGGTCACCTGCACGTGACCGTCCTGCGCGTCCTGGCTGAGCATCCGCAGCCTTTGCTGGACATAACGAAAAGTATCGGTCGCGCTCGGCTTATAGGAGTTGAGAAAACTTTCCCCCGCCTTCCCGTTGCCCAGGGTCATTTCCTGCTCGAGAACCTGGCGAATACTCGGCAACCCCTCGGTGAAAGTCTGGTGAATCTGGCCCAGTGCCTGAAAAATCCGTTCGGCCGCATCGGGATACATGTCGATAAGCCCGTCGGCGTTGTTGACGATTCCGCTTTCGTCCGGCGGTGCCATCAGCGACCCCTCCCCGCGACCTGCCGGTCGAGCTCGTGCAGCAGCGGCCCGGCCCGGAAATCAGCCGTCTCCGCCTGGGCTTCGGGCGGCAGAAATCCCGCCAGAATCTCGAAAGTCTCCTGCCGGGCGCCCTCCGCCGCCTCGTGCACCACCGCGGTGATATCGGCCGCGAGCTGATCCGAATCGGGACTCCGGTAAATACGCGGGTCCAGTCGGAGTGACACGAGTTCCCCGGAACCACCGACGACCGCCGTGATCAGGTCATCGTCGGACGAAGCCTCGGCCCGCACCTCTGCCATCTGGGCCTGCGCGCTCCGGACATCCTCGGCCAGCCGCCGGTATTCGTCGTACATGTCCACGGGGCTCTCCCTTCTCGCCCAGCCAGTCTGCGGCCCAGACCGGCCCGGACAGCGGCGATGACCGGTAGCTGCCATCGCCGGGAACCCCCGCGAAACCTGCCGCAGCATGGCGAGGGTGAAACGACACCGTCTGGTCTCGATCGCCGCCGTGGCCCTGCTCCTGTTCGCCGCGACCAGTGGGGTCGCGCACGCGGCACCCCCGGCGGGCGCCTGCCGCGACGCCGAGCCCGCGCACGCCCAGATCACGGCTCAGCCGTGGGCGCAGCAAATGCTCGATCCCGATGCCGCCTGGCCGTACAGCCGCGGCGGCGGGGTGGTCGTCGGCGTCGTCGACTCCGGGGTGGACGCCGACCACCCGCAGCTACGCAGGCCGGGCAAGGTGCTCACCGGCAGGGACTTCGTGGCCGGCCAGAACCTGCCGGGCAACTTCGACTGCGACTCTCACGGCACCGCGGTGGCGAGCATCATCGCGGGCGATTCCTTGCCCGGCACAGGTTTCCATGGCATGGCCCCGGACGCGCGGATCTTGCCCGTGCGGGTCACCGAGCGGGATCTCGGCGAGCAGGGGCAGACCCTGCGGATCAGCCCCCAGACGATCGGTGACGCCATTCGCTACGCGGTCGACCAGGGTGCGCGTGTGCTCAACCTGTCCCTGGCCGGCACCGCCGACTTCCCCGCCATCCGAGACGCCGTCGCCTACGCCGTGGCCAGGGACGTCGTCGTGGTAGCCGCGGCGGGCAACGCGCAGCAGGACACCTCAACCGAGCTGCCCTCGTACCCAGCCGATTATCCCGGCGTGCTTGGCGTCGGCGAGATCGACATCGACGGCGCGCGGGCCGCCAATTCCCAGATCGGGTCCTACGTAGGCATTGTCGCGCCAGGAGACAAGGTGCTGGCCGCGACCAGGGTGGACGGTCACGCCTACGTGGAGGGCACCAGCTTCGCCACGCCCTTCGTCGCGGGCACGGCCGCACTGGTACGGGCTGCCTGGCCGCAACTGTCCGCGGCCGAAGTGATCCAGCGGATCAAGGCGACCGCGAGCCCGGCCCGCGGCGGCCAGGGCAGCGACTCCTACGGTGCGGGCTTGGTGAACCCGTACCGCGCGGTCACGGACGGAATGGACCTCAGCCCAGCGGCCAATGTCCCAAATTACCAACCCGCACCAGTGGACCAAGCCGCGCTCGATCGCGCGAACTGGCTGGACGACGTCGAAAACAAGGCGGGCTGGCTGACCCTGGCTGTGCTCGGCGCGATCGTGCTGGCCGCGCTGACCGTCGTCGTCATGCGCCGTGGCCGGCGGCGTGGCTGGGAACCGGGGCTGGCCGCCTCCCCGGCAGCCGAACCGGCCGTGAACGAGCCGCCAGAACAGGTTTTCCTCATCAAGAAGTCCTGACGGGACAAACAAGAGCGCGCCCCGCAGGAGTGCGGGGCGCGCCGGGTGGTTCGGCGACCTACGCGTGCCACATCGCCGCGCAGCTCTGCACGCAGTCCCGCGAGCGGTCCAGCGCGTCAACGGTGGCCCCGCGAAGCGCGGTGACCTGGTCGTTGTACTCGGCCGCGGTTTTGTTGTGCTGGCCGAGGCGCGCCTCCATCGACTCGCCATCGGCGCCGGTGAAGAACGACGCATGCGCGTCCTTCGCGTGCTGGTAGACGTCGGTGAACGCCCCGGTGTCGAGACCGACATTCGTGCCCATGGCCTCGATCTGGCCCTGCACGGAGTCGAAATGCATCAGGATCTGACCGTCGGACATGCCTTTTCCTTTCTCTGGTGAAACTTTTGTCAGGCCGAGATGGCGTTGGAGATCGCCGCGCTGTCGACGTGGAAACCACCCGAGGCGCTGAGGACGCGGCCGTTGTCGGAATCGGTGTCGAAATACTTGTTCGACGAGGTCACCATGGTGTCGGCGAGGCCGTCACCGGTGGTGGTCAGCCGCTTGTTCTGGCCGAACCGTTCCGGCTCGATGTTCTGGAAGGTCCGGCCGCCCTGACCTTTCCACACCGCCTCCAGACCGGTGTTGCCGCCGTTGAGGCGGGTGTTGCGGCCCGCGACCTCTTCGTGGGACTGACGCCAGTTGTCGGCGGTGCGGCGCATCGCGTCGACATCGCCGTGCATGAAGTCGTAGCCCGACATAGAGCCCTCCATTCCGTTGTGCGCGAGGTATTACCCTGCCGACGCTAGAGCCGGAGAACCTCCGGAAAGGCCGTACGGCACGTTCCTGCCAAGGCGGCCACAGGGAGCCCCCGAACCCGCACTATGACGACCATGGCGACTGTCCTGGTGAAGCGACCGGCGCGTAAACCGGCGCCGGAAATGCCCGCGGGCGAGCTGATGCTGCAGCCGCCGCCCGCGATTCCGGCCCCGCCGGGCCGGCAGTGGGCGCAGGTGTTCACCGTGCTGCCGATGCTGGCCATGATGGCGTCGATGCTGTTGCTGTATTCGGGCAGCATGGCCGGGTCCATCCGGTTCGTGATCTACGGCCTGATGGGCGTCGGCATGCTTGGCATGCTCATCACCGGTTTCCTGCAGAGCGGCGGCCCGAGCAAGCGCGAAATGGGTCACGCCAGGCGAAAGTACCTGCGGCACCTTTCGCAGCACCGGGTCCGGTTGCGCCGCGCGGTGCGCCGCCAGCGTGCGACCATGGACTACCTGCACCCGGAGCCCGAGGCGCTGTGGTCGCTCGTGGCGAGCTACCGGCTGTGGGAGCGCCGCAAGGAGGACAAGGACTTCGCCGTCGCGCGCATCGGCCGTGGCCCGCAGAACCCGGCGCTGACCCTGGTCGCACCGGACACGCTGCCGCTGGAAGAACTCGAACCGCTGTCCGCCTTGGCTTTGCGCCGGTTTCTCGTCACGCACAGCACCGTCAACCGGCTTCCGTTGGCCATCGCCGTCAACGGGTTCAGCCGGATCCACCTGACCGGAGACCGCGAGGCGACGCTGGGCATGCTGCGCGCGGTGCTGGCCCAGTTGGCCACCCTCCAGTCGCCCGACGACCTGCGTATCGCCGTCTGCACGAGCGAGCATCGCCGTATCGACTGGGAATGGGTCAAGTGGCTCCCGCACGCCCAGCACCCGGAACGCGCCGACGCGCTCGGCCCGCTGCGCCTGGTCGCGCCGACGATCTCCGCGCTGGAGTCGATGCTGGAGGAGGAACTCGGTTCGCGGCCGCGGTTCGATCCCGATGACCAGGTCCGCGTTCCCGGCCCCCACCTGGTGGTCGTTCTGGACGGCGGAGTCGTCGCCGGGTCCGATCACCTGATGACCGGCGGCGGGGTCGAGGGCGTCACGGTCGTCGATCTGACCACCACGCCACCGCGCACCCCGGACCGGTCCGCCGTCGTGCTCGCGGTCGACGAGGACGGCACGCTGACCAACCTGGGCGCCGACGGTGACGCACCGCTCGGCCGGGCGGACTTCCTCGATCTCCTCGCCGCGGAGGGGCTGGCCCGGCAGCTGGCACCGTTGCGGCTGACCGCCGGGATCCGCGGCGACGCGCCGATGAGCTCGGAGCTGGGGCTCGCGGATTTGCTGGAGCTGGACGATCCCTACGACCTCGACCCGGACGACACGTGGGTGCCGCGGCCCAACCGCGACCGGCTGCGGATCCGGTTCGGCATCGGAGAGGACGGCACGCCCATCGACCTGGATCTCAAGGAATCCGCCCAGGATGGCATGGGGCCACACGGTTTGCTGATCGGCGCGACCGGTTCGGGCAAGTCGGAGCTGCTGCGGACCCTCGTGCTGGCGCTCGCGGTCACGCACCCACCGAGCTCGCTGAACTTCGCGCTGATCGACTTCAAGGGCGGCGCGACCTTCACCAGGCTGGACAAGCTGCCGCACACCAGCGCGGTGATCACGAACCTGGCCGAGGAACTGCACCTGGTCGACCGGATGACCGACGCGATCAACGGCGAGCTGATCCGGCGGCAGGAACTCCTTCGCGCGGCCGGAAACTTCTCGTCCCTGCGCGACTACGAGAAGGCCCGCCAGGCGGGCGCGCCGCTTCCCGAGGTGCCGACCCTGCTGGTCATCTGCGACGAATTCTCCGAACTGCTGTCAGCCAAGCCGGACTTCATCGACATGTTCGTCCAAATCGGACGGTTGGGCCGCTCGCTCGGGGTGCACCTGCTACTCGCTTCGCAGCGGCTGGACGAGGGCAGGCTGCGTGGGCTGGAAGGCCACCTGTCCTACCGGATCGGCCTGCGGACGTTCTCCGAGATGGAAAGCCGCGCGGTGCTCGGCGTGCCGGACGCGTTCAAACTGCCCAGGGCGCCGGGCAACGGCTTCCTCAAGGTCGGCACCGATCCCATGGTGCGGTTCCGCTCCGCCTACGTATCCGGCGTGCACCAGCGGACCACTCAAGCTGGAGCGGCCGTCGCCGCGCAGGAACACTTGGTACTGAACGAATACACCACCGCCTATGTCGCCCCCGCGTTCGACGTCGACGATACGGAAGCCGAGCAGGAGCCCGACTCCGCGATGGGCGACACGCTGCTGGACATCATGGTCGACCGTCTGGTCGGCCGCGGCACCCCGGCGCACCAGGTTTGGTTGCCGCCGCTGGACGAATCGCCGACCCTGGACCAGCTGCTGCCCGAACTGGTCCACCATCGCGAGCGCGGGCTGACCGCCAACTCGACCGAACTGGCCGGCTCGCTGCGCCCGGTGCTCGGAATCGTGGACCGCCCGTTCGAGCAGCGACGCGATCCGCTGACGCTCGACCTCTCCGGCGCGGCCGGGCACGTCGTGGTGGTCGGCGGGCCGCGCACCGGCAAGAGCACCGCACTGCGCACGCTCATCTCAAGCCTCGCGCTTACGCACACCCCGCGCGAAGTACAGTTCTACTGTCTCGATTTCGGCGGCGGCTCGCTGGCCCCGATGGTCGGCCTGCCGCACGTCGCCGGGGTGGCCGGGCGGCTCGACACCGGCGCGGTCCGCCGCACGGTCGCCGAGGTGGCGACGGTGCTGGAACAACGCGAGCGGCGGTTCGCCGAGCACAAGATCGACAGCATGGCCACCTACCGGAAACTGAAGGCGGCGGGCAACTTCGCCGACGATCCACACGGTGACGTGTTCCTCGTCGTCGACGGCTGGCTGACCCTGCGCAACGACTTCGAGGTGCAGGAGGACCAGGTCGGCGACATCGCCGCGCGCGGACTCGCCTACGGCGTGCACGTGGTCGCGAGCTGTTCCCGCTCGTTCGACCTGCGGATGAACGTCCGGGACCTGTTCGCCAGCCGGCTCGAGCTGAAGATCAGCGATCCGATCGACTCGCTCATCGACCGGCGCGCCGCCATGGGCGTGCCCGCCGAGAAGCCAGGGCGCGGGCTGGCGATGAGCAAGCACCAGATGCTGATCGCGTTGCCGCGTATCGACGGCGGGCAGGACGCGGACAACCTGGCCACCGGAATCGACGGCATGGTCGAGAAGATCGCCGCGGCCTGGCCAGGCGACCACGTGCCCTCGGTGCGGCTGCTGCCCGGTTTGTTCCCGTATCACGAACTTCCCGCCACCGACACGCTTTCCGGGCCGAACGCGGGGCTGTCCATCGGTATCCACGAGCACGACCTGTCGCCCGTGCGGCTCAACTTCGCCACGGATCCGCATTTCTTCGCGCTGGCCGACACCGAAAGCGGCAAGACGTCGTTCCTGCGCGTGCTGGCACGCCGGATCTGCGAGACATACACGCCGGAACAGGCGCGGATCGTGCTCATCGACCACCGGCGGTCGCTGCTCGGCGAGATCCCCGACGAGTACCTGCTCGGCACCGGTAGCAACGACGCGCACAGCATCGAGTTGATGAACGAGGTCGTCGCCGCGATCTCCAAACGTCTGCCGGGCCCGGACGTGACGCCGGAGCAGCTGCGTGCCCGGAGCTGGTGGCAGGGGCCGGAAATCTTCGTGCTCGTCGACGACTACGACATGGTCGCCACGCACAAGGACCACCCGCTCATGCCGCTGTTCCCGCTCGCCGCGCAAGCCTCCGACATCGGCCTGCGAGTGGTGCTCGCCCGGCGATCCGGCGGCGCGGGCAAGGGGCTGTTCGAACCGGTGCTCAACCGGTTGCGTGAGGTCGGCGCGAGCGGCTTGATGATGTCCGGCGACCGGGACGAGGGCCCGCTGCTCGGCGGAATGCGCGCGCAGGTGCTGCCGCCCGGCCGCGGCTGGCTGGTCGACCGGCGTGGCACCAAGAGCCTGGTGCAGCTCGCGTGGCTGCCGCCGCGCCAGTAGATGGCCGGTTCCTGTCGTCGCCCGTCGCGTGGGCCCGTGGCGTGTTTGAGTGGTCAGGACAACGAGTCAGGAGCAACTGATGGCACCACCATCAAAAATGGACGGTATCCCCGGGGCGATGCTGCGGTTCGCCGAGCTCGCCGACCAACTGGCATGCACGGAGCTACCGGCTGAGGTCACCGGCCGGGGCAACGGCCAGTGCGGCAGCGGGGTGAACGGGCATGACGAGGTGATCGACGCCGACAACAAGACCACCGCGTTGCTGTACGAGTTCATCACGCGGTTCAAGGAGACGGTGGCCGCGCTGAGCACCTTCGCCCACTACGCCGGCACCACCTACGACTTCACCGACCAGGCCAACAAGGCCGCGTTCGACGCGTTCACCAAGGCCGAGTTCGACAAGATGACCGGCGAAGGGCTGCCCGACGTCCTGCCCGCGCTCAGTTCCCCGGAAAGCAAGTAGGGGCGCGGGCATGGCCGACTATGGGACGCTTTCCGTCGAGGATCTCCGCGCGATGATGGTGGCGGAAGCGGACCGGCACGCGCCGATGCTCGACGCCGCGGCGGCGATGTGGAAGTCCGCTCGGGCCTGGTTGAGCTCGCAGGCCCAGTTGTTGCGGGCGATGCAGCGTGACCTCGGCGAGTCCTGGCGCGATCTGGCGGGCACCGTTTTCGACGAGACGCTCACCGGGATCATCAGTGTCACGGAGTCGTGGACCGACGAGGGCATGACGGATCCGGAGTCGGGCAAGCCCTCGGCCACCGGGGTCACCACGGATGACCTCACCACGGGGATCGACTCGCTGGCCCAGGGAATCCGCAACGTCCGACGTGAGGCGGACGGCGAGGTGGAAAAGCTTTCGGCCAACGCGTCGGACAAGGACCGGGCCGACGCCCGGGATGTCGTCGCGTCCAAAATGAACTCGCTGATTCCCTATTACGACAACGTGGCCACCCGCATGCACATCGCCATCGGGCGGCCGATGACCGACGTGCCGCTGGTCGCGGTGCCATCGTCCGCAACGGACGGTCCGCCTGGTCCTGCCGCTGCTCCGACCGCCGGTGGTGGCGGTGATCCGAGTTCGGTCGACCCGCAGGACGCCCCGGGTGCTCAGGACCCGGCGAATGCGCAGGGTCCGGACAAAGCCAAGGACGGCTCCCAGGAATCGCCGTTGGTGACCGCGAAGAACGCGGTCGACGTGGCGAGCAAACTCGTTGACCTGGCCAAGAACGCGGCCTCCTCCGGGGCTTCGCAGATACCTGATCCGGCGAGCCTGGCCGGGAGTACGTTCGATCCGTCGGACTTGCTGAACACCGCGGACTCTCCGCTGGGTTCCGTGCCGGACTCGGGTCTGCCGGGCCTGGCTTCGAGTGGCGGCGGGGGCTTGGGCGGCTCGACGGGTGCACTGTCCGGTTTGGGCAGTATTTCGTCCGGCGGTCTTCCCGTGTCCGGCTCGATTTCCGGTAGCGCGAGCAGTGCGATACCGGCGGTCATGGGTTCGTCCACCGCGGCCGGAAGTACCGGCGTGGGCGGGATTCCGCCGATGTATCCGCCGCAGACCGGGGCGGGGCGGGGCTCCTCCGGCGGTGTCCGGTCCGGGGCGGCGGAGCAGGTCAACGCCGTGAAGTCCCGTAAGCCCGACGAGAAGGCCGGTGTCGTGCTGCCCGGCCGGGACGGCCAGGGCAAGGAAGGGCGGAACCGCAAGGGCAAGGGCACACCCGCGCAGCAGGCCTTGTCGCAGGCGCCGAAACCGCGGCCCGTCACCGAAGGCGAGCCTGTGCTCGACGAAGACCTGTGGCGCGTCAAGGCCACCGAAACCAGTTACCGAACCTAAGGAGGGGGCGTTATGTCCGCGTCGTTCATCGACGGCAATCCCGAGTCCAAGGCCACCTTTTCCGCGCGGACGCAGGCACCCCCGCAGCCGCCGTCGCTGAGCGGCAACCTGACCGCGCCGGTCGGCCTCGGTGGCACGGTAGAAGGGGTTCTGTTCGGCGTGCTGCACAAGGCCGTCAGCGGATTGATCTCGGCGTACATCGCGAACACCAGCGAGGACATGACCACGATCTCGGCGAAGGTCAAGGCCAGTGCCGCGCAGTACAAGGCCACGGACCTGATCAACAGTATCGAGCTGGGCACCTCCACGGTGAAGCTGGCGGAGAAGGGCATTGGGCTGGCGAAGACGTTGTCCGGCAGCGGTTCCAGCGGCAGCTCGGGCAGCGGTTCGAGCGGCAGCGGCGGTTCGAGCGGCCACAGTTCCGGCGGCGCCACCACCGGGAGCGCGGGTTCGACGGGGACCGGCCCGACCACGGCCGGGGCTCAGTCCGTGGCCGATGCCCTGCAGTCGATCGTCCACAAAGGAGTGACGGCGTGATTCCCTACAATGTGCTGCCGATCGAGGCGCATGTGTGGATGATCCAACAGGAGCAGGCCAGGATTCCGGTGCTGCTCAGCGCGGCCCAGATGTTCACGGAGGCACACGCCTGGACCCAGGAGGCGGCCACGCAGCTGCAGACCAACGCGGGCAACCTGAGCCCGGACTGGCGGGACATGGCCGCGGATTCGTTCCAGGCCAAGACGGGCCGGTCCATCGCGGACCTGAAGATGTGGGGCGACCGCATCGCCGGGTCGCAGGTGTCGTCGCAGCTCACCACGCTGGCCAGTACGTTGCCCGAGGCGCTGTCCACCGTGCTGGGGCTGTACGGGGAATACCAGGCGGCGATATCGAACATCTTCACCGCGGGAGCCGCGATCCCGATCTGGCAGGCGTCCGCGACGCGAATGACCGCGCTGGGGGCGCAGTACGACAGCACCATGCTGGCCGTATGCGCGGCGGCCGGAGTGACGAACCCGGGCGATCTGATCCCGAACTTCAACATCTCCTCGGCCGACGCGGTGAAAACCGCCAACGCCGCGGTGGATTTCCTGACCGAGGTGCAGAGCCTGGCGCAGTCCGTGGGTGGCGGCAGCGGGAGCCTGGGGAGTCCGTCGAGCCTGAAAGACCTGAACCTGCCGTCGTCGGTCGGCTTCAACCCGCAGGACTGGGCTTCGTGGCAGGGCCCGTCGCTGGCGGGGTTGGGGGCGAGTTCGCTGACGGCCGGCGCCTCGGGCGGTATGCCGAGCCTGTCCCCGGCGGGCTCGGCTCCGGTGGCAAGCCTGCCGCCGGGTGCGGTGGGCCTGGTGGGCAGCGGTCTCGGCGGTATCCCGGGCCTGGGCGGAGCTTCTGGGAAGCGGACTACCTCATCGGAAGCGGAGATCCGACCGGGCGCGGCTTCGTCCAAGACCTCGGGAGGCGGCGCGGTGCCGCCGATGATGCCGCAGAACCTGGGGGCCGGTGGCGCGGGCACCCTGCGTCCGGGTGTGGCGGAGGACTCGAACGGCCGGTCCGAAGGCAGCCACCGGCATGCGACGGCTATCGACGGCGTCACGGCGGAACTCCGAGGCCGGGCCGGGAGTAGCGACGGCTTCGTCCTGCCCCGCGGACGGCGAGGCGAATCGGACACGGGCACGGTGGAACTCATCGAAGCCACGTGACCGCCGCCTCGGCGGGACCGCCTTTCCCGGTGTGAAACACGCCCACACCGGGAAAGCCGTGCCGCCGGGCTGACTGACTCCCTACCCTGGGAGGGTGATCGGCAAGCGGCTGTGGCCCTACCTGACCGGCGCGGCCGTGGTGTTGGCCGCCGTCGTGGTGTTTCTGCTGGTCCGGCCCGGGCAACCGGATCTGGTGCCGGTCACGCCGGTCACCACCGGTGCGCCGACCATCGCCGGGCGGCTCACCATGGACCAGGCAGGTGCAACGGCGACGGCGCGGGTCACCATCAGCGCGGACCGGCCGGTCACCCTGCGCGCGCTCACCATCAAGGTCCGCGACGAGGCCGGGGCCTACCACGACTTCCCCGCCCAGGCGAACGTCGGTCTCACCACGGCGCCGCAGGAGCTCGTCTTCAACCGCGACCGGCTTGATCCCGGGGTCTACACCTACTACCTGGCCTACCGGCTCGACGCGGACTGGGTCAGCCTCCCGCCCTGGCAGAGCATCACGATCGGCTGACCCGATGCCAGTCAGCAGCGGTTGCGCTGCGTCAAGCCCAAGAGCTGGCAGACCCCACCGGTCGCGGTGCGCTCAGCGGCAACCGCAGCTCGAAGATGGCCCCGCCCTCGTCCGCGTTGTAGACCGACAGCGTGCCGCCGTGCGCCTGAGCCACCCACCGCACGATCGACAACCCCAGGCCCGACGAGCCGCCCGTGCTGCTGAACCGGTCGAAGGTCTCGGCCGCAGCCTCGGCGTCGATGCCCGGTCCGTGGTCGGCCACCGTCACCGTTCCGCCGGCCACCGTGATGTGCACGATCGCCTGTGCGCCCGGCTGCCGCCCGTACTTCACGGCATTGTCCAGCAGGTTCCCGATCGCTCGCTGGACCAGCGCCGGGTCGGCGTCGACTGCGGTCGGGGCCGTCGTCAGGGTGATGTGTGCGTCCCTGGTCTGCGCCTCCTCGACCACCGCGGCCACCAGCTGGTCCAGGAAAACCGGCTGGATCGACAGCTGCTCCACCCCGGCCGCGAGCCGCGCGCGCACCAGCAGGTCGTCGATGATCCCGCCCATCCGCGCGGCCAGGCGGACCGTGCGGGGGAGCAGCTCCGCGGACAGACCCGGGTTGTTCTGCGCCGCCTCGGCCAGCGCGCGCAACGCGGCGACCGGTGTCCGCAAATCGTGTGCCGTCTCGGCGAGCAGCACCTCCTGCTGCTCCAGCGCCGCCGCAGCCGGGCGGATCGACCGGCCGGACAACACATGGCTGGCGAACCCCAGCACGGTGATCAGCAGGATGCTGCCGCCGATCACCCACAGCACCAGTTCGGTGTGCTGCTGCCGCTGTGGCCCGGTGTCGGCGACCGCGACCACCGCCCCGAGGTACTTCCCGCCGCGGTTCAGCAGTGGCTCCGCAAGCACCCGGACGAGTGAGCCGTCGGTGCCCCGCTGGTAGCCGGGGCCCGTCCTGCCGGTCTGTACCGCGCTCGCCGCCAGCCCGTTGAGCACCCCGGTGTCCATCGGCACGCAGACCCGCCGGGACAGATGCGCCTGGAACGCTGACGTGACGCCGGGCATGATTGCGAACTGTGGGCAGCTCTGATCCAGCACGTCGGTGTTGACCAGGCTGAAGTCGATTGTCTCGTCGAAGCCGACCAGCCTGCTCACCGACGACGTGACCCGGTTCAGGTCGGCGTCTATCCGCGCCACGCCCTGCTCACTGTCCTCGTAGATGACGAACCACGCGAGCGGCACGAGCGCCAGCGCGCTCATCGTCGTGAACAGTGCGGTCAGCCCCCGGCGCAGCCTGCGCAACCGGTCGGCCGACGAGCGGCTCGTGCTTGTCATCGAATCCTCATGTGTGCCGACGGAAAGTAGGCGCATGCAGTTTCACGTACTCGGCCCGCTCGAGGTGCGCACGCCGCACGGAACCCTCCTCGAGCCGAGGGCCACGAAGCCCGCCGCGCTGTTGGCCGTGTTGCTCCTGCACGCTAACGCCTGGGTGAGCATAGATCAGCTGATCGAGGGAATCTGGCATGAACAGGTCGTCCCCGCCTCCGCTGTGCGCAACCTGCGCAGTTACGTTTGCCGGCTCCGCCGCGAGCTCGGCGACCGGCTGGAGGGCCGCCCCGGCGGCTACCGGATCCGGGTGCTGCCCGGCGAGCTGGACACCGACCGGCTCGAGACGCTCGCCTCGTCCGCCAGGACGGCGATGACCGACGGCGCCCACGCGATCGCCGCCGAACGACTCTTCGCCGCGCTGGCGCTGTGGCGCGGCAGGCCGTTCGACGGGTTCGCCTTCGCGGCCACGACGGCGTCCACTTTGGATGAGACCCGGTGCGAGCTGACCTGCCTGCTGGCCGAGGCGTACCTCGCACTGGGCCGGGTCGCCGAGGCGACGGCGCTGCTGCGCGACCTCACCGAGCACAACCCGCTGTCCGAAGGCGCCTGGGCGCGGCTTGTGCGGGCCCTGCACCAGGCAGGCAAGCCGGCCGAGGCGCTGGCCACCTACGACCAGGCCAAGGCCGTGCTCCTTCGTGAGCTGGACGTCGAGCCGGGTCCGGAACTCGTTGCGGCGCACCGGAAAGTCCTCGGCAACCGGACACTCGGCCTGGTGCCCGGCAGCGTTACCGGGATTGACGCGCTGCTGGCCTCGGCCACCAGCGAGATCCTGGTCATGAGCGCGGGCGCGAACTCGTGGCCGCTGGAGGCGATTCGCCGCATCGGCCGCGGAAACCTCCGCAACGGCGTGCGTTACCGGGTGCTCTGCCCGGATGCCGTCCGCCTGTCCGGCCCGCTGAACAGCCTGTCGCTGGCTGGTGCGGACGTACGGACCGACGCCGAGGTCCCGATGGAGGCGCTGGTGATCGACGGGACCGCCGTCGTCCTGCCCGCGGACGGCTCGGCGGGCGCGACGATCTTCCGCTCGCCAGGCGTCGTGACCGCGACGGCAGGCCTGTTCGAGCGGGTCTGGCAGGCGGCCGTGCCGCTCATCCCGGCGGACCTTTCCCGGGCCGACGACGAGGTGCTCACCCACCGCGAGCGTGACCTGCTTGCCCTGCTCTGCTCCGGGAGCACGGACGAGTCGGCCGCGGTCAAGCTCGGCATCTCGGTCCGCACGGTCCGGCGGATGGTCGCGGACATCATGAACCGCCTCGGCGCGCGGAGCCGGTTCCAGGCCGGGGTCAAGGCGGTCGACCGGGGCTGGCTGCTGGAGAAGGCGAGCTGATGGACATCTCCGTATCCGGCCGGATGCTGCTGGTCGCCGACCGCCCTGGCGCCTACCCGACGATCGGACACGCGCTCGCCGACGCGGGCGACGGCACGGTCGTCACCATCGCCGACGGCACCTACCGGGAGGTCTTGGAGCTGACCGGGTCACGGGTGACACTGGCCGCCGCGAACGGCGCGAAGGTCGTCATTGATGGCAGTGGCGCAGACCAACCCGTCCTTCACGTCGACAAGGGATCCCTTACGCTGCACGGAATCGAGGTCCGCGCGGGCGATGCCGCCGCGATCGCCGTCGACGAGGCCGCGCTCATCGCGCGAGGCTGCACCGTCACCGGCGGCCGTGGGCCCGCGATCGGCATCCGTGGTTCGGCGGCGTTCGAGGTGACGGGCTGCACCATCACCGCGGCCGAGCAGGGCGTGGCCGTCGAGGGCGCGGGCGGGCTGCTGGAGGACACCGTCATCGAGGACGTGACCGGCGACGGCATCGTGGTCGGGATGGGCGCGGACCCGGTCATCCGGAACTGCACCGTGACCGGCTGCAGGCTGCGTGGGATCTACGTCTACCAATACGGACGCCCGGTCATCGAGGGCTGCGAGATCTCGCGCACCGGGCTCGAAGGCATCGCGGTCGCCCACCACAGCGCGCCGGTGTTGCGGCACTGTTCCGTGCACGACACCAGCGGCGTCGGCATCGCGTTCGCCTCCGGCTGCGAGGGCACCGTCGAGGCGTGCCAGGTGGACAACACCGCCGAACCGGGCGTCGCGCTGGCCGAGGGAGCCACGCCGACCGTGCTTGCCGACGCCGGCCCGGCCGGCGCGACCGGACGCGGTGGCCACGAGTTGGACGAGCTGCTCGCGGAGCTGGACGCCATGATCGGCCTGCCCGGCGTGAAGGCCGGTGTGCGGGCGCTCATCGACGAGCTGCAGGTGAACGAGTGGCGCCGCAATGCCGGGCTGCCGGTTGGGGCCGCGAGTCACCACCTGATCTTCACCGGCGCCCCCGGCACCGGAAAGACCACCGTGGCGCGGATCTACGGCAGGCTGCTACGTGCCCTGGGAGTGCTGCCGCGCGGCCAGTTTCGCGAGGTGTCGCGGCGGGACCTGGTCGGCCAGTACATCGGCCACACCGTGGAGAAGACGGCGAAGCTGTTCGAGGAGGCGCTCGGCGGGGTGCTGTTCATCGACGAGGCGTACACCCTGTTCCGGGATGGCAGCTCGGACGGCGACTTCGGCCAGGAGGCCATCGACACGCTGGTCAAGCTGATGGAGGACCATCGCGACGAGATCGCCGTGATCGTGGCCGGATACACCGGGGAGATGGGCAAGTTCCTGTCCGCGAACCCCGGGCTCGCGTCCCGGTTCGGCAAGACGATCAAGTTCGAGAACTACAGCCCGCCCGAGCTGGTGGGCATCATCGGCCGGATGGTCGCGGCGGAGTCCTACGAGCTGGAGCACAAGGCCAATGACGAGCTGATGGCCTACTTCGGGCGCATCGCAGCCGAAACGAACTTCGGCAACGCCCGGGACGCGCGCCGCCTGTTCGAGGGCATGCGGCAGGCCCAGTCCCAGCGGCTGCGCAAACTCGGCCGGATCCCGGCCGTCGACGAGCTCCGCGCCCTGCACCTCGCCGACGTCCGAGCCGCGATATGCGGCTAACTGTGTCGCGCCCTCTCGCAGGTGTGTCGTGCGTTCGTACCGACATGTCAGCCAGGCGGGATGAGCCGGTAACCGACCCCGCGCACGGTGTCGACGACGGGCGGCGGGCCGAGCTTGCGGCGCAGCTGCCCCACGACGACTTCGAGTACGTTCGCGGTGGGTGGCACCACCTCGTCCCAGCCCGCCGCGATCAGGTCCCCGCGCGGCACCACCTTGCCCGCGGCGGCCATGAGCCGTTCGAGCACGGTGAACTCCTTGGCGGTCAGGGTGAGCAGCGTGCCGCCACGCCGAACCTGGTGGCTGCCGGTGTCCAGCTCGATGTCGTGCCAGCGCAGCACCGGTGGGGCCGCCGTCTCGCTGCGACGGCACAGGCTGCGCACGCGCATGATCAGCTCACCCATCGCGAACGGTTTGGCGAGGTAGTCATCACCCCATTCCAGCCCATCGACGCGGTCGGCCAGCCCGTCGCGCGCGGTCAGGAACAGCACCGGAACCAGCCAGCCGGACCGGCGCAGGCCCTCGACGTAGCGGAGCGCGTCGCCGGAGGGCAGCATCCGGTCGAACACCGCGCAGTCGTAGGAGTTGACGAACCGGGCCTCGTCGGCCTCCGGCAGGTCGGCGGCGACGTCGACAGCGAAACCCGCGCCGCGCAACGACACTTCCAGGGCAAGTCTCAAATTTTCGTCGTCCTCGGTGATCAGTACTCGCACCGCGCTACGGTATCGCCTGACCGGGCGCGTTAAGGCCGGACGGCTTGGGGAGGAACCGATGTCAGGAGCGAATCCGCGCCCGCGGGTGCTGGTGGTCGAGGACGACGAGAATATCCGCCTCGCGGTGAGCGTGGAGCTGTCGGCCAACGGCCTCGACGTGACTCCCGCGAGGAGCCTCGCCGAAGCCGGTCAGGCGCTGGGCTCGGGACAGTTCGACTGCGTCGTGTTCGACCGGATGCTGCCCGACGGGGACGCCGTGAACTTCGTGCAGCAGCAGCGAAACACCGGCTGGCCGGTGCCCGTGCTGTTCCTCACCGCGCGTGATTCGGTCGCCGACCGGATCGCCGGTTTCGAGCACGGCGGCGACGACTACTTGGTGAAGCCGTTCGGCATGGCCGAGCTGACCGCGCGCGTGTTCGTACTGTGCCGCAGCTCCGGCAAGGGCAGGCCGGTGGTGCTGCGGCACAATGACCTTGAAGTGGACTGTGCGCGCAGGCAGGTGCGCCGGGCCGGTGTGCTGCTCACCTTGAGCGACAAGGAGTTCGCCGTGCTCGAGCTGCTGCTGGCACGGCCGGGACTGGTGGTGCCGAGGGCGGAACTCCGCGAGCACTGCTGGGATTCCAGCACCGATCCACTGTCCAATGTGGTCGATGTAGTGATCCGACGGCTCCGGAACAAGCTCGGCGAGCCGGAACTGATCCACGCCGTACGCGGGGTCGGTTACCGGCTGGCGACGTAGGCGGACGAGGTGACCACCGGATCCAGCCGGCCAGCTCGGGCCGCGCCGCGGCGTTGATTCACCGCCCGATCCGGGCTCGGCCCGTCGGTCCGCGACGGGGGCTCGCCGAGGAAAGCGGGTTGACCCGTTGGGTCGGCGCCTTGCCGGCGGCATCCCCGTGGACTCGACCAACTCCTCCGAGCCGCCCTCGTCGGGCTCGCCGTTCACCAAACCGACACCGAGGTCGTTGCGGCGCAAGAGCTTCCTCCGGCCATCACACGGATTAGGCGCGGCATAGCTACGCAGCCAAAACTGGGTGAGACCAGCCCAATGCCTTACTCAGTCACACCGTGTGCAGAGGCGTCTGCGGTCGGTCATGTGTGCCCCCGGCAGGATTCGAACCTTCGGCACGTATTCGGCACCGGTCAGCGAAGTTATAACGGGGTTTCTGGACCGTCGGCGTCGGCAAGGGCTTTCCGGTGGAGGGCTGCGGCTCGTGCTTGAAGATGCCGGCGGAACACTCCACGGTTGCGGCCTCGAGTCTTGGCAGCGTGGCAGTTCGGACAAAGTGCGATCATCTGGCTTGGATGGTCTGGACCGCCGAGAGCCAAGTCGTGAACATGGTCGACTTCGAGGATGGCTGAACCGTCAGCGGTCGTGTCTGGCGGCATCCCGGTGCATCCGTCGTTCTCACACTGGCCTGCGGCACGGATGAGGACAGCACCTCTCGCTCTGCGGTCGCGCCGATAATTGTTCCGGGCCCCCTTGCTAGGCGCCGGTTGGGTTGGGTTCTTGCCGGGCTCCGGTCCAAGCGCGTCGACGTACTCCCGATAACTGCGTGAGCGCTTGCGCGTGTCGGCCGTTTCGGTCTCGTCCGGGAGTGGAGGTGGTGGTTCGTCTGATATCGGCCCGTCGTTAATGCGTTGGAGGACGCTACGTGGCCAGGTGCCGGGATCGGGGCCAGGTACGGACATGAAGAGGAACGTGTACTCAAGCCGCTGTTTTTGATCGTCGTCGGGAGCCCATTCCTGTGCTCGGTCGAGTACTGCTACCCATGTCACAAAGGTGAACTTTCCGCCCGCTGGCCGGTACCAGAAGCGCACGGCTCGCCGGTGCTGTCGTGCCTCGTCGAGCATCTTGTTGCCGCGGATGAGAGTTTGATTGCCTTTGCGGCCCTCGCCACGATATTCAAACGGCTGGACCGGATCCGGTGGCTCATCGGCATAGGGGCCGTTCTCGTCAGAGAAGGCATTTACTATGTCGTTGCCGGGGAAGCGCATGATGCCGGGTACTTTGCTGCCGCCGAACCTCTCGGCGATCTCAGTACGGTTCGCGTACTCGTCGCCACGTTTGGGTGGATCGATCCGAGCACGGGTAACCACGGCAACTCGACTGGTCAACTCCCTGAGCACCATAGGCCGCCCTTCACCCGATCAGGTAATGGATGAAGATATACGATCACGCAGTGTGATTTGGCTGCGTGCCTACGCCAGGCCGGGCGGCTATGCCAGCCAGGTGCTCCGGTTGTGGGGAGCGGAGAGGGAGGCCGTCCGGGCCACTTGGAGTCCTTGTTCTACGTGCTCTGGGGCGGGAGAGCTGGTCTCTCCTCGTACACAGTCCTGCCGTGCGGCTTCGCCCGAACCGCCCGTTGAAGGCGTTCCCAGACATATGGTCGGAGTAGTGGGCGGGCGTCGTCGATCGACACGAAGGTGAATGCCCGCAGCTCGTCGTCCCGGATCTGCAAGGCGCCGGCAGCCTCTCCGTCGAGCGTGCCGCCGTCGAAGACGAACATCAGCAGGTCGTCCCATGGTCCGTGGGGCGGCTGCCATTCGAGCAGGAGCAGACGGCCAACGTTCAGTTCCAGGCCGAGTTCCTCGCGTAGCCCGCGTTCAGCGGCTGCTCGTGACGGTTCGTTGGCTTCGGCCATGCCGCCTGGCATGTCCCAGCCTGGCTTGTAGGTGGGGTCGACGAGCAGCACACGCCCGGCTTGGTCGGTGATGAGCACGTCGGCTGCGACTCGTTTGCGGGCTTGTCGGGCGTTGCCTGCGGCCAGGTAAGCGAACCGTTGGGGATCGTCCGCGTCAGTCACACCGGCCATGATTCCTCTCGGGGTACCACCTGGGGGCTGTGTGTGGCGGCGTAGCTTGCCTGGAACGATCGGACCGCCGCCAGTGAATTGTAGGGCTCAAGCGCACGGGCAAGATCGTCAAGGCGCGTCTTGACGCGCGTTGAGGCCAGGGAAGGGGCAACGGCGGCCACCTCGTGCCCGAGTGTGGCTGCCTCGTCTACCTGGCCGGCCGCGAGGAGCACTTCGGCCAGCGTGAGCTGCCCGAAGGCTCGGCTTCGTACTCGGTCGCCGTCACGTACCGCGAGCACTTGGCGGGCGTGCTGTTCCGCCGCTGTCAAATCACCCAGTTCGCTGAGACACAGCGCGGCTTCGACCGCCAGGGACCCTTCGTCGAAATGGCTCACCCATTCCGCCGGCTCATCGCGGCGCACGTAGCCGAGAATGTGCTCGGCGTTGCCCAACGCGGTGAGGCAGTCCTGCATTTCGGCCTTGCTTGCGAAGCCGCGTGCCCGCATGGCGTGCAGCCGCGCGGAGAACTGGTGCCGGGCGGGGCTCTGGCTGGCGTGCCCGAGGCCAACCTCGGCGATGCGAATGGCGTCTGTGGCCTCGCCGAGCTGACTGGCCAGGTGGCTCATGCTGGCGCAGATGTTGGCTGTGAGTCCGGGGTGGTCTGTGGTGAGGGCTAGATTCAGTCGTTGTCACAATTCGCTGGCCGTCCGCTGGGCAATAGCGTTCTCGGTGCTAAGTTAGTCAGGGTCAAGCGGTCTTGGATTTAGTTCTGGCGGCTCATATGGCGTTCCATCAAGTGTGGCATCCTCAAATCTGATGTCGCCAGAAAAGCTCGCGTTCTCGAAAGTTGTATTTCCGCTGAAAGTCGCTTGATTGAACCAGGCGTCTCTGGAGAATTTTGCCCCCTTGAAGTAAGCGTCTTGAATGAAGGCTACCCCAGGAAGCCAGGCGTCTTCAATAAAACTCGCATCGCTGAAGTTTGCGTTGCGTGAGAAATTTGCTTTACTGAAAACAGTACTTCCCGTAAAAATCGACCGGTCAAACCGAGCTTCGCTTAGGAATGTCGACTCCCTAAATGTCACATTGCCAGCGAAACTCGTGTTTTCAAACCTGGCCTCCCCAGTAAAGTTCGCTCTGTCGAACCGCACGCTTCCCGTGAAGTTGGAGTCCGTGAACCACGCATTTTCAAAGGTGGCGCCGTCAAACCTTGCTTCCTCTGTAAAGCTAACTCCCAAAAATAGGGCCTCTCCGGTGAAGTCCGTCCTGGAAAAATTCGATCTTCTAATTTGGCAACCCCGCAGGGAAAAATCGATCAATGTTGCATTGTTAAGGTCGAGATCTATTTCCTGCCAGAAGCGCTCAGGGGCACCGTCGGGGTTCAGATGTTCCGTAATTATCCGCTGCGCAGTTATGCGAACTTCCCGCTCTTGGAGTCCAAGCTGTTGCTCGCGGCGTGTATCTGAACCCGTCTCCATTTCTGGAAATGCGCCCGGAAGTCCGTAGGGCATTCGCAAGTAGGCGCTGATCACATTTAATATTGTCTGACGTTGCGGCTCGTTGTCTTGAGCCAGTCGCTCTAGTGCGTAAAGTCCGGCTAGTCGGACTGGAGCCTTGTCTGAACCGAGTTGTTCGACCGCCTTAAGGTATAGTTCTGTGATCCTGCGCTCAGCGGCGTCATATTTTATATCGTCGTTTGCTTTTTCGCGCAAGGCGAGTTCGAACCTTTTGGCTGCTAAGTCACGCTCGGCGGTCTGTTGGCGCCGCGCGGTCAAGAGAAGCGCAACGGCTCCGCCTGCGCCCAACACAATTGTCCCTACAGTGCGAACGCCTTCAAGCCGCGCCTGGTCGGATGGGGTGCCGTGTCCGTAAAGTTGAAATAGCAGCCAACATGTCAGCCCAGCGAAGATGATTAATCCTGCGGTACACATTGCGATCGTCCGATTTGAAAGAATTCTGTAGGTCGGACTCGAAGTATCTGGCTCGGGAAGCTCTTCCGGCCGTGAGGGTGGACTAGCTGCCATCCTGCTAGACTGCACGGCCTCAAAGGGGTTTCACTGACATTTTGGCAAGACCACACGACAAGAGTAGGGGGCCGAACACGTAAGGTGATTTTCTGTCGCCAAAATGGGCTGTGCTGGGCCATTGGTGGTCAGCGAGGAAGTCTGTCAGATTGCATGGAGTGTTTTTCCCGGATCCGCACCGGGCAAACACGGTTTCGAAGGATTACCCACAACTGATCGGGGTCCTCGGCTGGCGGTTATCAGTCCCGCTTCCCTTAATTCGGCAATTGCTCGATGTGCCGTTCCAAGAGCGACGTTGTAGCGGTTTGCAATTTCGACAACTGGGGGAAGCTTGTCGCCGACCCGTAAAGCTCCGCACAGAATCGCTCCCCGAAGGTCGGCGGCAATCTTCTGGTACGGGGTCTCCGGTTCCCTGTTCGGCGCGGTCCGGGCGTTACCCTGTACGTCGATGGTGACTGGAGCCTGAGGCATCCGGCCAGTGAGCCTCTTGGCTGCCTTCTGGTCAGCTTCGGAAACTCAAGCTGAGTAGCCGCGGAGTAGCGCCGTAGTTGGTGAAGGTGCATGTCCCAGTCGAGGTTCTTGCACATGCGGCGGTATCGCTGTGAGACCGTGCTCGGCTTTAGCCACGTCGTGTGGTCGACGGAGGGCGAGAACACGCGGCCAGTCTTCGTCACCTTGGTGCTGACCAGTTCTGCTTGAGCGTCGCAGTGCTGTCGGTAGGCGCGTAGCAGTCCCACGGTTTCGGCATCGAGTACGTGGGTGGCTCTGCCTGGTCGAGTGGGTTGACGGTGATCCACTTCCAGCGCAGCGGGTCCTGGAAGGCGCCGTTTAGGCACCAGTGCACCTTGCGGATGGTTTGACGCGGCGAGCGGCTTGCACTTGTGCGCGCGGCACTTCTCGGTGCACTCGTGCTCATCTGTCTTGCGGTGCTCGGACGAACTTCCGGCCGCCGCAGTGGGTACGGCAGGTGCGGAGAGTCCGGTAGAACGAGTCGAGGGTCTCGGCGTCCAGCCTCGCAATCGGCATCTTGCCGATCAGCGGACGGACGTGGGTCCGGATGATTCCCCTCGTAGCGCTGCTTTGTCGTCGTGTCGACGTCCAGCAGTTCTAGGTAGCGGTCCATAAGCTGGTTCACGGTCGCGCTGGTTCGAGGGTTGCGGCGCTCGTGGACCTCATTGATGAACCGAACCAGGACCTTCTCGGCTTCGGCCTCGGCGTTGGGGCCTGCCGAGATTGTCTCTCGGAGGTAGTGACGTCGGCCGCTCAGCGGGTCGACACCTGCGTACAGCTTGACCCGGAGCGCGCCCGCCGCTCGGGAGCGCCTCGATCTCGCCTCGCTGGCGCTTGGAACGCGCTGATCTGGTGGCCGCCATGGTGCGAGAGTGCGTGACTCGCACCACGTACGGCACCACGCGGAGTGGCTATCAGCTGCCGAAATGGCCTCTGGCCTGCGTGCCCCCGGCAGGATTCGAACATGCGACACCCGCTTTGGGAGAAGGCAACTGAAACAGACCTTTACCGCGTCTCGACCTGCGCAGATATGTCCTGCCATTGGTCTAGCAGCTCAGCTTCGGCACGTATTCGGCACCGGTCAGCTATCCCCTGAAAATAGGCGCTGACCTGCCGCCAGACCACGCGAGCCTGGTCTTGTCACCGTGACGACCGGCCGCGGCACGTTCGTCGCAAGGAAATAATCCCCGACCTTGAGCCGGGGCTTGGCGAAGTAGGGCGGTGCTGCGCTGCCAGGCGTTCTCGGTCTGGCCCGGCGGATATTTTGGGTCGCCGGTCCTATTCGAGAGGGCCCTTCGGCTCTTCTGTTCAGCACAGGCCGGGTACGACATTGGGACGCGGGTAGTTATGACGTACCAGAGATAGGTGATGATTATGAAATGCTTCAGATTTACTTTGCTGGCGTTGATACCCCTGTTGTTTGGCCTTGTAGCGCCCACCTCCGGTAGTGCAGCCCCGACTCGGGATGTACCCGCGGCTGCCACCAGGGTAGTGGTCGCATCCCATGCTATGGCAGCTGTTCCCCTGCAAGGGATGGAAGTCTGTCCTACGACCGCCGCGGGGCCTCCCCTCACTGCGTGTCAGCTTTCGATCCCTTATGTAGTTCCTCAATTTCAGACACTGTATGTCACCCCCAATTCTATGCCTGTCACTCCGAACACGTGGACCGTATGTCTTGATCCACAGGGCAATGCATGCACGACCTTCGATGACACCCTACTTGGAAGAACTTTTGCTGTAGGGTCCGCTGGCATCGGCGGGATAACTGTCACTACTCTTTATGTGTCGTCCACGACTGCGGACTCGATTGGGTTAATTTTCACGGTAACGGTCGGACCATGAGTGGCCAACCTTGATCATTCGTGGGGGTCATGTGCCGTTTCAACGTCGCTGCGACTCCGCTTGCCACTCGCCCCTACGACCTTCGGCACGCGGCCGTGTCCACCTGGCTCAACGGGGGCGTGCCGCCGACGAAGGTTGCCGAGTGGGCAGGTCGCTCCGTGGACGTGCTCTTGCAGGTCCACGCGAAGTGCCTCGATGGGCAGGACCAGATCGCCCAACGGCACGTGCAGACGACCTTGGGCCGCGGCCCGAAGCGGGAGTAGCTCTCGGCACGTATTCGGCACAGACAGTCGCACCACGCTGCTTCAAGCTGAGCACCAGATGATCGGCCCCTGACCATATCTGCACTGGTCAGGGGCCGATTTTACAAGGTCGAACTGCGTGCCCCCGGCAGGATTCGAACCTGCGACACCCGCTTTAGGAGAGCGGTGCTCTATCCCCTGAGCTACGAGGGCTGGCGCCTGCAGTCTAGCGGTCTGCCGGCCGGTCGGGGTCGCGGCATGGTGATCGGCTCCGCCTGGCCGTCGGCGCAGATTGTGACGTCGAGGTCAGTGTGGGTCAACTGGCGTTGAGCCAGTGCGTGACGCACGCGTATCGACTCTTCCGCTACTAGTCGGTAACCTTCCGTCACGCTGGGATGCGGAAAATCCCGCTCCCCGAGCGGCGGGAGGGCTCCATTGATCAAGCTCATGTTCGCAGACGATGAGGAACTGGTCCGGGCGAGTCTGCGCGGGATGATGTCCGGGGCGCCCGACATCGAGGTCGTCGGCGAGGCCGGCGACGGCAGATCGGCTGTCGAGGCGGCCAGGCGGCTCGCCCCGGACGTTGTGCTCCTCGACATCAAGATGCGGACACCGGACGACGGCATCCGGGCGTTGCGGGCGATCCTCGCGCAGCCTGGTGCACCGGCCGTGGCGATGCTCACAACCTTTGACGTGGACGAGTACGTGAGCCTCGCGCTGCGGCTCGGTGCGAACGGCTTCCTGCTCAAGGACATTGAGCCGGCGGCCTTGCTGCGGGCGGTGCGTGACCTCGCCCGCGGCGGGGCGGTGCTCGATCCCGGGGTGGCCGTGCGGATGGTTCGCGCGCATCGTGAAGGGCAGCGGGCCGCGCAACCCGCGCGCAAGCTCCTTGCCTCCTTGTCGGATCGCGAGCGGGAGGTCGTGGGTCTGATCGGCCAGGGCCTGTCCAACGCGGAGATAGGTGCGAAGTTGCATCTGTCGGAGGCCACGGTCAAGGGATACGTGTCGGCGGTCCTTTCGAAGATCGGCGCGGCGAACCGCGTCCAGGCCGCCCTGCTCGCGTACCGGGGAGGGTTGCTCGACCAGCTCTGAACAGCTCCGATGCGGCCGGCTCTTAGCCGAGTCTCAGAAGTGTCGGTAACACTGTCTACATGCGCATTCTCGTTGTCGACGACGATCGGGCGGTTCGCGAATCGCTCCGGCGTTCGCTGGAGTTCAACGGCTACCAGGTCGACCTGGCCGGTGATGGTGCGCGTGCGCTGGAGATGGTGGTGGCCGACCGGCCGGACGCGATGATCCTCGATGTCATGATGCCCAGACTGGACGGTCTCGAGGTTGCCCGGCGCCTGCGTAGCACCGGTGACGACCTGCCCATACTGGTGCTCACCGCACGGGACACCGTGTCCGATCGCGTGTCCGGCCTCGACGCGGGGGCCGACGACTACCTGCCCAAGCCGTTCGCCCTCGAGGAATTGCTCGCCCGGCTGCGTGCGCTGCTGCGGCGAGCCGCTCCCGACGCGCAGACCGGCCTCGACGCCGAGAAGCTCACCTTCGCCGATCTGACCCTGAATCCGGGCACCCGTGAAGTTCGCCGGGGCGAGCGGGACATCAGCCTCACCCGCACCGAGTTCGCGCTGCTGGAACTGTTCATCTCCTACCCCAAGCACGTCCTGCCCCGGGGGCGGATTCTCGAAGAGGTCTGGGGCTACGACTTCCCGACCTCGGGCAACGCGCTGGAGGTCTACGTCGGCTACCTGCGGCGCAAGACCGAGGCGGACGGTGAGCCTCGTCTCATCCACACGGTGCGCGGGGTCGGCTACGTGTTACGGGAAACCCCACCGTGAGCCACGTCCTGACTGGCGAACCGACGGCCGCTGCGCACGAGAACCCGAGCGGCGGACGGCGAAACGGCACGAAGCGACAGATCTCCCTGCGTACCCGGGTGTCGATGCTCGCCGCCGCCTGTGTCGCGGTCGTGATGGCGCTCGTGTCGATCGGCGCGTACCTGACTGTCGACCTCAACCTGTACAAGCAGGTCGACGACAACCTCTTGCAACGGGCGACCGGCGTGCTCAACGACCCGTTGGTGCTCAACAGCGGGGGCATGCGTGTGCCGACGTATGTCACGCAACTGTTCGACATGCGTTTCGATCTCGTCCGCGAGGATGGCGACTCGGTGCTCCAGCCCTCGGCGCTGACCGCGAACCGGCCCCCGATCGGGCTGGACGAGCGTGCGGTGGCCTCGGGCGCGTCGAAACTGTCGCTGCGCACCGTCGCGGGCTACCGGGTGCTGGCCGTTCCCTACCAGTACGCCCCCGGGGTCGCCTTCGTGCTGGCGCAGCCGCTGGACGCGACCCAGCAGACGTTGTCGCAGCTCGCGCTGGTGCTGGGGTTGATCGGCGGCGGCGGGATCCTGATCGCCGCGCTGGCCGGGACAGCGGTGGCCAGAACGGGGCTGCGTCCGGTGGAGCGGCTCACACATGCGACCGAGCGCGTGGCCAGGACTGGCGATCTACGGCCGATCCCGGTCAGTGGTGACGACGAGTTGGCGCGGCTGACCCACAGCTTCAACACCATGCTCGGCACGGTCGCCGAAGCCCAGGAGCGGCAACGGCAGCTCGTCGCCGACGCCGGCCACGAGTTGCGCACACCGCTGACGTCGTTACGCACCAACCTGGAACTGCTGCTGGCGGCCAGCCGGTCGGACGCGCCGAACCTGTCCGAGAACGACCGCGCGGAGATCGAGGCGGACATCAAGGCGCAGCTCGACGAGCTGACCCAGCTCATCGGTGACCTGGTGGACCTGGCGCAGCAGGACGCGCAGGACGCGGCGGTGTTCGAGCAGGTCGAACTGGTGGACGTCGTCGAGCATGCGCTCGATCGGGCGCGCCGGCGGGCCACGGAGATCGAGTTCTCCGTTTCGCTCCAGCCGTGGGTGCTCAACGCCGACCCCAGCGCGCTGGAGCGTGCCGTGCTCAACCTGCTCGACAACGCGGTCAAGTTCTCGCCGCCCGGATCGACGGTGCGGGTGCAGATGTATCCGCTGGGAGACGGGACCGCGGTCATCGAGGTGGCCGACTCGGGCCCCGGTATCGCCGACGCCGACCTGCCCAAGGTGTTCGACCGCTTCTACCGTTCGTCGGAGGCCCGAACCCTGCCGGGTTCCGGCCTGGGACTGGCGATCGTCAAGCAGGCCGTCGAGCGAAGCGGCGGCACCGTGCATGCCGGCCGCGCCCCCGAGGGCGGCGCGTTGATGACCATCCGCCTGCCCGGCTCCCCAGGATGAAACACGAGCAATGAACGTTTGCTACGGATAGTCCGTAGCAAACGTTCATTGCTCCAACACGGTCGCGCGCGATGATGTTTGATCGTGTAGGGTTTTGTGTAGTTGACGGCGGTGATGGGAGCTGCGGTGCTGGCACGGCAGCGGCAAGCGGCGATTCTGGACGAAGCTCGTCGAACCGGGGCTGTCCGGGTCAGCGAGCTGGTGGCCCGGTTCGGCGTGTCGGACATGACCATTCGTCGAGATCTCGATGTGCTCGCCGGCCGCGGGTTGGTCGAGA
Source organism: Amycolatopsis taiwanensis DSM 45107 (assembly GCF_000519205.1). GTDB lineage: Bacteria > Actinomycetota > Actinomycetes > Mycobacteriales > Pseudonocardiaceae > Amycolatopsis_E > Amycolatopsis_E taiwanensis. The sequence continues at coordinate 63,581 of NZ_JAFB01000026.1, read as the reverse complement.
AGGTTTACGGCGGCGCAACGGCCGTTCTGGGTAAGAGCACCGACGAACCTGGCTTCGAGGCGAAGTTCGCCCGACAGCGCGCGCAGAAGGAAGCTATCGCCGAGTTGGCCGCGACGCTGGTCCGGCCGGGTACCGCGATCGGGATTTCGGCGGGCACGACGACGTGGACGCTGGCGCGCGCACTTGGTTCGGTGCCCGGACTGACCGTCGTCACGAATTCCATCCGCGTCGCGAACGTGCTCGACGAGACTTCGCAACCCACTTGCACCGTTGTGCTCACCGGTGGGGTGCGCACGCCGTCGGATGCGCTGGTAGGCCCGGTCGCCGTCCACAGCCTGCGGCGGCTACATCTCGACCTGGTCTTTCTCGGCGTGCACGGGATGGCCGATGGCGCGGGTTTCACTACGCCGAACCTGACGGAGAGCGAGACCAACCGCGCGCTCGTCGAGGCGGGAAGCAGGTTGGTCGTGCTGGCCGATCACACGAAGTGGGGGATTGCCGGGATATCCACCATCGCCGATCTCGCCGAGGCGAACGTCGTCGTCACCGACGACGGTCTGCCGGAACTCGCTCGAAAGATCCTGGCCGAACAGGTGGATGAGCTGTTGATCGCGCAGGTGGACGGCGCGGACTGAGCGGGCGGCGCCGGTCCCGCCGCGGAATCGGAACACGGAGGAAGCGTGAAGCGCACGGTTCGGCACCTCGCCGACGGCAGGGAGATCATCTACTTCGACGAGCGGGCGGACACCGCTCCGCGAGTCGCGGTGGACGCCCGCGACCTGCCTCCGGTGGCGGCGGCCTCGGAGATCCGCCTCGACCCGCTGACCGGCGAGTGGGTCGCGATGGCCGCACACCGGCAGACCCGCACCTACAAGCCCCCCGCCGACCTGTGCCCGCTGTGTCCCAGCCGGCCGGGCAGACCCACCGAGATTCCGGAGTCCGACTACGACGTGGTCGTGTTCGAGAACCGGTTCCCCTCCTTCTCGCAGTCCGTTTCCGGTGCTCCTTCCACAGTGGACGACCTGGGGCTGGTTCCGACGGCACCCGGGCGCGGACGGTGCGAGGTCGTCTGCTTCACCAGCGACCACGGTGGCTCGTTCGCCAGGTTGCCTCCGGAGCGGGTACGCACGGTCATGGACGCCTGGGCCGACCGGACCGCGGAACTGTCTACTGTGGATGGAATCGAACAGGTCTTCCCGTTCGAGAACCGTGGCGAGGAAATCGGTGTCACCTTGCATCACCCGCACGGTCAGATTTATGGCTACCCGTTTGTCACCCCGCGGACCCGGCGCATGCTGGAGACCGCCCGTGCCTATCGGGAGCGGCACGGGCGGCCGGTCCTCGGTGATGTGCTGGCCGCCGAGCGCAAGGTCGGCACGCGGGTGGTCGCCGAGGGCGAGCATTGGACCGCTTTCGTGCCGCCGGCTGCCCGGTGGCCGGTGCAGGTGCTGCTGGTACCGCACCGGCAGGTGCCCGACATCCCGGCCCTCGACGCGGCGGAACGGGACGACTTCGCCGACGTCTATTTGCGGGTGTTGAGCCGATGCGATCGGCTTTTCGATCGGCCGCTGCCGTATATCGCCTCCTGGAATCAGGCTCCCGTCCATTCCGGCCGGGACCTCGCCTGGCTGCATCTGGAGCTGTTCTCGATCCTGCGTACAAAAGACAAGCTGAAGTACCTGGCCGGGTCGGAATCGGGTATGGGTGTGTGGATCAACGACGTCACTCCGGAGCAAATCGCCGAGCGTCTGCGGGCGGTAGGCTGAAAACCTCGGCATACTTCATGCTGGAACCTCAGCCTGGCCTCAGCATGCTCTCAGGACCAACCAGCAAGGTGATCACATGACCGAGAACGACCCCGGCACACCGCAGCCAGGCGGTGTCCCTCAAGAGGCTGAGTCGGAGAATGCCGCTCAAGAGGCCGCGCCGGATAAAGCCGCTCAAGAGGCCGTGCCGGAGAAGTCGGCGCAGGAGGACGCTGCGACGCCCCCTCGGGGTACGCCACTCGGTGCCCAGCAGCCGCCGAGCCCATGGTCGGCGCAGGCGCAACAAACCCCCGGAAACCCGTGGGCACAGTCCTCATCGGCGGGACAGTCTTCGTCACCCGGGCAACCTTCAGGCCAGCCGCTCCAGGGGCAGTCCTTTTCCCAGGGACAGTCGGCTCCGCAAGGCCAGCAGCCTTCCCCGGGCCAGCCGTCTCCGCCAGGCGCCACGACGGGGTCGCACCCCTATGCGGGGCCTTACGACACGACGTCCTACGGCACGGCGGTGTATCCGGCCACCGGAGTCCCGCAGCAGCGCAAGCGCGGGGTGGGAAAGCTGGTCGCGGGTGTCGCTGCGCTCGCGTTGCTGGTCGGTGGCGGCGCCGGGTGGGGCGCGGGCTATCTCGCGACCCAGAATTCGGGCGGCGGCAGCTACAACGCCCTCAACCAGCCGCTGCCCACCCAGACGGGCCGTCCAGCTCCCGCGGGTACTGTCGAGGCAGTGGCGCAGAACGTCTCGCCCAGCGTGGTGGAACTGCGGACCTCCGGCAACCAGCAGCAGAGTGAGGGTTCCGGGTTCGTGGTGTCCACCGACGGCTACATCGTCACCAATAACCACGTGGTCGACATGGCCGCCAACGGCGGCTCGATCCAGGCGTCGTTCCCGGACGGGACGAAGGCACCCGCGACCATCATCGGCCGTGACCCCACGACGGACATCGCGGTGGTCAAGGTGACCGGCGTGAACAACCTCAAGCCCGTCGAACTGGGTAACTCCGACGACCTCAGGGTCGGCCAGGCCGTGGTGGCCTTCGGTTCGCCCTTCGAGCTCACCGGCACGGTCACGGCCGGCATCGTCAGCGCGCTGCACCGTCCCGTGCGGGCGGGGGGCGGCTCGGGGGACCTGACGACGGTGATGAGCGCGATCCAGACCGACGCCGCGATCAACCCGGGTAACTCCGGTGGTCCGTTGACCAACCTGGCCGGCCAGGTCATCGGCATCAACTCGGCGATCTACAGTCCGCCGTCCTCGGGCGGTCTGGGACAGAGCGAGGCGACCAACGCGGGCATCGGCTTCTCGATCCCGATCAACCAGGCGCAGCGGACCGCGCAGGAGATCATCCGGACGGGCAAGGCGACGCAGACCTACATCGGGGCGAGCGTGGCCGACACGCAGTCCAGCGGCGCGTTGATCCAGAAGGTCGACCCCGGCAGCCCCGCCGACCAGGCCGGGCTGAAGGCCGGCGACGTGGTGGTCAAGGTCGACGACCAGGCCATCGACAACGCCGACGGACTCGTCGCGGCGATCAGGACACGGGCACCCAACGACAAGGTGACCTTCACCCTGAACAACAACCGAACACTTCAGGTCACGCTCGGCGGACAGCCCGTCCAGGTGAGGTGATCCCAGGCGCTCGGCCGCATGTCCGGCCGAGACCAACCACCGCGGCTCCCGGCAACATCCGGACATGTTGCCGGGAGCCGCGTGTTGTGGCCGGAAGGGAAAGTGGTTGGTGCGTTCGCCAGGAAGCGCCGAAGGCGTCGGCGTGCCGGCGCGCCCATCGCCGAGAGCCATCCCGAACCGGCCGGCGAGCCAGCTCAAGGATCTTCGCAGCGAACCACCGAACCGCATGGTGCGGAGTAACCATGCCGGACAGAGCCGAGGTGCGTTCCTCGGTTGAAGCCGGCTGATCGCGGTTAGCGGGTCTTGCCTCGTCATGGCTCCCACAATGCGACAGGACCACGACATTCCGCTCGGGCCTCTTCGAAAAGCGGCCTAGTTATCCACAGGCGCCCAGTTATCCACAGCGACTTCAAGTTCCTCTTGCGCAAACACCACCGGATGAGTTCGGGCCTCGAGTATTGACATGTCGACATGTCATCTGGCCGGCGCTCCGAATTCCTTACCGACATCTGACGAATCGAGGTGCCGGCTTTCTCTGCGCCGGACGCGGAGATACGGTCCGGCGGGATGGGAGTTCGGCGGATCTGGTCACCGTTCATGGTGTGGTTGCTGCGTGCGGCTCGGCTCGTGCCGAGGGTGGCCGGCCGTGCGGGCGGTGACCGTGCCGGCGATGAATCATCAAGTGCTCTGGGGGAGTTCCGTGACCGGCACTGAGCCTGAGACTGAGACCGGCCGCGTACTCGTCGTCGATGACGACGAAACGGTTCGTGACGTGGTGCGGCGTTATCTCGAGGCCGGCGGGTTCAGGGTGGAGGTCGCCGGGAACGGCACGGAGTGCCTGCAACTGTTCGAGCAGTCGCGGCCGGACCTCGTCGTGTTGGACGTGATGATGCCCGGTATCAACGGACTCGAGGTGTGCCGGCGGATGCGGCAGTCGAGTCAGATTCCCGTGGTGCTGCTCACCGCGCTCGGCGAGGAGGAGGACCGGATCGCCGGCCTGCGACTCGGCGCCGACGACTACGTCACCAAGCCGTTCAGCCCACGAGAACTCGCCCTGCGGGTCGCCTCGGTGCTGCGCCGTGCCCGGATGCCCCGCCCGGAACCCTCGGCCGGCGAACTGGCCGACGGCGGCCTGCGCCTGCACCTCGGCGCCCGTAAGGCCACTTTGGATGGTGTGGAGCTTCCCCTCACCACCAGGGAATTCGACCTGCTGGCCTTCTTCCTCGACCATCCCGGCACCGCCTTCTCGCGCGCCGATCTGCTGGAAAAGGTGTGGGGCTGGAAGTTCGGCGACCAATCCACGGTGACCGTTCACGTGCGGCGGCTGCGGGAGAAGATCGAAGCCGACCCCGCGAAACCGGTCCGGGTGGCGACGGTATGGGGCGTGGGATACCGCTACGACCCGGTGCGGTCATGATCGAGCCCAGCGAGTCCTTCGGGGACATGCTCACGCATGTCTGGCACATCCTGCCCCTCGCACTGGTGTTCGCGTTGCCCGTCGCGCTCCTGGGCGGAGCGGTGCTGTACCGGCTGCGCGGCCGGTCCCTGGTCACCTCGCTCACCGTGCTGATGCTGATCCCGGTGCTGGCCACGTTCGCCGGCGTGCTCGGGATCAGCGGGTTCATGTTCACCCCGGCGCTCACCACGATGCTGCTCGTATGCCTGCTGGTCGGGGTGGTCACCGTGCCATCGGCCATCATCCTGGGCCGCGCCATCGCGCGGCGCAGCGTGTGGGAACGCGAGGCACGGGAACGGGAACGCGCGGCGGAGGCGGCCCGCCGCGACCTGGTGGCCTGGATCAGCCACGACCTGCGCAGCCCGCTCGCGGGCATCCGGGCCATGGCCGAAGCCCTGGCGGACGGGATCGTGTCGGAGCCCGGCGAGGTCGCCGGCTACGCCCAGCGCATCAGCGGCGAGACGACCCGGCTGTCCGGTATGGTCGGCGATCTGTTCGAGCTCTCCCGGATCACCGCCGGGGCCCTGCGGCTCACCTTGTCGGCGGTGCCCCTGCAAGAGGTCATCAGTGAAACGCTGGCCGTGCAGACACCGGTCGCCCGGCAGAAGAAGGTCAAGCTACGGGCAGACGCCGACATCTGGCCGGTGGTCGCCGGCAGCGATCCAGAACTGGCCCGGATAGTCTCCAATCTGGTGTCCAACGCGATCAGGCACACGCCGCCCGACGGTACGGTCGCAGTGCACGTCGGGATCGACGGCGACAACGCCCTGCTCGCGGTGGAAGACGGTTGCGGCGGCATCCCCCTGGAGGAGATCGGCCGGGTGTTCGAGGTCGCCTTCCGGGGAACTCAGGCGCGCACGCCGGATCGGACCAGCACGACCGGCGGCGGCCTCGGCCTGGCGATCGCCAAGGGCCTGGTCGAGGCGCACCGGGGCCGCATCCAGGTGCACAACCACGGGCCTGGCTGCCGGTTCGAGGTCCGCCTCCCACTCGCCGCGCGCTGATTCGGCCTCGACGAAGCGGTCTACAACACGACCGAGGCCCGCAGCGGCGCAGCCCTGCCAGCCGGCCGTCGGGTTCTGACAAGACCCCGGCACCGATGCCCGGCGGGCCCCGGCACCAGGTTCCCGGCACGAGTTCGGTCGATGGCTCGGGTGCCGCCACGCTCATGGGGAAGACGTTCTACGGTATGCGTCATGGAACGCAGTGCACAGCGGCTTGGCCGCGCTCTCGTGGTGATCGTGGACGACCGCGCGGCGCATGGTGAGCACGACGACACCTCCGGCCCCCTGGTCACGGAACTGCTGGAGGAAGCCGGGTTCATCGTGGACGGTGTGGTGGTCGTCCACGCCGACACGGTCGCGATCCGCAATGCGCTCAACACCGCCGTCATCGGCGGGGTCGACCTGGTGATCACCGTGGGCGGGACGGGGGTGTCCCCGCGCGACGTCACGCCCGACGCCACAGCCGGCGTGCTCGACCGCCCGATCCCCGGGATAGGAGAGGCACTGCGCTCGTCCGGCTTGGCCGCCGGAGCGGTGGACGCGGGCATTTCACGCGGTCTCGTCGGCATCTCGGGCAGCACGCTGGTGGTCAACCTGGCCGGCTCGCGGGCGGCGGTGCGCGACGGCATGGCGACGTTGTCGTCATTGGTTCCCCACGTCATCGATGAGTTGTCGGGCCTTGACGGATCCTGATCGCGAGCATCGCCGGGACCCCGACCGCAGGCGGCTGGACGAGGTCTTCGGCGATGTGCTGCCGGAGACCACCTCGGACGAGCGCGACGCCGGCGCGCCCGAGCGCGATCGTGACTCGTGGTACCAGGAGAATCGGCCGCCCCATCACGAATAGCGCTACGCGGTTCCGCTCTGTCAACGGAGGGTGACTGTCACCGGGTTCCGTAGAGACAACGCGGCCACCTGCACGGCGACTTCGGCCGGAACGGAGATCAGCACCAGCGGGCCGCTGCTTTCGGCGGGAAACAGGTTGCCCGCGGCCGGGGGCGACGAGCGCACGTCCACCACGGTCGCCATGCTGGCCAGCACCTTCCGACTCGGCTCACCGCCTTCGGTGGCCACCACGTCGACGCGCGTTCCCCGGTTGAGCAGTTCGGCGACACCCGGGTCGGCGAGTCGGATCGGTACGGTCGCGAAGCCCGGTCCTGCCGTGATGGCGGCACCCGAGGGCGCCGAGACCGGCGCGGGTGCGGGCGGAGCCGGCCCGGCCGCGGTCGGCCGGGCGGCGATGACAGCGGCCACGACCAATAGTCCCGCGGCCAGCACCCGCCGCGTCAGCGTGATGGTCCGGCCACGCAAACGCGGTCGCAGGCGGTTCCAGTAAGAGCGTGGGGCGATCTTCATCGCGGCGCACCCCCAGCATCGAAGGCCGAGACGACGGGTATCCGCCGTCGTAATCGACGCTAGGGGTGGCTGGCAGCGCGCTGGAAGCGGCTGCTCACGCTGCTGTGGACAACTGGGGGTGTGTGGACAACTCCGCCGTTACGAGGCGGCGGCGGACGTTTTCGTCGTGCTCGAGGAAGACGACGAAGAGCTCGAGTCCGACGAGCTGCTCTTGCTCTGCCCGTTGGTCGAGCCGGAGTCGGATTTGGCCGAGCCGGACTCGGACTTGGTGGAGCTGGACTTGCTGCCGTTCGAAGACGACTTCGAAGACTCCGACCGGGAATCCGTGCGGTAGAAGCCGCTGCCCTTGAAGATCACGCCGACGGCTCCGTACAGCTTGCGCAGGGGGCCGGTGCACTGGGGGCACTCGGTCAGGCTGGCATCCGAGAAGGACTGCACGGCCTCGAAGCGGTGACCGCATTCTTTGCAGGCGTACTGGTACGTGGGCACTGGTGCTCCTTCGCGCATTGGCACTCTCTCGGCAAGAGTGCTAACGCTGAACGATACTGGGATGTTCCTTCGCAGGTCAAACGGGGTTTCCGGGAATCACTTGGGATCACTCGCGCGCAGATTCCCGCGGCGCGTCCAGCGCTACCCGGTTTTGCCACGTCGTGAGCATACGGATTCCGGCCGGGGCCCAGCCCACGAGTGGCCGCGGCTACTCGCGGGTAGCCCTGGTGAACCGCGACGACGATCAATCCAGCCGCGAGATCGCCGGCGTCGGTGTGGCGCGAATAACATCCTTGTCTACACGGGCAGGCGGACGAGCCCGCGAGAAGGCGTGAGCGCGCCGGTCATGCGTATGTCATGGGGCTCGGCAGGCAGCCTCTCCACCAGTTCGTCGTCCCGGACGATCGCCACCAGCGCGGTGTCGGGGGCGACGTGGGCCAGCGTCCGGTCGTAGTAGCCGGCGCCCCGGCCCAGGCGCACGCCCAGGTGGTCGACGGCCAGCGCCGGCAGCAACACCAGGCCGGCCGAGCGCACGGCCGACACGCCCAGCCGCGGTCCCGAGGGTTCGAGGACGCCGCGCAACCTGCCCGGAACGAGCGCGGCGGTGCCGGTGTATTCGGCCCAGTCCAGCGCGTCCGGCCGGGGCGGGATCACGGGTAGCAGGACACGGGCGCCCGTGTTGCGCAACATGTCAACCAGCGCGACCGAACCCGGCTCGGTGCCGAACGGGACGTAACAGCAGACGGTTTCCGGCAGCGGAAGAGACGCCGCCACGCCGGCCAGTGCACGTGCTTCCGCAATGCGTTGCTGTGCCGGAACAGCCGAGCGTGCACCGGCAAGGTGGCTTCGCCACGTCACCTTGTCCCACTGGTCGTTGCAGCGATAAGCCATATGCGCAGGTTAGGCTCTACCGACATGACGGGCGTCGCTGACAACCACTCGTTCCGAACCGCCATTGTCCCAGCAGCGGGTCTGGGGACACGCTTCCTACCTGCGACAAAAGCGGTGCCCAAGGAACTGCTGCCAGTCGTGGACACACCTGGCATCGAACTCGTCGCGGAGGAAGCGGCACACGCCGGCGCCAAGCGCCTGGTGATCGTCACCTCACCCGGCAAGGAATCGGTGGTCGACTACTTCCGGCCGGCACCCCAGCTCGAGGAAACCCTGGAACGCAAGGGCAAACTCGAGCTGTTGGAGAAGGTCCGCCGGGGACCCACGCTGCTTGACGTCGAAGTCGCGATCCAGCACGAGGCACTCGGTCTCGGGCACGCCGTGCAGCAGGCCGAGCCCAACCTGGCCGACGACGACCAGGCCGTGGCCGTGCTGCTGCCCGACGACCTCGTACTGCCCGTCGGTGTGCTGGAGAGGATGTCCGAGGTGCGGTCGCGTCACGGCGGCAGCGTGCTCTGTGCATTCGACATCCCGAAAGAACAGATTTCGCCCTACGGGGTCTTCGACGTCACCGACACCGCGGATGCCGACGTCAAGCGGGTCCACGGCATGGTCGAGAAACCCAAGCCGGAAGAGGCGCCCTCCACCTACGCGGCGGCCGGGCGGTACCTGCTCGACCGGGCGATCTTCGACGCGTTGCGCCGCATCAAGCCGGGCGCCGGGGGCGAACTGCAGCTCACCGACGCGGTGGCGCTGCTGATCGAGGAGGGCCATCCGGTGCATATCGTCGTGCACCGGGGCGGCCGGCACGACCTGGGAAACCCGGGCGGGTTCCTGCGGGCCGCCGTCGACTTCGCCCTGGACCACCCCGATTACGGTCCGTCGCTGCGCGCCTGGCTTGCCGAGCGAATCGAGAACCAGAGCCGATGACTCGCGCCACGTCCGAGCCGGCTGCGGCCGAGCAGGAGCTCCGCTCCGTCGACGAACAACTCGCACTCGTGCTGCAGGCCGCGGTGCGCCCGCGTCCGGTGCGGGTAGCGATCTCCGAGGCACAGGGCCTGCTCTGCGCGGAAGAGGTCGTCGCGGAACGCGCCCTGCCCGGCTTCGACCAGGCGGCGGTGGACGGGTATGCGGTGCGCAGCGTGGACCTGCGCCCGGCGGGCGACGAGCCGGTGCAGCTGCCCGTGGTCGGGGAGATCCCGGCGGGTTCCCGGCAGCCACGCCGGTTGCAGCCGGGGCAGGCGGTGCGGGTCGCGACCGGAGCGCCGCTGCCGACGCTCGCCGACGCGGTCGTGCCCACCGCATTCACCGACGGGCATCCGGCGAACGTCGTGGTGCGCCAGTCGGTGCCCTCGGCGGCCTATGTGCGCCGAACCGGTGAGGACGTGCAGGTCGGGGACATCGCGGTCCGTCACGGCGACACCATCGGGGCCGCTCAGGTCGGCCTGCTCGCCGCGGTGGGGCGGTCGAAGGTGCTGGTCTATCCGCGACCCCGGGTGTCGATCATTTCCGTGGGGGACGAACTGGTCGACATCGACCGCGTCCCCTCGACCGGGCAGGTCTACGACGTCAACTCCTACGCGCTGGCCGCCGCGGCTCGGGACGCCGGCGCCGAGGTCAGCCGGGTCGGCATCGTGCCGGGCGAGCCGAAACGGCTGCGTGAGGTGGTTGAGGGCAGGCTGCTGATGTCCGAGGTCGTCGTGGTCGCGGGCGGGGCCGGGGGTACCGCCGGTGAAGAGGTGCGAACGGCTCTGTCGGAACTGGGGCAGCTCGACATCACCCGTGTCGCGATGCACCCCGGTTCGGCGCAGGGTTTCGGGCGGCTCGGCCCGGACCTGGTGCCGACCTTCCTCATTCCGGGGAATCCGATGAGCGCGCTGGTGGCGTTCGAGGTGTTGATCCGGCCGCTGATCAGGGCGGCCCGCGGCTCCCGCAATCCGTACCGCCGCATGGTCAGCGCGCGGCTGCTGTCGCCGATCACGTCGGTCCAGGGACGCAAGGGCTTCCTGCGTGGCCAACTGCTGCGTGACGAGGGGAACGGCGAGTACCTGGTGCAGCCCCTCGGCACCTCCGGCTCGCACCTGCTGGCCTCGCTGGCCGAGGCGAACTGCCTGGTGAACGTGGACGAGGACAGCACCGAGGTGCCGGCCGGTGAGATGGTGCGCGTGACCTTTCTGGCCCAACGGGTGTAAATACGTCCGGTGCAGGCAGCGACATACAACCTGGAGACCCGCCATCCCGGCTGGCCGGCCAGGCTGGGACCACTGCGGGTCGCCGCGGGCGAGGTTTCGGTTCGTCCGATCCGGCTGCGAGATGCCGGTGACTGGAGTCGGATCCGGCTGCGGGACCGGGAACATCTGGAGCGATGGGAGCCGACCGCGCCCGGTCCGTGGCAGGACCGCAACGGGTTCTGGTCCTGGCCGCCGCAGTGGATGGGGCTGCGGTCGCTGGCCCGGCGTGGGCAGTGCCTGCCGTTCGCGATCATCGTGGACGGGCAGTTCGCGGGGCAGATCACGATCGGTAACGTGATCCGCGCCTCACTTCGTTCGGCGTGGGTGGGCTACTGGGTGTCCTCGACGGTTGTCGGCGGAGGCGTGGCCACCGCCTCCGTTGCGCTGGTCGTCGACCACGTCTTCGCCTCCGCCGGCCTACATCGCATCGAAGCGACCGTGCGCCCGGAGAACGTGGCGAGCGTGCGGGTACTCACGAAGTCCGGTTTCCGCAAGGAAGGCCTCTTCCGACGCTATCTCGACGTCGCCGGGGACTGGCGGGACCACCTGTGCTTCGCGATCACGGTCGAGGAGATCGGCGACGGGCTGGTGAACCGGCTGATCGCCGAACGCCGGGCCGAGTGGGCCTGAGGTCGCCTAGCACACAAGGGCCGGTTTCACCAAAACTGGTGACGCCTTTTTCCGATCCGAAGCGGCGTGGCTCCGCCTGAACTGTTACTGGTGTGACTAGCGTGACGGTATGTAGCCAGGAACGGGGGAGGTGACACGAGGGGATGCCCAGCTCGCTGATCATTGTCGCGCTCGCGGCGGCGTGGCTCGCCGTGCTCGTACCCATGGTCGTGCGCAAGCGCCAGGCGGTCGCGAGGACCGCGGACACGGAACTCGCCGCGCGCGTGGTCCGAAGCGCCGAGGACGAGTTCCCCGTGGGTGAGGACGAAGACGTTGCCGAGCCCGACGAGCCCCTCGCGGACGAACCCGCGCCTTCCCGCTCTGAGCCGCCCTCCGCGCGTCCACCGTCCCGCCCTGAACCGGCCTCCGAACGTCGCTACCGGCCGGGCCGTGGCGGCTTCGACCCGGAGGCGGCCGAGATAGCGGCGCGTGCGAAGTACGCGTTCCGGCAGCGTGTGGTGCTGAGCCTGATCATCCTGGCCGTGCTGACCGCGGTCGGTGCGGGTGTCCTGTTCACCAAGCTGTGGTGGGCGCACGGCGCGATCGACCTCGTTCTGGTCTGCTACCTCGGCTACCTGCGCCGGCAGGTGCGCATCGAGAACGAGATCCGCCAGCGGCGGCTCGCCCGGTTCAACACCCGCGCGCGCGGCCCGGCTCCTCACCCGATCGACGAGGAGTACACCGAGCCTGAGGCCGACGACGGCTGGCGCGAACCGATCGGAGTCGAGCGCGCACCCGCCCCGCCCGCCCCGGTTCGGGAGACTGCCGTGGTCGTCGACGTGGACGACGAGGACCCGGAGTTCCACGAGCTGGACGACCCGGGCCAGCTCCCGTTCCGCCGTGCCGTGGGTGAGTAGACCCCCTATCTGATCGTGCGCCAGCCGGTTGCTATGCTTTCGCAGGCTTCACCGAGGGGCTGTAGCGCAGTTGGTAGCGCGTCTCGTTCGCATCGAGAAGGTCAGGGGTTCGATTCCCCTCAGCTCCACAGCAGGTCAAAGGCCCGGTTCGCGATCTTCGAACCGGGCCTTTGACGTTCGTACAGCAGCGAAGTACAGCAACGGGCCTCAGCCGTCGAGGCTGTCCCCCAACCGCTTCAGAGCGTCCTTGGTGGCCTTGCTCGACGCCTTGGCATAGATCTCCATCGTCACCGAGAACTCGGCGTGACGGAGGATCTGCATAACCTGACGCGGGTGCACGTCGAGGTCTACGAGCAGGGTCGCGCAGGTTCGGCGGCCGTCGTGCACGGTGATCTTTCGTACCCCGGACCGCGCCACGCGGGGCCCCAGGACCGGTTGAAGTTCCTAGGTTCAACCGGGGTCCCCGACCGGGTGGTGGAGATCAGTTTCGATCGCTGCCACGCCGCGCCGGCCGCCTTGATGTGATGTTGCTGTTCCTGCTTCCGTTCGCGCAGGGCTGCCGCACAGATGCCGACCAGCGGCAGCTCGTCGTCGGACGCCTCCGTCTTGGTCTCTCGATGGAGCAACCGCTTTTGAACACGCTGCAGTTGGAGAGCCACCGATAGCTCTTCAGCCTCGAAGTCCACGTCGCCCCAGGACCAGGATCAGCACGTACGCCGCGTACAGCGGGTCACGATCGCGGCGTGCGGACTCCAGGAACTGGTGGGCTTCCTCACTCGACCATGCCTTGCCCTTTCGCTTACGGACCGCTGGCAAGACGATGTTCGCTGCCACGTTCTTGCTGATCAGCTCCTCCCGGACAGCGTTCGACAGCGCGGACCGCAGACACGCCCGGATGTCGGACACTGTGCGCGCCGAGGGTGCTTCCTTGCAGCACACTCCGCGGGCACAGCACCGCTGACGCTTCTTGTCACGCCGGGCATCCTTGCCCTGGGCGCAGCACTGGCAGGTGTCCGGGATCCTGTTCACCCACTTCTGCACGTCCCGGACCTGGAGCCGGTCAAGCCGCCGGTCGCCCAGGCCGGGCGCGATGTAGAGCCGCACGAACAACTCGTAGTTCACGAACGTCAGTGGTGCCCGGTTAGGCTTGATCACCTCATGAAGCCAGTACTGCAAGTACTCATCGAGGCGAGGCACACGGGAAGCGACCGGGCCATCCTTGGCCGCTTGATGCAGCTTCACCCGCTTCTCGTGCACCTCTTCGCGCGTCTTGCCGTACACGTACTTGCGTTTCCGCTCACCCATCGGCGTACGCACCCACACGTAGGCCGCGAATCCCTGTCGGTAAGGGAAGATGGACCCTTCCCCGTTCGCACGAGCCTTCCCAGTCACGTCAAGCCGCCTCTGACACGCGATCGTTGATGTACTGGTCAACCCATTCCGGCAGGATGCGCCGGTTTCGACCATACTTTATGGATCGAATCTGCCCGGTCGCCACGAGCATCTTGGTTTTCGAGAGCCCGTAGCCGAGCATCGCTGCTACTTCGGCGACGGTGTGCCACTTCCGCTTGATGAAGATCTGTTCCATTAGTCTCCCAGGTAGTCAGGCTGCTTGTGGAATTGCCGAAGTTTCTGGAACCCCGCCAGGCGGCCCGGAAGCCGCAAGTAGCGCTCGGTCGTACTCGGCCCGCCAGGTGATTCGTTCGGCGATCGCACGCATGAGCAGATGCGCGCGTGGTGGGGCGTCCCGGTCGCCGGGCTGGACCTTCCGCCAGACGAGCCGTGCCTTGTCTTGTTCGGGTTTGACGATGCCGACTCCGGCGAGCATGTCTCGCACGAAGGCTTTGCGATCTGTCTTGTGGTCGGCGAGTGTCTTGCCGGACCATTTGCGCGAGACCAGCACCCGCCGCCCTGGTAGGCGGAGCGTGGTCCGCCGATGTGCCCGCCCCTTGCAGTGCCCCGGCGTGGTTCGCGAGGTGACGCCTTGGGGTTGGATGCCGTACAGCAGCCAGACCGCGCACCTTGGCGAGCAGGGCGTCACAGCCAGCTCGGCGTGTAGCCGGTCGTGGTGCTCCCGTTGCCGTGCCGAATCGGCCTCGACGACCTCTCCCGTGGATTTGGTGAGGTACTTGGTCAGATAGCCGATGTGGCGCCCGGCTTCTTCGGTGCCGCCGAGAATGCCCTTGGAATGGACCTGCCGTCCGAAGGTGGCCACGTGCGCGGGTTCCTCAACCTCCTCTACAGCCTGGTCCCACTCGGTCAGCGGTTCGCGAGTGTCGGGGTCCACAAAGGACCTGGCGCGTGGCGAAACGGACTAGCGTCCGGTGACCTCCTCACGGCGCGCCCGAGGGCTGCCAGACCGGGTGGCACCGGTCAAGGGCGCTTCGCGGCCTCCGGCAGACCCTTGACCGGCACCACCCGGCCCGGCAGGGATGAACCCGCGCCGCGAGGAGATCACTTCAGCCCGAACCATGCAGGTGAGAGCCCGCGACGCAAGTACCCTCGCTGCATGAGCTACGACATCTATTTCCTTCAACGTTCGCCTGGCCAGTCCTGGGAGGACGCGATGGAGGCGCTGGAGAACCAACCTGCAAACCAGGACCTCCCGGTCGGATGGGACGTGATCACGGCCAGTGCACGGAAGTTGTTTCGAGGAGAGATCTCGATCGTCGACGGGCCGCCGAGTTGGAGCCTGACCCACCCGCCGACCGGTATCGACGTGAGCTACCTGCAAGGCGAGTGGTCGATGACCGTTCCCTACTGGAGCGATGGCGACGGGGCCGAAGAGGTCGTCAGGCAGGTCCACGCGCTCGCGTCGATCGTCGAGGCCGCGACCGGGCTGACCGCCTACGATCCGCAGCTCGGCGAACCCATGAAGATTGGTGACAACCAAACCATCCAGAAGGCAACGGGGATCTTCAACCAGGTGGCACAGTTCTTCGGTCCCACAAACTCGCCGTCCTAGCTCGCTTTCGGCCCGCAGTCCGAGCCGACTGGGGGCAAGCCCCAGCAACATCCCAACACCATGCCTCGGTCAACCACGGTCAACGGAGATACCCAGCGCACATCCCCAACCGCAGGTCAGCGTCGGTTTTCAGGCACGTCACCCTTGGTTCCCAAGCTGAGAACGTGTTCGGTTGCTGTACAGCAGCAAAGTACAGCAACGGCACCGGCCAGCAGTGACCGTCAACGCCCGTTATCGCAGTCACGATGTCCCCAGTGACCAGGGGAAAACCCGGATGCCGACAGTTCGCATCGAGAAGGTCAGGGGTTCGATTCCCCTCAGCTCCACCCGATCTTGGGGCCCGCCTGTTCGGCGGGCACGCCTTCCCCCTTGGCGATCATCGTCTTGTCCTGTGGGGGCCGAGCCCCCACACCCCCAGCAGGGGGCAAGCCCCCGGACCCCCATCACTATGGCTGGGTTGGTTTCGCTGGTCCGGTTCGTATGCTGGCACGTTAGGCCCACGTCGTCAGGGGACCCGTGTTCGCGGAAAGTGCGGACCGGGTCCTCCGTCATTAGTTTGGGGGCCGAGCCCCCCAAACCCCACGGTGCGAGTTCCTCCTGACCCGGCGTGGTGTGGTTTGCTGGTGACCAGCGCCAGGTTGTGGTTCGTGGGCTGATCGGTCGAAGGCCTGGTTTGTGATCTTTGAGGCGGGTTGGCTGTCTCCTGGGCGCTTTATGGAGTCTCGTGTGGTCTGCCAGGCGTCCTGGCGTAACTCTCCTCAATGCGCTGACGGGTCTGTTGACGGTTACCCCGTGCAGACAAGGTGTTTCATCCGGAGCGAGCCGTGGCCGAGGCTCGCCACTCGCTCCCGTCGTCCGCGCAGGGATAATAGCGGCAATGAGCAAAGCCGAGGACGAGAGAAACCGTCAGGCGGGCTCGTTCGGAGTTGTGGCAGATGCCTACGAGCGTGGCCGTCCGCCCTACCCAACGGATGCCGTCACCTGGCTGGTACCCGTGGGCGCGCGAACCGTGGTCGATCTCGGAGCGGGTACCGGCAAGCTGACCCGTGCGTTGCGGCGGCCGGGCCGGAAGGTCGTAGCGGTGGAGCCTTCGGCTGAGATGCGGGCGCAGTTCGCGCGGGTGCTCCCGGAGGTGCCACTGTTGCCTGGGACAGCGGAATCGATCCCGTTGCCGGACACGAGCGCGGATGCCCTGGTGTGCGCCCAGGCATGGCACTGGGTTGATCCGGAGCGGGCGGTCGCTGAGGCCGCCCGCGTGCTGCGTCCGGGTGGGTGGCTCGGCCTGGTGTGGAACGATCGTGACGTTTCAGAGCCTTGGGTCGCCGAGCTGGACCAGATCCTGCGCGGCTATGCCGAGGCGCCGACGGAGGATCGCCAAGCGGACCGTCTGGGCAGGCCTTTCGAACCCGTTCAGTCGCGGGACTTTCGCTGGAAGCATTTGATGACACCTGGACAGATCCTGGACATGGTCGCCTCCCGCAGCTATGTGATCACTCTGAAGCCCGAAACCCGAGAAGAACTGCTGGGGCGCGTCCGCGCGCTCTTGGACGCGAAGCATCCGGTGGAAATGCCTTACGTGACAAAGTGTTATCGAGCGCGGCTCAGTTAGTGCCCGCGCGACTCGGGTCGACGTAGCCGCCCGGTCTCGCGGTGGCCTGGTCAACCGGCCACCGCGAGCATCTCCTCAACGCAGGGGGCGGAAGAAGCCCTGGATGTCGGAGGTCACCAGCTCCGGTTCCAGGTGCGCGGCGTAGTGCCGCCGGGGCGTCGTAGACGTGCCACTGGGTGATGTTCTTGTGGTCGCGGTCGGCGAAGCGCCGGACGCCGGAGAAGTCGTCCCCAAAGCCCGCCAAGCCGAGGGGGAACGTGCTCGGCTCGGCGGGTGCGTCGTCGGCGTTGGCGTCCTCGCAATAGAAGCGGATCGAGGAGCCGGCCGGGAATCGGCGTGTATCGCCTGTGTATCGAAAACTGCATACGCGACGGCAACGGTTTTCCGTCTTCAGTGGAGGTATGGACCAGAGCGCATCATTGCCAGCGCCAGCCCGTCGTACACACCGGACCGTGCTCGGCAGCCTGGCGATCATCGGTGTCGCGATCGCTGCGTTCGTCGTGCAGCGGCCGCTCGTGGTGTCGGCTCCGTCGAGTTCGTCGGCCAGAAGAGGCCGGTCGGCCGGTACGCGGGCCGCGCTGGACGAGAGTGACGGTGTCGTTCCCGACGGGGCGGCGGTCTCGGTGTTCGACGAGGAGATACCGGCGGTGGGCAAGCTCGACCCGGGTCTCCTCGATGCGTTGCGCCGGGCGGCGAAGGACGCAAAAGCCGACGGCGTCGGGCTTCGGGTCAACAGTGGCTGGCGGTCGCCTGAGTATCAGCAGCGGTTGTGGCAGGACGCTGTGGTCAGGTACGGCTCGCAGGAGGAGGCCGCGCGGTGGGTGGCCACTCCGGAGAGGTCTGCTCATGTGAAGGGTGAGGCGGTCGATATCGGCCCGCCGAAGGCCGCGGCTTGGCTGTCCGAGCATGGTGCCGCGTACGGGCTGTGTCAGATCTATGGCAATGAGCCTTGGCATTACGAGCTGCGTCCCAACGCTGTCGAGGACGGTTGCCCGCCGATGTATGCGGATCCGACCGAGGACCCGAGGATGCAGCCCTGAATCGGGTCCCGGTCGCGCTTCAGCGCCGGTGGGGCACCTTTCGATCGCCGACCTTGCAGACGTTGCCCGAGGCCGTGGCCGCCTGAGAAGGCTGGGCAGACGTGGGCGTCGTCAGTGTGGTGGAGGTAGGGGAAATCACGGTCACCATGCCGGGGGCGTGTTGCGAACTGCGTAACTCGATCTACACGCACCCGTTCAACGAGGTCCTGGGCACCCCGGCCGTCCGCGGGTGAACGTCGCGCGGCAGAAGTCCGCGAAGGCGTGGGCGCGACGGGTGAGTCGCGCGTCGCGCGCGTGAGCCAGCACGACGTCAACCGTCCGTACCTCCTCGATGATCTCTCGATAGACAAGCGGTGGCCCGGCATAGGTCGTGTCCGGCGCCGGGCGTTGCAACAGCAGCGAATAACCGGCACCGCTCGCGACAAGCGAACGTACGGACTCGAAATGCGTGGTTGTGAACCGCACGTTCGGCTCGATCCCGCCCACGGCGAGCACTTCCCGGAACATCGCGGCGCTGGGCGGCATGTCGAGCATCACCATCGGCTCGTCGCGCAGGTCGGCCAGCGAGATCGGTTCCGGGCCGGCGAGCCGGTGATCGGCCGACAACAGGACGTACGGCCGGACCTGGTAGAGCACGTGCGTCGTGATGTCGATGCCGATCGCGAGGTCGTACACCACTGCGATTTCGCAGGTGCCGTCGAGCAGCCGGCCTTGCACCTCCGCCATCGAGCCCTCGAACAGCCGCACGGTCACCCCGGGGTGGCGCGCGGGGAAGTGCCGGAGGATCTCCGGCATGAGGAACGGCGTCAGCGTCGGGAAACAGCCGATTACCAGGTCGCCACTGAGTGACTGGCCGAGGCTTCGCGCGGAGGACCGCACCTCACCGGCGTGCGCCAGCAGGTTCCGGATCTCCGGCAGCACCTGCCGGGCGGCCTGGGTGAGTTCGATGCCCCGGGCCTTGCGGCGCATCAGCAGTTGGACGCCGAGCGCACGCTCCAGTTCCGTGATCGCCAGCGAGATGGCGGACTGGGAGATGTGGTGGCGCCCGGCGGCCGCGGCCAGTGTCCCCTCGTCGGCGACCGTGACGAGGTACTCCAGTTGCCGGAGGGTGAACTTCGAACCGATCCCGGTCATGGCGCCAGGCTAATCCCAGTTTTACTCAAGTTCGTATCCCGCAACTCAGGCTTTACAGAAGCTCTGGCGTCGCTGAGGCTGTTCATGAAGGAGGTACTCGCAATGTCAAAGGTGACATTCCACCACGACGGCGGACTCGCCGAAGTCGTCGAGGCCGAGCCCGGCACCAGCCTGATGCGGGCCGCCGTCCACAATGGAGTACGCGGCATCATCGGCGAGTGCGGCGGGCAGGCGATGTGTGCCACCTGCCACGTCTACGTCCGCGAGCCCCATCTTGACGCGCTCCCCGGGATGAGCGAGGACGAGGACGAGATGCTCGACTGCACCGTCGCACCCCGCGACGACCGCCGCAGCCGCCTCGGCTGCCAGATCGCACTTGGCGGGGACCTCGACGAGATCGAGGTCGACGTGCCGGCCGGGCAGGTCTGATGGACCAGGTCGTCATCGTCGGAGCAGGCCACGGCGGGGTACAGGTCGCCGATTCGTTGCGCCACAAGGGCTTTCCTGGTGCTGTCACCGTGATCGGCGAGGAGAGTGCGCTGCCTTACCAACGGCCGCCGCTGTCGAAGGACTTCCTTGCCGAGACATCAGATCCGCAACCCCTGCCGCTGCGGGCACAGCGGTTCTTCGTGGAGAACCGGATCAACCTCCGCACCGACGCGACCGTGACCGCGCTCGATCGTGCGCGGCAGGTCGTGGTGCTCGATGGCGGCGAGGAACTGCCCTACACGGCCCTGGTGCTGGCCACCGGTGCCACCACTCGAACCCTCGCCGTCCCCGGCATCGACCTCGCGGGTGTGCACGAGCTTCGGACTCTCTCCGATGCGGGAAAGCTCCGGGCGGCGCTGGGCACCGCCCGCTCGGTCGTCGTGGTCGGCGCGGGCTTCATCGGGTTGGAGTTCGCGGCCGCGGCCCGCAAACGCGGCGTCGACGTCACCGTCATCGAGGCCGCCGAACGGCCGATGGGCCGTGCGGTCTCGCCGGAGACGGGGGACTTCTTCGCCGGTGCGCACCGGCGCATGGGCACCGACCTGCGGCTGGGCGAGGGCTTGGGGGCGCTCGTCGAGCACCGCGGCTCCGTGGCCGCCGCGGTGGGCACCAGCGGCCGCGAGTATCCCGCCGACCTGGTGCTGGTCGGCGTGGGCATCCAGCCACGCGACGAACTGGCCCGGGCGGCCGGGCTGGAGGTGGACAACGGGATCGTCGTCGACGAGCACCTGCGGACGGCCGACCACGCCGTCTACGCGATCGGCGACTGCGCGGCCTTCCCGAATGCCTCGGCGGGTACCCGAGTTCGCCTGGAGTCCGTGCAGAACGCCACCGAGGGGGGCCGGCACGTCGCGGACATGATCCTCGGTACGGAGTCGGCCTACACGGAGGTGCCCTGGTTCTGGAGCCACCAGGGCCCGCTGCGGCTACAGATCGCCGGCCTCACGCGGCTCGGGGACGATACCGTGATCTCCGGTGATGTCCACAGTGGACGGTTTTCGGTCTGCTGCTTCCGCGACGGCCGCCTGGTCGCCGTCGAATCAGTGAACCGTCCCGCCGACTACCTGGCTGCCCGACGCCTGCTCGCCGCGGGCGCGTGCCCGACGCCGGAGCAGGTCGCCGATCCCGCGTTCAGCCTCAAAGACCACGCCAAGCGACTCACCTCACCGCGCTGACACCAGGAGTTCCCGATGACAACGACCTCACCCTCCCCGGCGGCCACCGCGGACTGGGTCGACCCCGCTGCGATGCTTCGCGACCCGCATGAGACCTACGACCGGCTGCGCGAACTGGGCCCGGTGGTGTGGGTCCCGGCGCTCAACCGCTATCTCGCGACCACCTTTGAAGCCTGCCGGGCCATCGAAGCCGACCAGGAGACCTACTCGGCCAGTGTGACGGGCAGCGGTGCGACCATGGCGCGGGCGCTCGGCGCCCAACCGATGCTGCGCAAGGACGACCCCGAGCACGCCACCGAGCGGGCGCCGGTCAACCCGGCCATGCGTCCGAAAAGGATCCGAGAGGCGTGGGTTCCCTTGTTCCGGTGCAACGCGGAGACCTACCTCGATGCGCTCATCGAGCGTGGCCCCGGCGACGCCGACCTCAACCGCGACTACGCCGCTCCACTGGCCGCGCACAACCTGGTCGATATGCTCGGCCTGCGCGGAGCAAGCCCCGAGGACATGCGACGGTGGTCGCACGCGTTCATCGCCGGTATCGGAAACCTCCACGACGACCCCGAAATCTGGGCGCGGTGCGACGCCGCCCAGCACGAGGTCAACGGCCTGCTCGACGAGCTTGTTCCGTACTACCGCAGGAATCCGGACGGCTCGATGACCTCCGCGTGGTCCAATGGCGGTTTGTCCGATGCCGCCGTCCGTGCGAACGTCAAGCTCACCATTTCCGGTGGCATGAACGAACCCCAGCACATGATCACCAACATCGTCTGGGCGCTGAGCCGCCACCCCGAGCAGTGCGAGCGCGTCCTGGCCAACCCGTCGACGTGGAGTGCTGTCTTCGACGAGGCCGTCCGCTGGCTCTCTCCGATCGGCATGTACCCCCGGGAGACCACCAGGGCCACCGTGCTGCAGGGCGTCGAACTTCCCGCCGGGGCAACCTTGGGCGTGGTGGTCGGCGCGGGCAACCGCGACCCCGCCGTGTTCGAACGCCCACACGACTTCGACATCGCCAGGCCCAAACAACCGCACCTCGGTTTCGGCAGCGGCGTGCACCTGTGCGCCGGCCACTGGGCCGCCCGCATCTCCATCGGCGAGGTCGCCGTGCCCCTGCTTTACGACCGGCTTCCGGGCCTGTGCACCGATCCGAACCGCGAGGAACAGTGGTACGGCTGGGTGTTTCGCGGTCTCACCACCCTGCCCGTGACATGGGCGGCGTCCTAACCGTACTGGCCGGGGGCTTGCTCTCTTGTCGACTCCTCCAACGCGGCCGCGGGATCGAGCTTCACGAGTACCGGTATAGTAAGACCGGTATAGTTATTGGCTGTGTGAGAAGGACACCGCATGATCGAGATCCTGAACCCGACCCTGCTGGCTCGAGCAAAGGATACCGGCGCCCTGGTCGCTGACATCCTGCAGACGCTGAAGAGCCGTAGCACGATCGGCACGAACCTGCTGGACATCGACCGGTGGGCCGAGACCATGATCGTCGAGGCGGGAGCCCTGTCCTGTTACGTCGACTACGCGCCATCCTTCGGACGCGGCCCGTTCGGCCACTACATCTGCACGGCTGTCAACGACGCAGTGCTCCACGGACGGCCATACGACTACACGCTTGCCGACGGCGATCTGCTGACACTCGACCTCGCCGTCTCCAAAGGCGGAGTCGCCGCGGACGCTGCCATCAGTTTCATCGTGGGCGACGCGAAGCCCCCGGAGAGCGTCGCGATGATCAGTGCAACCGAACGCGCGCTGGCCGCGGGGATCGCCGCTGCCGGGCCCGGGGCTCGCATCGGCGACATCTCCTATGCCATCGGCACGGTCCTCAGCGAGGCAGGATACCCGATCAACACCGAGTTCGGAGGTCATGGCATCGGATCGACGATGCACCAGGACCCGCACGTCTCGAACACCGGACGGCCTGGCCGCGGCTACAAGCTGCGTCCGGGGCTGCTGCTGGCACTGGAGCCGTGGGTCATGGCGGACACCGCCGAACTCGTCACCGATGCCGACGGATGGACGCTCCGAAGTGCGACAGGCTGCCGGACGGCACACAGTGAGCACACGATCGCTATCACCGACGACGGAGCCGAAATCCTCACCTTGCCGAAGCAGGCGCAGCCCTGAAGTCTTCAGCGCTCCGTGTTTCACCGCTGGGGTGCTGAAGGCCCGTCACGAAAGGGCGATGAGTCCGGTGTTGGTCGGGGAGAACCCGCAGGACTGGAAGTAGAACCCGCTCAGGTGATCCTCGAAGTCGACGTGTAGCCAATCACAGCCGGCGGCACGGGCATGGTGCACAGCGGTCGCGATCAACCCGGTGCCGATACCGCGGTGCCGCGCCCGTCCGGCCACCATGGTGTCGAGGATGAAAGGTCGAACTTGCCCCGCCATTCATATGTGGTCACCACGCCGCGATCTTGAAGCCATGGCCCGAACTCGGCAAACCGATTTACTCCGCGCTCGGGCGAGTCAGCCACGGCTCTAGCAGGTCGGCACGGGCCGACCGGCCAAGGTGGTGGAGCGGTAAACGGCCGTCTATGGGGTTTCTGCACTGACCACCGACATGCGAACTCCGGGCGGCAACTGTCCGGCCGCGGAGGCCTCGCCGAGAGAACGAATGATCTCCTCCTGCAGGGCGCGTGCTGCTCGTGGCGGCGCCATGCCGCGCCGGTGCGCCAGGTACACGGTGCGGGTCAGGCCAGGGGCGGCGATCGGCGTTCGACGGAACCGGTCTCGGACCACGGTCGCCGGCACCACCGCCAAGCCCATGCCGGCATTGACGAATTCGAGCACGGCGTCCATCTCGCCGCCCTCGATGGCGAGGGTGGGCTCGAAACCCGCGGCGCGGCAGGCGGCGATGGTCGACTCACGGAGGTCGTAGCCCGGCCGGAACATCACCAGCGGTCGTCCTTGAAGTTCCCGGATGCCGATCTGGGCTCGGCGCACCGGTCGTGGCGCGCCGAGCGGCGACACCACGACCAGTTCTTCGACGAAGAGTGGCGTGGTTTCCAGCACCGGGTCGTTGGTGCGGCGCGAGTCGATCACCAGTGCCAGGTCGAGGGCGCCCTCGGACAGTTCGGTCTGCAAGTCGCGCGAACCTCCCTCGTGGATGATGAGCTGGATGACCGGATGCCGGCGCCGGAACGCCACCAGGATCGGCGGCAGTAGTCCGGTGCACAGGGACGGAGGCGCTCCCAGGCGCACCCGGCCGGCGTGCAACTCGTCCAGCGCGCGGATCTCCTGCCGGGCCGTGTCGGCGTCGGCCAGGATGCGCCGGGCGATGGGTAGCAATGTCTCGCCGGCATCGGTGAGTGCGATGTTGCCGCGGGCCCGATGGAACAGGCGGGCACCGACGCTCTGTTCGAGCGCGCGAATCTGCTGGGACAGCGACGGCTGGGCAACGCCCACCTGAGCCGCTGCCCGCGTGAAGTGCCGCGTGTCACATAGCGCCACGAAGGATTGCAACTGGTGGAACTGCATGGAGGGATGATAGCCAAAGCCTATCGTGATAAGAGGTTCCTTAGCTTTGACCAATGCTGTCTGACGATCTAGCGTGCGGGCATGGCACTTGTGTCAACTCGCGGCAATCAGAGGAAATAGCATGACCAGCACCGTGCTGCGTACCCGGGCCGTGCGCTCGTTGTGGAGCACCACGATCGGAAAGAAGACCGCCATGGCGGTCACCGGCCTGATCATGGTGCTTTTCCTGATCGCGCACATGCTCGGCAACCTGAAGATATTCTTCGGCTCCGCCGATTTCGACCGTTATGGGGCCTGGCTGCGGACCATCGGCGAGCCCGTCCTCCACGACTCCTGGTATCTGTGGATCCAGCGAACGGTATTGCTGATTGCGGTGGCGTTGCACATCGCGGCCGCTGCGCAGTTGTCCTTACGCGACCGGCGGGCCCGGCCGGTCGGCTATGCGCACGGGCAACGTCCTAAAGCGACTTTTGCCACCCGGACCATGCGCTATGGCGGAACCATTCTGGCGCTCTTCATCGTCTGGCATCTGCTCGACCTGACGGTGGGCGTGGTGCACCCGGGTTTCGATCCGAACAGCCCCTACCGCAACGTTGTCCAGAACTTCCAGGTCTGGTGGCTCAACCTGATCTACATCGTGGCGGTGGTGCTGCTCGGCATCCACATCAATCACGGCTTCTGGAGCGCTTCGCAGACCCTGGGCATCAACCGCCCCGCCCGCGACAAAGCCATCAAGGCGATCGGCTCGACGCTGGCGGTCGCCATCACCGTGGGGTTCGTGCTCGTTCCCGTCGGCGTCATGATCGGATTGGTGAACTGACTTGATCGATTACCTGCTGGGCGACCCGATCGCCGATACGGCCGCCCCCGCCGGTCCCATCGAGCACCGATGGGACGAGCGCAAATTCAACGCCAAGCTGGTCAATCCCGCGAACCGCCGTAAGCACCGGATCATCGTGGTGGGCACGGGTCTCGCCGGCGGATCGGCGGGTGCCACCCTGGCCGAACAGGGATACCACGTCATTCAGTTCTGCTTCCAGGACTCACCACGTCGTGCCCATTCGGTCGCGGCGCAGGGCGGTATCAACGCCGCGAAGAATTATCGCAATGACGGCGACTCGGTGTACCGCCTGTTCTATGACACGGTAAAGGGTGGGGATTTCCGCTCGCGTGAGTCGAATGTCTACCGATTGGCGCAGGTGTCGGTGCAGATAATCGACCAGTGTGTCGCGCAGGGTGTGCCGTTCGCCCGCGAGTACGGCGGCCTGCTCGACACCCGTTCGTTCGGCGGCGTGCAGGTTCAGCGCACCTTCTACGCCCGCGGCCAAACGGGACAGCAACTGCTCATGGGTGCCTACCAGGCACTGTCGCGCCAGATCGACGCCGGGAACGTCGAGATTCACCCACGCACCGAGATGCTCGATCTGATCGTCATCGACGGGCGGGCCCGCGGCATCGTCGCCCGCGATCTGATCACCGGCAAAATCGAAACCCATCTCGCGGACGCGGTGGTTCTGGCTACCGGCGGCTATGGAAACGTCTTCTACCTTTCGACCAACGCCAAGGGCAGCAACGCCTCGGCGATCTGGCGCGCGCACAAGCGTGGTGCGTATCTCGCCAACCCCTGTTACACACAGATCCACCCGACTTGTATTCCCCGGTCGGGTGAGCACCAGTCGAAGCTCACCCTGATGTCCGAGTCGCTGCGCAACGACGGGCGAATCTGGGTGCCCGAACGGGCCGGCGACACCCGCCCGCCGAACCAGATCCCCGAGGACGAGCGCGACTATTACCTCGAGCGGAGCTACCCGTCGTTCGGCAACCTGGTGCCCCGCGACATCGCCTCGCGGGCGGCGAAGAACCAGTGCGACGCCGGACGCGGTGTCGGCCCGGGTGGTCTCGGTGTCTACCTCGACTTCGCCGACGCCATCGCACGCATGGGACGCCCCGCGGTCGAGGCCAAGTACGGCAACCTCTTCGACATGTACGCGCGGATCACCGCGGAGGACCCGTACCAGGTACCCATGCGGATCTACCCCGCCGTCCACTACACGATGGGTGGGCTCTGGGTGGACTACGACCTGCAGAGCACGATCCCGGGGCTGTTCGTGATCGGCGAGGCGAACTTCAGCGACCACGGCGCCAACCGTCTTGGTGCCTCGGCGTTGATGCAAGGTCTGGCCGACGGATATTTCGTGTTGCCGACCACGCTGAATCATTACCTCGCCGGCGCCGAACTCGACGTCGTCGACGCGGCGAGTCCCGAAGTGACGAAGGTACGGAGCGAAGCGCAGGAACGTATCCAGCGGCTGCTGTCGATCAACGGCGACCGCACCGTCGACTCGTTCCACCGCGAACTGGGCATGCTGCTCTGGGACCACTGCGGCATGACCCGCAACGAAAGCGGTCTCCGCAAGGCGCTGGAGCGGATTCCCCAGCTGCGCGACGAGTTCTGGCGTTCGGTCAGGGTGCCTGGTTCCGGCGATGAGCTGAACAAGGAACTCGAAAAGGCGAACCGGGTGGCGGATTTCTTCGAGTTCGCCGAACTCATGGTCCTCGACGCGCTCGTGCGCGAAGAATCGTGCGGTGGCCACTTCCGTGAGGAGCACCAGACGCCGAACGGTGAGGCGCAGCGCGACGACGAACACTTCAGCCATGTCTCGGCTTGGCAGTACAACGGCGACGGCGGAATCTCGAACACCCCCATCCTGCACAAGGAAGCCCTCCAGTTCGATCACGTTCACCAAACCCAGCGGAGCTATGCATGAAACTGACCCTGCGTATCTGGCGCCAGGCGAATCCCGCTGCGCCGGGGAAGATGGTCGAGTATCCGGTCGAGGGCATCACCCCGGAAATGTCGTTTCTGGAGATGCTCGACGTCCTCAACGAGTCGCTGATCCTCGCCGGTGAAGAACCGGTTGCGTTCGACCATGACTGCCGTGAGGGGATCTGCGGAATGTGCGGTGTGGTCATCAACGGACGTGCCCATGGCCCCGAGCAGACGACCACCTGTCAACTGCACATGCGCACCTTCCACGACGGTGACGTGATCGACGTGGAACCCTGGCGTGCCAAGGCGTTCCCGGTGATCAAGGACCTGGTGGTCGACCGCTCCGCATTCGACCGCGTCATCCAGGCCGGCGGCTACATAACCGCGCCCACCGGTGCGGCTCCCGACGCACACTCGACGCCCGTGCCAAAGCCGGATGCCGACGCCGCCTTCGAAAACGCGACCTGCATCGGCTGCGGCGCCTGCGTGGCGGCCTGCCCCAATGGCTCGGCGATGCTGTTCACCGCGGCGAAAGTCACGCATCTGAATCTGCTACCGCAGGGGCAGCCCGAGCGCGAGTCGAGGGTACTTGGCATGGTCGCTGCCATGGACGCCGAGGACTTCGGCGGCTGCACCAACACCGGCGAATGCGTGGCAGCCTGTCCGAAGGAGATCCCGTTCTTCAGCATCGCCAACATGAATCGCGAGTACCTACGCGCACTGCGTACGCACTGACATCGATCCGCACCCCGCTACTCAGCTGAGGTGTCGATGTAGTCGTTCAGCACGAGAGCCGCGTGCACGAGCAGGTGGTGCGTACTGAGCGAGGTCCCCGACAGCTCCTCGGCTCGGTGCACCCGGTAGGTGACGGTGTTCCGGGCGATCTGCAGCCGCTTGGCCGTCCTGGCGAGGCTTCGTCCCTCGTCCAGGTAGCACCGGGTCGTCGCGCGGATCTCCTGCGTACGGGGGTCCTCCTCCAGCAGCTCACCGAGAGTTCGCCGGAGGAAGACCCGTGCGGAGTCGAGGTCGGCTGCCATGAGAATCGCCAGGGCGGTGTCGTGATGGAACGTCACGCCGCTGCCGTTCGGACGTGCGGCGAGCCGCAACAGACGTTCGACGGCGCGGGCTTCCGCGTGTGACGCGCGGAACCCGGCCGTGCCCTCCGCGGGCTCGCCGACGGCGATGTCCACGTCCGGGGGGATCGCCGGCACCGACGCTGTCTTGAGCCGGCCTGCGGCCGTTACCGTGCCCCAGGCCCAAACCGCGCCGGCGCCGACTGGCACGAGCAGGGTGCGATGTGCTCCCAGCGCAGCGAGCAGTTCCGATACGGCCCGCCGAACTGTCGCATCGGTAGCGGCTCCGGGCTCCCCGCTGCTCCAGGCGACGATGGCGAGCTGGCTCTGGTCAAGCGGATAGCCGAGTTCTTCGCTCGCCGCATGGCCTTCGACGGCTCCGGAGAGGACTTTCTTGATCGTCTGAATACGTGCCGCGGCGGTGGCGGCCAGCCCGTTCTCGTACTCGTTCCAGAACTCGGCCTCGATGGCACCGGCGAACGAGTCGAATGCGCGGAGCAGGACGTGAAGCACCCGTTGCATCTCGGTTGCCGTGTGGGGAAGATCCGCAGCCGCGACAGCTTGGACGAAGTGCTCGATGATGCACGCCTGCCCCACCCGGATGGCGCGGAAGACCCCGGTGAACTGCAGACCGCGGCGCGCGAAATCGCGAACCGCCTCACGGGCCTCTTCGGTGATGAGCTCGATCTGCGCTTCCTCGAAAAGCAGCAGGCCCCGCAGGACGGTGGACACGATCGCGCGGCGGATCAGCCGAAGATGCGCCGCATTGCTCCCGAGGTCGGGCACGGTGTCGATGACCCTCGCGGCAGCCTCGCAACCCACGAAATCCGCCCACCGGAGGGCGTCTTCGCCAAGGCGTGAAACGACGGACTCGGCGTCGGTGCCGATGGTCACAGCGACATCGACGGACGTATGCGCTGGGGAGAGCTTAGTCAGCCACGAACCAGACATGGTGTGTACCTCTTTTGTGCCAGAGCCCAAGATCACGCGCGGAGTCTGTGTTGCACACCAGAGTGCGCCAAGCCGCTGACCCGTACGGTATATCCAGCGAGCACCGGGAGTTTGATCGCGGGGCCGGGGTCGTGCACCACCTACCTGACGGTACGGTGCCGGACGGCTTCGCCATCTCCCGTGGGGCTCGCCGGTAGGCCACGATCGGGAGGACCGGAATGATCACCGGTGGGATGGACCCCACTGTCTCAAATGGACACGACGGTCTCATCGGCACGGTGTCATGACTTCAGCGACTTCAAGCTGCGGATTGGTTCGGACCGAGACTGGTCCAGTGCGCGATGTCGCGCACCCGGCCACTTGAAACCGACCTGGACCTCGACCACATCGCACCGTGCGGATCTACTCGCCTGCGTTCTTTGGCCGGCCGCACGGCAGGTCCGGCTTCCTTGCACATGGCCGGCCGAAACCCAACCACATGGAGGACTTTTATGACGAGCACCGGACAGCTGGCGCCCGGCACAGCGGACGTTGTCGCGCGAGCGGCGAGCGTCGCCGAAGTCCTGGCGGCGCAGGCCAACGAGGTCGACGCGCAGCGCAGGCTGACCGGCGAAGCGATCCGTGCGCTCACCGAGGCGGGCATGTTCCGGCTCATGACACCCGTCGAGTTCGGCGGTTACGGCGTCGACGTCAGCACCTTGTCCGAAGTGGCCAAGGTCCTGGCTCGTTCCTGTGCCTCCTCGGCCTGGATCACGGTTATCTACAACGGCACCAAGATGCTCGCCGCGCACTTCTCCGAAGAGGCACGCCAGGAGGTTTTCGCGACGGACCCCGACGCCGGCATGGCGTCGATCTTCGCTCCCAGCGGCGTGGCCAGGCGGGTTGCCGGCGGGTACCGCGTCTCTGGTCGCTGGCCGTGGGCGTCCGGGATCCTGCATGCCAAGTGGGGCATGGGGGTGACTCCGATCGTGGACGACGGCGGCACCCCGGTAGGAGCCGGATTCGCACTGATGCCGACGGAAGACCTCTCGATCGAGGACACCTGGTACACGGTCGGCATGCGCGGCACCGGGAGTAACACGATGGTGGCGGAGGACGTCTTCGTGCCCCACCACCGGATGCTCGCTCCGCAGAACATCCTCGCGTCGCCGAAGCAGACGGATCCCAGCGCACCTCAGATGTTGCGCACGTCCCCAGTGGCGGGGCTCGTCAGCAGCCTGGCAGCGCCGATGGTCGGTGTCGCTCAGGTCGCCCTGGCCTTCGTGACCGCGAAGGCGCCCAAGCGGGCCATCAGCTACACCTCTTACCCCACCCAGATCGAGTCGCAGGTCTTCGTCAAGGGAATCGGCGAAGCGGCGATGCAAATCGACAGTGCCGAACTGCATCTCGCGCGGACCACTCGCATGATCGATGCGGCGGCGGCCGAGGCACGCGAACTGACCCTGGACGAACGCCGGAAGGTCCGTGGGGACGTCGGACACGCGATGAACGAGATCTGCCTCGCCTTCAACCAGTTGATGAACCTGCACGGATCGTCGGCCTTCGCGGAGGTGAACCCGCTCCAGCGGATGTGGCGGGATGCCAACACCGGCAGCAGGCACGCGACCTTCGCCACCAACGTCAACTACGAGGTCCACGGGGGCGCACTCGTCGGGCTCCCACCGATCACCGATCTCCTCTGACCGGCGGACTTCAGGCTCTGCAAACGAAAATACGTACGTGAACGGGGAACCGGATGAATCCTTCCACGTGGTCGGCCGCTTCCGCGCCTGCCAATCGGGAGTGAACACCCGCGTACTCGTCTCAACAAAAAGGAGAACTTGACAGGACCAACGTGCTTCGTGGGCGTAGATCCACTTCGGACCAGGGCGACCAAGTTGCGGCAGGCGCCCCGACGTCAATGCGCTGAGAGAAGGTTTCCTGGACCATTGTTCAGAGGCCGTTCGCCGACGCGACGTCGGTGCGGAAAAACCGCGCTTCCCCCGTTGTACCTGGATGATCCAGGCCGTCCTCTTCTGGCCATCGTTCTCATTTGACGGGCACGACCTTGACGCCCTTCGTGGCGAGCAACTGCGTGATCGCTGCGCCGGGAAATCCCTGGGTCGCAACACATAACAGCGGATTCGGCCAATCGGTGAGGTAACCCGTTGCACGTACCCGTCATGACTCATGACATACCTGGATCATACGTTGGATAGACGTGCGTAATATTGGTCTGTCAAGGAAGCACAAACCAAGTTGAGGGCACTCGAACCATTTTTCCGGGGGTCGATGATCGCCGGTCTTGACATCGCGGTTAGAGTTGCGAGACTTCGTTGAGCGATCAGCCCGGAGGGCCGGACACCATCACTTTACCTCGGATCTGCTTGTCCCGCAAACAAATCCGCGATGAGCGAGTGCCTGTGGACGCCACGCCCGCACAGCCGCGGGGAGGAGAACCCGTGCACGACAAGGGAAAACCATTTCGGCGCGTACGTCCGGCCTCCGCTGACACCAGAGTTTCAAGCCAGGACAGGGCGGTAACTTGCGCGAATCGACACCCGCACAGCCTCGCGCGGGCACGCGACTCAAGAATCTGACAGGCATCGGCGGAGGGCGCAGCATCCGGACCCGGGTGCTGGCCATCGCGCTCATCCCCAGTGTGTTGCTGCTGATCACCGGCGCCGTGGTGGCCGGTTCACTGGTCTCCTCCGGTCTGGCCGCACGGAACTGGGCCCACCTGCTCAAGAGTGGGATCGAACCGATCGTCGCCTGGCAGTCCACGCTCCGGCAGGAACGCGACGTGAGCTTGCGTGCGGTGGCCGGCGATCGCCAGGCGCGCGCCGATCTGCCGCGTGTACGCCAGAACACCGACATCGGGCTCTCCCAGATGAAAGGGCTGGCCGATACCGCCGGACAGCTCAACCCCGAGAGCGTGGCCAAGACCAACGCCGAGTTCGGTGCGCTGATCCTCCGGATGCCGGCGGTCCGCGATGGCATCGACAAATCCCAGATCTCCGCCGATGAGGTGGACGCGGAGTTCGCCGGACTCGGCCGGGCCCCGATGAACGGCATCGCCGACTCGGCCCGCACCGCCTACGACCCGGGCGCCGCGCGCGAGCACATCACCACCGTCGACCTGTTCCGGGTGATGGAGGCGCACAGCTCCGCGAACAGCGTGGCCACCGTGCTGGTCACCCGCCCTCAGCTGACGCTCGCGGAGCGGGTCTCCCTCGCCCGGTTCGTCGGCTCTTACCGTCAACAGCTCGAAAACCAGGTCAGCCGCCTCCCGGACGGCGAGTTGGCCATCTACAACCGGCTCATCAGCAGCGACGCCTGGCGAACGGCCACCACCGCGGAGGACGCGCTGAGCACGACCGGCACGCTGCCGATGACGGTGGCCAGCTTCCGCGACGCGGAAAGCCAGGTGGCGGATGAACTGCTCCGGATGTGGCACGATCAGTTCAACTACGGCACGGACCTCGCCGCGGACGCCGCCAACACCACGCTGTGGCAATCGATCGTGGCCGGCGCGATCGCGCTGGTCGCGGCCATCGGCGGTTTCCTGGTATCGATCCGGCTGGCCAACGCCCTGGTGCGCCGGCTGCGACGGCTGCGCTCGAAGACCCTGGAGCTGGCCGAGGTGAAACTTCCCGCGCTGGTGGAGCGGTTGCATGCGGGTGAGCAGGTGGACGTCAACACCGAGGTGACGCCGATCGACCGCGGCCGCGACGAGATCGGACAGGTCGCCGAGGCGTTCAACGCCGCGGAGCGAACGGCGATCGCGGCGGCCACCGCGGAGGCCAAGACGCGCGGTGGCTTCAACAAGGTCTTTTTGGACATCGCGCATCGCAGCCAAATCGTGGTACACCGGCAACTGGAGTTGCTGGACGTCGCCGAGGCCAAGCAGAACGACCCGGAGCACCTGGAGTTGCTGTTCCAGCTCGACCACCTGACCACCGCGGCCCGCCGCAACGCGGAGAACCTGGTGATCCTCGGCGGTGGTCAGCCGGGCCGTAAATGGCGCAAGCCGGTCGCCCTGGAGGAGATCGTGCGCAGCGCGATCTCCGAGACCGAGGACTTCGCGCGGGTCAGCGCGGTCCGGCTGCCGGAGGCGAAGGTGATCGGGTCCGCGGTCGCCGACATCGTGCACCTGCTGGCCGAGTTGGTGGACAACGCGACGTCGTTCTCCCCGCCGGACTCGCCGGTGGCGGTGCGGGGCAACGTGGTCGGCAAGGGCGTCGCGGTGGAGATCGAGGACCAGGGCCTCGGCATCGCGTTCGAAGAGCGTGAGCGGCTCAACGAGCGGCTGATCAACCCACCGGACTTCCAGGAGATGGCGCTGGCCGGCCAGCGCAGCCTGGGCCTGTTCGTGATCGGTCAACTGGCGCGCAAGCACGGGATCGTGGTCAACCTGGTGGACTCGGCCTACGGCGGGATCAAGGCCATCGTGCTGATCCCGACCAAGGTCCTCGACACCGGCGAGCTGCAGAAGGACGAGCCATCGGCGGACGACGCCTCGGCCGAGCCGACCCCGGCCCGGCCGGGCCGCCATGCCCGGGTTCCGTTGTTCGTACCGGGGCCGGCGCAGGACCCGACGCCCGGGATGTCGCGACCCAGCGACGACCCGCGGCTGTGGCCGCAGGAGGAGCCGTCGGCGGACCGTCTCCCGCCCGCTCCGCGCGAGCGGGCCGTTGAGGAACGCTCCCCGTCCGCAAGCCGGGCCGGAGTGGCCGTCGCCTCGTCCGGCCGGAAACCGCTTCCTCGCCGGCGACGCCAGGAGCACCTGGCCCCACAGCTCCAGGCCGAGCCACCGTCCACACCGGACTCCGCGGCCGGCGCGCCCGCCCAGCTGCGTAGTCCGGACCAGGCGCGCACCGCCATGACCGCGTTCCAACGGGGGACCTGGCAAGCTCGGAAAAGTCGCGAGAATGCGCAGTAGCTTCAAATGAGATCGATGAACACGGATGGTCTGCCGATGAACGAAGACTTGGTAGTCAAACCCCATGGGGCCGGGCTGGACTGGCTGCTGGACGATCTGGTCAAGCGGCTTTCCGGGGCCGAGAAGGCAGTGGTGCTCTCCGCCGACGGCCTGACCCTTGGCCGGTCGAGTGGTCTGGACCGCGAAGGCGCCGAGCACCTCTCGGCGATGGCGTCGGCCTTCCGCAGTCTCGCCCGCGGTGTGGGCAGCCAGTTCGACAAGGGCGTGGTGCACCAGACCGTGGTCGAAATGGAGCACGGCTACCTGGTGGTGACCGAGGCGGGAGTGGGGGCCTGCCTGGCGTTGCTCGCCGGGGTCAACGCCGACCTGGGCATGGTCGCCTACCAAATGAATGTGATCGTGCAACAGGTCGGGTCAAACCTGTCGGCCTCACCGCGCGTGCACCACAGTGAGGCTTCGAGCCCACTGACGCCGTGAAATACGACGACACCTCCTGGCTCCAGGACGACGATCCGGGTCCGCTGGTCCGGCCGTTCGCGGTCACCCGTGGCCGCGCCGGGAGGGATCTGCACAACCTCGACCTCATCACGCTCGTGGTGGCCGTCCGGCCGGCGTCGGACGTGGCGACGCTGGACCGGGAGTACGGCGACATCCTGCGGATGTGCCAGGGCAGACCGATGTCCGTCGCGGAGATCGCGGCCCAGCTGAACCTTCTGCTGGCCGCGGTCAAGGTCTTGATCAGCGACCTGATCGAGTCGGGGCATCTCATCTTCCGGTCGCCGCCTGCCACCTCCGAAAACAGCCGGCGGCCCAACCTCGAACTGTTGCAGGCGGTACTTGATGGCATACGGAAACTCTGATCCGGTCGGCGACCCCGAGCTCAACGGCGTGCAGGCCGTCAAGCTCCTGATCGCGGGCGGGTTCGGGGTCGGCAAGACCACCCTGGTCTCCTCGGTCAGCGAGATCAAGCCGCTGCGCACCGAAGAACGGCTCACCGAACTCGGCGCGGCGGTGGACAACCTGACGGGGGTGGAGAACAAGACCACCACCACGGTGGCACTGGACTTCGGGCGGATCACCATCAACTCGAAGGTCGTGCTCTACCTCTTCGGGACCCCGGGACAGGACCGGTTCTGGTTCATGTGGAAGGAGCTGTCGGTCGGCGCGCTGGGCGCGGTGGTGCTCGCCGACACCCGGCGGATGGAGGACTGCTTCCCGGCGGTGGACTTCTTCGAGTCGCGCGGCATCGACTTCATCGTCGCGGTGAACTGCTTCGCCGGCGCGGACATCTACGAGCCGGAGGAGGTACGCGCGGCGCTGGACCTCAACCCGGAGGTACCGATACAGCTGTGCGACGTGCGTGACCGCGAATCGACCAAGCGGGTGCTGCAAACCCTGCTCGAGTACCTGATGAACAAGGCGGTTACGGCCGCGTACACCGCCCGCTGACCGCTCCCGCCCCGGCTCTAGTCAGGGGCAGGTAACGACTTGGCCGGCCCAGGACAGGCCGCCGCCGAAGGCGAACAGCAGCACCGGCGCCCCGGAAGGCAACTCGCCACGTTCGACCATTTTGGACAGTGCGAGCGGCACGGACGCGGCGGAGGTGTTGCCGGAGTCGACGACGTCCCGGGCGATCACCACGTCGTCTCGCAGGGCAAGCCGCCGGGTCAGCGACTCGATGATCCGGAGGTTCGCCTGATGCGTGACTATGCCCGCGAGGTCGGTGGTGGCGATTCCCGCGCGGTGACACGCCTCTTCGGCAACGGCGGGCAGTTCGCCGGTGGCCCACCGGAATACGGCCTGGCCTTCCTGCGCGAACCGCGGCTGCCAGGAGTCCGCGATCCGCACCAGATGGCCCCGTGCCGGGTCGGCTCCCCACACGACCGGGCCGATCGCGGCGTCGCGGTCGTCCGTTCCGCTGATCACCGCGGCGCCGGCACCGTCGGCCAGCAGCACGCAGGTGCTTCGATCGGTCCAGTCCGTGACATCCGACATCTTCTCGGCGCCGATGACCAACGCATGCCGGGCGGCCCCGGCCCGCACCGAGTGATCGGCGCAGGCGAGGGCGGTACAGAAGCCGGCGCAGCCGTTGTTCAGGTCGAAACACACGGCGGCGGGAACACCGAGGCGGGCGGCGACCTGCGCGGCGATCGACGGGCAACGGTCGATTGCGGAGCAGGTGGCGACGGTGATCAGGCCGATCTCGGCCGGCTCCACACCGGAGTCGGCAAGCGCCTTGGCCGCCGCTTCGGCGGCCATGTCGGTGACCGACTCGTCCTCGCCCGCGATCCGGCGGGTCGCGATTCCCGTGCGCTGCCGGATCCACGCATCGCTGGTGTCCACCATGCGTTCCAGGTCGGCGTTGGCCAGCACACGGGCCGGTTGGTGGTGCCCCAGAGCGACGAGGCGGGATCCGGACAACGGTCTCTCCTTCAGTCAGGCGATACGTGCCGAGGCGAATATAGCAACCGATCGGTCGTAATCTAAAATATGGAAGCATGAGCCCCCGGAAATCCGTCGTCGAGGCCCGCCAGACTCGGCAGCGCATCATCGATCGCGGTTTGGCGATCGCCTCGGTGGACGGGCTCGAGGGTCTGACCATCGGCCGGCTCGCTACCGAGATGGAGATGAGCAAGGCCGGCGTGCTCGGACACTTCGGCACGAAAGAGAGCATCCAACTCGCCGTCGTCGACGCGGCGGCGGAGATGTTCGCCCAAGAGGTGCCGCAACGCGTCCGGGACGTGCCCCCCGGCCTGCCTCATCTACGTGCGGTGTGCGAGGCGTGGGTGTCATATCTGGAGCGGAACATCCTGCCCGGCGGCTGCTTCTTCACCGCTGCGGCAGCGGAGTTCGACGGACGAGGCGGTCCGGTACGCGATGCCATAGCCGGAATGGAGGCGCTATGGCAACGCGACCTGCGTATCCACATCCGGCGCGCCGTCAGCCTCGGCGACCTGCCGCCGGACACGGACCCCGACCAACTGGTCTACGAGCTTTGGGCCGTCATGCTCGCCCTCAACCACTTCCTGCAGCTGAACCATGATCGGTCCGCCCCGGACCGCGCTCGCCGCGCGCTGCACCGACTCCTCGGCACCTGACCGGTTTGCGCAAGACTTGTCGAGGTGTGTCGCCCGGCTGACAGTTTCGTGGCCAACCGCGGAACGGCCGGGTTGAGTTGGTTGGCAGGATCGGCGAACGGAGCACCATGACCACGTCCAGCCGTGAGACGGCGGGCAAAGTCAGGACCGGCCGGCTGCCGAGGTGGCGGATCGGCCTGACGGCGGGCTGGTGGGCATCCTGTGCTGCGTCGGCCCCACCGTGCTGGCGCTGCTGGCCTCGTCAGCGCCGGAACCGCTTTCGCGGGGGCGACGGACCGCTACGACGGCTACGCGTGGTGGTTCCGGCTCGGTGGATTGGCCGTACTGGTCGGGTTGGTTGGAATGTCGCTGCGGCGCCGTAACCAGTGCAGCGTCGCCGGGACGCGGCGGTGGCGTCTTCTCGCCGTCGTCGGCATTGCCGTGGGCACGTACGCCGCGTTGTTCGGGCTGACGACCTGGTTGGGCACCTTCGCCTGGTCCTCGGCCTAAAGTAATGGTTGGGCCTGCGATCGGTCCGGCAAGGCCGACCCACGACCCGCTCCGTTTCGCTGAGCAGGCACTTCCGAGGGAGCGGACAACCGTCCAGTGTGGACAACCGTCCAGTGTGGACGATGCCGGTGAGGGGAGGTTCCGCGGCGGCCGATGCCGGTGATGAATGCGGAGCTCGGCAGGGAGGGGACAGCTTGATGCGAGGGTATGACCTGGCCGTTGTCGGCGGCGGAACCGCCGGCATCATCGCCGCCAAGACCGCGGGCGGCCTCGGCGCGCGGGTGGTACTGGTGGAGCGCCGGCGCACCGGTGGCGACTGCCTGTGGACCGGGTGCGTGCCGAGCAAATCGCTGATCGCCGCCGCCCATGCCGCGCAGAACATGCGCACGGCGGGACGGTTCGGCATCGCCCCCGTCGAGCCGCAGGTGGACTTTACGGCCGTAATGTCCAACGTCCGTAGGGCGATCGAGCGGATCGAGCCGGTCGACTCACCCGCGGCGCTGGCCGAGGCCGGTGCCGAGGTCATCGCGGGCGCAGCGGTGTTCATAGGTTCGGACCAATTGCGGGTTGAGGGTCGGATGTCGTTGCGGTTCCGGCACGCCCTGATCGCCACCGGGTCCACCCCGGCGCTCCCGCCGGTGCCCGGACTGGCCGAGGTGGAGCCGTTGACCAGCGACAGCGTGTGGAATCTGGCCGAACTGCCCGCGCGGCTGGCCGTGCTGGGCGGCGGGCCGATCGGTTGCGAGCTGGGGCAGGCGTTCGCCCGCCTCGGCGCCCAGGTAACGCTCATCGAAGGCAGCGACCGGCTGGTGCCCAGGGAAGAACCCCAGGCCAGCATCGCCCTGTCCGCGGCGCTGTCCGCAGAAGGAATCCGCGTGCTGACCTCCACCACGGTGACCAGGGCGGCCCAGCAGGCCGACGGCGTGCGGCTGGACCTCCTCGGCCGCGACGGCAACGTCATGCTCGACGTCGACCGGGTCCTCGTCGCGACCGGACGCAGCCCGCGCACCACCGGGCTCGGGTTGGACGCCGCCCGGGTGCGTCTGGACGCACATGGCTACGTGGCCGTGGACGCCAAGCTACGCACCAGCAACCGCCGCATCTACGCTGCCGGCGACGTCACCGGCGCACCCGCGTTCGCCCACGTCGCCGGCATGCACGGCAACATCGCCGCCACCAACGCGCTGCTGGCCCCGGTGCGCCGCATCGACCACGAGCGAATCCCCTGGGTGACCTTCACTGATCCTGAGATCGCCCACGTCGGTCTCACCGAAGGCCAGGCACGCCACCGTCACGGCGACGCGGTC
Source organism: Amycolatopsis taiwanensis DSM 45107 (assembly GCF_000519205.1). Lineage (GTDB taxonomy): Bacteria > Actinomycetota > Actinomycetes > Mycobacteriales > Pseudonocardiaceae > Amycolatopsis_E > Amycolatopsis_E taiwanensis. The sequence goes on along the minus strand of NZ_JAFB01000026.1, from coordinate 24,743 downwards.
CGGGTCCGGCTGCTGCGGCACGAGCACGTCGACCGCGCGATCGTCGAGGACGACACCGACGGCTTCACCCACGTCGTGCTCGACGCCAAGGGCCGGATGCTCGGCGCGACGATCGTCGCGCCACGAGCCGGGGAGATGATCGCCGAACTCACTGGCCTGCTCGCCCGCGGCGGACGACTGCGGGATCTCGCCTCGGTGGTCCACCCCTACCCGGCCTGGTCCGATGGCGTCTGGAACGCGGCCGTCGCCGAGTCGAGTGCGGCGCTGCAGGCTCCCGTCACGCGCCGGCTCACCGGCGCCCTCTTGCGCCTCCGCCGGGCCCGGTGACCCGCCCGGCAAGCCGGCCCCGCCGACCCAAGACCGGCGCGTGTCCCACCTTCCCGTCGTGCGTGTCCCCCCTTCCCGTCCTGCGAGTCCCACTTTCGCGTCGTGCGAGTCCCACCTCCGCGTCGTGCGAGTCCCACACTCCCGTCGTCTGAGTCCCACCTCCGCGTCGTGCATGTCCCACTTTCCCGTCGTGCATGTCCCACTTTCCCGTCGTCTGAGTCCCACGTTCTGGTCTGCGGGAATGTGGGACTCGCGCTACTGGACGTGGGACACGCGCAACGGGAGTGGGGGACACGCGCGACGGGAGTGTGGGACTCGCGCTACTGGAACGGGGGACTCGCGCGACGGGAGTGGGGGACACGCGGGGTGCGGGCGGGGGCTACTTGCTGGCGCGGGTGGCCGCACGCCGGCGCAGCAGGGCGCGGACGGTCAGGACCGCTTGCATCATCGCGGCCGGCCGGACGATCACCGGGCGAGGCGCGTCGACCATCCGGCCGCGGCGGACGCTGACGGCGGTGACAGCCATGACAGGAGCCAGCCAGGCCAGCAGTGCGGCGATGAGCATTGGGCGTGATTCGCGTTCCTGCCGGAGCGCGAACCAGGCCCAGAAGGCCGCATCGGCCAGTGAATCCGCGGCGGCTCCGAACGGGGTCCGGGTGCCGAGCCGGCGGGCGAGGCATCCATCGGCGAGGTCGCTGGCGAGTGCGGCGGCAGGGGTGACCCACCCGTCGGCGAGGTCGCTGGCGAGTGCGGCAACCGGGGTGGCCCGCCTGCCGGTGAGTGCGGGCAGATTGGCTCGGGTCAGGGTGATCACGTTGGCGATGCCGATGGATCGCCGGTGTTCGAGCATGCCGAGGTGAGTCGCGGCCAGCGCCCAGCTCGTGAATATCCACAAAGGACGCTTCGGGTTCCCGCAGACGGCAAAGACCAGGTGCAGCACGGTGATTTCGACCAGGGCGCGAGGCCTGCGCCGGGCTTGCTGGATCGAGCGCCGCGAAGCCTGCGCCAGGAAGCGTGTCCAGGCCCGTGGTCGCCACCGTCCCTGCCGTAGCCCATCCAGGAGCGCGTTCGTCGCCGCCCGGCTGTCCGGTCCGACCGTCACCGGGCTTGGTCGAAGAGTTTCTTGAGCCCGGTGTACCCGCCTTCGGCAAGCCGCCCCGCCGAGGCGGCGAAGTAGTCCGAGCTTGCCGTGATGCCGAGCCCCTCCACGAGGCGGTTCATGAAGTTGAACAACGCACACACCGAGACCGCGTCATGCAGGGCACGCTCGTTCCAGCCCGCGGCGAACACCGCGTCGGCGTCCGCGTCGGTCATCCGGCTCGGGGTGCCGGTGAGCTTACCGACGTAGGCCAACAGCGGCTTGAGCCGCTCGTCGACCGGCGCGGTGTCGACATCGGCGAGCAGCGCCGTCAACGTTTCCTCCGCAATGCCGAACCTGGCCGCGGTGGCCGTATGCACGCCGTGGCAGTAGCCGCAGGAATTGAGACCGGACACGTAGGCGGCGATGAGTTCACGTTCGGCCACGCTCAGCGGCGACGGCCCGCGCAACAGCACCTCGTGATAGTCGAGCAACGGCCCGGAAGTGTCCGGATAGGACCGGAACACATCGATCAGAGCGGCATCCGCAGGCAGCGACGGCAAATACGACATGCAAGTTCTCCTCTCATCCCGCAACGGGGAGGTGAGCGACGATGCGGCGCAACGGAAACGGTAATCGACGGCCCGGCCGCGCCCAAGCGGCCAGCGCGGCGCTCGCGGCTTCGACCCGGTCAGACGCGATGCCGGGCAGGTACAGCCCGTCGACGAGCAAGGCCGCCGCCCGGGAATCATTGATCTCGCGCCGGAACACGCGGCGCTCGCTGGCATCGACGACGAATCCGTGTGCGCGCAGGATTTTCGGCAGCCCGTCGCGGGCGTCGGGGTTGGGCCACGGCTGCGACCGGATGCCCAACGCCCGCAGCACCCGCCACCACCCCAGCAGCCCGCGACCGAACCACATCCCGGACGGCACCAGCGCCACCAGCACCCCACCGGGCCGCAGCACCCGTTTCAGCTCGGCCAGCACCTGATCAAGCGGGGTCAGCACCTGAAGGCACATCGCCGCGCACACCGCGCCGACGGCGTTCTCACCGATCGGCAGCTGATCGGCGCGGCCTCGCAGGACCGGGCCACGACCGGCGGCCACGGCGAGCGCCAGCTCCCCGGCGGAGAGATCGACGCCGAGCCACCGCTCGTCCGGCAGTTCTTCCCGGGTGGGCGCCGAGCCGCACGCGAGGTCGAGGATCACCGCACGTCTGCCGCGAAGATGTTCCACCAGCCACGAGTAGGGCCGCGCCCGCCGCCGATCCGTGGCCTGCTCCAGGATGCGTTCGGTGATGCCGGGTCGATCGTCGTGGTAGCGCGCCAGATAACCGGGCCAAGGCGTGGTTTCCGCCGGGGTCCGGCGGTCGGCGGGGTAGCCCATGCGTGCGCCCACTTCCCTAGCCGCTGATGGCGAGCAGCTTGGCCTCCTCGAGGACGTGGATGGCGGCGTAGCGCACCTCGATCAGGCCGGCTCGTTCGAATTCCTTGAGGATCTTGTTCAGGGAGGGGCGCTGCACGCCGAGCATGGCGGCGAGCGTGCGCTGCGGCAGCGGGACTTCGCCGTCGACCGCTTCGTCGAGCAGCAGCCGGGCGACCTGCTCGGTCAGCGACCGGCCGAGCAGCCCGACGATGCGGCTCTGGCTCGCGGCGAGCCGCTGGGCGACGCTGGACAGCCAGCGCCGGGCGATCAACGGATGGTCGGCCAGCAGCTTCTCGAAGGAGGCCGCGTCCAGTGCCAGTGCGGTCACCTCGTCCAGCGCCCGTGCGGTGTAGGCAAGCGGCATGTCGAGCAGATGCTGGATGTCGCCCTCGACGTTACCGGGCTGCAGCACGTAGACGACGGCGCGGCGCCGTCCGGCACCCACCGACAGTTCGACGCGACCGCGTTGCACGATCCACACCTCTTCTGCGGTGGCGCCGCCGCGGAAGAGGGCCGCACCGCGCTCGTAGGTCCGGGCGCGCAGGGTCGCGGCGAGCGCCTCCATGTCGGCGGGCCCCAGCGGCGCCGCCTCACCATGGCCGACACAGCGGGCGACCCACGCGGCGTGCCGGATCGCCAAATCGGCCGGGGCGCCGGTACCAAGCAACCGCATCGTCTGCTCCATCGCCGCGGCCGGCAGCTTCGACAACGCCATACGTCCAGCCTGGCAGCGCCACGCCCGCAATGCCCGTCTGCCGATGTCCAAATGTCAGCGACATGACAGCGTTCTTGAGAACGTGTTCGGGTAGCCAGGCCGTGACTTCTCGTCGTCGGCCGATGGCCGGCCATGACGGCGGCTTGCGTCCCCGCCCACGTGCAGCATCGTTGCCTGTCACCATGGGTGCCGATCTTGCGTTTGAGTAGTCCTCCTGGTCCTACCGGCATCGGAGCCCACTGGCCCGGCGGATCAATAACCATGTCGCGTTCTACCGCGAGGTGACGATCGAGGGTGAACCCGAACCCCGCCCCGGCGGCGGCTTCTGGAGCCGCCGAACCTGAGGTCACGTTCGCGGTCGACCGGTCCACCCCTATCCGTCCGCCGATGACGGCTGTCGCGATGGCTGGGGGTTGTTCAGAGTTCGTAGGTTCGTGCTACCGCTATCAGATTGCCGTCTTCTCGGGTTGAGGCCACAGTGTCCTCGGGGCGGGGGGAAATGCCTGGGGCGTCGGCGAGGTTGTGGGTTTCATCGATCGCCGTTACCCGGATCCGGGTTGTGCCAGGGCTGCGCAGGGCGATGTCGACTCCCTCTGGTGGCAGGTCGCGGAAGCGGATTTCTCCCGGCCAGGTGTTAGCGCGTACACCGGCGATGTCCAGGGTTACCGGTGTCATGCCGGGAGCGGTAGCGGTTGCCCTGTCGATTCCGTGATCGATTCGCAGGACCAGCGATGTCGCCGACCGTAGGGAGGTCACGTGCATCGTGACGGTGTCACCTTCGCGCGCTCGTACCTCGACCTTCGGGCCCTCGGCCGTTATCGGGTCGGCTGGGCCGGTCCACAACTGGCCTCGGGCATAGCCGGGTGGCAGCCGGGACACGTCGTGGTCCTTCACGTGCTGCCGGGTCCAGTCGGTCGGGTCGGCCTCTCCGCTGACCCAGCTTGCCTCGCCGGTGTCGGCGTTGAGCACGTACGCGAGGTGGGCGCGCTGAGGGTGTTTCGCGTCAAAGCCGTCCACCACCAGTCCCGCAGCCACCATGGCTGTCGCCAGTACCATCGCCGTCAGTGGAACCGCGACGGTAGCCCGGCTACGGATGGTCGGGGCCGGTAACAACAGTTCGACGACGGGCAGCAACGTCAGGCCGAACAGCGCCAGGACGGCCGCGTCGGCACCGCCGAACGCCAGTCCCATCCCGTTGAACAGGTTGTGGACCAGGGCGGGCAGCAACGCCGCGGACACCAGCGACCCCAGCGCCAGCGCCACGGCCGGCCACGCGGACCACCGCACCGGCAGCGTCGCCAGCAGGGCACCCGTCGCGACGGACAACGCCGGCAGGGCGAACAGGAACGACGCACCCGGTGCCATCGCCGCGCACACCACCCCCAGCGCGGCCGGCCAGACCAGCGCACCGGTCGCCAGCGCGGCCGGACCGAGGCGGCGGCGCAGCAGCAGGTACCAGCCGAGCAACGCCGTCGCGGCCAGTGCGGCGAGCGCGACCTGGTAGGCCAGCGGGCGGTGCAGCAACCCGCCCATCAGGTCGTAACCGGGACGCAGCCCGACGAGGATCGACCACAAGACCTGCCCGAGCAGCACCGACCCGGCCAGCGGCAGCACCGCCGACGCGGCACCGAGCAGCATCCGTGGCACGCTCGCCAACCGCCGGACTCGCGCGACCAACGCCAACGCGGCCACCAGCAGCACAGCCAGCACCGCGATCGGCCAAACCAGCGCGTTCGAGTACGTGATCATGACGCCCGAGAGCCGGAAGTAGGTCGCGTCATGGTCGGACCGCAGCCCGGGCAGGTCGGCCTCGCCGAGTGACCGGGTCAGGTCGAGCATGTTCTCGCCGTGGTGCTGCAAGCTGCCGCGGTCGAGATTGTCGATGGAGTCGCCGGCGGTGTGGTAGTACGACGAGTTCTCGATGTTGGCGAAGTTCAACCCGAGGAAGCCCGCCCCCGACAACGCGGTGAAGTCGGTGTTGTTGGGCAGCAGCCGATAGACCTCGACCATCGACGAATCGCCCCGGGGATGCGGCACGGCGCCGGCGAACAGCGAGACCAGCTCCGCGTTGTCCTTCGACGTCTCGAACATCAGCGACGGTCCGCTGACGCCACGTGCCTCCCAGTTGAGCACCACGCCGCCCCGACGGGCCAACGGGTGTTCCCGGACGAACGCCTCCGCACCGAGCAACCCGTCCTCTTCGCCATCGGTGAACAGCAGCACCAGGTCGTTGCGGAGCCCGCCCTGCCGGCTGACCATCCGCCCGACCTCCAGCATCGCGGCGACCGCAGCGCCGTCATCGGAGGCGCCGGGTCCCATCGCGGCGGAGTCGTAATGGGCGGCCAGCAGGACCGTTCCGGTCGAGTGCCGGCCGGGTAGGGTGGCCACCACATTGTCGACCCGGCCAAAGCTCGCGAGTCCGGTCGACGCCTCGGCCCCGATCGCGTGCTGGATCTCCACGGAGAAGCCGGCCGACCGCAACTGGCCGGCGAGGTAGTCCCGCGCCCGGTCGCCGGCCGGGCTGCCCAACGGGCGTGACTCGGTTGCGAACCGCGCGAGATCAGTCATGGCCCGCTCGGCGCTGAACCGGTCCGCCGAGGACACGGGGACCGGTTGCTGACCGCTGCCCTCGGCCATCACGGTCAGCGCCACCACGGCCCCAACGACCAGCAGCACAGCCACTCCGGTGACTACCCGGCGCGGTACTTCGATGAGCTTCTCGATCACGGAGGCGAGGCTATGCGGGGCGAAGACCAGCCGGTACACGGTAAACCGCACAATCGGGGTGTGGTTTACCGCAGTGTTGTCACGGAACGGGCTTCTCGGCAACGAGCAGGGCGTACCCGATGAGCCCGTCGGCGACCGCCTGCTTGGCCAGCGCCGCGTACCGCAGCACGGCGTCGACATCCACCCCGGCCTCGGCCAGCCGGGCGGACGCGGTCATCCGTAGCACTCGTACTCGGGCGTCGATCTCGTCGATCATCCGCGCGATCGCCGGGTCGTGAGCCTCGGTGTGCACGACACGCAACCCCGCCTGCTCCAGAATCGTGGCGTACTCCGCCAGAGGACGGGCATCGGCGATACAGGCGACCCACGCGGCCAACGTGGTCAGTTCCTCCGGTAACCGGGACTCGGCAATGGTGACGTCGGTGATGCCGACCCGGCCTGAAGGCCGCAGTATCCGCGCGAACTCGGCTGCGGCGGTGGCCTTGTCCGGGAAGGTACAAAAGGCGCACTCACACAACACGGCATCGAAAGTGTTGTCCGGCAGTGGAATCCGCTCGGCGTCACCGAGGTGGAAGCGCACCTTGGTGGCCAGCCCAGCTTCGGCCGTCACCGCATGCGCATGCTCCACTGTGGACTCGCCAAGGTCGACACCATCGACGGCGACGTCGTAGTCCGTCGCGAGCAACCGCGCGGTCGCGCCGGGACCGGAGGCAATGTCGGCGACCCGCTGGCCACCGCGCAACCGCAGCCGCTCGGCCAGCCGACGAGTAAGCGCCGGCCCGCCGGGATGGTAGGACTCACCCAGCACCAGCGCCACGGCGTCGTTGCCGTAAGAGGCGGCGCAGCAAGCCTTGATCTCGGCCGGCGTGCTCATTCCCGCACCGCCCGCTGGCCCACATTGGTGGTATCCGGCGCGATCGCCGACCGGTTCCCATTGCCGTTGCGGGCAATCTTGGAGCCGTAGGGCGAGTCGACCAGCAACGGTTGCAGTTCGACCGAGTTCGGCACCACGTCGGCGACCTTCACTCCGGACATCTGTTCGCGTACTTGTTCCCGATAGCCCACGGAGTTGTAGGCACAGAAGGGAATCAGCCGTCCGTCCGGAGTGATCTCCTCGACACAGCACTTCATGAGCTGCTTGACGTTGAGCGTGTACGGGTCCTGGAAGTCCTGCACCACGATCATGAATGCCCGGTCGGTCAGATTCGCCAGCGCATCGGGCAGGTTCACCCCGCACGCATCCGCGCAGTCCAACGCCTCCGCCGCAGCACGCAACTTCTCCTCAGTGGTGTCGGTGCCCATGAACGCCGAGGCGCTCCACAGCTTTTCGAGCGCCTCGCGAATCGCGTAGTCGGGCACCACCCGGTTCGACACGTAGTCCAGGTAGTCCTCCACCCGCAGCAGCCGCGGGATCGGCACCACCCCGAAGTCCGGCTGTCCCGGGGTGCCTTCGCTGAGCAGGTAGGTGATCGAGCGGCAGGTCGGGAAGCAGCACGGCACCGGGAAGAAGTCGTCCTTGCCGAACCACTCCGGGCGCTGCGCCGCGATCAGCCCGATGACGTCGGAGTTGGTCAGCCGGGTCAGCGGGTCGAACTCGACATGCCGCCCGGAGTGCGTGACCGGCTGGAACGACACCGACCGCACGGCCGCGTGCGCGAGCCCGAACTCGATGATGTCGCCGAGCTCGTGCTCGTTCAGCCCGCGCTCGACCGCGGCGACCAGGGTGACGGTCAGCCCGGCCTCGGCGCAGTTGTCCAGCGCCTGCCGCTTGCGCTCCCGCAGGTCCTTGCCCCGGATCTCCAGGTGGGTGCGCTCGTCGAAGCCGTCGAACTGCAGGTAGATGTTGATCGACTTGCCGCCCCGGCCGTTGCGCTCCCCGAGCGCCGCGACGAACCGCTTGTCGGTCGCCAGCCGGATGCCGTTGGTGTTGAGGTTGACGTTGCGGATCGGCTTCGCCTGCGCGAGGTCGATGAAATCGAGGATGTGCTTGTGGATGGTGGGTTCTCCGCCGGAGAACATCACCACCTCCGCCTCACCCTCGGACTCGACGAACACGTCCAGCATCCGCTCGCACTGCTCCAGCGTGATCGAATACCCGCCCGCCTGTCTGCCCGAATGGTGACCGGAATCCGCGAAGCAGATCGGGCAGTCGAGGTTGCAGTTGGTATTGACCTCGATAATCCCCAGGCACGCGTGCTGCTTGTGCTCCGGGCACAACCCGCAGTCCGACGGGCAGCCATCGCGGACCTCGGTCTGGAAGGTCAGCGGGATCGTGCCCGGCTTGTTGAACCGCGACGAGGACAGGTACGCCTGCGCGTCGCCGTAGACCAGTGCCTCGAACTCGCCGTGAGTCTTACAACGTTTGCGCAGGTAGACCTTGTCCTGGCGAATGTTGACCTGTGCGTCGAGCACGACCTTGCACACCGGGCAGATGCTCTTGGTGTACTCGACGAAAACCTCCTCGCGATCCCGTTTCCGCTCTGCCATCAGCCGCTCCCAGGTCGAGGTCCGTGATCAGGTGCCGACGCACAACCCCACCAGCCGGCACCGACGCGCGCAGCACAAATGTCAGCAGGCGGACATTGTGCAGGCCACTGAACGACAATTTCACCAAGATCGAGCAAGGTGAGTGTGGCAAACCACCTGTCAGATCTCCGCGAGGCGGTGGAATCGACTGGCGTGGAACACAAGCTCATGGCCCGTGCCGGTTCGTCGCGCCGCCCGCAGTGGGATCGCGATGTCGTAGGTCAGGCGATGATTCCGAGTTGTGCGGACATGACGTGGACGTCGGAGTTGAGCCAGTACTCGGCGAGGAGGCCGTTGTCGACGCGGAGGATGTCGGTTCCGGTGAAGGCGATGGGCGTTCCGGGGGCGGCGGTCGCGCCTGGCATTCCGCCCGCGTAGTGGCCCTGGATCTGCCAGCGGCCACAGAGCAGGTCGCCATCGATGAGCGGGCCGACCTGGACGGTGAAGGTCGGTCCGCCCAACAGGGTGCGAAGCAGGCTGATCCAGTCGACCAGGCCTTGCGTGCCTTGGACGGTGCCTTCGTCCGCGCCGACGACCGCGACATGCAGGGTGAAGTCGGTGGCCAGGACCTGCTCTGCCTGGGACAGGTCGCCGTTCCACAGGGCGGTCCACTTCTCCCACAGGACCTGGGCGGTGTCGTGGGTGGTGGCTGCACTGCGCATGGTTCCTCCTGGTTCGGCACTCCGGTGCCCGGCTACGCCGCCCCGCCCGAAGCGACCATGATCATCACCAGCCTAATGACAGCGCCGCCCGACGCCTTCACCGAAGCCCTGCGCCTTCACTTACCGGATCCGGCCGTCGTCAGTCTCGGCCCAGGTGCCGCCGCCACGGGGCCAGTGCCGAATCGGTGGCGGCCTGGGCCGCGGCTCGCAGGGCGGCGGGATCGGTGGCCTGGCCCTGCTCGTCGAGCAGGGCTTGGAGCGCGCCGGCGATGGCCCCGATGAACGCGCCGGTGAGCGCGGCCGCGCCGACCTGATCGAGTTGGTCCGGGAAGGCCTCGGCCAGATGCCGGGCGATCTCGCGCTGGGCATCGAGTTGTAGCTGAAGCGCACGCCCCCGCACGGCCGGCACGGTCTGGGTCAACCGCAGGCGCAACGCCGCCAGCGGGCTGACCAGGTCGTCGCTGGTGTTGCCGGTGTCGCGCAGCGCCCGCAGGAGCACGTCGGCCGGGCCTTCGTCCGGGGTGCGCGTGGCGATGGCGTCGATGGCCGCCTGTATGCGTTCGTCGGATTCCGGGAAGAGCAGTTCTTCCTTGCTGGCGAAGTAGCTGAAGAACGTCCTGGCGCCGATGTCGGCCGCAGCCGCGATGTCGGCGATTGTCGTTTCGTCGTAGCCGTTGCGCGTGAACAACTCCGTCGCCGCGTCGATCAGTGCTTGGCGTGTGCGGGCGCGTTTGCGGTCACGAAGAGACATAGCCATGCCAGCAGCTTACGACACTCACTGCGAAGCAGCATTCACGGCAAATATGCAGTGATTGCAACTTTGCATTCACTGCTGTTAACGTCTTCGGTATGACAACTCGCAACGTGCTGATCTCCGGAGCCGGCGTGGCCGGCTCGACACTCGCCTTCTGGTTGGCGCGCAATGGGTTCCGGCCCACCGTCGTGGAGCGGTCCGCGGGCCAGCGCTCCAGCGGAAGCCCCGTCGATGTTCGTGGTCCTGCCCTGCCGGTGGCCGAAGCGATGGGTGTCCTGCCCAGCCTGCGCGCGGTCGCCACCCGGACCAGGAGAATGCGGCTGCTCAACGCCGCCGGCCGTCGGGTGGCGACGGTGGCCATGGGTGCGGCCCGCGGCGACGAGATCGAGATACCGCGCGCCGATCTCGCCGACGTCTTGTACCGCGCTGCGCGCGACGACACGGAATTTCTCTTCGATGACACGATCACGGAGTTGCGCCAGGACGAAGACGGCGTGGACGTCACGTTCGACCGTGCCGCGCCCCGCCGCTTCGATCTGGTGATCGGCGCGGACGGGCTGCACTCGGCGGTCCGCCGCCTGGTCTTCGGCCCCGAGTACGACTTCGTCCGCCCCACCGGCATTTACGTCGCGACGACGCCGCTTGGCGAGCCCGTCGACCACCCGCACGACGTACTGATCCAGAACACTCCCGGGCGGCTGGTCTGCATCCACCCGTCCCGCGACAAAGCCATGGTCGCCTTCATCTTCCGCAGCGAGGTCAAGGGCTTCGACCACCGTGACCTGGACCAGCACAAGCGGATCGTCACCGAGGCCCATGCCGACCTCGGGTGGCGTGTCCCGCAGCTGCTCGCCCAGGTGCAGGCCGCTGACGACCTCTTCTTCGACGCCGTCAGCCAGGTTGATCTGCCCACGTGGTCACGGGGCCGGATCACGCTGCTCGGCGACGCCTCTTCCTCGTTGTCACTGCTCGGCGACGGCTCGAGCCTTGCCATCGCCGGTGCGCACATCCTGGCCACCGCGCTCACCGGCCAGCCGGATCACGCGGCCGCTTTCCGCCAGTACGAGACCACCCACCGCGCCCTCGTCACGCCGAAACAACGCGGCTTCAACCGGGCCGCGGCGCTGCTCGTGCCGAAGACTCGGTTCGGCCTGGCGACCCGCAACCTCGTTGCCCGCCTGTGGCCGGGCGGCATCTGACCCGTCGATCAGGAAGGCGTGGAGCTGGGGGCGTAGCTGCGGAGAAATGCCCGCACCCCAGCGGTGACGATCTTGGTGATCTCGTCCTCGGGTAGCCGGACGGCGCCGTAGAAGGTCTGCTGGTTCACGTCCGTGATGGTCAGCAGGGTGAGGTGCGCGGCGGCCCGGTCGGCGTTGTCGATGTCGAGCAGGCCGCGGTCGGCGATCCGGCGCAGGTAGGGCGCGAGGCGCAGGTGCGCGGTCTGTGGCCCGGCGTCGATCCATGCCTTGAGGATCGGCCGGGGGAGGTGGGTCGCTTCCGCCTCGATCGTCCGGACCAGCGCGAAATGGTCGGGGAAGGCGGTGACCGCGGCGATGCGATCGAGAGAGAAGTCGATCAGATCCTGTTCCAGGTCCACGATCTTGCGCAGGTGCCGGTCCATGATCTGCGCGATGGCGGCGGTGACTTCTTCGGCTCCTTCGAGCGCGACCGTCAGGAACAGCTGCTCCTTGTCGGCGAAGTGGTTGTAGATGGTCCGTTTGGACACGCCGGCCTCGGCGGCGATCGCGTCGACGCCGGCGCGGGTGTAGCCGTCCTGCCCGAACATCTTGCGCGCAGCCTGCGTGATGGCGCGCCGCTTCTCCGGCCTGCCGGACAGTTCGTGCTGGCGACCGCTCATCGGGAACCCCTTCGCGTGGGACCTACTCGGTGCAGCCTACGGGTGCCGCCGCGCCTTGCTGGCTGCCAAGCCAAAGTAAACTGATTGGTGTATCTATTGCACTAGTCGGTGTAGATTGACGAGGTGATCAATCAGGCCTCCTGCGACAGGCGCATTCCAGTTCTCGTTCTCGCGCTGCTCGCCACCCCGACCTCGCTCAGTGCGAACAGCACCACCACGGTGATTCCCGGCCTGGCGCGGGATCTGGGCATCACCGTCGCCGACGCGACCTGGACCGCCACCGCCTTCGGCTGGGCCGTGGTGATCGGCACTCCGGTGACCGCCGGGCTGCTGCGAGCTCGGGGCACCAGGACCGCTGTCCTGGTGAATGCCGCGCTCGTGCTGCTCGGAACCTTGCTCGTGGCCGTTGCTCCCGTCCTGCCGGTCCTGCTCGCCGGACGTGCCGCCCAAGCCGCCGGTGGCGGCGGTCTGGTCACCCTCGCCATCGGCCTGGCCGGAACGACCCGGCGGACCGGTGCGGTCACCGCCGGGATCGGTCTTGTCGGTGCGTTCGGTCCGCTGGCCGGTTCGACGCTCTCGGAGATCTCCTGGCGACTGCCGTTGTGTCTGTCGCTGGTCGCGCTGCTCGCGGTCCCTGTCGTCTTGAGCCGGGTGCCCGCCCATCGCGGTCAGGACGACGCGACACCCGTGGACCCGCTGGGGATCATGCTGGTGCTGGGCTTGGCCAGCGCCCTGGTTCTCATTCCCCGGTTCCCGCCGCAGGCGCTGGTGGCCTCGGTCCTGGCGAGCATCCTCTTGGCCCGCCACATCCGTTGGCACGCCGATGGTTTCGTCCCACAACCGCTGCTGCGGTCACGGGCGTTCCTCGCCTCGGCGTCGGTGGCGTGCGCCCTGTCAACGTCCTACTTCGCATTGCTCTACACAGTGCCCCGGCTCCTGGACCATCATTGGCCGGCCGAACAGATCGGGGTGGCGACGCTGATCGCCCTGGCGGTCGGCTCCATGGCCTCGCTGCTGTTCACGAGGTACACGTCCCGGCTCGGCGTGTCGCCCGGCCGGGCCACCCTGCTGACCGCCGGTGCCATCGCCGTGGCTCTACCGGTGACGGGCTGGCCGCCGGCTTACGCGGCGGCGACCGCCTTCGCGGTGTTCGCGGCGACTGCCGGGATGGCCTGGTATGCGCCGCGAGCCGGTCGGGACACGCCGGAGCGGCACCGAGCCACCGCGCTGAGCCTGTTTACTCTTTGCTACCAGCTCGGCGGTGCCTTCGGTCCAGCCGTTGCCACCCTTGTGATCGTCTGAGATCGATGCCGGAACGCCTCACGCTCCGCGCGCTGACCGTTTCGCGGATGTTGGGCGCAGCGCGTCGAGAACGAGGGTGACCAGGCGGCTGACGGCCGTCTTGGCGGGTAGGCTGCTCGCGGCGTTGAGGGCGTGCAGGCAATAGGTGGCCAGTTCGGCGGGCGGGGTATCGCTGCGGAGGTCTCCGGCTCGGGCGGCGTCGGCGATGAGGCCGGCGATCAGGTTGTGGAGTCGCTGCTGCGCGTCGGCGAGGTTCTCGTCGCGGTGCAGGAATCGCCAGAGCGCGGTGTCGTGGAGGCGGCGGATCTGGTGGGAGCTGGCCGAAGCCGGCGCGATATCCGGCCGGGTGCTGGATGTGGGCTGTGGCACCGGCGAGCATGTCCTCCTGACCGCCGGGCTGGGCTCGGCGGCCATCGGAATCGAACTGGCCGGCAACGCCCTTGCGCAGGCTCAGGATCGACACCTGCAACCGGCCACGATGGAAATCACCACCGACCCGGACGGCATTCGCGCCTGGCTCGCGACGCTGACCCGGTGCTGAAACCGCGTCAGAGTTTCCCGCTCCAGACCAATCCTCCAGAAATCTCCGGACAAGGACTTCCATGCCGACCGCCGACGCCCACATCCCGACCGACCGGGCCAGCCGCTACCTCGGCCAGGTTTGCCAGCACGTCAAGCAGATGAGCCGGATGCCGCACCTGCTCCAAGGCGGCAAGCTGGCCGTCGAACACGTTGATTGGTCCGATACATCGGGGACTATCCGGTTCGCCCGGGGTGGCACGTACGGCGCTCCTGCCGCGCCGAGCAACACTGGCGCGTGACCGCGCCGGCGCGGTCACGTACTCCTCCTAGCGGGGATCGTCGCGCTGGCCGTCGCCGTGCCGGGTTGCTCGGTGGCGTGCTGGCGTCCTCGGCGTGGGCCAGTTGGGGCACCAACATCGTCCTGGTTCTCATCGCGGTGAAGGTCATCGCTGTGGGCAGGCAGGTGGTCCTCGGAGGAACGGGTCTGCGCCATGGAGGGCTGTTCCATTGGAACAAGAGCAAGCATGCCGAAGCGGCCTCCCATGCGGGCCACCACGAGCACGACTCCAGATCTCGTGGTCGACGACAGTCCGTGGGTATCACGACAACCGGGCGACGCCAGGTTTCGGTGGGGTGAGCCCGACGAGTTTGGTGAGGAACCGGTCGATCTGCTCGTCGGCGGGTGGCCAGGGCAAGTCGGGCTCGTTGATGCGCTGCGCCAGCATGCCGTTCACGGCGGTGCGGAGGTCGATAGTGACGACGGCAGCGTCGTCGACCGGGGCGAGCGCGGCATCCATGCAAGCCTGCACGGCGGTCGTGGTGCGCTCGACGAGCACCTTCTTGAACGGCATGCCGAGCCGGCGGTGCACCTTGCTTTCGTGCAGCACCTTGTAGAGGCCGGGATGGTGCTGCGCCCACGCGGCCTGCGCCAGGATCCGCGCGCGTAGCGCGCTTGCCGGGTTGTCAGAAGCCGTGGCCGCCGCGTCGCCTGCTTTGACCAGGTCCTCGTGACAGCGTTGCAGGACGGCCAGTACGAGTGTGTCGCGATCCGGGAAATGCAGGTAGACCGAGGTAGCGGCGATCGACACGGCACGCGCGACGGCACGCAGGGACAGGGCCTCGTCGTCGGCGAGTTCATCGAGCATTTGCGCCGCGGCGACGATGATCTCCTCGCGCAGTTGCTCACCTTTCCCGCGCGCGTTGGGTCGCCGTCGGGCAGCGGGCTTCCGGGTCTCGTTCATGTCCTCGCAAGTGTAGCTGGACAAGCATTGCGCTACGGCTGTAGCCTAATCAAAAGGCTACAGCCGTAGCGCTACGCTTGTTTTCTCTTGATGAGGAGTTTCCTTGAGCACTTCGATCGAGACGTTCGCCGCGACGAACCTGGAGCGGCTGGCCGAGGTGGACCCGATGTTCGCCCAGATGGTCGGCGCCACGGCCGGGCACGCGCGGGCCATTGCCGAGTTGACCGAGCGCGAGAAGACCTTCCTGTGCGTGGTGGCCGACGTCTGCCAGCCGAGCCTCGGCTTCGCGTTCGAGGCACATGTCCGGACCGGTCTGGCACAGGGCGTGTCCACTTCGGACGTTCGGGCGTTGTTGCGTTTCATCTCCTACGACTGCGGATATCACGCGGCCACCGCGGGGTTCGAACGGCTCGCCGAGTTCGAGGCGCGGCACGGCATCGCGCCCGCCGAGGTCGAACCGCTGGCCGAAGAACTGGTTACGACGGGACCCGGCGCGGCGCCGAGCCCGTTGCCGGACGTGGTCCGCGGCCAGCTGATGGAGCTCGACGCCCACTTCCTCGAGCATTTCGACCTGCAATCCAGGATGCGGTCCGGGCATGGCCCGGACACGCTGTCCGAACGGGAGCGCGGATTCGCGAGCCTGAGCATCGATGTGCACTACCAGACGTTGGACGAGACGTTTCACGCGCACGTCGGCCGGGCCCTGCGTGGCGGCGCCTCCCGGGAGGACGTCCGTGCCGCCCTGCGCTTCAACGCCCAGTTCGGCGTGACGAGGGCCTGGCACGGCTGGAAGGCGCTCAACGCCTATTTCGCCGAACTCGACGCCACCGACTGACGATGGCCGGGCCTATCGGCCGAGCAGTTCGCGGGCAAGTGCTTCGCCCCACCACTGCTCGACCTGATCGGGAGGCCAGGCGCGTTCGGCGGTGAGCGTGTTGTAGACGTCGATGCTGCACAGGGTGGCGTAAATGTCGACGGCGGTAGACATGTCCAGTCCGCGACGGAGGGTGTTCGGCGGCCAGGCGGAGAACACCTGGATGCGGGTCTGGTCGGCTTGTCGCCGGGCTTGAGCGTAGAGGTCGGCGAGTTCGGGTTCGGTGCGGCCGGCCTCGCGTATCAGCGCGATGAGGTCGCCGGCGCGTTCGAACAGCCGCCGGTCGTAGCCCGCCATGGCGGCCAGTTGCCGCTTGGGGTCCTGGGCCGTTTCCAGTTCGTCAAGCATCCGCGGCAGGTCGGCGGCGAGGTCCGCGGCATCGGCCAGGGCCTGGACCAGTCCCGTCTTGTTCCGGTAGGCCGCGTAGACGGTGGGCACGGAGACTCCCGCCTCGCGCGCGATGTCCCGCACGGTGGTCGCCGCCCACCCGTGCGAGACGAACAACCGGCGGGCGGCGTCGGCGATCCCGGCGCGGGTCTGGTGCGCCTGTGTCAGCCGCCGCAGCGAGTCGTAGCGACGGCGACCTTCCTGCTCCGGCTTGGTCACTGCTCGACCTCTCTTGTCTTACGGTGCCTATATTGAATATAGCACCCGTAAAACGACACGCGGAGGTGTTCTCGTGAGCTTCACTGATCTGGCGGGCCTGGGCGGCATCGGGTTCGTGCTGGTGGCGATCGTCGTCAACGCCGGCTACATCCGTGGCGGGCTGCCGCTCCCGAACTCGGGCCAGAGCCTGGATGAGGTCACGGCCGCCTTGGCTTCCGTCGGCGACGCCTTGAAAAGGCCGTCGGTGTTGGCGCCGGCCACGTGGCTGTTCCTCACGGTGTTCGCCTCCGGGTTGCTGTCGGTGCTCTGGCACGGCGACGCGGGCCCGGGGGCATGGGCGCTGGTGGGCTTCGCCGGAGTGCTCATGCAGAACGCCACCTTCACCGTCGTGGAGGCGCTCCGGTTCGGTCTCGCCTCGGCCGCCGCGCGCGATCGCGGATCGGTGGCGGGACTGTGGAGCCTGAGCAATGTGCTGTTCGGATTCAACCAGGTGTTCCTGAGCGCGGCACTGATCGGCTTCACCGCCGCCGGAGCGAACGCCGGGCTGATCGCCGGTTGGCAGACGTGGCTCGGCTACGCCAGTGCTGCCCTGCTTTTCGTCTCCGCGGCAGCCAGCCCCTACAACACCGGCGGTACCAACAAGATCGCGCGGGTCGGCCTGATCGGCTGGCTCGGCTGGGCCACGTGGATCGTCGCCTACGGCATCAGCCTGCTGGGCCGGTAGCTCGTCGGACGTGATCGGGTGGCGACGACCGACCGGACCGCCAGGCGCCGACGCGGCTGGCGGTCCAAAGACCGAGGCTCGTCAGGACCACAACGGGCACTGATGTTCGCGGGCCAGGTCCACCAGGCCGATGCCGTCCGAACCGGCTTTGATGGACAGCAGGGGCTGACCGGGGTGGTAGGCCGGCCACGGTGGTGCCTCGGAGTTGTTGGGGTCGCCCGTCTTGGCGAACTGGGCCCAGTACGAGATCAGGCGTTGCGAAAGGAGCTGCCGATCCGGGGTGGGGGGCAGCGGCGCGGACCCGAACGACCCGTCGAACAGGTAGGGCAACTCGGCCGAATGCGCCGCTCCCATCGGGAAGTCGCCGATCGTCAACCCGTCGTCCTGCGCGAACTCGTAGGCATAGACCGGCATACGAGCGGCCGCCGCCGTGTCGGCCGGGAGCGTGGTGCAGGCACCGACCTTGCGCCCGGCGTCGGTGAGCACGGTGGCGAGCGCGATGCCGGGACTCGGGTAGTTCGACGGCGGGTACTTCTCGAGGACGAGTCGCGCCTTCGCGCCGAAGACCTGCCGGATGATGTTCGGATATTCCGCCTCGGTCACCGGAGTTCCCTTGACGTCGTAGTCCAAGGCCACGAACGGTCGCATCTCGTCCCGGGTGGCACCCTGGATGAGTGGAACCCGGGCAGCGTGGCCGTCGCGCAGTGCCTGCAGTGGTTGTTCGGGAAGTACCGGGGTGCCCACGACCGGCGTCCATGGCATGTCGCGCAACCTGTCGGTCGAGGTGAACACGTGATCTCCGTCGATGCCGACGAGTTCGTTCACCGGCTTGGCGCGCAGGCACGTGGCGACATCACCGGTGGCGCATCCCAGCCGCGCCGCCACCTCTTTCCCACGCTTCCGCGCCACATCAGCGGTGACGAACGAGTTGCCACACGGTCCACTTTGGATGATGGCTTTGTCGAACAGGGCACGTGAGGCCGGTGCCACCAGGTGCGCGCAGATACTGAAGGCGCCCGCGGACTGGCCGAAGACCGTGACATTGCCTGGATCACCGCCGAACGAGGCGATGTTGTGCCGCACCCAGCGCAGCGCCGCCTGTTGGTCGGCCAAGCCGTAGTTCCCGGCGTCCGGGTCATCGCCGAAGTCCGGATCGTCCAGGAAGCCCAATGCGTCCAGCCGGTAGTTGATCGTCACGACCACGACGTTGCCGGTGGCGGCCAGTCTCGCCGGGTCGTACTGGTCACCGGCCCCCTGCACGAAGCCGCCGCCCGGAATCCACACCATGACCGGCAGGCCGGTTCCGCGGCTCGGTGTCGTGACATCGAGGTACAGGCAGTCCTCGCTACCGATCTGCGCAGCCTTGCCATCCACCCAGCCCGCTTGCGCGCACATGCTGCCGGGCCGGGTCGCGTCGCGGATTCCCGGCCACGGCACGGCTGGTTGTGGCGCTTGCCAGCGGAGGTTGTCGACCGGCGGTGCGGCGAAGGGGATTCCGGAGAACGTGCGGTGATCGCTGGCGACGGCCCCGCGCAACGCACCGTCATCGGTATCGACGATCGCCGGGTCGGTCGCCGCCATGGCCATCGATGCCCCAAGGGGAACGACCACGAGCGCCAAGGCGCTCAGGACGACACGGCGCCGGTTTCGCTTGCGGTTCCGGACAAGGCGGATGAACGCTCTGCCGAGCAGCCACACCCAGGACAGCCGAGTGATTCCGCGTGCGAGCTTCTTGCGGTTCAGACCAGATTCGAGCACGCCCGCCAGTCTCGCCTCCGGTCGGTGCGCTGTCGTCGGCCGAGAAGCTACTTTGCCACTACGGCTTCGGGAGTATCGCCCGCTATCGGTACCGCCTGTGGCAGTACGGGCAGCGAAGCAGGTTCCTGCCCTGGGGCCGGCGCAGCCTCGGAGGGCAATCCGACGGCCGTGGCCGAGAGTACTGCCGGCATGCGACGAAGGCGCCGGACGAGGAGTTCGGCGTCCGGCGCGGTGAGTACGACGGTGAGGCGTACTTCGCTGACGGTTGCTTCGGAACAGATGTCGACGGCGAAGCTCCGTACCGGGTAGCGCCGTCCGCGTACCAAGGTCAGTACCCGTGCTGCTCCATCGAGATGGTCGGTGACATGGGCGACGAAGGTGCGTGCGCAGGTGACAACTGCAGGGGGCATGGCGGGTCTCCTCGGCTGGGATCGAGAGGGAGCTCCGGCCAGGTCCCGGAGAGCGCAGGCGTGCGGCACGCCGGCTTCCTGGCTCAGCCGGCGCGCTCGGTAATGATCTCCCGCCATGACCGGGAATCCGCGGTGCGCATCGCCGCCGACCGTAGCACGGCGATCGTCACCTCAGCGCGGCGTGGCGTCGACGAGTTTCGTGATCGTGCGTGGGTTGACGCCGCAGATCCGCAGGACACTTCTGGCCAAGGCGGTGGTGGCCTCGTCGAGGGGGAGTTGTTCCGTGCGCACCGCATCTCCCGCCGCGTGGCCGAGGCTGATGATGGCGGTGCCGAGCCAGCGGGCGTTGAGATCGCCGGCGAACTCGCCGGATTGCCGGCCTCGGGTGAGCACGCGGTCGAGGTGGTCCGCCACCGCCCGGTGGCGGTGATGATCGGCTTCGGCGTCGGCGGACTGGGTGGCGACGCCCAGGATCAGCGGGTAGCGCCGGAGGGTTCGCCAGCTGGCGTCGAGCAGGCGGAGCAGTGCCTCCGCGGCGGGTCCCTCGTCCAACCGAGCGGCGTCCATTTCGGCCACCGCTTCGCGGGTGATCGCGTCGATCACCGCATTGATGAGTGCCTCGCGGGTCTTGAAGTGCGCATAGACGGTCTGACGGCTCACGCCGGCCGCGGTGGCGATGTCCTCGACACTCGCGTTCGGTTGGGTGGCGAGGATCTCCACGGCCGCGTGCAGGATCGCGTTGGCGCTGCGTTCGGCATCGGTGCGGCGTCGCCGACGCCGGGGAGCGGTTAGCTCTGGCATGTTGTCAAGGATAGTAAAAGTGGTTATGTTTGACAGAATGTCAGATATATCGGGTGGCATCACGCTCTTCGGCGCCACCGGCGGCACCGGCCGCCAGATACTCCAGCAAGCCTGTGAAGCCGGCCACGAGGTCACCGCGGTGGTCCGGGACCCGGCCCGGCTGGACTGGACGCATCCCCGGCTGACGGTGCTGCGAGCAGATGTCATGGACCCCACCGCGATCGCCCCGGCCATCCGCGGAAGCGCCGCCGTCGTGTCGGCACTGGGCTCCCGGGCGGGACGGGTGCCGACCACGGTCTGCGCCGACAGTGCGACAAGCATCATCACGGCCATGCGAGCCGAAGGCGTGCGACGGCTCGTCGTGCTGAGTGCGGGGGTGGTCACCACCGACGGCGACGGACCGTTCAGCCGCTTCCTGCTCAAGCCGATCCTCGGCAAGGTGCTCGAGCACACCGCCGCCGACAAGCGCCGGATGGAGGAGATCGTCCGCGCCAGCGGTCTGGAGTGGACGATCGTGCGTCCCGCCAGACTCACCGATCAACCCGCCAGCGGCACCTATCGCACCGCGATCGACCGCAATGTGCGGGGCGGACTCCGCACCTCCCGGGCAGACCTGGCCGACTACGTCCTGCGCTCGCTCACCGACCCGGCCGCTCCGACCGGCGCCGCGATCTCCATCGCCAGCTGACCGAAGCTCCGTATCCCCATTACTGATCTACTAGTGGCTGGCGGAACTCCTGGTCTTGCTCGGACCGGACGACCGGCCCGGCGCCGCGCTCGCGATCCTGGCCGGGCTCGCCCCGGGCGAGATCACCGACGACGACGTCGCTCGCTGGCGGACCACCGGCCCATATACCGATCACTGCCTGCTGCGCCTGCTGGCTTACGGCGCGATCACCGCGGTCGGCATCATCGAAACCGCCATCACTCAGCAATGACTCGGCGGGATGTTCGCCGGGCGCTATCGCGGTCGACCGCGTACAGCAGGACGTTGGCGTCAACGATCACCGGGCGTCGTTCAACTCGTCGAGGAGTTCGAGTGTCTCGGCCACGTTGGTGACGTCGACGCACAACCCGAGGTGTCAGTGCGCTGCTGGAACGGCCGTGGAGCTCTGCTGCGCTCTATGCCGATTCTCGCGAGTTCGTTCACTGCCTGGCTCAACCCACTGTGTCGCTCTCGACGGAGTTGCTCGGCGGCGGTGGCGACATCCTGGTCAAGCCTGATGGTCCTTCTCATGAGCACATTGCATTGACCCAAGTTGATCGCGACCACAGACGCGCAACGAACCAGTGGGGCTGCGAGGCCGGTGCTTCAAATTCGACCAGCCGACCGTTCACGGGCGCGGATCGCGGACCGTGACTGTACTTAATGGACTAATTTCGGAGGGTGGGGCCTAGGGTCTGTATCAATGTCAATCAGAGCCATTGGTTGATCGCAGCGGGGTGGACGGTGGCTTCCTAGCGGTGGCGAGTTTGTCATAGCGGGTGGCGCCGGCGCTGTGTTCCCGCTCCAGACCCCTGTGTTCCGAAGCCGGAACTCGAGTGCCTGGACCGGGGACACGCCCGCCTGAGCCGGGAACTCGGGCGCCTGAGCCGGGGACACGCCAGCTGCTGGCGTGTCCCCGGCTGGGCAGGGCGAGTTCCGGGTTCGGGTGGGCGAGTTCCGGGTTCGGGTGGGCGAGTTCTGGGTTCGGGTGGGTGAGTTCCGGGTTCGGGTGGGTGAGTTCTGGGTTCGGGGAGGTGAGTTCTGGGTTCGGGGCGAGTTCCGGGGGTTCGGGCAAGAACGCCAAGATCAGCCCAACCCACCCCAGCCGACTTCAACACAGGTCCTGGCGGAACCTTCATCCAGGCGCCGGGAAGGCGTGCACCTCCCGGTCGATCCACAGCAGACTCTCAGCATTGGTCTGAAACTCTGCAGGCGTGACACCTGATGAGATGAGTCCGTCTCGGCGCGGCCCGTGGGATCGAACGCCACCACCGATGGCTGGTGGGAGTGGCGACGTCAGTGCGAGGCGGGGTACCTACCGATCCGTCGCGCACCCTCTTGACGGGGAGCGCGCATGACTTCTGGCGGCATCATGGAGAAACTGCACGGCCGGCCGGTCGCCGAGGCACCCCGGTGGGCCGTGTGGGCGGCCTACGCCACGACCTTGATCGTGCTGCCATCGTGCGTTTGGCGTATCGCCGGCTTCGCCTTCGACGCCCCGGTCCTCGATCCCGCCCTCTCGCCGCCGGACGCGCCTGGGCGCGGTGTCGAGGTGTTCTCCGGCTGGGGGTACGTCATCATCCTGAGCATCGTCAGCGAGGCGCTGGCCTTTCTGACCATGGGGCTGGTGTGCACCTGGGGCGAGGTCTTCCCGCGCTGGATTCCCCGGTTGGGCGGACGGCCGGTCCCGGTCCGGGCCGCCGTGATCCCCGCCGGTCTGGGTGCCGCGGCACTGATGATCTTCCCCTATGCGCTGTTCATGCTGGCCATGGGCCGGACCATCAACGGCACGCCCGGCACGGGTGTGAACATGCACGGCTGGCAGACCATCGCATTCTGGGTCTCGTACACGCCCCTCGCGGCCTGGGGCCCGCTGCTCGGCATCCTGACGGTGCACTACTACCGGCGCCGGCGCGGGCTCACGGCGGGCGCCATCCCGCCACCCGCCGCCGCGTAGCGGCGTCCCCGCGCAGGATTCACCGACGACGACCATCCTTAATGGACGAGTGAGAAGAATCCGCTACGAGGTCTGGGCCGATGTCGGGCTGCCGTGTTAGGGCCAGGGTCGAAGTCGGTTGGATTGCGCTGATCTTGGCGTTCTTGCCCGAACCCCGGAACCCGTCACAAACCCAGAACTCACCTTCCCCGCCCCAGAACTCACCGACCTGAACCCAGAACTCACCGACCTGAACCCAGAACTCACCGACCTGAACCCAGAACCCTCCCCAGCCGGGGACACGCCCGCACTGGCGTGTCCCCGGCTCAGGCACCCGAGTTCCCGGCTCAGGCACCCGAGTTCCCGGCTTAGGCACCCGAGTTCCGGCTTGGGAACACAGATGCCGAAGGCCGGATCACCCCGGCAACGTTGCCAGGCACGCCGCCAGGACCATCCCACTCCCGCGACTGCGACGAACTCGCGTCCTGGATCGGGGACACGGGCTCCTGAGCTAGGAACTCAGCCTCCTGGAACGGGAACTCAGCTTCCTGGAACGGGAACTCAGCTTCCTGGAACGGGAACACAGGGGTCTGGGAGACCCTAGTGCCGCGCCTCAGAAGGTTGGCGAGGTAATGGCCCATAGTTCGACGCGCTGATCGGGCCTGGCAGGCTGCTCGGGGGAGGTGGTGCCTGTGGCTCGTCAGCCCGAGGTGTTTGTGCACGAGTTGGAGCCCGAACAAGCACAGCGCTTGGTGAAGATCACCAGGTCGACACGGGACCGGGTTCGGTTGCGTCGAGCCGGGATCGTGCTCGCGTCGGTGCAGGGCCGGTCCGCCGGTGAGATCGCAGTCATGTTCGCCGCGACCGAGAACTACGTGCGGGAGGTGATCCACGCGTTCAACCAGCAGGGGTTCGCGGCATTGGACCCAAAATGGAGCGGCGGTCGACCAGCTAAATTCGGTCCGGCCGCCCGCGAACTCCTCTGCCGCATCGCCCGCAGCGCTCCCTGCGAACTCGGGCAACCGTTCACCACCTGGAGCCTCACCAAACTCGTCGCTTACCTGCGCGAACACCACCGGCTGGCCGTCTCCGCCGAGACCGCGCGACGCATCCTGAACAAGGCCGGCATCAGTTGGCAGCGCACGAAAACGTGGAAGGCCAGCCGCGACCCGGACTTCGCCGCCAAGATGGCTCGCATCCTGAACCTGTATGACCATCCACCCGTCGACGGGCGGGTGATCTGTGTCGACGAGTTCGGGCCGTTGAACCTGCAACCCCGCCCTGGCCACGGCTGGTTCCGCCGCGGCCAGCCGGCACGCCTGCGCGCCACATACAACCGTCACGCCGGTATCCGGCAGATGTTCGCCGCGCTCGATCTCACCTCGGGTCAGGTGTTCTACCGATTCCGTGACCGCAAACGCTGGCCGCAGTTCCTCGACTTCTGCAAACAACTCCGCCGCCGCTTCCCCACCGGGAAGCTCTATCTGATCTGCGACAACTACAAACCCCACGGCAAAGCCGAGGTCACCGCCTGGTGCACCGACCACGGGATCGAGCTGGTCTACACACCGAGCAACGCGTCCTGGCTGAACTGGGTCGAGTGCGAATTCACCG
Organism: Amycolatopsis taiwanensis DSM 45107; assembly: GCF_000519205.1. Lineage (GTDB taxonomy): Bacteria > Actinomycetota > Actinomycetes > Mycobacteriales > Pseudonocardiaceae > Amycolatopsis_E > Amycolatopsis_E taiwanensis. The sequence continues at coordinate 177 of NZ_JAFB01000026.1, read as the reverse complement.
CGCTGCGCTACTTCGCCCTCGATGGCAGCGACTACCCCTCCCATGCCGCCCAGGAAGCCGCCATCGCCGGCTATCTCCGGTGGCGCAACCGGCATTGCCACCCGAAACGTCACTTCGCAGTCGGCTCGAAGATCCGCCGCCCAGATTACCTACCCAACGTTGCGTGACGCGGCACTA